>NZ_CP150154.1:4800000-6783894 GCF_037963325.1 Paenibacillus sp. FSL E2-0201
TTATCAAGCAGATGTTATGAAGCATACAAACGTTGCTTCGTTCAAGAAGTTCGATTATACCTCGGTGAACGGCGAGAATATGCAAGGCGTGTTCGAGCGGGCTAAAGCATCGCTGGATCAAATGGTTGAAGCAAACAAAACAAAAGGCGGGAATGTGCTTGTCGTTTCGCATGGCATCACCATTCTCGATTTGGTCATGGGTCTCGACCCGAAAGCCTGGGATATGAGCAAGGGCGGCTTGCCGAATTCCAGCGTAACGAAGATTCAGTGGAAAGACGGCAAATATGCGGTGCAAAAAGTCGGCGATCAGAGCTATGCGGAAAACGGTCAAAACAAGCTCACGTTCTACTTCGTTCGTCACGGCGAAACGCTGTTTAACGTGCAAAAAAGGATGCAGGGCCTCTCGGATGCTCCGCTCACGGAAGAAGGCATCAAGGTAGCCGAGGACCTGGCACGAGGCTTGCACGACATTCCGTTCAGCGCAGCTTACAGCAGCTCTAGCGGACGTGCGATAGATACGGCCGATTCCATTTTGGAAGGCCGAAACATGATTCTGAAAACGGATAAACGCTTGAGAGAAATGAACTTCGGTGACTTGGAAGGCGCTTATCAAGCAGATATTATGAAGCATACAAACGTTGCTTCGTTCCAGAAACTCGATTACACCTCGGTGAACGGAGAAAACATGGCTCAGGTTTTTGTCCGGACAAAAGCGGCAGTAGACCAAATCATTGCCGATAACCAAGGGTCAAAAAAGAATATCATTGTCGTTTCCCACGGCATCACCATTTTGGATTTGGTCATGGGTCTTGATCCTAACGCTTGGGATATGAGCAAAGGTGGTTTGCCGAATTCCAGCGTGACGATCGTGGAATGGGAGAACGGCAAGTTTACGGTAGGAAAAGTCGGTGACACCAGCTATTTGGAAAAGGGCAAGGCACTTTCACATTAAGAAGTAGAACTGGTGCACACCTGTCTGCACAAGACAGGTGTGCACCAAATTAAAGGGAGGGGGCAGTTAGACTGCCCCCTCCCTTTACCCTTCCCACTGAATTGACTTCCTGTTCATTTGAATAAAGATCTCAAGGAAATGAATTGGGGAACATGGAAATTACGGTAGCTTCAGGTGGTATATTCGGAGCTATCCTTCAACCTATGGCAGGTAACTTAATCGCTAGCGAAGGCTGGAGATATACCTACATCTTTTTGGGCATATTAGTAATGGCAGTTGTTATTCCAACAGTTATCTTTTAATTCGTTAGGAGAATATAAAATGAGAAGATTAGATAATAAAGTGGCTATTATTACAGGTGGGGCTTCCGGTATTGGTGAAAGCATGGCAGATCTGTTTGCTCAAGAAGGTGCTATCGTTATTGCCGCAGATATCAATGAGGCAGCGCTAGAGAAAGTAAGCCAGAAACAGAATGTTTATGGAATGAAATTGAATGTTGCCTCAGATGAGGATTGGAAAGTGCTGGCAAAGGAAGTACATGATCGTTTTGGTAAGATTGATATTCTTGTCAATAACGCAGGCATCTCTTCTGAAAAACCATTTGATCAAATCGATATTGAGGATTGGCAGAAAATCAATTCCATCAATGGTTATGGCCCGTTCGCTGGGATTAAACATGTCACGCCTTATATGGCAGCTCAAAAGAAAGGTTCGATCATCAATATTTCTTCTTATACAGCTCTGATCGGTCAAGGCTTTAATCACTACTCGGCATCCAAAGGCGCAGTTCGCGCATTATCTAAAGCGGCTGCTACAACCTTCGGCCGTCAAGGTGTACGGGTAAACACTCTATTCCCTGGAATTATTGAAACGCCAATGACTCAAGCTTTAAGTACTTCAAAGGATTTGCTAGACCAATTGATTCAGTCAACACCTTTGCAGCGTTTGGGTCAAGCCATCGATATTGCCCAAGCGGCGTTATTTCTGGCAACAGATGAATCTTCATACATTACAGGTTCGGAAATAGTCATCGACGGAGGATACTCAGCTCAATAACGATAATGACAGCCCTCAAGATAAATGAGGGCTGTCATTTTTTCATTACAAGACCATTAGAAGATCCATATGAGTAAGAAAATAACTGCAATTATTGCCACCACGATGAACAGATTGATTACCTCGCTCCAAAATCCCGGAACACCTTGTGTATGATATTTTTGCGCATTGACATCATGGTTTGCTTTATGACCGCCAGGGTCCGTCACATTCGGATTAGGTCCTGGATCAAAAAAGTCAGACATAGAAATCAACACCTTTCTCGATTATAAACCATATTATACCAGTTAATTCCCTTTTTAAAAATAATCTCCATTGCTCAAATCATTTGAGAATAAAAATAAGGTAAGTGTTTCATTGATAGAGCTTTTTCGATTAGTTCTTGATCGTAGCCATATTTTTGCAATGCAGTAATAATCGCTTGTGTCCTGTCTGATCGTTGTCTTCTTAAATTTGATTCTAGCTGTATTTCTAGAGGAACTGTAGGAATAGTATACCGTCCGATTGTCACATTCCTAAAATGATTCCAAATGAATTGTCCACCTTCCCATATTCCATCGCCATCCATAGAATCAGGAATGCCCGCTGAATTGGAGATATGAACGACTTCCACTTTAAACCCATCGATGATCCAACTCCCCTTTGTCCATGAGAAGCCCGAAGAAAAGGTCTGAGTGTATGCAGGTTCTTCTAAAGAGGATAACCAGTTCTCCCCATGAGGGAATTCACATTTATCCAGCAAGGAATATTCCTTCAGAAGTTCTGCAAATTGTGCAATCCCTTCTTTATTTTTTGTATAAATATCAACGTCTCCCGGAGTCATTTCACAGCCCTGTAATACCGAACCCACTGAGCCCACCAAGATCCATTCTAATTTTGAATTTACCTCCGGTGAAAAATAAAGCTCACATACCTTTGACAATGCTGTTTCCCAGCTATTCATAATTCCACCCCAAATTGACTAGTAAGTTCGAGTACATGAAACCTCAATAACCTCAGGTGCGTTAAAGAACTATACAAATTCACAGGAGGTTTTTAAAATGAGATACAGTGCTGCAGGCGCGCGAATAACCTGTCCTTGTTGTCAAAACGATACCTTTGATCTGGATTATAAACTGCTTAACACAAGCGGAGCATCCTTTCTAGGATTTGACTGGGCGAATAAAAACGCTGCTATACTTATTTGTAAGAGATGCACCCATATCTCATGGTTTATGGAAGAACCAACATCAGATAAATAAACACTACCAGATTTTTCTACATCTTCATTATAAAATATTTCTATAGACTATACCTCCTTGAGCTGGATGCAATTGTTCTTTTGCATCCAGTTAAATACCTCTCGATACCCATTCCCAATTGTCTTAAACCTCTTTGGATAACGATCCGAAATATTCTACAACAACCTCACGAAATTCCAAAGCAGCCCGAGAAATGTACCGACTCTTGTGCCATATTAAAGCAATTTCCCTTACTAATTCATGATTCTCTATTTGGAGATATTTGATGTCTTCCCGTGAATTTCTTGCTGTGCTTGGTATGAAGGCAAGACCAATCTCAGCTTCCACAAGCGTGATCAACCTTGCAGGTTCATCCCCCTCATACACATATTTAGGCGTAAATCCAACCGATTGGCACACAGAGTCTATTAAATCCCGAGTTCCGTAACCACTCTTAACCCCGACGAACCATTCATCTCTGAGCTCTATCAAAGATACACTGCTTCGATCTGCCAAACGATGTCCCTTAGGAACCGCTACAAGGATAGGGTCGATAAACACGACTTGGCATTCAATGTCGTCCCCTTCTATAGGGGGTGAGGACAAGCAGAAATCCACCTCTCCTCGATCCAAAAGTGTAACCATTTCCTTGGTAGTCAGCATCTGCACGTGAAATTGAATATCAGGTCGCTTTTTCCGAAACTCGCGAAGGATATTGGGTAATGTACTGGCGGTGGTCACCGCTAATTCGAGCATGTTATGTTCCGGGTGAGATAAATCGCTAAGCTCCTGCTTCCCCTGTTCCAATTCAAACAAGGCTCTTTCTGCACGGCGAAGGAATCTGCTTCCGAACTCATTCAGACGCAGGTTCCGCCCTACTCGATCGAATAAAGGGACCCCTAGATCCTCCTCCAAACGCTGGATTGTTTTGCTGAGTGATGATTGAGTAACGTGCAGATTCCGGGCAGCTTCTGTCACATGTTCCAGTCGAGCTACCGCGAGAAAATATTGCAGCTGTAGAAGTTCCATTTCGCACCCCATTCATTCCTTTAAGTCAATGAGAATATAACATAAAATGCGTTGGAATGAATAATTAAAATCAAGTAGGATGACATTAATACGCTTTAGGGGGACCCAAAATGAGTGTTCGGAATTGGTGGTTAATGATTTCAGTGGGTCTAGGGATACTATTGAACCCATTAAATTCTTCAATGGTTTCTGTGGCTATTCCAAGATTGCAAAATGTATTCCAACTTGACTATACAGGTGTTTCCTGGATTATTTTTTCTTTCTACATTGCTAGTAGCATCGCTCAACCTGTCATGGGAAAGGCCAGCGATTTATTTGGTAGGAGAAAAATATTTCTTTCCGGGCTTATAGTAGCCTTCATTGCCTCATTATTAGCTCCATTCGCACCAAGCTTCGCGTGGCTCATCGTGTTCCGCATTGTGCAAGCCATCGGAACTAGCATGATGGTTGCCGTTGGGATGGCCATAGTGCGAATTCATGTAACGGAAAAACAAGCGACAGCGCTGTCTGTTTTGTCCATCTTCCTATCCGGTGCGGCAGCCATCGGCCCCTTTATTGGCGGGGTTATCATACACTGGTGGGGCTGGCCTGCTATCTTTTTCGTCAATATTCCATTTGTGGTAGTGAGCTTTCTATTGTCTTGGAGAAATATTCCTAAGGAACACTCGTCATTAACCGTTTCATCGGGCATGTCCCTTCGCAAATGGTTCAATTGGATAGATGGATCAGGGATCCTGTTCTTCACAGTGGGACTGGTTGCCCTGCTCATTGGATTACTCTCAGCAAAATCATCCGGGCACATCGCTGTAGGAAATGTCGTTGTTTCACTGATAGGACTTGCTCTGCTAGGGGTATTCGTACGACATGAGTTAAAAGCGGCTTCGCCTTTTATCCCTTTACGCACATTCGCCAAATATCCTGCGATGACTTGGGTTAATTTGGAGTTCATGCTCGTTAACGTACTTTATTACTCACTCTTTTTCGGAGTTCCGTCCTACTTGCAAGTGGTTCGCCATGTCAGCGAATATCAAACAGGGATACTTATGCTAACCTTAGGCCTATGCTCTCTAGTTACTTCTCCAATAGCAGGACGATGGATCGATAAATCCGGACCAAGACCGGCATTGCTAGTGTCTGCAATATTGATGACTGCGGGATCGGTATGGCTTGTGACATTAAATCAATCTTCACCGGTTATTAGCGTGTGCCTGGCGTTGGCTGCATTCGGGATTAGCAATGGGTTGAATAATGTAGGCATGCAAGCAGCTTTGTTCCAAAGTTCACCCAAAGAAATCATCGGAGTAGCATCCGGATTATTTAATACATCAAGATATCTGGGAACCATTCTCTCTTCCTTATTGATAGGAATCATAATGAGAGGTAAGTTCAGCTTTGAGGGATTTCAAGTCCTTGGGATTATTCTCACGATCATTGCATTGGCTTTGGTATTCATGAGTCGGCGGCGCCGGAAGTCTGGGGATATGCGGGAGCAATTCAATTGATTAACTTTAACTATTAATAAGTTTGCGAATTTCTTTATAATCTTCCTCCGTTATCAGTCCATCATAACTTGAGAAATCTAAAGTGAATCGCTGACCATCTGTGTATTCATATTGAATAATATACAATCCAGAGCCTATGTCCTTGCTGGCGCCTAAAATACTAATCACTTCTTCATAAGTCATTTTAGCTGTCACTTTGCTTAATTGCTCTTTTGTAGCTGTTTTTATTTCAGTGGGTTCTGATGAATTTTGCTGTACCGGATTCTTTGAATTTTGACAGCCAACCGTGAACACCGCGAGCATTAGTAATACCATTGTTGCAGTTAATAAAACTCTCATTCAAACACCTCCGGATTGTGGGGCTTCCATAGGACTAATATATGCGAAAATAGCTTTTTAATAAAGAAAGTCCCTATGACCAATCTGAACTGTGACCCGTAAGATGGAAACTTTGAAAAAAGTGACCCTCTTACGGGTCATTTTGTGTTTTAATCGAAATATCGAAATAACGGAGGAAGCCTTCATGAATAACAAAACAAGAGGAAGCTCAAGGATATTCAACGAAAATGAGATCAAACAACTAGAGAACAATCCAAATGTAGAGAACGTGACGGAAAAGAGTATTACCTATTCACCAACGTTTAAGTTGGCTGCGGTTAAGGCCTATAAGGAAGGCCAAGCCCCAATGGAGATCTTCCTTAGCGCGGGATTTAACCTAGATATTATCGGTCGCAAGAAGCCTAAGCATTGCCTAACCCGTTGGCGTAATACGTATAATGCTCTGGGAGAGGCTGGACTACTAGAGGAACAACGAGGAAAAGGATCCCCGGGCAGACGACCGGCAGGGGAACTTTCTACCGAGGAAAAGTTAAAACGTGCAGAAGCACGAATCAAGCTTCTGGAGATGGAGAACGACTTCTTAAAAAAGCTGGAGGCGCTCGAAAAGCAGAAGATGCAGAGGAAACGTTGACCCCCTCCGAGCGCTACGAAATTATTAACCAAACGATACGTAAGCACGGTCTGCAGCGAATGACGCGTTATTTGTGTAAGCTAGCTTGTGTGAGCTTAAGCGGATATTACCGTTGGCAAGTCGCTGAGGAAGCAAGACAGTTGCGAGAGAAGGCAGACGAACGAGACGCTTTCCTTATCAAGAAACACTATGACGCTTTGAATGGTAAAGCTGGAGCATTGGTCGTGAAGATGTGGCTGGAACGGGAGAATGGTATCATCATGAATCATAAAAAGATTCGAAGATTAATGCGAAAATATAAGCTTGTTGCTACGATCCGGCAAGCAAATCCCTATCGCAAGATGGCAAAAGCCACACAAGAGCACCAAACGTGTCCCAACCTACTCAAGCGCCAGTTTGACCAAGGAGAGCCTGAGAAAGTTCTGCTGACGGATATTACCTATATGCATTATGGTAATGGACAATGTGCTTATTTATCCGTGGTGAAAGACGGGGCTACGAGACAAATTTTAGCTCACTACCTCTCTTCTTCATTGGCTATGCCAATTGTAGAACGAACACTGGAGAAACTACTTGAACGACTGGATGGCAATATTCATCCAGAAGCCCTTTTACATTCGGATCAAGGAATGCACTATACTCACCCTAGATTCCGCCTTCTCGTACGCGAAGCTGGGTTTACACAGTCCATGTCACGGAAAGGGAACTGCTGGGATAACGCCGCCATGGAGAGCTTTTTTGGCCATATGAAGGATGATTTGGAGTACAAGACATGTATGACTCTCTTGGAATTACGAACAAAGGTTGATGACTATATCGCCTACTATAACTCCGAGCGATATCAATGGACATTAAAAAAGATGACTCCCGATGAATTCAGGAGTCACCTATTAATTGCTTCTTAAAGGTCTTCTTTTTTCAACTTTCCACAAATACGGTCACAGTTCAATCACATCATAGGGAC
The DNA here is from genome assembly GCF_037963325.1 of Paenibacillus sp. FSL E2-0201. Lineage (NCBI taxonomy): Bacteria > Bacillati > Bacillota > Bacilli > Caryophanales > Paenibacillaceae > Paenibacillus > Paenibacillus sp. FSL E2-0201. Next base: position 4,807,694 of record NZ_CP150154.1, read on the forward strand.
TTTCTAATTGCATTCTTTTTAGTTGTTCCACACTTACATATTCAACGCAACGGGATCTTTAATCACGATGTCCGTATTCATCGCCCTCTTTCACCTGCTGCACTTGTTTACCTGAGAGGTCAATAGACTCTGGTGTAGTCGCATTGAATGCGGAGAGCTGAACATCCACACTAGCAGCCAAAGTATGGGAGGCTCCTTGCGCATCCTGACCCACAAACGTTAGATCTAACTGTTGGTGCTGAAGCTCATTAGCCGGAGTGATATCAGCATTCAAACGGATGCTTTGAATCTGTACACCGTTCGTCAGAGCAATTGCTTGGAAATCAAACAGGTTATGCTGAATTAAATCCTCTGGATCATTTGAATCGACAATCGTTTCTTTACTGGACTCATGATCTTTCTCTTCCCAAAGATCTTGAACAGAACTGGGGCTAACGCTGCACCACTGCCGGGATTTGTGCATTGTCAAGATGCATCGAGATATGCTTGGACCGTCTTTATCGGTAGTAGAGGTGATCTCATTCTTCAAATTGCCGATCAAAGCATCCATGATCGTCTCTTCTTGGCTGCTAAGCCAAACTGCTTCCTTCGGTTCTGCTCCTGTTTCCTGATCCTTCTTATCCTTAATATCCTGCTTTACGTAATAAATATCGGAAGCATCGCTCTTCCAGACCTGTCCGTCAGGCTGACTATAGAGGTTAAGTTCATGGGAACCTTGTGACCCACTAATCTTCACAGCGCCTCTTACGGCTTCATTCGGCAAGCTTACTTTTATACTTCCTTGTGCCTGACTCAGAATACTCCCGTTATCTTTAAGCATCGCATCAGCTTGTACGGTAACAGTTTGCATATTCTCTGCAGTATTCTTAAATGCGGCTTTGTAATCGTCATACCCAGAGGTTCCCGCAAACGCCGTCATTCCGGTAATCAGCATGATCGCCCCGCTAATCCCTGCTGCACCTCCGGTAAGTAGCCATTTCTTCTTCATTTTTGTTCTTCCCTTCATTACTTATTTAGTCTTGTATATTAAGCTTAGGTGCAATTCCTAAATTCGTTGTGAAGAGTCTATTAAATAAATCTTAACTACGATACATTTGGAAGCTTCTCCATCCCTCTGTTTCTGTGAATAAATAATCGGGCGGGGGATAGCAAGTAGACAACACTAATCAATCCAAACAAACAGGCACTGACTTGAAAAGGCAGCAATTGATTCCCTGTGCTTCCCAGCCACCCTCCAATTAGAGGACCAATAACCACCCCTAAACCTTCTATGGAAAACAATAATCCCCAGCTGATCCCCACGGAATCTTCGGGAATGTAACTGGCCATTAACGCATTCCATGAAGGAAGCAAAGCAGCATAAGCACACCCCAGCAGAAGCGCGAGCCCAATGGCAGCGGAGAAGGAGTTAATAGAAGTTAGACCGAACAAGGCAAGCGCAAACACGCCGAATCCAACGACAAGGAACCATTTGCCTCCAACTTGATCAAACCATTTTCCCATAGGGACAAGAAATAGAACTACACCTGCTCCTCCCATAAATAGCACGATAGACAGCTGTGAATGAGACAAACCCAGATGTGAGATCGCAAAGCTTGTTAAAAAAGGGACCAATATCCCGCCCGCTGTAGTCTGCAGCAGCATGCCGGGGACCAAAAATCCCCCCTTCTTCACTTTGTTCCATAGAGATACAAACTGCCCGCCTACAGATATATTCACACTCTGCACCGAGACATTTTTCATCTTTACAAGACCTACCATAATCCAGCCCGCTACAAAAAATAATCCAATGACAGCAAGGGACAGCGACAACCCGCCGCCAATTAATAAATTCATCATTACAGGACCCAGACCTAAACCAGCCATCCAGTATACGTACAGGGTTCCCATCTGCTGTGCTCGTTTTTCTTCTGATACCTGGCTCATACATAAGATCCAGATCGGTGAGAATCCGGCACCCAAGCAAGCAGAGGCTACAATAAGCATCCAAGAACTATGCGTTGTCACCATCACTAACAGTCCAACGAATCCAAGAAAAAACCCTCCATGAAGCACGGTGCGCCCAGGATATCTATCCAAGAGATAGCCGATGAAGCTTTTGATCAAGCTGTCCGTTAAATAGTGCGCGGAGACCGCAACGCCGACTACTGACGTTGTAAGCCCCCAGCTCGTCAATATATAAGTGGGTAAGAACGTGATTAGGACAGCCCCTCTTATCCACTCTATAAAAAAGAGAATCATTGCGAGGCGGGTAAACGTCTGCTGTTGTCTTTCTTTCTTCCTAATAATATCCATGAATCGTCTTCGCCTGCCCTTCAACAAGCATGGATTTTGCTGCGGGAACAGAGGGCTGACGCAATTTAATAGCCTCTAAAGCTTCGGTAACGATAGCATCCGAGGCTGATTTCCGCGAAAAGACCTTCATATGCTGTTCCCTTTCATCTCTGTACGCCGTATGCTCCAATCGCTGAAGCTGCTCTACTAACTGCTCCTCATTTCGTGCAATCTCTATCAAATGCTGCCCAGATAACCATTCTGCATTACCTGCCTCCTGACCCGGGAGTGGTCGATAGACGATAACTGGAAGTGTTTGAGCCATCGCCTCAGTCAAGGTAATCCCGCCAGCCTTGGTCAATAAACAGGAAGCTATGCACATCAGCTCCTGCATTTCTTCGGTATATCCCAAAATGTGAACTCGAGGGTTCTCTTGAAAAAGCTCCCCCGTAGCTGCTCGAAGCTTATGATTATTCCCGCACAATACGATGACATCGAAGCTCGATTGAAGCAGTACTCGTTTTATTAAACTGCTAATGTCACTTAATACGCCGTAAGCTCCTGCCGCCAGTAGTAGATATTGACGATCTCCGCTTAACCCATGTTTGCGTAAAAGCGCTTCACGATCCTGAGTCTGCTCAAATGCCTCACGAATTGGAATCCCACTGACCACAAGCTTCTCTTCAGCGACCCCTGCCGACATCAGCGTTGTCTTCATGTCTTCTGAAGCGATAAAATATTTTGTCGTTTGTGGATGAAGCCACCTGCCATGAACTACATAATCCGTCATAACTGTGAACAAAGGCATTCTACTACCTGTTGTGGATGCTAGCTCAGCAGCAGCCAAATAAGGAAAGGTATGAATAATAATATCCGGCTGTATCTCGTTGATGATCCTTTGCACTTTTCGTTTGCCCATAGAATGTATGAGTCTGCCCATGAACTGTTCTGGTCTCATCTTGCTCGTCATTGTGTACAATAATCCATAAAATTCTTGCGTATACCCCGTGTTGTTTAAATAGAACCTTCGGGATAGCTCATTCAAGGCAGGGTGAACTACAGCGAATAGATCTAAGGTGGTAATCCGACTGATCCCTCTACGTCTAAATGAATTTTCGATGGCTTCAGCGACTTTCATATGCCCGTCTCCAAATGCCGACGTAACAATAAGTACTTTAGGATCTGTGTTCATGACAAAGCTCCTTTTTCTCATGGCCTCCTTTAACTCTAACTCTGAATCGTAAACGGATAGTGAAGGGATTCTTAACTGAATATTAATTTCAATATTTTCTAAAAAGAGACCTCGTCACAGCCAGTTTTTGCCCACAAAAAAAACGATGACCTTTGGCAAAATAGCCAATAGTCATCGCTTGATATACGCTACTATGATTTAACACTACCTCTCGTGCACAATAACCCCTTTAGAAACACGCAGATTCGTATACTCCTCCATGATTTCTGGAACATCTTTCAACGAAAACCGGTGGCTAATCAATGACTCAATCTGAACGATCCCCTTCTCAATTAACGCAATCGATTCCTCATGTGTATAAGGATTAATAAAAGATCCCATGATGACCAGCTCTTTCGTGAAAATTTCGAATGGGGAGACTTGAATACATGTGTCAGGGGAAGCAACACCAAACATTAATACTTGTCCACCCTTACGTGATGCCTTAACCGCCAGCTCCATGGAATCCGCCCGGCCTACACATTCAATCACAATATCAAATTGATGATGAAGAGCTTCCATCACACCTGCTGCTGCAGGAGAAACCGCTTCATCCGCACCTAATTCGACTAATCGGTCATGTTTGAACATTTCCGGCTCACTGACAATGATCCCTTTAACACCCGCAGCTTTTACGAGCTGCAAGAACAATTGACCAATAAAACCACCACCGATAATCAGGACTTGGTGAGCTCTACGAATGTCGAGCTTCTTATAGCCATGAAGAACACAACCTAGAGGTTCAATCATCGCCCCTTCGATCCAGCTCATTTCATCAGGTAACAAGTAACAGTTCGCGGCAGGAACTACGCAATATTCGCCCATGCCTCCATCACGAGTTACTCCAACAGCCTGCAAGTTATCGCACAGATGCACTTTTCCATTCCGGCAAAAATAACAGTTCCCACAATAGATGTTAGGATCCACGGATACACGGTCCCCAACCTGAAGAGCCGTAACCTCGTCACCCACAGCAACCACTTCCCCTGCGAGCTCATGCCCTAACACAACCGGAGCGTTCACCTCCGCAGACCCAGGATATCCATGATAAATATGCTGATCTGTACCACAGATCCCGCAGCATTTCACACGAAGTTTAACTTCTTTGAGGTCTACAGCTGGAGCTTCCCATTCCATAAAATCAATGCGCTTATTTCCCTGAAATACGGCCGCCTTCATATTAGTACATCTCCTTCAGTTCTAAGCTTCTGTATAGATGCATCATTCATCGCCGTCACACGTAGGGTTTCCCAAGGAAGTTCCCCTGCAGCAGCATGATGTACATGAACCGTCTTCTCCTCACCTGGGATCAGATCAAAGAAATTATCATCCATGATCACCCAAGGAGCATCCAGTTCAATCATCACCATCCGGGCAACACGATCCGAGATCAAACGGATATGTCCTTTTACTTCATCCACAGAGATCTGAATATGTGCTTCTTGATAATCCATATCTTTATAATCTCTTTAATAGAGAACATACTCTTCTGTCACCTGTTTCTTCGAACGAAGCACGGCCACAACCTCGCGCGGACTATGCTGTTGCAGTACCTCAGCCTCAGGTAAATTGGCAAAATTCATTTTACCGTTTGCTTCAACAGTCACATCGAATGCACGCTGATATACAATCGTACCATCCATCCGATAGATTGTTAATTCCGCCTCATCCTCATAAATCTCACGCCGATCATTAACAGCCCATAACTGCAGCTGCCCATTCGGATCATGATCTACACATAAGAGTACCGGTGCAAAGAATTTACGCGCATAGTGATAGCTTGCTTTTGGCAAGCCATAGTAATCGATGACAGACCAGCTTGTTCCCGGCCAGCAATCATTAAACTGCCAGAACAAAGCCCCGCTCGTATCCGGCTTATTACGGCGATAATGCTCAATACCATATCTTAACCCTTCTGCCTGGGTAAGCATCGAGAATTGAATATATTCATAGATATCCTTCGGAATTCCAGTATAACCTTCCATGAGCATAATACCCTTTGGATAATGGACATCTTTATTACGGTATTTCATTTCATCGCTATCCCAGTAGAACTGATTGTCCGGCATGTTCTTCGCTAAAGTATAACGATTGGAAGCGGCATGCAGTCCGAATTCACTGGCGAATTTCGTAAAATCTGACTTGAATCGTTTGAACGATATCCCTTCAACACTATAATCCTGTGTCTGTGGTTCACCAAATTGACGAGGCTCATTATTCCCATGCCAGACTTGCCAGTTATGTGTATCGCCCACATCACGCGAATTATGATCATTTCCACCAAAAGGGGAACTAGGCCAAAACGTTCGCGTTGGATCGAGCTGCTCCAACACCGCAGGCATGAGCTCATGATATATTTTCTCACCATAAAAAGGATGTGTAATCTCGCCGCTAGAGGAGAGTGCCTCATACAACCAATCATTCTCGTTATTCCCGCACCATAAGGCAAGACTCGTACGACTGCGAAGACGTTTTACGACCTGCTCAATTTCTCGGTGAACATTATTCATGAAATTACGATTATAATCAGGATACAACGCACAAGCGAACATGAAGTCCTGCCAGATTAAGATTCCTAACCGGTCACATTCATCAAAGAAAATATCCCGCTCATAAATGCCTCCGCCCCAAGCGCGAATCATATTCATATTGGCAGCCTTGGCCATTTGAAGGAGATGCGTATATCGGCTATCCGGTACGGTCGCAATAAAGCTATCAATAGGGATCCAATTTGCACCTTTGGCAAAAACCTTTACACCGTTCAATACAAACGTAAAAGCATGGCGCCCCTCTTCATCAAGCTGCATTAACTCGATCTTACGAATCCCAAATCGCTGCTCATAAGTATCGATTGGCTCCCCATCTGCAAATAACGTAACACGTAATTGATATAAGAAAGGCGTTCCTAGATCATGCGTCCACCATAGCTTCGGATCTATCACCCGCAAAGTAACTGAATGATGAAGCGTGCGTGCTGTAATCGCCCCGTCAACCGTAATCCCTGAAGCTCTGTCTAAAGAGACATACGCTTTCGCAACGCGCTCTGTACCTTCTAAGAGTTCCACACACGCCGTATATGAACACTCGCGATCAAAGGCATGTGCGCATAAATCCACATCAACGATACCTACTTGATCCTGGATCGAAGTTGTTCGAGCAAACACATGATCTAAATGTGCATGACGGCGTTTAATTAAATGCACCTCTTTCCAAATCCCTGCACAGACCAGACGTGGACCCCAGTCCCAGCCAAAATGACTCTGCGCTTTACGTGTCCAGATCCGCTTCTTGCTATAGCCCGACCAATAATATTGGACCTTATCGCCTGCGTGTACATGAATAGGATCAAATTTTACGGCAAGCGTATTCTTCCCTTGATTTAATTCACGGGTTACATCAAAAGAATGGCTGATGAACATATTATCCGTTGATCCAAGCTCCACACCGTTAAGATATACGGTCGCATAGGTATCTAACCCTTCGAACAAAAGCTCCATCTTCTCACCAGGTTGAGGATCAGAATCGTATGAAAAGATCGTTCGATACCACCATACCTTTTCTTCAACCCAACGGCATTTCTGATCTTGGTGGCCAAAGAAAGGATCCTCAATGATGCCTTTCTCCCGAAGCGTCGTATGGATGTCATCGGGCACTGTGGTGGTCATCCAGAAATAATCAATGAACTCTGGGGATGCAACTTCAAGATCCCGGACTTCCCCGACATTAAAATCACGAAGTTTCCAGTTTTCAGTTAATTTGATATTCATTATCTACGTCATCTCTCCCAAATTAAAACGCCAAAACCACTACGGTTTTGACGTTTTATTGTTATACGTATACCAAGCTGTCTAGAATTTCTTGTACACTAAGTTCTGCGCAAGCCATTGATGTATCCGCAACTCCGTAATACATTTTGACGACATCGCCTTCCACAAGTGCACCGCAAGAGAATACAACATCTCCGAAGAATCCATTCTTCTCATAATCCGCTTCCGGCTCCATAATCGGAGCATTGGAACGCGCAATCACTTTCGAGGGATCATTTAGATCTAACAAGACTGCCCCCATGCAATAGCGATGTTCCAGTGTTGCCCCGTGATACAACTCCAGCCAACCTATATCGGTCTTGAATGGAACCGCACCGCCGCCAATCCGGCCACTATCCCACATCCCGTCACGCAAACCGATCAGATGCTTATGATTGCCCCAATATAATAAATTGTCCGATTCTGCAATCCATATTTCAGGATTTCCCGTGCTTTTCGTCGTTGGACGGTGCAATGCATAATATTTGCCGTTAATTTTCTCTGGGAAAATCAATACGTCTTTATTATCCGGCCCAAAGATCATGCCGTGATGAGTTACATTCACGAAATCTTTAGTTGATACCAGCGATTCTCCAACGCCCACAGGGGAGACTGCCGAGAAATATATATAGTAGGTATCCCCAATTTGGGTTACGCGGGGATCTTCTACCCCGAAGGTTTCCAGTGAATTGCTAGGGTACACAAATGGCTTCTCATCCACCGTAAAATGATGTCCATCCTTACTTCGAGCAATTCGGATATAAGATAATGAAGTCAAGTACTGGAATGTAGCACTGGCGGATCTATTCTTGATCACACGCGGATCAGAGAAATCGAAACGCTCGTCATCCGTATTCAGATCCAAAATATCTAATTCATTGGTCTCCGGATTATAAATCGGAGCTTTCACAATTTTAGGGTCCTTACTGATTGGACGTTCTGCTACTCGAAGAAACATTAATATTTCACCATTATAGCTAGCGATACCGGCATTAAATGCACCGATCACTTCAAAGTCCTCGTGATACGGCTTGACGTCCGCCGGTGTAATCAGCGGATTTTGTTCATAACGATAGATTTTCATGTTGTAATAACTCCCTTAACCAAATGGATTTCATGCTATAAAATTTCAAATTGAGCAAATGGATCAGGGATTGTCGCACGTTGTGCTTCAGCATCGCTGATTCCTGCATATATGTGAGCTGTGCCGTCTTGATGACGTACGAGCCCGCCGCTGAATACGACATCCTCTAAATCAGGACGTTTGGAAACGCCTGGCAAGAACTGATTGCGTACAGCGATTAATTGAATATCCGAATATTCACCTGTTTCCGGATCGATAGCGAACACCATGGGGTAGTAGTGACGATCACCCGCCTCATCAAAAGATGCGATATGCCCAAGGACACCGAGAAGCCCGTTCTTCAGCAAGTGTGCTTCATTCGCGCCGCCCCACTCTTCATCAACGAACTGCTCTTCCAACAACAGTGTTTCTTCGATCAACGGAATGGATAACGCCTCCAACGAGGCAATGCGGGTAAAACCGATTTTCCCGCGTCCTCCTTTATCTCCTTGAGGGCGGGTCAGCACTCCAATGCTATCTTTCAGGTCAACCAGCCGCAAATCTTTCATACCATCCGGACCAATAAAGAATAACTCTAAGCTAGCGATGTTCTTCCCGCGGTAGAATACTGTACGCCACATTAAGGCATCAGCTTTTACCGGATGCGGGTAAATTTGAACACCTCCAACAATTAATTCGCCATTGATTTTCGTAAAAAACGGATCTTGAAGTTTAAGAATAGGCGCTCCTTCACGAGGAGCCCACTGTCCATCACGCTCGACGAAAAAAACGACATTGGAATGCTCGCTGTCACGGGCTTCAACCCGACCTGCTATCACCCATTCACCTTCATCTTGGAAAGGTGCTGTAATGTTATAGACATCTTTGTGATCTACACCGGTGAAATTTAATTTCTGCGTATCTGTTACGATCACGTCTTTCATCGCGTATTCCATGAGCAATTGTTCACATGTTTTCACAGCAGTTTTGTGCAGCTTCATAATAATAACGTTCCTCTCTAATCAAATAATAGCGGCTCGCACATCCATATTGCGGCTTCATTCGGCAATAGAGTGACCAAGTCTGTGCCACTCACTGTCTCTCGGCGGCTTGATAATATACAGGCTGCTTGCCCATCCAGCAACATACTAGGATCAATCTGTACGCTTTGCTTGTCAAAATTCAAAGCTACGAGTGCTCTAGTATTGAGTGTTTTCAACGTTCTTACATATAAAATAAGATTGCCTCTGCGTTCCAGCACGTCATACTCTCCAAACTGAAACACGTCCTGTGTATTGCGCAAGCGGAGAAGCTTTTTATAATAATGAAGTAATGAATTCGGTTGACTTGATTCGGACTGCACGTTTAATTGCTCATAATTTGGGCCCATGTCAATCCATGGTTTCCCTGAAGTAAACCCGCCCTGGGGACCTGCGTTCCATTGCATCGGAGAACGGGATGCATCTCTTCCCTTCGCATTCGCAATTTCCAAGGCTTCTGCCCGGGTAGCCCCCCGCTGTAGTGCAATTTCATATGCGTTTAATCCTTGGATATCCCGCATATCCTCCAGCTTATGGGCTACGAAATTCCGCATCCCAATCTCTTCACCGAAATATAGGAAAGGTACCCCTTTTGCGGTCAAGGCCAGCGTTGCCATCAGACGAGCCCGTTCCTCCTCAATCTCCGCATCTCCTTCGCCAAAACGCGAAATCACGCGATCCATATCATGACTGCCGAAGAATAACGTTGGAATCTGATCCTCACGGTGTACCTGCTCCATCGTCTTAAGCTCAGCGAATAAATTTTCCGGACTAAATTCCTTCTGGCTTCCCAAATTGAAATTAAAGACTACATCCATCTTACCCGCTCCGCTGTAATGCCTCAGCATGTCCATGTCTTCAGATCCGACCTCACCTACCATGAACATCCCGCTATGCGCATGAACAAACTCACTAATTTCCTCGATGGCCTCTATAATTCCATTTTGATTCTGGTCATGCACATGCTTTTGTTCACCCGTTAATTCATCCATCGGATTATCCGGGAATTGATCGGACACCGACAAGAAGTTGATCACATCTAGCCGGAAACCGCAAACGCCTTTGCCTAGCCAATAAGCCATGACATCCTTCATCGCTTCTTTTACTTCCGGATTCGCCCAGTTCAAATCGACCTGTTCTTTCGCAAACCCATGATAGTAATACTGTTCCGTAGCAGCATCCCATTCCCACGCTGTTCCGCCAAAAAAAGACTCCCAGTTATTTGGAACCCCGCCGTTCACAGCGTCCTTCCAAATGTACCAATCCCGCTTCGGATTTGTTCTTGAGGATCGGGATTCCTTGAACCACGCATGCTCTGAAGACGTATGATTCAAGACAAGATCGGCAATCACTCTGATTCCGCGAGTCTTTGCTTCCTGAATAAAGCGTTCAAAGTCTTCCATCGTTCCATAATCCGGGTCAATCTGGTAATAATCCGCAATATATAAATAGGGGAATACCATAATCACGAGCAGTACGATCGCAATCAGATAGCGGATCGACAGCCGGAGCTTGATGTTTGAATTAGACCCAACCATTGCGCTTACCCCACATTTCCAGAATTTTTCGGATTACGAATATAGATATAAATGTCGCAACCGCAGCCATAATCGCTATAGCTGATGCGTAACCTGCCTGCAGGTTCTTAAATGCTTGACTGTATATTTCCATTTGCCATGTATTCGTTGCATAATTTGGTCCGCCGCCTGTTAATTGGTAGACCTCAGTAAAGATACCGAATGTTGCACCAAAGGATAAAATTAAGGTTGTATAAATCGCAGGGTACAGCAAAGGCAACGTAATTTTCCAGAACCTTTGGCTGTCCTTCACGCCATCAATTGCCGCTGCTTCATATACTTCCTGATCAATACTTTCTAAACCTGAAGTAAGAATTAACGCATAGTAACCTGTAAATTTCCAAGCCATAATCATCGCAACGACGAACAATGCCGAAAAAGATCCGCCGAGCCAGTCAATATCAAGACCTAACCGTTCCCTTAGAAACGTCTGAACAGGACTTGTATGTGACAAAAAACCTTTAACAATAAGGGATGCAACAACCCCTGATGAAAGATATGGCAAAAAGAATCCAATAAGAAATACGGTTTTTAATTTAGGTAAGCCCTTTACAATTACCGCTACAAAAAGCGACATTGCTGTGACAATCGGTACAAATATGATCATAAATTTGTACGTTACCCAAAATGCCGATTTTACCCCTGGTGTGCCTAATGCTTTGGTAAAGTTCTTGAATCCTACAAAATCATAAGTTGGTGAAATCAAGTCCCAGTTAGTAAAAGACAAGTATAGAGACCAAATAAGCGGGCCCAAGAAAAACACAGTCGAAAAAATAAGGTAAGGGCTGGCAAAAAGCCAGCCTAACCGATTATTATTTTTTTCAATCATTATTGAAGTTCCCCTTCAATCGCCTTCTTCATATTGTCCCAACCCGTTTTTGGATCAATCTCACCACGAACGATTTTATTAAAGGCCTCTTGACCAATAAAGGTTTGCAATTCGTTGAATTTTGGATTGTCCATGGATGGAACAGCATTCGGGATTGCTTTTGCATACTCTTGCAATACAGGCGTTTTTTCAAATACAGGTTTAAATGCTTCATTCGTACCTACATCATCACGTGCTGGAGGCAAGTTCGTTTCTTGGAAAAAGGCAACATCGTTTTGAACATCCGAGTATACCCACTTGATGAATTCTATTGCAGCAGCCTGTTGCTCTGGGCTTGCCGATGCATAGATAACAATTCCTTTAGCATCCGCAAAAGTTTTCGCATTTGCTGGATCCATACCGTCCGGAACAGGAGGCAATGTGACTTCAAAGTTCTTTTTGTACTCAAGTTCCGGATATTTCTCAGCCCACATGTTAAATGTCCAAGGACCGATATCCGTAAATACACCCACGCCATTTTCGAAAGGTTCCGTTACGTTCTGAGTCAAGAGCCCTTTCTCCTTACGAAGATTGTCCACGTAAGAAAGTACGTCTATACCAGCTTTTTCATCGCCAACAAATTGGCTACCCTCAATGAATTTGTTACCATCAGATGCTGCATTGTACAGCATAAAGAAGTCGAACCATCTTTTCCATGATGTAGGATCTGCTAAGTCTGGTTTCGCCCAAAGATATTTATCCGGGTATTTTGCTTTTAATTTTTTCGTTGCCTCAATCACTTCACTGTATGTTCTCGGAATTTCGTTCACACCAGCTTCTTTCAAGATATATGGAAGAATATTCATTACACTTCTTATTAGAAAGGACGTATCTTCGCATGAAGGTGAAGGTAACTATGCAAGATATCGCCGATCGATTAAATATATCTAAGAACTCTGTTTCTCAGGCTCTGTCTGGTAAAGACGGTGTCAGTGAAGAAACGAGGCAATTAATTATCGATACAGCGAATGAGATGGGTTACATCTATTCGCGAGGGCGTAAAAGCACTGAAGAAGAAGTAGGAACCTTTGCCATCTTGGCATCGGAATTTGCATTTTCCAAACGCAACTTTTTTGGAGAAATTTATTTAAGCATTGAGAAGGAAGCAGCGAAGCGAAACAAGCGTATGGTTATTCAATCTATTGATAAGCATTCTTCTGAGAATTTAATCCTGCCTCCTATTTTATTGGATCAATCCGTTGAAGGGATCTTGATTCTGTCCCATATTACGAACCCTTATATTCAGGCAGTGACCAATACAGGTATTCCCACCGTGTTAATTGATCATCATCATCCTGATCTTATGGCCGACAGTATTCTCACTAATAATCGCTATGCCGCTTATACAGCCGTGCAGCATTTAATTGAATTGGGACATACTCATATTGGTTTTATCGGCAATATACAATTCTCTCCCAGCTATTACGAGCGCCTGGAGGGTTATCGCCTGGCCTTATACCAGGCTGGAATTGAATACAACCCGATGTGGGTAATTGATCGTGTAACAGAAGAAATGGATGATGTATTCAACGCTGTACAAGCGCTCGATAAGCAGCCTACGGCATGGTTCTGTGTCAATGACGGATTTGGATTCTTGATCAATTCCGTTGTTTACAAGCTTGGGTATCGTATTCCCCAAGATGTATCCATTGTCAGCTTCGATAATGGACAATTGTCACGAATAACCACACCGTTGACTACAACGATGAATGTAGATTTGTCTTACTTTGGACGTAAAGCTGTTGAACAGCTCTTCTGGCGTATTGACCATCCTGATGAACCTTTTGTTGAAATTCTCCTTCCGTCTAATCTGATCGTTCGGGAATCCACACAACATCCAATTGGATAGAGATAATACATCAATCTAGTAAAAACGTATAATATAAATAACCTCACCCAATCCAATTCGAATGGGTGAGGTTTTTCAGATGCTTTGGAAGCGTGAGTGATAGAATATCTTAAACAAGCAGAGAGTACAGCCATCACACAATAAAGCAGGACCCCTTCCTCGATTTTATTGAGGAAGGGGTCCTGCTAATAGGTTATGCAGGAATCATTAATCGCTAAAAGCGAAACAATCAGAAAATCCGGAGACAAAAGCGGCTGGAAATTTGATTGCCTTCGGCTAATCTTTATAGCTGGAGATCAGCAATCCCAAACAGTTCACTTAAAGTCACGAATCGATAACCCTCGGCATCAAGCTCTTCCACCAATACCCGGACAGCTTCAATGGTTTGAGCTCGTTCGCCATACCCGTCATGAAACAAGAAAATGCTTCCGTTTTCGATGGTTGGTCTCGTATGGTCCAGAATAAAATCGACACCGGGCTGTTCCCAATCCTTGGCCTCACCGTTTACAGCGCCAATTGAATGGTATCCAAATTCTGCAGCAAGCATAAGAATATCATCGTTAACACCAAAAAAAGGTGGTCTAAAGTTCAATACATGCTTTCCCGTCACTTTACGAATCGTATCATCCGCCCGCTGTAATTCAGCTCTTGCTTCGTCTAAAGTCAGTGTTGTCAAATCAGGATGGGAGTAAGTATGATTGCCAATCTCATGTCCGGCCATATGAACCTGTGCTGCGATAGCCTCGTACATATTGAGCTCTTCACCGATCATAAAAAAAGTCGCTTTACCATTATGTTTATGGAAGATATCCAACAACTCTTTCGTATATAATGGATGCGGCCCATCGTCGAACGTAAAAGCGACTACCTTTTCCTGAGTTGGGACCTTATGAACTAATGATAATTTAGCCATTATATTACTCCTTCCGGTTCACATCCTATAAATGCTCATGTACATCCATTATTGCTGCGGTATAATGCCATGTCAACGCGCATCTAAGCGCACAATCCTTAATTGAGTGTCAACACGACCACGGACATCGGCGGCAGCGTTGCCAGTAAACCGTCGTCACTTACACTCGTAACGCCGTTAAATGACTGTGGCTTCACCCTCTCCGGTTGCCCAAATGTGTTGTGAGCATTCATATCTGTATGCGTCAGTACCCGGCCGCTAACATTCAACATTCCTCCCAACCCACGTAACCCTAGAGATATATCTACTTGGTGATGGGGGTCGATGTTACAAAGGCTGATGTCGATCGTTCCATTAGGTCGCTTCGAAGCCGATGCACTGACTTGCGGAAGAGATTCATCGCCCACACGGTATTCGCCAATCTCCAGGTGAATCGCGAGCGCCTCTGCATCCTGGTGCACCTTGAACATTTCGAACACGTGATAGGTCGGCGTCAGCAACATCTTATCACCTTCCGTTAGAATCATCGCCTGTAGCACGTTGACTGTCTGGGCAATGTTCGCCATGTGGACACGGTCGCAATGACGGTGGAATACGTGGAAATGCAGTCCCGCAACAAGCGCATCACGCAGCGTGTTCTGCTGATACAAGAACCCAGGATTTGTACCCGGTTCTACTTGGAACCAGGTACCCCACTCGTCGACAATTAAGCCCACACGTTTCTTCGGATCGTGTTGATCCATGATCGCCGTGTGTCGGGTAATGAGCTCGTCCATGTGGAGCGCGAGCTGCATGGTCTCGAACCATTCCGCTTCATCAAAGCCAGTCGCCGGCCGCTTGATCTCAAATCCTCCAGGCACCGTGTAGTTGTGCAGACTGAGACCATCCATAAGTCCACCGGCTTCACGTATTAACGTCTCCGTCCAGTGGTAATCATCAACGTTAGCACCGCCAGCGATCTTATAGACTTGATTATGTCCGTAATTACGGACATACGTTTGGAAACGGCGGTATTCGTCGGCATAGTACTCCGCCCGCATGTTGCCGCCACAACCCCAATTCTCATTTCCGACGCCAAAATATTTGAGCTTCCAAGGCTTCTCCCGGCCATTAGCCTTCCGCCATTTAGCCATAGGTGATTCGCCGTCAAAGGTCATATACTCCACCCACTCCTGCATCTCCTGAACGGTGCCACTGCCAACATTTCCGCAGATATAAGGCTCCGTGTCCAGCAGTTCACAAAGGTCGAAGAATTCATGGGTACCGAAGTGATTGTTCTCCACAACACCTCCCCAGTTCGTATTAACCATATGCTTGCGCGCCTCACGTGGACCAACGCCATCCTTCCAGTGATACTCATCAGCATAGCACCCGCCCGGCCATCTGAGCACCGGTATGCTAAGACCTCGCAGCGCCTCTAGAACATCATTCCGAATACCACGGGTATTAGGAATCGGCGAATCCTCGCCTACCCAGATTCCTTCGTAGATACAACGTCCAAGATGCTCGGCGAAATGCCCATAAATATGACGACTGATCGTACCGCACGACTGATCAGTGTTGACAGTAATAGTAGCATTCATTAAAAGATCCCCCTTCTATTTTTCAACCCTTATCCCTTGATTGCGCCTGCGATCATACTCTTCTGTACCTGTTTGTTGAGCAACAAGTAGATTACAATCGTTGGAATCGTAGCAATCATGAGCCCCGCCCCAATAATCCCCCACTGTGTGATGTAGGTCCCCACCATGGACATCATACCCACTGTTAAAGTCTGATAGAGTGAGTCATTGATAAACGTAGTCGCAAACATCAGCTCGTTCCAACAAGATAGGAATGTAAATATCGCAACCGTTGCAATAGCAGGACTTATAAGCGGCAACATAATGGAAAAGAACGTTCTGTAAATGCCGCATCCATCAATGACCGCTGATTCTTCCAATTCACGGGGAAGTCCCTTAAAGAAGCTACTGACGATGAACACGGCCAAAGGGATACCGAAAGCAACATAAGGAATAATCAAGGACCAATAAGTATTCAGCAAATGTAAGTTCTTCAGGACCATAAACAGCGGCAGCAGGGCCGCATGAATCGGCACCATCATCCCTAGGAGGATCAGGGTCATCGTTAATTCACTGAATTTCCAGTTCATCCTCGCGACGGCATAACCAGTCATAGAAGCAAGAATCAGTACCAGAATAATGGATACAGACGTTACCAACACGCTGTTAAAAAAATAAGTTAATACATTACCGTCTGATAAGGCTTTAACATAGTTGCTCCAGAGAAATTCCTTAGGAAGGCCTACGACATCACCACTGAATATTTCACTATTATCTTTAAGCGAGAAAAATGCCAGCCAGATAAGGGGGTAAATTTGTACGATAGCCACAATGATTAGAAACACTTGCAGTAGTATTTTCCCAAAAAAATTCGACCTTTTTCGCAACACCACTTTTGCAGTACTCACTTTCCTCACCTCTATTCAGTCTTAAAAAATTTATTAATAACTACTGTAAACACTAAACATTCCAGAATTATGAAAACAGATACCGCACTACCATATCCATATCTGTAAGTGTCAAAAATAGTTGTATACATCAACGTGCTCGGTACTTCAGTGGAGAATAAAGGACCTCCGCCCGTCAATACATAAATTAGATCGAATACCTTAAAGGCACCAATGACTGAAAAGACAAGACATACTTTCAGAATAGGCCTCATTAGTGGAATGGTAATGGAGAATGCAGTTCTTATACGGGAAGCTCCGTCAATTTTCGCTGCTTCGAGAATATCTTGTGAAACGGACTTTGCCCCAGCATACATCAGTAACATATGATAGCCGACATACTGCCAAAGCGTTGGAATAAAGGACGCCACAAGGGCGGTATCTTTTTTACCAAGCCAATCTTGTGCCAGATTTGAAAGACCCACGCTTTCCAGTAACCAATTCAAAAGTCCGTAATCCGCATTATAAATTTTAGACCACAGTTGCGCGATTACAACGGTTGAGATAAGCACTGGAATGAAGTATATTGCACGATAAAATCCTTCACCCTTGACCGAAGAGGCCAATATAAGAGCAAGTAAAAGCGATATAGGCAACTGAATGAAAATTGATGCTGCCGCGAACAGCATAGAATTTTTTATGGAATTTAATGCTCGTGAGTCTGTGAACATTTCCACATAATTGTCTAGTCCGATAAACGTACCTTTACCGATGCCATTCCAATCTAATAAACTATAGTAACTGGAGATAAAGATCGGAACTAATACAATGGAACAAAATATGAGGAGGGTAGGCAGGACAAATATAGCAATGGCCCTCTTGTTCGAAAATACAGAGTTCATCAGGGTTCTCCTCTCAAAAATGTGGCCAGAGACAGTCTCTGACCACATCTCGCTTCATTTTTTTCACAGATCAGAGGCTTAATTCCGTTGGTTTAAGCTGTGCCATCTGTTTACAGAATTCATCAGGAGTGATGTCTCCTGCCAAGAGTTGCGCGATTAAGTTCTTGTGAGCTTCCGCAGAATCAGCCGGGAGAATATTGTCCCACCATGCAATAAAAGAAGTTGCTGTTTTCATAATATCTGCTGCTGATTTATCAAGTGTGGACAGACCAGAAGTATCAAGAGCGTCAATGTTCCAGCTAGGAAGCCCTGCTCCGGCAAGGAAGCCCTGTGTACCGAGCTGCTCGCTTAGATACATAAGAAACTCAACGGCTTCTTTGGGTTGCTTCGTGGTATTGCTGACATAAAAGCCATCCACCGCTCCTCCGAAAATTTCAGTACTCTTTCCCTTACCGTCTTCAAATACCGGGAATGGAATCACCTTGACCTTGCCTTTGACGGCCGAGGATGGATCTTCGATACCTGCATTTACCCAGTTGGCTTGAAACATCATAGCCCCTTGTCCTGCATTAAACGCTCCAAGCATTTCATCATAGCTCATGCTGAACATACTGCTATTGAAGAAGCCTGTTTTTCCAAGTTCCTGCATTTTAGTAGCTGCAGCAACGAAATCTGGTGAATTCCATTTGGAAGGATCCTTAAATGCCTCAATAACAGCATCATTTCCTGCCTGGCGCATCGCAATCATATCGTACCAATACATACCGGGCCAGCGGTCCTTCTCTCCAATGAGAGCCGGGGTGATCCCCGCTGCCTTTAGTTTCTCTCCCGCATCGAGCAGCTCTGAATAGGTTGTCGGAATTTTGGCTCCTGCTTTATCGAACAACTCCGTATTTACAAAAAGATTAGCGATATGGGTATAGACAGGCAGTGTATAGATTTTTCCATCAACCTCGATAGCTTCAGACATACCTGGAGCCATCTTCGATTTAATTTCGTCCGTTAAATAGCTGCTAATTTCAAGCACATTGCCGGATTCGATATAAGGCTGCATGAAGCTGCCTCCGCCCATTCCATAAAAAATGTCAGGTGCTTCACCTGCGGCAAGTGAAGTCTTAATTTTGGTTTTATACTGCTCGCCAGTCGTTCCTGATCGTACAACTTGAATTTCTGGATGCTCTTTGTTCCACTTCTCAACGATTTCCGGCAATAATTTTGCAGATGGATCAGTATTACCTACGGATTGGTCCCATAATGTCAACTTAACACTTCCACTTTTAGACTGAGTTCCTCCAGATGATTCGGATGAACATGCAGTTACACTACCTACGATTCCTATAGCCAACGTTATGCTCATCGTCTTTCTTAATAACGCTTTCATCAATAAACCCCCCAAATGAAATTTGTTCTTTCTAGTATTAGTTTAGGGAAGATACCATGATAACTCCATTCAAAATACCAACATGTACCTTTCATTATTCGAACATATCCTCTTAATCATTTACCGTTTCTGTACTGATTCATCGACATCCCCGTAAATCTCTTAAACAAGATGCTAAAATAGTGCGCATCCTTGATTCCAACCTGCTCACCAACCTCGTATCCTTTTAAATCCGTATTCTTCAGCAGGCTTTCCGCCTTTTTCATACGTATGTTCGTAAGATACTCCACAAAGGTCTGCCCTGTTTCTTTCTTCATAAGTCGTCCCAAATGACCTGGACTGACGAAGAAAGTCCCAGCTGTACTAGCTAATCCTAGTTTGGGATCATCCAAATTCTTCTCGAGATACTCTTTCACCTGACTGATGAGGTCCCCTTCTTTTGTTTGGTTTTTTGAATATATAATTCTTGATACGTGTAGGACATAACTCTCCAATAGGTTCATTAATTCCGGTAAATTGTCTGCTGTGAGAATAGAGACCCATGTTTCTTTATTGGACACTTCTTCATCCTCGACCTGTTGCTCTATCGCGGCACGTTGGCATTCATTGATCACATCCATCGCTGCTAGACGAAACTGAGCTATACTGGAGAAAGCAACATCAAAGATCTGCGTTAGACTTTGAATTGCCTGCTCGCCCGAACCGACGCTGATGTAGAACTGCAGCTGCTGAAGACGATCTGGATTCGACTGGTAATGCGCCTCCCTGTTTCCTACAATATCCTCGAAGCAAACAACCTGATTATTCCCAACAAAGACCTTGTATTGCACCGCACGACATGCTTCCTGATATCCAAGGTGCGCTTCTTCTATATGTATACGTTTGCGCCCGATCCCGAT
Source organism: Paenibacillus sp. FSL E2-0201 (assembly GCF_037963325.1). NCBI lineage: Bacteria > Bacillati > Bacillota > Bacilli > Caryophanales > Paenibacillaceae > Paenibacillus > Paenibacillus sp. FSL E2-0201. The sequence continues at coordinate 4,827,946 of NZ_CP150154.1, forward strand.
GTTAACATAGCATTTGTAGGATTCGCACAGATTGGTTATAAGTGATTCACAATCGCTGACAAGATTCGTAGCTTGGTTAAATGAAATGACTACAATTTGGTTTCGGGTATCTGTTAAAATAATCACTTGATTGTCGTTCTGGAAGAACGATTCCACTTTGTATCTGCATTCCATTCCCAAGAGAATCAACTGTTCTTCTGATTGCTTTACGGATGCTGAGGTAATTTCTAGAATAGCGATTTGAAAGGCCTCTTTGCTTAGGAACACCGGCAGTTTAAAATAGTCCGCTTTTTCATGAATCTCTTCTTTGGAAAGATCGCCCTTTAACCACTGATATAAATATTTTTCTCTGAGATATGGAAAATTCCGCTCTAAATCTTCTTTCAATCTCTCTAATTCCTTATCTCGCGTACGCTCCTCGTATATTTTATTTTTCAGCTTATCAATCACATTGAGCAGATCTGAAGCACGAATCGGTTTTAGAATGAAATCAGATATTCCCATTTTGATGCTCTGATGTGCATATTCAAATTCATCATGACCTGTAACGATAACAATTTTTATATCCGGATACTTTGCTAAAACTTCCCTGCTAAACTCAATTCCGTTGATAGAGGGCATATAAATATCTGTAAAAATGATGTCCGGTCTCTGTTCATCCACCATATCCAAAGCTTCGTGTGCATTGGAAGCTTCTCCTATAATGGTTAGGCCTTGCTTTTCCCAGTCAACACGCATCCTAAGCAGGTTCCTTATCAAATATTCATCATCAACAATCAAAACCTTTAATTTTTCCATTGCGTATCTATCCCTTCGGTATAATTATCGTTATCGTCATCCCTTTTCCTAATTCGCTTTCGATTTTAATACAGTTTTTATTTCCATAAAAAATACGCAAGCGCTCCATAGTTCCCCACAATCCAAAGCTCTTTAATTGATCCTTTCTTTCAAGAATTTGCATAATCTCTTCTTCCAACATCCCAACACCATCATCAGATATGGATATTCTCACTTCATCCTTCATACTTCGCGCGCTGATTGTAATCGTTCCTTTCGTTCCTTTAGGCCGGATACCATGATAAAGCGCATTTTCAACCAATGGTTGTATAACCAGCTTGGGTATAGGATATTGAAGGCAGTCTTCATCCACGTCGAACTGAGCCTCAAAGACATCCTGATAACGTATATTTTGGATTTTCAAATAATTACGAACCATTTCAATCTCTTCACCGACCGTGATAACGTCTAAGCCCTTGCTGACACTCATACGATAATAGTTTCCCAATGCCTCAATCATTTCACATAGCTGATCGTTTAATCCAGACAACGCCAACGAAGTAATGGAGTCCAGCGTGTTATATAAAAAATGCGGTTTGATCTGGGATTGCAGTGTATTCAATTCAGCTTTACGAATCATCTTCTGCTCTTCAACGATTCGGGTCAGAAGCTGATCCATTTCCTCAATCATGTGATTATAACCGTTAAACAACTGTTCGAATTCATAAATATTGCGTTCTACTTTTACTTTCATAAAATTACCCCTAGGAGCTTTGTTCATGGATCGGAGGAGCTTATGTATCGGATTAATAATACTGCGCGAAATGATGAAGGAACTAAAAAAGAAAATACTTCCGTTGATAATCAATAGAAGCAATGCCAAGAGTACAAGCGATTTATTCCGCGAATCAATCGTATTGTAGGGTGTAATACTTACAAATTTCCAATTAAATTCTCCACCTGAGAGATAAGAGATTCTATACTTCTGTGAACCAGAATTCAATGTAAGAGATCCTGAGTTGCTTTTCTGAAATTGTTGTTCCAGGCTCTCTCTGTTTGTCATAAGGATCTCTTTATAGACTGCATTATGTTGATCTTGGGTGGAATCGGATACGATGATATGATTATTTTCATCTAAAATAGCAATTTCAAAGGAACTCTGATTCAGCAGATTGGAATACGCCTGTACAAAGGCGTCGTCTTTGATATTAATGACCAACACCCCTAGGGGAGAAGTGTTATCAATATCCCGAATTAATCGTATAAAAGATACGAAATTTTCATCGGCTCCCATTCTTGAAAAAGCTCCGCTGCCATTTAATCTTAGAATATATTTCCCTTTATTACTTACAACTTGCTCATACCATGAGGCATCCTTTATGTCCGCTTCCATAAAAGTTGGTAATTCCTGTGTTCCGACGGAAAAACGATGCCCCGTATTGTCGAAAATATTAACAGAATCAATTATAGGAACCGCTTGCATAAGATTATACAAATAGGCGCTAACTTTAGATTGTGTATCCAGATTGGAATACACCCCTCCCTGCCTTAACAAGTTTTGCAGATTACGATCGGAAAATATCATTTTAGAGTAGTTGTTTACGTTTTCAATCATTAAATCGACGTTTGTCTGTATAGAAGTAATCGTTTGCAAAGAAGCCTCGTTAATTTTCTTTTGGGCTGAATTAGTAGATATTTGATTCAACACCCCATAACTGAAACCCACCGTAAGCAAAATGACCAAAAAATAAGCGAATGGTATTTTAAATGCTAATTTTTTTGAGTTAGTGTAAATTAGAGACTTTATACTTCTTATAATCCGTACCATCAACGTTTGATCCTCCATTTGTATATCGTAATCTATCATTACTATTCTCCTTGCACCGATAAGCAATAATATAACATATATTTATCCGGAGCTAGCACTAACTCATTTCGTGTAATCTTATATAGAGTAAGCTCTAGCGGTTCGAATGGGAGGTCCTGCATTGCGGACAATATCCAGGCAATCGTTGTTCTGTAATTCTTCATGAACAAAGGAAATTTACGATATCATTTATTTGTCCTAGCATATTGCTTAGAAAGCTTCCGAATCGCCGCTTGAAATTAGTACACCCATCGTACAACAAAGAAGCCCCTTCCTCGGATTATCGAGAAAGGGGCACTGCTAATAGGAAATGACGGGCTCCATTGACCGCATTTCTAATATAACTTTTCTTAAAAATAACATAGAAGTAGAGTTGCAAAGAGACCACTTGGAACAGCAGGAGCATAGCGACCGCCTAGTTAGCTTTCCGTAAGAAGGAAAGCTTGCTTCGAAAGCTTCCATCGAATAGGTGAAATTTTGTGGATGCTTTGGAAACGTGCGTGTTAGAAGCTCATACTACCAATAGCCTCGGATGCCGGTCTGCATGCGGATCAATGCTTCTAAATAATAATAATCTCCCCAAATCATATGACCATCAGGCACGCGTCCGCCTCTGACATGATAGGACCCATGCTTTAGAAGTCCCTCCGCCTCTGGATCTTCAGATGTCGCATAATGTTCCACCAGAGATTTCATGCTGCGGAGTAATGCCTCTTCATAAATAGCGCGGTCCGGGTCATCTGCGTCCAGAATGTCCAGCAGTTCCAAGAGGCCGGATGCCGCGATCGCAGAAGCTGAGCTGTCACGAGGGGTCCCCGCTTCCACAGGCACATCGAAATCCCAATAAGCCACACTATCCTCCGGAAGATGGCTTATAAAATAATGAGCCAGGCTTTTGGAAGTAATAAGAAAATCCTCATTCTGCGTATAGCGATACGCCAGCGCAAAACCGTATATTCCCCAGGCTTGACCACGAGTCCAGGTCGATCCATCCTCATACCCTTGATGAGTTCCTCCACGAATCGCACTCCCCGTAGCCGGATCAAAGTAAAAAGTATGATAAGAGGAATCATCCCCGCGCACAAGAAATTTTCGGCTCTTTAACGCATGCTGAAGGGCTATATCATAGTAGCGATTGTCCCCCGTTTCCTCCGCAGCCCAGAACAGCAGAGGCAAATTCATCAAACAGTCAATAATGATACGCCCCCCGTTCTCAGGATCACTCTCTAGACCCCAAGCCTGGAGGATTCCAGCTGTTTCACGCCAGCGTTTACACAACGTATCTGCAGCCTGCAGACCGACAGCCCGCGCCGCTTCACTGCCTGTTATTTTCCACTCCGCTACTGCAGTTAGTGAATACAAAAAGCCAATATCATGATGATCTAAGGCGATGTGCTGATCCAAACGATGCTTGAAGTCCCCTAGCCATGAGGCTGCCGCCTCCTTAAAGAATGAATCTTTACCATATTCGTAGGCAAGCCACATCATGCCCACATAGAACCCCTCTATCCAATCATCATTGTCTCCCCATTCGTACTGTTGCCCCTCGGCGATATGGGGCAGTTTGCCCGGATGGTTAGTAATGTTACTCCCAATTTTGTGAATCGCATCCTCAATGGCCTTAGTCCACATCTTTGTTGCTCCTTTCCAATAAATCAACAGTATGTAAAAGTGCATCGTTACTAGGATCGTATACAGCAACCCTTCCGTCTGACTGCCACTGAATAAGCGGCGGCGAAGCCAGACTGGCCTGATTCTCCGGAGTATTCGTTGCTCCAAAGACAGCAGATATCAGTACTTGATCTCCCGGATCCAGTCTGGAGCATAAGCTTGGAAGAAACGTCCGCGGCTTCAGCAGATTGGTATTCGGCTCGGGCTCTACACATTCCCCCCGGTCAAAACCGCTTAGCATATGTATGGCACTGATTCCCCAGGGCAATTGCACCGAGACAGCAGTGTTAGATACATGAATGGTTTCCCGTTCACTACGGGTGAAGCCGGCAGACTGGCCAATGGCAAATCCACCCTCCGCTACGTCGAGACACCGGGCGCTGTGAATGCTGTGAATACGGACATGCCACAGACCTGCTGGAATAATCCACGTCTCCACATGTACATCGCTCCAGGGATGCCAGCGTGAATATACATAATTCTCTCCAATTTCCCACGTCTCGCAGAATCTGCGTACCCGGTAATATTCATCGCATTCACACAGCGCTAGTGTGGAGTCATAAGCACCTTGAACTAAGCCATAGCCCGCCTTCGGCACACTGAAGCCGAACAGCGTGGAGTAAGCAAACTTGGAATATTTAGCCCCACTATGGGCCATATCAAAGTTAGCCATCTGACCAGAGGTATAGGCAATAACATGCTTATTCCCTTCCGGACGGCTCACCAGCATACGTGCCTCTTCGAGTGGCAATAGCTCTTTCAATACAGGCAGTGGTTCTTCTTCCGCTTGCCAAAAAGGATGATCATCTGGCAAGGCAAGAATAAGCATAGCTTTAAAGGCCCAATACGGTGATCCGGGGGCGTTGTAGTTCTCTGTCATTACTAGGTTCGGATACGCATATCCGATACTTAGAAGTCCGTCTATTCCCACAATAGGTTTATCAAACCACCAACGAAAATGACGCATTATAATTCCTTTGAGGACGCCATATGAAAAAGGAAGTACATCGGCATATACCAGCGCACTCCAGAAAGAGACCTGTGCAAAACGATAGGTCAGACTACGTCCGAAAGGAATTGCACTTCCGTCCTCAGCAAACCAATAAATAAACTCTTTGGCAAATTGCGCGGCTCTTTCCCGGTAGACTGCAGCCCTCTGAGGATCTTCATCCGCCATCAATTTAGCATAAATCAACGTGTAATAGTGCATAGCAAATGCAATATAATAGTCCCTCTGATCGGTCAGCCCATCGGAATACCAGCCATCACTCAAGTAGTAGGTATCAATCTTGTCCAAATAATCATCCATTATCTCTTGATCGTAGGGCAACCCAAGCTTCTTAAAGCCCACATTCACAAGTACCGTGAACATTAGCCAGTTATTCGGGTTAGATCGATCGACATGGTTGATCTGATTCAACCAGTTATACACATTTCGTTTCTGTACATCACTCAGTGGCTCCCACAGCTTATGCGGTGCAAGAGCAAGCCCCAGTCCCAGTACGGCTTGCTCTACCATTCGCTGATCTTTAGTCGAGAATTCACCCCAATATTCATCATGCTCTGGGTCTGTCCCGTTAATGATCCCTTCGAGGAACATCGGCCAAAGTACACTTTCACCGCCGCCGCTAGCATGGGGGACAAGCCCCCATAAAGGACGGGCAAAGGCTTCCATAAGTGCGGTAGCTTCATTGTAAATAGATCCTGTAGCCCCCATCTCAATTCCTGCACATCCAGCAGTAAATCGACTCTCTAGCGGAGCATATAGATCATTTAGGAACATCTGTAATTCTTTTTTAGTACCCTTCATTTCCACAGCTGGGTCCCTCCTATCCACACTCAATGCCAAGCTGCATATTCACTCGGCCTCATGCCCATTTCCCGTTTAAACAACTTAATGAAATAACTTTTATTCGCATATCCCAGATACTCGGAGATTTCTTCGACAGTCTTTCCTGACTGATTAAGCAGCTCTTTTGCCTTCTGAAGCTTTAGCATATTTACATATTCAATGAAATTCTGGTTTGTTTCCCTTTTGAAGAGGCGGCTGAAATAGCTGGCATTCAAGTTCAGGCGTCCGGCCATGTCTTCTAGTGTTATTTTCTCCGTTACATGACTAATCACGAACTGCTGGGCTTTGATAACCTCACTCCGTTTGGACTTAATGGAGAATATACTAATTTTCCGAGCTAATTCCTCCAAGTACTGAACTAACCAATCTTCCAAATGCTCAAGAGTTTCAATGTCACCCACCACGTTAAACAGCTTCTCTTCAGCCATAGGCAGTGGTGATTGCAGCAGTTGTTTCGTCTTCATCTGCAAATCCATCAGCAAGCGGAGTACACATTCCTTGACTTCATTTGGATGGAATTTTTGCGAGGCCACCCATTCTCTCCATTCCTTGATATGAACGCGAAGCTCCGTGTCCCTGTTCAGAGCAATATCATCATTGATAACAGCGTACACACTTCCATACTCGGCATAAATATCTTCCTTTGAAAAGCAAATCTCTTCAAAACGGTGGATTCCTGCCGTAGGAAGATAAAAGCGTTGAATCTTCTCCCTTAGCATCCGCTGCAGCGTTCCTCGAATCTCTTCAGGACTGCGCGCCTCAGCGCCAAAGATGCAAGAGACGGACAGCTTGAGATATTTCTGCACGGCAGAAGCTGCATTTTGAATAGAATGATAGATTGCTTGGTGGTCTTTAGATGGCTTGTCACTGCAAAAGAGAATGACAATTTCCTTATTACTGTATCTCGAAATAAATAGACTGTGATCAGCCTCAAGCACTTCCTGCATGATATTCTCAACTGCAAAAGAAATCGTATATTCACTCATCCGGCGTACCCTTGAAACTTCCTCCGGACGGTCAATCACAATAACCAGCGGAATATAATTTTTGGCATGGATCATAATTCCGTTTGACCGGGCCTGTTCGATCCAAGCCTCCTTGTCCCAGAATTGATACAGTGTATCTTTTAGAAACTTTTCCTTAAGTGCGGCACGGTTTTGAGACTGCTTTTGCTTATAAACGAGCATCTCTGTATGCTGCTGCCTATTCAGACCCACTTCCGTCACAAGCGTTCTGAGTGCTTGCACCAACTGATCGATATCCAGTGATTCCTTTAAAATATATTCTCCTACGTTTAATTTCAGCGCCTGCTGAGCGTATTTGAATTCGTTGTGGCAGGACAAAATAATCGCTCGGATTCCAGGATTCACTGCTCTGAATTTCTCAAGCATCTCCAGTCCGTTCATCTTGGGCATACCAATATCGGTAATAATCAAATCCGGTGGATTCTGCTGTGCTTTTTCCCAAGCCTCAAGACCGCTATAATAACTTCCTATGAGTTCAATACCGATCTCACTCCAAGGTACGGCCTGCGACAAATAACGGATAACCGGATAGTCATCATCCACCAAGATTGCCGTCAGCATTCTCCACACCTGCCTTTCCATCATCCAGAGGAAACTCCAAACAAATCTCCGTACCCACATCAGGTTCGCTTTGGATATTCAGCTTGAAAGAAGCGCCATAAATCATACTGAGACGTTGAGCCACATTGCGTAAGCCTATACCGGAGAAACCTTTTCTGTCTTCTTCTGCTATTTGCTCGCTGCTGTATGCGGTTTCACGAAGTCTTTTTAAATTTTCCGGTGACATGCCGATGCCATTATCCTTAATCGTGATCACCAGCGTTCCTGTAGTTGCAATTATATGAGCACCAATGTAAATCTCACCACCAAACTGCTCGAAACCATGAATAATAGCATTCTCGATCATAGGCTGAATCATAAACCGGGGTACCAGCGCTTCAGCACTTCCATCCGCTAAATTCATCTCGAGCCTGACCTGATTCGCGTGGCGAAAATTCATCAACGTCACATAATGAGATATCGTGTCTGTCTCCTCGCGAAGCGGGATAAATTCATTGTCCCTGTTAAAGGTCATACGGAGTAAAGACGACAGCGAACCAATCAGCTCAGCGTTCTCCTTGTCTCCTTGCATCAAAATATTTAACCGGATCGAATTCAGTAAATTAAACATAAAGTGCGGATTGATCTGTGCCTGCAGCATTTCTAGCTCGGCTTTTCTTTTTCCCATTTGCTCATAAGTGATTTGTTCAATCATAGACTCGATACGGTCTAGCATTTGGTCGATGGTGCGGGCAAGCTGCGCTGCCTCATTCTTCCCTCGAATGAAGGAACGTTCGTCCAATTGACCACGACCTATTCCCTTTACAAAAGCACTTAATTTTACGATAGGCTGAGTTAGTTTAGAGATAAGGACGGTTAAGAGCACGGAAAACAAAGTAAAGAAAAGAATCTGCACAGCCAAGCTGATAAATAAAATCTGCTTATTCTTCGACAAAGCAGCCTTCATTGGAATAATGCTTACCATCCGCCATTTGTTGCTGCTCAGTTCCTGGTCAACATATAAGAATTTCTCCCCATCGATTTCGACAGTGTCAAGCCCGCCATCCTTCTTCCACCATGTCGTCAATTCACCAATTCGGGCCTTGTCAGCATGTGACACGACAGTACCTTTATCATCTAAAAGCATCATTTCTTTACCGTTATCATTATTTAGATAAGGGCGGAGTTTACGCTCATTGATGTTAATAATCATATATCCGATCGTACTGCTGGAAGTTGATTGAATGGGTCTCGCAATGGTTACCCAATTAGTTGAGCCCTTATCCGAGTAATTATAGTAAGTATCGTGTTCTGCTTTCCAATAGGTCGAGATAGGTTGAATTTGTTTCATCAGCGACATCCAATGCTCGTTATAAAAGGTTGTCGGATTAAAGTCACTATAAGGATAGCTGGTATAAATAAATCCATTTTTTCCGATTAGCGTCACTTTCAAATATTCGGTTAATACGAACATATCATCCAGCATCCGCGACATACGGTTATACTGGATGATCTCCTTCGCTGAACGTAGCGTCTCTGGATCGGCGGACATCATCTGCCTAATTTCATTGTTCTGGAGCACGAAATTGGACTGCTCTAGCGTCTGTTCAAAAATGGCATTCATATTGGCACTGGACGCATTGAGGGATTCCCTAGCGCTGCCAACGGCCTTCTCCAGAATCAGATCCCGAGTTAAATAATCTGTAACCATGTAAATACAGACCAGTGGAATCAATACGCAGATCAGTGAAGACCAGACAAGTTTCATTCGAAGTGATTGATGCTTTCTAAACACGGATGACAGGCCCCATATCTGTTTGAATTTGGAGCAGGAGGCAGAAATGCTTTCCTGCCCCCACATTATAAGCCCCCTTGGGGAAGCGTACAATCAGTCTCCGCCTACTTTCCGCTGTTGTTCTGAACGACTTCCGAGATTTTTTTATCAATATTGTTAACTGTCACATCCAGATCCTGTTGGCCAAGGAGATACATCTCTGCTTCTGGAATAACGTTGTTCTTAGCTTCATCCGCATATTTAGCGGGAACTTGCGTCGCACCAGGTGTCGAGTTCTCCATCGTAAATTTCAGGGAATCGACATCAATCTTAGATGGATCCTTGGAACCATTCACAATCGTATCCACCAATTTATTCGTATCTGATTTCGCCCAGCCAGAGAAGACACGCCCTCCAATTTCCAGTCCTTCTGAGGTATACCAGCGCACAAAGGTATAAGCAGCTTCCTTATTCTTCGATTTAGCAGCTATCCCCATATAAGTCGGCTGCACAGGTGAGTAATGTTTGCTTTCACTATCCAATCGAGGGATTGGAGCAAACGCTGTAACGAAAGTTGCCGGAATAGCCTCCGTTCCTCCCGATTCCGCAACCATCCAGTCTCCCATCGGAAGCATCGCTGCTAAACCATTGAAATACTGATTCCTGTAGGCAAGCTTCTGCGAAATAATATCTTCATAAGGAGTGGCACTCTTATCTTCGTACATCATTTTCTTCATCATCTGCAGATTTGCCTTAAACTGCGGGTCTAGCGCATTCGAGGTTCCGTCAGCTTTTAGAAATGTATTATCCTCAGGCTTACTCATCAGCTGGAGCTGGAAATAATCCGGCCAATTATGCAAATATGCGCCAAAACGCTTCGTTGCACCCTCACCCTTGGTCAATTTCTTCGCATACTCTTCGAAATCAGCCCAAGTCCAGTCCGTCGGAACCGGCAGACCAGCCTCATCTAGCATTTCTTTGTTAAGGAGCACGAACCAGCGCTGCATAGAAGACGGCAACGCATAGATTTTGCCGTTGACCGAAGTGTCCACCAGATATTCATCGGAGAGCTTATACCCTTCTTTCTGAATATATTCGTCCATCGGCGCTAACAAACCGATATCTGCACGCTGCGAATAGTTGGTATAAGGCAGTTCGACAATATCCAGCGGGTCACTTGCAGCAGCCATCAAGTCCAGCTTTTGCATGGAGGCTACAGAATCACCTTTTTCATTCAGTAGATCTACTTCTACATGTATGTCGGGATGCGCCTTCTCAAACTCTGCGATAATCGTGCTCCATTTCGCTTTCGCTTCCGTCTGCCAGGTACTCAGCTTCAGCGTAACCTTCTCTGCTGCAGGCTCTTTATTCCCACCAGCTTCAGGCGCATTTGTTGCCCCTGCATTATTGGTTTTCGCATTTCCACCGCATGCGGCCAATGACAACGCCATCGATGAGATAACAAGCACGGATAATAATTTCTTTTTCATATAGACCCTCCTATAAATGTGTTGGGTATACCTCGCTTTACAGCTAGTGCTATGTAACTGCTTACAAGAACATCCTAACATGCGGGATAGACGAGGAAAGTTCTCATATTCTACCGAAGAGAAACTATTTTGACTTTTATTATCCCTTCACGCCTCCGAGGGCAATTCCCTCAATAACTTGCTTCTGTCCGAGAGCAAAAATAATTAACAGAGGCAAAATTGCAGATACCGCACCAGCCATCATGAGTGAATAGACATCGCCGTATTGATCCCCAAACAACCGAATACCTAACTGAATCGTAAACAGCTCTTTAGATTTCAAAAAAATGAGTGGATACTGATAGTCGTTCCAGGTCCAGATAAACCGCAAAATAGCATAAGTGGCTACAGCCGGACGGATTAACGGGAATGCAATTTGTAGAAAAGAGCGAAAATGACCTGCTCCATCCATCCGCGCCGATTCAAGATACTCGTTGTTTACCCCCATAAAAAACTGCTTGAGCATAAACGCACCGATAATACTAAAGCTGTTAATTAAGATCAATCCTATATGCGTATCAATCAGATTCAGCCAGTTAAACAGTAGAAACTGTGGAACTAACGAAGCCTGCGGAGGTACCATATAAAGGGCTAATACTACTACAAACATCGCATCTCTACCCGGAAAACGCAGCTTGGAGAATCCATAAGCAGCAAGTGCGCATATCAGCACATTAATTATAGTCGTCGCCAGGGTAATATAAATGGAATTTCCGTAATAACGAGCGAAATCACCTGACCACACCTGTTTGTAATTCTCAATAAGATTCCACTGCTGCGGCAGCCATTGTATTGGAAAATTAAACACATCTTTCTCCAGTTTAAAGGAAGTAGATAACATCCATAGAAACGGTAAAAGAAATGCAATACCTAGCAGTCCCATTGCGATTGTCCAGAAGGTTCTGGATAGAAGCTCTTTTCTCACTGTAAATTCTCCTTTCTGCCTTTAATAATTGACCCATTTTTTTTGCGCTAACATCTGCAGGGCTGTAATGATCAGGCAGATGAGGAACAGGACAAGTGCCATACTAGAGGCATAACCCGTCTTCAACTGGTTGAAGGCAGTGTCATATAGCTCATATACGATAACTGTCGTAGAGTTAGCAGGTCCACCTTGTGTCAGTACTTGTATTAGATCAAAGATCTTAAAGGAGCCAATGACTCCAGTAACCAGCAAGAAAAAGGTGGTCGGCGAAATGCAAGGCACTGTGATATTGCGAAATTTCCGCCAGACATTGGCGCCATCAATATCAGCCGCTTCATAAAGATCCCTTGGAATACTCTGTAAACCCGCGATAAAAATAATAATGTTATACCCGAGCTGAATCCAAATTTGGATCAGCATAAGTGACGGCAGAGCATAATGAATATCAGCCAGCCATTTCGGCGGATTATCCCATCCCAGCGACATCAGAAATTGATTAACAGGTCCCAGCGAGGGATGAAACATAACCTGCCAGACCATAGCAATAGCAACTACACTGGAGATGTATGGAAGGAAATATATTACTTTAAACAAATCCTTCAGGAACACCTGTTTATCAATCAGGATAGCCAGCAATAGCGCAACGATGATCGTAACCGGAACTGTGATAATAAAGAGCAGATTGTTCATCAAGCTTTTCATAAAAGCATCATCATGAAACAGCCTTATGAAATTATCCACGCCCGCGAACTTAATCCCCCCTAACCCAGCCACAAAGTTCCAGTTCGTGAAGCTTAACAACAGTGAGCCCAGCACCGGGATCAATGTCAAGATGATCAGCCCCAACATCAGTGGAGCGACGAATAAATACCCGGCGATCGCTTCGCGCGTATCCATTTTAAGATGAAATTTTCGTATCATAGTTCTCCTCCTTTACTTATCCATAATTGTAGAAAAAGTAAGCCTTAATCATAAGAACTATAATTGTTCATTTTGGAACTAATTTTACCGATCCTTTAGTTGCAAAACCTTTTAGACAACCAAGTAAAAACACCTTTGGCGTCCTTATAAGGACGCCAAAGGTGTTTATGCGAGAAATATAAGACATAAAGTATATTGTAAAACTTATACTTTCTTATAATTGCAAAAAAAGCGCGAGCCAAGCTCCCGCCATCCACTACATTTCTATTTTTCCACGCACAGTAAGATCGTTTTACACGGACGCAACCTCTACAACACCTTTTCCATCCCCACCCGTACTTTTCAGCTTTTTACTAAAAATAATAAACAAGATAACGCCCATCAAGCTCGTTATAACTTCTGTTATGGTCATAGACCAGATCACGCCGTGAAGTCCAAAGACAGAATGTAATACGATAATCATAGGGATAAACAGTACGCCTTGTGTGATGGCCATAATGTTAGTTGGAATCCCCTGTCCGGTCGCTTGAAAAATACTCATGAACAAACCCGTAAATCCATTAAATAAAGCAGAAATCAGCATGGCTACCAAAATATAAGTTCCCATACTTAACACCGAAGGATCATTAGAGAAGAAATGTAGAATCGTTCCTCTGAACAAAAATACTAGACCTACAAATACAACAGCAATACCTCCGATATAGGCAAAAGCATGTTTAATCGTTGATTTAAGTCTCGCCATATTTTGACTAGCAAAGTTAAACGCAAACAGTGGAATCAATCCTAAGAATAAACCCATTGATAAAAATTCCGGAACCTGCACAATTCTTAAGGCCACACCAAACCCAGCAACCACATTCTCTCCATATTGAATCGCAAAGTTATTTAACAAAAGCGTGCTCACAATCACAAAACTAAATTGCAATAACTCCGATACACCTATTTTGTACACTTCTAATTGATCTCGAACAGATATCTTGAAATGCTTCAAAAATCCTCTTAAGTGCTCACTTTTCGTTTCTAAAAAATAGACATAATAAATCGCGGAACCCACATTCGCTAAAACCATTGCCAACGCAGCACCTGCCACATGCCAGTTCAACACCAGAATAAAGAGCGGATCAAAAATTAAACTTAAAGCCGTACTGATGAAGATGCCATACATCGATTCCTTCGAGGCACCTTCCGAACGGACTAGCTGCTCCAAGGCAAAATTAAGCACAATGGCGAATCCACCGGCAAAAAGAGTCAAAGCATAAGCCTTAGTAAAGTCTAGAGTAGCAGCATCTGCCCCCAGCAATCGTGTAATTGGATCAATCGCTAACATCGCCATTAGAGCAATAAGAATACCCACTATAATGCTTCCATAAAAAGTGTATCCGGCAACCTTCTTTCCCTTCTCCGTATCTTTTTGCCCTGCCAGCCTTGTAATAAATGTTCCTCCGCCTACGCCAAGCATATTCCCAAAGGCCATTAAGACTGTGAAAATGGGCAGACCCAGCGTAATGGCCGTCAGCATACTAGTATTGTGGAGTAAGCCAATGAAATAAGCATTGATTACATTATAGATGGTACCTACAGACATCCCGATCATCATAGGAATAGATAAATGAGCAATTGCCTTCTTGATCGGCGCCGATTCTAAATAATATTGATTTGAACCTTCTGTTTCCATGATTCTTCCTCCAAACTTTTATAGACTTGAATTAACTTTTTGCAGTAAAGACTTTAAGGTTGCAGTTTCTTCCGGACGGAGTGCTTTTGTAATGCTTGCTTCTACCTCAGAAAAAATCTCATTGAACTCCTCGACCAAAAGAGCACCCTTTTCCAAAACAAAAATACTCTTCTGTCGTTCATCATTCTCAGGTGTGACACGCTTGATATAGCCTTTCTTTTCTAAACCTTGGAGCATGCTGGTGATACTTGCCCCTTTTCTATTAAAGACCTCCGCCAAATCCTTTTGAATAACACCTTTTTCTTGATGCTCAAAAATATAGCCGATCATACGCCCTTGCTGTGAATTCAGACCTAACTCATTTAGTCTGGCATCAGCTGTACTTTTTAGTTTCATCCCGATCTCTCGAATCAAATTAGAAAAGGGTGTGTTTTCAACGTGTTTGTTCATAATTATTTCCTCCTCAACCGAATTAGTTAGAACTCTAAGTAACATCATTATCATAATAGTTAGAACTCTAACTGTCAATATTCTAACTAAATAAGCTGATTTAATTCTTCTTTTAAGGTAAGTACGTGATTGCAGTGAATATTTGGACTTCCGGCCATTTTTCCTTTGAAGAATGTTTTTTAGTTCACCTTATTAAAAAACGCCCCTCTCCAGCACATGCCCGTAGACATGTACTGAAAAGGAGCGATTAGAGAAACTCACTTCACAAGTTCTTCCAGCTTTCCGAATAAAGCGGTTTTCGATTTCAGCTTGGACGCGTTGCCGACCACAGCGAAATAATTCTGTTCCGTCACAGCCTTAAGTAAGTCGGTGTACTGTCTGATGTCTTCCGGTGTTGTCGACAAGATTTCATCCCGTTCTTGCTGGAGTTCAGCCTCCGTCACCTGTTCGAAATAATGCCGGTCCGCCCGCCGTCCCTGAGCACTCGGACTTAGCGGCTGGTCCAGCATGGACAAGGTGCCGATAATTGCTTTGGTCATCTCGTCGGCATCTGCTTCATACCCTTCAGCAAAACGGTACGCCTGATCATACACCTCCAGCGTCTCCTGCAAATTCGGATCACGGTAGGAAGTAAACATCATTATCCCGTCTCTGCGCAGAATCAGATTTCCGCCGTAAGCACCACCCTTCACACGCACCGCATTCCATAGATAGGTGAGGCTCAAGATTTTTTTGAGCACCTGCATTTTGCCTGAATATGTGAATCCTAGCTTAGTGAAGTTGTATCCCTTGACCACATACTGCACCTGACTGGAAGACATGAATCCTTCATTGTCCGCATGACCTTGCGCCGTAATCTTAGGCATATCCACTACCGGTTGGTCCTGGATATCTAGCTTCGCAACATTATTGGCGAATTCCTCATACAAATCAGTTGTTCCGGTCACGCTGATGATCAAATTCTTTTTATTAAATAAAACCGCACAGATATTCTTCAGTGTGTCTGCTAGCTGAGCTCCCTGCTGATCAAACGTCTCGGCAAGCTCGCGGATAAAGCGGTAATAAGTTACGCCGCCCTGTTGTTCCTGATACGCTCCCATATCCGAGAAATAGGACATCAGGCGGCTGGCCGCAATATCATTCCCTCTTTGGTTCAGAATCGATTCCATCTGCGAGGCTTCCCGGCGGACGATTTCCTGCAGCTTAGTCAGATTATCGAGCGCACTAGTATAAAGCATCTCTCTCAGCAGATCCAGCGACTCACCAATATGCCCTGCCATTACTTTCACCAGCGCACTGAATTTGGGCTGATAGCTTGCCCCGTTGGTTTTTGCTGCGCCAAAGATCTCATTCCTGAAGTAAATGCCCCCAGTTTTGATCCCGATCTCACTGGTGAGCTCCTCGATGCTGTAGGACGCAGTCTCCATTTGACCTAATACCTCTGCCAGAAGTACTAAATAAGGGATTCGCTCTGGAGCGACAACACTCGTATCCCAATAAAACTTGCAGTAGGCAATCTTCTGGGTAGCTACCTCATGATGAATCACCGTTATGTCCTGATGGGAATGTTCATAGGTAGGTACTTGCGGTTCTATACTTCGGTTAATATCCTGTAGGGACAAGCTTGGCAGCTTCTGCAAATCCTCGGCGACATCTGGACGGCTCTGCCGTGCCAAGAGGTTCTGTGTACGCTGAACCAGCTGCGCCAACTGATCTGGTTGCAGTGACGCTTTGTATTCACTCAATTGATGCTGAGCGGATGCTTCCTTTTCAGCGGCGATCGTCTTGGACGGGTTCAGCACCACCA
Source organism: Paenibacillus sp. FSL E2-0201 (assembly GCF_037963325.1). Classification (NCBI taxonomy): domain Bacteria; kingdom Bacillati; phylum Bacillota; class Bacilli; order Caryophanales; family Paenibacillaceae; genus Paenibacillus; species Paenibacillus sp. FSL E2-0201. The sequence continues at coordinate 4,844,759 of NZ_CP150154.1, forward strand.
CACTGCAATGATCACTATTCAACAAATAGACTTCAATCAACTTCTCAAAATAACGATCCGCCAGCTTTTCCCGTATAGCAGTGAACGCCTCTTCATATCGCATATGATTGGTAGGCTGACCGTCATAGAGCCAGGACTTCATCACTTCGATATTGTAAGTAAGACCTTTCGGATACTGATTAAAGTCCGCTTCCCGCAGTTCAAATTCCTTGCTATTGACTGCTGCCAGCACGAGCTTCTCATCTAGTCCGTCCTGAGCCAAACGCTTTAATGTAGTCTTCACCAGCTCAACGAAGGCATCTTTGGAGGAGGCATTGGAATGCGTCAGCGTAATGCCAAGCAGCGGCTGAACCATACTGTCGGAATAAAAAGCAAACGCATCCTTACCCAGTCCGCTTTCGAGCAGGGCTTGCTTGAGCGGAGCTGCGTTGCTGTCCATCAGCATGCTTTTTAAAATATCAAAAGCCAGGTTCAATTCCCGATCTGTAGAGGTTCCAATCACATAATTCAGACTCAGGTAAGTCTTATCTGTGGCAGATTCTCCTTCCAGGATCGGATAATCCGCTACCAGCTCCGTCATTCCAATCGGCTTTTGCAGGGGGATGGATGTATCAAAGCTGTTTCGTTCATAAGACCCAAGATATTCCTGATCTATAAATTGCAGCTTCTCTTCAATATTAACGTCTCCGTAGAGATAAAAATAACTGTTCGACGGATGATAATAATTGCTGTGCGCCTTAAGAAACTGCTCATAGGTTAGTGCTGGAATCTCCTGTGGATCTCCGCCTGAAGAATGACGGTAGATCGTGTCCGGATACAATGACTTTTTGATTCTATCCATCAATACCGTTGTCGGTGAGGAATAAGAACCCTTCATCTCGTTGTAAACCACGCCTTTATAGATAAGCTCATCTTCGGGATGCTGAAGCTCGTAATGCCAGCCCTCTTGCTCAAAGATTTCTTGCTGCTTATAAATATTCGGCTGAAAGACACTATCCAGATATACCTCCACCAAGTTGGAGAAGTCTTGATCGTTCCGGCTCGCCACTGGATACATCGTCTTATCCCCAAACGTAAATGCGTTCAGGAACGTCTGCATCGAGCCTTTCAGTAATTCTACAAAAGGTTCCTTGACCGGATATTTCTCCGACCCACATAATACGGAATGCTCTAAAATATGAAAAACACCCGTGCTATCCTCAGGCGGAGTTCTGAAGCTTACGCTAAAGACCTTGTTGTCATCCTGATTCTGCACGAACAGCAGCCTGGCGCCACTCTTCAAATGTTCCATCGTGAATACGGCGGAATCGATCTCCTTAATAAATTCCTCATTAATGACCTGAAATCCATAATAAATGTTCCCTGTGATCAAACGACTCATAGATTTCCCTCCTCTGTTTAGGGATATGTAACTCTACATGAGCTTATCATATCCCTGGACATTAATTCCATCAGTAGAAGGGTTCCGGGATTAATTTCTGTAATCTGATTAAAATTGCCGCCGCTTGCTCACGCACCAGAATCTGCTTTGGATCAAAGCGACCTCCGCTGCCGGTCATCACTTCATGTTCATTCACAGCCTGAATCGCATGGCGGCTTGCCTCTGGTAAGCCAGCCGTATCAGTAAACTTCACACGGTCTGGGCTACCGTAGGTAGCTAGCCGTACGGCTTTAGTAACCATAACTGCCGCTTCTTCCCGTGTAATACCACGGTCCGGTTCGAACTTGCCAGATGAAGGGCTAACGACGCCCAGTTCCACAGCCTTGGCGATAGTACCGCTGTACCATTTGCCTGCCTGGACGTCCTTAAAGCTGGAGACGGCCTTGGCATCGGGAAACTCATGCAATAGCCGCAATAGCAAGGTTAGGAATTCAGCTCGGGTCAGCTTCTGCTTAGGAGCAAGTACATTCCCACTGGCACTCACGCCCTGAATATATCCGCTGCTAAGCGCCATCGCGATATCCACGCGTGCCCATTCCGCGACTTTCCCCGCATCAGTAAAGCTAGCTAGTTCAGGGGAAGAGACATGCAGCGCAAACGTTCGTTTGGATAGCGCTGGTGCGTCATCTTTGCGATATTTGGTGACTAGCACAGGATAGACACCGGGCTTCATTCCGGCAAAAGACACCATCCCCGTGCTGTCAGCCACTACGCTTTTTCCTTGAAGGGTCACGGTAACACCAAAGGCTGGAAGACCGCCTAGTTGGTTGTTTGACTTGGTGATACGGAGGGAAAAAGGCATATTGGCACTTGCGTATCCCCCCATTTCCTGACCATTCTTGTCTTTCCATTTCACTTCCATCCGATCAAGCAGCTCTGTATCATTCGCGTAATAGACGAGCAGCTTGTCTCCATCACCAATCGTCAGCCTAAAAGGACTATTCTCGGGATATAACCACGCACTGCCCCCGCTGAATACAGCAATTTTCCATTCTCCGCGCCCATTGTACCGCCCGTTCTGAATCCCCTCTATAGCGGTGAAGGCTGGTTTAGCTGCATCCCCATTTAGCTTATAAGCAAGACCTTTCATCTGTAAAAAAGCTGCGGCTACCTTCACTGCATCACCACCGGCAACACGCCCCTCAGCAAGGGTGCCGCCACCAGGACCTTCAACTTGAATCGTTGCCCGGTCAAGGCCGGTATGATGCAATCCGCTGTACAGCAATCCAGCCTGCTTGGATAATAGCTTATACGAGGTCAGGGCTAGATAGGCTTGCGCAGTCGCAGGACCCTCTTTCCCCCCACCTTCTATCTGTGCAAAACCGCCACCTGAAAGATTCCGCTTCATTAAATGCTCCAGCAGCGAGACCCCTTTTTCCTTGGCGAAACCCGATGCATCAACTCCCAGCGACGATAAAGCAACAATCACCTGCGCCGTCGTTACAGTCTTACCGTCGAATCCACCGTCTAGCTGCTGCTTATCTTTCAGCCACTGCAAAGCCTTCTGAACAGGCTGCGCCGTTTGTTCCGAACCCATTTCCGAAGCGAGTGCCGTTAACGCTAAGGCAGTTGCTACCGGATCGCCTTGCTTCTGCCCAGCCAGCGGCCAGCTGCCATCCGCCAATTGCATAGCGAGCAACTGAGAAAAGAGCATATCGGGATAACGGTTCGTCCACTCCATTGAATTGGAAATAGAGTTTTTCGAGGTAATATAGACGGCTGCCAATGCGGCTGCCCCTTCCGAATCGATTCCCGCATGGTTCATCAGGAATGGATATAAATCAATACCAGCGATATTGTTCATGTTGCCACCCGCAGCACTATAAGCTAACGCTGTCCGGGCTAAATCGGCCACTTTGGCGAACTTCCCCCGCTGCTCCAAAATCTTGTCAGCCGTCTGCCCCAAATACCCATCAGGCAGACTATGCCCATTCTTAAAGAAGCCTACGGCTGCTTCGTCCGGGAATGGCTGTATCGTCAACAGCACATTTTGAGCCCCTTCCAAGGCTCTCTGCATCTCCGCAGTGAACAAAGCAGTTGTCTTCTGAACCGTAGACGGCTCTGCCATTACCCTGCCATTCAGCAGTATAAGTGATAGACACAATGCGATAAGCGTAAACTTCCTTATCGTCCGGTTTAGTTGTGTTGCTCCCATATCCATTCTCCTCCAGTGCAGCTTGTTAGAACCCATAAAGATTAGACGCAGCTAAATGGAATTTTGTTACTATTACTATCTTGTTGATGAGATTCACCAAAGCGTTTACACTTAAGTATAACGTGATTTCTCTTTAGTAAATTATTGATCTATACTCAAAAGTCTTTCTGGAAAGGAAAGCTGCTAATGTTACGTTCCTCCTACACCTTTCGCTCAGAAGAAGAAGCATCCATGCTTCTGTTTGATTCTATCGGCTGGGAACAAGTTGATTCATCTGCCTATTCATTCAACGGCCAGAATCGGACGGAGAGAAGCTGTGTAATTTTTCAGTACACCTTATCGGGAGAGGGTAGAATTGAAATAGATGGGGTTGTTCATCGATTAACGAAGGGCAAAGCTTTTCTAGTGACTGTCCCCAGTATACACAGGTACTATTATCCGGAAGATGGCACCGAGCCTTGGGAATTTTTATGGCTCAATCTGCGGGGTCCTTTAGCGATTTCACTGTGGAGCCAACTTGCCGCTCATTGCGGTCCAATTATTGAACTCCCCCAGGAATCAGTTTCGATAGATTTATTGTGGAGCATTTTCAAGGACATACAGGTTCATGAAGAAAGGGATTTGCATCTTTTAACGGGAAAAGTCTTTCAATGGATCTTGTCCGTGGAGAAATATCTCAAGAAACCTAACATGTTAACCACCTATATAAAAAATGACAAGCTTCACGCCGCTATTCAATTTATGAAAGAGGATCTGCATAATAATAATCTAAGCTTAGATGATGTCGCCGCGCATGTTGGCGTTTCTAAACATCACCTTTGCAGACTGTTTCAAAAAAATATCAATCTTTCACCCTTTGAGTATTTAAAAAGAAGGCGGATTGAGTTGGCAGCATCTAAACTTAAAACAACAGATTTGAGCATCAACCAGATCGCCACGGAAACAGGATTTGACAATGCCAGCTATTTCGGAAAAGTTTTCCGTTCCTATTTCGGGGTCAATCCCTCGACGTATCGAGAACAGGATCTAGAGTTCCTAACCAAACATGTGTTTTTTGAAAATTAATCCATATAAAAAAGGAGCAAGCCAGTGGCTTACTCCCTTTTTTTATTAAACCTCTTTGAGTACGAATAGTAAGCTTTTGAAATCGCCCTCAAGCTGTGGAAGTGAGATTCCGAAGTGCATCAGCTCATCCCCTCTGTATACTTCACCGTTAAGCTCAAGTTTGTAGTTTTTAGCAGGGTCGAGTCCTTTCAACCGCAATCTGCGGAGAGGTGCATTAGGCTCAGCCAGCACTCTGAAGTACGTGGCGAAGGCTTCTTTTTTATCATCCGAAACAAACATCCACGCCGTCTGATTACCCTCAAACGGACTAAGCAGTCGATAGAAATCACCGAATTGAATCAGCATTCTCAGTTCCTTGTACTCAGAAACCTGCTTGCGGATATCTTCGCGTTCAGCTTCAGTGAGTTTGGTCATATCTAGTTCATAGCCGAAGCTACCCGACATCGCGACATGACCACGGGTTTCCAAAGGTGTGATACGGTGCACCTGATGGTTAGGGACAGCCGATACGTGAGCGCACATAGAACTTGAAGGATACACAATACTTGTTCCATATTGGATCTTCAATCTTTCAACCGCATCTGTATCATCGCTAGTCCAGGTCTGTGGCATATAGTACAGCATGCCTGGATCAAATCGTCCACCACCGCCGGAGCAGCTTTCGAACAAAATGTGTGGGAAACGGGTGACGATTCGTTCTAGCACATCATAAAGTCCAAGAATGTAACGGTGAGCCGTTTCGCGTTGACGTTCCGCTGGCAGAAGAGCAGATCCAATCTCCGTCATATTCCGGTTCATATCCCATTTCACATAAGTAATCGGAGCCGATGACAGCACGGAGCTAACCGAATCCACAATATAATCACATACATCCTTACGGGATAAATCCAGAACAAGCTGCTGGCGAGCTAACGTTCTTTTGTGCTCCGGTACATGAAGACACCAATCCGGATGCTCACGATAAAGATCACTTTCCGGCGATACCATTTCCGGTTCGAACCATAGTCCGAATTCCATGCCCATTGCCGTAATATCTTCTCCGAGTTTTCCTAGACCTTCTGGAAGCTTGCGGCGATCCTCTACCCAATCTCCGAGAGAGCTATCATCATTGTCTCGCTTCCCAAACCAGCCGTCATCTAAGACAAACAGTTCAAGGCCGAGATCTTTGCCTGCTTGAGCAATTTCTTTGATTTTATCTGCATTGAAATTAAAATAGGTTGCTTCCCAGTTGTTGATGAGAATAGGACGCTTACGATCACGGAACTCGCCTCTACATAACCGGGTCCGATACAGACGGTGGTAAGTTCTTGATAATCCACCAAGTCCTTCACTGGATCTTACCAGCACAGCTTCAGGAGCTTGGAAGGATTCTCCCGGTTCAAGCAACCATTGAAAATTAAACGGTTGAATACCGATGCCCACTCTGGAAATTCCATATTGATCCACTTCCGCTTGCGCAAGAAAGCTTCCGCTGTACACAAGACTGAACCCGTATACTTCACCGTGATCCTCTGTTGCATCTTTTGCAAGCAAGGCCATAAAAGGATTCTGTTGGGAGCTACTAGCGCCGCGCTTACTGTCAATTCGTTGGATACCAGGTACGAGAGCTCTTTTGTGGATATGACGTTCTCTTGTCCAAGTACCAGATAATTGCAGCATGTCATAATCAGAATCATGGAAGTCAACATTTGCGCTTAACACACGCTTCAGCACCACATTGTCTTTCCCTTGATTCTCAATTCGCACAGAACGTGTGATCACATCCTGATTATTAAATACAGTGTAGCTCAATACAGCGATCAGTCCGGTTTTGTCATCCTGAAGAAAGAGTTCCAGTGTATCTGCTTCTTCTTCACTTTCAACATAGGTGGATGGCAGCCCCTTTAATGCAGGCTTTCCTTTATTGATCTTATAGCTCTGATAAAGGAAGTCCGTAACGGTCGTACCGTCTACCAAATGAACCTCAAGCGCCGGTTCCCGGAAATCACCATTCCCATAAGACGGAAACTCACTTGGAATCGTGTCGAGGGAGATCTTTTTGTCCTCCATTGTGTAGGTCGGGCTAAAGGAACAACGCTCCACCAAATGCAACGGCTGCTTGATTCCTTCTAATTTAGGTCCCCAATAGACATGCGCTGGAAGCTCACCTCTAACAATTTCAATCACGTAGCTGGATTGCTGGGACTGTAAATGAAATACCTTGCGGCTGTCATCATAATAAATACTCATAATATCCTCCTACTCTTCTTATCAGATCTTGTTGTAATGTAATCGGCTTAATTTATCTCGTTGTTTGAAGTCTATTTTAAAGATAATTGGAAGGGGATACAATCTGAATATCTATACCTTTAATAGTAAAATATTGACCTATTATATTTATCACATGTGAGATTAAGTTCTAGCAAAACATAAAATGATTATTAACGGCTATAGTAAAAAAAATACATACAAAAAAGAGCCCCACTAGGGAGACTGGGGACTGACCCCCGTTTGTGAGACAGGGATCAAAACACCTTACAAGTTTAAGTAGCCAGTCGCCGGAAATCCATCGGTGACTGGTTATTTAGTTTCGCTTGAATTCGAAATGAGTTATAGTAAATGATGTAGTCTCGAATGGTCTCTACAACGATTGCAGTCGTTGTAGATGTGAGATCTTCGAGGTAGAACGTTTCAGACTTTAGGGTGGAATGAAACGATTCAATGGGGGCATTATCAGCGGGCGTTCCTTTACGGGACATGCTCATGGTAATGCCTTTTCCTTTTACAGCTTCCTGGTACGCAAAGGACGTATACACGCTGCCCTGGTCGCTATGCAGCAACATCTTTTCCTGCTTTGGAAGTTGATTTAACGTATCCAACACCAAAGAGGTATCTTGTTTATCTGCTATACTGTAAGCCACAATCTCACCATTGTACAAGTCTAGAATGCTGGAGAAGTACAACATCTTCCCGCCAAATGGCAAATAGGTAATGTCCGTGACGAGTTTTTGCAGAGGTGCTTCTGCATGAAACTGTCGCTTGAGCAGATTTTCAAAGGAGTGTACAGATTGCCCAGTCACCTTTCGTTTTTTCATCCTCACGCGGCACTGAAGCCCCTCACACTGCATGATCCGCTGGACTCGCTTGTGATTTATACTCTGCTCTATCCGAAGGAGCGCCGTGATTTTCCGGTACCCGTAGCGGAATTTATGACGGATGCAAAGCTCCCGGATTTTCTCCACCACTTTGTCTGTATGCTTTGTCCCCACAGCTGCTTTCCAGCGGTAGTAAGTCGTTCTTGCGATTCCGAGCCATCTACAAGCCTCAGACACCGTCACTTCGTTTCGAATGGATTCGATCCAGGCAATAACGGCCTCTGGTTCCACCTCCTCTCCAACTCCTCGTACTTTTTTAGCAGTTCTAATTGTTGTTTTAAGAATCGGTTCTCTGCCTTTACTCTTTCGAGCTCCGAAGAGTCCTCCGGACCTTTTCCATAGCTGTACTGTTTACCCACCGGCTGCTGCAAACGATGCCGTTCACCATTTCGATTCCATCTCATCCATGTCTTTAGCTGTGTCTTATTCCGTATTCCGAGCTGCTCCATAACCTCTTTCACAGGTACGCCTGCTAATCTCATTTCTATAGCTTTCATCTTTATTTCCACGGGATAACTTACTCTGGTTGCCAATGCAAAAACACCTCCAAGATGATCTCCTTATCTTACGACAAGGTTCCATTCTTTTGAAGGTGTTTTGATTTGTCTCACGTTATGGGGTCAGTCCCACTCTTCCTCAATACTTCCTGCTTAAATGTCAAAAACGGAGCGTATAGTAAGCTGTGCACGCAGTTCCTCGGCCGTGGCTGGCTTATCGAGGTCTTTTTTAGCGATTGTAACGGATCTTGTTGTATCTCCCGACATATCGAAATAGTTGTCACTGAAGATGGCATCTCTTTCCCTGAAGTCTAAGCCGACGAAACGAGCATAGGCCTTCGCCTTCACAGTAATTACAAATTGCTCTTCTTCCTCAATGAGTACGGCTTCAAGCTCAGGGTCAATAAAACTAAAATGCTTCGGCTTAACAAATAGGACCGTTCCACCACTCTTCGCCTTGCCGTCTACCTTAAAAGCGTATTCCAGATAAGTCTCACGTTTCTTCCTTTTCGTATCCAGCATGTGGGTGAAATCAAGCTGTTCAAACTCAGCAGTACTTAACGCGGCAATTTCCACCGGCTTTGTGCCTTCCAGCAAGACCTCCGATGCCCGATTGAGCAGTCTCCAACTCAGTTCACCAATAACCTGTTCTCTACTTTCATTGGACACATGAAGGGAGACCCTCGTTCCTTCATCATGGGCAGAAACAAGAATCGGCGCGAAGAAATGTTTAGCCGCATAATGCATAGCCTTCCACCGGCCATAATAGTCAATACTGGACCAAGAAGCTACCGGCCAGCAGTCGTTCAACTGCCAATACAATGCCCCCATACAGCGACCTCTATGTCTACGCCAGTGCTCAACGCCGCAGCGCATCCCTTCTGCTTGGATCAATTGCGAGGCATATAGCACAGACTCAAAATCTTTCGGATATTTGTAAGTCTCCCCGATATAGTAGAGAATTTTCTCATTCCCGGTATTGTTCTTCTGATGGGACTCCATGACATAAGAGAAGATATTCCGATCCTCCGGCAGCGTAAACGACTCGATAGTCTTCAAGCTCGGAAAAGACTGCAATCCGAATTCAGACATATAACGCGGATATAGCTTCCGGTAATCGGTAAACGGTTCTTTCCCATGCCAGACCCCCCAGTAATGCATATCTCCGTAATTCTCGTCATTTGGCTTGTCAAAGCTACCCTTGGAGGAGGGTGAAGCACGCCAATAGAAGGTATTCGGATCAATTTCTTTAGCGATTGCTGGTAGAAGCACCTCATATTGCTTAATATAATCTGCCTTAAGCTGCAGGGAGTAATACTTCTCCCAGTCCCATTCATCCCAAGCCAGCTCCTGCTCGTTGTTACCGCACCACAAGCCTAGCGAAGCATGATGGCGAAGACGCTTCATGTTATCGATAGTCTCGTGCGTGATGTTCTCCTCGAAAGCTTCTGTAAGAGCATAGATGCCGCAGGCATACAGATGATCCTGCCAGACGATAAGACCATATTCATCGCAAAGGTCGTAGAAATAATCATCTGGGTAATAACCACCACCCCATACGCGAATTGTATTGAAATTGGCAGCCACACAGCTTTGGAGCAAGCGATCTGTACGTTCTCTAGTCACGCGAGGCAGAAGATTATCTTCCAGAATATAGTCGGCACCTGTAGAGAAAATAAGCACACCGTTGACTTCGAAAGCAAAAGATTCTCCCCATTGGTCTTCTTCCTGCTTCACAGTAATGGTTCTTAGTCCAATCCGCAGTTCTCTACGATCTATCTCCTCCGCCTTTTCCTCAAGTACAACCTCTACATTGTACAGTGGCTGAGCACCGAGATTATTCGGCCACCACAGCTCTGGCTCATTAATTTCAAGTGTAATATGATGATCCGTTCCAATTGTCTCAGACACACGATGCTCAAGACTTTGCCCTGCTGGGGTATGAATTTTGACCACGATTTCCCGATCAGCTTTCTGCCAGCTCTCCGTTCTTACTCGAACATCCAGCTTGACCTTATCCTTCTCATGGAATTGTGTAATATAAACATCGTCAAGACGAGCAGAGTGATAGCCCTGAATGGAGAGACTACGCCAGATTCCCAGATCGGGCAGCTTCGGACCCCAATCCCACCCGAACATGGAGTGCGCTTTGCGCAGATGAGAGATCCCCTCTACTGCATCAGCACATCCGCTAAGCGGCAATTCCGCTTGCTTCCTTAATGTAAATTCTACCGGGGAGCGAAAAATCGCGTGAATGATATTCTCACCAAGTGTCAATGCAGACTTGATATCTACTTCATATGTCCGATGCATATTGTCACTGTTCAGAATATTCGTTCCATTCAAGTAAAGCTCACAAAGCGTATCGAGCCCTTCACATAACAGAAATACGCGGTCATGCTCTAGCACTCCATCCTCCAGCTGAAAGCTACGCTGATATTCGTAATCATATTTGGACAGTTCCAGAACCTCATACTCCTGCTCCCGGTAGAACGGATCTGGCATTTCTCCGGCATTCAACAAATCATGGTAGACAGAGCCTGGCACGCTGGCCTCCAGCCATTTCGGATGATCAAGCCGTTTCATTTGCCATTTCCCGTTAAGATTGACAAGTTGCATTCTTCCGCCTCCACACATGTTCTATTTTGGCTTCTTGTATTAAAATCTTAACAATAATATGTATATTTTTCTTCTATTGTGTTCACGAAAATAGTGTGCTATTTTAACATCATCAAATGCTGGAGGAAGAGCATGATCAAATACACCGAGGCAAGCCACATTAATCCCGAATTGTTAGCTGATCCCTTCTGGGTCGAGTCCCTAAGTCAGGTATCCCCAGAACATACACATGACTTTTATGAATTTTTTATACTCACTGAAGGCCGATGCCGGCATATCGTTAACGGGGCTACCCAACTTCTCCAATCTGGCTGTCTTGTCTTCATCCGCCCCGATGATACTCATCGATATGAAGCTGATGGGGATAGCGATTGCCGCTTTCTCAACATTCCCTGCCGAAAAAGCCTCATTAATGACGCCTTTAGTTACCTGAATGAAGAAGAGTTCCTGCATAGGCTATTAAATACTCCGATTCCTAGCATCGCTATGCTGTCTCAACTGGAGATGGATGATTTCATTCGTTCTTTCGAACGCATCCGAATGCTCTCTGCCTTAGACAAAGTAAAGTCCAGGATATATCTGAAAGGAATACTCGTAGATACGCTTACCCAGCATTTTTTCTCTCCTGAAACCATCGAGCAGCCAGAATTCCCGCTGTGGCTCGAGCATGCCGTTTCCAAGATGCATCTAAAAGAAAACTTAAACAAAGGCCTTCATGCCTTGTACGAGTTGTCGAGCAGAAGTGTCGGTCATATCAACCGGGCCTTCCGCCAATATTTAAACCAGACACCGACAGAATTTATCAACCAGCTAAGGCTCAACGTGGCGCGTAATCTGCTACTTACTACTGAACTGCGTGTGGTCGAAATCGCCCTGGAATCCGGCTTTGAGAATGTCAGCCATTTCTATCATCAATTCAAAAAATACTATCACCAAGCCCCGCTAGATTTTCGCAAAAATACGCATGCCAATAGACTAGTTTAACTGTTCATAAACATAGCAAAAGGGCTCCCTCTCTGCCTAATACAGAGAGGAAGCCCTTACATATCAAGATATTGAACTTATTATCCAGCAGTGCTTATTTTGAATTCCACAGCTCCATACGTTCTGCGTGCTTCTGGTTAATGATTTCTTCTACTTTTTCATCCCCAGCCTTTTTCATATCCGCAAGCATCTTATCGAATGTAGCGTTGGCTTCGGCTTCAGAAGGAGCAATGATTACTCTAGTAATGCTTTGATCCATAATATCTTTTACCTTCTGTGCAGTCAGTGCTTCAGGTGTTCCGCCGTCAGGGCTCAAGTTGTCATATTCCGCAGTATCCCATACAGAATCTCCAAGGCTCTTAATTGCCATCTGATCTACTTCACTGCGTTGATATTTAACTGCCATATCGTAAGGCTGTTCATTTGCATCTAGACCATTCTTAATAAACCACAACCATTTACGAACACCGCTCTTCTTCACTGTGTCGTCCCAGTTTTCCTTGAAGCTATCCAAGAATGCAGGATCCGGTTGTCTCTTACCATCTACCATAGTGTATTGAACGCCTTCTTGGCCCCACAGCAATAAATGCTGTCCTTCATCGCTTGCCAAGAAATTGAATAGCTTCATTGTTTCTTCAGGGTGCTTGTTGTTCTTAGTAATAGCGATGGCATCCCATCCAAGTGAGCTTCTTGGTCCAAATGTCGTTTGGGCAGGGTCTACTCCAGGGGCAACAACCTTGTATGGGAAGAGCTGATTATCTTCTCCGCCATCCTTCTTCAAAGTTCCGTTCCCGTTACCTGGATCCCAGTAAGCGCCTGGTGTGGAGAATACTGCACCGGTAGCCAGCTTTTGAATCCAAGTTTGCGTTTTGCTAATCGCAAATTCCTTCTCAATCAGACCTTCTCTGTATAATTTATTTACGTAGAGCAACATTTCACGATACTTTGGATCCTTAACATCATATTGCAATGAACCATTGTTATCGTAATAAGTTTTCAGACCCCACATGCCTTTGAACGTTCCCAGGTTGGCGCCCATATTCTCACCGTTCATGGTCATTGGAATGGATTCTTTTCCATCAATCGTCTTATTTTTTGCTTTAAAATCCTTCAGAATGGCTTCTAATTCATCCGTTGTGAGCGGTGTTGTGCCATCTGCTTTGTCTGGAGCCAGATCTGCAAGCAGATTTTTTCTCATCAGCATCCCGAAGACTGGATCACTATCTAGTCCGTACCAGTTAGCCAAATAATAGTTCTTTCCGTCTTTATAACGAGTCTTGGTCAGTGTATCGCCATACATTTCCTTGATATCTGGACCATTCTTCTCAACCAACTCATCGAGTGGAATGAACGCGCCGCTTGTAATGTACTTATCGAGGGAAGCATCCCCACGGCTCATCACGACCACATCCGGATAGTCACCGCTGGCAAGCATCAAGCTTAGCTTCTCTGTCGGATTTCCTGTTGGCTGCTGTATGGAGATCTCAATGCCAGTCTTTTTAGTGATTTCTTGAGCGACAGCATCAGTAAAAGGCTCTCCCTTTGTATTTGAATCAAACCATGTAAGTGTAATCGGCTCTTTTTTTGTATTGTCTCCAGCCGCAGTATTTGTATTGTCTTTTCCATCATTAGAGGAGCATCCCGCTAATACACCAACGGCCAATGCAGTAGTAATACTTACGCTCAATACTTTGTTTTTCTTTATCATAGACACCCTAATTCCTCCCATTAAGTTAGTTACTTTATAAATTCACCAAGCAACCAAAAACCAAGCAAGTCTATCCGCTCACCCCCCTTCAGGGCCGCCTGCCGGACAAGTCATCTCCAGCAGGCGTTCGGGTATTTAATCATATTAACTCTTAACAGCGCCCAAAGTCATACCTTTAACAAAATACTTTTGCAGGAACGGATATACAAGAACGATAGGCAATGTTGCTACCATCGTCGCCGCCATCCGGATCGTATCACTTGAAACGGCATTCCGTTTGGCGGAGTTTGCCAGCATTTGCGATTGCGATACCATACCTCCGGTCTGGAATTGGCTCAGTATTTTGACGAGTACAGCTTGTAAGGTTTTCAAGTCTGAACTATAAGTGAACGCATAGGAGTCAAACCACGCATTCCAATGCGATATGGCTTGAAAGAGTCCCACTGTCGCGAGTACTGGTGTTGTTAACGGCAGCACAATCCGGAAGAAAATCATTAAGTCGTTCGCTCCGTCTACCTTTGCTGACTCCTCAATCTCACCAGGTAATCCCTCCATAAAGGTACGGACGATAATCATATAGAAGACATTCATCAAGCCTGGCAAAATAAATACGGAAAATGTGTCAATCATGTTTAACGCTTTAAGCACCATGTAATAAGGGATCAGCCCGCCTCCGAAATACATCGTAAAGACGAAGTAAAGGTTCCAGCCCTTGCGCCCCACCAGATTCTGGCGGCTTAGTGGATAAGCTAGCATCGTAATCACAAAAACCGACAGTGGCGCACCAATTACGGTTCGTTTTACAGTGACCCATATCCCATTCATAATTTCGGTATCTTTCAAAATTTGGTTGTAGCTATCAAAGGTGATATCTCTGGGCCAAAAGTAGACGCCACCTCGAACCGTATCCTCCGCAGCATTTAATGAAAGTACGAGAATATTCCAAAAAGGTAAGAAGGTAACTAGCAACACAAGAATAAGAATCAAATATACAAAAGACTTAAAGATATGATCTCCGTATCTGTTCAAAAACATCTCAAGCGCTCCTCTCCATTTTGTTATTTAGAACAACGCTTGGTCGTTCACTTTTCTAGAAATTCGATTCACAATCACAACAAGAATGAAGGCAATAACGGATTTGAATACCCCCACGGCAGCCCCGTATGAGAACATGCTGTTTTGTAACCCGTATTTGTATGCATAAATATCGATAACTTCCGAGTACTCAAGTACAGTGTTATTTTGCAACAGATATTGTTGTTCAAAGCCGGCATTCAAAATCCCTCCGACTGCAAGAATGGCCAATATCACAATAGTTGGACGTAAAGCAGGGAGCGTAATATTCCACATTTGCTTGAATCGGCTAGCTCCATCTACTCTTGCGGCTTCGTAAAGCTCCGGATTAATAGCGGATATTGCAGCTAGGTACATAATGGCGCTAAAACCCATTTCTTTCCACATATTAGATAAGGCGATAATCCACCAGAATAAAGGTCCGTTTTGTAGAAAAGCTACCGGTTCGTCAACAATCCCGAGCGTTACTAGAAGATTGTTGAACATCCCATCGGAAGCTAGCAGCGTAATTACAATGTTAGCGGCGATAACCCATGAGATAAAATGCGGCAGATAAGAAACCGTCTGTGTAAAGCGTTTGAAAAATCCCTGTTTTGCTTCATTCAGCACAAGCGCGAGTATGATCGGCGCAGGAAACCCGAATAACAAGGTCAAGAGGCTTGTCGCAAGCGTATTACGCATTACACGGTAGAAGTCTCCTGTGGTAAAGAAATATTCAAACCACTTAAAGCCAACAAAGTCAGCATGGAAAAATTGTTGAAAAAACGTTCCTCCACCCGGTTGATAGTTTGTAAATGCCATATACATACCAAACATAGGTCCATAGGAAAATAGCAATGTCGCAATTATGGCAGGCAGCATCAGCAAAAATAACCATTTCTGCTCTTTTAATCTGTACCAAAGATTATTGCCCCTGACTGTTTTGATAGCGCTTGCTTTATGCATCAAATACCCTCCCTTTTTATTTAGTGCAGCATGCCCTGCTACATCTCGACTCAACTTCTCTCCTATTCATCTTAAGTCCGCATAGGGCTCCTTTCTATACTTCAATCCTCCGAATGATAGCGCTTTTTAAAGGAGTTTCGGAACATTCGAGCATTGGATTTTGATATTTAGTCTGATATGATAAACTTGGCTTTCCGTGAATTCACAGTAAAGAAGGGACTTCTACGATGCGTCATTTTTACAAAAAGTATATTTATATGCCTTTTATTGACCTTAGCTTTCGCTCCAAGCTGTTCCTCGTGTTCGTTCTGGTCACCATTATTCCAATGATGCTATTTGTCTATTTTTCATTTGAACTTACAAAATCAAAATTAACCGATCAAATTTACATCAATATGATGAATTCGACGGCTCAGATCAACAAGAACCTGGAGAACAAACTGGACAGCTATGAGCATATTTCTGCTTCTATTTACTTGGATAATAGACTGGCCACTTATCTCACAAGCGAATACCAGGATGATCCATCCTATCTGGACGTCTATCAATATATTGGCAATCGAATAGATACGGTAATGGCTGCTTATCCCGATTTTGGTAGCGTTTTCATTTATTCCGACAATCTATCACTGCCCAAAGATAATTACTATATCAAGCCGGTTACACCCGAAGTGAAGGAGACAGAGCTGTACAAGCAGCTGATGCAGTCTCACGGAAATATTATTCATCTGTCTTCACCACAGTCACAAGATAATCCCGCAATGTTTACACTGGCTAGGTTACTGAACAATAATCGCAACCAATATCCTTACGGTATTCTGGTCTTCGAAATATCCGAATCGGTGATCTATTCTTTAATGGAGAAAGAAGCAGGCGGCAAAGATATTTTTATCGTTAATGACAAGGGCCTTATTTTATCAGCCGCCGACAAACAATTATTAAATACAAGTCTGCCGGAAATGCTTGATCAGAACTTTGATGAATTGCCTTCTGGCAGATTTGATACTACATATAAAGGGGAAAAGGCTTTCGCCGTCTATAACACGCTCACCAATGGATGGAAAACCGTCTCTATATTCCCTTATGACAGTATCATTCAGGACGCGAAATCACTGTCAGAGCTCATCACTAAAATTTCTTTAGCTTTTATAGTTGTCGCATTATTGCTGATTTACATTACTGCGTCGCTGTTCAGTAAGCGTATTCGAACATTAATCCGAATGATCCGGCGGCTAGAACGTGGTGACTTCAATCCTACGAATGATGAATATTTAGGCAATGATGAGATTGGTCAGCTTCATTTTGCCTTCAAGCAAATGACTACACGCTTAAAGAGTCTAATCACCGAAGTGTATCAGAAGGAGCTACAGAATAAGGAGGCGGAGCTTGACCTGCTTCAGGCCCAGATCAACCCCCATTTTCTGTACAATACACTGGGCTCCATTTCGTCTCTTGCCCTGAAACATCAAGATACTCGCATTCAGGATTTGGTGCTTCATCTCGCCAAGTTTTATCGCATCTCCCTGAATAAAGGGAAGAGCATTTTGACTATTAATGAAGAATTGAAGCTGACGCAAAGCTACAATGCCATTCAGCTGATCCGATTCAAAGGACAACTGAACATCACCTACAATGTAGATGAAGCAATCTTACCTTACTCTACAGTCAAGCTAGCCTTGCAGCCTTTTGTAGAAAATGCGGTGCTTCATGCGGTGTGGAATCAGGAAAGCCCGCTAAATATTCATATCAAAGGCATAGTCGAAAATAGCGATATTATTCTATCTGTAATTGATGATGGCATGGGGATGAGTCGTGAGACACTTCACACTTTACTTGACGATAAACCTGGACGAGGTTATGGGATTTCAAACGTAGATCGACGGATAAAACTGAGATTTGGTGAGCATTATGGCGTTACAGTGTTTAGTAGGCTCGGAATAGGAACCACTGTGCAAATTCGTTTGCCGCAAAAGGAAATGTAAGGAACGACGCATCTGAATAACTGCAAAGCTTATTGAGAAATCAGAAATATTGATTAACAATTAGGGAAATCCTCCCTAAAATTAGGCGATTTTTGCTCATTATACTGATAATCAGGGAAATCCTCCCTGATTATCTGCTGATTTGGAGGTAAATTCAGAATTCTCCCGATTATTAGGGATGATTTCCCTAATTACATTGCATCCAGGAATTTCCCGGCTATTTTCAGGGAGATTTTCCCTAATCGCTCTCATCTAGCCTAGTTGCCACGAGCTTGCCACGAGCCCCTCGATATAACCATTATCATTAGGACGCTAGCTACTTAATAAAGCTTCAGTGAACACCAAAAACGAAGGAGCTAAGCATCTAGAGATCGCTTAACTCCTTCGTTCATTTGTATATTTGCAATGTTTTACTTCATAATCAAGTTATAGATCACTTGGGTCGCTTCTGCTCGGGAAGCGATCCCTTTTGGTGCAAATAGACCTTCACTTTGACCTTGAACCAGTCCTAGGCTGGCTGCTCCCTTTACAGAAGCGGCTGCCCAAGAGGAGACCTGCTTCATATCTTTGAATGTCACATCAGTTGAAGCAACAGTTACTTTGCCATTCTTCAGCTCATAGGCTTTCATTAACATGACCGTGATTTCTTCACGGGTAATCTGTGCAGCCGGCTCGAACTTGGTCGCACTTCTGCCGCTCACGATGCCCGCCTTGTAAGCGATAGAAATGGACTCCGCGTACCAAGCAGACGGAGCCACATCAGCAAAGCTAACATCTCCCCTTGTGGTCAACCCAAGGGAATGTACGAGCATAGAGGTGAACTCGGCACGTGTAATCGCACGGTTAGGTTCAAACTTGTCTTTGCTAATCCCTTGTACATACAGCTTCGCCGCCAGCTCTTGGATTGCAGGACTAGCCCAGTGATTGGCTGGCACATCTACAAAAGTCCGTTTGAGCTCCAGAACAGCATATTTGCTGAAGTGATTAACTTCTGCTGTCAATACACCGCCAGCATAATTCGCAGGGATATATTCCAGCTTACCGTTATCCGCAATATAGTAAATGCCTCCACGTCTCAAATCAAAACCTTCTCCCACTGTCAGACTTAGCGTAATGGGTTGATCAAACGTAGAGAGCGTTTCTATTGTGCCAGTTTTCGTGGTCACTGACAGACTGAACTCATAGACATCCCCCATGAGTCTAACCTGTGCATGAGTAGTTCCCGCCGCTGCTGCAATGATCTCATTAGCCTTATTGCTAAGTGGTACTAATTTCAGGGTAATTGTGCTATCATCTCGCTGAGCTTCCGGTAGCTTGTTCTGCAACTGACGGAGCAAATCCGCAGGCACCTTTATGGAGAACTTACCGGACTTCAAAACCAGCGTATGATTCGCCAACTGACGAACTACATCAGAAGATAATTGTATTTGCTGTATGTCTCCCTTAATCTCCACGTTTACTTCACCAGACACACTATCCACTTTCAGCATCTCTGACGTAAGAAGCAAGGTTCCTGTAGCATTATAATGACCTGCATTGCTACCAGGAGTACCGTTGTTGTTACCCGGATTACCTGGTACTTCTGGATTTCCCGGTTCTACAGTGGGGGCTGCTTTGACTGTAACTTCTGCCGTAGCTGTGAAGCCGCCGTCTACTGTTTCCACAGTAATTGTGGTTTTCCCAGCATTTACAGCCGTTACCGTTCCATACACTACGGTAGCTACAGACGTATCGCTCGAAGTCCAGTGTACTGCTTTATTCGCCGCCTCTTCCGGAGATATCGTAGCCGTCAACTTTCCGGTTTCACAAGCGGTTAATGTTAGCTCTGTCTTATCTAGCGATACACCTGTTACTTTCTTAGGTGCAGCTGTTAATTTTACCAATTTTGATTCAGTCGGCTGCAAGGACAATGCGAGTGTTCCTGAAATCGTCGAAACCTCTCCTGTCCAAAGGTCTTGCATCGTGTACGTTTCTGCTGCATCCAGTCCAGCGCGACCGAGATTCACTGCTTTGTCTGCCGCGGCATTGGCACTGTAGTTGAATACGGCCATATAATAATCGTTGCCGTCTTTCATAACAAAAGTATCCGCTGCATTCGCATTCGTATTTCCTTCTAGCGGCTTGAACACTTTACCTTTTAACGCTAATTCGAGAACCTCCTTGTTGTTAAACAAAGCAGTCATATATTCTTGTGCCTTTGGATCGTTAACATCATCAGAGCCGAGAAGTACAGTACCGGCGATAACGCCAGAGTTCATGCGGCTACGAGCTTCAGTTAAGCTGGAAGCACGGGCCAATGCCAAATGATCGGGATCCGTATAGGTGTAGATCGTGCCATTTTGCCAGAAGCCATAAGTTAACGAATTCAGCATGTACTCCGTTTCATTGATCTTACCGTAGGTGTCGCAGGAAATACGTCTGCTGTGTGCATATTGGCTTGGAAAGATTGGCGCAATAGATGCGCTAATGAACATTGTTCCGTCCAGACGTTCTTTCACATAACGCATTCCTTCATTATAAGCTTGGATTCCTGTCGTTACGGTTGGATCGAAATGTTGCCCCTCAAGCGAACCATGCGTCAAGAAATCTAATTTGATGAAGGTAAAGCCCAGATCCTTAAATTTATCCAAAAAATAATTCATGCGTAGCTTAGCACCTGGATGTGTCACATCCAAAGGAAAAGCTCCATCCAGCGTAGGCAGAGGTTTACCCTCGGCATCCTTGAGGACAATGTCACCATACGTATACTTATTGTCGGTTCCCTCTACAAACTGGCTCATATTGTTGCCCCAATAGACAAATGGAGCCCAATAGATACCTGCATGCTGTCCATTGCCCTTAATTACTGATACAGCGTCAGCAAGCTGCTTATCATTCAAATTATCCCAATAGGAATCCATATTAATAAATACATTACCATTATTGTTGAAATCTTTTAGGTGCTCCTTATAGTAATTGGAGACATCCACAACGTCTTGGTATGAAAGTGTACCTTCGTAAGCTCCCCAGCTGTTAAAGCCAACCGGTACGCCTTGCGGCAACTCAGGATTCAGCTCCAGCGGAGGTGTGATGATCGCATTAGCTTTTCCGTATTCCTCAAGCCCTGTACGGTAATCGCTGAATGCCCCTACCATAATCATCGGCGAAGACAATTCCGCGCCTGTAAGAATGCCATGAGGCTGGGTATCCCGTGTAACGTCGCTGGCTGCTCCGCCATAAACCGCTAGCTCATTCAGCCGATTAGAAGAGCCCTTCCAGTCAATTCCGGTCTTCCAGGTATCATGAGTGACCGACCCGAGCACAAGACCGTTTCGTGTCGAGTTATTAAAGATAGTCGTCATTTCATAGCTGGTATCCGCACGGTTCATAGATTGTGATTTATAACGAATCCAAGCATCATTGTCAAAAGGAACGGTCAGTACTCGGTTATCTGCACTGGCACCGATATCCACACCACCAGAACGTTTTAAAGTAATAGGTGACATATAATTCGTCTGCAGCGCCGTATCGCTAACGGCATCCAGACGAGTTAAGAAATACTTCTGATCGTCATAAAACTTGTAAACCTGCTTGAGGGTCGGCTGTCCAACAGAAGTGTGGACAAATGTAAGCTCCACGCCTTTGCCGAAGCCATCCTGAATTTCTACCGGAGCACCAGCATTTGCATGATTCTCATAGCTTTTAGTCTCGATAAGAGTATCACCGAGTTTGATACTGCTATAAATGCCATGCAGCTTCTGACCATCCGTCCACTTGTAGCTTGCGTATCCAGACTTGGTATTAAAGGACACTTCATAGGGTCCATTAGATACGAGTGTTCCATAAGTATATTCGGTAACAGTGATGGCCCCGTAGTTATTTGAAGTCCCCGGTGTCCCCAGATCACCATCCTCTTCAACGGGAGGATTAGGATCTGTACCCATTGCCGGTTCTACAATGATGCGATCCAGATCTGGCGCATACCAATTGCCGTCTGAGAATTTGATTGTATTCTCACCTTCGTTCAGGGGCAGTGTAAGCTCATATGTGAGAGCCGTATCCCAGTCTGGTGTCTTGGGCAGTTCATAATACTGCTCTGCCCCACCATTAGCGCTGACGTATAAGCTGCGCGGGTCACCTGAGAAATAAGCTACCGTGATTCGATAATCCCCTGTCATAGGAGCCATAATCTTATTGAAAGTTAAGGAACTGCCACCATTCAGATACCCTACCTTCTGACCACCGGAAGCATTCGGGCTATCGCCAACTCGTGCTTCTCCAGTTAAATCATTGACCGGAGACTCCGCTTCATAACTGATCGTATACGGAATGACTTCAATCCGGTCGAAATCTGGAGAGTACCAGTCATGATCTGAGAAAGTGATCTTATTCAACCCTTCTTGCAAGGAGACTTCCACATCATAAGTTCCTACCGTATCCCAGCTTGCCGTCTTTGGCAGATCAATCAATTCATCCAGTCCATCATTCACCTGCATATAGACAGGACGCTGGTCACCGGAAATATAGGAAATACGGATCAAATACGTTCCCGCTGCCGGCACAGTGACATTTGTGAACTGTAAAGTACTGTTTTTATTCATATCCTTTACAATTTTCCCGCCGGAAGCAACACTGCTGTCCGCTATCTTGGCGTTGCCTGTAATTATATTTTCAAGCGCTTCAGCTTCGATGACTGTTCCATGAAGCTGCTCTTTCCAGTCGCCTCCAGATCCTTCACCTGGGTCGCTGTCGTCCAGTCCACGAATTACAATCTTGTCGATGTCTGGAGAATACCAGTTGTTGTCATCAATCAGGATGCTGTTCTCTCCAGCATTCAGCGGAAGAGTCACATCATAAGTTCCCACCGTATCCCAGTCCACTGTCTTGGGTGGTTCTTCAAACTGCTTATCGCCGCCATTGGCGCTGATATTGAATGGCCGCGAGTCGCCAGAAATATAATACACTGTAATTTTATAATTCCCACTCTCACTTACAGTCACATGATTGAACTGCAAAGTGCTTCCTTGATACATGCCTCCGACTTTCTGCCCCCCGGAAGCCGTTGGGTGTTCAGAAATAGAAGCATTGCCAGTCATAGTATTTCCATCAGCTTCAGCTTCATAGATAGTTGCCGTATCATCGGCATAGACGCTTCTGGCGAACTGGCCACCGCTGCCCATTACCAAGCAGATCATGACAAAGAACAAGAATCCTCTTTTCATTGCTTTCCCAAACATTTAATCCCTCCGTTTGTAGGTCTCCTTGCACATTGGTGATATTCGGGCTGTAGCTGTCCATCAAGTCATCAAAGGGGTGAAGCAACATCTTGAAAGCGCTACCGATTTTCGATGAACTAAAGCTCCTTTGATTGCCTTGATGGATGAAGCCCCTCACATGTGCTGAGTTATATTACATGCCTAATTGTAAAAAGCAGAGGGGCGAATATCCATATCGCAAGTTTATTATTCGTAAGGGAAAGTGACTTTTATTTCATATTACCGTACTGAAGTGCTGGCGCACTCACAGACTCTTCCTATACTCGTTAGGGGTAACGCCTTGGTTCTTTAGAAATAGGGAAATAAAATAAGACGTGCTTTCGTAGCCGACTCTTTGGGCGATATCGTATCGATGGCCGGATGCAGCTTATAGCCAACCACTTGACTTTGTTGCCAAACGTATCGAGTTTAACTCCCCAGTTGGCATTGCCGGTGAGTTCGCTTTTTCGCATAGGTTTTTTTCTCGTAGGCGTGAATGGCTGCGCTTTCGATTGCGACATGAATTCCGACCACGATTCCTGCTTCTTGTCACTGAGAGACAAGATCCTCAAACAACTGCATGACAAGTTTTTTGCGAGTCGCTCGGCAAATACTGCTTAACGTAGAAATCGAAGGAGCGGGCATGTCCAGCCGAAGTTCACATTGGTAATGTAAGCGAAGGTCAAACTCTAGTCTGCGCGGTGAAGGATTACTCAATTGTCTCGCATACGACCGTAAGTCCAGTCCGCTGAACAAGAGGGCAATCGCTCTTTCGATCCTTTTATTTGAAGCTCATCAAAGGAAAAGAGACTTTCTTGGAGAATATACAAAGGGGACTTCCTCCTCTGAGTGTTTTGGTGTCGTTACCAAAAAACTTCTCCAAGTTGGGGTGAAATCCTTTTTTTATGCTCGAAAAACCGTTGTGTAACAAGGACTTAGTGCAAAATACTCAGCTTAAAAATTATTATAACGTTAGATATCAATTTCTTTATTTTCTTCTCAACTACACTCGTTAACCCTTTGGAACTAAATAATTCATCATGTGAAATATAACCTTTAGCAAACTCATAACTCTTCTCCAAATGTTAACTATTTTCATACATTAATTCGACCTGAAATGCGCAACTAGTTCCTCATACTCCAGATTAATATATTTTTGATTACTTTCTTTATCCTTGACAAATTTCAATGATCTATCTTTTGATCCATTAACCGCCATTACCCTTCCTTTAATCCCTTAAATTGACCACATATCCTCTAACTGCTGTTCAAATAATATTTAAGATATTTTCTATTTTCACCCATTCTGATTGATCCCTAATATTTCTAAATTCAATTTGTTGCAGTTGATAATCAGCAGTCATTACAATACCGTGTAGCACTCTATCATAATTTGTATAAAATACTTTTAACCATAAGGGGCTATGATCTTCAATAGATTTATTTATAGCGCAAATAATTACTTGTAATTCAACCACAGAAAGTTGTGGTTTTGATCGTACTACAATACTTTTATTACCAACTTGACATTTTACTTTCTTTAATAAATTTTTATCTACTTTTCTTATCATTTATTGTCCTCCTGATAATTTATACAGAAGTCCAGCAAAACATATCTATGAACAAGAATATGTAGAGGACTATCATTAATTATTATGAACTCACTAAAGAATATTTGTTTGTATTATATATAAGTGAACATCTCTTAGCAATAATCAACTTAATAGTATGAGAGATAATTAAATTAATCTTTAATAAGACAAAACAAAGACTGCAAACTCAACAAAGAGTGTACAGTCTTTACTTTACCCGATCTACAATCTTTAAACATTGTACTTCCTTCTTAAGACTGACAGCTTAGATTTCGGGATGATTCAATCCACATCTAACAAAATAGTGTTAATTCAAATTTATAGTTTATGCTTACCCTCTCATTTATCTACCTAATTTGTTAATGAATTTGTGTACGAGTTGTTCCATTCTATCTGATTTTTGCCTACAGTACTAAATTGTCAAGTGAGTCATTAATTCATTCTCCGTCTTTAATTCGTAATATTTACTACCATAATTAACGATTAAATACTAATCATAAGGTTTAAACTATAGATACTTAATAAGTCTAATATACCAATTAGTACGGACAACTTTAGAATGGAGGAAATAGATGAACCAGAATGTATCCTTAAAATTTCTTTTTCCAGTCCCTAAAGTCTTCTATTCTTTTCCTATCCATTTTTTGCGAATCGCTTCCTCAAATACGTCCAATAAAGGCATTTCCAGAATTCTTAATTCACTCTTGGAAAACGAATATATGACAATTGATGATGTAGTTAACAGTACCATGAAGGAACTAACTCAAAATCGGAATTTCGGAAAAAAAGGGCTGCTTATATTATTAAATTTACTAGAAACTATTTCTCATAAACCTGAGTTGATTCTGGAAACGAAGACTCTTGAACAAGGATTACGAGATGAAATAGAACTGATAATACAGGAGCCTCTCATTAAAGAGCAGCTCCTTGAGTTAGGTATTAATATTTAAAAAAATTAACCCGTAAAACTTAGGGTCGGTGGTAACATTACTGGTCTAAGTATCAAAAACGATGAGCATCGGTCATTACACCACTTTGAAATGAGCAAAAAGAGGGGAAGCGGCACAACTCCATAGACCTGTGTTTGGCCACATTGCGAGTTTCCATGCATCATGAATATAGCAGTCGCAGGGATAGTCATTCCCATTCTGCTCCAGCGCCAGCATAGTGCTACATCTGGAGCGTTATACACAGTTAGTGTATTCTTATCAAAGAAGCGGACAAGGTCCGCGACTGGCTGTTACCTCTCCGCTTATAGAATTGACTAGTTCCCTGGCCTTGATAAAGTCCCCCCAGTGAAGCACTATAAGGATGTTGAACTCAACCCTGTACCACCGTATGCGGTTTTTGCCCTTATTCACTTGGACTCCCAGACCGCGTGAATCCACCTGTGCGCATCATGGAAGTCGCGGGGACCATCGATGCTAACGCCGTTAATAAACCGGTATTTCCGAAAAAAGCCTCCCTTTCGTGTACAAAGCGTTGCGGATCGCCGTATGCGGAGGAGCGTAGGCTACCGAAGGGCCAACACCTCCTCAAAGAAATCCAGTCCGGCCAACAACGGTTCCCTGCTCATCTCCAAATATTCACGGATAAATTTCTCCAGCACGGCGGAAGAAATTACGCTCGTTGTCCTGAACTGGATTAAACGCATTGCAGAAACCGAAAACTGACTGCTTTACGTCAATTTCTGGGGCCAAAATACGGCTTATCGCGCTCTGTATACTTTCGGTAAGCAGTTCCCTTTCACCGATAAGCCACTGCCATCCTAGCTGTTTGAAAAGGTGCTGAAAGCCCATAATGGAGATAGGCTCGCACAGCGCGAGCGAAATCGATATATATATCAACTAGCCCAGTACACTTGCACCAAACCTGACATGAGTAGATATGGAAAAATAACCCTTCAAAAAAAATCGGTTCCCCCTAAAGTTGTAGTTACCACAGCCACAACATGAAATAGGAGGAACCTTGAATCAAATTATAAATTTCAAGACCGTGGCTGGTCAACTTTTAAATTGGATTCCGGTGGACAAAAGGCATCCGGTGCACGACCATCGTGTCCCCAAATTAACAACGTACCGAACCATTTTCTTGTTTCTTTTCGCCTTGCTCCAAAATCAACCGTCTTTGTCTGAGTTTTCTGCCTACTTTCGTAAAGCAAAATGGTTACAGCAGATCGTGGGCTTCTCTTCCATTAGTGACTCGGCGCTCAACCGACGGCTTCAGCGCATCCCTCTTTTTCTCCTTCAAGAGTTCTATACCGACCTGATGGAGGCGCTGATTCAGTGTCAGCTTAAGCAAGATCGTTTTCCGGACATCGGGGCGTTACGCGTCATCGACCCCACTCAACTTTCGCTTACGGCTCACGGGGAGCACTGGGCGTTTACCCAAAAGGGGCAGGTTAAGGTCAAGCTTCATCTTGGGTTGCATGTCTACAATGAGCAGAATGTGCACCCTGGACGAGCGGTGTTCTCGACGGCCGGCGTCGCGGATCACGATCCGGAAGTGCTCGATCGGCTGCTTCAACCCGATCGGGAGAACTCTACGTATGTCATGGATCGCGGCTATCCCGGATACCACCAGTTTTGTGAATGGGACCAGGCGGGCCTTCGGTTTGCCGTTCGGATAAAACAGAACAACCGACTGACGGTGACGCGCCTGCGGCCACTCCCTCCAGAGTGTGGGATTGTGGAAGACGCTGAGGTGCTGGTCCCAAGCTCGAAGGGGGAACCCCATCGAATGCGGCGAGTAACCTATCCGTATGTGAACCGGAAGGGAAAGGAGTGTCTCAGCGTTGTACTCACGAACCGGTGGGATGTGGAGGCACCAGTAATTGCACAGATTTATAAGCTTCGCTGGCAAATCGAGACGTTTTTCAAGACCTTTAAGCACCGAATGAATGGGGCGCATTTGTACACCAATCAAGCAGAAGGCGTGACGCGTCAAGTCCTGCTTAGCCTGATTGCTTATGCGTTTATGGAATGGATACGAGTGATTGGGGCTCCCGAACAAACAATTCAGCGGGTCTTACAGCTATTCCGTTTGTACGCCGATGCCGAACCTTGTGACTTTCGGGAAGCCTTAGAAGGGAAAAAGACCCGCACGAGTAAGGGCAGGCGAAAAAAGCCAAAGATCGGTCGCCCCCGGAAACACCCACTCGTGCCAAAGCCAAGCGAATAGTCGTTGTTTTTTAAGTGAATAAGCTATTCCAAATCCATTTAAAAAAATGTGCTGTGGCTGGTGTAGATTTCGTGCGGCCTTTTTTAGATAAAATCGAGTCTGTTCACCCTCCGATATCTTCCGTTGATCTAATGTTAGGTTTCTTGCAAGTGTACTGCAACTAGCCACAAGAGAATCCCCCATTCCCGAAAAAACCACAGATATTAACGGCCTCAGCAGATGTTCGACTACTTTGACAAGGGGATTCGCTACATGGACGGCCATAGCGGCCGGATTTTGAAATATTGAAAGTGCAAGAGGTGATGTACGAGACCGTTATCAACCAGAAATGTATAGAATTAAAAGAATTCCTCTTTGAGTATCAAAATAAAAACGGATTGCCACCCGAGCCAGCCTCAACCCTTTTTTTGTACTGGTCTATGAACTCACTATAATTGAATTGTTAATCAAGGTTAATAGAATTGACCTTTTAACCGACGCTTATGCCGATATTGTAAAAATATTATTATGATGGTGACCATACATATATTTTAGATGAGATACCTGTAAGGTATGTAGCGTATATTTTAGCAGCAAATGTAGGATCTTCTATCGGGGTTTTAGTCCAGTGGATCAAAAATAATATGTATGAATCTCCGGAGGATCTAGTTACTAATGGATTTTTTCACCTGAGAACTCATTCCTTGCAGATCGTCTTTGAAACGCAAAAGAAACCCAGTGTCTTAAATAATCTGGGTTTCTCGACAATCTGAATGACTTTTTCTTACCAGAAAAGTCATTGTTTTTTATTAAATTAAGTACACCATACAGGTTTGACTTTTCGTATTATCGGTGTAAGTGCCTTAATCGATTTGAATGATCATAATTGCAATCCTTTGACCGTTTCTTCAAACCAAACACAGAAAGGTTCATTTATTGCTGCATGGAGAAGAAATAGCAATATCTTTAAGTATAGTTTTATCTACTGCGGTGCACTTGTTGATTGGCGAACGATCAGTTTTGTATCCTGTATTAGTTTTGGCACAGCAAAATTCCCGTTCTCTTTTTTCGAAATCATCTCTAAAACTAATTGGGCAGCGGAAGCCCCCATCTCATAAAAGTTCTGCTGTATAGTTGTAAGTGGAATGTCGAAGACCTCCCCGGCTTGCAAATTATCGAAGCCCGCAATCGACAGCTTCCCGGGAACCCCGACTCCGGCCAAATTCGCGGCTTTCATAAGCTGAATCGCCGTTTTGTCATTAACGGCAACAATGGCTGTTGGCTGATTATCAAGACGGAGTAGAGCTGAATGGGCTCACGGCGTATCTCCGCCCCTGAACCCCCTTGCGCCAGAGTCAGCGATATGTTCAACTCATAACCCTTGCGGTAGACGGCGGCCGGCACAGAATCTCCGGCATGCGGATACAACGCGTACGTAAACCGGTGGACAGCACGGTCCGCGACCGGATCGGGAGAAGCGGGACTTCTCAGCAAATTCAGATCCATTACATGTCCTCGAACGCTATGCCCGTATTTGGAGTCGTTCAGCAGCGCCACTCCATAATCCGGCTGGGACAAATCGATATAGTGATGTGCCGCCACTTCATCCTTCGCGAACTCGATCATGCTGTTGCGCGTCGCGGGCTGCTCGATCCGGCCGAACTGAATGTCGGAGGTGAAGTGTTCACTGGCAATGTTTACGGGAAAGGACACCCGCAGCATTTTGTCTGATTCATTCCAGTCCGCAACGGTTTGAAACTCGATCCGGTCCGAATCCTCGGATAGGATAATCTTCTGAACGAGGGTAGACTCACCGTATTGATAATGCTGTTCCATAATGGCCTGCGGACCATTGATACGGAAGATGCTGCTCATCAGCTTCAGAGTTCCGGCAACCGTTTCGCGGTAGTCATGCGGGAAATCCCAGACATCCCCGTTGTCTTCATAGACTGTGAATACATTTGCTGTCGCGTTCGGATAAATGGCTTCTCTCTTCTTCTCCGCCAAAGCGTCCTACAACGACTTCCTTCTCCCGTTCATCCAGAATATCTAGGTTACGGTATATCTTGCTCTTCTCAATCTTAAGATCGACTTCCTTAATTACGTCATCGGCTTCAGAGCCGAGAATATCAATCAGCGTGATCTCGTTACCTTCCTTGTATGTTCCAATCGGATCGTGAAGGGATACGTCCTTTCGAGTCTTTTTCAGACCGAAGGTGCATTAGGATTTCATTTTCAATGCATCGTGCTGCAAAAGTAGCCAACGTCGTCCCTATGTGCCGAATCTGCCTCCCCCAAATACTAAAGAACACAGATTTATAAACACTTTTATAGCTTATGGCTTACAGAATTCATCCTAACATAGAGCAGATTTTTTAGTATTTCCGGCGAAAATACATTTTTTGAGCCTTTTTTTCTAATCATCACAACAATTTGAGGCTAATGCAATCGCTCCTGCCAGCCCCGCATTATCACCTAAATTGGGAGGAACAACATAATTGTGAATTTCATTGTTTAATAAAGGGTGCGCTATATAGCCGTTAAGCAACTCATGCAGTTTATTGCGAATAAGAGGGAAGAGCTGGCCTTGCTTCATAACCCCGCCACCCATTATGATTTTATGGGGAGCTAAAATCAGCACATAATTCATTAAAGCGTGGGCTAAATAATGAGCCTCCATAGCCCATGCGGGATGGTCTTTGCCAAGCTCTACAGCGGATTTTCGCCATCGTGCGCCGATCGCTGGTCCAGACGCCATACCTTCGAGACAGTCTCCATGGTATGGACAACAACCTTTGAACGTATCATCTGACAACCGCCGAACATAAATATGTCCCATTTCAGGATGAGAAAGTCCATGAACGATTTCTCCCCCCACCACCGCGCCAGCACCAATCCCTGTCCCTATCGTTATATATAGGCAACTGTCTAATCCTTTCGCAGCACCCCATTTGTATTCCGCCAGCGCTGCTCCATTAACATCAGTATCAAAAGCAATCGGTAGAGCCAAACGTTCCTGAATGGCTCCCACTATATTGTACTGGCCCCAATGCGGCTTGGGCGTCGTTGTAATAAAGCCATATCCGGAACTGGAGGCAATGGGATCAATCGGTCCGAAAGAACCGATTCCAATAGCCTCAATTGACTTTCCTTCAAAATATTGAAAAACTTGAGTCATGGTTTCTTCGGGTGTAGTAGTCGGGAAACTGGTTCGATCAATAATTTTCCCATCCTCATAACCGATCCCGCATACGAATTTAGTTCCTCCTGCTTCGATTCCACCTAATAGTTTCATTAGTCCTGCCCCTTCTCGATTCCCATGTTATGTTGCAGGCTACTGAATAGCAAAATCAACAATAAAAGTTTTAATCTCATAGGGATTTAACCGGAATGCAATGGTAGACGAGTTCTGCTTGCCTCCCTGTCCGCGTTCCAGCAGGTCACATTCTTCCCAGCCCTTGATCAGATAATCGCTGGATACCTCGACCTGGCTGCGGGAGCCGGCATATTCATGTAGGCGGATGATCACACCTTTTCCATCTTCCGCCTTTTTGACCGTATCGACAGCAACCCCCTTGGCCTGGGTATGGAAAAGTGATTTGCCCGTATTTGCAGCACTGCCAAAATAGGAAAATAACGGATTATTCAGCATCCAAGCTTCTTCCGCAGTCCGCGCTTCCACCCAGTCTCCGTTATGGGGCAGCAGCGAGTACGTAAAATGATGCTCTCCTTGATCTGCGTTCGGATCTGGATGGATTGCCGATTTGAGCAGAGACAGCCGGATTACGTTGTCCTTAATGTCATGGCCGTACTTGCAGTCATTCAGCAGACTGACCCCGTAGGATCGCTCTGACAAATCGACCCATTGATGACCTACCGATTCAAATCTGGCCATATCCCAGCCAGTATTCCAGTGCGTCGGCCGTTTCACATTGCCGAACTGGATATCATAGGTTGCTTCCGTTGCGCGCACAGCGACAGGGAAGGCCGTCTTCAGCAATTGCTGGCGCTCCTGCCAGTCAATAAATGTCGCGAAATCGATGCGGCGATTAGTGTCATAGACAGTCATGTCCTGCACGATGACAGAATTCATGTAGTTCCATTTAAAGCGGACCGTAGAGAGAAGCGGGCCGTTAACCAGCATTTCCACAGATTGCAAATCCCTGATCTCACGGACTTTCTCCTGATAATAAATATCTATATCCCAGGCATCATGCGCCATTGGCTTATCCTCAAACACCTGCAGAATATTGCCGCATTTCCCTTCAGCCAGAACCTCCCGCTCCGCATCACGATCATAAATAGACGTAAGCTGCCCAGCTTCGTTCCATTCGAGGACATAATAAGGTGTAACCAGACAGGAATCTCTCAGGTTAAATGGGCCCGCCCCTTCCTCACGCTGCTTCACACTTTGCGGCGTAAACCAAATAGTCTGCTTGCCAAGTGCAGGGAGCTTCTCTACGCGCACTTTCCATGCTTCGTCCTCGCGCTGGGCCTGCAGTAATTTTCCCGCCGCATCCTGCCATACTCCTTCTTCCATACCTGGCTCAAGCGAAATAGTAACTGTATCTGTGCGCACGAATGACGCGCTGTTAAATATCTCTACAGCGGCCTTTGCCGAAGAAGCTGAAGCATCGAGCGTTTGGCTCTCAGCCGCCGAAGTTCTCGCCTCCTCCCCGATAAGCTCTGCCTCTGCATACTCCACGCGTGAGTCCTCATAGACCTCGCCTATGGATGAACCTGGAATAATATCATGGAATTGATTGCGCAAAATCGTCTGCCAGCCCTCAAGCAGTTTGGCTTGTGGATAAGCCTCCCAGCTTCCACGCTCGACAGCATTCAGCGTCTGAAGCCATTCCGCTTCCCGGTACAACAGCTCCAGCTTGCGATTCATCCGTTTATTATAGGCCTGGCTCGTGTAGGTTCCCCGATGATATTCCAGGTAGAGCTCACCATCCCAGGTATGAATGTACTCATCCGTTGTTTTTACCGTTTGCTGCAAGCGTTCAAAATATTCATCCGCCCTGCCGGTTACGACATTCGGCAGACCGGGCATATTCTCCATCCGCCGCCGCATCTCCAGCATCTCCCGGTTCACTCCGCCGCCTCCATCGCCGTAGCCGTAGGACAACAGCAATTGCTGATTGAGTGACTTGTCGCGATACTGCTCCCAGATACCTTTTACTGAAAAAGGCTCTATCACACCATTGTATGTATAGAACCATCCCTTAGGCTCGGCAGTCTCCGGTGCTGTGACAAAATGCGTCAGCACTTCAGAACCGTCAATTCCGCGCCATTTAAAGGTGTCATGCGGCATCCGGTTATATTGATT
The DNA here is from genome assembly GCF_037963325.1 of Paenibacillus sp. FSL E2-0201. Classification (NCBI taxonomy): domain Bacteria; kingdom Bacillati; phylum Bacillota; class Bacilli; order Caryophanales; family Paenibacillaceae; genus Paenibacillus; species Paenibacillus sp. FSL E2-0201. The sequence continues at coordinate 4,877,680 of NZ_CP150154.1, forward strand.
CCAGCTGATCTTGGTAGTCATAAAGGTATCAATGCCCGATTTTTTGAGAATCTGTGGCAAGGCCCAGCTGTACCCGAATACATCGGGCAGCCATAAGTACCGGCAATCCGCACCAAACTCCTCGCGGAAAAACTTTGTCCCATAAAGAATCTGCCGGACAAGCGACTCTCCGCTGGTCAGGTTGCAATCAGCCTCCAGCCACATCGCGCCGCCGGCCTCCCAGCGGCCTTCCTTCACCCGCGCCTTGATCTTCTCATAGATTTCCGGATAATCCGCTTTGATATAAGCATACAGCTGCGGCTGAGTTTGCAGAAATACATACTCGGGAAACTGCTCCATCAGTTGTAAGACAGTAGAGAAGGAGCGGGCTGCCTTCTCTCTCGTATGCGTCAGGCGCCACAGCCAGGCTACATCTATGTGGGTATGCCCGATGGCTGTCACAGTAATTTCTGATACTTGCCTCATACCCGCCAGACGATCCGCAAGCTCCTGTGCTGCTTCTCCAACAGAGGTGTAGAAGCTCTCCGAACCCGGCCGGGACCAATCGATTCGCAGATAGGCAGAATCCAGCGTTTTCAGGAGTTGGTGCTTCTCTGGCCGGTCCTCCGGCAACAACTTGACAGTGTCAAGTATAGCGCGTCCATTATAGTACAAATCATCTGCTGCCCCATCAAGCCAAGCCAGTTCAGCACGCTTTAACTGATGCTCCTGTTCGGCTGGTTTCCCGCCTCCCTCCAGCCCGGACCATAACCGGAAATCAAGGGCTACCTCTCTTCCCGTATATTCGGCTGGTAGAAACACCTCCTGATGGTTGGAGTCAACCCCCTGAAACGGTTCTCCCTCCAGATACAATAAAGACTCGAATCCGGAATTGTTGCCGCCGCCCGTCTTCCCAAAGTCGAAGATACCGACAATCCGGCGCTCTTTCCACTCTGCAGGAATGGATATTTTTTGGGAGAGCCAGACATACACATCTCGTCCCTTCCAGCGGTCTCCCGTGTTTACCTTGGTATTCCCTTGCAAATCAGGGACGCAGCGGACTCCGCCCGCTTTCTCCTCATCCACTTGAAATAACCATTCCTCCAAGCGGATAGCCTCACGATAACGGTAAGCTGAAAGCTCATTAATCCTTAATTGAAGCTTTTCCAATGTGTAAAACATAAAGACTGACACCCTTTCATTAGCACGTGTTATTTACCCCTTAATTCCTGCATCCGCAAATCCTTCTACAATATATCGTTGCAGGAATAGGAAAATAAGAACAGGCGACAGCACTGACATTGTGGAAAGCGCAAAGATCAGAGGATAATTGCGGTCTCTCACCTGCTGCAGGGAAGCTACCAGAGTGCCAACATATCATTTATTTAGTAATACCCGAATGCTTTTTATCTCAAAAGGAGTGAATTCCAGCTCGACCTCTGCGCTATGCTCCTGCAGCAGACGAATCGGACGCTCCATCAGATCGCATTCCTCGATGGACAGGCAATCCAGTCCAAGGCTGATCGCTGTCCGTGCCCGGGTTCCGCATGTTTCATACAGGCGGAAAATGAGATAATCACTGTCTTCCGCTTTTTTGACGGATTCCAGCATGACAGCAGGATGCCCGATCTGAATGAGCTGAATGGGCTCACGGCGTATCTCCGCCCCTGAATCCCCTTGCGCCAGAGTCAGCGGTATGTTCAGCTCGTATCCTTTGCGGTAGACGGCGGCTGGCACAGAATCTCCGGCATGCGGATACAGCGCGTACGTAAACTGGTGGACAGCACGGTCCGCGACCGGATCGGGAGAAGCGGGACTTCTCAGCAGATTCAGATCCATTACATGCCCACGAACGCTATGCCCGTACTTGGAGTCGTTCAGCAGCGCTACTCCATAATCCGGCTGGGACAAATCGATATAGTGATGTGCCGCCACTTCATCCTTAGCGAACTCGATCATGGTGTTGCGCGTCGTAGGCCGCTTAATCCGGCCGAACTGAATGTCTGAGGTGAAGTGTTCACTGGCAATATTCACGGGAAAGGACACCCGCAGCATTTTATCTGATTCTTTCCAGTCTGCAACGGTTTGAAATACGATCCGGTCCGAATCCTCGGCCAGAATAATCTTCTGAACGAGAGTAGACTCACCGTATTGATAATGCTGTTCCATAATAGCCTGCGGGCCATCGATGCGGGAGATGCTGTTCGTCAGCTTCAGGGTTCCGGCGACCGTCTCGCGGTAGTCATGCGGGAAATCCCAGGCATCCCCGTTGTCTTCATAGACCGTGAATACATTCGCTGCCGCGTTCGGATAAACGGCCTCTCTCTTCTGTTCTGTATCGTATACGGAGAGAATATGTCCCGCTTCGCTGAAGCGGACCGTCAACCGTGAATTTGCAAGCAGTCCGTCCGCCGCCGCCAATCCTTCGATCACCTTGTCTCCGGTGGCATCTGCAAGTCTCAGATAGCTCATACCAGGGACAGTTACCCAGAGCCATTCATCTTCCACACGAACCCATTCTTTCCGCTCCCAAGGCAGTGAATTGAATACGGCCGTCTCTCCGCTCCAGCCGGACAGTCCGGCGATCTCCGCATAAGCCTTGCTAATCATGGCATACACTTCGTCATACAGCTTGGCGTAACGCTCCAGCGATTCGTCATAGACTCTCGTTATGGATGATCCCGGCAAAATGTCATGGAACTGATACAGCAGCACTTCTTTCCAAATCTCCTCGAGCTTTGTCACCGGATAGGAAGAGCCTCCCAGGCCATGCAGCAGAGAGGAAGCATATTCAAGCTCCCGCAGCGCCTTTTCCAGCTTGCGGTTATACCATTTATTGCGTGCCTGCGTCGTCAAGGTCCCCTGGTGCTTCTCCAGATACAGCTCGCCTTTATAGGTCTCGAAGCGGGCGGCTTCCTGCTCCAGTCGCTGGAAGAAGAGCAGTGAAGACTCCTGGATCACCGGCGGCAGACCGGAAAGATTATGCTCCCGGGCCAGCCGCTCCAGATGCTCCACTCCGGGCCCGCCGCCACCGTCGCCGATGCCGAACAGCATCAGTGCATGGCTGGACACATTCCGCTCCAGATAATCATGCTCAATCTTGACAAGCGACCGCGGCGCCGCAGGACTGTTGTAGGTATCCTCCGGCGGCAGATGCGTCAGCACCCGTGTTCCGTCGATTCCCTCCCAATAGAAGCTGTGATGCGGGTGGTCATTGTATTCACTCCAGGACAGCTTCTGGGTCATCATATAATCGACGCCGGACTTCACCAGAATTTGCGGCAGGCTGCCCGTATAGCCGAAGACGTCCGGCAGCCACAGCACCTTCATTTCCTGGCCGAATTCCTGTTCAAAGAAACGTTTGCCGTACAAAATCTGCCGGACCAACGCTTCGCCGCCGGAAATATTGGTATCCGGCTCCACCCACATCGCGCCCTGCGGCTCCCAGCGCCCTTCCTCAATCCGCTCCTTAATCTCCTGATACAACTTAGGATAGCTGTCCTTCATCCACTGATAGAGCTGCGGCTGGCTGGCTCCAAAGATATATTCCGGATATTTTTCCATGTTGCGCAGCACCGTCGAGAATGTGCGGGCGCCTTTGCGGATGGTCTCCCGGATCGGCCACAGCCAGGCCAGGTCCATATGTGCATGTCCGATGGCGCTGACAGTCAGATCGGGATCGCCGCCTTGCTTGACAAGCTCCCGTGCAACAATGCCCGCAGCCTGGCTTACCCGCTGGCCATCGATCGTGGATAAATGATTGGAGGCATCGTACAAGGCCTGAACAATCCGGGCTTTGCGGGCGCTGTCCTCCGCCAGCCGTTCTGCCAGCTCCAGCAGCACTTCGAAGTCGTAATACAGGCTGCGGATATCGTCATGACAGACGGCAATCACCGCTTCCTTCAACGTCCCGCTCCGGTAATGGCCGAACAGGTCGTTGCAGCCCGCATCTCCCCACAGCTCAATCCGCTCCCCGCCTGCCGCCTCAGGCAGCAGGTCCACCACACGCTTGCCTGGCAGGCCAAGCGCATACTCGAATTCGGAATTGATATTGGTCAATCCCTGGCGCGGTGATCCCGACTCGTCTACCAGACACAGCTCGCCGTTCACGTCGATGAGCAGCACAATCCTGGCTCCGGCCGCCTCAGCCGGTACAACGCCCGCGAAGTGGAACCACGCGCAATCCCAAAGCTCACCCCAGCGCTCACCCGCGCTGAGCTTGACATAGCTTCCTGTCGTTTTTTCGGTGTAGGCCACAGGCTCCTTGGTCACCCATGCCTCAACCTCCAGCAGGCCAACCGTATGATACATCGCCTCGTTCAACTTTTCCTTCACTCTCTTTATCTTCTTAAGCTTAACTTGATCTGCTTCGAATGGCATTCTCTCACTCCTAACTAATTCTTACCGTGCAGTTGATAAATGAATGCGGCAAACAGACTGTTCGACCATGCGAACCAGGGCCGTGTATATTCAGCCGGAGCATCCGGATTAAACCCTTCGTGCATGTAGCCCGTATTCCCGTCAGTGTTGGTCATCATGACCAGAATCCCGGCAATCTCCTCAGGATCCAGTGAGGTCAGCCCCTGCATGGCCAGCCCAATATGCCAGATATATCCCGGCGGAGTATGAGGGCTTCCGACACCACGGGCATATTCCCCTTCAAAGTAATACGGATTGGAGCGGCTTAGCACAAAGTTTCTCGTATTCATATACAGAGGATCATCTGCAGCGGCATAGCCTAAATAAGGAATCGACAGCAAGCTGGGTACATTGGCGTCATCTATAAGATGATGGTTACCAAATCCATCGGTCTCATAAGCATATATTTCGCCGAATTCAGGATGAATCACCGTGCCGTAGGTCCTGATACCATAATCGATTTCTTCTCTCAATTTGGCAGCGCGGCACGCCGTCTCTGCATCGTTGTAAACCGTGTGGAGAATTACCTCTGCGTATCCCAGTACGACAGAGGCAAACATATTGGCTGGAATCAAATAACCGAATACGCAGGCATCGTCACTTGGGCGGAAGCCGCTCCAGGTCATCCCCGTATAATTAACCGGCATCGAGGCGCCGTTGTTTCTAAGCGTATCGCCCGGAGGACAGTTCAATCGCTCAAAACGGTATGGAGACTGCTCGTGATGTCTTTGCTCCACCGTCCACAAATCGATAATGCGCTGTACCGCCTCCTTGAAGGCATCATCAAAAATATCGATGCTCCCCGTCTCCCGCCAGTACATGTAGGCCAACTCAACGGGATAGCAGAGCGAATCAATCTCGTACTTGCGTTCCCACACCCAGGGGCCGGATTCGGTTAAATCCCCCTCCCAATGCCCATGGTCATTCGGTTCCTTATTGAAGGCATTCGCATAAGGATCTTCGTTTATACAGAAAATTTGCTTGCGGATCAGCCCTTCTATCACTGCCTGCAGTTCGGGCAATTCGCTGACAAAGGGAATATAATGCTTCACTTGAGCACTAGAATCCCTCAGCCACATCGCTGGAATATCGCCTGTGATTACAAACACAGAACAGTCTTCCAGATATTCAACCGTTGTCTCAAGAGTACTCATGAAGCAATTGTTAAAAAGAGTGCCCAGCTTCTTTCTATCCACAGCCAGCTTGGAAAAATAGCCCTGTCCCTGTTCTATAGCGTCTGTAAGTTCTTTCCATTTGACTGAATCCTGGAAATTGATGATTGGTTTATTCAAATGCGTCGCCTCTTTTATTATGCTATTGCCGAATCTGAATCCATGTATCTTCCTGCTGATGAACATACCGGACAAGCAGCGTGCGGGATTCCCCATCCCATTCCCAGTGAAGCGCCTCTACACGGCTATCCGTATCCAGGATTACCTCTGCCGGCTTGGCCGCACAGCGGATTCTTGCCGCCGCAAGTACCCCGATCGGCCCCCGAACCGTAAAGCGGACGCCGCCGGGTTGCTTGATCACATTTTCGATTCTGGACGAACTGGCGATAACCTCGATTCCTGCTGAAAGTTCTGTGCCTCCACCCGGAGCAGAGTAATCCAAATCGTATAAGAATGCCTGCTTGTCAGGCTCAATGCTGACCCTATTCCGGATGGACAGCTGCGGATCAAGAAGATCCACGTAATGGCCCGTCAGCTTCAGCGGATCGGAATGAATGGATTCCCGCATGACGGATGCAATCACGTACGGTCCCCGGCGGAGCATGAAATAATTCCGCGGGCTCCAGCGCAAAAGCGGATCGTTTAGACCCTCGATAGCCTGCTGGACCACATTACGTAGCATTTCAGCCCCTTCAGGACTCTCCGCCAGCCGCTCGGGATGAACCGGCAAATACATAAGCAAGCCACGTCCAATCTCCGCTGCGCCTTCGGGCATTCCGGCATCCACTCCCAGAGTCTCAAACAGGTGTTCGCGCGGAGATTGATACCTGCGTTTCCCCTGATTCCACCATTCTCTGACCTGGTGATACGTATCACTGTCATCGCCGACATAAATGAGCGCTCCCCCGTCCCTGACCCATTGCGCAAGTGCATAATGGATGTCAGGGTTCTCCGGCTTCATGAACTCGTAGCTGACAATGAGCACCCGGTAATCGTCCAGATAATTCGCGGAGCGTCTGATGTTGTCCAGTTGAACCGGCCGCACGGGAATGCCATGCTTGACCAGAGGGAGCGTCAAGCCGTAAAAGGAAGAGAAATTTAGCAGCTGTACCGCATGCTCGTCGGTCAGTTCTACCTCGTTCGTTCCGTCATACTTCATCATAAACCCGGCTGTTGCAGCCCCGGGCGTCTTCCGCTGATACATTGCCGAGTCGGAGAGCAGAACACCAAGCGGGATACCGCCTCCCGGCTCGGCAATAACCGGCTGGTCCATATGCTCCAGCGTATGCATCACATTAAGCAGCATCGTGGCATAATCGGCTGGAATCCGCTCCTTGCCGTGACCGTCTTCCGCCGGATATTCCTCTTCAAAAATACGGCGCGGCCATGGGGCAACCTCATAGCGGCTCACTTCCGGATGAAGCAGCGACGCAGTCAGTGTCTTGATATAATTAAACCGGTAATCCTCCCAGGTATGCTTGGGATCATCCTCAATCGGATCATGCAGGAACCACATCTGGCGGTCTGTCCCGCGAACAAGCTCCTGCATAATGCCGTATTCAAGAAAAGCAGTCTCAAATGTGCGTTCGGAACGCACACCCTCATAGACATTCGGCGTACGAGAGGTTCCGGTCCAGATTTGAGCGATATAGCCGTTGATGGAGGGCACATCAAGCAGTCTTGATTCAGGACTTACAATCCGCCACTGTGCGTAATTGATCAGACTGTGCGTCGGTACGTAGAAACGCAGCGGTCGGCCGTAGCGGACCAGCGAATATTCTTTGAGTGCCGAGCACAGGTGGTCCAGACAGCGGGTATACAGGTAGGCCTTCAGCTTGGAAGCCCGGTACTGCGCATCCGCCGTTTGCCCCGGATCACTCCAAGGTTCGTTATAATAGTTCTGCCACTCCCGCTTGAACGCGTCGGAGTAGCCCCCTTCCACCCAGAATTCCGGCTCCTCCAAATGGATGGCTTCCACTCCCGCATCCACTGCCGGACGGATCTGCTCCAGCAGATATTTTGAATATGCGATGGTCGGCACCATATAGGGGATATCTGCCGAAGTTCCGTGGATGATATGCTCGCCCGTGCTATACTTTTGTGCTTCATCCCAATGGGAACGTCCATCGAATTGCCCGTCTAAATAGTCCCCATATCTCCCCCAGGATACACCGGTCATAAGATGCACACGATACCCTTTATCCTTCCATTCCCTGATCCGCTCCGGCAGCGACGCATTGACACCGTACACCATGACGAAATCCGTCTGCAAATCATAGGATTCCCTGAATTCGCTGCCTTCCTGAAAACCGGTTCTCTCATTTTCTCTGGCATTCATGCTTCCACTCAGCTCCTTTGTCCTAGCAATCCGTCCCAGCACCTGATGTGAATAGAAAAAGGGGGCAGCATTGGACTGCCCCTTTTTCAGCTATGCCTGTTCCAGTTATTTCGTAAGTTTCTCGGCTTTAGCTTGGGCATCATCAAGAATGCCTTTGATATCTCCGTCGGTCATCAACGCTTTGGTTACAGCATCTCCGAAGAATTGCCATACCTGCGCGTCGCTTTTCGCAAATGTCGGAAGCCCTTGAACATCACCGGACATCGCCAGATAATGCTGATACATTTCCGGGTGGTCCTGCTTGTAGGTATCGGTTTCTGCAACCGATTTCAACACTGGGGACCGGGTGCCGGTGTCGGCAATCAAATTCTGGATTTCTTCACTGTACATTTGACGAATGTATTCAAAAGCCGCCTCTTTGTTCTTTGACCCTGTTGGTACCGAGTTGAAGGCCGCGCCGATCGTAATGTTACTTGCCTTGCCGTCAGCAGAAAGCGGAATAGTAGCCATGCCGTAATCGATGCCGAGCGTCGCACTTTCTCCTGCGCGCCATGGTCCATCAATCAGATAGGCGATTTGCCCTTTCTTGAATGCATCGAAGTATGCGCCTTCACTTTGATTGGCCATCAGCCCTGCTGGATGGACAGCGTTAAGTTCTTTAAGAAATTCTACTGTCTTCACATTAGCTTCGCTGTTGAATACCGGCTGACCCTGGTCATCGGCGAAGCCGCCATTGTTGATCAGCAGCAGTGGTCCATACCGCAGATAACCGCCGGCATTTGGCCCTGCATAGACGCCACCGCCGTAAAATTTACCTTTTCCTGCTTCATTAACCTTCTTCAGATCAGCCAGCCATTCATCCCAGGTTGCCGGTGCCTTGTCGGGGTCAATACCCGCCTCTTTTACAAGCGCCTTGTTCCAGAACAGACTGCTTACACCTGGCTGTGCTGCCAGACCGTAGATCTTCCCATCATATTCCATTGGCTTCCATGCCGCCGGAGCCAGCTTTTCTCTAATTTCGGCAGCCATATCATCCGGGAAAGGCTCAAGTTGCCCCTGCTGGGCAAAGCCCGGCATTTGCGTCTCTCCGACGATAATATCCGGAACGTTGCCGGCGAGGAAGGCTGCCGTTTCTTTCTGGGTCAGAGTATCTCCCCATCCCCAGTCCTCCACGGACACCGTAATATTTTCGGCCTTCAAATTTTCATTGATAATGTCCTGATAAAAGTAACCGAATACATTGGGGTTGCTGACCGCTTGGCCCTGGGTGTAAGTGAAATCCGCTTCCGTTACCCGTGGCGCGAGTGTTTCATCCGCTATAAGGGCTTCTTTTTTCTTGGGCAGCAAATCACTGACAACGCCTTCACCAATACCAATTGAGCCATCCGTCAGCACACGCAATTCCACATTTGCCGGAGCACTGGTGCTGGTGGCAGGTTCTGTCGTTGCTGCCGCCCCCGATTCTGCCGGTCCACTGTTGTTGTTTGAGCTGCATGCCGCCAAGCCAGTCGCCATAGCGAGAATCATTGCCGTGCTAGCCATTTTTTTAAAACGCATTTTTTAGCCCCCTATTAAGAATGTAACTTCAGCTTACGAAATCATTATATCACATATATTAATTATATCAATTATATTTTTCAAAAAAATATTATCAGCCTTTTATCCCCGTGTTTGCCAAGCCCTGCACAATATATTTCTGTAAGAAAAAGAAGATCAGGAGCGCCGGCACAGTAAGCCCCAGACTCAGGGTAATGATTAATGGATAATTGACCAGGCCAACGGTTACGGACACAGAGGATAATCGGGTTATCGCGGAAGTAAGCATCTGCAGATTATCACTGGTCGTATAGAAGTAAGGCGTCAGAAAATCATTCCAGACTGTCAAAAATGTCGTAATTGCTATATATGCCATAATAGGAAGCTGCAAAGGAAATAAAATCTGGAAAATTAAACGGATCGTGCCGCAGCCATCAATTTTGGCCGCTTCATCCAATTCCACCGGCACCTTCTCCAAAGACTGCTTCACCAGGAAGGTACCCATGATGTTGATGGCCGGCCCGCCGATCAAATAGACCCACCAGGTATTCAGAATTCCGGTCCCTCCCGTAAAAATGTCATTGCCACCGGCAAATGGAAACCGGGCATATTCCAGATAGGTTGGAATAATAGCCATTGTCGCCGGAATCATCTGAGTAGCCAACAGGAGCAGGAACAGACCTTCCTTCCATTTGAAATGCAGCCGGGCGAACACATAACCGGCTAAGAATGAGGTCATAATTGCACAGAACGTCATATAAACCGCACGAAGTGCTGAGTTTCGGATGTAGAGCAGAATTTTAGCATCATTACTGCCCACGAACAGTGATTTATAATTTTGAAGCGTCGGGTTTTTCGGAACAGGAAATAGATCCAGTAGCGTGGAGGCAAACTCCACTTTATTAAAAAATGCGACCATAATCATAAAAATAAGCGGATACAGCAGAACAAGCCCTACTGCCAGCAGAATGATATGACCCAGTAAATGGCTCGGCTTAAACTGGCGCTTCAACCTTTGCGTGTATATATCGGACATTTCTTATTTCTCCTTTCTGTGCTTCTTGATAGGGATTGTGTTTTGTTTGTCCGAATTGGTGGACCAGCGGTAATAGAACACAGTAACCAAGATGACAACGGCCGCCATAATCACAGAGGAAGCGCCTGCCATTCCCATGTTGAAATCCCAAAATCCGTCCCTGTAAATCCGGAACACCAGAACCTCCGTTTGGCTGTATGGTCCACCATTGGTGATGAACAGCACCTGTTCATAAATCTGTATTGCCGCAATCACGCTTGTAATCACAATATAGGTTGCAATCGGTTTCAACGACGGCAGCGTAACAGCCTTCAGCTTCTGCCATCTTCCGGCTCCATCAATACCCGCTACTTCATACAGAACCGGGTCTACAGATTGAAGACCGGCCAGCCAGAGCAGAGCGGCAGCCCCTACACCCTTCCAGACGGAGTAGACCACAATCCAAAATATACCCCATCCTACCGAATACTGCCAAATGATCGGATCTTTACCCACGGCCTTCAGAATATTATTGATGACGCCATTGTTCGTATCCAGCAGCATGTTAAACACCTGAGTGGTGGCTACGGTTGAGGTCACTGCAGGAACATACCAAAGTGAGCGATATATCCCCTTGCCCATAAGCGGCATGTTCATTAGCATCGCCCCGCCGAACCCCGAGAGCAGGGTAACAGCCGTTACCAACACCCCAAGCCAGATAGAACGCCATAAAGCACCTGTATAGAGCGGATCTTTAAAGAAGGCGATGAAGTTATCAAACCACACAAATGTAGGTGTGTCATTTAGGCCCACCCAATGAAAAAATCCAAGAAAAAAACCAAAAACCGTCGGAAATCCAGAAACCAATAACCAAAAAGCAAACATTGGAATTAGAATGACAGCGGCGATTATCGCATCCTGATTTCTCTTTTTGCGCCGCTTTACTTTGGTTGAAGCTCCCAGCACCTGAGCAGTTCTCCCCATATCCGCTACCTCCATGTAACTATAAGATTAGACATAACACATCTGCAGACATTTCATGCCTCTAATATAATATATAATCAATATATTATATATGTCAATATAATTAAGATAATTATCCTACCACCAGTACATTGGACTTATTACGCGTAGATGTAATAAATAATAAAAAAACGCTCTACGAATTCCTTCGAAATTGAGCGTTAATGATTATTTGTTTTGTACTATAAAGAGCAGATTAGTTACGAAGGTATTTTGCAGTGGACTGGCGTTCAACAAGCTTTGGCTGCAACAGAATCTTATGATACTTATGATCCTGCTCGGCAGCCTTATCTGCAAGCAGTGTGGTCAGAATGCGCGCCGCTTCCTCACCCATAAGATCTTCTGACTGCGAGATATAAGATACAAAGCCGCTTTCATCCGTTCCCGGAGAGGGGTCGTCGAACGTCAGGATCGAGATATCCTCCGGCACTCTGAGCCCCAATTCCCGGCAAATAGCCATGAGATGAAGCCCCAGCCTGCTGTTCAAGGTAATGAAGGCAGTAGCCATGCGGTTCTTGATGAAGCGGTACAGCGGATGCTCAGGATCGACACCCTTGTACTCCACCAAAAAATCAGTAAGAATAAGCGAGGGATTGATCAGCGCTCCCTTCTGCTTCAGTCCTTCCATGTAGCCGCTGATCCGGTCCTCCACTGTAATCGTTGGAAATGGCGAATCGGAACAGATCGCGATGTCACGGTGCCCAAGATTCCACAGATAATCCACTGCCATTTCGCCGCCAACCAGACCGTCACAACGAACACTATTGGTCTCCACACCATGAAAATAACGGTCGATCAGAACGAATGGATATTTATTCTGCTTCAACGTCAGGACTTCCTCGTTGTAGGTTTCCGTATCGCAGGGGAAAATGATCAATCCTTCCACACCATCCCGAACAAGCTCTAGAATCGTAGCTTCCTCACGCTCAATCCTATTATAGGTCTGTACAATGCAGAGACTGTATTCACTCTTCTCCAGCACTCTATTAATTCCCTGAATGAGACGAAGCGAGAAGTAATCGATTAAATAGGGGACGATCAATCCAAGTCTTTTCGTCTTGTTCTCTGAAGCATTCCTCTCCATCTTATTTCCTAAATAACGACTCTTCGTATTAATCATAACCTCCGGAGCAGCCGGAGGCTTGCTGTCCTCTTCCGTCAAACTTTCTTCGGCTTCCTCCTGATTCCCTTGAACAAAACTCCCTCTACCGGGTACCCGGTAGATCCACCCATCCTTCGCCAATTGCATGAGCGCGTTGGCTACGGTAATACGGCTGACATCGAATTGCTCCATAAGTTCCTTCTCGGACGGAATTTTCTCACCCACCTTCAATTCCGAATTCGAGATCCGGTGGCGAAAATATTCTTGAATTTGTATATAAAGCGGCTGCCTTTCATTCTGCATAAATCATTTCTCCTCATAAACATTATATAAGGATATTATATCATTTATAGCATTTAGTCAAACACAGCCGCTTAAATTATTGGATAGGGACAAAAAAAAATGACCAATCCTGCTCTGAATCTAGGGCAGGATCGGCCGTCCAGGTTCATGGCAGCCGGTACGTAATGATCAGGCCCGGCCGGTTGGCCGTGTTGCCGTTGTTCGCGGATGCGAAATCCTTGGTTCCGGATGCGCTGTTCACAATATTCTCAAGCAGAACGAAGCCGTTGTTCGTCTTGGTGCCGTTTACCCAGCTTTGCACCAGATCCGTTACGTTAAACGTATACCATGCATTTTTGGTGCTGCTGACTGTTGTTTGATCAATCGTGGCAGTCCCATACCCCGGCTTGTTGTTCCAGTTAACGCCTGCCACGGACTGTCCGTCAATCCCCGTTCCCGTCCCTTCGCTCCAAGCAGCGGTTACTTCCTTTACACCCACAGTCTTTTTGACAGTTCCGTTACGCGTTCCGGTTAATTTTACACGCAGTTGCGCGCTGGTAATGATCGCACCAGACGGGATCGAGGACGGGATCGAGAAGCGGATTAACGCTTGTTTCTCGTCCGTGTCAGCACCTGAGTAGGAGGCAATCTCCAGCTCCCCGTTTGCTCCCGTGTTGCGGTCGGGATAATTCTCCAGCACATGCGCATCCCTCGTGTCGGTGTAGCCGGAAACACCTTGCTGTAGAGACACCGTCGTAAACGTATACGGACTCGCCGGCGCAACTGCCACATTGTCGAAAGTCGCGCTGCCGACCTTGCTGTTATCATGCGAGGTTACGGCCAATCCGACATAGATGGTGCCGGTCATTGATACCGTCACGGCGCTTCCGATCTGTGTCCATGAGCTGCCGCTTGCCGAAGCGAACGCCGTGAATGTATTGCCGCTCCGCACAAGTTTCACATAGTAGCCCGTTCCGCCGGATGCCTCGTCCGTATACCCTGTCGTATTGGATAAATTCTGGCCCGTCGCAGGGCGCCGCTGGAAGTTGATTCCGTGAGCAGGCGTGACGACGACATCGGCGAATTTGCTGCCTGGGTCGAGCGATTCGCGAATCATTATTCCTGCTTTTGCCCATTCACTCGTGTTGTCTTGGCTCTTGACCCGGGCTGTAATCGTCACGTCCCCCGCAACCGGCTTATACACGAAGCGGAACTGGTCGGCCGCCGTCCAGATGTCGAATCCGGATGCGCTCAGCGTGAACTGTCCGTTGCGGCTCCCCGCGCTGCCGCTCGCACCCACCGCGCCGATATCCTTGGATGCCCAGCCGGACTCCAGCGGCTCGCGCGAATTCAGATACGCGGCAAGCTGTGCCGGGCGATCTGTCTGAATGAAACCAGCCCCCCTGTTGATGACCCATCCCCAGCCACTGTCCGGATTGCTGACGGACATATCATCGGTGTGTCCGGCGTTAAGGGATGCCCATAAGGTATTAACGAAGACTCTTCTGCCTGCGTTAGCGATTTTATTCACTGTAGTACTGGAGATGACGGCGCTGGATTCGGATTCAAACACCAACTCGTACAGATCCGGGTTCGCACCGGCGATAAGTGCATCCAGATCGGAGAGGTTGTTGTCGGAATCCGTAATGACCGCCTGATACAGAGGACGCGGAGACTTCGAGTCGAGCCAGGAATCCACGACTGTATTAGAGGCCGTACTCTTGAACACCCCCTGGGCGGTCGTCCCGGTGCTGACCAGCACATTCCAGACATCGTCTCGAATATCCCAGCATTTGTCGAGGTTGACCAGCACCTTGCCCTTCGCAAGATTCATCGTTTCCTCAAGTGTCGGCACCGTCTCATTAGTCAGCGCTGCGCCCGATCCCCCCTGCCCTTCACGAAGCTTGAGTGCCTTGATCTGCGCGAGTGTCAGATTCATGACGTCGCCTGTACCGTTTGTTGTCCGATTCACGTCGGGATCGTGCATCAGCACGATCTTGCCGTCCGATGTCTTGCGAACATCGATTTCCACCATCTCGACGCCCATGTCAATGGCGGATTGAATGCCGGACAGCGAATTTTCCGGATGCCCGCGCCAATCGCCCTTGTGAGCGGCAATCATAACCGAACCATCCGGACTCAGCATCTGGGTCAGCAATGCAGGGGCGCTGAGCGCATCTGCTTTCGGTGCGCCAGTCCCCCCCCAGGCGGATGCAGCAATCAGCATGCTGCAAGCATAAAGGAACAGCTTGCGGGAAAACGAATTCTTTTTACGCGTCTTCATGAAAATTCCTCCTTTTGCTACACAAAATAGATACATTACAAAGCAACATTTACGCTTTTCCGGTCGCCGGACCGGCTTAGTCCAGCCTCTCCTGTCTTCTTGGCCGTCTCTGCCTCGCCTCCCTTCCGTTGTTCAACTCCCCAATACGCGTCCCGCCTCAACTCACAGCTGTCAGACTCTATGCCCACGCAAGATCAGGACTGAAAGGTACGGTTCACTTCGACATTCAGGAATCCCGGCTTGCCAGCAACCATCGAAGCAAGCTTCTCTTTGACTTCCCGTTTGCCATTCTTCACGACAAAGTCGATCTGGATGACCGATTCCGCTCTGCTGCGTTCCACCTTCATGGAATGGATTGCGATATGCTCGTCGGATAAAAACCGAAAAAAGGCTTCAATATCCCCATCCTCATCAAGCAGAATTGAATACTCCTCCTTGCGCCCCGCTCTCAACCATTTCTTCTCTATGATGTTCAGGATGAACAGACTGACAAATACGATAACGGTTGTCAGCGCCGACGCATAATAGAAGCCCGCGCCAGTTCCGATGCCGATAGCTGCGACCACCCACAGGGATGCGGCCGTTGTTAGACCCGAAACGTTGCCGCCATGCCGCATGATCGTACCTGCACCGAGGAATCCGATGCCGCTCACCACCTGCGCGGCCAGCCGTGCAGGGTCCATGCGGACATTGGTTTCGTAGGCAAATTGCGCGAAGCCGTAGATCGATGTCAGTGTGATGAGTGTCGAACCCACACAGACGAGAATATGCGTGCGGAAGCCAGCCGGATGTTGACCGCGCTCCCGCTCCCATCCGATAATGCCGCCCAGCAGGATAGAGATAAGAATCCGGAGGCTCAGCTCGTAGATGCTGATATGCCATAACTCCGGATGGTTCGTCAGCACCGTCATGCCCCTCCGCCGCCAGGCTCATGCTCGGGCAGCGAATCCCCCCGGGCAGCCCGGTGCGGTGCCCGCCAAGCTTCCAGCGGATTGAGCGATGCGGCAGCCGCCGCTTCATTGCCCGTCTCAAGCACCCAAATGAGCCGCTCTCCGTCCTCTCCTAGCTCAGCGGCAAGCTCGCGGTACGGAACTGTACCGCTGCCGACGGCCAGATGCTCATCCCGCTCGCCGTGGTTGTCGCCGATATGCATGCCGATCAGCAGAGGTTTGCACTTGCGCAGCTCGGCTATTGCCCGGCCCGGCCCGGCCCGCACAAATGCGCATGCCCGGCATCAAGCAGAATGCGCACTCGCGAGGTGCCTGCTGCGGCAATTGCTTCCAGCAGAAATCCGCAGTCCGAGCCGAAGCGGTCGGGGCGCGGCGGTACGTTCTCCAGCGCGAGCGGTATGCCTGCCTCGCCGCCCGTCTCATTAATCAGCCTTCTTAAGAACAATGCGCAAAGGGAAAGACAATCCGCACGCGCCGCCGCATAGCCGTCCGGATCGGTGGCGACATCCGGGATAGCACGTTTATACTCGCCTGGATGCAGCACTACGTAGGCGGCATCCAGCCTATGCGCGATGCCGATCGCCTGCTTCAGCGTTGCCAGACCCGCTTCGATCGTCTCAGGGTCGGACGCGCAGGCGTTTACCCCATGGATAGGAGCGTGCACCGACCAGGAGATGCCCTCTTCCCTGCTCCAGCGTTCAAGCTCTGTCCGCTGCGTCTCGCTCCAGTCAAGCAGCTCTCGGTGGCCGTCCTCGACCATAATCTCGATATGGCGCCAGCCCGAAGCGGTCAGCCGGTTCAACGCCTCCGTGAGCGGCAGGCCGATCCAGGTCAAAGTCGAAATGCTGTAATCCTTCTGTAGCCATTCAGCCATATTCGTTTCCTCCCACTTATACATTAATGTTTGTCTTCAATTTCCTCACTTGATGCCCGAACTGACGAAGCTGTTAATGAACTTCCGCTGGAAGAACAGGAAGCCGAGCAGCAGCGGTACGATAACGAGCAGCGTCGCCGCACTTGTGACCGACCACTGTGCGCCCGTCTCCGCAGCCTTGGCGAACAAGGCAAGCCCGACGGTGAGCGGACGGTTCTCCACCGAGTTCGTCACGATTAGCGGCCAGACGAAGTTATTCCAGTGATAGCTGACCGATACAAGACCAAACGAGAGGAGCACCGGACGCGCGAGCGGAAAATAGATCGTCCACAGAATACGCCACTTGGAGGCCCCTTCCATCTCTGCGGCCTCCTCGAGATCCGCAGGGATGGTCATAAAATACTGGCGCAGCAGGAAGATACCGAACGCGGAGCCGAAATAGGGAATCATGATTCCAAGCTTCGTATCGAGCAGCGACAGATCCTTCAGCACGGTATACAGCGGGAAGATAAGCACATCTACGGGAATCATGATTTGCACAAGAAAAATCAGAAAGACGACATTCTTACACGTGAAGTGCAGCCGGGCGAAAGCATAGGCGGCCATTGTCACCGTAATCAATTGAACGCCGAAAATGCCGACGACAATAATTAATGTATTGGTGAAATAGGTCGTAAAGGGAGCGGCTCCCCATACATACTTCAGATTTTCGAGCGTGAAGCGGAACGTGAAGCCCGCTGACAACGACAAGTCCTCCGGCCGGAAAGCCATGTATATAACCCATAGCAATGGGATTGCCCAGATGACCGCGATGATATAAATCAAGGCGGAGTAAGATATTTTGCCCAGTGTGGCCATATGTTCTGCCTCCTATCTGTAATGGATCTTTTTGTCCAGCCTGAACTGGAGGACGGTGATGAGCAGCATGAGTATGATCATGACGATCGTGGATGCCGCGGCGACGCCAAAGTCCCAGTAGGAAAACGCCTGCTGGTAGATATAGTAGAGCAGCAGATTGCTCGCATTGTTCGGCCCGCCCTGCGTCATGATAAACAATTGATCGATTGTCTTGAAGGCATTCGTCAAAGCAACGATCAGCACAAACAGCGTCGTCGGCATGAGCAGTGGAAAGGTGATTCGCCAAAAGGCCCGCCATTTGCTGACACCGTCTACCTGTGCCGCTTCATACAGATCATTAGGGATGTTCTGCAGACCTGCCAGATAGAAGATCATAAAGTAGCCGGCCTCCTTCCACACCATCATCACGATGAGCGCCAGCATTACCCATGTCTCTGAGCCAAGCCATGCGGTATAACCCGCATTAAGCGCATCCGACAGCCTGCTGAGCAGACCATATTCAGGCGTATAAATGAACAGCCACACATTGGCCAGAGCGATCATCGGAACGACATTGGGATAAAAAAAGGATACTCGCACAAACCCGCGGAATTTCAGCGCCCTGTTCGCGAACAGCGCGAAGATCAGCCCGAGCGCCAGCGCTCCGGGCACCGTACCGAGCATGTACCAGAAGTTATTGATCATCACTTTGTGGAACAGGGAATCCGAGAAAAGCTGCGAATAGTTATCCCAGCCCGCAAAAACAGGCTCGCGCACTGCCAGATTCTTCGTAAAAAAGCTCTGTACAACGGTGATTCCAATCGGGTAAAACGTAAACACAGCCAAAAACAGCAGGGATGGGGCCAGCAGTCCCCAAGCGAACGCCTCCGATCTCCATCTCTTGCTCAGCAAGCTAAACATGATGATTCCTCCATTCTTATCCTGTGAACCGTTCTATCAGTTTACCGGAATGACTCCAGTGCCTTATCAGCTTCCGCCTGCGCGTTCTTCAGCGCCTGGGACGGTGTTATCTTGCCGTGCAGCGCCGCCTGAATAGCGTCATTCAGCGCCGCTGTCACCTTGCCGCTGTTATGCGTCGACAGTTCGCCTTTTGCGTATTGGAGCTGGTCACGCGCCACAAGCGCAGCAGGGAACTCTTCCGTATATTTCTTCATGGTATCCGTCTCATAGGAAGACTTGCGGACGCCCACATAACCTGTGTCGATGCTCCACTGCGCCGCACGCTCCGGATCAGTCATGAATTTAATGAATTTCCAGGCTGCCTCCTGCCGTGCCTGGCTGATCCCTTTGAAAATATAAAGGTTGCCCCCGCCGGTCGGACTGCCGAACTGCTTATTCTGCGGAAGCATCGCCACCCCGAAATCAAACTTCGCATTCTGACGGACATTGGACAGATTGCCGGTCGTATGGAACATCATGGCCGTCGTCTGCTCCAGAAAGTCGGAAGGCGTCGTCGCCCATTCGATGACATTTTCCGGCATGGCCTTGTCTTTTTTGGACAAATCTACCCAATACTGAAGCGCCGCCACGTTCTCCGGCGTATCAAAGTACACTTCCTTGCCGTCCTGGCTCATCAAGTTTTTGCCGCTCTGAATCGCGAAGGCGGAGAACATCCATGTGGAGGAAGTCGGCGCGGACGATGGAATCTCAATCCCCCAGCGTCCGTCTTTGGTTAGCTGCTTAGCCATCTGCGCAAGCTCGTCCCAGGTGGTTGGCGGCTTTTCCGGATCGAGCCCGGCATCCTTGAAAGCATCCTTGTTGTAATAGAGCAAGACGTTGCTGCGCTGGAAGGGCAGGCTGTAAGTCTTTCCGTCAAGCTGCGAGTTTTCCATGAACGCCGGATAGAAGTCATCCAAGAAATCGTTTCCGCCGTCTTTGGCAATGAAGTCATTCAGCGGCATAATCGAGTCCATATCCATGAAGCTGAACAAATCGGCTGCGAGCAGCACCGCAACATCCGGCGGATTGCCGCCGGCTACGGCTGCCTGCGTCTTCAGTGTTGTGTCGCCGTAGGAACCGGTATAGACGGGCTTGACGATAATACCGGGATTCTCCTCCGTAAACTGCTCGGCCATGCTTTCGATCGTTGCGGTGAGCGCTCCACCGACCTGGATCGGATAATAGAAAGTAAGCTCGACCGGCTTGCCGGAGGCCTGCTCCGGAGCCGTGCTGGACGAAAGCGTTCCGCTTCCCGCTTCATTGTTGCCTCCGCAGCCGCCCACAATGGTAACGAGCGCCGCTAGCATAACAAACCTTTCGATTGATTTTTTCATTTTCATTCTTCTCCCCCTCGCTTTGGATATGTCTTCAGTATATTTGAATCCGCTTTCACAATATAATAGCACTGGTTTAAGATTTGGTACGGTTTTTTAACGGCATTTACAATTCTATTGTCTTTATTAGCGGAAATGGTAAGATCAAAATCAAAGTCTATGCATTGGGGGAATTCATATGCAAACGCTTTATAAGCTTTTTAGGTATAGACATTTTACACTATCCTCCAAAATCCTCCTTATTTTCATCCTCCTTATCTCTGTACCGCTCGGTGTGCAGGGAGTTGTGACGTTTCTTGATTTCTCCAAAACGATTGAGCGGAGAACAGCTGACTATGCCGTACAGATCGTCGTTCAAATCAACACAAGCCTGGATAAAGTATTCACTGAGGAAAAACAGCAGCTGTCCATGCTGCCGCTCTACAATCCGGAGATTGTCAGGCTGCTCAAAAAGTACGGAAATTCTGAATACGCAAACATTCATCCGACAGCGCAGGAACGGTCGCAAATCTTCCACTATCTGGCCGGCTCGTCCTTTTTCAGGCCGGAAATACGCGGAATTCACTTTATTACAAATAACGGCGATGTCTTCACGAATATGGACCCCTATCTGATCAAGCCTCATTATACCGGGGGGAAGCAGGCTTGGTTCCAAGAAGTGATTCACGCAAACGGAGCATGGTTGGCGCTGCCTCAGCACTATCCTGACTATCTGATCGAGACGAAGCCCAAACCCTATGTTTCGCTGGCGCGCGTTATTATCGAACCCGGCAGCATGGAGTCGCTCGGCATCGTCAAGGTTGACTTCAGGCTGGATGTTTTCGAACAGCTTGCCGTCAACTTCAAGTACGACGAGATCGGCAGCCTGCTTGTACTGAATGGAAACAAAGAGCTGTTTTATCAGCAGAATATTGACGGGCTGGCTATAGACGTGTCTGAGCTGCTGAAAGACTCCTCCTTTACCGCCGAAAGCGGGGTATCGAAGACGATGATTGGAGGCAAGACCTTTCTGATTGTGACCCATACCTCGAACCAGACTGGGCTCAAGGTGGTCAGTCTGATCCCGCGCCATAATCTGATCAAGGAGACACTGCCCTTGCGCAGGCTGTCCCTGTGGATCGGCGGCGTCTGCCTGCTTGCTGCGGTCTTAATGGCCTTTTACTTCTCCAACCGGATAAGCCGCCCCCTTACCGAGCTGCGCAACAAAATGAAGCTTGTGCAGCAAGGCGACTTCGAGCAAAGTCTACCCGCAACAAGCCGGGACGAGATCGGTCAGCTCGCCAGGGGCTTTAATCGCATGTCTTCGGAGATTGAGCGCCTGATGAGCGAGGTGTACGAGCTTGGAGTGAAGGAACGGGATACCGAGATCGCGGCGCTGCTGAGCCAGATGAATCCGCACTTTATGTATAACACGCTCGAGTCGATTAATATGAAGGCCATCCAGCTGCAGCAGTACGATATTTCAGATATGGTCTCTGCCTTGGGCAGCCTGCTGCGCTACACCATTGATACTCGTTCAAAGCTCGTTCCGCTGCATATGGAGCTTTCCTTTATCGAGTCCTATGTCTACATTCAGCAGCTCCGCTTTGGTACTCGCCTGCACGTCGTCATTGATGCCGATCCGGCGCTCGGGGGGGGCTATTCATTCCAAAGCTGCTGCTGCAGCCGCTCGTCGAGAACGCAATCTGTCACGGTATTGAGAACCAGCCCGAAGGCGGAAACGTGTGGATTTCGGCGTGCGGGGAGGGCGAGCAGCTTCTATTGACAGTCCGGGACGACGGTCCGGGATTGACGGCACAGGCACTTGCCCGGCTGCTAGACTCGCTAGGCGAGACGATTCAGAAGCCCCTGTCCTCCGCGCAGGAAGGACGGCGAAACGGAGTGGCACTCCGCAATCTCGATCAGCGGATCAAGCTGCTCTATGGTCAACCCTATGGCTTGCGGATAGAAATGACGCACAGTAAAGGAGCCTGCTTCACCATTGTGCTCCCAATCGGAAAGGAAGGGGATTCAATTGCGTAAAGTATTGGTCGTTGAAGATGAGGAGATCATTCGCAAAGGCATTGTTCAACTCGTGCATACCCTGCCGGGTGAATACGCGGTGACAGAAAAGGAGCATGGCAAAGCGGCACTAGAGCATCTGCATGCGAATGTGCCTGATCTGATCATCTCCGATATTCGGATGCGGGAAATGGATGGGTTGACTTTCTTGCGCAGAGCCAAGGCCCTTTACCCTTCCGTTCCTTTAATGATCATTAGCGGCTACGGGGATTTCGAGTATGCTCAGCAGGCTATCCGTATCGGTGTCGGCGAGTTCATGCTGAAGCCGGTAAACCGCAAAGCGTTCCTTCTGGCACTTGAGCGTCTGCTTGACCGGAGCACACCTGTGCCACAGATCCAGAGCGAAACGTCCGGACAAGCCATTATGTTTGAGGAGGGTGCATCGCAGCATGGCGACAAGCATGTCATCACTGCAATTAAATCCTATATCGCAGACAATCTGGACGGTGATCTTACGCTGCAGAGTCTGGCGGAGCTAGTCCATCTGCATCCGGCCTACATCAGTCGTCTGTTCAAACAGTGTACGGAAACAATGGTTTCCGAGTATATTACACAAGCGAGAATAGAGCGGGCCAAGTATCTGCTGTCACAGACGCCGCTCAAAATCTACGATGTCGCTAGCATATGCGGCTACCAGAGTCCGAAGCACTTCATGCTCGTCTTCAAGCAGCAGACAGGACAAACGCCGGGTGCGTTCCGCAACAATTACGACAACAGCCTCAGCCTGACAATAGGCAAGCAGGAGAATCACTAGCCTGGTTAGTGTTGCAAATGATATGGTTAATCATAAATGATATAAAAGTATTATTGACTAATATGTTATTTATATTTATTATTAATACCGTGAGCATGAGTGTGCATGTTCCGACTTCCTGGAGAGGAGTGTTTACACTTTCAATTCAGCATCATGTAAACGGATTCAAAAAATTGAAGGGAGTTTGATTATGCCAAAAAAGGGATTTAGAAATAGGCTTCTCTCAGTCTTCACCATCATACTTGCGGGTACGGGAATATTCGCCAGCGCTTCCCCCGTTTCCGCCGCCGTCACCTGGCCTTCATCACAAATACTGCCGACCTTATCCGCACCGGCATCTACGCTGGATGCTATAGGTCTTAAGACTGATTACTCCTACGGTGCAACAGGATCGCAAATCCAGCATGAGACGGGCCTAGCAGCAACGAAGGATCATCAGGATTACTGGGCAGCCCGCACCTCTATGGACACACCCAACAAGCTGATCGCTTACGGGCCCTATGCTACGGACATTCCGACCGGCATCAATACAGCCTTTTACAATTTGCTCGTGGACAACAATACGGCCAACAACGATAATGTCGTCACGATCGACGTATACGATTATACAGCCAATCAGATTCTCGCAACCCGCACGCTCACCCGCCAGGAATGGACTTCTGCAGGGTCCTTCCAGCGCTTCGAGTTAACCTACACCAACGCCACGGCCGGGCATGCGCTTGAGTTCAGGGTCCGCTGGCTGGGCACCTCCTATGTCGGTCTGTCCAGCGTTGGATCTTCACCGCGCAGTCTGGTAGATGCGTCCAACCTATTCACCTCCCTGAAGGGGCTGCTGGCTAAATCCCAGCCGCGTATTTACACACTCGGCGAGGAAGAGGGGAGCCACACCTGGGCGAACTCGCTGGGACTCGGGTATACAGATGTCGCAGACAAATGGTCGCTTCTAACCAAATATCGCAATGAGATCAGCGGCATTGTTGTCTACGATTACAATGTGCCGGACACGCTTAATCTCGCAGCCACAATTGCCTCTGTACAAAATGGTATCGTAGCGGGTCCTGAGCTGGTCCAGAAGCTGACGTCCGCCCCCTACAACCTGCCGATTCTCGAAGATCTGAGGAATGACTTCACGACCAAGATCCAGGTCTACGAATACTTGAAAGCTAATTACTGGCCGCAAACAACGCATCGGGTGCTGGTCGGCCTCGATCCGAAGCTGCCGGGACATTTGAGAGACTATGCCGCCGCCATGGGAGCCTCCGTCGTTTGGCTCGACCCGAGAATACCCGCAGAGGATGCCCTGCTGCGCCAATTCTTAGCCGATATGCCTGCCGGCACCGTATACATGGGCTGGTGGCCGGATGAAGCCTCCGGTGTGCAGCGTGTATCGGAATACGGCATATCAACGGTTGCCGCCGATTATTCCAACAATTTAACGGTGTTTGCCGGCACATCGCGTACCGTCACCGTCAAGCCCACGCCGAACAAAATACCGCTGGAAAATAAAATCTACGTTTCCTTGATCATGAGCGACGGCGACAACCTGCAATACATGGAACGCCGCTTCCGCAATCTCTGGGACAGTGCCAGCCGTGGTACCGTGCCGTTGGGCTGGACTATCTCACCTGCGATGCTCGATGCAATGCCCGGCGTGCTTGACTATTATTACAACACAGCCACAGAGAATGACGCTTTCATCTCAGGGCCGAGTGGCATCGGATATACCTATCCGAATTTCTGGAGCAACCAGGCCTACCTTGACCAGTTCATAGCCCAATCCGATGATTACATGAAGCGCAGCGGCCTGAAGGTGGCCACAATCTGGAATTTCATCAACGGTGGCATAAATGGCAACGTCGGCAACAGTTTTGCCAACAATGCTCCTTCCCTGCTTGGGCTTACCACGCAGCAAAGCGGAGGTGGCATTGACATTTACAATAGTTTGCTGCCTGCACAAGGTCTCAACGTAAACTATGGCGACTCTGCAAACGCATTAATCCACGAGATCAATCAGGGAATCGCTAGCTGGAACGGCCAGTCGCCGCGTTTCCTTTCCATTCAGGCGAATCCATGGCAGACCAACTACGAGGATCTTGTCACCACAGTAAATAGCTTTTCATCCAATCCAAATGTCGTCTTTGTCCGTACCGATACTTATTTCCAATTAATGAGGGAACAGAATGGTTTGCCGGTTGATCCGGACACACTCGTCGCGCGCCTGGAAGCCGAGAATACGAGCTATGCCGTTTCCCCGTTCAGCCATAGTGTCGGTCGCGCGGAAGACAATGGCTGGACAGCAAACGTTGCTCAGGACAGTCCCGGCTTTATGCTCTGGGGACCGTATGCTTCTACTTATCCTGCAGGCAAGCTGACGGCAACTTACCGGATCAAAATAGATTCACTGGCCGGCAACAACGACAAAGTCCTCACCCTTGATGTGCGGGACAACACAACTGGCGCAGTGCTCACATCGTACGATGTGTATCGCAGCCAGTTCAAGGCAAGCGGCCTACACCAGGATTTCAGTCTGGCATTCAATAATACCACCGGTCACGAGCTTGAGCTCAGAGCCTACTATCACGACAACTCCGCTGTGAATATCGACAAGGTAACGATTACGAAGAACATCGGCAAATACGAAGCTGAAGGCTCCGTAATCAGCCATACCATCGGACGCGCAGTTGAAGGTGGCTGGCAGGCGGACCCAGCACAGGACAACAGCGGCTTTATGCTGTATGGCCCTTATGATGCCAACGTTCCTGCAGGTGCACACAAGATCACCTTCCGCATGAAGGTGAACAACAACAGCACCGACAATGATGTAGTCGCCACAATCGACGTCCGGGATGCGACTACCGGCGAGACCATCATTCAGAGACAGCTTACCCGCCAACAGTTCTCAGCCGCCAATCAATATCAGGATTTCACCCTGGATTTCAACCATACCCAGCCCGGACATAAGCTTGAGTACCGCGTGCGCTTCGAGGACAAGGCGACCTTGACGATCGACAGCGTGATCAATAATTAATATCCGTAAACGGGCAAAACCATAACAGACGGGATGAGGCGGCTTCAACCGCTTCACCCCGTCTGTTTTTGCCGATATGCAACTGTTCCCTGTGAGTCAGTACCTGTCCGGCTTGCAAACACCAATATGCCTTGATTCCCGCCTGCAGGCGAATCAAAGCCTCCAGATCGTAATAATCTCCCCAGTTCATATGTCCATCCGGCACTCGGCACGAATAGCCCAAAAAGGATATCGTTCTGAAAATGGCCCGGGATCAGGAATATCCAATAAAGCCAGCCCCCATAATCTTTCCGGCAGTAGTGACGCCATTTCAAATGATATTAGAAACAAACCCGTTGAGAAAGCGGCTATGCTGTGTGCCCTTTCCATCTTGATTATAGACCTAATGTACTATCTTTTAAGACGGATAGCATAACCCGTAATATACCTTAATATAAATCTATATTTGCATTTACCTCTCTATTCTGACTAAGGAGGTGCCCCTGACTAACCCGTTCATCCTCTCAATTTCCGAAACAAATCAGCAAGACGATTCCATGCTGGGAATGAGGAATTAAGGAGACTAATTAAATGGAGGGTAATCAAGCATGCACAAGCAAAGAGCGGCAAGGAAGAAGTTAAAGGTATTCTTTAGTCTGGTTATGCTGAGCAGTCTGCTGTTTTCCGCAATCGGTTTCGGAGTTGAATCCACGGCAAATGCTGCAGCAGGCTTGGGAAGCGCGGACTTTCTAAAAACGAACGGAACCACTATCCGCAAAGCAAACGGCAGCGGGGAGACCGTTCATTTAAGAGGGACCAATGCGGGAGGCTGGCTAGTCCAAGAAGACTGGATGAATCCAACCAATGCACCTGACCAGAAGACCATGATGGATACATTGAAGTCCCGGTTTGGCGCCGCAGTGAGAGATCAGCTGGTGGCTATCTATGAAGACAACTATTGGACTACGCAAGACTTCGATAATCTCGCAGGCATGGGGATGAATGTAGTCCGGCTGCCCTTTTCTTATATGAATCTGACCGATGATAACGGAAATTTGAAAGCGGATGCATGGAAAAGACTGGACTGGTTCGTAAGCAACTGCAGCCAGCGGGGAATCTATGTCATCCTTGATATGCACGGCGCTTTCGGCTCGCAGAACGGCATGGACCATTCAGGCGAAATTAATGACGGCAATCAGCTGTACGGCAGCCCGTCCAACCGGGAGAAGACGCTCGCGTTATGGGAGAAGATTGCCGAACATTTCAACGGCAATCCCGCCGTTGCCGGTTATGACATTTTGAACGAGCCGGGAATCAAAGCCGCAGCCACCACCAGTCTGCAATGGGATTTCTATAATGAAATCTACAAACGGATCCGGGCCAAAGATTCCAATCACATTGTTATTATGGAATCCTGCTGGGATGCAGGCAATTTGCCTAACCCGAGCCAATACGGCTGGACGAATGTAGTCTATGAATACCACTACTATCCATGGGATGCGGTTTCCAGCACCTCCGGCCAGGCTTCTTATATTGCGAGCAAGGTCGCTGACATCACAAGCCACAACTATGGCGTTCCGACCTATATAGGGGAATTCACCTCTTTTGACCAAGAGGATGCCTGGAAGAATACCATGTCATCCTTCAATCAGCAGGGATGGAGCTGGACGACCTGGACCTACAAAGTAACCGGAACCAACTCCTCATGGGGAATTTACACCCATAATCCGCAAAAGGTGGATATTTATAACGACTCCCAGGATACCATCCGTCAGAAATGGTCAGGCGTCGGCACCTCAAACGCAACCGTGAACGCTAAGATCCACAATGTTATCAAAGCCTATCTGCCTGGAACGGTCAGCCCCGGAACCGGCGACGGCGGTGTTACCTTCTACGAAAACGATAATTATGGCGGGCTTGCCGTTATGCTCGGAGCAGGCTCCTACGATTTGAATCAAATGGTGGCGGCCGGAATTCCTAACGACAAAATCTCTTCAGTCAAGGTGCCTTCCGGGCTGAAGGTTACCCTGTACGAGAATCTGAACTTTGGCGGGGCCCAGCGGGTTCTGACCTCGGATGTATCCCAGCTCAGCGATTTCAATGATAAGACCTCTTCCATTAAGATTGAAAAAGCCGGTGCGACTCCATTCAGTGACGGCGAATATTATCTGACCTCGGTGGCCAATGGAGGCGTGGTTACGGCTGATAATGCTGGGGCGGAACCGCTAGCGGCCATCCGGCCTGCCATTGGTGGCGCATGGGAAACACTCTCGTTGAAAAACAACAGTGATGGAAGTGTCTCCTTCCTGTCGCAAGCCAATCAGAAATATATATGTGCGGTGATTGATGAATCCAACCAGCTACTGGCCCGCAGCACCTCCATCGGCACCTGGGAGAAATTCCAGCTGGTCAGCCTGGGTGACGGCACTTATGGAATCAAAGCCAGCGCGAACGGCACATTTGTGCAGGCCAATATGGATAATGGCGGCAGACTGGAAGCGACCAAGGATCAAGTGAACGGTGCCTGGGAAGCCTTCAAAATCACCAAGGTCGGTGACAGCTCGGGCTTGGTCTATGACGACAGTGTGGCCTCGAAAAAAGCGGAGTTTTTTGTGGATGCGGGCTATCAGGGGAAAGCCGTCCAGCTTGGAGTCGGCACGTATAACTATAACAGCCTGGTCAGCAAGGGGTTGTCCAACGACGCCATTTCATCTGTCAAAGTGCCCAAAGGCTACAAGGTAACTCTATATAATGATGATAACTATAGCGGGGGAACCAAGGTTTTATTTGAGGATGCATCATCCTTAGGGAGTTATAATGATAAAGCCTCTTCATTGAAAATTGAGAAGGCCAGTCTCGCCAACCTTGCTGCCGGTAATTACTGCTTCACCTCGATCGCGAACAACAAAGTCGTCACGGCCGACAACAGCGGCAAAAATCCGCTGGTCGCAAACCGCGATTCCTATAGCGGTGCCTGGGAGACCTTTACGCTCGTGAACAACAGTGACGGCACGGTTTCCTTCCGCTCTGCGGCCAACAACCAATATCTGACCGCTGTCGTTGATGAAGACAGCCAGCTATTGGCGAGAAGCACCACCATCGGAAGCTGGGAACGATTCTATATTGAGAGTATTTCAGGCGGACAATACGGTATCTATGCCGCCGCCAACGGCAAATACATCAATTCAGACCAAAATAAAGGCGGCAAGCTGCTGGCCAACAGCGAAACGATAGCCGGTGCCTGGGAAGCCTTCTGGATTACCCTAGTCAACTAAGAGCAGGAGAATTTGACGGTGAGTTAATATAAGGGCAGCAGCCACTCTGCTATTGCAAAATGGCTGCTGCTCTTTAGGTTTGCTATGAGAAAGTTTGAAGAACTGCTGCAAGCATTGTCTCAAAACACTGCCTTGATGATATTCGATCATTAACTATAAAAGCTGATTTTCTTCACTTTTCACCATATGCTCATCTCTATACTGGCCGGGACTGACGCCTACATGCTTCTTGAACACTTGGCAGAAATACCGCTGGTTATCATATCCTAAATTGGAAGATATTTTTGAAATCTTGAAGCTGCTTTCCCGCAGCATCTTTTTCGCCTGCCGGATGCGCAGCCAAGTGATATATTCCAGAATCGTCTGCCCGGTTGATTTGGAGTATACGCTGCCTACATAGGAAGAATTGAGATCGAACCGCTCTGCCAATTGATCAAGCTGGATATTCTCATGGTAATGGGAGTCCAGATAAGCTTTGATCTCATCAACCACCTTTTCTTTCAGGGAGGTCTTCGTTACATTCAAATAGAATTGCACGCTTAGCGCCAAATCCTGGCACTGCTTCTGCAATGACATCCAATCCGGTGCTTCCAGCATTCTGTCCGTCAGCCGCGTGCGGTCTCCGCTCACCTTCTCAAGCTTGATTCCATAGTCCTCCTCGATCAGATCATGAAACCAGTTAGCCCATTGGATCCCCGCCTTCTTCAGGGCAGCAGGAGCGATCAATCGCCCCGTTCCCCATTCCACCAAGCGTCCCAGCAGCTCTTCGAAATCTTCATGGGCGTAGCGGACGCAGGAATCCACCTGTTCAGACCAGTCGGAGAGCCATCTGCCGGAAACATGACAGATCTTCGTCCACCGGTTCACCTCCATGACCGGCATGCCGAAGAACACAGCAATTTGGCAGGCTTGGTCGGCTAACAAGAAAGAGAGATGCGCCTGCATGATTTCAGTTACAACCTCACCGATTCCGAGGGACAAAGAAATGCCATCCGGTGAGCTTCCGCTCGAAAATGCCCCGGCTGCAGCTACCAGGATGTCCGTTAATACAGCGCAATCCTCCAGACTTGCCATACATAACAAGATGATTTTCTGCTGCTCGTAGAGCAGCTCCACGACAATTCCGCGATCTGCCAGGAAGCTCAGAAGAGCATCTGTAACGTTATTGTTCTTCATACGTTCTACCCAGACCGCTGACGGGCTTCCGATCAGGATGGCCGCAAACTGGTTGTATCGTTCTTATGGCGTTTGGTCAAACGATGGGCTGTCCCCATGAACGATGAGATCGGTAAATACCGCTTGATTGAGTGCTCTGGCGAATCGAAGATCCGGGCGATTTCCCGCTTGCTCTGATTTGCGCTCCAGACGCTAGATCGCCCTTGAGACGGTCTTCGCTACTTCATAACATCCCTCTGACTGAGGAGAGTATAAAACCTGATGCTTACAGTATACCTTCAGTCCAAGGTATATGGGAGATTAACCTTTGGTTGCCCCTGCAGTCATACCGGAAATAACGCTCTTGTTGAAGCTGAAGTACACCAGCATGGTCGGAATCGTCGTGATGCTGATAGCGGCAAAGGTTGCTCCCCAGTCGGTTAAGCCATACTGGCCGATGTAGTCCATCAAGCCAACCGGAATGGTACGCGATTTCAGGTCGTGAATGAACGTATTTGCGAAGATAAACTCATTCCAGACGAAAATCAGATTCATGACGACAACCGTCACATTCGTATTTCGGGACAGAGGGAAGATCATCCGCCAGAACACCTGATAAACGCCGCAGCCGTCCATCACAGCCGCCTCCATAATTTCGTTCGAGATATATTTGTAGAAGCTCACGAAAAGATAGATTGAGATGGGCAGCGCAACCCTACCTGGGGCAGAATCAGCGAGGTGAGCGTGTTAATAATACCCATTTTGTTATAAAGAATGAACAGCGGGATGAGCACCACCTGAATCGGAATCATAATGCCACACAGAAACAGGAAGAGTACGCTTTGGCTCCATTTAAAAGTCATCTTCTCAATCACAAAAGCGGCCATCGCGCTGAACAGGATCACCAGCACAATAGTTGTTACGGCAACGATCAGACTGTTGGAGAAATACGTTCCCAAATTCCCTTTATTCCACACGCTCAGATAATTCTCAAAGGTGAAGTGGCTGGATAGACTAAGCGGATTATCACCGGAAAAATCGGTAGGTGCCTTAAAGCTGGAGATAAACACCCAGACAATCGGATACACTTGAATGACAAGTAGAACAAAGGAAATAGTAACAATCAACGCCTTGGTATAGCCGGTAAATTCATCTTCAGGTCTCCTTACTGTCCATCATCCGTCTGATAAAGGCAACTGCAATGAGGCTTTCTATGACGATACAGACGGCCATCGCGCTGCCATAGCCGAAGTCCAGACTGGAGAATGCGGTTTTGTATATATACGTCGGCAACAATTCCGTAACACGGCCGGGTCCCCCGTTCGTCATGAGATACGGGATGTCGAACCCTTTCAGCGCGCCTGTAGTAGCCATAATGATAGACACCATGAGTACTGGCTTAATCAGTGGCATCTTAATCGAACGAAACAGATGCCAGGAAGAAGCTCCGGGCTCCCGGCTGGCCGTTGGTGCAATTCGGCTATTTGAAATATTTCGGCGCGTTTTCTTTAATGGCCTGATCCATGAGCTCCGCGAATTCCTCCGGGGAATGAACGCCCAGCGCCAGAGCATTCAGCTCGTTACCAAGCAGCTCATTCGTGGCCGGATCAAGGCGGGTATCCCACGGTACCGCGAAGACGCTTCCCGATTTCGCGATTTCCTCTTGAATCTTATAGAAAATTTCCGGCATTCCTTGCGTCTGATCCAGCGAATACATGAAAGGTGAGAACTCGCCTTTCTTCGTATTGGCTTCCGGGTACTTCTCCAGAAGGAATTGGACAAATTCCTTCATCGTATCATCGAAGGTCTCCTGGTTGAAGGCAACACCTATGCCGGAGTTGATGAAATAGTCATTGTCTGCCGTCTTGGCGCCGTCCATCATGGGAAGACGGAAGAATCCAATGTTATCCTTCATGTCCGCGCTCAGTTTATCATTTGCGAAATTCATGGTTTCCCACGAACCCATGTAATAGATACCGGCTTTGCCGCCCAGGAACAGGTCGCGCGCCGCTGTGTAATTCGTTGCCGTGAATCCTTGCTGGAAGTATCCCTTAATGCCCAAATCGCGAACGAAATTAATACCTGCCATGCCGGCCGGGTCCTTGAAGGAGGCTTTGCCCTGCTTCACATTTTCGATGAAATCATTGCCGGTCATGCGGAAAGGCTTGTACGCCAGATACCGGAGTACCGGCCATTTGTCCTTGCCGTCGACAGCAATCGGTGTAATCTCGCCCTGCTTCAGCTTCTCTGCCACCTTCATGAACTCATCGAACGTCTTAGGCGGCTCCAGGCCGAGATCCTTGAACATCTTGATGTTGTACCAGAATACCTCTATCCCGTATTCGAGGGGGAAGGTGTACATGCTGCCATCTGCGAACTGTTGATATTGCAAGGCTACCGGACAGAATTCATCGTATTTCCCAAGCTCCTGCAGCAGTTTTTTCATATCCACAAGCTTGCCCTGCTCAACCAGCTTGGAGGCATAGGCATCCGGATCGGTATCGAACATAGCGGGCATCTCGTTGCTCGCAATCAGGGTCCGCAGCTTCTGCAGATAGGACGGACGATCCCCGGTGCCTTCCAGCACCAGCTCGAATTCCGGATGTGTTTGGGAGAACTCGTCGGCAATATCTTTTACAGTAACCGCCGGAGGGCTGTCCACGCCGCGGGCTACGAACCATTTGTAGGTTTTCTTCTCTGCCTTCGCCGGAGTTGTCGAACCGTTTCCTGCGGCACCGTTATTGTTTTTGCCGCCTCCGCATGCGCTCATCAATGCCACAAGAATAACAAGCGATAACGCCAAGGCCAATCTTTTGATATAACATTTCATCTACATGACCTCCTGTTAGTTGGGAACCGAAATAGATGCCTGCTCGAAATTGGCCCGGCCTTCCTGCACAAAGCAGCCCCAGCTGCCTGCTTTCAAATTATTCAAACGTGTGGTCATAGCAACCTGGCCGCCCAAGTATACGACGCAAACCGAATTCTCCACAACGATCTCCAGATCATACACCGTGCCGGCCCGCAGCTCAGCCGGCACTTCCAACTCTACGGCATGGGGACGGTCTCTGTCGATGTGCCACTGCGCCTCACCCTTTATCTTGCGTGGCCACATGTCGAACACCAGACGGTTATAGAGGGGTTCCAGGCGAATATAATAGG
This sequence comes from Paenibacillus sp. FSL E2-0201, assembly GCF_037963325.1. NCBI lineage: Bacteria > Bacillati > Bacillota > Bacilli > Caryophanales > Paenibacillaceae > Paenibacillus > Paenibacillus sp. FSL E2-0201. The sequence continues at coordinate 4,911,199 of NZ_CP150154.1, forward strand.
CCTCGTCCATATCCCCGCTTGCGCGAAGCATGATGCCGCAGCTTCGGGTTCCTTTGGTGAAAGACAGCCGGGCCATAATCTTGCAGGTATCCGGCATGGCGCCAGCGGACAGGCAGGCGAAGGTCTCATCTGCCTCCACAGTGACACCGCCCTCAATGTTTCCGTCCATTCCCCAATCCGCAAGTCCCACTTGGCCGCCTGCCGGCTTACGAAATGGCCGGAGACCGTCTCCGGCATATGGACCGTTAACGTCCCATCCTGCTGCTGAACGATTTCGTGCACAACCAGATTTCCCGCCCATTGCCAATCGCCGTAATCATCTTCATTTTCCTTGCTCGGATCCCACCCAAAGGCATATCGCTTGTTTTCGTCGCTCCAGGTTTTGGCGGCGTAGAACGCTCTGGCATCAAACGCGTCGTTTCTTGGCGCAGTCCAAGGTCCGCTCAGTGACTTGCTCATGCGGTAATGAGTGACAAACCGCTCCGAGAACGTCGAGTAAACGAGATACCACCAGTCCCCGATGCGGAATAAGTCCGGGCATTCGTGCGTAACGTACATTTGCGGGTCCCAGAATGGCTTGCGGATCTCCCATTTCTTAAGATCACTGGAAGCGCAGAGTCCGATGCTTCCGCGGCGCCGGGAAGGACCTTGCTTGTTCCTTGCAGCAAGAAGCATCCAGTACTCTCCCGCCTCATCGTTCCAGAACACGAAAGGGTCACGCCAGTCATGTCTCTCGTATTGACTCCCGTCCGAATAGACGGTATCTTCACAAATTTTTCGCCACGATTCCATATCCGTGCTCACAGCGTGCATGACACATTGGAGCGGCACTCCGTCCTCGACGAATTCCGGATTCGGATTGAGACCGGTATAGAACAGATGATATTCGTCTTCCGCTTCGATGATCGAGCCGGTATAGCAGTTCAGGTCCTGCTCACTCGCACCTCCGTGCTTCAGCATTTCGCCTTTTTCTTCGTAGTTCACGAAATCGCTTGTACGGATCTCAAACCAAGAGGTTCCTTATCCATGAATCGCTTTGTTCTCCCTCCAGTCATGAAGATAGAACAAACGGAAGCTGCCGTCTTTGTAAAAAAGAATAAGGTTTCCTACCCAAGCCCCGTTCGGCTTATAAAACAAGTTAGTCAATATTTGTAACCCCTTTTCTTTTATCTTAACTTTATTATATAAGCATCTGAAAACGCTTTAAATTCCAACTTATTTGTCATATGTTCAATATTTTTTGATTTGAATTCAGCTCTCAGCTGTACAGTGGATTCAGGTAATATTAAGGTATTGGAAATATAAGGAGAGGGTTATATAATGAGTTACTTAAGTAATGTTTATATCGAAACAGAAAGTTTGATTGTCAGATCCTTCACCGACAGAGATTTTGATCAATTTAGTAAACTGCTAGTATGAAGGATGGCAACAACAAAAATTCAGGGCATAAGAATTTTTTGACTGACAACTTTCAAATTATGAAAAAATGGATATTGTAACTGGAACCGTATGCTTAGACTCTTTGAGAAGAAAACAAGTGATATTGTAGGACAGATCGCTGCACAAATACATGATGAACTACATGAGCCTGAATTGGCTATGGGTTGCTTCCATTCGCAAGAGGGAATGGTTATGCTAAGGAGGCCGCGAAAGCAACTCTTGGATGGATAGAGAAGCATTATGATATTCCATATTTAATAGGAACCGCAGGGATTGATAACATTCCATCTCAGAAAGTTTTGGAATATTGCGGTTTCCAGCTTATAGCTGAGCATACTTTGCCTGTTCATATTATTAACGAGCAACATGTTTTCAAATACTACAGGTATCATTTAGATAAGTCCTATAGTGTCTGATCAAAAGGCGATGAAATAATTTACGGGCATATTATTATAATGCTAGAGTAAAGGCCTGAGTAAATTCAGCCCCTCCTCATCAAACCGTACGTCAGACTGTCTAACAATTATTTAAAAATCTTCGTTTTCGGCATGAAAATAGAAGACTGTCTTTCGCCGTAGAAAACCTACTTTTGGACAGTCCCTTGCCGCTCGGATTGGCATTGCTTAAGCTCCTACGAACATTTCCGGAAAATCACTTCATTTTCCCCATCCGATAAGACCCACAACCTTGTTTATCACCCGGGAAATGATGATTTCATATCTGCAGTTGTCCTCAGAATGCTCTGCATAATTTCCTATATTCTCAAAAGCATCACAGTTTCAAAAACCATCGATTAACTTCATTAAAAGCATCGGTGTGATACAATAATAAAGCAATATAATCCATTCATAGAGACACAGACGGGAGCAGAGCATGCACAAATTCAAACGATCCCGGTTACTTTTTAAACAGCGTCCTACTTTTATGAAAATCATTATTTATTTCGTCAGCGCCAATGTATTGGTACTAGCTGTTTCCTTTATTGCGCTCTATTCCCTTTCCTCCAAAACGCTGCTTGAGGAAATCGGCGACCACTCCAAATCCTTGCTGATCAACGGCGCCAAGAATACTGCCCAGCTTATGGAATGGTCCATCAATTATGCCTACTCCTCCAGCTCTGACGTGCAAATCGAATCATATGCGCTTTCAGAGAAACATAGCGATCTGGATACCTATGCAGTATGGAGCCGGCTGATGAATGTCAAGAACGGCAATCCGTCCCTGGACTCCGTCTATCTTATTAATGATTATACGCAGCAAATTCTTGACTCCCGGCTGGGCTTAACCGATTTTAACAGCTTTTATGATCAGGAGGTGCTGCAGCGGCTGCGGACCCGCAAGCTGACGGACGGAGCCTTTTTGATCCCTCGCTCCATCCCGCTGCCTTTGGAGTCCGGCAAAGTGAAAAAGGTCATTACGGCAATCATTCCCTATGAGACCGGAAAATCCATTTCTGCTTTTGTCCTGAATGTCGATGCCGACAGCATCATGACCCTGCTTCAGAATAACAGCAATTATCTGGAAACTAGCATCTTTGTACTCAATGATAAGAACGAGCTTGTCTTCAGTACCGTAAAGCTGGATCAGGAACAGATCAGCGAATTCAGCCTGGCCGGCGGGAAGAGCCCGAACGGCTGGCAGATTTTTAAGCCGCAGGGTCAGGAGGACCAGATGCTGGTCTACGCCAACACCTCGATCAACGGTATCCAGAACTGGAAATTTCTTGAGACTATCCCTAAATCTATTATTTTAAGCAAAATAACGTTTCTGCGAAATCTGACGTTGCTGTTGTTTGCCGGCTTATTTGCCACATCGTTATGGGTGATTATTCTGTTATCTAAGCGGGTATATTCGCCCATTCAGGAGCTCGTCCACAACGTTATGGAACAGCATCAGGCGCAGCAACGGGACGGTAAACAGGAGGCTAACGAGCTTGTGTATCTATCACGGGTATTTGTCGCGCAGAATGAAAGAATCCATGAACTGGCCGAACATGGACGGCATAATAAGGTACTGGCACGGGAACGGTTCATACGGGAATTATTGGGGGAACCCTCGCAAACTATTTCAGAGATCCGAAATAGCTGCAATGACCTCGGTATTGAACTCCCGGAGGATAATATAACGATTTCCATCTTCCGTATTGATCATTTCGCAGACTTTAGCCTGCGCTATTCGGATAAAGACCAGCGGCTCCTGCGCTTCGCCATGGCCAATATCATTCAGGAAGCCCTGCAGAACGATGGCGTGTACGGAATTCAGACCGTGGATATGGGCAAAGACCATATTGCGGTACTTCTTCCGGTAGACAGGGGGCAGTCCGCAGCCATCTTTACCGAGAAACTTCGGCAGGCACAGAGGCTCGTAGAGCAGTTTTTATCCATTGGAACCACGGTCGCCTGCGGTAAGTATTTGGAAGGTTTAGCAGAACTGCATGAGGGTTATATGGAAAGCTATGAAATGACCCAGGAACGGTTCAGAATGGGCCATGGGTCATTCATTATTGAGGGGAATTCCGATACAGGGGCTGCAGAGCTGTATCACATGCCGCTTGAGCTTGAGCGCCAGATGGAACAGGCCATCAATAAAACGGATACCCCCTCCTTCCTGGAAAGTCTGTATACCGCGGTCTCTTCGCTGCGGGAACGACCTTATTTTGAATCTAAAATGTCATTGATTACTTTATTTATGGATATCCGCAGGTCGATGCAGGAGGTGTCTCACCAGTCTGTGCTGCCCAGCTCCTGGAGTATGACAACACTGGAGAATCAGATTATCAAGCTGGAAACATTGGAGGCCGTTACACATTGGATGTCAGGCATGGCCGCCCAATTCCTGGATGAGCTTGCCGAAGCGCGCAGCGTTTCGAGGAACGCCGGCCTGGTTGAACAGGTAGACAGCATCATCGAGGGACATCTGACAGATGCCAATCTGTCAGTCAAGATGTTATCAGATGAGCTTGGCCTCTCTGTAAACTACATCAGAAATCTATACAAGAATGAAACCAACCGCTCTATCACGGAGACGATATCCGAGAAGCGGCTGAGTATGATTTGCGGGGAACTGGTAAGCAGCGATGCACCGATTGAGCCAATTGTACTGAAATATGGTTTTTCCTCTTTGAACACTTTTTATATTGCCTTCAAAAGAAGATACGGAGTGACTCCGGCTGTATACCGCAAATCCAACAAATAGATTAGGTTCCGGGAGCGGTAGCCGCTGCGGAGCTTCAGAGATTCGAGTGTATGCTGCTGGACAGTAACAAATATTGCTGCCCTATTGACCATAAAAGGTCTTTAGGGCAGCTTTTTTGCATTTCCTAAAATATGAAAAAGAGACAGATCAAGAAAAATGCTCTTGACCTGCCTCTCGCCCCTGCTCTTAAAACTTCCGCTTAGCTACTCTTTATGCTCAAGCATTCTAAGCAGCATCGTCACAGCCTCGGCTCGTGTCGCTTGTTCGGAAGGGGCGAACCGGCCTGCGCCGCGGCCCTCTAGGATGCCCAGCGCATGGATGCCCTTGACTGCGGCCTTTGCCCATGCCGGAATCTTCGCGTCGTCGGTGAAGCTTGTGCCCGCTGCCGGTTCCAGCGGCAGCCCCAGCGCCTTCGCGATCATAACCGCCATCTCCGCCCGCGTAATTACCGCGTTAGGGCGGAAGCTGCCGTCCTCATATCCGCTGACGATTCCCGCGCTGGCCGCTTGAGCCACTGCTTCAGCTGCCCAGGCGCCAATCTTCTCCTGGTCCTTGAAGGTTGAGGCTGAGCCTGCCGCTCCGCTCTTCAGCGCATTCATCAGCATGACCGTGAATTCCGCGCGTGTCACGGACTTGTTCGGCTGGAAGCTGCCGTCCGGATAGCCCCCGGCCAGCTTCAGGCCGGCCGCACTGCGGATCAGGGTCTCCGCCCAGTGTCCGGCGATGTCCGTGAAGTTCGGCAGCGGCTGCGGTTGCTCGCTGCCCTCCTCTGTCTTCACATCCACGGCCAGTACCGCGAACTTGGTGAAGTGATCCACCTCGGCGGTGATCCGGCTGCCTTCCACCTTACCGCCCACTTCTACCCACACCTTCTGGGCTTCGTCATAATAGAAGATCGCGACCCGCTGGCCTGCCTTCACCGCTGCAGGATCGAACTTCAGCGACAGTGTAACTGGATGCTTGAAGGTTCCGCTCAGATTCTTCAGCACCTCGAACACCTCGCTGACGAGTGTGCCCTGATCCTTGCTCAGCTGGGCAATATCGGCCACCTTCGCGATGGTGATCCGCAGCTCCTGCTCTGCCGCTCCTGCCGGTACCGAGATCGTTACCTGGTCGCCCAGGCTGACTTCGCCCGCCCGGCCCGCCGGAAGGGTAATTGTTCCGGTTGCCGACTTGATGACCGAGTTATCTGTCACCGGCGGCGTGCCTTGGCCCGGACTCGGGTTCGGATTGTCCTCTACCGGAGGCTCCGGCTGCGGCAACACAGGTACCGCAGTCGCTGCCCCGGAGAGTTCACTTGCTCCTTCCGGATTAGCCGCCTTTACCGCGAACGCATAGCTGGTGCCGTTCGTCAGACCGGTGACCGTGTATGAGGTTCCGGTAATCCCTTCCTTCACCAGTACCCAGGCTCCCGGAATCTCCGGAGCTGAAGTGCCCTCATGCTTGTACACCGCGTAACTGACCGTTCCGGCCACAGCGTTCCAGTTCAATGTCACTTGTCCATTGCCTGCCGTAGCGCTGAGGTGGTCCGGCGCTTGTGGCAGCTGTGGCAGGGCTGCCACCGGCGATGCCGCTGCGATGCCCGAGAAGCCGCTTACGCCTCCCGGATTGGCGGCCTTCACCGCAAACACATAACTCAACCCGTTCGTTAGGCCCGTCACCGTGTACGATGTGCCCTGCACAGCCTGGTCGACCTCGATCCACTGAGCCGGATCCAGCGGCGCCTCGGTGCCTTCGAAACGGTACACGGTATAGGTTACACTGCGTGGCATGGCGTTCCAGTTCAGTATCACTTGGCCGTCACCCGCTACTGCGTTCAGGCGGTCCGGCGCGTCCGGCGCGTCCGGCAATACCGCTGTCGGCACCGCAATTACCGCCTGCGAGAATGGACTCTCGCCTGCCGCATTCACTGCTTTCACGGCGAATGCATAACTTGTACCATTCGTCAATCCTTCGATCTTATACGAGGAGCCGGTAATGCCGGAACCGACAGTTTCCCAAACGTTCGGATTATTCGGATCTGTCGGGACTTCATATTGGTAAACCTTGTAGCTCTCCGCATGATCCGCAGGAGACCATCTCAAAGAAACTTCTTGATCGTACGCCATGCCCGTCAGATCAGCCGGGGCTGCAGGAATGGGCGGATACAGAATACAACTGCTTCCGTCCCATTGAATCGTCTGACCCACCTGTGAACGGATAGAAGTGCATGCACCCGGAAGTTTCGTCGCTTCTCCAGACAGCCGGATCACCTCGCCGTCGATGTTTACCTCGAACAGCTTGCCCATCCAGGTCAGTCCGCTGATCCCTCCATTGGCACCGGGCATTCGTACAAATGCCGGAACTCCAAGATCCATACGGTATCCGTTGCTTATCCACAAATTATCGATCAGATGGATATTACCGAAGAGGGAAGGATAGACGCTCCGCGCAATCGGCATGGCGGTAATGTCGTCTGAAGACTTCTGATACACCTCGGCGAATGTCTTGGTTCGTACAATGTCGCGTGTGAAAGCGTTGATCAATACGGAAGCTTCATTAGCCTTCCCCTGATCGAGCAACCCGTAGGTCATGAACTGGGCGTCCGGCGCCTTAAGCGCTTCATTGCCCAGACCTGCAAGTTGAACGGCTGGGTTATATTCTGATTGAAAGCGCTTGATCAGTTCGCCGACATAGTAATCGGGCAGATCGGGCACGTGCAAACCGGTCGATACATACATCGTCAGCCCTGTATCGTCAGAATGACTGCCGTCAAGCCAATGTTTGTACAGCGTTGTCCCTTCTTGCGGAAAGAACCAATCTTTGTAATTCTGGGTCAAACCAGCGGCTGCATTCGTCCATTCAGATACATCTGCTGGCTTATTCAGAACCTCAGCAATCTGCCGCGCATACCCATCATCAATAATCAGCGATACGACGAATTCCGCATCCCGTTCTTGCTCCCCGCCGTCTCCAAAGTTCCAGCGCAGATTATCCGCAGACCAGCGCAAGTGACGGGCAAGGCTATCATAGAGCCCTTCAAGACGAACCTTGTCGCCTGTCACTTGGTAGAGAATCCAAGCCGTCTGTGCCTTGCGTGCGGGAAGTGACTCGCCTCCGAGCGCACCGTTCGCTTCGACTGCCGACATCATACCCTCGAAAGACTCCCATGCGAGTTCCGGATCAATGTAAGCCATGTACTGCATGCCGAACAATGAGTCCCAACTCGCCGAAGCTTCCGCCCCGTGCGGTCCGGATGTGTACATCGACGGCTTGCCTGTCGCGATCTGTCGATGCGAACCGCCACGTTCCGGCGTGGCAGGCAATACGTTCTGATCAAGATCGATCCAAGCCATATAGTACATCTTCTTAACATCTTCAGATGTCACACCAACAGTATCTACATTGCGGATCGCGAAGTCCTCGACCGCTGGAATCTTGGCCAGAAATTCATCCCAGTAATCTTTCCAATCCGCTCTGCTTAACGCTGCATTCTCTAGCGACGCTGCCGACTTTCCTCTTATAACGGCTTCTGCAGCTGCACTCGCGTCTCCCCCGACCGCAAAGCCGACGCCGATAGCATTTGATCCCTGTCCAGGCATGACAGCAGCCCAGTACCCCGACGGAGAGGGAGGCGCCGTTATACTATTCCGCCCTAATCGCATGTCGCTCTCCGAGTTGAAAAACAGCGGAATTGTACCCTGTGGCAAAGCGATAGCACGGGTATACTCTTTATCGTTATCGACGATGATTAATACATTCTTAGCTGTGTCATACGATACCGATCCGGCGTACTCTCCTGCCACTGCGACAGCTCCTTGAGTTAGATTGGAGATGACCGTGCGCGTGATCGAATCTCTGTCGAAGAAAAGATCGGAACCTGTAATTGTCCCGTCAGCGTATTCTCCGTAAAAATCCATTGCTTCAGGACGCCAGGTTGAAGTCGATAATACTGCCGAATTCAACCAGCGGTCGTCGGCGTGAATCGATAGCCGGTCGATTTTTGTCGATGTACCCTTTGCTCCAATCTGATAAAGCTTGATCTTAAAGGTTCGTGAACCCTCCCAGCCTGTAATTCCAGCGAGGTCATACGTAAACACACCAGTTGCAGACGTGTCGGTCTGTAAAACGTAGGCATCCCCATCTTGTCCAGTATTGAGCTTAATCGCCCACTTGCCGGTCGTTGCCGGAATTTTGACGGACAATGAAGGTGTCTCGCTGACATTAACTGTAACTTGGCGCTCCACCGCTCCGTAGCCTGCATCCGATCCCATAATCACGCTGCCCAAGTTGCCGTCAGAGGTTATTGTTACCCCATTGCCGTAACTTGAGGCGGTTGACCACTCTTGGGAGACAAGCCCATCAAAATTGTCCTCGAATCGGATCATTTTGCCATCTGCGGGAAACTCTGCCCCTGCCGGCAAGCTATAAAACTGCAGGGAGTCAAAAAACGCAGTCTTACCGGTTCCCCCGCTGGCAAAGAGCATCACCTTAAAAGACTGCGTACCCGTCAACTCTCTGGTGTCCGCCAAATTCCTGAGGTCATACGTAAATGTTCCTGTAGCCGAAGTGTCATTCTGCACGACACGCTGCCAGTTCTTGTCAATCTTGAGCGCCCACTTGCCTGTCGAACTGGGCACAGTCACAGAAAGATAAGGTGAATCTGTAAGATTTACAGTGATTGTCTTGGAAGAGATGCTTCCCCATCCATCCGGCGTAGTGACTGTGGTTATCGCTTTTCCTTCCTCGGATACGGCGCTTACTCCCGAGGTAATCCAATGATTCGCAGTTAGATTGTCGAACGGCTCATCAAAAGCCACAACTTTATGTTCAGATGAGCTCAATGGAGCCATCCCGCTTGCATGGAATATCTCCAGCAGGCGATCCTGTCCTTTGGCCTTGCCCTCGACATAGTAACCGCTGCCAAGCGGGAAATGCGGCCCGCTGTCCGGATGATTGCCGGGATTCATCACAATGCGTGATTCGGGCACTGAAAGCCATCGTTGTTGAGTCGCGGTATTGTCCGCCAAATCTGATGAAGTAATCGTACTGTCAGCAACAGTGAAGCTGCCAGAAGCTGCGAAAGCGCTACCAAAAATACTCGATAAAAATATTACTGAAAGAATACTAATCGAAAGCACTCTAATCAGCCTTTTTTTCATTACAATATTCCCCCTCCTGATAGTTTAATCCGGTGCCCTATGTCAATGACTCGAGGCACCGGATTTGGTCTTTCATTGCGTAATAGAACTAAATCAGCGGCTCTTCGTAAGACAGGGTATCAAAAATATCCTGGAGCGGAATATCGGCAACAGCCATCACTTCATCCGCTGCCCCGTAATACATCCGGACGGTTTCGCCCAGCAGCAGGGCGCCGCAGGAGAAAACTACGCCTCCGAAGAATCCGTTCAGCTCGTAATCGGCCTCCGGCTGCATGAACGGACGCACCGAGCGCGCAAGCACCTTACCGGGGTCCTTCAGATCGAGCAGAACGGCTCCCATACAATAACGGTGCTTCGTGTCCGCTCCGTGATACAGGGCCAGCCAGCCGCGCTCCGTCCGAAACGGAACGGCGCCTCCGCCCATCCTTCCTCCGTCCCACTCCCCGGGACGCAGCCCCATCAGAAAGCGGTGCTTGCCCCAATGGATCAGATCCTCGGATTCGGCAATCCACATTTCCGGAGCGCCGAAGGAATGGGGAACCGGCCGGTGAAGCGTATAATATTTCCCGCCGATCTGCTCCGGAAAGAGCATCACATCCTTGTTCTCGGGGGCCAGCATAATGCCATGGCGTTTAAACACCTTGAAATCTTCCGTTTCAGCCAGCCCTGCACCCACTCCACGGATGGAGGCCGCGCTGTACGTGATATAGAATTTGCTGCCGATGGCGGTAATGCGGGGATCTTCAATCCCCCAGGACTCCAGCACCCCCTGCGGAAACAGGGCCGGCCGGTCTTCGATCGTAAAATGGATACCGTCGCGGCTGCGCGCAACCCGAAGATGGGACATGGAAGTCAGCATAATCATCTTCCCGTTCTCAGCGACGAAGCGCGAATCGGAGAAATCATACCGTTCATCGTCAAGCGCCAGACGTTCCACCCTGACCTTCCCGTCCGTTTCGTTCAGTATCGGGATGAGCAGCTCGCCGGGTTCAGTGGAGATCGGCGCCTCAGCCACTCTAAGCAGCAGGATGGTCTCATCTCCGCAGCTGGCAACCCCGGCATTGAAAGCGCCGAGCACTTTGAAATCAGGACGGGAAGGCTTGACGTCACTTGTTGTAATAATCGGATTATGCAAACTGCGTACTTCTATCACACGATCTCCTCTTTCAATTCATAAGATTTAAATTTCAGAATTATTGCGCGCTTGTTACAGCATCGATCTGCTTTTGAATTTCATCAATAACCTTTTGTCCGCCGACACCGAGAATTTTATCCTTCAGCATCGTTTTTCCTTTGTCCACAGACACTACGCCTTGGGACAACGGCAGATAAATGGAATCAAAGAATGGGGTAACCTTGGCATATTCCGTCTTCACGGCTTCGGCATTGAAGCTGAATCCGGAAACCGGGCTGAGTGTAAAGGTCTCAGCATCTCTCGACTTCTCGAACCATTCCTGATCGCCGGGCAGCATGTTGTCCGGAGTGCGCACAAGCGTTGGACGCCAAGTCATTACAAAGCCCGGGAACGAATATTCGGACAGCTGCTTGAACCCCAAATCTCCGGAAGCTTCCCAATCCTTGCCTTCCACACCATACTCCAGCAGGTCATGATTTTCCTTGATGGACAGCCAGTTGGCTACATCCATAACGAGTTCGGCGTTCTTGGATGCTTTTGGGATACAGAAGAAATTCCATTGCTGGAAGGTCGAATACGGTTTGGAAGCTTCATCATAAGGAACGACTACTTCAAGCTCGGCCCCGGCATTTTTCAGAACGTCCATATATTTCAGGCCTTCTACACCGTCGCTGGCATACAGGGTAGCGGCGTATTTACCTTGGTTGAACAACGTTACAGCATTTTGCTCCTGGGCAATGTTTTTGGACAGAATGCCGTCTTTGTAATATTTGGTGGAACGGTCAAACGCCTGATCAAACGTTGCGGCATCCCAAGCGCCGACAACCTTCTTGTCGCTATTAGAGTAGTAGAACATCGGAACGGAAGTTTCGATATCGTTCTGTGCTGTATTTGCGGTATCCGAGAAGACGATAGACAGCTTATCCGCTCTGCGTCCGTCGATAATAAACGGCTTAATATCGCTTTCCTTCTCTTTGACGGTGTACAGGAATTTCTCCACATCTGCCACCGTTTTCAGTTCAGGCATGCCATATTTCTCACGCAGGTCCTTGCGGATTACGAACCCGTAAAGTGTTCCTTGCGTGGTTCCAAGTGGAATTCCCATGATTTTGCCGCCAAATCTGTTCGCTTCCCACATTTGATCGGGAATGGATTCCTTCAATTCCTTTCGCGCCGCTACCATATCATCCAGTGGAATAATCGACCCGCTGGCGATCATTTGGGACATGGACAGCCACGGAGCATCCAGATACATATCGAATTCTTCACCGGCGGACATTTTCACGGATACCGAATTTCCGTAGTCGGACCAGGGCAGGAAATTAATATTCAGCGAAGCCCCGACATTGTCGGCTTTCAGCTTCTCATTGACGGCCTTGAGTACATCGTCGAATCCGGTTGGTTTATCGCCAGGGAAAAAGGCTTTGAGCGCCACAACTTCTTTGGGCGTCTCTGCCGCAGTGGTTGGTTCGGCAGTCTGCGGAGCGTTTGTTGCATCGGACGCAGCCCCGTTGTTTCCGTTATTGCCGCCACAGCCGGCAAGCAGCATGGAAAGTGACAGGGTCGCAGCCAGGGTGGTACTTAGAAATTTTCTTTTCATTTTTATAACCCTCCCTAAATGTGTAATGCTTATATGCGATAACCGGAAATTCCGGTTAATGCCGTGATCAGGTCAGCCTTTGACAGCACCGACGGTAAGGCCTTTGACGAAATACTTTTGCAAAAACGGATACAGCAGGACGATCGGCCCGATCGTCAGGACAGTTGTAGCCATACGCACTCCGTAGGTCGGAGCCTGGGTGGCAATCGCTGCGGAAGCCGGAATCAGATTCTTCGCCGCTTCCATGTTGGAGACCATCCGGCGCAGGATCAATTGCAGCGGGAACAGCTTTTCGTTGTCCACGAACATCAGGCCCATAAACCAGTCGTTCCAATAATACAGGGCATAGAACAATCCTACGGAAGCCAGAATCGGCTTGGAGATCGGCAGAATAATCTGGAAGAACACTCTCATCTCATTGGCACCGTCAATCCGGGCCGCTTCCTCCAGCTCCTCCGGCACGGTCCGGAAGAAGCTGACCAGCAGAAATACCAGGAAAGGCTGGCAGAGCAGCGGAAGAATAAGCGCCCAGATGGTATTCTGCAGATGCAGCCATTGGCTGACCACAATATAGAAAGGAATAATCCCTCCTGAGAAAAGCATCGGCAGGTAGCAAAAGAGCAAAAACGGCGTCTGCAGCACATTCCGTTTATTGGCCAGTGAATAGGCGAGCATGGCTGATATGCAAAGTGCGGTCAGTGTGCCGAGGGCCGTAACGATTAGTGTAACACCATAACCCTGGTACAGGGCATCGGAATGCAGCAGCGCCTGATAAGCGGCAACCGAGAATTTTTTGGGAAAGAGCGAATAACCGTTTACAATCAGTTCACCCTCATCGGTGAAGGATCCGATTACCATCAGTAGAAAGGGAAAGATACAGAACAGGGTGAAGAGAACTAGAATAATATAGGCAGCAGCAGTAAAAAAGCGGTCAGACAACGGCTGTTTCATCATTTCCTCCTAGAACAAAGCAGATTCTTTGGACATTTTGCGGGTAACCGCATTGGCGATAATTACAAAGATCAGACCCATAACGGACTGGAACAAGCCTACCGCAGAGGACATTCCGAAATCATGGAGCTGCCTCATCGAGCGGAATACGAAGGTATCGATAACATCGGTGGTAGGGTACAGCAGAGAATTATCCCCGATAATAGCATAAATCATGGCAAAGTCTCCGTTGAATATTTTGCCGACTGCAAGCAGGGTCATGATGGAGATCGTCGGTATCAGCAGAGGCAGCGTAATTTTCATCATAATCTGCAGCTTCGAGGCGCCGTCAATCCGGGCTGCTTCATACAGATCCTCGGAAATTCCGGTGATCGCCGCCAAAAAGATAATGGAAAGGTAGCCTGCTCCCTGCCAGACCCGGATAACCGTCAGAATCCATGGCCACAGCACCGACTCAAACATCCAGTTGACCGGCTCAAAGCCCAGATTCTGCAGCCAGGCGTTTACCGGAGGCGATTCACCGCCGAGAAACGACTGGACAAGCATGCCAATCACAATCCAGGACATGAAATAAGGAAGAAAGATCAGTGATTGCGATATTCTTTTGAAATACTTGTTGCGGATCTCATTGAACATCAGGGCTATCAGAACAGCTGCAAGCGTTGTAAACAGAATAAACAGCACATTAAGCAGCACCGTGTTGCGCAGGATCACCCAAAAATCATCTGATGTGAAAAAATAATTAAAGTTACGGAAGCCTGCCCAGTTACTCCCTGTGATTCCCTTGGAGAAGTCGTAATCCTTAAAAGCAATCATAATTCCGTAAATTGGAAAATAACTGAATACAAGAAAGAACAGTAACCCTGGCACCGCCATCCAGTATAAAAAAGGATTTCGCGCTATCTGCCGCAGCTTGTAGCTCATCCCCCGACCTCGTACATGTTGCATTCCCAAAAGACCTCCTAATTTCGTTGTAATGAGTCATGTCTACTTCTTCTTGTCTGAGCTAACCTTAACAAGACCTTATAAACCCCGCAATTGCGGGATTTAACAGGAATTACTATTTGCATGAATCTCCCGTTTCCCGAAAGCATCAGAACTTCAGAAAGCATCAAAGATTGACGTAATCGCCCTGAAGGCATGCAGAACAGACGGTTTGGCACAGCCGTTTCAAGATCGTTCTCCACTAAGGGGTCACACCATGATTAGCGGTTGCCGCTCCAGCAAAACACCCTAACGGCCGAATTAAGCACTAGCTTATGCGGCCTGTGCAGCGAATGCAGGTTCCTAAGCCACCTCATTATTCAATTCACACTATATCGGGGGGTAGCCCCCGGCGAAATCAAGCGCATTTATGTCCTTCATTTTCTCCTTTGGCCGGCTTCTGGCGAAATCAAGTACATTTATGCCCTTCATTTCCTCCTGTGGCCCGCTTCTGGCGAAATCAAGTACATTTATGCCCTTCATTTTCTCCTTTGGGCCGCTTCTGGCGAAATGAAGCGCATTTATGTCCTTCATTTTCTCCTTTGGCCCGCTTCTGGCGAAATCAGTGGATTTAACCTTTTAATGACTGAGCTTCCGACTTCCGGGGGATTCTGCAGGACACAATGGACGAAAATCATAATTTCCTAAACAACAAAAAAAGGGATCTCAGCAGTCCTGAAACGGCTGTTGAGATCCCCTGCGAGAGCTATATTAGATTAGGCGAATGTAATATGGACCGTGTGAATTTCATAAGGCTTAAAATCGAGGCGGAAGGCCGGACCGGCCACCGCTTCCGCCTCCAGCGGACGCTCCATCAGATCGCAGGCCTGCCATGAGGCGACGGAGTAATCACTGCTGAGCTCCACGGAGCAGCGTGTTCCCGTATATTCATGGAAACGGACGATCCAGCCGCTGCCATCCTCGGCCTGCTTGACGGCATCAATGGCGATGTTTGGAGCATCGGTGGTGATCAGGGATTTGCCGCTTCCGGCAGTATAAGCCCCTTCAGCAGCAAGCAGTGGATTGTTCAGCGCCCATGCCTCCTGCACCGTGCGCGCTGTGGACCAGTCCCCTGTATGCGGAAGCAAAGCATAAGTGAAGCGGTGTTCCCCCTGATCAGCCAGCGGGTCCGGATTGGTTGCCGATTTGATCAGCGACAGTCTCATGGTGTGATCCTTGATATCATAACCGTATTTGCAGTCGTTCAGCAGGCTTACGCCGTATCCCCGTTCCGACAGATCGGCCCACTGATGGCCGACACTCTCGAACCGCGCATAATCCCAGCTTGTATTCCAGTGGGTCGGCCGCTTCACATTCCCGAACTGAATATCATAGGTAGCTTCTGTAGACCGCACAGCCACAGGGAATGCCGCCTTCAGCAGCTGGTGCTGCTCATGCCAGTCGACCAGCGTCTCGAAGTCGATTCGCGCACTTCCGGTATATACCTTCACCTTCTGGGTAATGGAGGAATCCATGTACTTCCAGACAAATTTCAGCACTGCCTGTAGCGGACCGCATTCTACGAGTTCTACGGAGCTCAGATCGCTGACCACCCGCATTTTCTCCTGATAATACAAATCGATATCCCAGGCATCGAACATCTTCGGCTTATCCTCGAATACCTGCAGCTGATTACCGCATTCGCCTGGTGCCAGCACCTCGCGTTCTTCCCTGCGGTCAAAGATCCGGCTCAGCTGTCCGGCCGCGTTCCATTCCAGAATATACAATGGAGTCGTGAGCCGTGAATCCTCCCAGGTAAACGGAACATCTGGTGCAGGATTGCCCTTAGAGGCAGCGGCAGCAGCTCTGATCACCAGGCTGCCCATCGCCGGAACATCCGCCACCTCAACCAGCCACTGTCCGCCGGAGCGCTGGGCTGAAAGCGGGTTGCCTCCGGCATCCGTCCAGACGGCGTTCTCCCCGCTGTAAGGCACGGCTGCCAGCCGGACGCCGTCAAAGAACGCGCTGTTGAACAGCGTATATTCCTGCTGAAGCGCCGAATCCGCCGGTGCAGCCGTACCTGCTGTCTCAGGCAGCTTCACAAGCCCGGCAGCGGCAGCGTCAAGCACAGCCCGGCCAAGGTTCTCCGCCTCCGCATATTCCAGCCGTGAATCCTGATAGACCTCATGGATCGAAGAACCAGGTATAATATCATGGAACTGGTTGCGCAGAATAGTCTGCCAGCCCTCCAGCAGCTGGTCCGCAGGATATTGTGCGAATCCGCCTGTCTCGGCGGCCAGCAGCACCTGCAGCCATTCCGCTTCCCGGTACAGCAGCTCCAGCTTGCGGTTCATCCGCTTGTTATGTGCCTGGCTGGTGTAAGTCCCCCGGTGATACTCCAGATACAGTTCCCCATCCCATGTATGAACATATCGATCCGTGCCTTCAATCGTTTCATGGAGACGCTCGAAGTATTCATCCGCCCGGCCCGGCTTCACCTGGGGAATGCCAGGCATCGTATCGAGCCGCCGCCGCAGCTCCAGCATCTCACGGTTGACGCCGCCGCCGCCGTCACCGTAACCGTAAGCGAGCAGCAGCTCGCGGTTCAGGTTCTTATCCCGGTAATTGTCCCAGATTCCCTGCACGGAATAAGGCTCAAGAACGCCGTTATACGTATAGTACCACTCGCTGGAATTCGGGTTCACCGGTGTGGTAATGAAATGGGTCAGCACCTCGCTGCCGTCGATTCCTCTCCATTGGAAGGTGTCATGCGGCATGCGGTTGTACTGGCTCCAGCTGATCTTCGTGGTCATAAAGGTGTCGATTCCCGACTTGCGCAGAATCTGCGGCAGTGCCCAACTGTAGCCGAACACATCCGGCAGCCATAAATACTTGCAGTCTACCCCGAATTCCTCACGGAAAAATTTCGTGCCGTAGAGAATCTGGCGGACCAGCGATTCCCCGCTGGTCAGATTGCAGTCAGCCTCCAGCCACATTGCGCCTCCGGCCTCCCAGCGGCCTTCTTCCACCCGCTGCTTAATCTCGGCGTAGATCTCCGGGTAGTCCTGCTTGAGATAGGCATAGAGCTGCGGCTGGGTCTGCAGAAAGACGTATTCCGGAAACTGCTCCATTAACCGGAGCACGGTGGAGAATGAACGGGCC
Organism: Paenibacillus sp. FSL E2-0201; assembly: GCF_037963325.1. Classification (NCBI taxonomy): domain Bacteria; kingdom Bacillati; phylum Bacillota; class Bacilli; order Caryophanales; family Paenibacillaceae; genus Paenibacillus; species Paenibacillus sp. FSL E2-0201. The sequence goes on from NZ_CP150154.1 coordinate 4,928,747, forward strand.
GCCTTTTCCCGGGTATGGGTAAGCCGCCACAGCCAGGCAACGTCAATATGCGTGTGGCCGATGGCCGTTACAGTAACCGGATGCTTCTGCTCCAGCCGGGTTATAGCTTCCAGCAGGCACTGCTCGGCCGCCTGGACTGAAGCATAGAATTCCCCGCTGCCGGGTTTGGACCAGTCAAGTTTATTGAACGAACGGTTCAGCGCCATCAGCAGTTCATGCTTCTCTGCCTGGTTGTCCGCGAGCTGCTTGTAGGTATCCAGCGCCGCCCGGCCCGTATAATACAGGTTGTCGGCCGCTTCATCCAGATAGGCAAGCTCCAACCGCTTGATCCGGTGCTCCTGGGGAGTCTGCTGGCCGTCGCCGTTCAGGCCTGACCATAATCTGAAGGTGAAGTCCAGCTCTCTGCCGGCGGCGTCCGCCTCCAGGAATACCTCCTGATGGTTGGAATCCACCCCTTGATAAGGCTTGCCGTCCAGAAACAGCAGTGACTCGAAGCCGCTGGCGTTGCCTCCGCCAGTCCGTCCGAAGTCAAACAAGCCTACTACCCGTTTGCCCTGCCATGCCGCAGGCACCAGCACTTTTCGCTGCAGCCACAGGTATACGTCGCTGCCCGTCCAGTCATCTCCTTGATGCAGCATCTTGTCATCCGCAATCGCGGCCGGATAAACCCCATTGTTCCCGTCCTTATCGTCAGCCACCGACCATTCATTGAGCGGCAGAATCTCGCGGTACCGGTAAGTCTCCAGCTCCTCCAATCTTAAGGCAAGCTTCTCTTCCGTCCAGAACATCTTCATTCTCAATCTCCTCCTCATATATAACACGTGTTATTAGGCGAGGGCAACGGCCCCGTCCCATTAAGAACGGTGCCGCGGCCCCGCAACTACAAGCTGAGCGAAAGCAAGGTTTCATTTGAAACCTTGCCCTTATGCGCTCTCCCCTGCCCTTAGCACAGCCGGCAGCCAAATCTTGTCTGCCTGTACCTCTTCCTTCTGCCCGTTCATCTGCTTCAGGACGCAGCGGACGGCTTCTTCCCCCATGCTGACATAGGGGATTTCTACACAGCTAAGGGAAGGCAGGCTGAGACGATGGCCTTGAATCGTATTGTCTGCAGCCATAATCCGCAGATCTTCGCCGATACGCAGGCCAAGCCTGTGAGCCGCCCGGTACAGATCCGGGACGGCGCTTGACCAGTTGACCAGCAGCGGCGGCAGAGACTGTCCGGTTTGCGTCAGTCTCTGCAGGCAATCCGTCCATTCTTCCCCCCGCTCATCCACCCGCACCACCGATGGCTTCATTCCATGTGCGCTGCACCAGCCGGTATAGGCATCGCGGCGGTTTCGCTCCGCCCAGTTATCCGCGCTGCCTCTGTGGTACACCTCGGCATAGACCGGACCCTGCTGCGGAGTCCCTTCACGCAGCAGATAATTCAGTGCCGTCTCCACACTGCCGGAATAATCGGCCAGCACGGAATATACGCCGGGTACCTCCGCATACCCCTCCACGGAAACATAGGGGATTCCGGCTGCGCCTATCTTCGCAGCCCATTCCTCATCACCATAGCTGGTGTGATCAAGCGTCACAATCCCGTCGATCTTCCGCTGGTGATAGAGCTCCAGAAGCTCCGCGCGGCCCTCGCTGTTCCCTCTGTGGCGCGGGGAGCACAGCAGGATGTGATATCCGCTGCTCTCGCATTCCCGCTGCATTCCCTCCAGCAGACGGGTAAACAACGGATGGCGGGTGTCTCCGAAAGCCGCCAGACTCATGCTTCTCCCGGTCTTCATGCTGCGTGCTCCGGCATCCACATGGTAATTCAGCTCACGGATGGCCTCCAGTACAGCCTCGCGTGTCTCCGGCCCAACCCCGATTCCGGGAGTATCATTCAGCACAGCGGAAACCACACTACGGGATACCCCCGCCCGCTTGGCTACGTCAAAGCTGGTCACTCTTTTTTTTCCCATGTCAGCACCTCAACGACAGTATAACACGTGTTATGAATACGTGCACAGCATTTTTTCGGAAATTTCGCTGCACCCAGGCAGAGACGGCTGCGCCGTCCATAGAAGGATGACGCAGCCGTCTCTGTGTTAAAGATATGGATAATTTATTGTGTGAAGCACAGAAATTTTTGGCTTTTGATAAATACATTGCCGTCAGCGCTTTACCAATACGGCCGCCAGTCCTTGAGCAACCGGACAAGCGCCTCCAGATAGAAATAATCGCCCCACAGATTGCATTCATCGATACCCCAGCCCCGCGGCTTGTTGTATACGGCATGCTTCAGAATTCCGTTCGATTCCGGGTGGTCTTCCGTCGTGTAGTTCAGAGACAGGGATTCCAGCATGGCCAATGCCGCAGCCTCATAACGCTCTCTGTCCGGATCTTCCGGAGACAGCTGCTTGACCAGTTCCAGCAGACCGCAGACCGCGATGGCCGAAGCCGAACTGTCCTTCTCCTGACCGGATTCTTCAGTGAAGATCAGATCCCAGTATACGATGCCGTCCCCGGGAAGCCGTGACAGGAAATAATCGCTCAATACTGTGGACACTTCAATGAACGAAGCCTCCTTGGTATAAAGGTAGCTTAGCAAAAATCCGTACATCCCCCAGGCCTGTCCTCTGGCCCAGCAGGAATCGTCGGAGTATCCCTGATGGGTATTTCCGTATTTTGGTCCTCCGGTCAGCACATCCATATAATAGGTATGATAGCTGGTGTGATCCGGCCGGACCAGATAAGCGGCCGACTGCTTGGCGTGGCTGCGGGCCATATCCGCATACCGGGCATCGCCCGTCACCTCGGTCGCCCAGTAGAGCAGCGGCAAATTCATCAGGCAATCCATAATCATCCGTCCGCATTCCTCCGGATCATTCAAATCTCCCCAGGCCTGGATAATGCCCGCTTTGGGGAAATAACGCTCAGTCAGCAGGTCGGCAGCCTGAAGCGCCATCGCTTTTGCTTCTTCACTGCCTGTGAGCCGGTAAGCAGCTACAGCCGACAGGCTGTACAGAAACCCAAGATCATGGGTGTTCGTTTCAATCTGTTCCTCCACCCGCCGCTTGAAGCTTGCAAGCTGCGCCTCGGCAGCATTCCGGTACTTCTCATCTTCTGTCAGCTCATAGGCCAGCCAGAGCATACCGGTCCAGAATCCCGGAGTCCAGTCTACATTGCCGGTACCTTCATAGATCAGACCTCTGCTGGCCGCCGCCGGAAACTGGCCGTCCAGCATAATCAAGCTGCGGTCCATCCGCTCCAGCACGAACTCAGCCGCCCGTTTGAAGTGTTCCTGATTCATCTTGTAACCTCCATTCATGCTTTAATCCAGGATCAGAGACGGATAGATCCAGGCATAGGATAAATAATAGCCGCTGCCGGAGTTGCGGTTTCCCACGACCGGGCGGTACGGTGCGGCGAAGCGTTCATATTCCGCATCCTGATAGATGACCGCCATCGCATCATACAGTTCTACCGGCCAAGTATCTGCAGCGAGCTCAGGGAAATTCTGATCAGGTGTGAAAGGCCATTCCTCCACACGGCCATCTACATAGCGGAACAGGGTGTCCAGCGCCAGCTTGATGCTCTTGCCATCAGACGAAGTATAGTGGAACAGATCCTCACCGGTTGCTTCCTGCACCAGATAAGCGGCAGCCGTCAGAGGGGCGAGGGCAAAATAGTGATACCACATTCCGTTCTGCCCTCTTTCCGCTTCTTCCGGAATAAATCCCTCTGCGGAGATAGAATGGCCGATATGTGTCTTCAGCTCCGCTGTGATCCGCTTAAGGTTTGCGTTGTCGTCTGCAAAATGATAAAACGCCGCCTGCGCATACAGACTCCAGTTCCACCAGTTGTTCCGGCCCGGAATGCCCGCCCAGGCCGGCAGGCAGATGTCTGTTATCCAGCGGGTAAACCGCTCTCTCGCTTTCTGCTCCCACCCCGGGTAATCCTTGATCCATATCGCTGCCCGGATCAGGCCAACCCCCAGATAAGCGGACACCAGCGGACCGTCATTCTCGGTAAATTCCTGATTGATTGCGGCCCAGCCGTCGATCATTTCCACCGCCTTCTCGGCATAAGCCGTTTTGCCGGTATAGCGATAGGCCAGGGCGGCGGCATACGCCGCCTGCGCATCCGGTTCCATTAACCGCTTGGCCTCCAGATGGCCTTCGGCATCCATATAGAACCCGGGAATTCTCCAGGTTGCAACCGCATGGCAGGATACCGTCAAGCCATGCCCGGCATCCTGCAGAAGAAGCTCCAGTGCTTCTGTCATATGTTTCATCTTCCTTTTCTGTGATTTGGCTGATCTGTCCCCGCAGCGGCAGAGTCTATTTTACGGTCCTTGCGGTAAGCCATGGGACTGATATTGAACGTCTTTTTGAATGCCTTTGAGAAGTAGGACAGATTACTGTATCCCGCTACCTGGGCAATCTCGCTGATAGGCTTGCTGCTGCCCCGCAGAAGCTGCTTGCTCAGCTCCATCTTCCGGGACAATATATATTCGGTAAGCGGCTCGCCTGTCTCTTTTTTGAACAATCTTGACAAATAAGCCGGGTTTAGGTGAACCAATTCCGCCAGTTCCATGCGCTCAATCCGCTCATCCAGATGATAATTGATATATTCCTTCACCTGATGGACAATAGAATCTTCATCCGTCTTCACGGAACGGCCGACCGCTCCAGTCACCTTGATCGCCCATTCCTCCATTTGGCGGATGGTTTTGGGGAACGATGCCGGTTCCAGCACTCCAGCTTCGGCAAAGACCTCCTGCACGGATTTCCCCCGTTTATGAAGCACCAGATAGATGGACTGGAGCACACTGTGATAATACATCAGCAGCGCTTCCGCGTTGCCTCCTTCGAATTTCAAGGCGGCTAGCGATTGATGAATCCGCTCATGCAGCACTTTCTCATCGCCTTGCTCTATCAAAGCGGGCCAGGCGGATAAATCAACGGCGTGCAGCTGGTGCGTTTCTTCATTTTTCGGTTTGTACAGATGGACAGCATGGGATTTGGTAATGTTGTCATATTCCATTTTGAGCAGCGCTTCATAACTTGCTTTCATCCGTTCAATCGCTGTTTGTTCTCCTATATAACAGGAAATTCTGCAGTAGAAATGCCGCCGGCAATATTGAATGAAGGCTTCACACCGCCCCGCAAGCTCATTCAGGTCTGCCACCTTCGCGGCGTCGCAATATAGAATGACAAGATTTGCGCCGATGCGGTCCTGAACCGTACAGCCCGGATCTCCCGCCAGAATGATCTCTTCTGCAACCTTGCGGATCGCGTATTCCATCAGTTCCTCATCGCGTTCCGTGAAGACCTGGGTCCACTGCTCCACGCTGATCAGAACGGGCAGCACTTCCATCCGGTCCGGATTGAACGGAACCATAAATTCCTGCAGCGCCTTGCGCAGCTGATCTGCCGATGCCGGCAGACGGGAACCCAGCACATCCTGCCAGAAACGTTCGAACAGCAGCGGTTTTTTGGTCTCCCAGAAAGCCTGGGCCACCTCTTGGGCCGCCTTCAAATCCCGGTCCTCCGAAACCATGGCGATCAGTCTTTGGACAACTTCTTTCAATTCGGAGAAATTCACCGGCTTAAGCAGATAATCCTGCGTCCCCAGTTGGATCGCACGCTGCGCATACTGAAAATCCGCATGGCAGGTCAGGAAAAGGCTGGCGATATCGGGATCATGGCCACGGATCCATTCCAGCAGCTCGAAGCCGTTGCCCTCCGGCATTTCAATATCGCAGATGACGATGTCAATCGGAACCTGCCGGATGATCTCTTGCGCATCCTTGACATTGTAGGCTTCATAGACACCGGTAAAGCCCAGAGATGACCATGCCACTCCCGTCTTAAGACCTTCAACAGCATAAATTTCGTCATCCACAATCAGCAGATTAAGCATTGCGGAATTCACCTCCCTCATGTTCTCGGCTGCGGATCGGAATCCGGATGGTCACGCAGGCTCCATGCGGTTCCAGGTTAGACAGCATCAATTGTGCTTCTTCCTGGTACACCATTTTTAGACGGTTGAAGACATTCCAGATGCCGATGTGCTCATTTGTAAAAGAACGGTCCTCCATCACTGCGGAAAAATGTTCGACGAGCTCTGCAGGGAATGCCTTACCGTTGTCTGCAATTCTAATTTCACAATAATCCTGTTCTTGTTCTCTCCGTCCATACACTTGAACGTGAACCCGGAAAACATCCTTCCCGGTCGCAAATCCGTGATTCAGGGCATTCTCAACGAATGGCTGAATGGTAAGAGGCGGAATCTGAAATTCTCCCAGCGTTTCTTCGTAGGCGTATTCATATTCCAGATGTTTGGGGAAGCGCAGCTTCTGAATTCCCATATAGTGTCCGATGTTGTCCATCTCATCCCGGATCGAAATCAGCGGTTCTCTCAGCCGGGCAAAAAAGCGCAAATAATCAACCAAATGGGAAGACATCTTCTGAATAAGCTGAAATCTTTTGGTTTCGGCTAAATTGTAAATAATATTAAGCGAATTAAACAAAAAATGCGGATTGATCTGCAGCTGCAGCTGCTTCAGTTCGGCTTTGTGCGAACGGATTTCTTCTTCGTACACATGTATCTTCAAATCCTGAATCTGCGAAGCCATATTGTTGAACGTGCCGCTGATCAAAGAAAATTCATGGGAAAGATCAGTCGACAGCCGGGTATCCAAATTCCCTTTGCTGATCAGCCGCATGCCCTTGATCAAATGATGGATGGGCTTGATCACCAGCTTCTGGAAGTAGATCAGAAGAATGAGCAGAATGGCTCCGGCGGCAAAAGGAATCGCAAAGCTGATCCGCTGAAACAGCGGAACCTGCTGAAGCATTACCTTCTCCGGGATCATCGCGGCGAGACCGAGATCCGAAAGACGCATCTGATGATGAACGAGCAGATACTTGTCTTTCCCCACCACGGTTTGATACAGTCCTGTCTTCTTTTGAATCGCTGCCGTCACTTCTTCCCATGCATCAGGCGGCGTAGAGGTAAGCCAGCCTCCCTTGCTGTCCAGCATAAAAGTTTTCATATGGCGCTCTTCCGATATCAGCTGAAGGGGGACCATCAGATCGTCGCTTTTAATCAAGGCTCCGACATAGGTATTGGTATCCGTCTCCACAATGCGCAGCAGAAACTGTTCATCCCCGATCCGGCAATGCCTCCAGCTGTTTTCGAATAAGCTTAGGCTTGAATCCTTCGCTCTGAAGGAGAACAGATTGCTCAAATAATTCTGTATTTGAACAGATTCTTCATAGGACTTTTGGGTGATCTGAGCTGCAATCAAATCCTCATTGAACGGAATGTAGACAAAATTCAAATAAAAGCTGCTATTATAAGAAAAATCCGCGTACATCTTGTTAATTACGGCTACACGTGTGAGTGTATATTCATCCTCATTATCCAAATTGTACACGAGGGAGCGGATATCCGGCTCCTGGTTGGCCAGCCTGTAGAGATAGCTGTTGTCATTATCCAGCGTCTGATCAATTTGATCACCGTATAGGGTCAGCAATGCGGAATTGTAATTTGCAACCTGTTCCCTGACGACCTGACTGGAGTAATAGTTGGTATACAGCAAAAAACAAACAAGCGGGAGGGTTATTATGCAAAATGCAAGAATCATTTTTATCCGTAAGGTCATAACCTGTCCCCCTCTTTTGCCGCAATTCCGGATTATTCCTGTATCCATTATAAACTAAACAGGGAAGAGCATGAGCCAATTCAGGCTCACGCTCCCAGGCGGATTTATAAGCTTAGTTTACTGATTCGTCTTGGCCCATTCATCCAGTTGTTTTTGCTTCTCGGCAATAATCTTATCCAGGCCGGCATCCTTCAGCTTCTGGATGTACTGTGACATGTATTTATCCGGGTCGATTGCCCCTGTAAACAATGAAGCGTTGAACTCTGCCTTCACATTGGCACAAGCTGCGACTTCGTTCTTGACATTGGTTGGATCCCATACAAAGCCGAGTGCAGGTGATTTGGTCGAGCTGTCGTTAAAGGCTTTGAATTTCTCCCATTTCTGCGGATCTTCATTGTCCCACAGGTAAGTGTTCATTTGATTACCGAACATCCAGGCAGTACCAGGATTATATCCGCTGGTCTGGGCAGTCACGCCTTCAGGATAGCTGAGGATATTATCCGCACTCTTCACATAATGTGTTCCTTCAATACCGAAGTCGAGCAAATTGATCAGCTCTTTATCTGTATACAGCAGGTTCAGGAACATCATGGCCCGCTCTGGGTTAGCCGAGGTTCTGGAGATCGCCAGCATAGCGCCGGTTGCTTCGCCTGTAGTGGTCTGTGGCTTCAGGAAATCCTTTTGAACCAGCTCCATACCAAGAGTTGTACTCATTTCGGCATCTTTACCAGGTTTCGTCGGTGCTGCAAAGGCAAAGCCTTTACCCGCTTTCATCAGATTATACAGCTGGTCATCCTTGATGGTTGCGGCATCCTTGTTGACATAACCGGCAAGGTTCCATTTCCGCATCAGATTGATCGTATTCTTCACCTTATCGGTTTCCAGCAGGCTGACTACCTTCATGTCGCCTTTATCCGGGTCCAGTACGCCTAAAGTGTCGCTGAGGTTATCCAGGGAATATCCGCCAACCATACCGGTCAGATTCAGGGATCCGGCAGCAACAAGCGGAGTCACACCAGGCTCGCCCTCTTTGATTTTTTGGAAGACAGGAGTCAATTCATCCAGAGTGTTAATGGAGTCCAGATCAATTTGGTATTTATCAACCAGATCTTTTCTGAAGAGTATACCGGCGGATCCGGCAAATTCCTTCAGTGTGGGGACTGCAAAGCTGTGACCGTCAATCTGGCTGCCCTTCAGCCAGTCAGGGCCGAGAGTATCCTTGATTCCCTGACCGTATTGGTCCAGGAGATCATCCAGCTGCAGATACTGTCCTTTGGTTGAATTGGAGTTATAGGCCAGGTAAGAAGCGGTGAAGATTACATCGAATTTCTCATTGGAGGTGAACATGAGATTGGTTTTATCATTCCATGCACCCCAATCAATCGGTTTCAATTCGATCGTTGCATTAATCTTTTCTGTCAGATATTTATTCAGTTCATCCTGGACAAGACCCAGGTCCTTGGCTGTAGAGGCTGGATAGTACATCACCAGTTTATAAGGATCCAATTGGGGAGCTTCAGTAGCTTGTGCAGTCTCCGTTGTAGGGGAAGCGCTTTCGGCAGGCTCCGCAGAGGTTCCCTCCTTATTATTATTCCCTGAACTGCCGCATGCGGTCAAGACAGTCGCCGTGATCATAATCAAGCTTAATAGCGTACCAAACTTCTTTTTCATAAAACTAACCTCCAGCTATAATTTTCATTAATTGTTGCTGACAGACCCCAATTTAATCGTTTACCGCTTCATGCCAATGACTCCCGAATCACCCCCTTTCATACTCCTCTGTTAATGAACGCCTCTTAACCCTTCACAGCACCGACTGTCAAGCCCTGTACCAGATAACGCTGGAAGAAAGGGTAGGCTAGTATAATCGGACCGATACCAATGATCGCCATCGCCATTCTCACTGTTTCAGTAGGAATGGTAGCGAGCAGGCTTGAGGTGTTTCCTGCATTCGATTGCATGGAGATAAACTGGATGTCCATCAGTGTCTTCTGCATCACATACTGCAGACTGTACAGTCTGGAATCCGAGATATAGATCAGGGAATTGAACCAGTCATTCCAGTAAGCAAGTGTGCTGAACAACCCGATGGTGGCCAGAACAGGCAGGGACAGCGGCATAATAATCTGCCACCAGATCCGGAATTCACCCGCGCCGTCGATGGTAGCCGATTCATTCAAGGCCGACGGGATGTTCTGGAAAAAGGTCCGCATAATCAGTACATTGAAGCCGTTCATCAGCAGCCCCGGCAGAATCAGCCCCAGAATGCTGTCTTTGACATCGAGGATGTTCGTGTAAACCATGTACCACGGCACAAGCCCGCCCCCGAAGAGGATGGTGAAAAAGACAAAGAATGAAAACCCGTTCCGCAGCGGGAAATCCCGGCGGGAAATCGGATAGGCATACAAAGAGGTTATCAGCAGCCCTACCACGGCTCCAATGAGCGTCACCGAAAGTGTTATGCCGTAGGCATGGAGAATATTGGCTTTGTCATGCCACAAAAAGGTATAAGCCGCAAAGCTGAATTTCTCAGGTAAGAAGGAGTATCCGGAAATAAAGATGGAATTCTCATCCGATAACGATACCGTCAGCACCAGAACGAGCGGCACTAGGATCAGAATAACCGCAATGATGAACATAATATGAAGCATTACCTGAGTCATCGAATTTCTTTTTTTGAAATGAGCAACCTGACTCCTTGCCGGAGTCAAATTTGTATCCTGCATAACGTTTCTCTCTCCCATCAGAACAAAGCATTTTCCTTGCTTATTTTCCGCACAATCAGATTCACTGTCAAAACAAGGATGAATCCAACCACAGATTGGAACAATCCGGCGGCCGACGACATTCCGATATCGCCCAGGTTCATAAGCGCGCGGTATACGTAGGTATCAATGACATTCGTTGTCTGCAGTATCGAGCCCGAGTTCATGGTCACCTGATAGAACAACCCAAAGTCGGAAGAGAAAATCCGGCCGATCTGCATCAGCGTCATGACAATGATGACCGGTGCGATCAAAGGGAGGGTGATTTTGCTGAACTGATGCCACTTATTCGCGCCGTCAATGACGGCCGCTTCATAATATTCTTTGTCCAGGCCAATAATCGCTGCCAGATAGATGATGCTTAAGTACCCGACACTCTTCCATGTGTTGACAATAATCAGAATATACGGCCACACTTTAGGTTCGTTATACCAGCTCAGCGGCTCAATTCCAAGCCAGGGCAGGACCTTGTTATTCAGATAGCCGTAATCCGCACTGAGAAAGGCGAACACGAGATAGCCGATAATAACGGCGGAGAACAAATGCGGCAGCAGGATCACGCTTTGATAGAAACGGGCAGCCAGCTTGTTCTTAAGCTCGTTCATCAAGGCAGCCAGGCCCACCGCACCGATCAGGTTGATGACGATAAATGAAAAATTATACAAAATCGTATTTCTCGTGATTATGTAAGCATCGCTGGTACTGAACAAAAACTCAAAGTTTTTGAAGCCGATCCAATCGCTGCCCCATATCCCTTTGGCGTAGTTGATATTCTTGAAAGCAATCATTACCCCAAACATCGGCAGATAATTGTTCAAGAGCAGGTAGAGAATTCCCGGTACCATCATTAACAGCAGCACTTTGTATTTTTTGAAAAACTTTCGGACAGGCGTATGCGTCATCGTGGTTGATCACACCCTCTTTTTCTTATTGGTTATGTACTAATGATAGTCCATTGAAAGATGCGCCACACACCGCATCGGTGACCTGAATTTGTACTTTGGTGACATATAACAAAAAGCGGAAGAGGAAGACAAAGTCCTCCTCTTCCCCTTTACACGCGACCAGCGGGTATTACTTCGCGAGCCAGTCGTCAAGAATCAGGCGGGCTACCGCCGCCAGCGCACGGATAGTAATTTCATGCTCGTCGTACATATCTGCCTTGCTGACCTCGCTCCAGTGCGCATCCTGCGGGGTGATGCCGAAGTACCGCGCAATAATGGAGAGATCCAGAAGGGTTACCTGGGTTGTTGCGCCGTCCACCATGGTAATAATCGCCTTGGAGAACTGCTGCAGCCCGCTGCTTAGTGCCGTCTTCGCCTGTGCCACCTGCGCTTCCGTTGCACTAGGCTGATTCACCACAGCCTGCGCTGCCGTAATCGCCGTCTGCAGCGCCGCCTTGGAGCCAGGCGTATATTGTCCCACCTTGCTGCCTTCCACGCTTCGGGCCAGCTGACCGTTTGCAGTGCCGATCAGCGAGGTCAGCTCCGTTTTGTCGGCACCCGGACCTTGCGGTATCACTTGGCCTCTGAAGGTGTTCATTGCGCTCTGCAGGCTGCCGACAGCCCCGCCGACCGCGGCTGCATTTGCATTCGTGTCATCTGCTACTGCCTGGGCTGCATCAATCGCAGTCTGCAGCGCATCTGCTGCCGCTTGCGGATATTGCCCCGGCTGCGTGCCGACGGTGCTTGCTGAGAGCAGCGCATTCGCTTCCGCAATCAGATTGTTCAGCGCCGTCTTGTCGGCAAGCACAATCTGGCTGGTCACTGCCGCTGCGCCCGTGTCCAGTACCGTTGTCTGTCCTTCGGACACGATACTGAATTCGCTCAGGTTGACGGTTGTGCTGCTGGCCGAGGCGTCCGCCTTGACCTTGCCCGACAATTGAAGCAGGCTGCCGTTTTCTGCCGCCGGAGCTTCCCCTGTGCGGACCAGCATAATCCGGATCTGTCCGGCCTCCGGCTTCACCGCTGTGCCCACCACCTGGAAGCCGCTGCGTGTAATCTGCAGTGCCCCCTCCTTGAGCAGGAGATGGCCGTTCGCATCCGTATCCGTCTCAAATTCCAGCACGGCCGGATCATAATTCACGACCAGATCGGCCGTATTGAATCCGGCTTCCGCGCTGCCCAGTCCGGCCAATCCAACCGTCCACTCCGCGTTCTGACCGGCATGGAGGCTGCCCGGTCCCGACAGCAATACCGCCGGTACGTCCGGACCAGACGCCGTACCCACAGTCAGCGTGATGCTCTTCGAATCGGCAGCTCCGCTGTCCGTCCACGCCGTGCCATTCCAAATCTCCTTCCGGAAACTCGCTGTTACCGTGTGGCTGCCCGCTTCCGCCGGTGTGTACACCGATTCCGATACATGGCTGCTTTCGTTAAATGTGAATATTCCTGTTATTCCGCCGTTTTCACCCGCAGACCAGCCTGCCGGCAGAAAACGCTCATCCCCAACGACTTCTCCCGCCGCCTGCTGGCGGTCGCCCAGTGCCTTGAGAGTCACGGCTGCCCCCGGCATTGTCTGCACATCGGACGCGCTCAGGCTGTTGTTCGCAGCCACTGCGGGAATTTTCGCCGCATAACTGAACCAGTCGATATCCCCCACTGCACCGGTGGTTCTGCGGAATACGACATAAATATTCTTGATCCCGCCCACTTCCATGCGGTTGCCGCTGCTGTCTCTGAATACAATATCCATCGTTTTAAAGGTCAGCCAATCCCCTGTTTTTGCAAGTGTCGCGGTGCCAAGCAGCGGACCGGTCGCGCTGCCGTCATGCACTTCAATATTGCTGTCAGTGTATGGCGTCGCATAGCGGACCTTCAAGGAGGAGACACCTGCACCAAAATCCAGGTCCTTGTAAAATAAATAATCATTATTGTCCGTGGAACCGACTTTACGGATAATTTCCGTATTATTTATAGTGACATTGGCCGTAGCAGTCCCGGATTGTCCGGCATAATCCTCCGCTTCGATCCGGATGCTTCTGGAGTCCGATGCTTCCGCAGCGCTGAACCAAATGCTGTACAGCTTGGTTGTAGTCCCGTTCTCTGCTGTAATTCTCACCCTGGCTACCCCGGGAAGAGACGCTGCCTGCTCAATTGAGAATGCCGCTTTGCTGTCAGCGACTGCAGCCGAAATCACCGGAACCGCAGCATCTGCCGGAATCTTCATGGTATAGGTCGTATTAGTGCGGTCAAATTGCTCAAGCTGCACCCCGTTTACTGCCAGCCATGCCAGATTCGCGTTGCTGCTCAGGAGAGGAGGTTCGTTGTCATCCGTTTTATAACTGAACCAGTTGATGTAGGCGACCGTGCCTGAAGATTGTTTGGTAAAGACCAGATAGATGTTCTTAATTCCGCTCGCTCCCGTCAGCGGCACCCGGATCGTCTCGAACTGGGTCCATGATCCTGTGGCCGGCAAATCCACATAACCTAATTCGGGACCCGTTTGGCTACCGTAGCGTATCGAGATTGAGCCGTCTGTTTCGGGGGTTGCGTAGCGGAAATCAAAATAATTAACACCTTTCCCCAGATTCAGATAATTATAAAAAACATAATCCCCGTTATCCGTGGAATTGATCGCCTGCCCGCCGCCTTCATCCGCTGTGGCCACAACGCCGATTTTCTCCCTGCCCGTGTAATCCTCTGCTTCGACCTTGACGTATCCGGGGTCCGGCAGCTCGATAACCGAGGTGCGGAGCAGCGTTGGATACACCCAGGCATGATTATGATAGAACCCCGTATCCCCGTTAATATTGCCGCGAATCGGGCGGTACGGCGATACATAGATTTCGTATTGCGGATCCTGATAAATATCCGCCAGCGCTTCGTACATATTGAGCGGAAATGAATTATTATTTAAAAATGTACTGTATACCTGCTTGCCGCCATATTCATTGGGCCACTCCGAGACATGCCCGTTCGCATAATAGAGCAGATTATCGGTTGCCTTCTTCAGGCTTTTGCCGGATGGAGATTCCCAGTGAAACAGATCCTCCCCGGTCGCATGAAGAACGATTTCCGCCGAAGCCGTCATTGGAGAGAGTGCAAAATAATGGTACCACATTGAATTGGAACCACGCGTTCCCTCGGCAGGCAGAAAGCTTCTGTCGTCAATCGCTTCGTCGATTTTATTTTTCAGCTTGACTACCTCATCGTTGAAGGCAGTTTCATTATCTGTGTAATGATAGAATGCGAGCTTGGCATAACGCATCCAGTCTCCCCAGTTGTTCTCATCCTTGTGCGCGATCCATTTCGGCAGCCAAACCGCACGGATCCAGCTCTGGAATTGCGCCTGTTCCGCTGCGCTCCAGCCGGAATAGTCCTTCAGCAGGTCAGCCGCATTAATCATGCCTCCCCCTACATATGCCGAAGCGAGTGGCGCATCCGTCATCCCCATTGCTTTATTGGTAACGGCCCATGCATTCATCAGCTCCACCGCTTTATCGGCATACTTGGCATCGCCCGTAAACCGGTAGGCCAGCGCTCCGGCATAGGCTGCTTGCGTATCCTGTTCCAGACCGCCCTTGGCGGCAATGTGGCCCGCGGGATCGGCATAAAAACCGGGGACATTCCACGTTGCTACCGCATGGTTCTGCACAAGCAATCCGTTGTCCGCATCCCTCATCATGACATTGTAAGCCTCTTTCCACGGTGAAAGATTGGCGTTGACCTTCGCCTTGATCACAGCAAATTCATCGGCTGTGACTATGCCTCCGGGATGAGAGTACGCCAATGCGCTAACAGCAAACGAAAATACCAGAATAACCGAACATATAGTACAGAACCAAACACGAACCTGTTTCAAATGATCCACTCCTCGTCTTGTCATTTTTTTAAGACGGCTTGCGTTTTATTGAAGTTGTCCGGTGCAAGTAACGTACAGTTCTCTAGTTGGGCTATTTCATTACAGACCGGATTTTTGCAGCAGTCTCTGCACGATTACCGCAGCTTCAGCCCGGGTCAGATTCTCTTGTGGAGCAAGTAGGGTACCGCTTCTTCCCGATACGATCCCGGCCTGCAGGCAATCCGTAATGCCGCTCTCTGCCCATGAAGAGACCTTGCTCTTATCCGTATACGGAAGAAGGGCAGCGGCCGGCGATTGGACAGGAAGCTGGCCCTTTAATCCCGTCTTCTCCATGGCCCTTGCAATCATCACCATTGCCTGTTCCCGTGTAATCAGCAGATCCGCCCGGAAGGAGCGGTCTTCATATCCCGTCAGCAGGCCCGCCGCCTCAGCCGATGCAGCATAGGGACGTGCCCAGGCCGGGATCTTCTCCAGATCCGAGAAGCCCGGATGGACAGCTGCAGGGAGCGATAGCGCCCGGACAAGCATCGACGCGAACTCAGCCCGGCTTACCTGCCGGTCCGGCTTAAACGTTCCATCCCCGTAACCGTTAATAAAGCCCCTGGCTGCGGCTCCGAGAATGTTCATTTCCGCCCAATGATTTTTGATATCGGTAAACATGCTGGTCATTTGCCCCACTTGAATACTCTCCCGGATATCCACCGGATAAGCGGTCATTTCCAGTTTGGAATTGACCAGCTTTACCTCTGCCAGTGACAGCTCTGCAGCTCCGGCCCCAATCCGCTGAAAAAGAAGTGTGGCCAGATCGGCATCTCCGTTCGTACCGGCAACACTGCCGATTTTTGTATGTGCAAGACGAATCCTGCCCCCGTCCACGATAGGCTCGACGCTAAACCCGGACCCTTCGCTCCGGGAATCAATCAGCTTAAGACGGGCAGAATCATAAGTAAACTGAAGATCATACGCGAAGACATCTACTAAATTAACCCCTTTAACAATGACCTGGATATTGCCTTGGCTCTCCTTGACGCTGAGTGTAAAAGTATTGGCGGGGCTGGCGCTTCCGTCTGATTGTGCATAAGACGGACTGCCAAGTCCCAGCAGCAGTATCATCAACGCAAGCACGGATACAGCGTATTTCATTTTGAATTCATCCTCTTCTGAATAGAATGGGAAGAGGATGACAAGATCGTCCTCCTCTTCCCCTTTAAGCACAATCAGCCGAAATTACTTCGCGAGCCAGTCGTCAAGAATCAGGCGGGCTACCGCCGCCAGCGCACGGATAGTAATTTCATGCTCGTCGTACATATCTGCCTTGCTGACCTCGCTCCAGTGCGCATCCTGCGAGGTGATGCCGAAGTAACGCGCAATAATGGAGAGATCCAGAAGGGTTACCTGGGTTGCGCCGTCCACCATGGTAATAATCGCCTTGGAGAACTGCTGCAGCCCGCTGCTTAGTGCCGTCTTCGCCTGTGCTACCTGCGCTTCCGTTGCACTAGGCTGATTCACCACAGCCTGCGCTGCCGTAATCGCCGTCTGCAGCGCCGCCTTGGAGCCAGGCGTATATTGTCCCACCTTGCTGCCTTCCACGCTTCGGGCCAGCTGGCCGTTTGCAGTGCCGATCAGCGCGATCAGCTCCGTTTTGTCGGCACCCGGACCTTGCGGTATCACTTGGCCTCTGAAGGTGTTCATTGCGCTCTGCAGGCTGCCGACAGCCCCGCCGACCGCGGCTGCATTTGCATTCGCGTCATCTGCTACTGCCTGGGCTGCATCAATCGCGGTCTGCAGTGCATCCGCTGCCGCTTGCGGATATTGCCCCGGCTGCGTGCCGACGGTGCTTGCTGAGAGCAGTGCTTTCGCTTCCGCAATCAGATTGTTCAGCGCCGTCTTGTCGGCAAGCACAATCTGGCTGGTCACTGCCGCTGCGCCCGTGTCCAGTACCGTTGTCTGTCCTTCGGACACGATACTGAATTCGCTCAGGCTGACAGTTGTGCTGCTGGCCGAGGCGTCCGCCTTGACCTTGCCCGACAATTGAAGCAGGCTGCCGTTGTCTGCCGCCGGAGCTTCCCCTGTGCGGACCAGCATAATCCGGATCTGTCCGGCCTCCGGCTTCACCGCTGTGCCCACCACCTGGAAGCCGCTGCGTGTAATCTGCAGTGCCCCCTCCTTGAGCAGGAGATGGCCGTTCGCATCCGTATCCGTCTCAAATTCCAGCACGGCCGGATCATAATTCACGACCAGATCGGCCGTATTGAATCCGGCTTCCGCACTGCCCAGTCCGGTCAATCCAACCGTCCACTCCGCGTTCTGTCCGGCGTGGAGGGTGGCCGGCCCCGACAGCAGGGCCGCCAGCTCGCCGGACTGCGGCGCCTCTTGAAGATTATCCACTGCCTGCTGCAGCGCTGCTATAGCATCATTCAGCTGCTGCTCCGTGGTAATTGTGGCAAGTGCCGCTTCTGCTGCTGCAATGGCTTGCTGCAGCGAGGCAAAGGATTCGGCTGTATAATGGCCGTTCGCGTTGTCATACGCCCGGGCGCTTGTGATAAGTGCTTGCAATTCGCTTACATTAATGATACTTCCCTGGGAAACCTTCAAGTTGATCGTCATAGGCGTTGCATCCGTATGCCCGTCATTGGCAGCGAAGGTAACGCTGTAGGTACCCGCCTTGGGATTATTCCAGGTGAATTGACCATTCTCCAGGGAATATTGGGCTCCTGCCGGCAGATCCTTATTGGAAATCGTAATATTCACTTCATCCCGGATCGGGCTGACCACTTTGACCGGGAAAGATACCGGTGCATCTGTCGTTACCGGCAGGGTATAGGTGGAAATGGAGAAATTGTCAAATTCGGCGGACCAGTTATTTCCTCTGACCTTGTCACCCGATACGGCCACACCGGCATATACCGGCGCGTCAGCAGCCAGACCGCTGAAGGTTACCGTACGAAGCGCAGCCGTTCCTCCTTTGCCATTTCCCCAACTGCCGTTGCTGTTTTGGATATAGCTGCTGATTTGAGTGCCCGTACGGACCATTTTCACCCAAAACGGGGTTGTCCTGTTCTTGTACGGTTCATCTTGAGTGGACTCATGACGGTTTTTAAGCACAGCCGTCCCTTCCGTTCTGGCGAAGGAATGAATTTTGAGTGGTCCAAAAATAGGACTGTAACCGTCCGTTGTAAGACCGGTCATCAGTAAACGCGGAATATCATCGGTTATTCTGTCCGTAATCATCACACCCGCGTAGTTTGCCTGCGCTGCATCCGTCAGCCGGGCAATGACCTCTCCGTCCCCGTATAAAGGCACATAGTAGAATATCGGATGCTGCTCATGCGCTTTGGAAGCGCGTGCAAAATCCAGCGTCAATCTGATTTTACCTGTCGCCTCATCCATGCTTGCACTTGATGCTATTGTTCCTTCAGCGGTCGATGCCGATACCGTGTACTGGACCTGGCTGAAATCCACGACTGGCAGGAAGGACAGCGGCATGCTGTCTGTCACAGCTGTAACCGAATTGCTGGCAGGCGACAGATTGCCGGCTTTGTCAAATGCCTTTACATAATAAGTATAAGTGGTTGAAGGACTCAGACCGGTGTCGCTGAAAGAAGGCGTTGCCGAAGTGCCCACTTCCGCCTCTCCGCGATAAATCTTGTAGCCTTCAACACCTACATTATCTGTCGAATTTGTCCATTTCAGATTCAATTGACTGCTTGACACAGGGGTTACAGTGACATTGGAAGGGGCGCTTGGCGCTACCGTATCCGGCGCTGCAACCTGCAGCACAACCGACATCGGCTCTGCCTGATCCAGCCCGTCACTTGCTGCGAAGGTTACTTTATAGGTGCCGGCCTTAGGGCTGTTCCAGGTGAACTGCCCGTTTGTAAAGCTGTAGTCCGCATCACCTGGCAAATTACTTTCAATGATGCTGACAGCCACCGTTTGCCCATCCGGGTCGGCAGTTTTGACCGGGAAGGAGATTGCCTCGCCCTCCGTCGCAGGCACCGGATAGTTCGGAAGCGAGAAGCAGTCAAATTCAGCGGACCATTTACCGCCTCTGGCCTTGTCTCCTGTCATGCCCACACCGGCATAGACCGGGGCACTATTGGCCAGACCGCTGAAGGCAACTGTCCGGAGCGGTGTGCTTGCACCCTTGCCGTTTCCCCAGCTGCCATCGCTGTTTTTAATATAGCTGGATATATTCTCTCCAGTGCGTACCAGCTTCGCCCAGAACGGGGTGTTGACCTGTTTGAACACTGCGTCGGTAGCGGCATCATGCCTGTTCTTGTCAGTTGCCGCATAGGCTTCTGTTCTGGCAAGGGACTGAACTTTGAAAGTTCCCCACTCTGCACTGTAGGCATCGGTGGTCAGCCCTGTCATTAACAATCTCGGAGCATCGTCTGTTACTTTCTCCGCGACCATAACACCCGCAAAGGAAGCCAGCTCTGCACTGGTCAGCCGTGCAATGACTTCACCGCCGTCATGCAGCGGTACATAGTAGAACAGCGGGTGCTGTTCATGCGCGATCCAGGCCGGGGATAAATCCATGGTCAGCGTAATTTTGCCCGTCTTTTCATCCAGAGCCGCTTTGGATACGATATTCCCGCCGACATTCGCTTTGGATACCGTATATTGAATCTGGTTAAAATCTTCGATCGGTAAAAATACCGGAACCGTATTCACCGTCTTAATGGTTGCAGTTTCGCTGGCCGCAGAGAGATTCTGCCTGTCATACGCTTTAACCGTGAAGTCATGCGAGACTGAAGGGGTAACACCGTTATCGGTGAAATCGGTTGTTGTGGTTCTGCCGATCTCCGTGCCGTCACGGTAAATGATATAACCGACCACGCCCACATTATCTGTGGATTTATTCCATTTCACATTGACCTGACTAAGAGAAAGCGCCTTTAAGGTTACACCGGCTGGTGCAGACGGCGCCTGGGTATCCGGTGTCGGTACCGGTGCGGGACTAGGCACAGTACCGCTGAACGGGGATAGCTGAATATAATCAAGCGGAAGCTTGTATCCCGTTGCCGTTACGTTTTTGCCTGTGCTGGTAAACCGGATGAGCTTATCGCCCCCGCCGGCAAACTCAACGTAGCCCAGGTCATAAATCTTGTCATCATCCACGGTGAAATAATAAGCGTCAAATGCATTCCCCTGATTGACCCCGTCTATCGACAGCTGATAGATCCCGTTGCTCAAGGATTTCGGCACTTTGGCCGTCACATGATAGGTTCCGGCCGCAGGCACATTGACTTTATACTCAATATAGTCACCCGCCTTGGTCGCATTGAACAAATCGTATTTGCCTCCGCTGGCCGTTCGCAGACTCCGGGCCTCATGCGTCGAGGTGGAGCTTATCGATTGCACGTTCAAGGCCTCCGCTTCATGAATCCCTGCCGGCAGCGGCGGCATTGAAGCAAGAGTTCCGGATAAATGATCGGTCAGCACGCGCATCTGGATCGCATCCGTCCCGTTCACGGGGTTGAGATTCAGGTTATAGGAATCACCAAATGCCCCTCCCGACCAATAGGTTGCGTCCATGCCGTAGTCATCCAATACTTGGAGGAAATTCTCCAGCACCGGATTCCAGCGCAGATCGTCTTTAGGTGTGCCGAATTCTCCGAAATAACCTCTGACATTATTCTTGTTGCACCAGACGAGAAAATCCATGGTCCGCTGGATGCCGATCATATTCAGATCCGGATTGATGGCGATCTCCTCATCATAGGTTTTTTGATAGGTGCCAGTACGGTCATAATCAAAGTAAATATGGGCCGAATACATAAAGTTGTCGGCCGGATCGGTAATCCAGCTCGTCGGCGAATTGTTGTTGGCCTCCCATTGATAGGAGCTGGACCAGGCCGTGCCTTCAACCATGATCAGTGAGTTGTCACCATTGGCCCGGATGGCTGTAACCGCCGCCTGGGAGATATCCTTCCAGTCCGTGGTTCCCATATCATGGGGTTCATTCATCAAATCGTAGGCATAAACGGCCGGATTGGATTTGAATTCACTCGAAATTTTGGTCCATATATCTGTAAAATGCTCTGTGGTCACCCCTGAGTTTGCATCTCCGATGATTTTGTCATTGTATCTGCCGTAGTTGTGAAGATCGATAATCACTTTCATGCCGGCATTACTGATTCGTCCGACTTCCGCCTTCACATTATTTAAGTAAGTGGCATCAAGCGGACCTCCAAGCACGGGCTGAAGGCGCTCCCATTTAATTGAGGTGCGGACTGTTTCAAATCCCTTGGCACCATAATAGTCAATCATTTCTTGTGAGTTCCAATAGGAAGCATTACCGAATCCCGGTCCTGCCAAATTCACTCCGCGGGAATAGTTTATCGGCGCTGCTTCCGCTGCTGCCGGTTTCGCCGGTACTATTACCATATTCAATCCATTAAGCAGCAAAACAAAGACTAAAGAAAGCACAAGACTTTTTTTCACTTTCAAAAATTAACACCTCCATTGATTTAGATACAGCAAGCTAATCCAGGGGGACAGGTGCCATTTGTTTGTTGGCCTCACCTCCTCATAAGAATACGCTTTCAAGTTTGCTTATTTTTGAAAGGATTTGCCTTAATCCTAAAGCACTGAAAAGTTCGTGACACCCCTCTCCGGTGACCCGATTTTGTACTTTGGTGACCTTTTGGCTTCTAAGCTGATTTTTGCTGACCGTATACAGGGCATCGTCTGGTCAACATTTACAAAAGAGGGCAGAAGCACTCGTAGGTGCTTCTGCCCTCTTTTGTAAATAGTAATCTCTAGCTGGTATGAACGCTTCGCCTTTTAAAATTCATGGTTCAGCTCTAACACTACCTAGACAGCAGGAACTTGGACTGTACGCGGTTGTGTCTTATCTTCATTCGGTAACTGATTGCGGTTACTGCGAATGCGGACAATGCGATACAGGCTGCTATCCAAGGTAAACCTGACAATCCCGCGCTTCCTACAACTAACCCGCCAAGCGCTGATCCGCCTGCTATGCCGATATTGGCCGCCACAGGGTTCAGGGAGGCAGCAAAATCTCTTGAAGCCGGTGATTGTTGAACAGACAGTTCAATTAAATACAATTGGGCGGTCACGTTCAGAATATTCGATACACATGCGCTGAGGATCAAAAAGACCAGCCCTAAGACAGGAACAGGTGCTGCAAAAAAGAAGAGGATATAAATGGCTGTCTGAATCAGAAATACAATCCGCAATCTGCCCAGAGCATTACCGGACGCAACTCGTCCGCCAATCCAGGTGCTGAAGATCGTCGCCAATCCATAGGCCAGAAGAACCCAGCTAACCGAGTTGGCCGGTATCGCCATAACTTTATCCATAAGGGGTCTGATATAGGTATAGATGCTGAACACTGCCGCAGTTCCAAGCACTGGGATCATGAAGGCCAGCACAATACGCCCATTAGTCAGCAGGACGAGTTGTTCTTTAAGTGATCCTTTGGTGTTCGAAAGATGAGCTGGAATAAAGATGGCGTTGAGCACCAAAGCGGCAACTCCCATTAGCGCTGTCAAGATAAAGGAGGCTTGCCACTCCATGTGCTGCCCCACAAAAGTGCCGATTGGCACACCCAGCACGTTAGCAATGCCAAATCCCCCCAGAATGTACGAAACGGAGCTTCCTTGATTGGCCGGTGCCACAACCTCACTTACGGCTGAGAGTGAAAGGGAAATGGCTAATCCGCACAAGACGGCCGTTGCAATCCTGGTAAACATTAGTAAGCCAAAGGTGTCCGAGCCCGCACTGAATAAGTTAAACAAGATAATCAGGACGATGGTCCCCTGAATGGTTTTCTTTTTCGGAAGCCGGCTCGCTATGGTCATTAATATAGGCGTTCCTACGGCATAGGCGATTGCAAAACCGGAGACCAGACTGCCGGCAACAGCCAGCGTAATTTGCAGCGATTCAGCAATTTCTGATAACAAACCCACTATGATATATTCGGTGGTTCCAAGTAAAAAAGCCATAAATGTAAAAGAAAAGACCAAACCGCGTTCATTGACTGTTGTCATAGTTACATCTCCAAAAAATCATTATATATATTGCACAAATAACAGACTATGAGTGTTTTTTGTCTGGGGGTTGTTGTGTAAAACCCACATTTTAACGCCTCCATTCTCTCTCCCCCATCTCAGTTCACCTCTGATAGTATCCAAGCAATTGGTGGCCAAGTTCAGTAATCGCTCAATTTCTCTCCTTTTGCTCCTCTCAATTTTACAAATGAACCGATCGGGGAACAATAAAGGTTATTGTTGTCTTTTAAAAAAATGTGATATATCTTGTCATTAAGAAGTTCACCCAAAAAATCATGTTGGAAAGTAGGGGCCCCATGCCTGAGCGCAACGATTTATTATTAACCCATGCTTCTTCGGCCTTCAACAGCCAGCTGATTTATGCCGGCAAACTAAGTGATAACCCGGAGTGGAAATTTGCGCTTCATAAACATGAAGATTTGCATGAAGTTATTTTCATTGAAGACGGGGTGGGTTCATTTGTGATTGACGGCAAGGCCTATACTGCAACAAAAGGGGATGTGCTGATATATAACCGGGGAATATTGCACCAGGAACAGTCCGATCCTGACAAACCGTTATTTACCTATTACTGCGGATTTCGGTTCAACTCTCCTATTGCCGAGCAACGTGATTGGGTCATTCACCCTGACAAGGAACCGGTCATCCGTTCGAATCCATATTCTAACGAGCTGTCGCTATTGATGCGAACATTATTTGGCGAGTTTTCGCTGCGCAATAGTGGTTACGAACAGATCTCTCAGCATTTATTCGAAGTTATCCTGCTCCTGCTTGAGCGTATGATTCTCTCACAGCATCGCACTGCAAAGGAACAGAAGACTCCTCTTGCCAATCAAATCAAAGGATATTTAGATACAAACTACAGACGTAAGCTAAGCCTTATGGATCTGGCACAACTCTTCCATATCGATACCTATTATCTGGTTCACATATACAAGAATAACTTCGGAATATCACCCATTAATTATTTGATTCAGCGTCGTATGGGAGAAGCCATGAGACTGCTGGCTAGCACGAATAAGAAGGTCTGGGAGATCGCTAAAATGGTCGGATACGATAATCCCAATTATTTCTCCATTCTGTTTACCCGTGTGATCGGTGAATCCCCCCGTAGATTCCGTGAGAATAATCAAAAGGATTTGTATGAGAATACCTGAATGCAAAAGAGGACAGGAGGCGCTGTAAAGTGCCTTTGTCCTCTTTATTTTGATGATATGAAGCTTCTGTGACCTCAGTTTATTTAAATTCCGGCATAAAGCTCCTTAGCGGTTTTAATGAAATATTTGACTGCACTCGTTGATTCATCTAGAGACAAAACGGCAATATTAATTTCGCGGTAGACTTCAGGCTCCAGGTTACGGATAATAACATTCTCCGGTAAAGAGATAATGGACCGTTCTGTCATAAATGTTATTCCCAAGCCTTCCTGAACCATTCTCAGGGCCGTATCCAAATGACTGACTCTATACTTCACGCGTGTGTCCGGTTCAATTCCTGCATCTTTTAGGAGGGTGGAAATTTGGGTTTCATACCCCCCTTTGACAAGCAGCAGCTCCTGCCTCCGGATATCCTCCACACGAATCTGTTCCCTATGGCTCAAAGGATGGTCTGAGCTCACGGCCGCAATCATTTTATCCCTGGCAAGGGGTATGCAATGGAAGTTTTCATTAGGCGGTATAATGATTCCCACATCAACCACACGGTTGTGCAGCCAGTTTTTCACTTCATCAACGCTTCCCTCAGATAAACTGATCTGAAGATTGGGATGCTCTTCCTCCATCCTGCGAATAATTTTCGGCAGAAAGTAAGTGCAGGCCGTAGGATAAGCGCCGATTCGGATTTGGCCGGTCTCCAGTCCTCTTTCTGCGGCTACGAACTCTTCGATTTTAGTAAATTCACTCAGTATATTTCGAAAAGAAATCAAAATGAGTTCACCCAGTTCTGTGAAAACCAATTTGTTTTTACGGTTGCGCAGAATGAGGACCGTATTTAATTCCGTTTCAATAGCTGCTACTGCCCGGCTTACAGCCGGCTGTGTCATATTTAATTTTCCCCCTGCTTTAGAAAAGCTGCCTTCCTCAGATATTCTCACAACCAGTTCAATCTGCGCCTTATTCATACCAAATCTGATATCCCCCATATAACAATAATTCATTTTATTTATACTTAAATAGAATGTATCATAACTAAGAATTTAATTTCAATGTATACAAGGAGGTACACGGATGAATTTCCGCAGGCTTTTATTAATTCTAGCCGTAATACTGGCATCATTAAATCTTAGACCCGCTATAACGTCTGTCAGTCCCATACTGCAATTGCTTACAGACCAGCTGCATTTGAATTCCGCTGCCGCCAGTCTCCTCACCTCCATTCCGCTGCTGTGCATCGGAATTTGCTCACTTTTCGCCGGACGCGTAAGCGGAAGGTTCGGATTGGAGCGGACAATCGCCTTTTTCCTGCTCCTGATTGGCCTGGCAACCTTCCTGCGTTTTTTCATGAACAATTATACGAATCTGCTGCTGACGGCTTTAATAGCCGGCTCCGGTGTCGGTATAGTCAGTCCTTTGATTTCGGGCTTTATCAAACAGCATTTTCCGAACTCCGTTTCACTGATGATCGGCATATATTCTACTTCCATGGTCATTGGTGCTTCCCTGGCCATCGGCCTAACGGTTCCGCTGCAGACCCGGTTTGCCGGCTTCTGGCAAGGGGCCTTGGGATTCTGGAGCCTATTCGCAATGCTGGCGGTTCCGGTCTGGTTGCTGCTAATACGGCGGCCAATGAATCCTCCCCATACCTCTGTACAGAATCAGAACTTTTCCCTTCCGCTGAAAAATAAGCAGGCATGGCTTTTGACGGCTTTTGTCGGTCTGATTACATTTTTATTCTACTGCTTCACCGCATGGATGCCGGCTATTGTGGAGGAAAAAGGCGGGTCAGCTGCCTTTGCCGGCCTTACCGGAACCGTGTTTATGCTTGCCCAGCTGCCGGCTACCCTATTATTACCCGTTTTGTTGAGGGTATTTCCCAGCAGACGGGTCTGGATTACGTTCTTCACGCTGAGCGAGATCGCAGGTTTGTCTATACTTTGTTCCTCCAGCATAACTCCAATCGCTGCTGCTGCATGTCTTGGACTTGGGGGCGGAGGCCTTGTATCTCTTGCACTGCTGCTGCCTATCGACAAAACAGCTACTCCCGCTGAAGCAAGCACCTGGTCAGCGATGACTCAGGCTATCGGTTATACCATTGGAGCCGTCGGCCCCCTCATGGCAGGATTGCTCCACGACCTGTCGCACAGCTTTACACCAACCCTATACTTGCTTATTGCGGTCGCTTGCATTGTGATTGTATTAGGCTGGAGACTCACACAAATGCCGGCTGACGCTTCCGCAGTTAAGCCCAATGCATTGTTGCAGGACTCCTCTATACACGGATGATGCTTCATGGCCTTCCTCCGCAGCATACGGCAAGACGCCCTCCCGCAAGCGGAGAATCCGCTTGCGGGAGGGCGTCATAAATTCCGCATGGCTATTTAATTATGCCGCTGCCGGAAGCTTCACGTTTCCGCTTACTTCGCAGTATAGCTGAACCAGTCGATATCTGCCACAGCCGAGCCGCCTGCACGTTTGAATACAAGATAAATATTCTTGCTGCCTTTGACTTCAAGCGTTCCGCCGCTCGCATTCTGAAAGTTGATATCTGCGGTAGAATAGGTTTCCCAGCCCCCTGTCCTCGGCAGGCTGGCCGAGCCAAGCAGGGTTCCGGTTGCACTTCCGTCGCGCACTTCAATTCTGCTGTCGGTATATGGAGTCGTATAACGCAGCTTGAGAGAGGAGACACCAAGACCAAAGTTGAGCCCATTGTAGTACACATAGTCATTATTGTCCGTAGAACCCACCCTGCGGATAACCTCAGTACCTATTGTAATGTCTCCAACAGTGACTCCGGATTGTCCGGTATAATTCTCCGCTTCCATCCGCACCGTATTGGGATTCGTTGTATAGCTGAACCAGTTAATGTTGGCAACGGAACCCGCAGTTGGTTTGCTGAACACCAAATAAATATTTTTGATGCCGCTTGCACCCGTAAGTGGAACGCGGATCGTCTCATATTTATCCCACCCGCCGGTAGACGGAAGCTGCGTGGAACCAAGCACAGGTCCCGTTGGACTGCCATAGCGTATGGACATCGCCCCATCCGTGGCTGGAGTGGAGTAGCGGAAATCAAAGTACTGGACACCCTTGCCCAGGTTCAAATAATTGTAATACACATAGTCTCCGTTATCCGTAGAGTTGATCATCATACCGCCGCCGGTATCGGTAGTAGCGGCAGTGCCAACCTTCTCTCTGCCAGTGAAGTTCTCCGCTTCAACCTGCACAAAGCCGGGGTCCGGAATCTCAATAATGGAGGAACGGAGCAGGGTCGGATACACCCAGGCCTGATTATGGTAGAACCCCGTATCTTCGTTGATATTACCGCCGACCGGACGGTATGGCGATACATAAATCTCGAACTGCGGATTCTGGTAAACTTCCGCCATCGCTTCATACATATTCAGCGGGAAGTAGTTGCTGTTAATAAAAGTATTGTACACCTGCTTGCCCCCATACTCATTGGGCCACTCTGTATAGCGGCCATTAGCATAATAGAACAGGTTGTCTACCGCTTTCTTAAGGCTCTTGCCGCTTGGAGAAACCCAGGTATACAAATTTTCTCCTGTCGCATGCAGAACGATTTCTGCCGAAGCCGTCATCGGAGACAGCGCAAAGAAGTGGTACCACATTGAATTGGAGCCCCGTGTTGCCTCCGCCGGCAGGAAGCCGAGACTGTCAATAGACTGGTCAATTTTCTGCTTCAGCTTAGTGACCAGGCCATTGAAAGCAGTCTCATTATTGGCGTAATGATAATAAGCCAGCTCGGCATACATCATCCAGTCTCCCCAGTTATTGGCATCGTTGAGACGGGCATTCCATTTGGGCATCAATACGGTTTCTACCCAGTTCTTGAATACGGTCTGATCCGCTGCGCTCCAGCCGGAATAATCTGCGAGCAGATCAGCTGCATTGAGCATGCCTACACCGATATAAGCCGAGGCAAGCGGAGCGTCCGTTCCGCCGTTTGACTTGTTGACCGTGGCCCACGAGTTCATTAACGCAACCGCTTTCTGCGCATACTTGGCGTCACCTGTGAAGCGGTAGGCCAGCGCAGCCGCATAAGCAGCCTGCGTATCCTGCTCGAAACCGCCTTTGGCTGCGATATGCCCTGCCGGATCCGCATAATATCCCGGCACATTCCAATTCGCTACCGCATGGCTGTTCACAAGCAAGCCTTGATTGGCATCGTTCATCATTACAGCATAGGCTTCCTTCCAGGGCGACAAGCCGGCCGTCACCTTCGCCTTGATCACCGTGAATTCACTTGCCGTCACCGTTCCTCCCGGATGGGAGTAGGCCATAACTTCCACTGTCGACGAGAATACCATGACCACCGCAAACAAAGCACAAAACCAGCTACGAATTTGCTTCAATACAATTCACTCCTTTTGGAATAATATAAAGCGCTTACATAAAACTGGAAAAATAACTGCCCGGCAACCTTTTCTCCGGTGAACTATGAAATGATAACCGACTCCTCAATTAAGCGGCTAGACACCTCCCTTCTTGGTTAAATTTGAATTATCCGCTTAGTGCCGGATTCCTACACCAGGTACCGCCGAATAAAATAACTCGGTGTGCAGCTCCAGGCGTGACAATAGCTGTTAATCAGATGGCTTCCGTAAGGCGACAGCTTGTCATCCTCCGGATTGAACACTTCCCAGAAGGTGTCCGCACCTTGCTCCACCATCTTCCCCCAATAAGCATGCATTTGCTGCACGGCCAGTTCCTTGCAGCCCGCAACAAACAGGGCTTCTATTAAATGATGGAACATGTAGGGTGTATTGGGCCGGATCGCCGGTGATTCCGCGAGGAGTCTTTCCAGCAGTCTGTGGTTACCCTTCTGGCCGAGTATTTCCGCGAGTACCATCCATACCTGCGAAGCCCAGGAAATTTGGCGCTGCTCCCCGCTGGCAAACAAGCCTGTCTGTTCATCATACAGCTCCGTGATCGCCGCCTGCGACAGCCGTTCTATCCGCTCCGCGAGCAGATCTGCGGCCTCCTGAAGATCCAGATCCAGTGCCAGCCGGTGCCCTCTTTTCAGGCAATAAATGAATACTCCCTGCGCCGCCGCCTGCTTATCCAGTTCCCCATGCCAATCGATAAAGCTTCTTGCCGCTGCAGCCTCTTCAATGATCCCTGTACTCCCCACCTTCTTATAGGCAAGTTCAAGCTGCTCCCAGGCTAAAGGCCACAGTTCCTGCAGCGTCTCCATATCGCCGGTCGCCTTATAATAATCATGCAGCGTTGCAGTGAAGAACAAGGAATAGTCGAAGAAATACGTATCATCGACATGCGGCCTCGGCTGTTCAAAGATGCAGGCTCCGGCTTCGCCTCCGGCCAATGTCATGCCTCCGAACAGATACAGGCAGCGTTTAACCAGTTCATTATTCCGAAATGTTTCATAATTCACCAGCGCCTGGAGCCGCAAATCCCCAATCCATAATCTCCGGTCCCGTTTGGGTCCATCCTCGAATACCGTCTGCATGCAGTTCTCCAAGGTCCTCAGCGCAATCCTGTCCATCCGGCGCAGCTCCTCCGGCACACTGCCCGGCAGCGGTTCAAGTACGGAAGCATCCGCAGAGGTAACCGCTTCACAGTGAATATCCGGGAACGCCACTTTATATTTGATCGAGGTTTCCAGAACGGTAACCTTCAGGTAGCGGAAGGTATATCTGCGGGGAAGCTTGATTTCACAGGGAAGCACATCAACATTGATGATCTCCTCCTGCAGCCAGGAACGGCTGAGCCAGCCCTCATAATCCTCGAAGCTCTCCCCGATCTCGCAGGGCATTTCCCCGAATACCAGCTTGAGCCGGAGCGGCGCATCCGGGGGGCTGCCGGTCGGTTTGACCGACAGCTGCAGATATCCCACCTGATGACCGCCGAAATCAAGCACAAAGCGGTCATTTTTGCCAAATGACTGTTCTTTCAGACCTTCAATGCTTCCCGTAGCTTGCGTGCTCCAGCCTTGAAAAGCATCCTTGTCTTCCACCACTTCAATAACCCGCTCCGGGTATACAATTTGTCTATGCAGTGCTGGAATCCCTTGCTCTGCCTTTTCCACATATTTGGCTGTAACGCCCATCTTGTTCCCTCCCTGGCTTCTTGCCAAACCGGTTATCCTTTTACCGAACCTGCTGTCATTCCCGACACAATCTGCTTGTTGAACAGGATGAACAACAACAGCATCGGAACAGTAATCAGCAGAATGTTGGTGAACAGCAGGTTCCACTGTGTGACAAATTGACTTTTGAAGTTATACAGTGTAAGCTGCACAGTCACATTCTTTGCGCCCGGGAAGAAATATAACGGGTTCGTAAAATCATTAAAGATAAATACAGACTGCGTAATAATGATCGTTGAGGTTACAGGCTTCAGCAAAGGCATAATGATCGAGAAGAACAGCCGGTACTTCCCGCAGCCGTCGATGATCGCCGCCTCGTCAATTTCCCGCGGAATGGCTGCGATGAAGCTTCTGTACAGCATTACGCAGAACGGAAATCCAAGAGCCACTTCGATCAGCACAATGCCGGTCATCGTCTTGAACAAGCCAAGCCCCTGCAGCAGCCAGATCGTCGGCACGATGGAAGGCGGAATAATCAGTCCGGCCAGGACGAAGAAATTAATCCATGGCGTAGCCTTGCCTACTCTTCGCTGCATTACGAAACCGGCCATCGCACAAATGACTATCAGCAGGACAATGGACAGGATCGTCATCACTGCACTGTTGTAGAACGCCCGCAGCAGGATATAATCGCGGAAGGAGATTACTTCTTTGATATTGCTCCATAAATGATTGACAGATGGCCACTTCATATTGAGCAGTGCTGACTCTTTCTTATCCTTCATCGCATTGACAATAATGAAATAGAACGGAACCCAAAACATCACAATCGATAGCAACACCGCTATTGTCTCTACAGCAAATCCCCTGATTCTGCCGGTCATAGGTCAACCTCTTTTCTGCTCAAATACGTGGACAGAGGATACACCAGCGCAGTTACAAAAATGAACAAAATCACATTCCCTGCAGTAGCCAGTCCATAAAATCCGCCTTGATATTGTTTATATATAATAGAAGCGATCACATCGGTGGTGAAGCCGGGACCTCCTCCGGTCATGGACCAGATCAGATCAAAGGAGCGCAGACCGCCAACAAGTGACAGGATAATTACCGTATTCATGGATGGACGGCTAAGCGGAACAATAATGCTCCAGAACTTGTTGTAGCCGTTACCGCCGTCAATCTGCAGCGCTTCGTAATATTCCTCAGGAATAGACATGATACCCGCGATAAAGATCACGGTGGAGAAGCCGACACCCTTCCAGACATCAACCATTGCCACCGAAAGCAGCGCAATCCGTGTATCTCCGAGCCAGTCCGGGCCGGAAATCCCAATCATCGACAAGGCTTGGTTAATGATCCCGGTGGTCGGATGCATCATCATGCTGAAGGCAATGCCGACCGCGATGGTGCTGACCAGTGTAGGGAAAAAGAGCACGGATCTGAGATAATTCCGGGTCTTGATTTTGGATGTCAGGAATACCCCCAGCAAAAGTCCAAGCACGAGCTTGAGTACACAGGATACCACCGCATAGATCAGTGTATTTCTGAAACCGATATTCAGCGAAGACTCATTGAAAAAAGTAATATAGTTGTCAAACCCGATGAATTCATAGTCGAAAAGTGTCCATCTCGTCATACTGAAAAAGAAAGACAAAAGCGTCGGCAATATGAAGATTACCAGATAAATAATGGCTGCCGGCAGTAGAAAAGAATAGGAATAAATCCGCTTTTGCACCTTGGTCATCTCGAACACTCCTTGCTATCTCTCTAAATTATGCGGCCCTGCCGTTCTCGCACAGGGCCGCATCGTTACGTAATAAGTTTTACCAGCCTTCAAGACCCAGTTGCTGAGCTTGTTTCTTCACGTCTTTGTCATATTCTTCCGCACCCTGCTGGGCGTTTTTGATGCCGGAACCGACTTCAGTCGCGATTTGCGGCAAGTTCGGTCCTTTTACCGGACTGAGGAATTCCAGAGCCGGTGCTGTTATATTTGCATCGAAGTAAGGAAGCATGTCTCTCACAACCGGTGCCACATTATCCGGCAATGCTGCGCCTTTAATCCCCCAAGGGCCGGTTGGCTTGGACTGGCTTCCCCATGCGGCAAGCCCTTCAGGCGTGGTCATGAATTCCAGGAACAGCTTGGCCTGCTCGGTATGCTCACTGTTTTTGTAAATAAATGCACCGCCCGGCATCCATACCGTCAGACCATTTTTGCTCGCATCGTCGCCTGGTTGAGCGAAGAAGCCAATGTCCTGCAGCTGATCCGGGAAGTTCTGTTCAAACACCGGGACTGCAAAGGTCAGCATCGGATAATGAGCGCCCTTGCCTTCCGCCAGCATCGCAATCCCCGCGTCATAGGTTGTGGCCAGAGAGTCGGAATTCATATAGCCCTTGTCATATACCTCCTGCAGCTTTTCAAATCCGCGCAAAGCAGCCGGTGTTGTGGCAAACTTCGCTTTGTTCGCTGTATAATCCTCGGCGAAGGCCGGATTGTCGAGCTGGAGGTTATAGTAATCCGCAAGCACGATCATTTGTGCGGTCCAGTTGTCTTTGTAAGTCCCGATGACCGGAACAATTCCGGCAGCCTTGATCTTTTCATTATTGGCCATCAGATCAGCCCAGGTTTTGGGTACAGACAGTCCCAGATCGGAATACACTTTCTTGTTGTAGAACCATCCGCCGCTGTAGGTAGAGCCGTTAGGCACACCATATACCTTTCCTTCAAAAGAAACGGTTGTCTTGAACGAATCGATTACATTATCCATAAACGGCTCACTGGTAATATCCAGAAAGTTCTGACTCGGATTCAGCGTCTGCATCTGCGAGCCGGAGTTGTAGAAGAATACGTCATTCATGTCTCCGGTTGCGAGCCGAGTTTTGACAAAATTGTCTCCTTCAGCACCGCCCGGGCGAGTTTCACTCTCGACGGTAATATTGGGATATTTGGCTTCGAAGGCTTCAATAAGCGCTTTGCTGGCATTGACCGCTTCCTGGGAATTGTCCGTAAGCAGCGAGATAGTCACTTTTTCATCGGCTGCATTGGAAACGGTTTCGTTAGAAGTGCCGGCTTTATTCCCAGTATTCGTTGAAGCGCTTTCGTTGTTATTTGAATTTCCACAACCGGCAAGCATTCCACTCAGCAGCAGGGCGCCAGCGAGCATTGATGAAACTTTTCTTACGTTTGACATTTAATATCCCCCTTGATCATTCGAAGTGCAAATTAGTGCAGCTTGGATATCTTACAGAGCCCGGTTTCTCTATAGGTTTATTATATAGCCGGCGCCCGTCCGCCGATATTGCCTCATTTTATAGTTTACTGTCCGTTTTTTTTGGATCGCGGATCAAGAATTTCCTGACGTCTCCTTATATTGTCCGGGCGTTTGTCCTGTGAATTTCTTGAATACCTCCGAGAAATGCCTGTAGGTATGGTATCCTACCATTTCACTGACTTCATTTACCTTGAGTCCCTTGCCCAGCAGCTTCTTGGCCAGCTCCATCCGGCAGCGGGTCAGAAATTTGATATAGCTTTCGCCTATCACTTCTTTAAACAGCACACTTAAATAAGCAGGATTCATATTGACATGCTCCGCCACTTCGACAAGCGTCAAGTCGCGGGTAATGTTGCTTTCAATATAGGCCCGCGCCTCCTCGATCGAAACATGCTTGACCCGTTCCCTTGATTCTGCCAATTCATTGGCAAAACGCTTCATCTGCTCACGGAACCAGTCGAGCATCCTGCCTTCCGCGCTCATCTCACGAATCTGGATATGCGGCAGGTAGTGCTTCTCTAGCTCCGCAATCCGGTCCGCTGCCCCATTCTCTTTGTAGGCCCGCAGAGCGAGATATATCAGCTTCAGGATTTGGCTTTCGGCAATTTCCGGGTCCAGCTTCTCGGACTTAAGCCAATCAATAAACTGATCGACCTGTTCCAGCAGCTCCGCTTTGTTGCCGGCGCGGATATTCAGAATAATCGCCTCTTCCCGCTCCGACAGCCCTTCCGGCACAACAAGGAAATCCCCTATTTCCTCAACATGCAGACTGCCCTTGATCTTCAGGAAGCGGGCAGACCGGAGCGCTTTTTGCGCTTCCTTGTAGCTTTGTGAAGCAAGCAGCACCGCAGGATAGGTCCTGCCTATACCGGCCATCGATTCCTCAGACGGGTGTTCGATCATATCCCAGAACCCGCCGGCGGGAAGCTCAAAATGATACACAACCAAAATCCGTTCCTGACCATAGCGGAGCGGAACCGGCAAAAAATCGCCATTTGCAGGCAAAACAAGCTCTTCTGTACAGACAAGGACTGTAATCCCCTGCAGTCTGTTTGCATCAGCGCCAAAGCTGTCCTTCCATTTGGGCAGGGCTTCCTCCGCCGCCAGCAGCAGATCCAGTGTCGCCTGCTCCAGCCGTTCATGCTTGCTGGCATTCCATTTTTGCTGCAGGGTTTTGATTTCCTGCTGTGAATGAAGATGATTCTTCATCTTCCCGATGGCCTTCTCGATACTCTGAATGGTAATCGGCTTCTCGAGATAGTCCTTTACTCCGAGCTGAATCGCCCGCTTCACATAATCAAATTCGTTGAACCCGCTGAAGACAATACAATAAGTATCCGGTGCTTCCCTAAGCACGATTTCAACCAGTTGCAGCCCGTCCAGCCCCGGCATCCGGATATCGGTAAAAATAATGTCAGGCTTCAAGGCCTGAAACAAAGCAAGTGCCGAATGTCCGTCAGTCGCAGTCCCGCACAGTTCAATCCCGTGGCCCGACCAGTCGATCATCGTTTGCAGGCCTTGCAGGACGATATATTCATCATCAAATACAGCAGCTTTAAGCATGATCATTCACCTCTTTCGGCTGGAAATAAAACCGGAATTCAACCCGCGTTCCGCCGCCAACCTCGCTTGTAATCCTAAATGTGCTGGATTCCCCGTAATACATCTTCAGCCGCTCCTTTACATTGCGCAGTCCGAACCCTTGTTCAATGGCCGCCATATCCGCAATGCCTACTCCGTCATCCTCCACCACGAAGGTGATCCAGCCATCCTTCACCTTACCGTGAAGCATAATCTTTCCGGCGCCAACCTTTGGCTCCAGACCATGATAGATCGCATTCTCCACCAGCGGCTGAATGATCAGCTTCAGCATTTCCATCCCCATTATAGCGCTGTCTACATCCTGAATGTATTCGAAACGATTGTTATACCTGATGTTCTGGATCGTCAAATAGTGCTCGATATGCTTCAATTCTTTGTAGACAGGAATCATTTCATTGCCTTTATTCAAACTGAGCTTGAAGCTCTCCGATAAAGAAATGGCCATCTGGGCGACTTCGTGATTATTCTTCAGGGTTGCCATCCAGTAAATCGAATCCAGGGTATTGTATAAAAAATGCGGCTTGATCTGAGCCTGCAGCGCCCTAAGTTCCGCCTCCCGCTCCTTCAGCTCGGTATGAATGAGCCGTTCATTCAGCTCTTCGTTCTCGGAAGCCATCCGTTTAAAGGTCTCACCGATCACACCCACCTCATCCTGGCCAAAGGGCTCGGCGAAATCTCTCCGCCCTTTGGTCCAGTCGATCATCATTTTTTTGAGCTTCAGGAGAGGCTGTGTAATGCTGCCCGAGATAAAGAAAGAAAAGATGATGGCAATGGCGGCAATGAATGACGCAATCACAGCGGTGGCGGTGCCGATTTTGGTGGACTCCTTCAGCAGTTCTTTGGCCTGAATAACATTCAGGAACATCCAACCGGTGGTTTCATTCTTGTAATTCACGATCAGGAAGCCCTGGTCTTCCAGGCGCTTATAAATATCCGGCAGCTTGCCGGTCAGGCTCTTGGCCACCTCTGCGGAGCCGGGGGGATGGATCACCCGAATGTCGCCCTCCGAAGCATCAAGCGCAATAAACTCCCCGCCTCCGGCTCTGTTATCCGCGAATATGGCGCTGAATATGGCCCGGGATACATTCACTACCAGAATACCGGTGGGTGCTCCATTAAGGTCATCGGAATTTCTGAATAATTTGAGCGTCGAGAACGTTTTGGCTGAATCGCCAAAAACATTGTCCGGCAGAAATCTGACCTTGCCCTGAGCCTTCACCACATCCTTATACCATTTGGTTTGCTCTATAATTGCCCGCTTGTCCTTCTGCTCATAAATCCCCAGATTGTCGGAGCGTCCCAGACAATAAGGTTCAAATTCCAGGTCAATCAGACATACTGAGTCCACGTACCTGGAGCTTATAAAATTGCTGTTCATCATTCGCTGCAGCTGCCTTACAATCTCGTCCCGGATTGTATATCTATCAGAGGACGCGACATCCCGAGCATTGCGCAGACTGTCGCGGATCCCGTTGTTCAGGACAATCGATTCATTCATATTCAGGATATTGCGGTACAGCAAGTCTGCGACTTCGCTGGATGTCCGGAGCTGATCCTGATTGTTCTGCGTGTTCGTGGCCATTAGCGTTTCTTTGGAAATATCAAACGAGATATAGCCCAAAATGAACAGTGGAGGGACCGCGAGCAGGATCATCGCGGCTAGAAAGCGATTTCTGATCTTTTGAAATGGTGTTTGCAAGGCAAGTTTGATTTTTATCCAGCTGTTCTTCACAATAGCCCCCTGTGGTCTGAAATGTTGTCAGCACCATGATACTCCATCCTTTGTCCGGATTGCCAGAGGAAGCGTAAAATAACCTCACAAAGTGAGGCTGCGCTTCGATGATTATTCAGGTGATTTGCGGGGACCTCAAAACATATAAATTCTTATGTTAAAAAAGCCGTTCACGGATAAACGCCTCCATAAACGGCTCTATTGGACCCGGATGAACAAATTAACGGATATTCACAGCATCAAGCCAGGCCTTGGTGATCAGCGCATGCCCGGCAGGAGTGGCATGGACCCCGTCATGAGACCAGTAAGCCGCCTCTGCCCTGACGCATGCCTGGGCAAACAAGCCGTCCATCGGGACGAATGCCGTTTTGAATTCGCGGGACAGCTCCCGGACGATGCCGATCTTGGGGTCCAGGTCTTCCCTCCACAGCTTGTACTCAGGATGATTGGGAAATAAGAACGGTTCAATCAGCACAATTTCAGCTCCCATAGCCTTCACTTCAGTCAAGAGGCTGTGGTACAGCGCGTGAAACTCCCCGGCGCTTGTCGGATCATTCTCCGTATAACGCCGCCAGGTGTCATTGACACCGATCAGGACAGATACCAGATTCGGTTGCAACTCTATACAATCTTCCTGCCAGCGTTCCCGGAGATTCCTCGCTCTATCTCCACTCTTGCCGCGGTTGAGGAAGGTGAATTGCCGCTCGGGATACTTCGCCAGCAAGGCAGCCGAGGTCATCAGCGCATAGCCTCTCCCCAGATCGGACAGCTCCTCCCTGCTGCGGCCGGCATCGGTAAGACTGTCGCCCTGGAACAGGACCAAGGCATTTTGTTTAAGACTAATAGACATGTTTAACTCTCTCCTTGTTCAAAAATAGATTTAATAACACGTGTTATAACGCGTGTTTATCCAATTTTGTCATACCTTAATACCTTAAGCCTGCCGGCCGGATCACAGAGGCCAAATATTCACCGGAAGACTCTTCCGCGTTAAGATAACACGTGTAATTCACTTTGTAAAGGGCAAATTCGCTCCGGCATTAGGCTGCACTGTGAGGTGAAAGACACAAATGTACGGAGCGCAGCGTTGCCGCAATAGTTTGTTTTCGGAGGCTTGGGCGGTCTGCGGCTGCAGACGGCGCAGCGCATTTCCTGCGCCCGGCTGCAGCCGGGCTGCTCCAACCGCAGCCAGCGTTGCCATGACTGCGAGCAGAAAAAAAGCGATGGAATAAGCCCCCGCCTTGCTCACCGAGCCGAAGAAAAACCGGGATAACGGCTCTCCGGCGCGCAGGGCGATGGTTGCGGCAGCGATGCCGAAGGCGGCGGCCAGATTCTGCGAGGTGGACGCAAAGGCATTGGCATGCCGCACCTGTTCCGGCGGAACATCGCTGTATGCGATCGTACTGAAGCCGGTGAGCGCGGTGGAACGCGCAATGCCGCTCACCAGGGCAAGCAGCGCAATCAGCGCAATAGGCGTCGCCGCAGTAATAATTCCGCTGAGCAGCATCGTGATGGCCCCGAGCAGTGTCGAAGCGATCAGAACATTGCGAAATCCGAAGCGGTTGAGCAGAGGAGTGGTCGCAGGCTTGATCGCGATGTTCCCTACGAAGATGAACAATACAATTCCGCCCGCAAGCGTAGGGCTCCAGCCAAAGATGTTCTGGAACAAAAGTGTCATCAAAAACGGCGCAGAGCCGACCATAATCCAATACAATGAGCTGCTTAGCTGAGCGGTCCGGAAGGTCCGGATCTTCAGCACCCTTAAATTCACAATGGGATGGGCAGCGCGGCAGAGATGCAGGATGGCGGCTGCCGTAAAGAGTAAAGACACCGCCGACATCATCAGCCCCGAGCTCCATGAGGCCGAAGAATCAGCAAGCATATGCGCCGCATACGTCAGTCCGCCGACGCCGACCCCCATCAGCACCACTCCCGTTCCATCCAGTTTTGGTGCAGAGGAATCCGGGGGGATTCTTATCAGCTTCCAGGCAGCGGCAAATCCGGCTGCCCCGAGCGGAAGATTGATAAGAAACAGCCATTTCCACGAGCCATGGGTCACAATCAGCCCTCCGAGCAGCGGCGCAATGGCAGGTGAGATCAGCCCGGGCCATACCAGATAGGACATGATCTTCATAAGGTCCTTCTTCTCCGTATGCTGAAGGACCACCACCCGTCCGACCGGAACCATCATTGCCCCGCCTGCACCCTGTAATACACGCATCGCGACGAGCCCGGGCAAGCTTGTGGACAGCGCGCATCCCAGGGAAGCGAGGGTAAAAACGGCAATTGCCGCAAGAAATACCCGGCGCGTGCCGAAGTATTCGGCAAGCCAGCCGCTCAGCGGGATTAGAACGGCCAGCGTAACCATGTATGAAGTAATAACCAGACCTATTGCCGAGGAAGAAACTGCAAATGCCCGGCTCATTGCTGGAACCGCTGTAGTAACAATCGTACTGTCCAAATTTTCCATAAAGTAGCATCCGGCCACAAGCAAGGCCATATTGCGAAGCTTGGGATTGATCATTTCATTCTGCTCCTCTGCGGGCCGTTCATTTTTTCCAGCCCATGCTTTTCAGTTTATCGAGATCAAGGGATTCCTGAATATGCTGAATATGATCCCTCATAGCCTGGTACGCAGCCGCTCCATCCTGATTCTGAATGGCAGCAAAAATATTCCGGTGATAAGCTACAGATTCTTCAAAGTGACGGGGATTCGTCGTATATTCGCTGCTGAAGATCCCTCTGCTCTGGCTTACATGGCGGATCGTATCAATAATTTGCAGGAAAAAGTTATTGTGGGCGGCGGCGGCAATTCCCAGATGCACATCGTTGTCATGCTTCAAAACCGTTTCTATAGCCGCCTCATTCCGGATATAGAGCTTTATGCATTCCTCATGCCTCCGGATCGCCTCGCCTATCTTCTCAAGATCGGCGGCCGTCCGGTTCGCTGCCGCTAACTGGGCAGCATCCGCTTCAAGAACTGTTCTGGCCTCGAAAATCTCCTCAATTAACGAGCGGTCGAACAGGCTGTAGGTTCGGATCACCTTGCCGATAGCGCCGGGATTATATCCGCTGACGAAGGTTCCGTCCCCTTGCCTTGCTTCAAGGATGCCCAGCGTGGACAATGCACAAATCGCTTCGCGCAGCGGCACCCGGCTGATCCCCAGCTTCTCGGACAGACTCCGTTCATTCATTAGCTTGTCCCCGGCTTTCAGCTCTCCGCGCTCAATCTCGGAGAGGATATATTCAATGACTTGCTCCCGTACATTAGGTCTGGCCGAAGGGCACATGGAATTCTCCTTAAAAAAATAGATTGGTAATACCAATATTGGTATTACCAATCTATTTTAGATTCGGTGATTTGTCAAGGGATTGTTCCAGCGGTCATTGTACCACCTGCAGGCTACACTGCTGAAAACTAAGAAGCCTTCCTGCAGCAGGAAAAACACAGCAAGATACTATTGTCTGCCGCTTGTGCATATTCTGTCTTGATCGAAATACACGATAGGTGGTGGATAACCCATGAACACTGCGGCAGCCGGTTGCCCTGATTTCAGAGATCCGTCTTTTTTGAAACAGCATATTCTTCATACGGTTAATTTCTATGCTCCCCGGTGCATTGACCATAAGCACGGGGGATATATCAACTGCTTTCTGGATGATGGAACGGTGTGTGATCCTCTGACCAGGCAGCTGGTGGGAATGGCAAGATTTATCTACA
Organism: Paenibacillus sp. FSL E2-0201; assembly: GCF_037963325.1. Taxonomy (NCBI): domain Bacteria; kingdom Bacillati; phylum Bacillota; class Bacilli; order Caryophanales; family Paenibacillaceae; genus Paenibacillus; species Paenibacillus sp. FSL E2-0201. The sequence goes on from NZ_CP150154.1 coordinate 4,969,559, forward strand.
TTTTCAGTGCTGCCAGCCTGATCGGCGGAACGGAGGCAGAGGGATACCGCGCCGCCGCCGAGCATGGCCTGCGCTTCCTTCAGGAGCATCAGCAGGATCGGGAGCACGGGGGATACAATTGGACTCTATGCGGACAGCAGGTCGTGGACTCCACCAAATTTGCATACGGACACGCTTTTGCCCTGCTGGCTGCAGCCACTGCCTTCAAAGCGGGAATTGCCTGGGCGCAGCCGGTCATCGGGGAAATCTATACAGTGCTTGAAGAACATTTCTGGAGAGAAAATGACGGGCTCTATGTAGACGAAATATCTGCCGATTGGGCTGTCGTATCCCCTTACCGTGGACAGAACGCAAATATGCATATATGCGAAGCGATGATGGCGGCTTACGAGGCCACCGGCGAACGCCATTACCTGGACCGCGCCAGGCGCCTGGCGCACTCCGTCATGTTCAAGCTGCTGCCGCAGTCGGGCGAATTAATCTGGGAACATTATAATGAGCATTGGCAGATTGACTGGAACTACAACAAGGACAATACGAAAAGCGAGTACCGCCCGTACGGCTTTATCTTCGGCCACGATATTGAGTGGAGCAAGCTGCTTCAGCTGCTCTGTCGGCATGCTCCAGAGGCCTGGCTGCTGCCGCAAGCGGAAGCTTTATTCCATGCAGCGCTTGCCAAGGGCACTGACCGCAGGCACGGCGGCATCTTCTATGCGCTGGCCGCCGACGGCTCAGCCATTATCGATTCGGATAAGCTGTATTGGGTTATGGCCGAGGCCATCGGAGCCTCTGCTTTATTCAGCGCCCGGACCGGCCGGCCGGAGTACGGCAATGGGTACGAAGAGATCTTTGCGTATTGCTGGAATGTGTTCATCGATCATCAGTACGGCGGCTGGTATCATCTGCTGGATTGCAAGAACCGGCGATACAGCAATATCAAAAGCCCGCCGCCCAAGACCGACTATCATCCGGTAACGAATTGCATGACTGCCCTATTGGCTTTTGGCGGACCGGATACGGCAGCCACTCTTAAGCTGTAAGTCTATTGTCGCCTGCTGTCTACGTAGTGACCATTTGTCCGCCGTTCACGTGAATGGTCTGGCCCGTAATGTACGATCCGTCGCCGGAGGCGAGCAGAACATAGACGGGAGCCAGCTCATAAGGCTGCCCCGCACGCTTCATCGGCACATCCGAACCCAGGGTTCTTATGGCCTCCGGCGGCTGGGTTGCCGCATTAAGCGGAGTCCAGATCGGCCCCGGAGCAACCGCATTGACACGAATGCCCTGTGTGGCCAGATTGCTCGCCATCGCCCTGGTGAAGCTGACGATCGCCCCCTTCGTGGAGGAATAGTCGATCAGATCTTCCCGTCCGATATAGGTATTCACCGATGTTGTATTCACGATACTGCTGCCCCGGCGCAGATACGGGAGAACCGCCTTGGTAAGGTTGAACATTGCAATGATGTTCACCTCGAAGGTGGTACGCAGCTGCTGCAGACTGATCTCCAGCAGCGAAGGGCGGACGAACTGCACCCCGGCGTTATTGATCAGAATGTCAATGCGGCCGAAGGCTTGCAGGGTGGAATTCACAATGTGCGCAGGGGCATCTTCACATCTTAGATCAACCGGCAGCAGCAGGGCGCGTCTGCCCAGCCGGTTCACCGCTTCGCGGGTTTCCACGGCATCCTGGTGTTCGTTCAGATACACAATCACGATGTCCGCACCCTCCTTGGCAAAGGCGACAGCCACAGCTCGGCCGATCCCGCTGTCGCCTCCGGTGATGATAGCCACCTTGTCCTTAAGCTTGCCGGTGCCTATATATTCAGGATTGTCGAACACGGGGCGCGGCACCATTAAGTATTCCAGGCCAGGTTGTCTGAATTGATGCTGGGGAGGAAAGCTGATAGGGATTTCCTGGCATTTTACTTCTGTTCCAAGGCACGGCTCATTTACATTCATAGGGGTCTTCCTTTCACTTTGGCATTCTAATGAAAGTATATTCCCTCTGGGCGGTTTGGTGCCTAAGCCGGAGCCAGCTGCTTCTTTCAGTTCAAACTCAAACAGCGCGTACCGGTTGGAATACCGGTACGCGCTGTTCGTTTAGTTATGTCAGAAACGGAACCAGTTCACATCCGCGACACTTCCGCTTGCAGGTTTCTTGAAGACCAGATAAACATTCTTAACTCCCGATGCTCCTGTAACCGGAATACTGACGGTATTGAAGACGGACCAGCTCCCTGTGGAAGGCAGAAGGATCGAGCCCAGCAGCGTGCCGGTCGGACTGCCGGAGCGGATCTCAAGCGTTCCGTTTGTATTGACGGTAGCGTATCTGACCTCTATCGCGGACACACCCCCGGAACCGAAATTCACATTATTGTAGCCGGCATAATCATTGTTGTCCGTGGAGCCGATTTTGCTGCCGCCGCCCGCATCCGCTGTAGCCGATACGCTGAGGCCGGATTGCACGGAATAGTTCTCAGCTTCGATGAGGGTCTGTGTGGTATAGCTGAACCAGTTGATATCGGCCACGCTGCCGCTTGTCGCTTTTTTGAATACCATAAAGACATTCTTGATTCCACTTGCCCCCGTGACCGGGATGTTTACCGTATTATAGACAGACCAGCTTCCCGTTGACGGCAGCAGCAGTGATCCAAGCAGCGGACCGGTGGAACTGCCCGTACGGAATTCTACGGTTCCATCCGTATTGGGAGTGGCATAGCGGAGCTGGAATCCGCTTGTTCCGTTACCCAGATTGAGATTATTAAAGTAGATATAGTCGTTGTTATCCGTGGAACGTACCATGCTGCCGCCACCGGTATCGCTTGTGGCCGCTATGCTTATTTTATAGCTGCCCGAATAGCTCTCTGCTTCCACCTTGGCGTAGCCGGGCCCAGGAATTACAGGGATTAAAGCTCGGAGCAGCGTAGGATAGACCCAGGCAAAATGGTGAATCCGCTCTCCGTTCAAGACAGCGCCTACAGGGCGGTACTGGGTAACGAAAATATCATAATCCGTATTCTGATAGATTTCCCCCATCGCCTCATACATATTCAAGGGATACAGATGGGAGTCGTACGTATTGGGGTACCCGGTATTGCTGCTGTACGGCCATTCCGAGATATGCCCGTTGACATAGTAGAAGAGCTTGTCGAGGGCAAGCTTGATGCTCTTGCCGCTCGGGGACACCCAATTGAACAGATCCTCGCCCGTTGCATTCCGGACTACCTCAGCGGCGGCTGTCATCGGCGACAGGGCGAAATAGTGATACCATAGAGAGTTGCTTCCTCGTGTGGTCTCCTCGGTTATGAAACCGTTCGAGTCGATTGAGGTGTCAATTTGGGTCTTCAGATTGGCCACCTCCGCGGCAAAGGCAGCAGAATTATCGGTATAATGGTAGAAGGAGAGCTGTGCGAACAAGCTCCAATCCCACCAGTTGTTACGGCCGTTGATGCTGTCCCATTTGGGCAGCCATACGGCGGTGATCCAGTTCTTAAACTGGGTTTGGTCTGCGCTGCTCCATCCGGGATAATCCTTGATCAGATCTGCGGCCTGAATGAGTCCTACCCCGAGATATGCGGAGGCCAGAGGTCCATCGGTTCCGGTCACAGCCGTATTGGTGTACGACCAGCCGTTAATCAGTTCCTTGGCCTTGTTGGCATATGCGGTGTTGCCGGTGAAGCGGTAGGCCAGCGCTCCTGAATAAGCGGCGGCGGCATCTTTGTCAAGAAGCGCCTTCGCTGCATCATGACCGGCGGCGTCGGCATAGTAACCGGGGATGTTCCAGACAGCGACAGCATGGCTCGTCACCGACAGTCCATTGTTTGCATCCACCATCATGGCGTCATAAGCTTCTTTCCACGGCGAGACCCCCGCCGCCACCTTGGCCTTGATCGTATCCAGTTCACTTGCTGTAACCGTAGAACCCGGATGCGGATAGGCCAAGGCGGTTAAAGAAAAGGTCAACAACAGTACAAGGGAGACCGCGGAGCATAACCAAAGTCGAAAACATTTCATTTGAACAATCCTCCTCCTCTTTGCAATTGAAATACCGACAGCGGGGAAGCGCTTGCATATTACCTTGCTGATCATGATCGATTTGATTATACCGGGAACCCATGGCCGCGCAAATTGAACAATGCATAGAAGCATAATAATTCATTATTGTTCTTATCGTTCAACCTCCTCTCCGCCTTAAATCCGCATCTCTTCCCTTCTGTCTGCCAACAATGCTGGCTTTGTGCACTATTATTGGATTTCTTCACTGTTCCTCCATCCCCCAGCTGTTTATTTAGTGAGAACAGCGTGGAAATCAAGGCGCTTTATCCGCTGATCTTTCGCCTAAAGGTGCCGCTGATCGAAACCGAAGGCCTCATTTTGGTGCTTGATCTGGATGAAGACAAGCTTGCCAAGAAAGGAATCCCTTACAGCGACATCCCGATCTTCCGTTTTATCCTGAATCAGATGGTGGATGAGCTGTCCCAGGAGAATGAATCGGAATTTGTATTCCTGGATACAGACCAAAACACCTGCGTTCTGGTTACAGGCGAAAACAAAAACGATATTGAGGTTAAATCCCGTTCACTCTATGACAAAGTTTCAGCGGCCATGCTTTCGAGCACAGGGATTACCGTCTCCGGGGGTCTGGGAACCTTTGAATCCGAGCTGTTTCATCTGCAGGGCTCTCATGCCACAGCAGTCCGGAATCTAAACCATCGCCTATTCTCGGAGGAGCCCGCCCTCTTCCGGTACTGGAATGAGGAGCTACAGCTTCAGCGCCTTGCCCTGCTCGATCAGACATTCACCTCCATCCAATTTGCGATTATGGATCAGAATGAGGTTGCCTTTTTGATGGCGGTTAAGCACTACTATGAACATATTAAGGATCTCAGCGCCCTTCATATCATGAAGCTCGGCTTCTATCTGGTCCGTAATCTTCCGAGTGGATCGCTTGAACGCAAGAGTGAATTTCTGGACAATGCCTATTATCATCTCCAGCTAGCCTACCGGAATCCACCCGAGTCCACCGAGGCCATAATAGCCCTGTTTCGGGAAATGTTCAATTGCTTGACCAAAGGCGGCCGTGAGGAGCCTGTCCCTGAAAATGAGCAGGACATCGTCAGCAGAGTGAAGGCTTATATCTATTCCCATTACGCGGAGCCGTTAAGCTTAGCCCTGCTCGCCGAGAAGATGGGAATAACTCCAGGCTATTTGAGCAATATTTTTCACAGAACTATGCAGGAATCGTACATTAAGTTTTTGACCCGCGTCCGTATGGAGCAGGCCGCCAAACTGCTGAAGATGCATCCCCCCTTAAAAGTATACGATGTCTCTGAAAGAGTGGGCTATGTCAGCGTAAAGCATTTTTCACATGTGTTTAAGCAATTTTACAATACTCCACCAGGCGAGTATCAGGAAAAGCACATTCCATCCTGACCTGATAACAGCATATCAGTCAGATTCACGTCACTCAGTTGCAGCTTCATCAATCGCTTGCTGAATATCAGCCTTGGCCTCCGCGTCCATCCGTAGTGCGGTGGATGCCGGTTGGATTAAGGGCTCCCTTTAGTTGGAATTAAGTGGATAAACGTCTTTTAATTTTATATATTTCAATTACTCTGATCTATTTTCCCAAAAATAAGTGCTCTTTGCCAGGTTGTCTTCGTAGGTGCCCTCATTGCTGGAAACCGACCTTCTGTCAAACATCTAAGCGCTTACAGCATTGGGTGTGCTGTTTGCTGCCTTCGTACCTGAGCTGGCCGGTTCTGAGCTGGAGTTTTCCTTCGAACCTGCGTTATTGTCCGCGCACCCACTCAGCAGCGTGGCCGCCGCTGTCCCCAGTATACGCCATGCCGTTGGTCAATTCCGTGACGACGATTGGACTGGTGGTGCCTTCCGTTGTTTTGACCTCACCCCGTCTGTCCAAGCAGTGACGGTATACTTAAGGATATCACTGCCGCCGTATCCATTGGCGCAGTAAAGCTCACTTCGGCCGACTTGTCGCTGCCTACAGCATGCACCTCTTCAAGAGCTGCCGGAATGATCGGAGGGGCCGAATACACCTTGAACTCCCACAAGGAAACTCCCCATTGTACCCCTCTTGTTAAAACATACATCCGTACATATCTTGTATTCACCGGTTCAAAACAATATCTTCGATACTTCCTTTGCCGGTTGTGGTTGTGTAAACATTCTCCCATTGATTCCCGTCACTGGATACTTGAGTCTGGTACCCGCTGGCGTACGCTACTTCCCAATTCAAGACCACTCTGTTGGTCTTGTAGGTTTTGCAAGATCGACGTAAATCCATAGATAGTCTTCTCTGAGGTTGTACGTACTCATCTTCATTTGATTTCTCCTCAAGCTGGTAAAGGATATTATCAAGCATATCAATTAATGTCTCTCTTTTTGGACCTTCTCTATTTCTCACAAATTCCAATATTTCTATAATCGCATCCTTTAGTTTATTCCACCTTGCAACAGTGGCCACTATCATTATAGAAAAAATGAATATTACTACGAACAGAGAAATGTTAAGGTTAATAGAGTAATTTCCTGTTTGCTTCATGAAATCCGTTATATTTTCTTCTTAATTATAGTAAGCATAAACGCCAAAAGAACGCCAAAGAGACGTATAATTTACTCCACCCGGTCAGCTGGTAAAGGGAATCTGGCCAATATAGTGTTCTGATATTTAATTAGATTCCAAATAGTTTTGCAGTTGCTTCCGCAGTTCCGCTTTAATCTTCCTTATATCCTGCTGTAATGCTTCATCCACTTCACGGCTCTTCCGCAACTCCGCGTAGCTTGAGGCCGGGTGGTCCACCATTGCCAGTTCATAGGCGAGATCCTCGGCTCGGATTCTGCTGAATTTCGGATTGGCCAGTTCAGCTTGGACAGGTGCCTGGTTGAATACGAAATTGGCAAATGGCGACTCATAATAGGACTTTTCATCGGCCTGGTACAGGTAATATTCAATCAAATCATCCGGCACACTTGCCGACAGGCGGATATAATTCGGGTTCCAGGTCATTAGATAACCGGGAAATGTATAGTTCTGGCTGATATCGGTATTTTCAGGCAGCGTATATTGGTCCTTGCCGACAGGATTCCAGTGTTTCCCCGGAATGCCCAACTCAAACAGGTCATGATGATCCTGGCAGGCAAACAGCCAGTCGAGGAACAAGATGGAACTCTCTTTATTAACCGAAGCCTCTGGGAGGCATAGATAATTCCACGCACGTGAATTGACGGGCAGAAGATCGTTGGGCTGCAGCTTGTCCCTCATCTGGCGTTGCACAAAAAAAATGCCCAACTCAGCATCCGGCACACTGGCCTTCAGTTGAACATTGATCGCTTCGAAATTGGACACTCCTTCGATCATCGCCGCAGCCTTCCCGGACGTGAACCAGTCGCGAGCATATTTGCGAACAATCGGCTCCTCTTCAATGTAACCCTTGTCATGCCATTCCCGAACTGTGACAAGCCAGGAGTCGTCATAGTGGTTATACGGCTCCGGAAAATTCGCAAGCGCCTCATCCTTTTCCCCGCTTAACCCAATCCCCTTGATTTGATGATCCTTCAGAAATACCGATGCAGAGACAGAAGGCCCAAGATTAAGATCCCATATGCCGACCCCCAGTCTGCTAGGGCTATCCTGATTGCCCCAAATCAAATCGTTCGCCCCATAGCTTCCGTCATTCTTCATCACTAGAGGGGTGAGTGTCTTATCATTTGCAAGTACGCAGTCGAAAAAAGCAAGTAAATCCGCATAGGTCTCAATAGACGGTAAACCGTATGCAGCAGCCAAATCTTTGCGGTAATAAAGTGTACTCAGTTCACCCAGATACCGGCTTAGTGGCAGACCGTAGGAGTGATGCTGATTGTCTGGTCCGGTGATTTTGTTATTATCCATGTACATGCTGCTGAACGCCTGCTTCAGCCCCGGGTACTTATCGTTGCCGAAATATTGATCTAGATTTGCATAGCTGCCCTCCGCGATAAAGGTGTTCATGTTCATCCAAGGCGCATCAAACACAATATCGACCTGTTCGCCTGCAGCAAGCTTTAGCTTCAGTTTGTTCACATAATCCGCCTGCGGCGTGAATGTAATGTTCAGCCTCAGATGGAGCGTATCCATCGTCTGCCGCTCGAATTCGGCCACCACCTCGTCGAACTGCTTGGGCTTGTCTCCCCACAGCATAATGTTTAAGGTTACTGGCTCCACCGCTGCAGGCTTCTGTTTGCCACCTTCCTTCCTTTCTGAACTATAACAAGCAGTGAGCAAGCCGCCACTCAGGATAATTAATAATGAAACCAGGAATACGCGTGCTGTGAACTTCTCCATAGACAGCCCTCCAGTTCTTCTTATACACTTTTATTCCCCACCAGTATAGCATGAACGGCTTAGCGGAATCATGATGGATAGGGTTCTTGTATCGCTGCCCAGCGTAAATCCTCATTCCTATCCTCTCAATGACAAATAAAGAGCCGCCGCCGAATATACCGGCGAGCACGCTGTTTTTATGTTACTGGAATTATAGAAACGGATCTAGAAAATGGAATGGGTCTTTATTGCCGATGGGTTAAACATGTACCATTCGGAAAGACTGATTCGAGTGATTGCAGCCATTTCCGACTTAGATGAATCTCTGGGCAAGAAGTGAAAATACGGACTCCTAACGGCCCAAGCTAGTCAGGCTTGCATTCGGTTTGTGGCACTCAACCAAATTGATATCTAGCTTAGCATTTTGGTACGACAGTGTAGCCGACCGTTGGTGAGTGCGCGCACCTTGGCGCCACCATTCTGGCGCGGTGGAGTAGTTGATCACGTCAATTGCGCCGGCGGGTATACGCAGGAACGTACAAGTGCGCAAAACAGTCTAAAGAGAAGTTGTTCCCAGTAACATTCGAGATGAAGCTGACCAAGTGATGAGGTGCTTTTTTAAAAGATGAAAATCTTCGAACTTCTTTTACTGGGGCTATGAATTCGCTTTTTTCGCTGTAAAAACTAGTTTTCAGATATCGTAAAAGAGAAACATGAACTGGGTGAAATCACCTGATTACAACTCAGTTTGATACTAGGAGCCTATATATACATCAACTATAATATGTAAGATCTATCTTTTCAAAAACAAACTTCTTTAGTGAACTACATTAACGCGGGGGCTACCATATAAAGAAGAAACGATATGCTGAACACAATCCCCTTGATCGTAATCGATGCTACGCTGATCCTGACGGAGCGCTGGTCAAAGCTCGGGGGACGGCGCTAACGCTACCGGCACACGAAAAGCTTATGGAGTTCTACCACCTATGCAAGACAGAAAGCTCAAAATGTTAGCAACGGGCGGATCTGCTGCAGTGCTTGAAGATCAATCAACGCTATTGCTGGGATAACCTGACACTTCAGCAACTCTTGTACGAAGCAGTAGCCACTCAGGTCAAAGAATGGTAGAATGTGCTGTAATTCCCGGAAGAATCCCTGAAGATTATTATCGCTATATTATCTGTGCATAATAGAACTCACCCTACAGCAGTAAGGGTTTTATGGTGTGCATAAATAAGAAGTGGGCATAATCAATGAGAATAATGATATGAAAAGATTAAGTTTATTTCTATTTCAAGAGTACTTATTCCACATGTTATATTTTTGCTATAATTCACTATAAGTCGCAGTACTCAATCATCTTCTTATTTAGATTAGATTTGAAGGGTGGTTTTTATTATCAAATTCCCTATAAAGCGCGGAATACATCATGCTCTTATTGCATTTAAGCTTGAAGATTTAAGGAACTACACAGAACGTATGGAGACGGTGTTACAGAATCAAGTGGATGAATTTAATGAATGGTATGAGTTACAAGTTAAAGAGGTTCCAGTAGATGTGTAAACTCCTCTTATTTATCGCTCCAAGATTTTCCGAATAGCTCACCACCATTTGGAGAAAGCTCTAAAACCTTTGTTTCATTTAGTATCTTTTGACTTTCCTTCGTATACGCTGCTTTCTTATCGAATGAGATAAATATTTGTTTATTAATGGTTTTATACTTTTCTAATATTTTTTCTATAGCTTCATCAGCAATTTGTTTTAAGACCACAGAATCATGAATCAACACTGGTAAAGTCGTTAATTCTAAAATACTTAGGTCGTATACTATCATGTTTTTATAAGAGGTGCCTGTACCCGTATCATCAATTGTTTCAAAGTTATATTTGTTTTTATCAAATGAAAGGATAGGTGGCTTTTTCTTTCCAGAGTATATGTAATCGTTTATTTCTTGCATCTTCGTATTTATGACTAATTGCAAATGTAATAATTGCTCTTTTCTCATTTGGTCTCTTCTGACTTTAGTATCATCTCTTGAAGTTTTAAGGCTGCCCAACTTCAAATACGCAGCATTTTCACTTTCCAATACTTCACTCTTTTTTTGTAGCTCTGAGTATTTTTTTAAAATCACCTTTGATAAATTTGGAGTTTGTATTAATTGTTTGATATTTAACTCAATACTATCAATTTCATTTTGCGAAATAGAGAGTATTTGGCTTAATTCTGCTTTCTTTTCCCTCAATTCTTCCCTTAAGACACTTCGTATTTCGTGATGGAATCTTTCAACTTCTTCAATACTCCGCAGACTAACATTGGGAAAGAACCTTAATAAATCTTCATATCGATCAGAACTCAAAGGTGAATTACCTTTTATATTTTCATCCAAAAGTATGAATTGAGAATAATACCTACTTTTTTTCCTTTTTGCAACAGAAAGTCGCTCTTTCAATTTTATTAATTCTTCAGCTTTTACAGAATCTAAATCTAATAATTGACTATCCAAATCTTTTGAAATCCCCTCTTTTTCTGTATCAAGCCCTGATAGTTCTTTAATATTTGCACTGTACTTTCGTTTTCCAATAGATGCTACAAGGTTGAATTTTTGAGCATTCTTAAATGCACTTAGTTCTGCTTCTCTTTGCTTAAGAGAAGCCTCTAATTCTGCGATAACATCATACAGTCCAAATAATTTCAACAGTGCATTAATCGGAGCACCTGCACGTTCATTATGAACAATATCTAAAGGACGCTTTTCATTCAAATTTTCTTTCCCATAAATTCGCGCAAATCTACCTACAATATCACGAAAACTTATATCAGGCAGATTTATTTTATACTGCTCTTTTAAAAATTCACAGTATTGAGTAAGCGTTAAATTTGAGACAAAATTATATTCATTATCACATTCAACCACAGTTTCCAAATCATCAGTATTTCTCAAGAAACAGTATTTGTCTTGATTAAATTTAAAACAAAATTTAATAGTATGACTTCCCACGTTTCTTTGAAGTTCTGAAGATTTCATAACGTAATCCTTACCACCAAAAGCGAAATCAACAATCATTAGGAAGGTTGATTTACCAATAGAGTTAGTCCCTACATCATCCCCTAGAACCGTGTTTAAATTAGGAAAGAACTCGACTCTCTGCTGCTTAAATTCCTCACATATGATTTCATATAGCATAATTGACTCTCCTCGACACAAGACTGTAATCAATTTTCCTTAATGCATACAAACATTCAAGAACTTCTAAAAATTCGGTTATATCCTCTATTTTGTCAATTACCTCTATGTATAACTCAGAAATAGACGTTGCATTACCTTTATCAATAGCATCTAAAATCACAGGGAATTTACTTATTGTACTCTCTTTATAGCTATACAACTTATTAGGCAATTTCATGGAACACCTCGCAACTTTGAACGAAATACGATATTACCGCTTCGCACGCTTCATTTGTGGAATTAACTGATTTTGACTTCATCCATTTTACAAGAGCTTCAAATATCTCACTTTTATTCTCCATTTCCTGTTCACATCTCAAAAAGCTTATTCTGATTTCAGAGGCCACCAGTTCAAAGTTAATTTGCTTTGACTGGTCCAAATTTTGGAATGTTTCCTTTATGAAATTATAATACATGCAAACATTTGTTTCTATCTTCATTTTGAGCATAAAATATGTATCCTCAATCTTGCTGGATATTCTTAAAGCTTGGTACTCTAATTTCATTCTTTGTAGTGTTGAAAAATCAATGTCTGATAAGGAATTAATCACTAAAACTATTTCCTCTTCTAAATCCTGATGTGAGATTGAAATTTTTACTTTTGCAGCCTTTAACAATTTCTTTTTAATACTAATTAGTTTCAAATACTCTTCCTTTGTTTTATGGTCGTCATAGTATCCATGACAATCTTTACATAAAGCAATTTTGTTTTCAAAATCCTCACAGTTATTGCCGAGTCTTTCAAGACCATGGAGTTCTTTTATTTCAGCTGGTAGTGGACTGTTTGGATAAATATGTGCTATTTGATACTTTTTATTCATACGCTTCCCCTTTTGCATTAGCAAATAACTATTACATAAGGGACAGCTTCCTTCTACTTCTAATAAATGTGCATTATCGACATTTTCTGTGATAGCAGTTCTACTTATCAAATAAGGTTCGCTTTGTTCTTCAGACATTCCCAAGACATATCACTCCTTGCAATTTGGCTTAAAATGATTCTTTAAAAAAGTAATCTGTATTAAAAACCATCAAAAACTTACTATTTTACACCAATATACATATTTCGAGCTTTTAATATCTACATCCTTCCAAACAAACGTTCTAATAGACCTTTAAATCTATGAATCATAGAAAAATCCGGTCAATTGAGAGAACCGGATCTGTTCTTTGGATATTTTTTAGTATTAATAAAGAAAATTGAGTAGCATACTACTGTCTGAATTAATTATATTTAGACAAAATTTACAAAGCTTCAGGAAAAGAGTGCCTACACACAATATGAATTATGTTTATTCAGCAACGTTAATAGGTTTTTTATTTCTGAATTAAAGAACAGTCTAAAAGTAGCAACTTTTCCAACTTTCATTTCTTTGACAAAAGCATTAAATATTAAGGTTTCTGAATTTATGAAAATTATGAAAAGAAATATTGTGAGTATATCAAAATGCACACTACATTATAGAGTGCATTTCTTATATTCCCACTTAATAAATATTCATTTCTCTAATGTACATTTTGGAATCTTTTTATATTTATGGATTTATGTTAAAATAATCTATACAAAATTCATAAGGTGGCGAGTGAAAATTAAACCCAAATACTTCACAATTTTAATGATTGCACTCTTAGTACTTTTAACTGGTTGTACAAGTGACGGCTTTGTATTAAAAGGAGAGAGTGATAGTTGGAAGGGTGATTACAGAGTTACCCTAGAAAGCCAAAGAGAAACAAGTAAATTAACTCTTTATTATAAGCACGACAATTGGAAAGATGTGGGTAGATATACTGTGAACGTGAACGACGGAAGTATAATATTAAAAGAAGAAGGCTTATTAAATCGTACAATTACTATTCCAATAAATAAAATGAATAGTACAGTGTCTAAAGATAGTAGCATAAAAATTGATATAAGTTGGGATGATAATTCAGAAACTTTAACATTAAAACAATAAAAAAAAGAGAAAGGATACACCGAACAAGCGGGTATCCCTTCTCTTTTTTACTTAAAATTGAATGTTATTCGGATGACGTAATAACCATTGTTGGGAACCACGAGTTATTGTAACTTCTGTAGTTACCCCCATAATCATGCTTGATGACTCAACTGAACTCCAAGTAGTTGGAGCAGCATAACCAAATGCATTAACTGTTTCCGCAATATCGCCTGACGAATGACTTGCAAAACCACCACCATTTTTGTTCCCTGAGATAGCATATCTTACAATTCTATTTGATAATGATAATGTGCTATCATGTCGGTTCCATCCCCCTGTAACAGAGATAAGTTTATAAACGTAAAGCCCCCCATTGGGTGTTCGGTCAAAATTAACTGTCGAATAAGCAACCACTCCACCATCAAGGATATCTGTTGTCCCATATAGGCTGCCAGCAGACAAAATCCCAATTGAAGTAGTGCTATAAGTTTCTGTAACATCTTCCCCTTTTTGAACTACTTTTAATAGTTGAGTAGTAGAATAAAGCTCAACCTCTTCTTCTAATTTTTGATTAACTATACTTTTTTCTATTAGCGAGTTGTTATTTTCCGATTTCAAAGTCATTTTTTGGTTTTCTGTAGATGTAGACTCCAAATCGGATATACCATTTTTCGCACGTTCTAAAAGCAAATCAATATCAGTGATTTGCTCAGCTTCGTATAAAACTACTTCGGTGTCTTTTGAAACTTCTACTGGTGTAGCAAAGGATACGTTTCCAAATAATATTAAAACAAGTGTAAGAGACAGAAAAGAACCGAAAACTTTTTTCATTTTAAATCTCCTTTTGTTGTTTATTTTTGGTAACCTCCACCCTCCTTCGCAGGGAATCCCCTTCCTTTTTATTCTATAATTTGTATCCTATTGATCCTAGTGACTTATTTACCATTTTTATTACAATTTAAAACATTTAATCGTATTATTCGACATGAAAATTCGAATCAATAAAGTAGTCCAATTCAAAAAACGACATTCCCTAAGATAATTCTTTGGAATGTCGCTTTTATAGTCATATAAAATTCAACTAACCTACTCGTTTAAAATTTACATATATAAATGATGTTTGTCCGCCTCTTCAATATGTGCATTAGTATATAATTCCCCTTACAAATAAATCTTCTTTAGTTTGGGGTTCACTGAACATATTAATACCCTAATATTTATCAATGCGTTACTCATCTTTAAAAAGCTCAGAATACTTTTTACCAAAGCCTAACGAAATCATCATCATATGTAATTATGCACACTCATTTGCATTCAGTATGTTCCACCTATTGCTCGTCCCTTGCTACGTCTATATTTTTTCTATTCTATATTATGCCCATTATTTTCATGCACACTTTTATATAGATAAAGACTAGATTCCCGGTCTTCGCAAATAATATCGCACTTGTAATAGCCAATAACCAAGACGTTGTCCTACTCAGATTAGAACTCCAAACATTCACATAATCTATCCCCTTATATTAATATAATGTATAGTGTCCCGTTTTTCTTATATACTATCCAAAGCCCCGCCAACCATATGTGGTTAACAGGGCCTGATTTTGTATGAGTTGGAGTCTGTATTTAGTATGACCCAAGGATAACTAACTTATTCCATGAAAAGAGCGTCCGCTTTCGACCTACAGCTTGCCACTATCTCATATTTAATCTACTTCAAGTCGAACTGATCCATGTTACCACCTTTTTATGATTTGAAATTGAAATGAACTTTTCTTCACTGACTCTTGAAAGCCAACGAAGACGCCAATCAGTAAAGCTAGAATAATTGCAACGACAACAGTAATTATTCTTTCTTAATTGTAATAATCGCTTTACTACCCTTTAATTATTAATGAATGCACGTTTTTTACATATATATCCTATTATTATGACTTATACTCACGAATATTATCTGACTCGGTTTGCACTTCTCTCCAATCCATCCCGGGACCTGACCCAAGCGGGGTAAGGTTATTTGTGGGTCGATTTCCAGGCTTTATCCCATGCTTTTTATAAGCCTTGGTAAAATCTAAGGTGGTGGAATATTGACCTTCCTGCAGCTCCTGCACCATCCGGCCGGCATCGTCCCCGGAGAAACCCGACGGCGTATCGGTCAACGGAATATTGACGCCAGTTTGCAGCGCCCGATTCGACTGGTCTTTCAGCGGACTCCAGTATGCGGTCACATCTGTAAACGCAGGAGGCGATTCCAGAAATTCGCTGTAGGTCTTAAGGTTCTCCGGCTGCAGCAGAAAGGCAAGGAATTTCTTGGCTCCTTCGGGTGCTTTGATTCGGAAGTAATCGCATATCTGGAATCATCGGCCGACAGCACCACCGGCTTCGTGCCGTTATGGATCAAAGGGTATGGGCTGAATCCGATATCATTCTGCAGATCCGGATTGATCTTGAACAGGTCCCCGAGCGCCAACATGCCTTGGCTGATGATTACGACTGGGCTTGTGGCAAATACTTCCTTCTAGTTATCATATGTTACCGTCAGCGCATCCTTGTTAATCAGGCCGCCGCTCTGAAGCTCCAGCAGCCGCTCCGCAAATACATCCATCGGGCCGTTCTCCTGATCAAAGTTCAGCTTGGCGGAATCATTGTTAATAAAAGCTTCACGGGAGCCATTCATCCCAAGGTTCTGCCTGATGTTGCCATGCGGTAGGAATTCGATTAAATGCCCAGCGTCCAGATTCTATTCCGGCGATAAACATGGGAGTGATCTCCGGTTTTTTCTCCTTGACCATCTCTAGGATGCTTTTGAATGCATCCCAGGTCAGCGCTTCCTTTAATCCCAGCTCACTGAATTTTTTTTGTTGTAAAAGATTCCGGCCATCATTACACTCGTTGCTACCCGGTACTGCTTGCCTTTCTTCACATCCGTCGATAACTCTTGATACTGGGCAGCACGCTGCGAATATACACGACCTCCTGCTTTTACTACGTAAGGAAGAAAATCAAAGTAGACTTTCCACTCTGGAAGCAATCGAGGAATAACATTCTTCAACCAAAATAAAGCTGGTGTACCGTTTAGTAAAAGGATCACCAGCTTGTTTTCTTTATTTTGCTTTATTGATTTGATGTCTCGAAAGACTCTGCCGCAGCCTGTAGTCCCACAGCAGATATCCGGTGGGACTTCAGAATAAAGCAGCTGAGAGAATTAACCCTCTAGTGTGGACAGAATCTCCCCATATCCTTCAAAAGGATAATCGATCACAATTCTTCCGGCCTCGGCATCGCTGATTCCGCTGTACAGATCCGCTTTGCCGTCCTCGCGCATCACAATGCCGGCAGTAAAGGCACAATCGATCAGGCTAGATCTTTTGGCCGGTCCGGCCGGATAGCAAGGACGGGTACCGATGATTTTCTGCTCCTTTGCCTCATGCGTTTCAGGATCAAACACAAAACTGATATTCAGATACACCAGAATTTCCTCGCCGTCTTCGGCCTTGTCCAGATAGCTTTTATGCCCGATGACTCCAACTTTTCCGCTGCTCAACAAGTAAGCCTGGTTGCAGCCGCCCCATTCATCCTTCCCGAACAGGCCGTCAATCACCGGAGCGTTCTCGATCACCTCCGCCGTGAGTTCGTCCAGACTGTTAATGATCGCAAACCCGACGATGGATTCACTGCCGTAAAGCTTGCGGATTTCTTCGCTCCGCGGTCTGGAGAACACCCCGATTCGCTTGTCTTTCAATTGAATGAGGCGGATATCCTTCATATAATCCGGGCCGGTCGTGAAATAGTAGAGATCATTCAGATCCGTGCCTCTGTAAAAATAGCCGTAGTAGGTCTCTCCCTTGCCCTGCTTGTAGCGGACATGGGTGCCTCCCAGAATCATCGTTCCGTCCATGATGCTGATATACGGGTCCTCCAGCTGGTAAATCATGCTGTCTTGAACCAGCGTCCACTCGTCTTCCCCGGTCTGCTCGAACAGTCTCACCCAGGAACGCGCCCACTCCTCGCGTTTTTCCACACGGCCGTAGATATAGGTTTCGCCTTCCCATTGGAAAGGGAGGGAGGGATTGTAGACATCGAACCCCTCGACTCCATGAAATTGCAGCTTCTTGCTGTCATAAATCATTTTGGTCTCTTCGAATTGCTTTCTTTGTTCCTGAAGGTTCATCATTGTTGCCTCGTTTCTTGTAGGATTTATCGCCGGGCGGACAGGGAATAGGGAAGTTCCTTATTCGCTGACGCCAACTCATCCGGTTCTGCGGACAGCTTGAACTCAATCGCTGCTCCCTGCACGAGCTGTTCATGGGAGAAGTACAAGTCTTGGTGCCGCTGCCCGTTCAGCTTGACCTCCTGCACGTAGCAATGGCCTTCCGCCTGGTTCTCCGCCTCAATGCGGATTTCCTTCCCGTTCTCCAGATGCAGGGTGATTCGTTCGAAGACGGGACTGCCGATTACATATTCGGGAACGCCGGGACAGAACGGATACATCCCCAGGCTGGCAAAAATATACCATGCGCTCAGGCTGCCGTTGTCTTCATCTCCGGGCAGTCCATCGACCTCGGCGCTGAACAGCTCCTCTGCCGTTTTTCTCACCCAAAACTGGGTTTCGGCCGGCGAGCCGATCACTGCGAATATATAGGGCAGATGAAAGCTTGGCTGGTTGCTGATGGCAAATTGCCCGAAATCGACAGCAGCCATCTCCGACATCTCGTGAATCTCGATCTCATAGCCGCCGGTCTTGAATTCTGGGGCAGCGGTCATCAGCTCCTTCATCCGTGCCAGAAGCACCTCTCTTCCGCCCATGTGTTCGGCCAGCCCCAGCATGTCATGCTGAACGGCCCAGCTGCTCTGCCAAGGACCTCCTTCACAGTAGGCTCCACCCCACTTCAGAAGATCGAACGCCTCCAGCCAGCTTCCATCCGCTTTCCTGGCCCGCATGAAGCCAAGCTCAGGGTCAAGCAGGGAGGTGTAATTGCCCGCACGGCCGATCAAAAGCTCGTAGTCTTCCTCTCGCCCCAGACCCTTTGCGACCTGGGCAACACAGAAGTCCCCGTACGCATAATCCAGGGTGCTGCTGACGCTTTCATGATAGACCTCTCCCGGCAGGTATCCGTATTTCTCATAGGCCTCGAAGCCCTTTCTTCCGAAACGGGGGTCCTTGGAGGCTTGCAGGGCATGCTTGCGCAAGCCTTCATAGGCAAGTTCCGCATCAAAGCCTTCGATGCCTTTGGCGTACGCGTCGGCGAACACCGCATCAATCAGTGTCCCCGGCATGGAGCTGCGTTCACCGGGTGAGCACCACTTGGGCAGCCAGCCGCCCTCTTGATAGGCATTGACATAGGACTCCAGAATCTCGCCCAACCGGCTTGGAAAGAGCAGGCTGAACAAGGGATACGAGGTCCGGAACGTATCCCAGAATCCGTTGTCGCAGTACATCGGCCCTTTCTCAATCTGTCCGTTATATGGACTGTAATGGACCTGTTGCCCATCCTCCGTAAATTCATGCCACATCCGGGGAAACAGACAGGTCCGGTACAGGCAGGTATAGAAGGTGCGGAGCTTGCGTTCGCTCCGGTCCTCGACCTGAACCCGGCTCAGCGTATCTTCCCAGGCCTGCGCCGCCTCCGCCCGGACAGCCTCGAAGGATTTGCCGCCGATCTCCTGATTGAGGTTGGTGATGGCCTGCTCAATGCTGATGAATGAAGTGCCTACCGTAAGCCCCGCCTCGCCAGACTCCGGCAAGCAAAGGCCGATAAAGGCTCCGACACGTTCACCGGTTCCGCTCAATTGAATAACAGTCGCCCCGTCCCCTGTGAAGGTGCCGCAGGCCTCTACATCAAAGTCGCAGTCGAAATCCATCACGAAATACATAGCGAAGTTCTCGGGAACGCCCTCCGAATTGGCCCGGGTGTACCCGCTCAGTCTTCGGGCTGCAGGGTCGATCGTAACCGAGGATTCGCCTGCAAACGGCACGGCGAGCATTCTCGCCTCCTCACGCTGCGTGAACTTCATGCGAATGCTCGCACAGCGCTCTGTCGGGCTTAGCTCCAGAGAAGCACGATAGCGCCGCAATGAAATACGGAAATAGTCGGGCTTAACCGTCATGTCCTCCGGGCGAAAGGAGGAAGAACGTTGCCTGGCCGGCAGGGCCAGAACTCCGCTCTGCGGCATCAGAACGAGATGTCCATAATCCCTGATCCACGGACTGGGCTGATGGGTCAGGCGAATACCTTCGAAGTGACGGTGATCGGGATGGAAGAACCATCCATGGCCCGCTTCGTCCGTTTGTGGACTCCATGCCGCCATGCCGAATGGCCGGGCAATGAGCGGAAGCGTATTTCCGTTGGAGAAACGGAAGGTGGAGGCTGTCCCCTGCAGAGGATTGACATGCTGTAATAAATTCAAGATCAAACACCAACCTTTTCTTTATGTTCTATTCCTAAAAAAAAGAGAGCCATCTCTTTCATTCCGCATTAGTTGCTATACACTTCAAAATCATAGATCGAATAGGCATATTGTGTTCCTCTCGCCGTTCCATACATTCTTACATACCGTGCATTGACGGGATTAAAGGTTATATTCTGCACCCCGCCTGTTCCCGATGCAGTCGTATACACATCCGTCCAGCTCGATGCATCATTCGAGATCTGAAGCTTGAAGATGCTTGCATAAGCCCCTTCCCAGCGGATCACCGCCCTGCCCACAGACTGTGCCGCTCCCAAGTCCACATAGATCCATTGGGGGTCTCCGGACCCCGACTCCCATCTCGTGGCTGCCGCTGCATCCGTAACGCCGCCTGCCAGATTGCCGTTTGTGTTCGAGCTCGCCGCCGCCTGCTTGCCCGCAGCCAGATCAGCCGGAGCATACACTTCAAATTCATAGATGGAATACGCATACTGCGTGCCTCTTTCCGTTCCATACATTCTGACGTATCTGGCATTCACGGGACTGAATGCTAGATTCTGCACTCCGCCGGTGCCGGACGCCGTGGTATAGACGTCGGTCCAATTCACCGCGTCCGTCGAGACCTGAAGCTTGAACGCTTTGGCATAGGCCGCTTCCCAGTTCAAGGTGACGCTACCGACCGTCTTGGCCGCTCCAAGGTCCACGTAAATCCACTGTGGGTCCCCGGAACCCGATTCCCATCTTGCTGCTGTCGTCCCGTCCGTAACGCCATTTGCCGCATTGCCGTTCGTGATGGAGCTTGACGTTGCGGTTTTGCCGAAGGCCAGATTATTGGATGGGCGGTATCCGACAAACACGTTGTTGACCAGAATCTTGTTTCCGCTGTACGTTTTCGTTCCGTTTGCCGGAGTGAGTACGATGACTGAAGCCGAATCGGCGGCGATGGAGAAAGACTGCGTTCCGCTTACGTTTGCTTTCAGGACCTTGTCGCTTACGGCATCATAGATATCCACAGGGGACGCGCCTACATTGATATTTACCGTTTGACCGCTGGTGTAGGGATTGTAGTACAAATATGAAGGATAGGCCGAATCATGGAAAAAGTCCGTTTTCAACAAATCAAGCTGCAGAATCTGGCTTACATTGGTCGTCTTCACGATTCCCCCGAAAACGCCGGACAACGCTCCGGAGTAGATGCCAAGGTTCGTATTGTAAGGCCAGTTGTAGGTCAGCGGATCTCCCGTTGCGAATGGCGACTTGCTGCTGTCGCCGATCTTCTGATACCGGAGACCTTCATAAGGAATTGCATGATTTGGGTCGCCCGCCCAGGCACTGTCCTGCTGGTCCGCCCCAATCTGATCCCCGTAGAACAGTCTTGCATTGCTTGCGGCATTCAGCATCCATTTGCCGATGCCTCTAGCGTACCGCTGGTCATATCTCGCCACAGGAACAATGCCCATCGCTGCAGCGAACGTATTCATGGTGAAGGCGTAATTCCCACCATTATCGCCTACCGAGCCCATAAGCCCATCCATGGCATGGCTGCCGAAGCTTCCGCTAACTCCGCCCCAGAGCGGACGGTGGGACGAATTCGTATCGAATGCCCAGTTCATCATTTTGGTGACGTCGTAATTGCCGCCTTGCTCTGCGTTTAAGCGGGAGGCGAGCAGCGGACCCCAGTATTCGAGCACCTCATAAGATGGATTGCTGGATAGATTCTGCAGGAAATCCATGCTCCATTTGGCAGCGTTCAGATAGTCGGTCCCACCGAATTTTTTGTAAGCCCAGTATTGCAGCAGGCCCGCACCGATTGCAGCGTCAGGTTCTGTACGGTTTCCGGTAATGGGAGCATCCGCTCCGAAGTCATAACCCAGATAGTTGAAATTCACGCTGCTTCCGCCCATATCGACAATCGCATCATACCAGCTGTTCGCCGTGTTCTGCAAAACGGCATCCATGGCGGCTGATGGGTACAAATAATCAAGCCCGGCGAACATCAGCGTGGGATAAAGTGCGTACCAGAACTCCGTGCCGGCCGAATTCGAACCTGGATTGTTGTTGATGATGCCTTCGGCGGTATAGTAGGTTCTGGTCATATCCGCGAAGTTGACACCAGCGTAGCCATTGCCGGTCTGATTGCCTTTGTCGATGCCGGTCAGCGCTCCCCCCAGCACAGCCGCCATGCCGGCAACCGCTTCCTGGCCACCGTTCGAAATCGGGTTCTTGGGTCCGACATAGGCCGGAAGCTTAAAGGTGGTCGTGGACATATTCAGATGGGTGTCATCCCACAGGGCGATTGGCTTGTATGTTCCGGTGGAGGCAAAGTCGAACACAGCAGCATCAAAATTGCGGGCTCGCTGGTTCCAGTCAATCATGCTGTAATTAACAGGCTGATTAGGGAGTGTATTCACATAAGTAATGCCTGTCTGGGTGACCGGAGCTGCGGCGGCTGCACCCGGAAAGGCCGTAAATACGGCAGAGATCCCTACGCCTGCAGCGAGCAGTCCTGTCAATATTCGCTGATGATTCATTATCCGAAATCCCCCTTATTTTCTTTTTTAATGGTAACGTTTTCAAACTAAAGCGGATAACCAATCTTCATCCAGCCTTCAAGAGCCGGGTTGGATGAAGATTGGCTTACCCTACAATTAAGTTCCCACGGCCTTCAGCCAGGCTTCGGCGATCCAGCCGTTACCCGCCGCCGTAGGATGAACTCCATCCGGCGACCAATATTAAGGGCCGGTTCCGCTGGCCGCTGCCGTGAATAACCCGTTAAGCGGAACATAGGGCAGGCGAAATTCTCCTGCTAGCTGGCGTATAACCTGGATCTTCGGGTCCAAATCCTCCGCCACGTTCTCTGTGCTTCCCGTACGGGAAGCAGGAAAGGTTCAACGAGAACTATGATTACATTTAATTGGTCCTTGGTGACGGTCAGAAGGTCCCGGTATAACGTGTAGAACTGTTCGGTTCTCAGCGGATTGTTCTCATCGTAGCGTCTCCAGGTATCGTTGATTCCCACAAAGATGGACACGAGCGTAGCCTTCAGATCAAGGCAATCCTTCTGCCATCTACGCGTCAGTTCGATGACTCGATCTCCTCCCACATCCCGATTGAGAAAGATGGCTTTATTGTCCGGATGCTTATAGCCGAACTGGGCGGCGATCACCTGGGCGTACCCGATTCCGAGGTCTAATCCGTCCTCCTGGCGGCGCCAGTTCTCGGTGATGCTGTTTCCCTGGAATAAGACAATGCCGTTTGCCGGTAAGGACCATCGTTGATTCACTCCTTGACCTGTGTGGGGATAAGGGTAGCTGTGATGGACGCCACGGACAACTCCGCATAGCCGATGCTTGTGTCACTTGCCCCATAATACATTTTGAGGAGGCCCTCCTCATAGAGTGCTCCGCACGGAAAGATAACGTTACCGAAGAACCCTTCTGTCTCGTACTCTGCTTCCGGGGACATGAGCGGCAAAGCGCTGCGCGCGAGAACCCTCCACGGCTCGTTCTTGTCCAGCAATAAAGCCCCTATCGAGTACTTGTTGTCGCGGTCCGCCCCGTGGTAAATTTCCAGCCAGCCCTCGTCGATCTCCAGCGGCACCAGGCTGGCGCCGATCCGCCCACCGTCCCACTGCCGTTCGCGTACGCCGATCAGCTGTCGGTGATTGCCCCATTGCATCAGATCGGTGGATTCGGCGATCCAGATTTCCGGCTGACCGTAATGGGAGCAAGAAGGCCGGTGAAGGGCATAATATTGGCCCTGTATGCGCTGCGGGAACAGGACGACATCTTTATTATCCGGATGGAACAGATTACCGTGCCGCTTAAAGCCGATAAAATCCGTGGTAGAAATCATTGAGGCACAAATCCCGTACTCCGATATCGCGGAATAGGTGATATAGTACGTATCGCCGATTTGCGTAATCCGCGGGTCTTCGATTCCATAGCTCTCGTATTTCGTCTCCGGCGTAATCGCCGGCCTGTCGTCTATGCGGAAATGAAGACCGTCACTGCTTCGCGCCACCCTAAAGTGAGAAATCGAGGTCAAATAATTCCGCTCTGACGTCTTGACCACCCGGGGGTCGGAGAAATCGTATTCCGGCTTGCGCGGAATGGCATGCAGGATAACTTCGCCCAATTCCACATCATACAGCGGGGTTAAGTATACCGAAGGGTCCCGGTTAACCGCTGTCTCGGCTACGCGAAGCATAAGGATGACCTCATCGCCAAGACGCGCTACCCCGGCATTGAATACGCCGATAACTTCCATCGCAGAACTGGAAGGACGGATATCCGCCGGCTTTATAATCGGGTTAAGTTTTGATCTGTGCACTTCCATGGTCTGAACACTCCTATTCTTTCGTTACGCATAGAAACAAAGCATCATCAGATGCGAATCCAGGTCGAAAGGAACTCATCAGCAGGCCTCCCTACCGCTGCTCGTATTCTAGAAAAGGATCGGAAATCTCTATTCTGTAGGCTTCGGCATCACTGGCCCCGACATACAACTCGGCCAATCCTCCGGTCTTCCGAACCAGGCCGCCGCTGAAAATAACATCCACCAGATCGGCCCGCTTGCTGTCTCCCTCCGGGAAGTCGGAACGCCGCGCAATGATCTTCAGTGGCGTCCGCTCCAAGGTATCCGGGTTGAAGGCGAAGGTGACCGCATAATAATGCCTATGGCCGCTGCCGTCGAAAGAAGCGATATGCCCCAGTACGCCGATCCGGCCGTCTGCCAGCAAATGTGGTTCATTGGCTCCTCCCCATTCCTCCAGTGCAAACTGGTTCTCAAACAGCGGAGCCGCTTCGATGTCTTCCCGTGTAATATCCGCGAGCGAACGCGCTTTATAGAAGCCGATGCTTCCCCGGCCACCCTTGAGCCCCTGTGGTCTTGTCAGCACGCCAATCTCACCGTCTGCCAGTTCAATGAGACGCAGATCCTTCATGTGATAAGGCCCTTTGAGGAAGGCCCGCAGACTGGCGATGTCCTTGCCACGGTAGAATTGGGTTACCCAAGATACGATATGCTCCGGGTATAGCGGATCGGGAATGACCCGCACACCTCCGAAGATAAGCTCCCCGTTGATCAGGGTGAAGAAAGGGTCCTGCAGCTCATAGGAAGGATAATCGGGATGCGGCACCCAGACATCTTGCTCCTGCCGAAAAAAAACAACCTCGGAATATTCCGTCTCCCGGCCCTCCAGGCGTCCGGCAATAATCTGTTCACCCCGGTCGATGAAAGGTGCGGTAATGTTGTATACGTCCTTTCCTCCCGTTCCTTCAAAACGAAGCTTAGTCCCTTTGAGGGCGTTTCCTTTGCCGTATTGCTCCAGTAACGATAAGGTAGTTTGGATATCGTTTTGTTCGAATTGCATAAAGTGCCTCCACCAGGTTTGCAAGCAAACCCTTTCTATATATAAAAATGATGTTCCGGTGATATAATCATACGCTGGGCATCCTCCGGAACGGGATAGAGGCATTTGCCGCAATCACAGGATTTTTTTATCTGCCTGAGGCGGTCAGCACAAAAAAAAGACCCATCCGGCAAAATTTTCTCCTGCCGGATGGGTCCATAGCGGATATTCAGCTTTTTCGGCTCAGCACACGGTACTCAGACGGTGCTACCCCGTTTTTCATGCGGAAGATTTTGCCGAAGTACTTCTCATCCTGGAAACCCGACTGCTCGGCAATCTGGTAGACGGGATAATTTGTGGTATGCAGCAAGTGCTGGGCCAGCCGGATATTGCGGTCCTGCATATAGTTCACGAATGATACGCCCACAATCTCCTTGAAGCATTTGCTGAAATAGCTGATGCTCATATTAATGGCCTTGCAGATATCACTCTGGCTTAATTTATTGCCTTCATGTCGGCTTATGATATCGAGGGAACGGATGATCGAATCAATCACATCCTCCGAATGCATCGTGCCTCGCAGCAGCTTCATCGCCTCCCAGCGGTAGGAAGACAGCCAGCTCTTGAGATCGGCGAACGAGTTCATTTCCGCAAGCTCCGGTTCCCCTGACTGCAGCTTCTCAAGCACCGGACAGATCAGGCTCCAGTTCCGATGAGCAGTAGCAGCGTGATCCCTCCATTCGGAGAGGCTCAGGCACTCCTCGGAACGGCGCATCAATTCCTCAAATTCCGATTCCTTCACCAGCCAGGACAACCCCTTCCATCGCTTGAACAGCTTTTCCTTCTGGCTGGAATCCTGACTTTCCTGAAGCTTCTCACGTTCCTCGGCTGCAAAGGACTGGTGAATCTGCGTCGATACCCTGCCGAGCAACGCATCAACGGATTGATCGTCAAACTGTGTTTTCACCATATAATCCATGGCCCCGAGTCTGAGCGCCTGCTGCAAATAATCAAAATCCTGATGGCAGGTCAAGACGACGGTGCGGACCTTCGGGTGCTTATCCCTCAACACTCGGATGAATTCAAGTCCGTTCATGCCCGGCATGGAGATATCCGTGAATACAAGATCGACATCTTGGCTTCCTATCACAGGGAGCGCTTCTTCTGCGGAGGAGGCATCACCTACCAACTGCATCCCGTACCGCTCGAACGGGAGTATGCTGATGATGCCTCTGCGAACCAGCGGCTCATCTTCCACCAGATACACCTTAATCATTAGAATCCCTCTCTTTCTAAAGTTGCCGGTATGCGGATGGTAATCACCGTACCTTCGCCAATTTTGCTGTTAATGGTCATTTCCGCCCCGTTGCCGTAGTACACCTCCAGCATTTTCCGCACGTATCCCAGTCCGATGCCCATTCCAGATTTCTCGCTCTTGTCTGTATTCAACAACTCGTTCATCCGCTCCTCCGGAATCCCGTTCCCCTCGTCGGCCACCGTTAGCAATATCACCTCCGCTGTCCGACGCACGGTTACACTGATGGAGCCTTGATCGCTCTGCAGTCCGTGGTACAGCGCATTCTCCACGAGTGGCTGAAGCACAAAGCGGGGAATGGGAACCGCTTCGATCTCCGGGTCCAGCTCCACAGGAATATTGAACCGGTGATCATAGCGGATATTTTGCAGCTCGATATAATCCTGAAGCGCATCAATCTCTTCCCGGATGGTCACGATCATATTATTCTTTTTCAGATTATAGTGCAGCACTCGCGTAAAGACTTTAACCAGCTCGAAGATATCCATCTGGCCCTTCTCCAGCGCAAGGAACTGGATCGTGTTAAGCGTGTTGTGCAAAAAATGCGGATTGATCTGGGACATCAACTTCTCTACTTCAAGCTCCGCTTTGCGGCGCTCCTTGTCCTCCACCTCGGCGAGAAGTCCGGTGACTTTCTGTCGCATCTCTTGAAAGCTGTTGAAGAGGGAATTGAATTCCTTCAGGCGGGTGTGCAGCTGGGGCAGTTCCTTCTGATTGTAGCTGAACAGCTTGATCTCCTTGTTTATATGGCTCAAGGGGCGATAGACCATCCGCCAGATAAACAAGACGGTCATGACTGTGAGCGTCAGCGACAGCAGTGCCGTAAGCAGAAACTGAATCTGCCATTGATTCAATTCTTTCGTATACACGCTCTGCGGAATCAGAAACAGCTCCTTCCAACCGTTCACCCCTTCGGCCGAGAAAGACTTATAGGACTGGAGCCGACTGTCTCCCGTCTTAAGCAGGGTTCCCGCCGAAATCTCCTCCACTTGCGAGAACAGCACCTTACCTGCGGGATTGACTATCAATTGGTTAATGGAAGCGCCGATATCCTTCGAGGACAGCTTGATATCCGGGGCAAACCGAGTTTCCAGGTAAATGTAGAACACATTCCCAAGACTGTACTCTATTTTGCGGGTGAGCGAGAAGACCGCTTCGGGATGGCCCACAAACACGGAAGGATGTGGCCCTTGGTAGGAGAGTTGATTGGCCACGTACAGTGTGGGAAATAAGTTTCCCATGAAATGCTCCTTCGAGATCTCGGCCTGCATCGGCGCGGATTCGAATTGGAACGGCGCTTCGCTGTCCGGGAAATAGAAGAGCAGTCCGTTGACAGTGGGGCTGGAAAAAATAATATTGGTCATCGACTTATCGATGGCGAGATACTGCTCCGTCTTCTGCACTGGATCATTATTATGCAGATACTCGATGACGTCATCCCCCATTCCCCCATCGACTACCAACAGCTGCGAGACACTACTCAAATTGGCGAAAACCTTCTCTAGGGAATCCTTACGTGCATTCACCATTGACTGATAATTGGAACTGATTTTCTCCTCCTGTGCCTTGTACATCCAATAATACGAAGTGAACCCGATCAGGATAATGGGCGTGATTGTAACGATCACGAGCAGAATCCACAATCGTCCCTTCAGTGTATCCGGCCAAAAGAGCTTACGCCAAAGCCGCTTCTCCACCATTCTCATTCCCATCGCCAATCCCCCCGGAACCTAAATTATACAATCGCGGGCGGAGAGGCGTTACCTGCTCATTTGTTCTTATACGCGTGTTTTTTTGTCCGCGCTGCCTCTGAAATCCCCATCCCCGCGTATAATCAGTATAACACGGAAGCGCTACACACATAGAAAAGAGGGCATTCCAGCTATTCTCTGAAATGTCCTCTGAAGGGTTTACAGCCTCCTAAGCTCCAGTCTGATAATCAATGACAATCCCGTTGCAGCGCCTAATGCTGCCTTCGTCCGTTAAGGTTCCATCTTGCGGAATGATAACCGCCAGCACCGCCGAAGACGGGGGCAGCTTGAGCTGGCGTGAATCACCGGGAAGCAGCCTGTGCGCCGCCGCGTCGTACACCCGGAGGTCCGCCGCGCCTTGTATGACGTTCACCGTGACAGGAACGTTAAAAGGATTGAAGTACAGATAAGTCGGAAAGGCTTCCTCCCGGTAATAATCCGTGCGTAGGCAATCCAGCTGCAAAATGCCCTCCACTTCGGTCTTTTCAATGATCCCGCCGAAGAGGCCGACATGCGAGGAACCGTACAGGCCAAGATCAATCCCGCCCCAACTGTAACGGATCGGATCTCCCGTGGCGTAGGGGCTCTGGTAATCCCACCACTTGCGCAGCCCCTCATAGGCAATCACGTCATCCTCGTCAGGAATGTAGAACGAGCAGGACTGCTGCTTGCCGGGCAGGAAAGTCGGGTAGAACAATCTTGCCGCGTTCGCCGCATTCAGCATCCATTTCCCGATATCGTGAGCGAATCGGCTGTCGTAGCGCACCAGCGGCACAAGCGCTGCTGCCAAGGAAAACGTATTGGCAGCAAATGCGTAGCCGCTGCGCTCCGGATCATAATCGGCTCCAGCATTTTCCTTCACCGCATCCCAGCGCTGCCCCCAGTCTGTAAGGCTGCCGCATAAGCCGTGGCAATCATAATCGCCCCACCGCTCAGCCACGATACCCCACCCTGGACGGCAGGCACTATCCCCATCGAAGCACCAATTGACCAGCATTTTCATATCGAAGCTTCTGCCGTGCTGCGCATTCATTCTAGCGGCTGCATAAGCGCCGTAAGGCAGCAGGATTTCATAGAACGGATTCTCGCCTCGCTGTTCCAGCGATAGCAGGCATTCTTCTGCTGCCTCAAGCCTCTCCTGCCCGCCCCAGCGGATATAAGCCATCAGCTGAAGCCAGGCGACACCGGCCGCACCCTCCGGTTCCTTCCACCTTCCGTTGTCCACCGGTTGCATTGTCTCGAAGCTAAAGGCGAGATGATTGAAGTCCGGCAGGCCAGACTCATCCTTCAGCGCCCGGCAGGCCGACAGCCATTGATCAGCAGTCTCCAGCATAATATCATCAAGTTTGCCAGCACCGGGATAATAATAGGCCAATGAATAGAGCAGGATATGCGGATAGATCTCGTACCAGAACGTCCGGCCGGATCTTAAATCCGTGCGGTTAAGAAATAAGTGCTCCCCGTTATCCGTATTGAAGTAAGCCTCAAGCATGACCACCCGGTCTGCCCCACCCGTTCTTTTGTCCAGTCCGGTCAGTGTTGCCCCGAGTACCGCCGCGGCCGTATTAACAGCCTCGTGCCGGTCTCCTCCCCGCTTCATTCCGAGATAAGAAGGTAGACCGAAGGTCTCTGGCACGCCGTTGTGCCCGGTTAAGTCCCTCCAGATCAGGGGAAAGAAGTCCCCTTGGCGGTGTTCATCAAATACCAGTCCGTCATATCGTATGCTCACTTGCTTCCAGTCCCGCATGAGATAAGGGCTGGGCATATCCGGCATGTTCTCAACTTTGGTAATCATCGCTACCGCTTATCCTCCTTTGAGAAGCAGCCTGTGAATTATTGAATAGGATTAGCGTCGAGATAAGTCTGAACCTGTTGCTTGACTTCGGCTTTGATTGTTTCGATATCCGCCTGCAGCTTCTTGTTGCTCTCCCATTTCTGCTCCAGCTTCTGCAGCCCTGCTTTAGGATTCTCTACCATCCCCAGGGTATAACTCAGCTTCTCGGTTGCGATATTGGCGAAATCCGGGTTGGCCAGCTGGTTTTTGACCGGTTCCTGGTTGAAGGCGAAGCCCGTTAACGCCGATTTCACGAAGCTCTTCTCGTCCGCCACATAACGGTAGTAGTCAACCAGCTCATCCGGCACATCCGCCGGCAGGCGGATATAATTCGGGTTGTTCGTCAGAAGATAGCCGGAGAAGTTATAGTTCTGCCCGAGGTCAATCCCTTCCGGATACGTGAATTTATCATCGCCTACGGCTTTCCAGTTGGTTCCTTCGATACCCAGCTCGAACAGATCATGATTAGCCTGGCTTTCGAACAGCCAGTTGATGAAGGACATCGCCCGGTCCGCGTTGGCCGACGACTGCGGAATGCAGAGGAAATTCCAGTAGCGGAAATCGCTGATCCAGGCCGGATTAGGCTGTACTTTATCACGGACGGACTTCTGGTACACGTAGACACCTAACTGCGCATTCGGATTGCCGGCCATAAGTTCGGAGTTCAGGGTCGAGAAGTTCGACAAGCCTTCTGTCATAGCTGCAGCCTTGCCTGCGGTGAAGGTTCCTCTCGCATCCTTGCGGACGATCGGTTCCTTCTCAATATATCCTTTGTCATGCCATTCACGAATGCTCTCGAATGTTGAATAATCCTTCACATTCAGTGGCGCCGGGAAATTGGCTTTACTGGCAAACTTGTCACCCGTCATGCTGATATCCGTCACCTTATTGTCTTTGATGATCATGGTAGCTACCATATCCGGCCCGAGGTTCAGATCCCATACCCCAAGTTTCGGCTTATCGGGCTGTTCCTTCTGATCATCGATGATTCCGTTCGCTCCGTAGTTGCCATCATTCTTAATGACAAACGGGATTACATTCTTGTCGTTCTTGAGTACGTTGTCGAAATAAGCCAGCAGATCTTCATAACTCTTAATGTCGGACATACCGTATTTGGCGGCAAAATCCTTCCGGTAATAAATAGCGTTGACATCTCCGAGGTATTGTCCCAGCGGCACGCCGTAGGTATGCAACTGACCGTCAGCGCCGGTGAATTTGTTGTTATTCAGAATTTTGTCGCCGAAGGACTTCTTCAGTCCCGGATAGTTATCATTATTGAAATAGGAATCCAGATTGGTATAGTTGTCCTGTGCAATGAACGTATTCATATTCATCCACGGCGCATCGAAGGCGATATCGACCTGCTCTCCTGCAGCCAGCTTCAGCTTCAGCTTGTTAACATAGTCAGCTTGCGGCGTGAACGTCACATTCAGCTTCAAATTCAGCGTATCTTGGGTCTGCTTCTCAAATTCCGCTACAATGCTATCGAACTGCTTGGGCTTGTCGCCCCACAGCATCACGTTCAGTGTCATTTCTTTCGGCTTCGTATCTGCCGGGGTAGCACTGCTCCCCGCTGCCGTCGGTTCGGCCGTGTTGCCTCCGTTATTTTTGCCCCCGCCACAGCCACTCATCACGGTCATCAGCATGACGACGGCAAGTGCCGTA
Organism: Paenibacillus sp. FSL E2-0201; assembly: GCF_037963325.1. Lineage (NCBI taxonomy): Bacteria > Bacillati > Bacillota > Bacilli > Caryophanales > Paenibacillaceae > Paenibacillus > Paenibacillus sp. FSL E2-0201. The sequence continues at coordinate 5,001,374 of NZ_CP150154.1, forward strand.
ACTATTTTCTGCTTTTTTTTCATTCTTAACCCTCCCATGAATGTATGCCTCACTCTATGTCAATCGGTCCTATGTCAATAAGAACACTGGCCGAGATTGACCTTTACATTTGACCCCTACATCTAGTTGCCTGCCTTCACCCTTTAACGGCCCCTACCTTCAGACCGCCCACGAAGTAGCGCTGGAGGAACGGATATAAGAAGATGATCGGCCCCACTGTCGCAATCGCCGTCGCCAGGCGCACGGTATACGCCGGTGCGACCTGGCTGGTGGATTGCGCGCCGGCTACGGCGATGTTCTGTGCCATGTCCACATTACGGATAATCTGCATGATGATGTATTGCAGCGAGAACAAATCCGGGTTGTCGATATACAGCATCGCCGGTGTCCAGGACGACCAGTAACCAAGGGCATAGAACAGGCCGATCGTAGCCAATGCGGGCAGCGACAACGGAAGCACAATGGACCTGAGAATGCGGCTCTCTCCCGCTCCCTCCAGCTTGGCCGACTCGAACAGCTCCTTCGGAATTTCATTGAAGAAATTACGCATCAGGAACAGGTTCCAGGGCGACAGCAGCGCCGGCAAAATATACACCCAGATGGAATTCTGCAGATGCAGATATTTGGTCGTCAGGATATAGCTGGAGACCATTCCGCCGCTGAACAGCATGGTAAAGTAGAAGAACATCGCAATGTGGGACGCATAGTACAGTCTCCGCCCGGAGAGCGCATAGGCCGCCATGCTGGTAATGACCAGACTGAGGAACGTCCCGACAACGGTGATGAAGATGGTAACCGTATACGCACGGGGAATTGTACTCGTCGTGAAGATGGCTTTATAAGCCGATACGGACATTACACTGGGAAACAGCTTGTATCCGTCCCGGAGCAGCGTTGATTCATCCGTAAGCGAGCTTGCCAGAACAAGCAGGAAGGGATAGAGACACGCTAATGCGAATACAGCGATGAATACGTAGAAGAACACGGTCATCCATTTGTCGTAGATTGAATTTTTCATGTATATACCCTCTCCTTAGAATAAAGCCGAATCTTTATCGAGCTTCCCGGCAAGCTTATTGGCAACCATCACAATGATGAATCCGACAACCGACTGATAGAGAGCAATCGCCTGGGTCATGCCAAGAGATCCTACCGTGCGGAGAGAGCGGAATACGTAAGTGTCAATGGTGTCAGTTGTCGAGAACAGCAGGGAATTATCGCCGATCAGGGAAAAGATCATTTCGAGATTGCCGCCGAAAATATTGCCGAGACTCAGCAGGAAAAGCATCGAAATGGTGCTCTTCAGCAGCGGCAAAGTGATGAGGAAGATACTCTGGAATCTGGAGGCACCGTCGATTCTGGCTGCCTCATACAGCTCCTTGTCGATTCCGACAATGGCAGCCATATAGACAATTGCGCCGAATCCAGTCGTTTTCCACAAATTCATAATAACGAAGATCGGAGGCCAGACTCCTGCATCAGTGTAGAAGCTGATCGGCTGCATGCCCAGAAAGTCCATCAGCTTGTTGATAACTCCTGTATCCGCGCTGAAGAAGGTAACAGCGAACAGCCCGATAATCGGCCAAGAGATGAAATTGGGCAGAATCATCACGGACTGCATCGTTTTGACCGCAGCGTTCTTGCCAAGCTCAGTCAGCATAATGGCCAGGGTGAGCGACATGACCGTGCCCGTTATGATGAACAGGATGTTAAAGACCACCGTATGCCCGGTGATGACAATCCAGTTCTGTCCCCTGAAGAAGAATTCAAAATTACTGAGTCCGACCCATTTGCTATGAAAGATTCCTTTAAGGGGGTTGAAGTCCTGAAAGGCGATAGCAATGCCGATGAGCGGCAAGTAAGCGAATACAATACTGAACAATACCGCTGGTATGGTCAGCATATAGAGATATTTGTTGCGCAGCAGATCCCGGGGGCCCTGGAACCGGTTGGCCGGTTTCATATTCTGTCACTCCTTCCATAGTTCTTCCCGGCTAATGTCCGGGGAGTACTTCTATTATAATTTCCGAAAGCGCTCTCCCGTTACCTGACGGGTTATCGGGATACGGGGGTTATTTTCGTCCAAAGCTGTCTGCACACAAAAAAAACAGCCAAACTGACGAAGAATTCACTCCGTCCGTCTGGCCGGCAAACCGGCTTGGCCACCCCATGCCTTAGGGTTCCAGGTCATATGATTTTTTCAGTTTACCTAGATACTAGTTTAGAGGCAGACCTTAGGGATGAAGCTGTCCGTCCGGTCCGGTAATTGTATTATTGTCTAGATACATGCCGCTGAAGGCGCGCTTCAGTCCCGGATAGTCGCCGCTCCCGAAATACAGATCAAGATTCGCATAGCTCCCCTCCGCGATAGAAGTCGTTCATGTTCATCCACGGTGCATCAAACACTAAATCTACCTGTTCACCTGCGGCGAGTTTCAAATGGAGCATATCTATCGTCTGCTGCTCGAATTTGGCCATCACCACGTCGAACTGCTTGGCTTGTCTCTCCAAAGCGTAATATTTAATGTGGCAGGATCCGCACTGTCAGCTGTCGATTGCCGTTGTTGTTCCCGTCAGCATTGAAACAAGACTCAGCAGACCTCCGTTTTGTATAATTAAGAACGAGAGCATAAATGAGCGTGCTGTGAACCTTTTCATAGGCAACTCTTCAATTCTTCCAGCATACGTTTTCATCCCTACCAATATAATCTGAAACTGCCTGACGGAAATTTTCCCGGTATGGATACATCCCACGTAAGCACAAGTGGGAACGGCTCTGCCGTCCTTTTTAAGACCGGTACTGTTTCAGTGAGAAATCGAAGGATAATTAATAGCGTTAAGCCTATAAATTCGTATATTTTCAAAAAATCCGCCAGTTGTATTGGCGGATCAAAAATGGATGCAGAGAGAATAACCAGCAGAATGAAAAGAACTACTTACGGATAATTCCTCCACGAAATAAATATCAATACTATTTGACTTTCCTACAAATAGGTTTTCCATAATAACAACTCTATAAAAGGAAGAGGACATCACAAATATATTCATAGGGTATATTTTTCTGACATTATCCCTGTCCGCGCAACTTGACCCATTCAATGCGGCGCAATAGGTCAAGGGGCTGTGAGGAGGGGTTCATGCCTGCCTGGTTGGTTGGCTGGGGCGATAGCTGCCGATATATTTACCTTTATTCTGCTCTCCTTAGGTAGGCTGCTTAAGGCAGGCAAACTAAGCGGCATCAAACGCACCTAAGCCTGAAGTCCCACTGCAGGTATCCGGTGGGACTTCAGAATAGAGCAACTGAGAGAAAATAATTACCCCTTGAGGGTGGACAGAATTTCCCCATATCCTTCAAAAGGATAATCGATCACAATTCTTCCGGCCTCGGCATCGCTGATTCCGCTGTACAGATCCGCTTTGCCGTCCTCGCGCATCACAATGCCGGCAGTAAAGGCACAATCGATCAGGCTAGGTCTTTTGGCCGGTCCAGCCGGATAGCAAGGACGGGTACCGATGATTTTGAGCTCCTGTGCCTGATGCGTTTCGGTATCGAATACAAAGCTGATGTTCAGATACACTAGGATATCCTGGCCGTCTTCGCCTTTGTCCAGATAGCTTTTATGCCCGATGACGCCAACTTTTCCGCTGCTCAGCAAGTAAGCCTGGTTGCAGCCGCCCCATTCATCCTTCCCGAACAGGCCGTCAATCACCGGAGCGGTCTCGATCACCTCCGCCGTGAGTTCGTCCAGACTGTTAATGATCGCAAACCCGACGATGGATTCACTGCCGTAACGCTTGCGGATTTCTTCGCTCCGTGGTCTGGAGAACACTCCAATCCGCTTGTCCTTCAATTGAACAAGGCGAATATCCTTCATGTAATCCGGGCCGGTCGTGAAATAATAGAGATCATTCAGATCCGTGCCTCTGTAAAAATAGCCGTAGTAGGTCTCTCCCTTGCCCTGCTTGTAGCGGACATGGGTGCCTCCCAGAATCATCGTTCCGTCCATGATGCTGATATACGGGTCCTCCAGCTGGTAAATCATGCTGTCTTGAACCAGCGTCCACTCGTCTTCCCCGGTCTGCTCGAACAGTCTCACCCAGGAACGCGCCCACTCCTCGCGTTTTTCCACACGGCCGTAGATATAGGTTTTATCTTCCCACGGAAAGGGGAGGGAGGGATTGTAGACATCGAACCCCTCGACTCCGTGAAATTGCAGCTTTTTGCTGTCATAAATCATTTTGGTCTCTTCGAATTGCTTTCTTTGTTCCTGAAGGTTCATCATCGTTGCCTCGTTTCTTGTAGGATTTATCGCCGGGCGGACAAAGAGTAGGGAAGTTCCTTATTCGCTGACGCCCGCTCATCCGGTTCAGCGGACAGCTTGAATTGAATGGTAGCTCCTTGCGTCAGCTGTTCATGGGAGAAGTACAAGGCTTGATGTTGCTGCCCGTTCAGCTTGACATCCTGCACGTAGCAATGGCCTTCCGCCTGGTTCTCCGCCTCCATGCGGATTTCCTTCCCGTTCTCCAGATGCAGGGTGATTCGTTCGAAGACGGGACTGCCGATTACATATTCGGGAACGCCGGGACAGAACGGATACATCCCCAGGCTAGCAAAAATATACCACGCGCTCAGGCTGCCGTTATCTTCATCGCCGGGCAGTCCATCCGTCTCGGCGCTGAACAACTCCTCCGCCGTTTTTCTCACCCAGAACTGGGTTTCGGCTGGCGAGCCGATCACTGCGAAAATATAGGGAAAATGAAAGCTCGGCTGGTTGCTGATGGCAAATTGCCCGAAATTGACAGCAGCCATCTCCGACATCTCATGAATCTCGATGTCATAGCCGCCAGTTTTGAATTCCGGAGGAGCGGTCATCAGCTCCTTCATCCGTGCCAGAAGCACCTCTCTTCCGCCCATCTGTTCGGCCAGCCCCAGCATGTCATGCTGAACGGCCCAGCTGCTCTGCCAAGGCCCCCCTTCACAGTAGGCTCCGCCCCACTTCAGGAGATCGAACGCCTCCAGCCAGCTTCCATCCGCTTTCCTGGCCCGCATGAAGCCAATCTCAGGGTCAAGCAGGCGGGTGTAATTGCCCGCACGGCCGATCAGCAGCTCGTAATCTTCCCTTCTCCCCAGATCCTTTGCGACCTGGGCAACACAGAAGTCCCCGTAGGCATAATCCAGGGTGCTGCTGACACTTTCATGATAAACATCCGCCGGCAGGTATCCGTATTTCTCATAGGCCTCGAAGCCCTTTCTTCCGAAACGGGGGTCCTTGGAAGCCTTCAAGGCATGCTTGCGCAAGCCTTCATAGGCGAGGTCAGTATCAAAGCCTTCGATTCCTTTGGCATACGCATCAGCGAACACAGCATCAATCAGCGTCCCCGGCATGGCGCTACGTTCACCCGGCGAGCACCACTTGGGCAGCCAGCCGCCCTCTTGATAGGCATTGACATAGGATTGCAGAATCTCGCCCAACCGGCTTGGAAAGAGCAGGCTGAACAAGGGATACGAGGTCCGGAACGTATCCCAGAACCCGTTGTCGCAGTACATCGGCCCTTTCTCAATCTGTCCGTTATATGGACTGTAATGGATCTGCTGCCCGTCCTCCGTGAATTCATGCCACATCCGGGGAAACAGACAGGTCCGGTACAGGCAGGTATAGAAGGTGCGGAGCTTGCGTTCGCTCCGGTCCTCGACCTGAACCCGGCTCAGCGTATCTTCCCAGGCCTGCGTCGCCTCCGCCCGGACAGCATCGAAGGATTTGCCGCCGATCTCCTGATTGAGGTTGGTGATGGCCTGCTCAATGCTGATGAATGAAGTGCCTACCGTAAGCCCCGCCTCGCCAGACTCCGGCAGGCACAGGCCGATAAAGGCTCCGACACGTTCACCGGTTCCGCTCAATTGAATAACAGTCGCCCCGTCCCCTGTGAAGGTGCCGCAGGCCTCTACATCAAAGTCGCAGTCGAAATCCATCACGAAATACATAGCGAAGTTCTCGGGAACACCCTCCGAATTGGCCCGGGTGTACCCGCTCAGTCTTCGGGCTGCAGGGTCGATCGTAACCGAGGATTCGCCTGCAAACGGCACGGCGAGCATTCTCGCCTCCTCACGCTGCGTGAACTTCATGCGAATGCTCGCACAGCGCTCTGTCGGGCTTAGCTCCAGAGAAGCACGATAGTGCCGCAATGAAATACGGAAATAGTCGGGCTTAACCGTCATGTCCTCCGGGCGAAAGGAGGACGAACGCTGACTGGCCGGCAGGGCCAGTACCCCGCTCTGCGGCATCAGAACGAGATGTCCATAATCCCTGATCCATGGACTGGGCTGATGGGTCAGGCGAATCCCTTCGAAATGACGGTGATCGGGATGGAAGAACCAGCCATGGCCGGCTTCGTCCGTTTGCGGACTCCACGCCGCCATGCCGAATGGCCGGGCAATGAGCGGAAGCGTATTTCCGTTAGAGAATCGAAATGTAGAGGCTGTCCCCTGCAGAGGATTGACATGCTGTAATAAATTCAAGATAAAACACCAACCTTTTCTTCATGTTCTATTTCTAAAAAACAGATGAGGCTGAGATTAGATAAACAAAACCTAGAACAGCGATTGGCTGCTAGGTTTTGCTTCATTACTCTTTATCGATTGCTTTGATAATCCTGTATCCGCAGCAGCATCGCTACTGCTTCCGCTCGGCTTGCTGTAGCATTCGGCACGAACTTGCCCTCGCCGCGACCGTTTACGATCCCGAGTTGGTGCATGGCTTCAGCCGCAGCCTTCGCCCACTTCGGAATGGCTGCGCCATCCGCGAAGCTGGTTGCGTCTTGCGCATTCAGCGGCAGCTCCAGCGCTCTCGCGATCATCGCCACCATCTCCGCACGCGTGATACGCTCGTTCGGCTGGAAGTTGCCATCCGGGTAGCCGCTGACGATTCCAGCTGCCACTGCCTCCGTCACCGCTTCCCTTGCCCAAGCGCCGATCTTCGCTTTATCCTCGAAGGCGAGAGTTGAGCCTTCCCCTTTCCAGCCAAGCGCTTTAGCCAGCATCACCGTGAATTCAGCCCGGGTAATCGCAGCGTTCGGTTTAAACGTGCCATCCGGGTAGCCGGTGATCAACTGCTTGCTCACCGCGTTGCGGATAGCATTCTCGCCCCAATGTCCGGCGATGTCCGTGAACGTAACAGCAGGCTGCCCCGGATTCGGTTCGACCGCCTTCTTCCCGACCGACATTACTGCAAATTTCGTAAAGTGGTTCACTACAGCCGTCATCCACTCTCCATTCACGACTCCGCCTACTTCTATCCATTCCCTCTTCTCTTCATTATAGTAGAAAATGGCAGCTCTCTGATTCGCACCTACCTTAGCCGGATCAAACTTCATCGTGAGGATGACCGATTTGCGGAATGGCCCCGGCACATTCTTCGTCATCTCATAAACAGAGCTGATGAAAGCTCCTTGATCGGCTTGCGGTATAGCCGCCGTCGCGAGCTTTTCAATGATCACTCGCAGTTCACTGTTCGCCGCACCTACCGGAAGCGAAACCATCACGTCTCCGTTCAGGCTCACTTCGCCGGATTTTCCGCTCGGGATAACAATGCTGCCATTCGTGGAGATGACCGTAGACAAAGCGCTAGTCCCTGTGCTACCAGAATCACCTCCGTTATCTGGCGTTACCGGAGCAAGCGGAGTCACAACAGCCATGTTCGAGAACGCGCTCTCCCCGGCCGCATTCGCGGCCTTCACCGCGAATGCATAGCTCATGCCGTTCGTCAATCCAGGTACCGTATAAGCGGTGGCCGTAATACCCGCCTCGACGAGTTCCCGTGATCCGGGATCGGCTGAGGCCTTCCCTCCCTTATAGCGGTAGACGGAATAGCTATTCGCCCCAGTGGCGGCACTCCAACTCAGAACCGTGCTTCCATTCCCTGTCGCAGCGCTCAGGTTTCGTGGCGCTGCCGGAACTTCCGGCAATGTCGCACTCGGCACTCCGATGATCACGTTGGAGAAGTCACTCTCCCCGGCCACATTAACAGCCTTCACCGCGAACGCATAGCTCGTTCCGTTGGTCAATCCGATTACCGTGTAAGTGGCCTCCGTTACGCTGGTAGTCAGCTTCCACTCGGCCGGATTGACCGGGGCCGATACACCTTCATACCGGTACACCGCGTAAGTAACCGCATCCGCTGATGCGTCCCAGCGAAGCCGCACTTCTGCGTCCCCTGCCACTCCGGTCAAGTTCACCGGGGCGAACGGAACCGTATGTGCTTCACCGGTGGGAGTCGCAACCACAGCGGGGGAGAAGTCGCCTACCCCGGTTAGATTAACCGCTTTGACTGCAAAGGTATAATTCGTTCCATTGGTCAGTCCCACAACCGTATAGGTCGTCGGTTTAAGGTCCGCTTCTACAAGCTGCCAAGCGCTTGGATCGGCAGGCGCCGCGTCGCCTTCGAAGCGATATACCTGGTAGCTGTCCGCATTCGGAACGGCATCCCAACGAAGCGTGACCTTCCCATCACCCACCAGCGCAGTCAGATTTGCCGACGCTTCCGGAACTTCCGGATTCACATAATCGGTTCCCCATTGAACGGTCGCACCGGTTTGCACTGTGATCGGGGAAAATGCGCCAGGTAGTTTCAGCGCTTCTCCGGATAATTGAATGGTCGCACCGTTAATATCCGTGTCGAAGATCTTCCCCATCCATGTCAGTCCCGCGACTCCACCGGTCGCTCCGGGTAACCGAACAAAGGCGGGAGCTCCAAGGTCCATACGATATCCATTGGCCATCCATACGTTATCGATGAGGTTAACGATTCCAAAGAGAGAAGGATAAATACTCGTCGCAATTGGAATGGCGTTGATATCGTCCGAAGACTTCTCGTATACCTCAGCGAAGGTCTTCGTTCGCACGATATCGCGGGTGACGGAATGAATGAATGAGGAGGCTTCCTCACTTAACCCGTGATCCAAGAGACCGTAAGTCATATATTGAGCGTTAGGTGCTTTAAGCCCTTTGAAACCTGCTAACTGCATCTCCGGGTTATACTCCGAGTGGAAGCGGTCCACCAGCTCATTGACATAATATTCGGGAAGTCCGAGCACATGGAGACCGGTGGCCACAGAACTGGTCTGTCCGGTGAGGTCGGGTCTACTTCCGTCCAGCCAATGCTTATAGAGGGTTGTCCCTTTCTTCGGGAAAAACCAGCTCTTGTAATCCTCGGTCAGTTTCAACCCCGAGTTTGCCCACTCTTCTGCATCGGCCGTTTTGTTGAGGCTCTCGGAGATTTGCCGCGCATATTCATAATCGATAATGAGCGAGATGACAAATTCCCCGTCCCTTTCATTCGGACCGCCGTCGCCGAAACTCCAGCGCAGATTGTTGGCAGCCCAGCGCAGATGCTTGACCAGATTGTCATAGATTCCTGCCAATCGTTCCTTGTCCCCGGTGATCTGATAGAGTATCCAGGCGGTCTGGGCCTTCCGGGCCGGAAGAGATTCTCCTCCCAGCTTACCGTCCGACTCGACACCTGCCATCATCCCTTCGAAGGTCTCCCAGGCAATATCCGGCTCCACATAAGCCAAGAACTGCATACCGAACAGAGAATCCCAGCTTGCCGAAGCTTCTGCTCCTTGCGGTCCGGACGTGTACATCGAAGGCTTCCCGGTGGCAATCTGCCGATGTGATCCCCCACACTCAGGTGTTGGCGGCAGTATATTTTGGGAAAGCCCGATCCATGCCATATAATACATTTGCTTCACATCTTCGGAAGTAACGCCGACTTTATTGACATGGAGAATATCGAAATCCTCAACCACCGGCACCTTAGCAAGAAATTCGTCCCAGTATGTTGCATACTTGGCTCGGCTGGTTGCAGCTCCTTCAAGCGTCGCCGCCGCTGTTGCTCTCTGCGCGGCCGTATCGACGGCGCTCGCGTCTCCACCAACGGCATAGCCGACGCCGACGGCATAATCTCCCTTCCCAAGCAAGGTCACAACCCAATAACCGGAGCCCGAAGAAGGTGTCTTCATCGCGTTGCGTCCCAAGCGCACATCATTTGCCGATGTGAAGAAAAACGGAACCGCATCTTGAGGTAAAGCGATGGCGTACGTGAAATCCCGATCCTTGTCAACGACCGTCAACACGTTCCCCTCGGCTGCAAAGGTTGCGGAGCCGGAGTACTCGCCAGCGACCGCGATAGCTCCGGCAGACAAGTCGGAGTGAATTGTCCGTGTCACCGATTCCGTGTCAAAGAAAAGATCAGAACCTGTAACCGCACCTGCAGAATAGGTTCCGTTATAATCGATCGCCTCGGGGCGCCATATCGTCTGCGACGTAGTTGCCGTATTTAGCCAGCGGTCATCGGAGTGAATAGCTAAATGATCGATTTTCGTCCATGAGCCCTGTCCGCCAACCTGGAAAATCTTGATCTTGAATTTTTTGACTCCCGACCAGCCTGTGATTCCGGCCAGATCGTAGGTAAATACTCCGGTATCCGAAGTGTCGCCTTGGAGGGTATAAGGCTCATACTGCCCGCCGGTATTGAGCTTGATGGCCCACTTTCCAGTGGTCTCCGGAATTTTCACACTGAGCGATGGCGTCTCGCTGAGATTGACAGTCACTTCACGCTCAATCGCACCGTAGCCATCATTCGATCTGATCGTGATTTTGCCCAGCCCGTCTTCATAATTCATAACGGTTTGATTGCCGGCGCTTTCAGCGGTTTTCCACAGTGTGGAAGTAACGGAATCGAAGACATCTTCGAACCCGATCTGCTTGCCCTCATAGGGATCCTTAGTATTTGTTGGCGGAACACCTTGAAATTGTAGGGAATCAAATTCGGCCGTATTCCCGTTTCCGCCGCTAACAAAGAGCATCACCTTGAAGGTCTGGTTGCCCGTCAATTCCTTTGTCTGAGGCAATGTCCTCAAATCGAACAGGAAGGAACCGGTTTGGGTCGTGTCCTGCTGAACATCCCGCTGATAGCCTTTATCGATTTTGAGTGCCCATTTACCGGTTGCTTTCGGCACGGTCACTGACAAGTAGGGCGAGTCTGTAAGGTTCAGGGTGATTTCCTTGGACGTGACGCTTCCCCAATCGCCGGTTGTCGTTACCACTGCGCGTCCATCTGTCGCAGAGGCGGTTACACCGGAAGTCTGCCAATCATTGGCGGAGAGATTGTCAAACGGCTCATTAAAGACGACCGGTTTTTGTTCGACACTGGGAGGCAGCATTCCGCTTGCTTGGAAGGTCTCCAGCAGCCGATCCTGTACCTTGGCTTTTCCTTGTACGTAATAGCCGCTACCGAGCGGAAAATGCGCGCCGCCGTCCGGATGGTTGCCCGGGTTGAGAACAATGCGAGAATCCGGGATGGACAGCCATCGTTGCTGCGTTGCCGAGCTGTCCGCAAGCTGGGCCGAGGTCATTGAAAGTGTCGAAGTCATCCCGCTTTCTTGCACCGGTGATGCGTAAATACGATCAACAAGATTCACAGAAAATAATGAAACGGTCAAAGACAAGGCTAAACAAGCACTTATCATTTTTTTCATGTGATTTTCAACCTCCTGAGTTCAAACTGAAGCCCGCCCCTCTTCTCTGCGGAGCTTCAGGTTGAGATATTTTTAAATCAAGGGTCCTTCGTATGACACTGTATCGAATATATCTTCCAGCGGAATGTCCGCCACAGCCATCACTTCATCGAGCGCTCCGTGATACAGAGTCAGCCAGCTGCGTTCGATGCGGATCGGCACTGTGCCATTGCCCATCCAGCTGCCTTTCCATGCGCCCGGGCGCAGCCCCATCAGGAAGCGGTGGCTACACCTGTGTTTAACTCACAAAGAGGGAAGGGAACGAATTCTCCGCAAAGCGGTAAGCTACATCCTCTTCCCCACAGGTTATCTTTGTTTTTGTTTACTTGGCCGGCATTGCGTCGACTTGCTTCTGAATCTCGTCGACGACCTTCTGACCGCCAACCCCGAGAATCTTGTCCTTCATCATCTTTAATCCTTTATCGGTAGGCAATACACCTTGAGCCATCGGCAAGTACAGGGAATCATAGAAAGGAGAAACCTTAGCATACTCCGTCTTGACCTGATCCGCGTTGAAGGTGAACCCGGAAAGCGGACTCAAGAGAAAGGTTTCGGCCAATTTCGACTTCTCAAACCATTCCTTATCGCTCGGCAGCATACTGTCCGGGGTACGAACTAGGGTAGGACGCCATGTCATGACATATCCCGGGAAGGAGTAATCGGACAGCTGTTTGAAGGACGTATCTCCCGATGCTTCCCAATCCTTGCCTTCAATTCCGTATTCCAAAAGGTCATGATTTTCTTTAATAGAAAGCCAGTTGGCTACGTCCATCACCAGATCGGCATGCTTAGAGGCTTTAGGAATGCACATAAAGTTCCATTGCTGGAATGTTGAATACGGCTTAGCCGATTGGTCGTAAGGTACTACCACTTCAAGCTCGACACCTGGAATCTTGAGCGCTTCTAGGTATTTCAGACCTTCCACTCCGTCAGACGCATACAGCGTTGCCGCGTACTTACCTTGCGTGAACAAGGTTTGCGCGTTTTGCTCCTGAGCAATATTCTTGGACAGGATACCGTCATTGTAAAGCTTCGTGATCCTGTCGAAATTCTGCTGGAGGGACGGATTCTCCCAGGCCCCTACTATCTTCTTGTCTTTCTGGGAGTAATAGAACATCTTAACCGTAGTTTCCACATAGTTATCTTTGCTGGTATTATTGGAATAATCGGTGAAGAGATTCGGCATAGTGTCGGCTCTGCGACCATCGACAATGAACGGTTTGATCGTCGTTTCCTTTTCCTTCACGGTATAAAGGAAATCTTCAACATCTGCAACCGTTTTCAACTCTGGCATGCCGTATTTCTCACGAAGATCCTTCCGGATCAAGAAACCGTTCATCGCTCCTTGAGTTGTGCCCAGCGGAATTCCCATAATCTTGCCTTCGAATTTGTTCGACGCCCACATTTGCTCAGGGATCGAATCCTTCAGTTCCTTGCGGGCCGCCACCATGTCGTCAAGCGGAATAATGGAACCGCTTGAAATCATTTGTGCCATCGATAGCCAAGGAGCGTCCAGGTACATATCAAAATCCTCTCCTGCCGACATCTTGACCGATACGGAGTTGCCATAATCCGACCATGGCAAGAAATTGATATTCAGAGAAGCGCCTACATTGTCGGCTTTCAGCTTGTCGTTCACGGCCCTCATTACCTCCTCGAATTCGTTAGGCTTATCGCCGGGAAAATACGCTTTCAATTCAACGATTTCCTTTGGGGCCTCCGTAGCTGGAGCCGTGCTGGCCGTGGACACCTCTCCATTAGTGGAATTACTCGGGGAAGCATTCTTGTTTCCCCCGCCTCCACAGCCAGCCAGCAGTAGAGAAAGCGATAAGCCGCTGACGAGAATGGTACTGATTGCTTTGTTTTTTTTCATAATTTGACCCTCCTCGAAAAGTAATCATCTATGCGTTAATCCGGTCGCCCGGTTAATGCCGAAATCCATTCATTCAACCCTTTACCGCTCCAACAGTCAGGCCTTTGACGAAATACTTTTGCAGCATCGGATACAGCAGAATGATCGGTCCGATAGTGAGTACCGTCGTAGCCATTCGTACGCCATAGGTGGGGGCTTCTGTCGAGATCGCTGCGGCAGCAGGAATCAAATTTTTAGCCGCTTCCATATTAGAGACCATCCGCCGTAGGATTAGCTGCAGTGGAAACAGTTTTTCATTGTCGATGAACATTAAGCCCATAAACCAGTCGTTCCAGTAATATAGTGCATAGAACAAGCCAACGGATGCTAGAATTGGCTTTGAGATCGGTAGGATAATCTGGAAGAATACCCGCATTTCGTTAGCGCCGTCGATCCGGGCTGCTTCTTCCAGTTCATCCGGCACGGTGCGAAAAAAGCTGACCAGTAGGAAGACGAGAAACGGCTGACAGAGCAACGGCAGAATCAGTGCGCCGATGCTATTCTGCAGATACAGCCACTGGCTGACAACAATATAGAAGGGAATGATTCCTCCCGAGAAAAGCATAGGCAAGTAACAGAACAGGAGTAGCGGTGTCTGCAGCACATTGCGCTTGTTGGACAACGAGTAGGCGAGCATCGCCGAGATGCACAGTGCCGAGAGTGTCCCGATCACCGTAATCAGGATAGTGACTTTGTATCCCTGGGCCAGTGCATCGGAATGCAGCAGCGCCTTATAAGCCGCTGTAGAAAAATGCTTAGGAAACAGGGTATACCCGTTCACGATCAGTTCGCTTTCCTTCGTGAAGGAGCCGATGATCATCAGTAGAAACGGGAAGACACAGAAGATCGTAAACAAAATGAGAATGATGTAGGCCATGGCTGTAAAAGTACGGTCGGATGCCGTCTGTTTCATGATTTCCCTCCTAGAACAATGCGGATTCCTTAGATGCCTTACGGGTGATGGCGTTGGCGGACACGACGAAGATGAGCCCCATGACCGATTGGAACAGGCCCACAGCTGAGGACATCCCGAAGTCGTGTAGCTGTCTCATCGAGCGGAAGACGAAGGTATCAATGACATCTGTGGTTGAATAGAGCAGTGAATTGTCACCGATGATAGCATAGATCATGGCGAAATCACCATTAAAGATACGGCCGACCGACAAAAGCGTCATGATCGAAATCGTTGGGACCAGCAGTGGCACCGTGATCTTCATCATGATTTGGCGTTTAGATGCACCATCAATGCGGGCGGCTTCATAGAGTTCCTCGGAGATTCCGGTGATCGCGGCCAGAAAGATGATCGACAGGTAGCCGGCACCTTGCCAAACCCGGATCACCGTGAGGATGGCCGGCCATAGCTTCGACTCGAACATCCAGTTGATCGGCTCTAACCCGAGATTCTGCAGCCAGGTATTAACCGGTGGCTGTTCGCCTCCCAAAAACGATTGGACGAGCATACCGATTACAATCCAGGACATGAAATAAGGTAAGAAAATTAGCGATTGAGATATTCTCTTGAAATACTTGTTGCTTACTTCATTGAACATTAGTGCGATCAGCACCGCAAAAAAGGTTGTGAACATGATAAACAACACATTCAACCCGACCGTATTGCGGAGAATCACCCAAAAGTCATTCGAAGTAAAGAAATAGTCAAAGTTCTTAAATCCAACCCACTTGCTCCCGGTAATCCCGCGGGAGAAATCATACTCCTTGAAGGCGATCATGATTCCGTATATAGGGAAATAACTGAATATTAGAAAAAACAGCAAACCGGGAATCGCCATTAGGTATAAAAAAGGACTGTGTGCGATCTGCTTCAGCTTCCAGCGTATGCCCCGTCTTTGAGCATGCTCCATGCTCCTACCCCCTTAGTTGTCATTGGTCCGTGCACGGCCGAATGTCTGAAATCACCATATCAGGCCGTGGAGCAGAGAACAATTACAACATGCAACGGTACTTCTTCCTTGCATCCATTCACCGGTTCTTGAATCCATCACTCACCGCAAAATCCATTGATTTGGTTCAGTGAAGATGCTTCTATGGTACAATAAACCCTGCATTCCTAAACAAAAGGAACCGTCCGGGGGAGCTCAATGGAAAATATATTTAATTGGAAACGAATTAAACGACGAACGACTTTTCTAAAAATCCTCATCTATTTTATTAGCGCAACGACATTCCTGCTCGCTGTTTCTTTTGTTGCCCTTTACGGGCTGTCTGCCAAAACCCTCTTAAACGAAATCGGCGATCATACTGAGTCAGCTCTTGTCAATGGCGGCAAGAATACGGCTCAATTGATGGAATGGTCCATCAACTACGCTTACTCCTCCAGCTCTGACAGCCAGCTAGAGTCATATGCACTGGCCGAAGTAAACAGCACTTTTGAGACCTATACGGTCTGGAGTCGGCTAATGAATGTGAAGAATGGCAATCCATCCATTGATTCGGTCTATCTGATCAATGATTACACTGACAGTATCATCGATTCCCGGCTGGGGCTTACTGACATCGACGAGTTCTATGACCAAGAGGTACTGGAGCGGCTGCGTACACGCAAGATTACGGACGGGGCATTTCTGATTCCGCGCACCCCCCATATGCCTCTGAATTCTAGCAAATATCGGAGGGTGATTACGGCCATTATCCCCTATGAAACCGGCAAGTCCATCTCGGCGTTTGTATTGAACGTGGACGCGGACAGTATTATGACACTGCTGCAAGCCAACAGCTTCCTAGAGACCAACCTATTTGTCCTTAACGATAAGAATGAGATGATCTTCAGCACCGATCGACTAAGTCAGGATCAAATACAGGATTTCACCGCAGCCAGCTCGGATAAGATAAATGGCTGGAAGCTCTACAAGCCTGAAAACGAAAGGGAACAGATGCTGGTTTACGCCCAGACCTCGATTAAGGGTATTCAGAACTGGCGCTTCTACGAGACCATTCCCAAGTCTGTCATTCTGAGCAGGATCGATTTCCTGCGTAATATCACCCTGCTGTTGTTCGGCGGACTGCTCCTAGTTTCGCTCGGAGTAGTCGCTCTGCTGTCCCGAAAAGTCTATTCGCCGATTCAGGAGCTGGTGCAGAATGTCATGAAACAGCACCAGTCCGAAAAGCAAGACGGTCTGCTGGCAGCCAATGAGCTTGATTATTTGTCCCAGGTCTTCGTCTTTCAATCGGAGAAGATCCACGAACTGACAGAGGTGGGCCGGCAGCACAAATTCTTCGCTCGGGAACGCTTCATGCGTGAACTGCTCAGCGGTCCGGCGCCTTCTCTTGAGGAGATTCGCCAATCTATCCGCCGGCTGGAGATTGAGCTTCCGGAGGAGAACCTGTCGGTTGCCATCTTCCGGATCGACTACTTTCCGTCGTTTGTCCAGAACTATTCAGATAAAGACCAGCGGCTGCTAAGGTTTGCTATGACCAATATTGTCGGAGAGTCACTGCAGCCCTTCTTCGCCGCCCGAATTCAAACCGTGGATATGGGAGCGGATCATATCGCCGTCATCCTGCCGGTGGACAAAAGGCAGCCTAATGCTATTGCCGACAAGCTGCGGGAGTCGCAGCGGCTGGTGAAGCAGTATCTCTCCATTAGCACAACCGTGGCTTCCGGCAAATGTATGGAAGGATTAGCCGAGCTGCATGAAGGATACATGACTGTATACGAAATGACCCAGGAGCGCTTTCGGCTGGGGCATGGCGCGCTCGTGTCGGAAGAGCAGGCTGATAGTAGTCCGAACGAGCTGTACCATCTTCCGCTTGAACTGGAGAGGCAGATGGTACATGCAATTCAGAAGGCCGACGGCGACACTCTGCTCCCTACGATGGACGCTGCTCTCTCCGCGCTTAGAGAGCGGCCTTATTTTGAGTGCAAAATGTCGCTTATCACCTTTTTCATGCATGTTCGCCGTTCTCTTCAGGAAGCTGCTCCACATTTCATACTGTCCAGCTCCTGGGGACTCACTTCCGTCGAGAATCAGATTATGAAGCTTGAGACCCTCCAGGCATTCGGAGAATGGATGGAGGACTTGTCCAGCCAGACGCTGGCGGAGATCGCCGCTACCCGCAATGTATCCAAGAAGGCGGGACTTGTCCAAGAGGTAGATCAACTAATCGCAGCACATCTGACCAATCCTAATCTGGCTACCAAGCTGCTTGCCGATGAGCTCGGATTGTCGATTAATTACCTGCGCAACCTCTACAAGCTGGAAACCACCCGTTCGATTACCGAAACAATATCCGAACGCAGGCTCGACATCATTTGCGAGGAGCTGCTGGCGAGCGACGAGCCGATTGAGCCACTTAGTCAAAAGTATGGATTCACAACACTGAACACATTTTACGCGGCGTTCAAGAAAAGGTACGGAGTAACACCAGCCATGTACCGGAAAATGAATAAATAGCGGTATGAGACCCGCTTTACCTATCCGGAAGTCTCTAGCTTACAGGTCCCCTCTTCAAGTAGTTATATACTGAAGCCTGTACAAAATCAGACCATAAACAAGATATCAGATTGACTCACCATCCATATGATCACCAGCCAAGTTCAAGCAACGAACCGGTTGGAAAATACTCTTATGGGTATATGCAAGGGAACGTCGCAATTAAGGTGAACGGATACCCTATGATCTATCTGGCCAGCTTGAAAATGGGACATGTATTATCCCCTCCATTGCTGCTGCTCTCCAATAAGACGCTAATTTAATTGATGTTGCAGGCCTTATTCTTACCCATTATTAATAAGAGGAGTTATAACATTTATGAATCTACCTATTTTTTTGCAACCTGTTTTTCAAGAACGCATTTGGGGTGGAACTAAACTCAAGGACTTGTTCAATTATCCCATTCCAAATAACTCGACTGGCGAATGCTGGGCGATATCGGCACATCCTAATGGACAGAGCATTGTAAAAGGAGGAGTCTTTCAAGGTATGTCACTAGGGGAGCTATGGAACTCGAAACCCGAACTATTCGGATCAAGTTCACCAGTGTTTCCTTTACTCACTAAAATTTTGGATGCCTCAGATAATTTGTCTGTTCAGGTGCATCCAGATGATGGCTATGCTGATAAGAATGAGAATGGAGAGCTTGGTAAAACGGAATGTTGGTACATTCTCGATGCTGAGCCTGATGCCACTATTATTTACGGGCACGAAGCATCCTCTAAACAGGAATTAGAATATATGATTCAAAGCGGGGAATGGGAGAAACTGCTCAGAAAGATTCCAGTAAAGCAAGGAGATTTTTTCTATGTACCCAGCGGCACATTACATGCTTTGGGGAAAGGAATTGTCGTACTGGAGACCCAACAAAGTTCAGACACGACTTATCGAGTATATGATTATGGTCGCCGAGATAATAATGGGAATTTACGTGAACTTCATTTAGGGAAAGCCATCGAAGTTACAACTACACCACAGATACATATACCATCTTCATATGTAACTCAAAAATATGACGGACTCTATATAACCCAATTTGTTTCGAATTCGTACTTTACAGTAGAAAAATGGGAAATCACTAATAAAACAAAATTGCCAGCTCATCCGAAATATTCTCTCATTAGTGTGATTGAGGGTAACGGTTATATCTTTATCCAAGACGGCAAGTATAGACTAAATAAAGGTGATCACCTTATTCTACCTGTTGATTGCGGACCTTATGAAATTGATGGAATGATTCAGCTTATTATTTCACATGAATAATTTGCGCCCTTTCGCTTTATTATGCCGATTATAGTAAAAATGTCGAAAATTTATTTTTACATTTCTTATATATTAAATCCAAAGGTTGCCTTTCCCTCTCATCATTCCCATTTAATTAATGAGAGGAGATGGAAATATGCATAATGTTAACAAAGATCAAAAAGCAATTAAAAATGCTTTTAGTAGTTATGTACAGTCGTGTTTACGTCATGCGAGCCGGGATTATTATAAAAAAGCTCTTCGCCATACTTCTCATACTATTCTATTGGATGAAAAAGAATTAAATAACATCAAACCCAACTTTAGTATTTGTTTGTCGTCCTCTACCCGAGTCGAAAATTGTACTACATTGATACAAATTATCGATGAATTGAAATTTAGTACTGTAGAAAAGAGGGTATTGGCCCTAAAGTACTGTAAGGATTTAACTGATAAAGAAATTGCATATAATCTTGGTATCTCAAGGCAAGCAGTCAGTAAAATGAAAGCAAATTTATTACGGAAATTAAAAGAGCACCTCTCTTTATATTGTTAAACTAATAATTCTCTTAACCTTACATTAAATTAAAAAGGGATGGAATCAGTATGCAAGAAATAGGTACACTGATTGAATTGGCTCAGAGTGGCAATCGTGATGCCGAAGCTAGACTAATTTTTCTTTATCAACCACTGATAAATAAATTTGCAAAACAAAACGGGCATATAGATGAGGATTGCAGACAACACCTTACATTAGAGTTCATATTAGCAGTACGTCGTTTTAATCTTAATCGTTATCATTAGAATATGAAGATTGCGTTTTTAAACTATGCATAATAAAAAAGTAATTTTTCATTTCAATGATCTTTAATTGATAGATATTTTTATATTAACTTGTGTGATTAATTTGTAACCCCCTGTTTTTATGGCAGGGGGTATCTTATATTACTTGAGTGTTGCGATTTAACTCAGCAATAAGCTAAGTGGACAGACCTGTAGTGCTATCAGTAAAAACAACGTTTAGGCAGACAGTTTGAAATGTTTCAGGATGTCGAAAAGCGGCTTTTTCTCCAAGGCTTGCTGGTAAACATAGACGATAATCTGCCCGAAGTACTCTTCTCAAATGCGATACACCACATCGCCTAGTGTCATGGATGATTTGTCTCTCATCCATTCCTGCCGCTGGAATTCAAGATAGTTTTGCGTCAGGAATTGAATGGCCCAAAAACGTTGAATGCCGATAAAAGAAAGCAGTTGATATTGGTCAAAGCCGAGCAATTCCTTGAAATAACGATTACCCGTTTCGATGTTCCAACGTACGTGATAATATCGCTGGATGGTAACGAGATCCAGGGACTGATCCGTACAAAGAAGACAAACCTGAGGTTTGCTCAAATCGGTGTAATCATCTTTCCAAGACAGCAACAGCTTGACGTTTTCGATCTCGCTCACGGATCCTTCGTAGGGATAGACCCAGTACATTCCCTGACCTTCCACGGTAACAGAGTGGAGATCAGTTTTGTGAATGTGCTGTGTAGCGAAATCACTAATTTGAATCGGAATGCCGGCTGGACAGATCAGCCGATTTGTTTTTACGGCTGCAATGACATGAAATCCCTTGCGGTTACAGGCGTTGATGACCTTCTCGCTCGTATACCAGCTATCCATAAGGACGTAGACGAGTGCATCATCCTCAGCAGGGAAGGCTTCGATCATTTCCAGAGCCAAATCGTTCTTGCTGCTAAACCTCATTCGCTGCGCCTCACAATACTCTTTCTGGTAATACGGGCGAAAATCCCAAGCGTAGGAGCAACCTTCACTCACCACATGGGAAGTGACAATGCTGTGGCACCAGACAGACTTGCCGTCTTCATGTGAATTCTGAAAGCTGAGCGCCTCCATCTTCTTGGTCGACTTGTCTTTCTTACAACAAGTGTCATCCACAATAAGAAACATAAGAGATCTGGAATCACCGCTTTTCACACGTTTCGCCCGGATCTTTTCCAATGCAAATTGCATGCGTCTACGCTGCATGCGGTTGACGCACCAGGGAGAGTGATTCAAGAAATTGGTCATGCTACTGAGATGACGATCTTGTCTGGTAACGTTACGAATCTGAGTGATATTCTTACGTCCGGCGCAGAGAATGATGCCGTGAACGAGTGTGAACACGTGATTCAGTTGTGGTTTAGATAACTCCAACTTCAGCACTAAAATAAACTTGACGATTATGGACATGTAGAGGGATACCATAAGAGTGGACATCTCCTTTATATGGAAATTGTGGCGTCGTAACCGTCAATTTCTACACAAAGGTTTGATGTCCTTTTTATTTTAAAATCTTCGACGAAAGTTCTAACAAACTTGCTTTAACCGGGTCAAATCGACAGCGTAGTTTTTGCAACACTCAAGTTATATTAGTGAAATCGTTCTATCCCAACAAGTAGAGGAGCAAAAAATAAGTTTAGAATTTTAATTGCTTATTCCTTATCTCATCCCCATTTAAATTATAGGGGCTAAGCTATAAAAAGCCTGCTTCTAAATTCCTTACTTGTTCTTTGATATCTACATATCTTCTGTTCAAGTACTTTCCCATTGCCTCTGCAACAGCAGAAGCGACATAGCGGAAGCGCCAAGAAGGATCGCATGTGCCCTGAGCGACTATCTTTCCGACTTAAATCATCCCATGGTAGGATGAATCGCAATGACCGGTATTGGGGATTATGATACTTCTGCCTGGCCAGCGTCACTGCATTGGGGGCAGCCCGCTCGGATGAGAGGGAGCTTTAAAAAGCTATGATGTCGAGTAACCGTCGGCAGCTTGAACAGATCTCTATGAATTTGTCGAGAATATATTGATTCATAAATAACACCTCCAGCCTCCATATATCTACAAATATTTTCTTCGTTAGGAAGTGCTATAGATGCAAACTGATATAGGACAGCCAGAACTTCAATCTTTACTTCTGCTTATGTATCGTAATTTTCCCGATGTAGTTAACATAGATCAATTGTGTGTTATGTTAGGTAATATAAGCACAAAAACTGCTTACAAACTATTGCAAGCTGAACGTATACAGCACTTTAAGATTGGTAGGATATACAAAATCCCTAAAATCTATATAATCGAGTATTTAGCCACAGTTATAAATGGCACTTCACCCTCTAGCTTTCACACTTTACCGCATTGAACCGTTCTGCTCATACGTGTTATAATTAATGCGTCAATGGTAGGACCAATGCGGGCTGCTATGAAGGAGGTTTTTTCATGGTAGCAGGCCACCTACAAGAAAAAAAGGGTCTTTTTTATATGGTCTTGAATTGCAAGGATGAAGAAGGTAAGAGAAAACCAAAATGGATTCCTACTGGCCTTACGGTAAAAGGAAACAAAAAAAGAGCAGAAGCATTGCTATTAGAGACAAGGAGGGAATTTACTCTTCTTTTAAATGCTACTGAGGAAGAACCAGTTGAAGAAGTTATCGAAGAAATGTCAGCTGAAGAGCCAGTCGATCAAGGACCCCTATTTTCTGTCTTCATGCTTCAGTGGCTAGCAATGATGAAACACCAGGTTGAATTTATCACTTACGCTTCGTATCACAACGTCATTACTAATCATGTTGTACCTTACTTTGAAGAAAAAGGGCTTTTTCTCAAAGAGCTATTACCATGTCATATTCAAGAATACTATCAGTATGAGCTTGAAGAAAATGGAGTGACAACCAACACGGTTCTCCATTATCATGCTAATATTCGCAAAGCGCTAAAACATGCTCTCAAAAATGATTTAATTAACACTAACCCGGCAGATAAGATTGAAAGGCCAAAGAAAAATGATTTTGTAGGCAGTTTTTACAACAAGCAGGAGACAAATATTCTGTTTGAAAAAGTTAAGGGCGAATTGATAGAGCTAGCAGTCATTCTTGCCGCTTTTTATGGATTGCGGCGAAGTGAAGTAGTCGGATTGAAATGGACAGCTATAAATTTTGAAAACAAAACGATTAGTATCAGGCACACGGTAACTCCGGTTTATTTTGAAGGTCAGGAACACATCATTGAAAAGGACCGTGCTAAAAACAAACCGAGCCGCCGCACCTTACCTCTTGTGCCAGCTTTTAAGGATTTACTGCTGCGCATTCGTGAGCTTCAAGCTCTCAATAAAGCCATATGTGGTAAATCCTACTGCACAGATTACGAGGAGTATATCTATCTGGATAAGTTGGGACAACGAATTAAACCGGGCTATATCACACAGAACTTCACTAGAACTCTTAAAAAAAATGGTCTTCGTCATATTCGTTATCACGACCTGCGTCATAGTTGTGCAAGCCTCCTACTCTCCAATGGAGTCAGTATGAAAGAAATTCAAGAATGGCTGGGACACAGCAACTATTCTACAACAGCCAACATTTATTCTCATCTAGAGTACAGCTCCAAAGTATCTTCGGCATCAACAATGAGCGGTGTTTTGGTCTTTTAATAAAAAAAGATCGCACTACCCTCAATATTTCATGAGAGTCATGCGATCTTCTCCTCGTTCTCTCCTTCGGAAAAAGGAGAGAACTGCAGGAGAGAACTCGATAAAAAGTTCTCTCCTAAGCTGTTTCAAAAACCAAGGTTTTTCGGAAAAAACCCTTATAAATCAAGGATGCCGAGGACGGGGGTCGAACCCGTACGGTACTCACGTACCGCAGGATTTTAAGTCTTGAAGTAGTCTTCGTAGACCCTTTTCCATACTATCGAAAAATCGAGCATAAAGCCTTTAGCCATGCGGGTTTAAGACACTTTTTGTGTTCAATACTCTCTATGTTCGAGGATTTGGATATGGAGCCATGTTAGCAAATATGTTAGCAAAATGAAGGGCAGGAGCTTTGCGTTAATACCCTTTTGTTAGAAATCGGACACTTCTCCTATAAAAGCATTCTATCGTTTATCCTAGCCCTACTGAGCCTTTTCTTTCTACTGGCAGAGACTTTTTTGAGTCCTATTACTCTGCGTTCGGTTACATCGAATACTCAGCAGGAAAATGTAGCTACCACTTAGAAGAGCATGTTTCTATATTTTTCTTTTAGAAAAGGAGTCTGAATGGATTGAAACTTTCTTAAGTATTCAATTAAAGTTTCTTTTTGAACAGGATCGTTTAGCTTCACATATACTCCCAAACAAATAGCCTGATAAATTGCGATACAAATGTCACTCTCGATCCCTATGTTAATATCATCCCTTGAGACATTTGGTACAATATCATCCATAACAATATTAATTTTAAATTCCTCAAATCTTAAATAATAAAGCATTTTATTTAGCGTAAGTGCTAGGGATTTTACGTACACCCCTTTAATGTAAAGTTTAAGATCAAAAGATGTCCTTCTGTTTAGCGAATAATATTGTTTTGGTGAATTATCAATCAACTCCAAAAACACATTATTACCAGAAAGATAAAATATATTAAATGAGTCAAAATCAATTAACGTGTGGTTACACATTCTGTCCTGCCCATAATCATATAAAGCACTAAAATTTAATTCATCCATAATAGATTCATGATAAGATAATGTTCCTTCTTTTGCTGTGGCTATCTTTTCATCAGAAGCTAAAATTGTAATATATTCTGTATTATTTTTTTCAATATAATGCTTTAATGCCTCATCTAGATCATCAAAAACCTCAATTATTTTATCTAAACTTTTACCGTCATCAATAATCGGAATATTGATTACCTTAAGTTCTCCATTACTAACTAAATCCAAAATGTTAACCCTGGATTCTGCGAAGTCAATCATTTCATTGTCAAAATAGTAGGCGGTGCCTTTTAAATTAATGTCATCAATATTAGTATTGAATAAGTAATTTAGTGGATTCTTAACTAGAAGTTCTCCTGTTATACCCTCAAGAAAATCTGAAAGATTGATGCCTATATCGTTTATATTAGTGTTTTGTTCAGAAGAGAATAAGTTATTGATAATCTCTATTTTTTCCTCTGAGTTTTTATCTATCAATTCAATTCGGACTCCATCAGATAGAAAGTATAAATTTAGAAACTCTTCTATCTCCGTTATGCCTTTAGGCCAAACTTTCATAAATTGATCATATTTAAGAATTATATCTGTGCCGAAATGTTTAACATCTTCACTTTCTTTTATTGAAACATATTCATCTTCTTTTGATAATTCAACTTCATACCTTGTGGGATTCTCAAAATGCCTTGTTTTTACAGTAACTATGTCAGATAGCATAAAACCAGCCAAAAAACCAATCCCATAATTGCCTATCGGTTTATGTTTTAGACCTTTTAAAAGATAATCATCAGAAGTGTAGTAAGAAGATCCCACATTAAGAAAATATTTTTTTAGTATTTCAATAGTCATACCACTACCATTATCACTAATAGTAACTTGATTTTTATAACTATCTAATATTACTTTAACTACTGGTTCATATACTTCATCACCAAATTCTCTAACTCTATCTTCAATTTCTTTTCTCGTTTTACATGCATCTATAGAATTCTGTATCAATTCTCGTAATCCATTTTTTCTATGCCCATATATTTGTTCACCCATTAATAGATTTGTAATTTGTCGAAAATCAATAATAAATCTTAGATCCGCAAATGTGTACCCTTCAGATTTAATTTCATTGCGTACATGAGATTTAAAATTCACTACATATTGATTTTCCATTTTACTTGTTATTTTATTTATATTTTCAATTTCAGAATTAATCCAATCTATATATTTTAGTATCTTCCTGTGTATAACTGAATCGTTACATTTACCAAATAACTCAATTATCTTGTAACCTCTTGAAGTATCAACAGTTATCTTGTTAGAATTATCCACACTAAAATGCTGCTTCCATTCTTCCTGACTTACACCCGTTGGTTCTAATGTTTTAAACAAACTTGGAGGGGTTCGTTCACTGTCAAAATCTAATAAATCAGCTAATCTTAAAACCATTGCACAGAACTGTGTATTAATTGTATATATTCCCTTTAAAGAATATGTGATTAGATTTTTTTCTATCCAACTTACATCCTCCGTATGCGCTTGGCATATTTTCGAAATTTCCTCAGTAAAATTAGTATTTGGCATTGTCGGAATAATAAGAATTTCCTCAAGCTCATTTTTTATGTATTCTGCGGACCGCAATGCATGAACTCTTCGTATATAATCTTGGATGGCTTTTATGTGATCATTGTGAAATTTTTTCAAAAAAGCTTCATAGCTATAACTATTATAATTAAGTGCCCCTGTCTTAATATTTTCAACCTCACTAGTTGTAGCTCCCATACCTATATCATGAAGCAACGCTGAACAAATTAAGAAAGTAATCTCAAGATCGGAAAGCAACTCTATACTTGGTATAATATCCCCCATATAATGTATTATTCTAAGTGAATGATTCATATTATGCAGTGTATAATCAGGAAAAACTTGTGCAACTCGTGTATCTAATATATCTTTTATTTTGCGATATACTTTGACCACAACTGAATACAAATCATCACTACGTTCCTTTAAAGCTATTAATAAGGCCGGGGGATTAGTTTCAAATTGCAGTTGACTTAGTTCCTTCAATTAAGCACCTCTATTCAATGATAGTCATTATAAATAATATACAAGCTAAACATAAGAATGAGTGTCAGATGATTGATTGATCAAACACTGTTAAAACACCAATGTAACAAGTAAGTTTTTAAGTCTACTCAATATAATCAATTTTCTTTATTTGGATTGCACTTGAAAGTCCATTCACTTAAATCAAAGCATTACCATCTCTCCAATTACCTCGAGTATGCTTTTTAAATTCTTCTTTAATTTCTAATTCTTCTCCATCAACATGATCAACAATTATTACCTGGGGTCTTATACCTGTTAGCTTTTTTATATCATCTACCTCATCAAAAATCGTTTTATACATGGCATTTACGGCGTCAATATCTCTTTGTTTTTTTGGTTCGTCTTCATCAGTAGCCATCACTTTTGTTCCTTGCGGAAAGTAAACTTGACTTGGTTGATCGAAAAACAATAGTAATGGCATTGGTGACTTTTCACTTTGCTTAGCAAAGAATCTTAAAAGGCTTAAGAACAATACGATATGACAAGAAACCCAGTTTGCTCCACTCCCCATTTCACTTAAATAGATCTTATCATAGCCATTAACGTGATACAGATCAAATGTTGACAAATCAAAATTCAAATTAATTGGTTTAAATTCTTCTTCAAAATCAAGTTTCTTTGCCAATCTATTCATCGTTGCCTCTATTTCCAACTTCGCATTTTTTTTCTTTTCTTCGATTTGGAAAGTTTTAATTTTGGCCTCAAGTAAACTTATAGTGTTTTTTAATTTTTCTATCTCTTCATTAGTATCTTCAAATAATCCCTCATTAATAGTTTCTACATAAAATTGAATTTTCGCCTTAGCAAATCCAATCTTTTCTTGTAGTTTATTTAATGTATCTGATTTCAAATATGACCGTTCGATATTTTTAATTTGACCATACACCCGTTTAATTTGAGAAATAATATTAGTCTTTTCAATTTCAATTTTCCTTACATCCTCTAAGAAATTGCTATTATATAATTTTGTGAATTCAATCTCCTTATCAAGCCAGTTTATAGACTCAAGTATTTTGTCATTAAAATGATTTAAAGATTTACACTCTTCTCCACAAAGAGGACAACTATATTCCTTTTTTTTAGGTTGAGAAATATTTGTTTTTTCTTTCAACTCTTCTAGCGTTTCAATGTATTGATAACCCACACTATTTGTGTCTACCAATTCTTTTATTTTAATAGTTAGCTTAGTTTCTTTTTCTCGTAATACTTCAATGTCTTTATTAAGTTTACTGTAACGCTCCACTATGTTTTGTGAAGTGTATTGTGAAATGTCCAGATCAGGTAAATCTTCAGAAAGTTTTTTTAGTTGTACAATAGACTTATCATCTTCAAAATACTTTCCAACAAGAGCATAATAATCTTTAAAAAGAGAACCTAATTCTTTTCTAATCTTTTTATCAATGTTTTCATTTTGCCTTTCGCTTTTTTGTAGCTTTTTCAACTCTTTATTTAAGTTACCTAATTTAATTAAATCCGTATAATATTCTTGACCTATGTATCCAGCAAAAATGGGAAATTGATCAATAGTATCTTGTCTTTTATAAAAATCAGAAAATCTATAAAATAAGGCAAACTTACTTGCCATCAAATTCTGATGTTGGAACATATACGATACCATATTTCTAAGAGATGCCTTTTTAGGCTTTTGGCCTTCATCAATTTCCAAATTGCTAACTTGTAAGCCTAATTCTTGTTCTAAACGATATTGTACATCTTTTACGGAATGTTTCTGTTTATCAGAGAAATAAGTAATCTGCAAATCTTCTATGAGAATTGAATTCTCAACAATAAAATACATTTTTCCGCCGAGTTGCCAACGTTCTCTACCAATAATAAGTGTTTTATTATTAACAACAAATATTAAACAAAAAAGATCACCGAAATCTGTTATTCGTCCTTTTGGGATTGTACAACGAGAACTACAAAGACAATAGTCAATTATTTCAACAAGTGCACTCTTTCCTGTTTTTGAATCACCAGTGATTATATTAACACCTTCGGTAAAATCTACATTTCGTTTTTCTCCGTTTTGGTTGAAGATTACAATAGAGCTAATATAACTTTTCAACTGCTCTTCACTCCTAAATAGTTATCAAGATGTTCTATGGAACTTTTTTTGAAAATAACCCCTAAGTAAAAGCTTGCTCTAAGAGTTTCTTTTATATTTTTATTTGAATAATTTGAATAATTGTCTTTTTCTATCAATATAACAGAATTGTTTATTATAATTTTATTTTCATTCACCAAAATAATAATAGATTCTTTAGTTAAAATTTTTAATTCAATATACCTATCTATGAACCCAGCTAAATTAGCTTTGCCAGATAACTTTAAACCTTCATGAACATCATAGTTTTCTTTTTTCCCAAACAAAGAATCAATTTTACTTGTACTTCTCGCATCTAACAACCTATCTCTTGAATCTTTATTTAGAACTATAGGTAGAACATAAAACAAGAGTTTTATATCAACAGGCGCATTGTATCCTTCTAGAAAACTCTGGATAATTTTACTCATCATATAAGGATTCAAAGATAATCTTTTTATATGCTCAAAGCCCATTTTCATCACCTATATCCCATAAAAAATCTTTATTTTCAATAATGTCATGAATGATCCCTTTTTGAAAAAAAGGCTGATTAGGATTTATTGAACCAAATGGATATGCATTCCATGACATCACTGCACTATATAATTTTTTAGATTCCTTTATTTGAAGATTACGGTCACTTTGTCCATGTTCAATAACATATCCTTCTCTTGTGTAATTTAATTTTTCGGTAAGGTTTGTTTTATAAACTGTGATGTCTTTGTTAAAAACTAAATTGTCTTGATAATACTTTGTTATAGTCATATTACATTTCCAAACATCGCTTATAGCTTTGGGTATTTCCTTATCATATTGAATTTTTCTAATTGCTTTAACAAATTCTTTATCTTGATTTTCCTTTTCAATCTCTAAAGGAAGGGTTAGTTGAATATACTC
Organism: Paenibacillus sp. FSL E2-0201; assembly: GCF_037963325.1. Classification (NCBI taxonomy): domain Bacteria; kingdom Bacillati; phylum Bacillota; class Bacilli; order Caryophanales; family Paenibacillaceae; genus Paenibacillus; species Paenibacillus sp. FSL E2-0201. The sequence continues at coordinate 5,031,158 of NZ_CP150154.1, forward strand.
AGTAGGGAGTGGAAGAAAATGCTCCTGAACATATAAAGGGGTAGTGTCTTGGAGTAGCTTTACAAATGCTTTATATGTTATTTTCCATATGTGAGGCTTCTTTTTGACGTTAGATACAACAATGCCAAGCAAGGTGGCAATAAAATGCTTTCTATTTTTTTGAGGAATATATGGGATATATTTTTCAAATTCGATATCAATTTTATCAATTTTTTCTTGCCTATTTACTATTTCCATTCTGCTTAGAATGGACTTTAAGTTACCTTCGTTATAATTTCCTTGTAAAAAAATATCGTTAAAAAGAGGGCGGAACGTAGTCTCTCTTTTTTTAAGTTCACTACCAATGTTTTTGAGAATATTTAATTTCCGCTCTATGCTTTCCTCATTCCAATTGTACAAAGCAGATTTAGGATCTATCTCCGCTGTTGTAAATAATATTAGCTTTTTATGATCTTTGATTCTGTTAAATTCTTTATACCAGTTTCTAATGGTGTTCCAAAAGTCTACATTTCTATCAATTATGGGAGTCTTTTTTAAATGGTGTTTAATTTCCATTTGAAATGAATCCTTTTTAGATAATTTTGTTACATCTCCGGCAACTTCAAATAATATCGTCTCTCCTTCTTGCATCTTAAAACACTCTAATAACCCGATATATTGTTGATATAAATCACCTAATTTAGAAAGAGTAGCATCGTTACTAGCCCTCTTCATAGAAACACCCCACCCACAAACTTTTTGGTTGTATATATAAAATAAAGCTCTTATAGCTCTGATGATAATGATACCTCTAAAAAACAAAGATAGACTTTAGAACTAAGTCAAAATACATAATTCGTCAATAATCTACCATCTCCTTCCAAACACGCGTTCTATTTAAGGGAATTATGTAAATTTATCGTAAATTTGAAAATTTGAAATTTATATTATATATACAATAATCAGAAAATTAGGAGGTTATACATTATGCAACAAAATAAAGATAATGATTTGAGAAAATTGGTATCTGACTCGTTAAGAGAAAGCAGCGACAGCTACACAATCCAAGAGCTTTTCCAGCGCTTTCCTACAGCCACAGAACTATTGGATGTATCAGAGCAACAGTTAGTATCTATAAAGGGAATTGGCAAAGGAAAAGCCCGGCAAATCACCGCCATGTTAAAACTTGCAAAGGTACTGACCTTACCTAATCAAGATCAACATATCATTCGTAGTCCCAAAGACATTTTCACCCTGCTTGAATCAGACTTGCGTTACGAACAGAAAGAACACTTCATCTGCCTTTTCCTCAATACCAAGAACCGCCTCATCTTCAAAGAGGTAATCTCCATAGGCTCTCTAAACGCCGCTATCGTTCATACTAGAGAAGTATTCCATGCAGCGATAAGACGTTGTAGTGCCTCGCTCATTTGCGCTCACAACCACCCGAGCGGTGACCCAGAGCCATCGATTGAGGACGTGAATTTAACAAAACGACTCATAGCCGCTGGGGAAATCATTGGAATAGAAGTCCTTGATCATATAATTATTGGTGGCAATCGCTTCTACAGTTTAAAGGAGCACGGCTTGATATAATCCAACTTCCAACTGGTTAATGTATGTTCCCCTTACTAAAAACCTCTCCATAAATACCTCTGGCATCTGAATTGCCACACCCTGTATTAATTCATGGTTATAACCACTTAAATCCTCACTATATCCTGTTGAGCATCCTTCCAAAAAATTCTATCGTTTTGTTAGGGGTGAAGGGAATTGAACAACATCGAATTTATCGAAGAAAGCATCCGAATTCTGCGGACTCGTAAAGGACAGGGCCAGGAACAGCTGGCTTTGAATGTAGGAGTAAACACCTCCTATATCGGCCAGATCGAACGCGGAGAGAAGAATTCAACGATAAAAACTTTGGAGAAAATAGCGCTAGCTCTCGAAGTAACCTTACTTGATTTACTTTTACACTCAAATCCGAAGAAAGGAGTAAGTATCCAATCCTTGCAAATTCTTTCCCCGCTAGAATCAAGCAATGCCTGTTGGAAGTACGGTTAATAATCCGCCTCCATTCAAGCCAAATAATAAAGATTCCGCACCGCAAAAAGGCGCATTTCCTGAAAATCTGCTGCACAAAATACAGCAGAATTCGTTTTCAAGCTAATTTAGGAGAAATCTACTGCAGGAAGTGCAATGGATTGAATGAGAAGAACACGGCAAGAGAAACAAAACCAAATTACCTTGGCGGGTGAATAAGGTTCTGGAGGGAACGAAGGCCGTATTTGTTGTACAACATGCAGGATTAGCGCCCATTTGGTGAAGTCACGCCCACATTGTTGTACTTTTCGCAAGATTTTTGTCCATTTAGCGTGCTTAGGTCACATATTGTTGTACAACCTGCAACGTGCAAGATGTTCATCCATCCGGCCTGCTTAAGACATACTATGTTGTATTCCGTACAGGATTTCGAGGATTTCCTTAGAGCGAGAATACTATTATTAAATAAATGGCGGATTAATAAAAAAAGAAGCTCTCTTTCCTCGGAAAGAGAGCCTGGCGTGATTTTTGATTTTTGCGAATTTATTGAGCTCTTCTCGCTTCCAATTCCGCAACAATCTCATGATGGGGTTTGTCCCATCGGTATAGAAAAACCAAAATGAGAATCGCCAATATACATAACAGGATCGGCAGCCAAATAAAACTGATTTCTATCATTCGAAGTGCGGATGGCGTCTGGGTTTGATTGGCAACGTACCCCCCTGCCGCAAGCAACCAAGCCGGAATCGCTCCCCCGAGGCCGGACCCTAATTTAATGGCGATCCCGGAAGCGGTGGAAGCAAGCAAGCCTTGCGCGCGAACGCCCGATTTCCATTCACCATAATCCACCGTATCGGCAATAAGTGCAAACAATAACCCGACAGGTAATCCTAGACCAACGGCACCAACGACTATACCCGTAAGCACCATAGCCGTACTGTCGCCACCGAGATAAATAATCAGCTGACCGATCAGGCTGATGGCCATTCCGGTGATCATCAACGTTTTTTTACTAAACTTCTTGGTTAAGAACGGCACACAGATAATTCCCACCAGGGTCAAAGAGCCGAGCGTATTGGCCGTAGTAACAAGGTCAGGCTGATTCAGATTGTAGGTAATGTAATAAATGCCCGACGACAATTTCACCACGTACAAGATAAAAAATACGACGCCTATTAAAACCCCGGCAATCCATGGCATATTGCCTTTAATCGCTTTGACGCTCTCCCTGACAGGCAATGATTTGCCCCCAGATCTATCTTGAACACGTTCTCTTGTATTGAAAAATGTGATCAGGAACATCACCAGCCCCACTGCGCCAAAAAGAATCATCGTATGGAAGAAGCCTTTTTGCTGATCCCCATTCCCGAAAAATGCGACAAGCGGCAATAACGTCAGATTGACCAGCAATCCGCCCAGTTGCCCGCCAAACATCCGAAAAGAGTTGGCTACCGTTCGTTCTTGAATTTCGCTGGACAAGCTGGGAAGCAAGGTAGTTAACGGATTGTTAACGGCTGTATACAGAATGTTGGAAGCAATATAGAAAATGTAGGCATACACCAGTTTACCGGACGCGCTTAACTCAGGTCCCATAAACAACAGGATCGTCACGATGGTAAACGGAAAGCAGGACCATAAAATCCACGGTCTTGATTTCCCCCATTTGGTATGCGTCTTGTCAATAAGGATGCCGAAAATAGGACTGTCCACCATATCCACAAGTCTTGCAACCAACAATAGTGTACCTACTGCGGCAGCGCCAATGCCATAGACATCCGTAAAATAGAAAGTTAAATAAGTGGTAACCACCGCATAAATCAAGTTTGAAGCCGTATCTCCCAAACCGTAGCTTACTTTTTCCAATAAGGATAACTTTTGATTGGACTCTTCTCTTATCGCCATTGTGCACCCTCCTGTTGGGAACGTTTTCAAGGGAGAAACTAGTGTAAGCTAATGCTTCCCTTGATTAAATCCTTTTCTGCGTTGCAGGTTCCGATGTACACCTCATAGGCCATCTCTTCAAGCTCCCACCGGTTTGCGGCAGGATTAAACCACTTGATTTTTTCAACCGGACAGGCGATCTCAACCTTCTCTTTTTGCCCCGGCTTCAGCGTGATCCGCTTAAACCCGCGCAGCACTTTAACGGGCCGGTCCAACCCGGAGTTGCCGAAACCGACATACAGCTGAACGACTTCGTCGCCCGTTACGTCTCCTGTATTTTCAACCTCGCAAGCTGCGATGATATGATCATCCGCTGCTTTGAAAGAGGCATTGGACAGTGCAAAGCTGGTGTAGGATAAACCAAATCCGTAAGGCAGGGAAGGCTCAATTCCTTCCTTCTCCAATTTGGCATACCCATGATAATAGTCATATTTGATCTCGGTTGCATCCCAATCCACTTGGGGAAGATGACTTTCGCTCGCCGGTACCACAAAAGGCAATTTGCCGCCCGGGTTAACGTCCCCGAACAATGTTTTGGCTATGGCGGTGCCGCCTTCCATCCCCGGATAATAGGCCATCAGGATAGAGGACACTGACTGCTTCCATTCTTCAATCATGATCATATTGCCGCCGATCAGTACAGCAGCAGAGTTGGGGTTAACGGGGCCAACCGCATTAATAAGTTCAATATCCTTCGTATGCAAACCAAGACTGTTTTTACGATCCCCCCCCGCCTTCAAATCGGCATCTTCGTTCGTGACGGATTCCCCCTCATCATCATGGTCATATCCTGCGACAAAAACAACGGCATCAACGGATTTCGCCAATTGCTTCGCTTGCTCCAGATCTTCCCCGCTGTCGAAGACCACCTCGGCATTTGGAAGCAGGCGTTTAATTCCCTCCAGCGGTGTAACAATGTAAGGCGGAAACACCCGGCTTGAGCCATGATCGCCAATGTTTCCTTTGCTGCCGAGTCCACCAATAACCGCGATACGCTTGGTCTCTGTTTTGGAGAACGGCAGGACATGGTGATCGTTTTTCATCAAGGTCATGGACTTCTCGGCAGCTTCCAGCGCCAATGCGATATGCTCTTTGCTTGCGATCAGTTCCTTGCCGTACGTATCCTTGTCCGCTTCTGTAAATGCCAGTAAGGTACGCACAATTCTTACTGCCGACTCATCGATTTTTTCTTCGCTGACTTGACCGTTTCTTACAGCTTCAACCAGCTTGCCGCCAAAAAATTTCGTATGGCACATTTCAACATCCATGCCGCCATTTGCAGCTTCAACCGTATCTTTGATGCCCCAGGCAAAATCACTGATCACAAAACCGTCAAAATCCCACTCATCCTTCAAAACCTGATTCAACAAATAATCATGATGCCCGCAATGAACTCCGTGGTACAAGTTATAGGCACTCATTACACTGCCTGCACCCGCATCTACACAATCCTTAAAGTGCGGCAAAAAAACCTCGCGTTCCGTTCGTTTATCAGCGATGACGCTCACCTTAAACCGGGCCCACTCCATGCTATTGAAAGCAAAATGCTTCACGCAAGCGATTACATTTTCTTCCTGAACCCCTTTTACCAACGAGGAACCCATGACGCCCAGGTGGAACGATTCCTCGCCGTATACTTCCTGGCTTCTGCCCCAACCCGGGTTATACGGGAGGTTAATGCAAACGCCGCCAAAAAAATTGCCGCCTTGCGCGCGGACCTCTTGGCCTATAGCATGTCCAATGCGCTCTTCAAGCTCAGGGTCAAAGGCAGCACCTCTTGCCATGGCTACCGGAAAGCAGGTGCTGTTGCCGGATACGACTCCACGAGGGCCGTCGACAAATTTCAGTTCCGGCACCCCCAAGCGGTCATTTCCGCCGGCGGGATAAGGTCTCCAGTTGTAATGTCTCTCCTTAAAATCTTCCAGCATCTCCTCCATGGAGACTCTTCCGCTCATGAGATATACTTTTTCCTCCAAGCTCATTTGGCTTACAATTTCCTTCGCCTTCGCAGTATATGATAAGCGAACCAGTTTATTGGCCTTCATCCAAAATCTCCTCCAGTCTGTTTTTCAAATCTCCATAAAACCGCTTTCATTAAAATTGTAGTTCAGATCAGTCCATGTTTCCTTCCTATTTCTTGGGCAAGTGATAAGAAGATAAGGGCAAGTGTCCCGGATATCCGCAAAGAAAAAGAAAAAAACCAAAGAATTACCCCCAAATGATATGGGGAATTCTTTGGCTTACTTATAGAACTTATTTAAGATGATGCATTCGACCCCGTGGACCGGAACATGCAAAGTAAGATGAAAATCGCCTGTTAAGGTAAGCTGTTTTAATTGCAGGGAAGGTCTGGATATATTTTTCAAGTAATCCGTCTCTTCATGATTCAGATCAGCATATTCACCCATACGAATCCATTCGTCATAAGCAGATCCATGGTTCCGGTTAAGACTGTATTGTTTGCATTTATAGGTTCCGTAGATATTTTGCAGGTGAATATTTAACAGTAAATCATTGGATTCCTCAAAAATATCATACGAATGCTGATCCGGTTGGTCTCCCTTCATGAACAATTGGTCAGGGTAGGTGTGATTGTAAGCTAATATTTGGATGTTTTCTCCACGTTTGGTCATGATATAATTTTTGCCTTTGGCAAACACCGTGCTTCCCAGCTTAGATAAAAATACGAAGGCATAATACGCGGATTTCTTTATCCCTTCCGTATTCACCAGCCCTGTCCCCCCAAAAAAGGGATTGCTTTTAATATCCCATTCATAGAGAATATCGGAAGCCGATAAAAAACCGATGGCCTTGGCATGGGCCGCTGAGTGATCAAGCATATGATCAATAATAAAGGTGGCCATAAAAGCCGTATCATGAAGAAAATTCGTAACATCCCAGCTAAAGTTCCAGCGCGTTACGATGAATTCAATATCTTCCTTATAGTGAGTTTCCAGCAAGCGATGCATCTTTTCCAACAAATTCCTGGTATGATTTTTGGCTTCATATTGAAACGGAATTAGCTTAATATCGACAGGACTAGTTTGGGACCGCTCCAGCCAATCTTTAAATTTGACGCGGTTATGGTAAATATTGCAGCTGTAAAAATCAAGGGGCACCGCATTTTCCCGGCAAAATCCGAGCAGTTTCTCGGAAAGTTGCTCATCCGTATGGAAATTTTCTGCTGCAGGTCCCACCTTGAGCGATGGAGATATTCCCTTAATGAGCAGCGCCGTTTGCTTATATAATTCGAAGTATTGTACAAGCGTACCGCTCCAATGAATCCCATATGCCGGAAGCTCGGTCCATATTTGAAAATACCATTCGGAAACCGTATCAAGGCCGTAACGGTTTATGCAATTCATCATAAAGGATTGAACCAGGGACAGCCACTGGCTCATTTCTTTCGGGGGCGAGGTATTTCCCTGATAATTAAAAAAACTGGTGCTTTTGCTGGCAAATAAAAGCGGCATATAACTCAGGCAAATAAATGGTTTGAGTTCAAGCTCCCGGGTATAATCCAGAATATTGTTAATAAATTTCCAATTGAATTTTAACCCGTCCCGATCTTTCTGAATCACGTCCAATTCCTGATTAAAAACGCCTTCAAAACGTAAATATTCAATTGGGATTTCTTCCCGCATCTCTTTGATTTGATCGCGTATATTCTGATTCAGCAACGTATTGGCAGATCCAATGTTCATGATTTTGTTCCACACCTGCTTTAATTCGTAACCATCCGCTTGAATATCCTTGACAATGGTGGATTGGATCGTATTTTCCTCTATTGCTTTTAGTTCGAGCGGAAGCGAGGCATAGTGATGAATCAATTGCTCCTTGGAAGAGCCGGTCAAAGCCAGGCCGTCGTGATTCTCCTCCAGATGTTTTTTGCGCAGCTGCAGAGGGGTTAACGAAAACTTATTTTTGATGGCTTTATAGTAACTTTTTTCATCACTGAAGCCTGAGGATAAGGCTATGTTCGTAATTGACGTTTCCTGGTTTTGGAGCAAAAACAATGAATACCTGATCCGGACTTCTTCCAAATAAGCTTTAAACGTAACCCCGACGTTTTTCCGGAAAATGTCAGACAGATAAGATGAATTATAATGCTGTTCCTGTGCAATTTGATTTAACGTAACCTTCCCTTTGAAATCCAGTTCAACCCTGTTCAAGATTTGCTGGACAATATTAAACTCTTTATTCGAAGCACGATTGTCCGGTTCCGGCGAGGATAGCTTTTTACTGAAACGGGACGTTATGTAGCCCAACAGCCGGAGAACATCTTTATTTTCTTCCCCCTTCCCAACCAATCGGCTGAATAAAATACGAACAACATCATACGGATGTTGATTGTCTTCACTATTTTTGATGGATTTCAGATCATAGTTCAAGTTGTAAAAATCGTGATTGTGCTTAAATATAAAAAGGCTGTCCACGTGCAACTGAATAAAGCGGGTATTTAAGGCTTGCGGAACGACGCGATGGGATTCGAAATGGTTAATTAAAAGCAGATTGTTTTCATGTAGATGATAATCATTTTGGCCGATGGTCACCTTCAGTTTTCCAGTAAAGAGCCAGATGATCTCCAGCCCCGAGTGTCGATGCAGCTCTTCGGAATTAGTATCATTGACCTTGACATGGATCGGACACCCCGGCAGATACGGAATCTGAATAACGGAATACTTCAAACCAACACCCCCTTTAATAATTAATTATAACCAACCGGTTTGTTGCCGAGTCAAATAATATACAAGTGGTCGTTATAGAGACACCTAATTATAAACAAAAAGGGTTTCAGCGCAAATGAGCTGAAACCCTTGTTTTAGTGCCGAGGACGGGGGTCGAACCCGTACGGTACTCACGTACCGCAGGATTTTAAGTCCTGTGCGTCTGCCTGTTCCGCCACCCCGGCATATTATGTGTTGAAGCTTCATACGATGTTTACGTATAACGCGACAAGAAATATAATATCATGAATTTCGATAACACGCAATCCCTTTTTGAAAAATAATTTATCACATTAAAAATAACCCGTTCCAGCGTGTGCCGACACGGGTTATTAGGCATGGCGATTATCTGCGTTCGTCACTTCTGCTTCTCATTCCAACTAGGCCCAAAAGTCCAAACAATCCGAGCCAGCCCCAGTTAGACCCTCTGCTGGTAGTCCCAGTATTCGTAGTTGTGCTGGTTGCCCGATATCTACCGTCCGTTGTAGTGTTGGATAGTGGAGTTACCGTATTTCTGTTGTAGTTATCCCGGGTGTAATTTTCTGTATTGTAATTATTGTTGTGATAGTTGTTACGATTGTAATTTTCCCCTGTTCGGATCTTATCTCTCATAATGCTCTCATGCTGATTCATCGTTCCCGTGGTGCCGTTCATTAGATTGCCTTCCGTATTCATCATCCGAGTATTATTCACGGTACCATCCATGCCAGTATTCGCATTTGGGATACCGCCTAAAGCCGCCGACCCGATTGGATTAGCGTAACTAGCTCCCATTACACTCAGTGACAGTACAGTGCAGCATGCAAGGCTTGTTATCAGCTTGTTCACAACGTATGCCTCCCTTTATAGTTAGTGATCACTGATAATTTCCCCTTGGATGGCACTGTCTATACATGAATAGCTTTACTCTTTTACTACATTCACTGTCTTGCTCGCTGCGTCATACGTAACCTTTGCTCCAAGCGCCTCAGCCAGAACCCGCACGGGTACATATGTTATACCTGTATCAAGAACGCCATCCGTAAGCTTGCTGCCATTCAAGGTTATCGATACTTTAACATCCTTATTCACTGCGTCATCCTCCCCGATTATCCTTTTTAAAGCTTCATTGACCTGATCCGTTGTAGGACGTTTACCTGCGCGAAGTTGACTTGTGGTTAAACCGAAGGTCATCTGCAAGTGGGAATAATCTTTAAAAGACGTCCAGTCTCCTCCCCATTCAAGCCCCAGCTGTTTACCCACCTGTACCACCTCTTGCCAGTCCGCTATTTTATCTTTATCCCCATCACGATTCATATCCCAGGAAAGACTATTTCCGTCCGGCAGCAAAAGCGCAAAATCAAACGCAAGGCCATAATTGTGATAGCTGGTTCCACCCTTGGCGTTGGTAACTATTGGCCCCGGCTTACTTCTCCCCTGTGCATACAAGGCATTTTGCTCTGCGATTGAGCGTAATCCCTGGGTAATCACAATCGGCACTCCTTTGGCATAGCTTTGCTGAATCAAAGCCTTCGCTCCTGCTGCCAAAACAGGATGAAGCCCAACAAGACGCGCCGTCGATTTATCCCTTACTTGTTCCAAAGTCAGCATAGAATCACCCCTTGCTATAATCAATGATCCCGACTCCCCATTCGCTTGTACTAATACCCCTGCTTGCCTTAGCATACAAGCATAAACGTCTTCAGCGTCGATATAAGGAAGGACGATAAGCGTTTAAGCGAGAAATATAAGACATAAAGGATAGGTGCATAACTTTCTTATATTAAAAAAAGACCCCGGTATCCCCGAGATCTAACCTGAAAGGTAGCTATTCACGGCTTCTCCACCTTGGATCAATTCCACAAAAAAGGGCAAAATATTAGCGAAAGGTGGGAACACATATGGACATTCATAGCGATAGCTATAGAGTTGCTGCACTCAGCGAACAGGATGAAGCACTCGAAATTATTCGGAATGCCGAAGCTTCTATTGCACATCTAACCGGCAACCCAACCGTGACCCTAATTGCTTATGAAAAAAGTGAAGGCAGCAATTCTTAGCATTAGACGATGTAAACCTCAACAAGGTCATCCACATTGATCCACTTCCATTCCTCCGCCCACTGCAGCTTAAACTCACGCGAGTGGGTGTGAATGGAAGTCACAAAGCCACTTATTGTCGTATTCTCAAAGGGATCAAACAACACAACAGTCACACGCACATGACTCCGTAACGATAAGGCCAGTGTACATTCGATTTCCTCCAGTTTCTGCTCATCCAGAATAGGCTTAATGCGGCGCAGCGTCTCCCGTTCATCCCTAATAATTCTTACCTTGTGCTCCGGCAGCATCATCCGACTGCTTTCCCACAGTCCGTTTTTCTCCAGCTTTTTGCCCATGGTAACCCCTCCCTATCTATACTATCCTATATATACGAACGTATGTTTGTATTATATCCATACCTTCGCTGAATAATCAATAATCAGGAAAAAGATACCACTTTTTATCTTCCTCTTTATCTAAAAGTTGTATAATAATACATATCTGATCGAGAGGAGCTTTCCACTTGAAAAAAAATACTGCACTTCTCATCCTAATCCCTGCATTATTCCTGTGCATATACCCCCTCGTATATCAAAGTAATACACTCTCAGACCTTACAAAAGGAATTGTAGCTGGCTTATTTATAGGATTGGCAGTGTTACCTCTACTTAAGCTCAAAATCGCAGCAAAAAGACGCTGACAGTTAAACTGTACAGCGTCTACATTCCGATCTATTCTTTAACGTTCTCTGTCTCAGTGGTGGACTGACCATCGGCATCGATGAGCCCTGTTGCTTCTCTTGCTTCATTAAGCTTGGATATGCCGTACAGCATCGCTACATCAGCGTTCTGATTCAATTCCTGGAACTGTTCAGCAGTGACCTCTGCGGAATCAGCACCTTGAGAGGCCTGTTCTTTTAGGGCATAGGCACTTTTGAAAGCAATTTTGGACTCCTCAAGCAGCTTACGGATATCTTCAGGCAAGCTAGAGGCGATCTTCACCTTCTCAGCCTGATTGGATAGGTCAGTTGCGGTTTTCTGGAATTCGTTAATCTTCTTCTCCAGCTGTTTGTCCGAAAGCTCTCCTGCTGAATAAGCAGCAATGGCTTCGTTGAACTCCGTTAAAGATGATTTTCCCAATTCATCGAGTTTAGAAATTTCATTGTAGAAGTTTTGCACGGTCTCCTGCACTTCTTCTTCTGAGGCAGGTGCCGATGAAGTTGAATGATTATTGCTGCAGGCGCTAAGGATGACAGTCAACATTAGCGTTCCTATTAGTAACACTTTTTTCATTTATTTATCCCTCCACTTAACAGAATAATGTCGGTTTGTGTAAAGCGCAAATGAAATTTATGTAAAATGACTATTATATTATAATTATTGTAATTGTAATCAAGAAAGGAGAGTATTTATGCCTTATTGCACAGCCTGCGGATCAGAATATAAGCAGGGCGCTAAATTTTGCGGAGAATGTGGAACCGGCATTGACGGCACCGCCCCAGTGACCGCCCGTCATCCATCAGCAAGCTCCAACACTACTCAAGAAGTCGTGCTCTGGAAAGGTAAGCCCGCCAGCATCTCAGACCGCCTCAAAGGCGTCGTACGCCTGAACACTACTACGTACACCATTACAAGCCAGCGTATTATGGTAAAGACCGGACTTATCGGTAAAAATGTCGAAGAGATTGAATTACTGCGTGTACGCGATTTATCCGTAGCACAATCTATCACGGACCGGATGCTCGGCATCGGTACATTAACTGTATTTTCTGATGACGCCTCAGCGCCTCAGCTTCTTTTCCGAAAAATTCGTGATGCCCAAACCGTTAAAGATGTCCTGCGCAAAGCCGTACGTGACGAGAAGATCGCCAACAACATTAGCTATCGCGAACAAATCTAAGACCGTTCGGACGTTAAAAAAGCCCCGGATCCGGGGCTTGCTCCAAACAGATGTTCTTTTATGGCAGATAGAACGCTCCTGCTGGGATAACTCCCTTTGGCTGGCTAGGACTTTCCCACTGTAATACAATCCGCGCGTCACCTTCATTCTCATAATACTCCACTTTTATTTCATGCAGCTTGCCCGCAATCAGATTCACACTGCCTTTACGCTCCTGTCCACTCTGATTCACCCAACTGTCAATGATCAGCATTCCATCAATCCACACCCGCACCCCGTCATCAGAGGAGGAGTAAATGGTATAAGTCTCACTATAAGCTGCCGTGAGCTTCCCGCTCCAACGTATAGAGAATGCATCGACACGAATGGCTGGATCGGGTGAACCCTGTTTCCATGAAAATTGGATGTTCGCATCCGTTCGCGTCAACGCAGGAGTCCCGCTAAGGGTCATATTATTGTAATATTGCCCCCATAGCCCGCTTTGCAGCACACTATCTCCCTTAGCAGCCACAATCGCTGCCTCAGCAGCATATTCATCTCGTGTGAATACATAGCTGTCGTTCATAAAGGCTCTAATCACCGCATCGGTGTTTTTCTCATAAAGAAGCTTGCCCCAGGTCATCTGATAAGACCATTTGGGCTGTGATTTAGATAGTAGCGCAGGGGACGGTAGCTCTCCGTTCTCTCCAATCGCGATCAGCTTTCCCCGGCCAAGATCCCATAGACTATCATAGTGACTTCCCTTGAAATCGCCGTCATAGATGTCTAGCGCTAGCACATCTACTTTGTCACCGCCCGGGTAGTATTCCGCAGGGTCATCACACCATTGATTTTTGGCGTTTGTACTCCATACCCACAATAAATTATGCAGCTTATGATAGCCGGTAAAGCGGTCAAACATAAGATTCCACAGCTTCACGTAGTTGCTCTTCTTTCCCCACCAAAACCATCCGCCATTCATTTCATGATAGGGCCGCCAGAGCACAGGAACACCTGCGTCATTCAGTTTTTTTAAAGAGAGGGCTATCTTATCCAGATCAGCGATCAGTGCGTTGTACTGAGCAGTACCCGGTGTTATATATTTGTCAAAATCAGCGTTGCTTATGCTCGTAGATACGTTAGCCCAAGCCGGCGCTGTTCCTGGCAGCTGAGCGTGATAGCTAATCGTTATGATTCCACCAGCTTTATACCAGCGAATAGCGCTGCTAACAACCCAATCCCGCTGATTGTCTATTAGCGCCGCCGTCTGATTATTGATTGCCCCCAGCTCGTAGCCGTGAAGGGCAGCGTATTGCCCGCTGGTATTTTTCAGCTTCCCATTGAACTCATCCGCGCTCTCCAAATAATCATGTTGTCCACTAATCCATCCTTTTCCTTGCAAAAAATAAAGGGTATTCAACAATTTCTGAGCAGAGGTTACCGTTTCCGAATCTGCCGGAGTCATTTGCAATTTACGATATGCTATTTGCCACTGAACATCGTTCACAAACCTCGATGCCGAATCAACCATATTTCGAAGGTTGCGCTGTTCCATCCACTCTCACATCCTTTTAACTTTTTTAAGTTATAGTATGGGGACAATAGTGACATGAACTCAGCGAATGGACATGAAGCTGTAAATTAATTTAGGACAGTGTAAGGAACTGCTGAATAAATTCACGGCTCAACAAAAAAAGGAGCCTAGGGCTCCTTTATTCCAAACTACCTCGTATATCTCAGCGGTAGTAATTCGGTAATATCATATTTGGCTAACCGGCCTTCCTCAGATACAATAACTTTGCAATCCTTCCCGTAATCAGCAATTAACTCACGGCACATCCCGCAGGGAGAGACTACTTTAATCTCTCTTTCCCCGCTATCCGGATCAGAATGCCTTACGGCAACAATCGTATCAAATTCCTTGTAGCCTTCAGATATCGCTTTTCCAATCACCATCGCCTCCGCACAAACTGTAATCCGCCCCATGCTAGCTTCTACATGTACCGCTGTAAAGATCTCCCCCGTCTTCGTACGGAGCGCCGCTCCAACATGGTGTCTTTCCCATTCATAACGTCTAGTAATAATATCTTCAGCAGAGGCTATAAGCGTCTGATCCTCAATCGTAATTAAATACTCCATATCCAATTCCGTCCTCCTCTTATTTTTCCTAAGTATATTAAATCGCACTGCATTATGATATAAGATATACTATTTTAAGTTCCAAAAAAGGAGGAGCAGATTTGAAAATACAGAAATTACTCACCAGTCTCATCATTGTTGTGTTACTCGCTTTGGGCGGTTACTGGTATGAACAGAACGAAGACCCGGCATCCCCCACATCCGATTCAGAAGTTGTTCAGCTCATCTTCCCATCAGATCGTTATCCTGAGACCGCCAAGCATATTCAGGATGCGATTGCCAAAGGGGAGTCTGCCACATGTACCATTAACCGTGAGCAGGCTGAAGAGAACCGCAAAGAATCCTTAAGAGGGATCCCTACCAAAAAAGGCTACGACCGCGACGAATGGCCCATGGCCATGTGTGATGAAGGCGGCGAAGGGGCCGACATTGAATACATAACGCCAAAAGATAATCGCGGTGCAGGAAGCTGGGTTGGTAATCAGCTAGAAGATTATGCGGATGGAACCCGCGTAGAATTTATGTTCAAATAACGAGCTTCGTAAACAATGTTCCAAAAGAATAGCCCCATCCGGTATACACCGGATGGGGCTACAATGTGCATCAGCTAGCTTAGAATAAGCAAGCTTTAGTGATGATAACCAGCAAGATGAAGAGTACCAGAATAGCTCCCGTTGAAGTAAAAGGACTACACACCGGACCTACGTTTGCTGGGCTTACTACAGGACCTACGTTACAACCACAATGTTCCATTCCCATTTTTAATTCCTCCTAATGATTAATGACTACAGCACAAGATATGTAAAAAGGAGATAAGCCGTTTGGGCGAATTGGCAAACAAAATGCCGAACACCTAATGAATTAAATGGACAGAGTCGATATACAGGATATACACGAAGGAGGTGCAATATGGATATAGCTGCATTATCAATGGCAATGAGTCAAGCATCCTTAGCTCAGAATGTGGGGATACAGGTCATGAATATAGCCAAAAATCAGGCTGAAACCCAGAGTCAAACGATGGTGGAAATGCTGGGGAAAAGCGTTGCTCCGAATTTAGGAAAAACACTTGATATTAGTGTTTAATTGCATTATGCTAAGGACACACAAGAACACTAGTTCTTATGTGTCCTTATATTTTTTTACTTTACATAGCCTTCGGGCTTTTCTTTTGTTCATTTATGCGAACATACGATCCTATAATTGATTTTGAATGAGGTGAATGATGTGGATAACATGAAATCCTATTATCAAATGACTGCACTGGAGAAGTGGACGGAAGATTTATACAAACGTCTAAACCTTACTCAGCCTTCGCAAATTTCGATTGCCTATATTGCAGAACGGCTTAATATTTGGGTTCATTATTTGGATGTAAGAAGCAAGAGTATCGAAGCATCAGCGGGGATGTACACCATGTTTATCGATAACCGGCTTCCAGCTAGCCTGCAGCGGCTAGAGTTTCTCCACGAGCTCTGTCACCTGCTCCGCCATGGTACCAATCATATATTGATGCCAGAACATTTTACGCGGGCACAGGAGGATGAATCCGAGCGTTTTATTCTTTATGCAGCTATGCCCTACTCCATGATCTCCCGTTTGAAATTGCCAGAACAACGAGAGGAAGCCATTAGCTATCTTGCAGCAGAATTTCAAGTGCCAAGCGAGCTGGCTTTACAGCGGATTGATCAGATCCAAAGACGTGTTTTTCAGGGGCAATTATTGGCCGTGATGGGA
This sequence comes from Paenibacillus sp. FSL E2-0201, assembly GCF_037963325.1. Taxonomy (NCBI): domain Bacteria; kingdom Bacillati; phylum Bacillota; class Bacilli; order Caryophanales; family Paenibacillaceae; genus Paenibacillus; species Paenibacillus sp. FSL E2-0201. The sequence goes on from NZ_CP150154.1 coordinate 5,047,623, forward strand.
AGAAACGAAGAACGATTAACACATATTCAATAATGACTGCGGAGATAATAAGGGTAGTCGCAATGAAGTACCATTAATAATTATGATGGAATTTCTCGCAAGGGGGAACGATATGGAAGCCATTAAAGTAATTGAATTATTGATGACTCATCCAGATTATAACGTAGATGCAGTACACCCCGAAATTCCGGATTTTGTTGGGATCGAGTCGATTGAAGTGGATCATGAAACAGGGACCTTCTCCATTTTATTGCAAGAACCCAAAGACGACTGAAGATGATTTGTGTAAGCTCATAATAAAAAGGCAGCAAGTATAGTATACCCAGGCAATTCTTTACCTACACGGGTTTAACTATCGGCGGGAAATTTGCTGCCTTATTTGTAATTATAAGCTCTGTTATGCGACAAATTGAATCAAACCAATAAGAGTTAGAATGAGGAATATACCCACAACACCCCAAATAATAAACCATAAGACTCTTAGCCCTGGCAGTTTTGGACTTGAATGATTCTCTAGTACCTTAATACGTCGCTCCAACTCCTGTATTTTTTCCTCTTGCTGCGTCATCCTCTTTCCTCCCTTCTAATGTGTAAACTAATATATTATCTTATAATATATACATTTTATCTAAATGGAGGAAATTAATGAAGAAAAGAACAAAAATAATTCTTGTTACTCTCATTATTGTATATGGAGTTGCTTCCTTAGCGCTTCACTCCTTCCGAAATCAGATGAACAATGAGATCATTCATTATCTGGTAGATGCTAGAGATTATAAGAATGAAGATCTTTATAAAGTCTATACCCAGATTGGTAAGGCTCCCGTAGTAAGCACAACGGTTATCTTTGCAGATGAACCTAACGCAAGATACTTTTATAGAAAAGAGAAGGATCTGATTTATCAATACAGCATGGCTCCTGTAAAAGGTTCTGATCCAAAATATACATATAAACATATTGAGGAACGTCTCCCGTAAAGGGGGAACTTCTATTATAAAAACGCGATTGTCTCAGCAGTCAGGATTATGGCTACTAAGACAACCGCGTTTTTTTAGATCCTAACCCTTGATCTATATGGCTAACAAAATTTTCTCAGGAACATAATGTGACCAAATGTCGTCCTAAATGGTGTTATAGGTAAAGGGGGCATAGAATCATGCAGCGATCCATGACCCGGCCGGGAAATCATGTGATAAAGAGTTACGAAATCTACGCAGATATGCTGTTCCGTATCGCCTTGGTCCATCTAGGCAGCCGCCAAGATGCCGAAGAAGCTACTCAGGAGACCTTCATCAAACTGATAGAAAAGGCGCCAAAGTTCAAAGATGCTGAACATCAGAAAGCATGGCTGATCCGCGTAATCACCAATCATTGCAAAACATTACTGGGTAGAGGCTGGCGAAAGCGTGAGGTTAAGCTGGAAAGCGCTGAGCCGATTGCGATAGACAACCCCGAAGAATTGGCTCTATTGCAATTAGTTATGGCGATGCCCATGAAGTATAAAACTGTAATCCATCTTTACTATTACGAGGATTATCCCATCCAGGAAATCAGCAAGATTCTGCAGATTAGTCAGTCTGCCGTGAAGATGAGACTTCAGCGGGGACGGCAACTGCTAAAACTAGAGCTGGAAGGAGCGGAATCACAATGAAGGAAGATCAGTTTCGAACATTATATACGAAAGCGGTGGATTCTATGAAACCAGGTGAAGAGATGAAAAAAGAATTGATCGACAAACTGGTGCACCAGCAGGAGCGGAAACGTCCACGCAAAACGGTTTATATCGCGGCAAGTATCGTGCTTGCTGCCGGAATCGGCTTGGCTGCACCGAATATATGGCAGCAGTTGAACGGTCAGAGCACCCAAGGACAGATTGCTCAAGTAACTCCGGGCCCAGGTGATGCAGGCAATCCTAGCACAGATACGTCCAGAAGCATTATCATCCCCGAGCTGGAACTGCCGGATACCAAGTCTGGCGTTAAGACAGATATGATCGCTCTAGTCGTGTATAAAGATAATATTTATACACAGTCTGCAACTCGCATCGACGCCGCCGACGCTGCCGCTCTGCGCGATGACAAGCTGGGACGGACTACAGGCGGCATCGATGAATGGAGCGGTAAAGACAAATATATTGAGCTAGCTTCTAACATCGGAGAGACGGATATCTATTCTGTGAAGGGATATGATTCCAATTTCTTGATTATGTCCTATTCGGAAATCAACGGCGAGGTATTCGCCGAACTGTATGAACATACGAACGGCATTACCGTAAACAGCGGTGCTGATCTGTTCGGCAAGCTAAATCTTGAGGGCAGAATTAATTCAGCTCAGTGGGAAAGCTTCGACAGCTGGAACAATGGACTACAGAAGTACACACCGCTTGCTGTCGACGAGGCGTTTAGCGGCTTCCTGACGGCACTCAACGCGGCTAAACCACTGGCAGCAGAGCCACTTATCGAGCAAGGCATCTACGACAGCGAAGAGCGCAAGATCATCTATCTACAGTTGGAAGACAACGCCCGGGTAGAGCTGACGCTGTTCGGTCAAGGACTTGTACGTTACGGTCAGGCACCGGTATTCTTCGAAGTCGAATCTGGGGCATTCCAGAAGCTCTGGGATAGTATGAAACTATAGGATGTTGGTCGGAAACCCAGCATACAGCGATTGGGACAACGATTACGACAACGTTACGGGCGCTATCCCCATTAGAGAAGTCTAGCTGGATACGCAAAAAGGGCACTGCTTCCAAAGCATTTCATGGCTTTGCGACAGCGTCCCTTTTGTGTTGGCTGTATGGTTTGCATTGCACCATGCCAGAATATCAGATTCTAAATAAAAATCCATATATCGCCAAAAGTTTTTGTGTAGTAGAATGATTTTGTCGATTAATATATGTGTTTAAGAAGGAGTGATTAGATGGGTGCAAAAAATAAAGTTATAGCTGGTGACTATGAAGGTAAAGTAATAATGTCTACTCTCGGAATTGTAAATTTGCAAACTGGTTTTTTAAAAACAATCACACTAGACAAAAACACTGTAGAGGATTATGAGATAATGGACGAAACTCATTCCAAAAGTGCTGTGAGTGCTGTAGGAAGAGGATTAGTGGGAGGATTTCTACTCGGACCGGTTGGTTTGCTTGCTGGCCTTTCAGCTAAGAGCAAAGGGGTTCATATCATTGCAGTTCAGTTCAAGGATGGAAAGAAGAGTTTAATAGAAATAGACGAAAAAATTTACAAAGCTTTTTTGAAGAATTGTTTTTAGAGAAAGTACATAGCGTAAAAGAGCCATTGTAGGTTAATCCTATGATGGCTCTTTTACTTGTTCAATGTTGCTATAACATAGGGAATCAAAAAAGGAACGCCCACCATGGGTGCTCCTTGAATTTGTTATTCGTCTACTCTACAACATTCTAGCTAGTTACGCATTTACACTTTCCGTTTTACGATCCTGTCTAGCATGTAATGTTTTCATCGCAAATCTTGCGATCGGCTGCGCCACCAATAGTTCAATCCAAAATGCTATACCAAAGTTTCTTGGCCAGATGTGAAGGAAGTTTTTAAGTGGTTCTAGGCTAATTTGCTTCGTCCCCACCCACGTGCCGATAATCGATAATAAAATAGATAACACTGTAACATTCAAAAAAGTATTCAACAGCACCCTAGCATTAAATCCATCGGTTTGTCCCATGAATTTCGGCATCACTTTCCCAACAATCGGCCCTGCAACTAATCTTACGGATAAAACTACGATCATCCACATAAACGGAATAACCTTTAGTGTATCTATATACACTTCCTTACTGAAGCCACGTTCCAATCCCACAATAATAGGGGCAATAGTGTTTACTGAAATGATTGAAATAATGAGTAAAAATAATATACCTTCTTTTCCGTTTCTGGGCAGTCTTGTGTCTCCATGCATGTTTGTCATCTCCGTGAATCATATTTCAGATGGCAGACGTATCATGAGACATATATTTTTGGCCCAATAAAAAGACCAATATCTCTACACACTGATTTAATAATTATAGCACTTTCATCAAATGAATGTCAGATTTCTATTTAAGATTTAATAAATCCCTCTGCTCTTTAGTACATTCAAAAGATTTAAACTATCCCTGCGGTAGCGCATGACGATAAATCTTGCATCAGTAAATCTGTTAGCAAACTCGAATTTCGGGCCTTCCTAGTTCTCTTCCCTTTGAATCTATGTGCCTATAGACAGCAAAAAAAACTTACAAAGTAAGGGTTTTTGATAAGTGGGCCCCGAGGGACTCGAACCCCCGACCAATCGGTTATGAGCCGACCGCTCTAAAAAACTGATATAGAGGAAAGGGGTAAATACCTTAAACTCTATTCAGGAATTCTTGTTATTATTGGGATTATCTAATATTGATTAAACTTAATTAAAATGAGTTTGTGACCAAATTCGTGACCAATGTGACCATTGAGTTTGTCCTGGTTTCTTTATGGGCTTTAAGCACAACTACAATCTCAACATGATCACTTCTAAAAAGATAAGTTACAAAGCGCTAATCCTAATACAATAACTCCTACGATCATCACAACAACACCTTTTCTGTTTTTCAAATAGTTATATCCACCAATAGATATGAGGGCTCCACACATCATTACAACCAACAAAGATTGTTGTTCCTCAACATCATAATCATTGAACAATAATGAAATGCCTAGAAGAATTGTTGCCGCACAAAAATGGACACCAAATTCTTTGAAGATTTTCTTCATTACAGCACTCCTATGTATTAGAATACCTGGCCTCATTTTCTCTGCTTTATGTATTTCTTAATCAAATAAAACAATACAAATCCTAACAACACAAAGCCAAGTATGGTGATCCATAGAATCGTTTGATTCCCTACGAAAAAGTATGTATTTCTGTATTGAAAATCTTCATTGTTCATCAGTATAAAAGCTCCTTGTTCTACGAACTATCTATTTCTTCGCAACCCATCGTTTTTCAACTTTGAAGTCCTTCTTAATTACTTTATTATCCCATGAATCCAGTATAATCCTGGGCTCTGACTCAAGGATATCCTTTGCTTTATCAATCTGCCCTGACTTGAAAAAGTTTATAATTTCTATAAGGTCACTTCTACTATGTAATCTTACGGCGTTATAACTAGCAAGTTCTTCACACGCTGAGGTATATTGATTTGAGGATATTACCATGGACTTTTTTGCCCTGTAATATCTCATGGAACTATAGATCTCTTGAACAGCTCCTAACCCTACTGGATAGGAATAACGCTTTGCCTGAACGACATTTCGAACCCCCTCCCCGTCTGTAAACACTAAGTCAGATCCAAAATTTCTGCCTCCTTTCGTTTTATATGCATCACTATAACCCATGGCCAAAAATAAACGATACAGATATTCTACAAAGCCAGTTCCGTCTTCCATTCGGTCTATGTCCTGGATCGTAATCTTAAGTGGATCAATTACAATACTTTGGGTAGGGTAACTCTTCTTTCTTGATAAAACTTTGAATACAAAAACAGCAGTAACGATAACAAGAATAACCAACAAAATTATCATTTTTATCAACCAGCAACCCCCATTAATATAAGAACCTCGCCAATGTCGGCGAGGTTCTTCCAAATTGCAATGCCATTACTCCCAAACTCTATAACCTTAATATAAATTATTTGGAACATTATGTATATGTTACTGGTAAGAAAAAGTCCTAAACTACTGTTGGTTTTTGGACTCACGTTTCCCGTTAGCGTAAGCCCTTGCTAGTCCTGAATATCATTAACTAATGAATACTTGTGTTCTTCTTCCTACTTCAATTCGTTCAGTAAATTTACCTCCTGTATACTCTTCTATTGCCTTTTTCCAAAAGAGTTGAGCGGGCTTGTTGTTATCTATTTGGTAAACTTCCCATTTTCCCTGGTGCATATCAAATATATCTTTAGCAACCAATCTCCCTAATCCCAGCCTACGATACTTCTTCGCAATAAAAAATTCAGCAATAGAAAAATATGCGTCATCTTCTTCCCGATTTTTTAATTTGACTAAGACAAATCCAATAATTTCCCCATTGAGACTGATTAAATATGGATAATTGGGGTCTTTAGACCAATATTCATCAATTGGATAATTACCATATTTACCGTTTGCCTCAAACTGCAACTCCATAAATTCTGAGAAATCATAAATATAGAATTGTAACAGGTTGCTGAGTATTTCTTTATGTTCCAAGGTTGCTATTTTGATTTCATAGTCCATGTTTGATACCATCCCTCTGTAGATTCAACTATCGTTTCCCGTTAGTAAAGTCCCAAACAAACCATGTTGCGATAAATTACTTTATAGTGTCGTGCTCATAGATTTTGGTGGGTCTTCCCCATTCGAAATTATCCAAACCGATTTCTCTGAATCCGTATTTCTCATAGTAACGAATATGGTCAGTCGTTATATAAACCTTCGTATATCCCAATTGCCCCACCATTTTTCTGGCATGCTCCAACAATACTGAACCTAAACCTTGCCCTCGCTCATTCTCGTCAATGAACAAAGGAGCAATCCATGGCGATAAATCTTTTCGAATTATATATTCCTGTTCAATCAATTGATAAAATCCAATTATTTTGTCGTTTTTTAATAGCAGAAATGTTAATGGCAAACCATCTTCAGCCGATAAACTCTCGTCAATTTTAGGGAGTACCACCTTCTGTACGTTTGGCCATTTTTCTTTAACATATTCAACAAACTCTATATGACGCTCTGGACAATCTATTATAGATTTAATAGCTTGCATTAAGTCACTCCTTCATAAATACGGTTCTTGATGAGTATCACCTTCAAAAAAGGTGCTTTCAGATTACACCTTATGTTAACTGCGGGAAACGGAAAGTTTAGTTTAAGTTAAACTATACTGCCTGTTAGCTTGATGAGGCGCCGCCAGTCTATTGTGTTTTCATTGGCAATTTATACTGGAATGAGACGTGGTGAAATCCTTGGACTTCGCTGGGGTGATATGGACTTCGAAAAGAAGGTGTTCCAGACAGCCAACTGGACACGTGATGGTTTAGTCATTCAACGTCCGAAAACGAATGATTCCATACGACGGGTAAAACTTTTTCAGAATATTATTGATGACCTTAAGGAACGCTACCAGCAAATCGAGGCTTATAAAAAAGAATATGGAGACTCATATGAGGATAATGAATTAGTATGTTGCTAGCTGGCGGAGGTTATATAAAGCCAAAACGAATTACTGAAGGTATGTTCATACTTGTTCGTAAAGCAGGTGTCAAAAACATTAGATTCCACGACCAGCGACATACACATGCATCATTCTTATTGGCGATCGGAATAAATCCAAAGGTAGCTGCTGAACGACTGGGTATGACTCCAGCGATGTTCAACGAACGATACTCACACCTACTCCCAATCATGCAGGAAGAGGCCATTGACAAAATTGAAGCAGAACTGAATAATACGCTGAAAAACAGCTCGAAACTGCAGAAAAATAATTCACGTTAGCAAATCCGTTAGCAAACTTAAAATCCCGGCCTTTCCCCATCCTATTTTCGTTATCACTAATCCTATAGACAGCAAAAAACCCTTACAAAGTAAGGGTTTTCTCTAAGTGGGCCCTGAGGGACTCGAACCCCCGACCAATCGGTTATGAGCCGACCGCTCTAACCAACTGAGCTAAGGGCCCGGATCTAAAAATATCCGAATGTACAATTGCTGTTGTAAATAAATTGGTTGCGGGGGCAGGATTTGAACCTGCGGCCTTCGGGTTATGAGCCCGACGAGCTACCGGGCTGCTCCACCCCGCGTCAGAAAAAATATTCAAACAGCGACAATAAATAATATACATTACAAATTGGGTCTACGTCAAGGAAGAATTTATAAAAGTTCTTAAGGCAGAAATCTAACTCCGTACCTTCCCTTACGGGATCGATAAATTTCTACAAAACGCGGGTCATGATAACCGTAAATCCAGCCATCTTGCTCCAATCTTTTAGCCAAACAACCTGCTTGAAATCTGGTCCTGAACAGTTTCGCGAAGTATATCCAATTCATGATGCCCTCTTCTCCTTTTCGCAAATTTATGATACACCGCTCTGAACTTATCATGCCCAAGTTCCACAAAATAAGCCACCAGAAAACTGGTGGCTTAGGGCATATTTCAGAGTCATTCAGCGATCGATTCGAAATAGACCGCGGGATCTTTTTCAAGTGTATCCAGCATGGTATTTCCTTGCTTCTCCCAAGCTTTGAGCGCACTCTCGACCGTTTTCTTCCCCTGATAGACATCAATGAATAATTGCCGCCCAACATCGCTAATTCGGCTAATCCCAGGCTTCTGCATCTGTAGATTGATCAATAAAGGATCCGTTGCAGGTAATGGTCGAAGCGTATAAAAAGCTTCCAAATTTACAGAAGGGGTCTGAGCGGTAATATAATCCTTGCGGGAAGTCAGTTCACTCTTGTTATGGGCTTTAATTTTGGCAACCTCATTACTGTTGACGAACTTAATCAAATCCCAAGCATCTTCTTTATTAGTAGCCGTAGAACTAATAGCCATCATATTCCCAAGCCATGTTCCAATAGCAACACCAGGCTTTTCTTGATAAGTGGGTACATTAACAACCCCCCATTTGAAAGGATGGTAATTCTTGATCTTAGCAGCATTACGCTCCACTACCGCCAGATCATTGAGATAGCCGTATTCCCCAACGACCATTGCCGCTTTTCCTGCGAGGAATAAATCCCCTTGGATTGGACTATAGCTATCCCCTTCTGTTCCTGCAAAATCCAACCCATTTAACCCAGGTACAATTTTCTTTTTAACCAACTGACTGTAAGTAGTCCAAGCCTGATGCCATTGTGTAGTATTTACAGTCATATGCTGACCTTTATTATCGTACATTGTAAGTTCTAGCGGTGCGACGTAGCTCTGCATATCCCAGAATGGATCACTTAAGTAACGGTTCATCGAGAACCCATATATCTGTGTTTCTTTATTTGTTGATCTCTTCGTCACCTTATCTGCCAGCGCAAACAGTTCATACCAAGTCATCTTGTCCGTTGGGTAGCCGACACCAGCAGCATCAAAGATTCCCTTATTATAAAATAGCGCACTAGATGAGAAGGTCGGCGCCAACGCAAAAAGACTTCCTCTTCCTAGCTCACGAACTCCATTCAGCGTTGTAGGCGCTATATTGCTTAAATCATACTGATCACGCGCTATAAGCGGCTCCAGCGATTGGACAAGATTATGATCTACCAAACTCTTCACTAATGCGCTATCACCGACAATCACATCAACAGGCTTATCCCCGCCCATAATCGCACGGATATTCTCTAAATTATCAGAGCTTGTGTCTGTGGAGGTGTTAATGTACCGAAGCTCATTCGTATCTATGGCCGGAATAATCTCCAACTTGATCTCTGGATGCTGCAATTCATACATATCCGTAAACTGCTGACGAAAAAAAGAATCGTCCTCCCCAGACCATAGACTCCCAATACGCAATACACGCTGCTCCGTTGAAGCCTTAGAAGGCTCAGCCCAAGCTGTATTCCACCCATCTGATATTAGTGGTAGTAACAGCGCAGCACATACTCCAAAGCTTAACCAGCGGCGCCACAGTCGCTTATTGTTGTTTATATGATTCATTATTGTATCCTCCTATAAAATACTTGATCCTTCTACAACTTATGGATAAATAATCCATAATGCTAGTAACAGTATAAAGCTTTAATCCGGAGGGGAAGTTACAGGTCGTTTAAAGTTATACTACGATTTCTTCATATTATTCCTATAAAAATGTTACTAGGAGGTTTCAAAAGGTGCCGTTACCTGCACAATTCCACCCTCTGCGACTGGATAGTTGCACTTTCTGCATCTATTAGTGGTGATTAAGTTCTGTTTCTACTTTTAAGTGCACTCTATGCAGTTAAAACACGTTACTAAGAGCTTCCGGCGAATAACTAGCTGATTATAATTGCATAAAGTGCAACTATAGTGCCCGTTCCACTAAGGGAAGTTAGTTTAAGTGCACGAAGTACAACTATTGGTGTCTGAGATGAAGGAGCGATATAAGTGTCAAGACATAGAACAACTGTGCATTGAGCTACTGTGACATAGATCAACGGTATGCAGAGCATCTGTGCAGTTAAAAAAAGCCCCCCACTATAAAGTGAGAGGCTCGCCAAAACAAAACTATACTCAATTTATTTAAAAATTAAACACCAAATGATGACGGATCTTTTCTCCAAGACTTCAGTACTTCTACGTCTGTCGATTCAATTTTGCCTTGTGCAAGAGCCACATCAATCAATGTGCTGTAATTGGACAAGCTTTGTAATGGCATTTCAGCTGCAGCAAAAGCATCCACTGCACGATCCAGCTCATAGCTGAAGATTGCAAGTACTGCTAATACTTCTGCGCCTGCTTCTTGCACGGCCTGAGCGGCTTTAATGGAGCTTCCGCCAGTGGAGATCAAATCTTCAATAACAACTACCTTTTGTCCCGGCTTAATCAGTCCTTCGATCTGATTCTGCTTACCGTGGCCTTTAGCTTTATCACGGATATAAGCCATTGGCAGATTAAGTTTATCTGCTACCCAAGCCGCGTGTGGAATACCTGCGGTTGCTGTACCTGCGATCACTTCAGCGTCCGGATACTCGCTCTTAATAAGCTGTGCGAAGGCATCTGCAATATAGTTACGAACTTCTGGGTAAGCCATAGTCAGACGATTGTCGCAATAGATCGGCGATTTGATACCAGAGGTCCATGTAAAAGGCTCCTGTGGACGCAGTGCTACTGCTCCAATCTCCAACAGATAACTTGCTACTTGTTCGCTTCTATTTAATGTGCTCATGCTAGGGTCATCTCCTCAATAATGTTTAGTGCTGCTTGACGTGGATCTGGTGAAGCTGTAATCGGCCGTCCTACAACAAGGTAATGGCTACCCTGACGAATGGCTTTTCCAGGTGTCATAACCCGGGACTGATCGTCCAGAGAAGCACCTGCAGGTCGAATACCTGGTGTAACCGTGCAAAATGCTGGGCCGCAAGCTTCTGCGATAGCTGCAGATTCTTGTGGTGAAGCCACTACGCCGTCTAGACCTGCATCGGCTGCCAGCTTAGCGTATCTTACCACAGTATCCGCTACCTCACCTGCGATCCCAATTTCATTATTCATCACTTCTTGACTCGTACTGGTTAGCTGGGTAACTGCAATAATCAAAGGCATCTTAAGTGCAGCATTAGCACTGATTGCTGAAACCGCTCCTTCACGTGCTGCCGCCATCATAGCTGTGCCCCCTGCCGCATGTACGTTAAACATATCAGCGCCAAGAGTAGTAAGACTTTGAGCGCCACCTTTGACCGTGTTAGGGATATCATGCATTTTCACATCGACGAACACAGAATAGCCACGAGATTTCAGCTCTTGAATAAATTCAGGTCCTGCCGCATAGAACAACTGCATGCCTACCTTCATATAGCAAGGAATGCCTTCAAGCTTATCGATCAAGGCTCTTGCTCCAGTCACATCAGGATAATCCAAGGCGATCATCAGTCGATTCGCCATTGCTTTCCACTCTACATCTCCAACTCCCATAACCATGCTCCTATCCAGTGCAGACTACATCCACACCCTTTATTTATTAGACCCTAGGCATAGCGGAACGGTCTGCGTAAACGCAAACCGCCCTATGCATCTTTATGAGATTAGTTCAATTGTCCGACAAAAGCAGGCATGGACTGTGACGAGAAGTTAATCGTCTGCAGCATTCTGAGAAGTGCAGTTACTGTATCCAGTGAAGTCATACATACGACGCCATTCTCAACCGCTTCACGGCGGATACGGAATCCGTCACGTTCTGGTGTTTTGCCTTTAGTCAGTGTATTAAAGACGAAGTTGGCTTGCCCGCCACGAATCAAGTCGAGAATGTTTGGCGCACCTTCATCCAGTTTATTCACATTCATTACGTTGAGGCCTGCTTCTTCAAGCGCTTGTGCCGTGCCTCCAGTAGCAATGATTTTGTAACCCATGGAGTGGAAGCCTTTCATAAGTTCTACAGCTTCTGCTTTATCCTTATCCGCCACCGTAACGATGATAGCGCCTGTAGCTGGAATTTTCATCCCTGCTCCGATCAGACCTTTGTATAAAGCTTTGGCGTACAATTTATCACGGCCCATAACTTCACCGGTTGATTTCATTTCAGGTCCGAGTGTAGGTTCTACTCTGCGCAGTTTAGCAAAAGAGAACACCGGCACTTTAACCGATACATAATCGCTTTCCGGCCACAAACCTTCTGTATAACCGTCATCCTTCAGCTTGCTGCCCAGAATGATCTTGGTTGCCAAATGCGCCATTGGGATTCCTGTCACCTTGCTCAGGAAAGGAACCGTACGCGAGGAGCGCGGATTTACTTCGATTACGTACACTTCGTTCTGATAGATAACAAACTGGATGTTAACCAGTCCAATCGTCTTCAGTTCCTTAGCGATCTTGATAGTGATTTCGGCAATTTTCGCTTTCAGACCTTCATCCAGATATTGCGGAGGATATACAGCGATGGAGTCACCGGAGTGAACACCTGCACGCTCGACATGTTCCATGATACCTGGAATAACTACTGTCTCACCGTCACAAATCGCGTCTACCTCAACCTCTTTACCTAACATGTAACGGTCAATCAATACCGGATGCTCTGGATTCACTTTCACCGCTTCTACCATGTAGCTGAGCAGTTCAGTATCGTTATATACAATTTCCATTGCACGTCCGCCTAGTACGTAGGAAGGACGAACCAGCACCGGATATCCAAGGGATTGTGCAGTTTCTACGGCTTGATCCACGTCTGTAACTGTCTTACCCTTCGGTTGAGCGATATCAAGACGAGCCAGCAATGCTTCGAATTTCTTACGGTTCTCAGCTTCATCAATGCTGTCAAGACTAGTTCCGAGAATCTTCACACCAGCAGCACTTAGAGGTGCCGCAAGGTTAATCGCAGTCTGACCACCGAATTGAACGATAACCCCAATCGGATTTTCTTGTGCAATTACGTTCATAACATCTTCGAAGAATAGTGGTTCAAAATACAACCGGTCCGAAGTATTGAAGTCTGTAGATACCGTCTCAGGGTTATTATTGATGATAACCGCTTCATATCCAGCCTTCTGAATAGCCCATACTGCATGCACTGTAGAGTAATCGAACTCAATCCCCTGACCGATCCGGATTGGACCAGATCCCAGCACAATAACCTTTTGCTTGTCAGAATGAATGACTTCGTTCTCAGTCTCATAAGTCGAGTAGTAGTAAGGTGTAGTAGCTTCGAACTCAGCCGCACAAGTATCTACCATTTTGAACACAGGTGTTAAACCTTGCTCCAAACGTAGCGCGCGCACATCCGCTTCTTTAGTAAACTTGCCGTCCGCTTGTCCTTCTGCACGAATCTCAGCAATTGCACGGTCTGTAAAGCCCTTGCGTTTCGCTTGGTATAGAGTTTCCGCAGACAACGTTTCTTCACCGCGAATCACATCTTCAAAGTTAATCAAACCTTCAATTTTGGAGAGGAACCACCAGTCTACGTTCGTAATATCCTGGATCTCTTGCAACCCGTAACCACGACGGAAAGCTTCAGCAATCAGGAACAGACGCTCATCGTCAGGCTTCGCAAGACGTTCACGCAGTACGCTCTCTTCCAATGTCTCTGCACCTGGCAGACGGAAACGGTGTACACCAATTTCCAAGGAACGAATCGCTTTATGAATCGACTCTTCAAAAGTACGGCCGATCGCCATTACTTCGCCTGTCGCTTTCATTTGCGTACCCAGCTTACGGTTCGCGTGAATGAACTTGTCGAACGGCCAGCGTGGAATTTTACTTACGATATAGTCAAGTGTAGGCTCGAAGCATGCATAGGTCTGTCCGGTAACCGGATTGATGATTTCATCCAGCGTGTAACCCATTGCGATTTTGGCAGCCATTTTGGCAATTGGATATCCAGTTGCTTTGGAAGCCAAAGCCGAGGAACGGCTGACACGCGGGTTTACTTCGATTACATAATATTGATAGCTTTGTGGATCAAGTGCGAACTGTACGTTACATCCACCCTCAATATTCAGGGCACGGATGATTTTGAGCGAAGCTGTACGCAGCATTTGATATTCACGATCTGACAACGTCTGGCTAGGTGCCACAACAATACTGTCACCTGTATGTACGCCTACAGGATCAAAGTTTTCCATGTTGCAGACAACGATACAGTTGTCATTAGCATCACGCATAACCTCATATTCAACTTCCTTCATGCCGGCAATACTCTTCTCAACCAGACATTGTCCGATCGGGCTATAACGAATACCTGCTTTGACGGTTTCACGCAGTTCTTCTTCGTTATCGCAGATCCCGCCGCCTGTGCCGCCAAGTGTATAGGCTGGACGTACAATCAGAGGGAAACCAATTTCCTCAGCGAATTTCATTGCTTCATCTACAGTAGTAATAATCGTGCTATCTGGTACAGGCTGTTCCAATTCACGCATTAGATCACGGAACAAATCGCGATCTTCTGCTTTCTCGATGGAATCAAGCTGTGTACCAAGAAGCTTAACATTCTCTTGCTCAAGTACACCTGCACGAGCCAATTCTACAGCCATGTTCAGGCCGGTTTGACCGCCCAGCGTTGGAAGCAAGCCATCCGGACGCTCCTGGCGAATAATCGCAGTTACGAATTCAAGCGTAATAGGCTCGATGTACACTTTATCTGCGATATTTGTATCTGTCATAATCGTTGCTGGATTGCTGTTAATCAGTACGACTTCCACGCCTTCTTCTTTAAGGGCTTGGCAAGCCTGAGTTCCTGCGTAGTCAAACTCCGCGGCTTGACCGATGACGATCGGTCCGGAACCGATCACTAGAATTTTTTTAAGCTTATCGTTCTTTGGCATGTTATAGAGCTCCTTTCACGGCTTCAAGCTGTAAGTTAGTTTTTGGCGCCGTGATTCTGGCGTTTGCCGCAAGTTGTGCTTGACGTGAAACAACAGGTGTCTTAGCTTTATGATCTGCAATCATTTGCAGGAAACGATCAAATAAGTAGCTGCTGTCATGTGGTCCTGGCGCTGCTTCCGGATGATATTGCACCGAAAATGCAGGGTAACGGGTATGTTTAATTCCTTCAACAGTCTTATCATTATTATTAATGTGAGTAACTTCTAGTTCAGTGTTCTTCACAGATTCCTCATTGACGGTATAACCATGGTTCTGGGAAGTGATGAAGCAGCGTCCGCTTTCCAGTTCCTTCACAGGGTGGTTCCCACCGCGGTGACCGAATTTCAGCTTCTCTGTATCTGCTCCGCAAGCCAGCGCAAACAACTGATGACCTAGGCAGATACCGAAGATCGGATATTCGCCAAGCAATTCGGAAATCGTCTTGACAGCATGAGGCACATCTTTCGGGTCCCCAGGGCCGTTAGACAGTAGGATACCATCTGGGTTCAGACGGCGAACTTCTTCCGCTTTTACATCATGTGGTACAACAACAACATCACAACCACGGTCGTTAAGTTCACGTAGGATACCAGCTTTTGCACCATAATCCACAAGCACAATTCTTTCTTTGTTGCCTGGGCTGCTGTACGAACTTGCAGTTGATGTACGAGCTACCTGATTGCGCAATTCCTCAATCGTAGTATTTCCCATCATTTCCATCAGTTCCTCTACACGTTTGTTAGAGGTAGTCAAGATTGCTTTCATTGTTCCGTAGTGGCGAATAATCCGAGTCAACATCCGAGTATCAATCTCGCTGATCCCAGGAATATCGTATTCTTTCAGCAAGTCGTCCACACTATATTCAGCACGCCAGTTACTAGGAACTTCTTCATGACGACGCACTACAAAACCGTGTACGAAAGGTCGAACCGATTCAAAGTCATCCCGTGTAATCCCGTAGTTCCCGATCAATGGGTAAGTCATTGTAACGATTTGTCCGCAATATGAAGGGTCAGACAGCACCTCTTGATATCCTGTAATTCCTGTATTAAAAACAACCTCGCCTGTCTTTTCGCCCTCAGCGCCAAATGCGGTACCTGTAAATAAAGTTCCGTCTTGCAGCAGCAATCTCGCCTGCATTCCATTCCACTCCTTCATGTTTCTGTAGTCTAATGCTTATGCCTTACAAGCCTTCCGGAGTGTACGTATATTCAATCGCTGCATCCATTAAGATCAGCAACTCCGCCCCACCGGTCCGCTAGTTTTTCTCAGTCCATACGGCTTTGCCGTCTACCCATGTCATTACTGGCCAGCCCTTAAGCTTCCAGCCACCAAAAGGAGTATTCCGTCCTTTACTTGCGAAAGATCCTGGGTCTACTTCTTTCTCTTGCTCCAGGTCAATCAGTGTCAAATCTGCAGGAGCTCCGATATCCATCACACCGGTGTTCAGTCTGAATACCCGTGCAGGGTCAGCGGTCATTCTTTGTACTAGTAAGGATAAATCCCATTTTCCGGTTGCTACAAATGCTGTGTACAGTAGTGGGAAAGCTGTTTCGAATCCTACGATACCAAAAGGTGCAAGTTGCATGCCTTTAGCCTTCTCTTCCTCACTATGCGGAGCATGGTCCGTAACGATCATATCTAGTGTGCCGTCAAGCAAACCTTCGATACATGCCTCAACATCGCGGCGGGAGCGTAGCGGCGGGTTCATTTTCCAATTCGCATCTAGGCCGGGAATATCTTCTTCAGAGAGCAGCAAGTGATGCGGACACACCTCAGCAGTAACTTTAATGCCGATTTCTTTCGCTTGGCGAATCAATCGCACCGATTGTTCAGTACTTACATGGCATACATGGTAATGAACGCCTGTCGCTTCAGCCAGCAAAATATCGCGTCCAACATGGATGGCTTCCGACTCATTTGGAATTCCTTTGAGGCCATGCTTTCTTGCGAACTCACCTTCGGCTACACAGCAGCCTTCAACCAGTGAGTTATCCTCGCAGTGAGCAATGACTGGCATATCGAGCGATGCTGCGATGTTCATTGCATCTTTCATCATTTGAGCACTTTGGACGCCCACGCCGTCGTCGGTGTAACCGATAGCTCCAGCTTCTTTAAGCGCCGCAAAATCAGTCAGCTCACGTCCGAGCTCGTTTTTCGTAATGGCTGCATAAGGAAGCACTTTAACAAGTCCTGCTTCACGCGCTTTGTCTTTCACAAATTGTACGATTTCCGGCGTATCTGTTACCGGACGGGTATTAGGCATACAAGCGATGGTAGTAAATCCGCCTTTGGCAGCCGAGCGACTTCCGGTTTCTACGGTTTCCTTGTGTTCAAATCCCGGTTCGCGTAAGTGCACATGCATATCAATGAGCCCTGGAATGAGCAGCTTGCCTTCTGCATCAATGATCTCTCCCGCTTCTGGAGCAGCTTCATTTCCGTCGATTATGGTCGAGATAACACCTTCTTCAAGTACAATATGTTTCCGCTCTAACAAGCCTTCCTCATTCAATACACTGGCGTTTCTAATAATCACTGTCATGATTCTACCTTTACCCTCAGATCCCAGCTGCGGGCCCTCTCATCATTATATAATAAAAATTCATGTTTGTGTATATTTATTAGTCCTTATACATCATCATTCTTAGAAATTTATAGTAAAGCTCTTTCGAGAACTGCCATCCGAACCGGCACCCCATTAGACATTTGCGGGAAAATCCTTGATTGACTGCACTCTACAACTGCATCATCAATCTCGACATTCCGGTTAACCGGTGCTGGATGCATAATGATTGTATCTTTTGCAAGCTTAGCCGCGCGTTCTTCCGTTAAACCATAATGTCTGCGGTAATCCTCTGCGGAAAGTACGATTCCGGAAGAATGGCGTTCCAGCTGCACACGAAGCATCATGACTACATCTGCTTTAAGGGCTTCCTCTATAGTTACATAAGGCGCGTATTCCATAAGCTCAGGAGCCTTCATATTCTCCGGTGCACAGAATTGCACTTTAGCTCCCAGCTTTGTGAGTCCCCATAGATTGGAGCGCGCTACCCGGCTATGCATGATGTCCCCGATAATAGAAACCGTGAGACCCTTTAAATCTCCAAACGTTTTAGTCATGGTGTAAAGATCAAGCAGCGCTTGTGTTGGATGTTCATTGTTGCCGTCGCCCGCATTAATAAGCGGTATGGACACCTTCTCAGCTAACTGCTGCAGCACACCTGCAGGCTTCAAACGCACAACTCCGGCATCGATCCCCATCGATTCCAGTGTGCGTACTGTATCGTAGATCGACTCCCCTTTTTCTACACTAGAAGCTGCAGCCGTAAAATTAAGTACTTGTGCACCCAGTCGTTTCTCTGCCATTTCGAAAGAGAAGCGTGTGCGTGTGCTGTTCTCAAAAAACATGTTAGAAATAAAATGCGAGTTCAAAATGGGAGTTAGCTTCTCACTTTGATTGTCCCAGTACGCTGTTCTATCCAGCAATTGGGTGATTTCCGACCGATCAAGCTCTTTTATACCCAGCAGACTACGTTCCTTTACCTTGGTAAGTGTCATGATGTTATCGTTCCTCCCGGTTTGAAATAATGTAGACCTCGTCTTTGCCGTCGTATTCCTTCAGCGCCACTTCAATCTGCTCATGCTTTGAGGTAGGTACATTCTTACCGATGTAGTCCGGCCGGATTGGCAGCTCGCGGTGTCCACGGTCAGCCAGTACTGCCAGTTGAATCATTCGTGGGCGTCCGCAATCCATCAAAGCATCCATCGCCGCGCGGATCGTGCGTCCGGTGTAAAGCACATCGTCGAACAAAATGACCTTCTTATCATGGATGCCATCACTGCCAGAAGTAATAATGACGTTACTCTTCACTACCGCTTCACTGCCTCCTACTTCACGGTCATCCCGATAATGTGTGATGTCGAGTTCGCCGTAAGGAATCTCGACGCCTTCAATTTCCTTGATACGCTCAGCGATGCGCTGTGCCAGATATACGCCTCTTGTCCGGATACCCACCAGTAGACAATTCTCAATTCCTTTGTTTTTCTCCAAAATCTCATGAGCAATACGGGATAATGCCCGGCGGATCGCCGTTTCGTCCATAATTACATTTTTCTCAGTAACCATAATCTTGTCACCCTCCACTTGTTTCGCCTATTCAAGTTCCCGGAAATCAAAAAACTCCTTGCCTATAACAGGCAAGGAGTGAAATCCGCAGATGAAGAAGATGATGGCCGCGCGCATAAAAAGACAGTCCGGTGTATACACACGGATACCTTTCTAAGAGTCGCGAACCTCGATTCACGTTACCTTGCCAGCCTCACAGGACTGAATTAAAGGCGCTATTCATTTAATGAGAATTATGACAGAACAAACCCTGCATGTCAACTTTATCTGCCTAAACTACAACACTTTCCAAACTTGCTTCTATTAACAACAAGAGGAAGCCATAACGATGGATATTGCTTTTATTTCCGTATTTTCTTCCTGGATTAACTTCTAACATAAAGAAAAGCCGCCCAAGGTTAACCCAGGCAGCTTCAATTTCTAACAATTAATTAAAATTCAAATTCCACATCGCTTAGGCGTCTTTGGATTTCAGAAATGACACGTCTTTCTTCCTCTTTCCCTTTAGCAATAAAGGTAACGGAGAAACGTACAAACGGACCTGCATCATCCCAAGGCACAGTGGAGATTAGCTTCTCACGGATCAGGAATTGCGAGAAATCTTCACCAGATTCAAAACGGCGGCCGCCTTTGACACCTTTTGGCGCAGCAACATAAAGGAAGAAAGAACCCTTTGGTTTCTCAGCTTGGAAGCCGAGGCTGTTCAGTGCATCAACCAACAGGTTATGACGACGAGAATACTTGGCCGCAATCGCTTCAGTAATCTCTGGATGAGCAAGACCGTAAGCCGCAGCTTTTTGAATCGCAATAAATTGACCGGAATCATTATTATCCTTCACATCACTGAAGGCTTTAACAACTAAAGGATTCCCGGCAACAAAGCCAATTCTCCAGCCTGTCATATTGTAGGATTTGGACAAGGAATGCAGTTCCACGCCAACATCCTTCGCACCCGGCACAGAGAGGAAGCTAAGTGGCTTCAAACCATCATAGGTTAAAGCCGCATATGGCGCATCGTGGATAACGACTACATCATATTTTTTAGCCCATGCAACGACTTCAGCAAAAAATTCAGGAGTCGCGCTAGCGCCCGTTGGATTGTTTGGATAGTTCAAGTAAAGAAGCTTAGCTTTATGAGCAACTTCTTCTGGAATTTCGTTGAGATCTGGAAGGAATTTATTCTCCTTCTTCAGTTCTACTGTAAACACTTGTCCACCCAAGTATTTAGTATGTGTACCCAGCACTGGATAACCTGGCACCGTCATGATCGTAATATCTCCCGGATTGATAAAGCAAGAAGGCAACATCGCCAGCGCAGGTTTAGATCCGATAGAGTGAACTACCTCTGTAACAGGATCAATACCTTCCACACGAAATACTTCCCGCAAATATTCGGCAGCGGCTGTCTTAAACTCAGCAATTCCATTGTCCGCATAACCACGGTTTTCTTCCTTAGCTGCTTCTTCAGCAAGCTTAGCCACGATACCGGCATCAGCCATCTCATCCGGCTCGCCTACGCCCATGTCGATCAATTCAATATCAGGAAAATCCTGTTTAGCGGATGCTTTGGCACGTTTGATTTTCTCGAATTTATAAATCGAGGTATCTTTGCCATAGTTCGCACCACCGATGCGGTCTGCAAAATTAGTCTGAATGAAGCTGTCTTGGTATTGTTCAATACTCATACTTTCATCTCATCTCCTGGCTATCTATTCTAATTTCAGAAGAAACGGCTTCGCCGTCCCTTGGATGGCTTATGTTTCTAGAGATCCGTTTCTGTGATAAAAAATAAGGATAAAGAATAAGGCATAACCTTCTCTTTATCCTTATGTTATTAAATATGATGGAAAGCAGAGTTCAATACCATAGACTATTTATCACTTCATTTGTACTTATCTGCTGCGCAATGCGAGTAGAACTTCTTCCATGTCTTCCGGAATAGGTCTGCTGAATTCTTTATATTCACCTGTCGTAGGATGAATAAATCCAAGCACCGCCGCATGTAATGCCTGTCCATTCATAGTTGTTCCCTTGCTGCGACCGTAAACCGGATCGCCCACAAGCGGATGACCTATGAATTTCATGTGCACTCTGATCTGATGCGTGCGACCAGTCTCTAGCTGCAACTCCAGCAGTGTACATTCGCCGAAACGCTCCATCACCGTAAAATGGGTCACAGATTTCTTGCTGTTCTTTTCCGTTACAGTGTATAGCTTGCGATCATGTGGATCTCTACCGATCGGAGCGTCAACCGTTCCTTTGTCATGCGACAAGTTGCCGTGCACAACAGCTATATAGCGGCGTGTTACACTGTGCTCTTTAAGCTGTGCTGCGAGCGATGCGTGACTGGCATCATTCTTAGCCACCATAATAAGACCAGAGGTATCTTTATCAATACGGTGGACAATACCCGGACGAATCTCACCGTTAATACCGGACAGATCCTTGCAATGATACATCAGTGCATTCACCAAAGTGCCTGACGGATGACCAGCTGCTGGGTGCACAACCATTCCACGTGGCTTATTAATCACAATGACATCGCTGTCTTCGTATACAACTTCAAGAGGAATATTCTCTGGGATCAAGTCCGTCACTTCTGCTTCTGGTACGACAATGGAAACTTTATCGCCTTCTGAGAGCTTATAGTTAGCTTTAACCGGTGCCCCATTAACCGTAACATGCCCGCCACTGATCCACAGCTGTACCTGAGAACGAGAAATATCCTCTTCCCAAGATTCCGTAATATATTTATCAATTCGCTCCCGCGCGTTCTCCGCCGAAACGGTCCACTCCGTGACGTCCCTCTCTTCTTCGCTCGTAGATGCCGCTTGGTGATTGACGTCTTTACTCAAATCATTCATTCCCTTCTTTTACTTCCTTTGCTTCTTTTACTTCTTTGATTTCCGTGATTTCTTCACCATTCTTAAGATCGCGGAAGGAGTCCAAAAGTATCAACCCAACCCCAATGACGATACATGAATCCGCAACGTTAAAAATCGGGAAGCTATAGCTTCCAAAATTAAACAGAAGGAAATCGACAACCTCACCACTGATCATCCGGTCTAGGAAGTTACCAATCGCCCCACCCAGAACAAGCCCAAGGGCAACCGATAGCATCTTCCGCGAATGTCTAGTTTTGTTCAAGTACCAAACGATACCTGCAACCACTACAACCGTAACTAAAAAGAAGAACCATTGCTGACCTTGTAGAATCCCAAAAGCAGCCCCGCGATTACGATGTGAGGTAATTAGGAAGAAATTCCCGATCACCGAAATCTGTTCCCCAAGCTCCAGACGTGTGGCAATGAGATACTTCGTTCCCTGATCCACCAAAAATACAATAAGAGCAATCAAATAGTACACCACAGAAGTTGTCACTCCGTTCTTATTTTTCCCGCCAAATGCGGTACGAATACTGTTATAAGACTTGTATATTGTAGCACAGCCCTTAGAAGATCGTCTATTGCGTGACACCTCTCGGGCGCTTAATCTTGGGGACTATTTTCCATCGCTAAAATAACGCCTCTCAGGTCAACCTAACAAAGAACCATCCGGTGCAAATCGGTAAGTCGGAAGGATTCTTAAAAAAGTACAGAAAGGAGCTTACTCATCATGACGCACCTGACAGTACAGCAGCTCTCAGAGCTACGCGCCCGATTAGAAAAAGATCGTGATACTATTCAGCAAAGGCTTCAGAATAATGAAAATTACGGCTTACAGGAATCCATGCGGGATGGCACCGGAGAACTTTCCGAGAATGACAACCATCCGGGGGACGCAGCCACCGATTTGTATAATCGCTCCATGGATATTTCACTGCTTGAGCGGGACGAGCATGAGCTGGATGATATTGAAGCTGCTCTCTCCGCAATGGATGAAGGCACCTACGGGATATGTAAGGCTAGCGGTAAACCGATCCCTTTTGAGCGTTTATCTGCCATTCCTTCTACACTTTACTGTAAGGAGCACGCCCCACGTCAAAATGCACCTTTTACTCGGCCAATTGAAGAAGAATTTTTGTCTCCTCCATTTGGGCGTACCAGTCTCGATGAGCGAGAGGATCAAAACGGCTTTGACGGTGAAGATGCCTGGCAGATAGTAGAAAGCTATGGCAACTCCGATTCCCCCGCTATGGCGGAGGGCAGCAATATTGACTCTTATAACGATATGGAGATTGAAGCGGATGAGCTGGAAGGCTGTGTAGAGCCTTGGGAGAACTTTATCGCCACCGATATTACAGGGAACCATTTAATTGTAGTTCCGGGACGCAGCTACGAACGCTATAAGGATAGCGGCGAGGGAAGTTACATGCTTGATCCGCTCGAAGGCGAAGAGTAAAAGCATTATCCCTACTAGAAAAATGAACAGCGTGCGGTTCCAATTTTATTGTGGAATGCCCGCTGTTTTTTTGTTTTTTTATGCTCTATGTCATTTTGTTAAGAAAATGTTCAGATTCAGATGTTAAACTGATCTAACGCATGATGAAATCGACATACAAGGAGTGTACCGTAGTGAATCACGATTATTTCAAAAATGTACAACAACTCAGTCATGAAGATGACCGACGATATTTATTATTAATGAGAGGCTTACGCATCATACACGAGGAAAATAAGCAGCGCAGCCCTCTCCAAAGATTAAAGAAGGAAAGGTCAGGACTGGGGAAAAACATAGAAGCTCAAGGTTGGGTAAATCCACCTAAGAAAATGGACCGGACTCTAATCTCTCCTACAACCCAAATAAAGACGGCTTCGCCTTAACAAGCTATTTAAATTCCAGCTGACGCTGTACAATCCGTACAATATCCGCAATATAATCTCCGATGATCGGTAGATTCAAGGCTCCAAGCCCCTGAAGGACATAAATGATCGTTGCCGCAAAAAAAGTAAAGCCTAGCGCGATCCCAACTCCACGAGCCGTTCCATATAAGATGTTTCGCCAAATGAGACTCCAAGGTGAATATAGCAGCTCTGTATACTTATAAATTCGTGATTTTTCTAAAATATGGGCCCATTCAAAGGTTAATCGATACATTGTATTCATTTTTTCTTCCAGTGGAATGTCTTCCGGATTACGATGATCTGCTGTTAAACGCTCAGGGTTTGCCTCAGGAATAACCTTTTTCTCCGCTCCCATGTCTGGGCTGTTCTTGTTGCCGGATGTCTTGACGGAGATTCTGTTCTTCTGATCCTCCACAGCCACAGCTCCTCTCATACGTCTATACTCGCCCACAAAGTAAACGAGCCCGGTCAAAGAGAATGAATCTCCTTGAGCACGAGGCTCGTTATTTTTTGCGGGCGAAATATAAAGACTATATTTCCCGCATAAACAGAAGTTCTCCGTTTACACTTGTGCCGCTAGTATATGCTGTTTTGGGACAGGTAATGCAGATTTACGCTCCAATATGGATGCCGATAGATTTACCACCAACATCTACCGTTTCAAAAGCATGTTCTCCGCCAAAATCAACCGTAGTCACAAGTACATTGTCTCGCAATACATTCTCAAAGGCTGTAACTGCTGCTTTAAGCTCATCGTCTACATTCAGCGTGAGTGCGATCCGTTTCTCGATCGGCAGATCCAGACGTTTACGGTAGTCTTGAACCGCACGAATGATCTCACGAACCCAGCCTTCTTGTTCAAGCTCAGGCGTGATTTCGGTATTGAGCGCAACCGTAATTCCATATCCAGAAGCTGCGGCGAAACCTGCTTTGGCTTGTTTTTCAACGAGTAGCTCTTCGGAAGTGATTACGAGCTCTTCTCCCTCTGGCGTCGCAATCGTGATTGAGCCATCTTGTACCGCTTTGCGGGTAGAGTCACTATCCAGAGCTTTCAGGAAGCCTTGCAGGAAGCCAACATTTTTACCATATTTTTTACCGGCAACCTTAAGATTCAGCTTAAGTGTGAAATCCACAAATCCGCTATCGCTAGTCTCCAGCACGATGTTCTTGATGTTGATCTCTTCTTTAATGATCTCTTCATACTCAGACAAATGGAAGTCACGGTTCATCGAAACGATCAGCTCAGACAGCGGTTGACGATTCTTAATGCCTGTTTCGTTACGCACGTTACGCGCCAGCTCAACGATCTGTCTTGCACTTTCCATATCCTCTTCCAGCTCTTTATCGATCAAGCTCTCATCAGCAACCGGATAATCGGCTAAATGCACGCTTTCTCCGCCGCCAAGGTTCGTGAAGATATCTTCAGACAACATCGGCGTAAATGGAGCCATTAAAGAGGCTGTCGTCAAAAGCACATGGGTCAGTGTACGATAAGCATCCAGCTTATCTTCACCTAGACCACTCCCCCAAAAACGGTCACGGGAACGACGGATATACCAGTTACTCAGCTCATCCACAAAGTTCTCAATCGCTTTGGACGTGTTTACGAAGTCATTTACCGCAAGTCCTTTATCTACCAAAAGAATCAAGCTGTTCAGACGGGATAGAATCCAGCGGTCCAGCTTATGTTCGGATACTTTAAAAGGATGATCGGCTGGATCGTAACCATCGATGCCTGCATAAAGCGTCAAGAACGCATGTGTATTCACCAGTGTATCTACAACTTTAGATTTGGTTTCCCCTACAAGACCACGGGAGAACCGTTTGTTGTTCCACGGTGCACTGTCAGACAGAATCGCCCAACGGAAAGCATCCGTTCCGTATTCATTCATGATTTCCCAAGGATCAATAACATTGCCTTTGGATTTGGACATTTTTTGACCGTTCTCATCGAGGATATGGCCTGTAGCGATTACCGCTTTATATGGAGCTTTACCTTTAAACAAGGTAGATACAGCTAGCAAGCTGTAGAACCATCCACGGGTCTGGTCGATCCCTTCACAGATCATATCCGCTGGATACTGATCATTCAGCTTATCTTCGTTCTCAAATGGATAGTGGCTTTGGGCAAAAGGCATTGAACCACTGTCAAACCAAACGTCGATAACTTCCGGTGTGCGAACCATCTCTGCACCTTCACTGAAAGGACTACGTAGCTTGATCTTATCTACAAAAGGCTTATGCAGCTCGATATCCTCAGGCACATCGCCGATTGCCATGGCTCTCAGTTCTTCAATGCTGTGTGGAGCGAACTCTTTGCCCGTTTCTTGACATACCCAAACATTAAGCGGTGTACCCCAGTAACGATTACGGCTGATATTCCAGTCCACCAGTTCATCCAAGAACTTACCAAAACGGCCTTCGCGTACATGCTCAGGGTACCAACTTACGCTGTTGTTGTTAGCAATGAGCTGATCCTTGATCGCTGTAGTGTTGATGAACCAGCTGTCTGTTGCGTAATACAAGAGCGGTGTATCACAACGCCAGCAGAACGGATAGCTGTGCTCGTATTTTTCTTTACCGTAAAGTAATCCTTTTTCAGACAAAGCTTTAACGATATCCAAATCGCAATCTTTTACGAAGCGTCCGGCAAAATCAGACACTACATCGGTATACTTACCGGAATTATCAACCACGTTTACGAAGCTGATACCGTTCTCGCGGCAAGTCTTGTAGTCATCTTCACCATGCGCTGGTGCCATGTGTACGATCCCTGTACCGCTGGAATCTGTAACGAAGGAAGCACCTACGATGACATTGCTTTTCTCTGCTTTGATGTATCCGAAAGGAGGAGCGTAAGTTTTGCCGATGAACTCGGAACCTTTATGTGTCGAAAGGACGGTGTGCTCGCCTTTCATTACTTCTTCCACCAAATTCTTAGCAACGATGTACACACCATCTTCTTGTTGTACACGTACATAATCCATGTCAGGGTTCATGGCTAAAGCCATGTGCGCTGGCAATGTCCAAGGTGTAGTCGTCCAAGCTAGTACGTAGTCTCCACTGTCATCCAGTTTGAACTTTGCAGTCGCACTAAGATCCTTGACGGTTTTGTAGCCTTGAGCTACTTCGTGGGAGCTTAGGGTAGTCTGGCAGCTTGGGCAGTAAGGGCTAACGCGGTGTCCGCGATAGAGCAACCCTTTGTCATGAACCGTAGCCAAGATGTTCCACACGCTTTCGATATATGTGTTATCCAAGGTTACGTAAGGATTATCTAAATCCGTCCAGTATCCGATACCCTCTGTAAACTCGCGCCATTGCTTCTCGTAGCCGAAGACGCTGTCTTTACATTCCTGAATGAATTTCTCTACACCATATTCTTCGATCTCTTGTTTACCGGAGATCCCAAGCTTCTTCTGCACGCCTAGCTCTACTGGAAGACCATGTGTATCCCAGCCCGCTTTACGTACCACACGATAGCCTTTCATCGTTTGGTAACGACCGATGAAATCCTTGATTACACGGCCCAGCACGTGCCCGATATGCGGTGCACCGTTCGCTGTAGGAGGACCTTCGTAAAATACATAGTTCGGACGTCCTTCACGGTTCTCCATGGATTTGCGGAACGTATTTTCGTCGCTCCATTTCTTCAGTATGCGGACATCTCTTGCCCGCGCTTTTTCTCTGACATCTACTTTTTGCATGTGATGGTCAATCCTTTCATGATTTAGTCTCTGAGCGACCTTGCACAGCTGGTCGCACGTGCTTTTGTTCTTGGCACCCGAGCCGCGATCCCGCAGGGCAGCAGGGGCTCGGGGGGCCAATTCGCGATCTTGCGCAGCTGGTCGCTCACCGCTTTTGCCGTGAAGGCCCCGCAGGCGAACCCGCAGGGGAGCCTAAGAAGGGCCGCTCCTTCAGCCACATGAGTCCGTTCGCTTCCACCACCGTACCCATTTGCACGAGGCTTTACTTTGCGGGTGTCCAGAGGGCAGCAGCCCTTGGGGTCCCCCTTAGCAAGGGGGATTTAGGGGGATGGCCCGCCCCGGAACAACAAAATAAGCGTCATCCCACCCCCAAAGGGGCGAGACGACGCTCGCGATACCACCCTAATTCTGCGCATGAGCACATCCTTAAGGGGAGTGTATTCAGCACAATCTCAGTCCCGCGCGTAAATCTCATGCACAGGTCCGGTGTAACGTCCGGCAGACGGCTAAGCTTACGCACGATCAACGCTTCAGCTTAACTTCTAGGGGAAGATTTTCCGGCAGGGTTCGAACAATCGGCTCTCAGCAATCGCCGACTCTCTGGAGAACGTTACCTTGTCGTACTTGTCCCGTCATCGAATACATATAAACATTATACAGATATGTTCTATTTATAGACTTTTTGAGTCTAAATGTCAACAACCGCTTGCCAAATCCGCAAATAGGAGCATACCAACGATGGCGGAAGATCCTTTATTAGGATCGATTTTAACGGAAAATAAAAATAGAGGGAATAGCTCCCTCTATTTAGCCAATTCTGGTTTGAAATTATAAAAGTCCAAAATCCTTCCTACTCACAAACCAAATCAGCATTCATCACAATGATTAGATACGATGTAGAACATCATCCTTAAAAGTTACGTTCTCGCTCGCCTCACGACTCTCCAAGGCATTCCAGTCATCCTGTGACAACAGCTCCAGCTGAGCTTCCACCAATGTCCGGAAACGAGTACGATAGATTGAAGCTTGCTTGCGCAACTCTTCAGTCTCAATAGCAACTTTACGGGATTTGGATAACGCTTCGTTAATAATCCGATCTGCGTTCTTTTCCGCTTCCTTGATAATAAGCTGCGATTCCTTCTTGGAGTTGTTCTTCACATCATCTGCCGCTTCCTGAGCGACTAAGATCGTCTTCGATAAACTCTCTTCAATGTTTACAAAATGATCCAAACGCTCTTGAATGGACAAAAGCTGATTCTGCAGCTCTTTGTTCTCACGGATAACACTTTCGTAATCTTTAATTACTTGATCCAGAAATTCGTTGACCTCGTCCTCATCATAACCGCGAAGTCTCCGAGAGAACTCCTTGTTATGTATATCGAGCGGTGTTAATGGCATGCTGTGCACCTCCTAGAAATTTCGGACCTTCTAAGTCTCTGAACCATACCTGTGCAGCAGACAAAGAAGAAAGACTGTACTTCAAGTAAAGGCAGAGGATATATATCGACGATCCAACTGCCATTCATGGTTCGCCTCTTCTATAAAATATCGGCGTCCTGCTTTAAAAATGTTTGATTCCCTCGAAATAATCAATTTCGACAAGTAAAGCCGGATTCCTGCAAGGGATTCACACAAATTTACCAATCTGAACACGGTATCGGCCCTTTTTCGTCAAACTACCGACTTCTAAAACCTTGAAACGACCGAATCCTTGAATAGATACCATGTCACCATCTTTAAGTCCGCAGGAAGGGTCTTCCTCCACTTTCCAATTTACCCGAACGCGTCCAGCCTTGATGGGAGCAAGAATTTTGCTGCGGCTAAGCCGTGTTACATCTGCGGCAATGCCATCCAATCGTAGGGACGCTACAGTCAAACCCATCATTTCCAGCTTCACCTCACTATTACGCAAGGAAGAAAGTGGCAATACCTCCGTACTCACCTGTATCCGGTGTACTCCGGTTAAATTCATAGCTAAATAATCCGCAATATCTGCAGCTACCACCACATGACAGCCATCATCCAGAACATGAATGTCCCCGATTTTACCGCGTTTTACTCCGAGTCCTAGAATAGCACCCATGTAGTCCCCATGCTCAAGCGCCAGAAACTTCTGTTCACCAGAGGTTATCGCAAGAACCTTCAGCTCCATATCCTCTTGATCCAAATCACGATAATCGGGAGCAACGAGCGCTCGCTTTCGTTCTGCCTCTGCATGCCCCCCCTCCCATCTGACAATTACATCAGGATGGCGGTTGACGAGACTTTGCAGAATAAAGCCTTGGCGCGGGTCTAGAAATTCGGTCAGTTTCGTCTCATGATATTCTCCGGCATGGGTAACCCATTCCCAAGCCTTGTCCACAAATTGTCTTTCATCGGGATGAAAATGCCCGTAAACTTCCGTCTTCATCACTTCTGCCTAAAAAATTAAGTGCAAAATGGATTTGAGTCCACCTGCCGCAAATTCCAAGACGAGTAGTGCAATGATCGGGGAAATATCAAGCGTACCGAAGAGTGGCGGAATAAACCGACGAAATGGTGTTAAATACGGTTCAACAAGCTTGCTTAGCAGTTCTCCAATAAAATTGTCACGAACGTTTGGCAACCACGACATCAGTACATAGAAAATAATCATGTAAAAATAAATATTGAAAAGCATATCAATAATCGAATCAATTTGGAGCAAAGCTCATTCACCTCATTCTGTTATATTCTGGATCGTCACCGAGGATTTCCGTGATAGCACCTTGAATTTCAACGGTATCTGGCGTGCACATAAATATATTGCCCCCAATTTTAGAGATTCCTCCCCCAAGGGCATAAACAGTTCCGCTTAAAAAGTCAATAATTCTCATCGCTTGATCATTGCGGACACGCTGAAGATTGATCACTACCGTCCGGTGAGAACGGAGATGGTCCGCAATTTCCTGAGCCTCATCGTACGAACGTGGCTCATAAAGTACAACTTTTACATTCTTCTGCGAATGGATACTGACAACGTTGCCCCTTTGATTTTTGCGGGTTTCGACAGGGGCTGGCTCATACTCATCCTCTTCGTGGATTTGCTCCCGCTCCACAACTTCTTCTTCCTCCTGCAAGCCCAAAAAACTCATAAATCGGTTCATAACGCTCATCACGATCCCTCCTAATGGCCTACTAACACCGTACCTAGGCGTACCCAGGTAGCTCCTTCCTGTATCGCTACCTCAAAATCATTCGACATTCCCATCGATAGCTCCGTAATCGGCTCAGGTGTCAAAGCAAGTTGATTGAGCTCATCGCGCAGCTCACGAAGTCCGCGAAATACAGGACGGGTAAGCTCCGGATCACCTTCTAAAGGCGCCATTGTCATTAGTCCAATTACTTTTACACGGTCGAGACTAGCAATTTCACGTAAAAATCCAGGTACTGCCTCAGGCGACAGACCAAATTTCGTATCTTCTCCAGAGATGTTCACTTGAAGAAAGACATTCACTTCTTGATCTGCGGCAATCGCCTTTTTGTGTAATTCTTGTGCCAGGGATATCCGGTCCAAAGAGTGTATATATTGAAACTTGCCAATAACGTCTTTAACCTTATTGGTTTGCAAATGCCCGATAAAATGCCATGTCCCTTGGTCCCCTAAAACCTTCCATTTGTGCTCAGCATCCTGCCAGCGACTCTCGGCAATATGCTCTAGGCCTGCCGTAAGTACGGAGGACACCATTTCCAGAGAAACATATTTCGTCACTGCGATTACCTTGACGTCATTTCGATCCCGGCCGCTTGCCGCGCAGGCACGTGCTACACGTTCCTCTACCTCAGCAATTCTCTCCTGCAGTGTTAAAGCCAACTTTCAACTCTCCTTTATTCCGATCCAGCTCGTCATCCTACCTGTAACCCCATTTTCTTTACGATAAGAAAAGAACAAATCCTGATTACAGCTTGTACACCAAGATGTACATTCGATATGAGTCGGCAAGATTCCTGCTTTAATCATAATGCGTCGATTCATTTCTTTCAAGTTTAGCATGTATTTGTTCTTATCTGTGTCAGATGTTCTGTATAGCCCCACAGTGTCAGTTGTTTCTGTCAGCTTGCTCAGCTCATCCTCCAATTGACGAACATGCTCCATCACATAATCATCCACCTCATAACAGCAGTCGCCAATGGACGGTCCGATCGCTGCAATAATGTCCTGCGGATGGCTTCCGTAAATGTTCTCCATTTTACTCACCATGGCGGCTGCAATCTGGGCCACAGTTCCCTTCCAACCGGCATGCGCAAGACCGACGACTTGATGCACTGGATCATAAAAGTAAAGAGGCACGCAGTCCGCATAAAAAGAAGTCAGCAAAACTCCCGGTACATCCGTAAGTAAACCATCCGTTGCCTGAAATGCCGAGGCTCTATCCTTTTGCCCACGACCACGATCAGCTTCCCTTACCACTGCTATTTCTGCTCCATGGGTTTGTTCTCCACAGGTCCAAGCTTCTGGCTTGAAATCAAGCGCTTCAGCAAGTGCCCTACGATTCTTTAAAACATCTTCTGGAGCATCCCCAACATGAAATGCACAATTCAGGCTGTCATAAGGCTCTTTGCTAGCCCCTCCCTGTCTACCGGTAAAACCTGCTGTAATTTCTTTATGCTTCACACGCCAAGGCTCCAGATGGAGCAGCATAAGTGTTTCCTTTCCCTGCACAAACGGTTCCATTTCCTCACCTCCGCCTTAGTGTACCACATGTAAATACCCCCACAAAATGCCGATTAAGCTAGAAAGCTCAATTTATTAACTTTTTAAGCTATGCCATCTCGATCTTTTTATAAAAAAACAAAAAACGCACCTAATTAATAAGTGCGCCGTTCGCTTCGGTCCCCTCGTTCCAGATACATCGTCTCCCGCTCGTCCTGCCCTTGAGGCATTCTTAATTCCTCAATTTTCACAAGCACTACATCAGACCCGATTTTAACAATATTTCGCCATGGAATAATCAGATCTGTTCCACCTCCGAACAATCCCATAAACCGAGTGTATCCGGGAATTACGATGGCATCAATAACACCTCGGCGTAAATCAAGCTCCAAGTCGCTGATTTGGCCCAGCCGCTTACCGTCCACAATGTTAATAACGTCCTTAGTCTGAAAATCAGAGATTTTCATTTTTTTAGCTGATCCTACATAATCCTCGTTCATTTCACCACCCCTGTACAATCAGACCTACAGTCCAATATATGTTATGAAAGCTTGGCCACATGCATGAAAAATCCCCACAAGTATATACTTCCTGAAACCATAAAAAGAGGAGATCACCTAGAATCCTTAAACGGATTCTAGATATCTCCTCATTTCAGACGATTTAAGACTTCACATGCTTTTGCATTTGCTGAATCGCAGATTTCTCTAGGCGTGAGACCTGTGCCTGTGAGATACCAATCTCATCTGCGACCTCCATTTGAGTCTTTCCTTCGAAAAACCGCATGGATAAAATTCGTTTCTCCCGCTGACCTAGCTTTCGCATCGCTTCACGTAAGGCGATTTCTTCGATCCACGACACATCCTTATTCTTATCATCGCTAATCTGGTCCATTACATAAATAGGATCGCCACCGTCATGATAGATCGGTTCGAATAAGGACACTGGATCCTGAATAGCATCAAGGGCAAACACTACATCTTCCTTCGGTACACCAAGCGCTTCAGAAATTTCGAATATCGTCGGTTCCCGCGAATTCTGATTGGTCAGACTATCGCGTACCTGCAGCGCCTTGTAAGCAATGTCTCTGAGTGAACGCGATACTCGTATTGGGTTGTTATCACGCAAGTAGCGGCGGATCTCACCAATAATCATCGGAACCGCATATGTGGAGAACTTAACGTTTTGTGATAAATCGAAATTATCGATGGCTTTCATCAGACCGATGCAGCCCACCTGAAACAAATCGTCAACAAATTCTCCCCTGTTATTAAACCTCTGGATAACACTTAGAACGAGCCTAAGATTACCATTTACCAATTTCTCTCTGGCGGATCGCTCGCCCTGCTGCTGCAGCGAAGTGAACAGTTGCCGCATTTCCACGTTCGTTAGAACAGGCAGCTTAGCAGTATCCACACCGCAAATCTCGACTTTATTTCGGGTCATGATGATTTACCTCCCAAGGAGAAACATTACTGTACATTATCTCCCGGGCTGGCCATTTTATTCCTTGCTAATTTCACCCTACACCATCTTGTTAAACTCCTTACGTAGCCGCTTAATAATTCGTTTCTCCAGACGAGAAATGTAAGATTGGGAAATACCAAGCAGATCCGCCACATCTTTTTGTGTCTTTTCTTCGCCTCCACGCAGTCCGAATCGCAGCTCCATAATGAGTCTTTCTCGTTCGCTCAGCTTTTCCAGCGCCTTCTGCAGCAGCTTGCGATCGACCTGTTCTTCAATGTTTCGGTAAATGGTATCATTTTCAGTTCCTAATACGTCTGAGAGCAGCAGCTCATTACCATCCCAATCAATATTAAGAGGTTCATCAAAAGAAACCTCACTCCGTGTCTTACTATTACGCCGCAAATACATCAAAATTTCATTCTCTATGCAGCGAGATGCATACGTAGCTAGTTTTATTTTTTTCTCGGGATCAAATGTGTTCACCGCCTTGATTAATCCGATAGCCCCTATCGAAACCAGGTCTTCAATATTGATTCCGGTATTCTCAAATTTGCGAGCGATATATACTACGAGGCGCAGGTTACGCTCAATCAGCATCGCACGAACAGCTGCATCACCGCTGGATAGCCGCTGAAGCAGATACTCTTCTTCTTCCCGTGTCAGCGGTGGAGGAAGAGCCTCGCTCCCGCCAATATAATAGATTTCCTGACTCTTCAGCCCCAGTAGAAACAGCATGCGGTAATATTGCAGCTGCAGAGCAATTTTCCATTTGATCATTATTGTTCCTCCTCCAAGAAGTACACGGTTCGCATATGAAGCTTTCAATTCCCGCTTTCAGCCCTCAAAAGTTTAGCTCAGCTAGATTTTAAGATTAGGAAGGTAGTGCTGCATCAGTAGTGCTCTCTCTTTGAGTTAAATCCGGATGAATGATCGCCCGATAGGCCCCATCTCCAGACAGTGTCCCGCCATCCAGCCCAATTAAGACTCTTTTACTATAAAAGGTATCTTCACCAAGCTTTATTGTCACAAGGTCCGGCTTCAGTGCGAGCATAAATGATGACCCTCGGTTAATCCCCCTATAAGGTACTAGCCGCATCCTATCCTGCCAAGCGAACGACTGCCCGTCCGTTTCTAGCAAAAGTCTGTCCGCACCATCCTGAGTGAGTCTCCCTTTCCATGCAGCAGGCAGATGCCCCTCCCATAGCGTCGATTCCATCACCATCACCGGAATGCGAGTCAAAGGATCACAGAGCCGGTTACCTGTGTCTAACAGGCCAGGACAGGAAACACTTACCCCATCAATTTCAACAACCACCTCACCGATATAGGTTTCAAGCTGCTCCCTTCTGATTCGTGAAGATTGCACTGCCTTGAAGCAGATTAACACCAGGGGAAATACCGCAATGACAAACCAAAAGCCGATCTTTAAGCCGTAAGCATGCCCTCCTGAAGCGGTGAACATAATACCATTCCAAATCTCGCTGGAGCTCTGCAGCAAATAGTGAATACCAACGATCCCACCCGCAGCTGCAAAATTGATAATATAGAAAGCTCCCATAGTGCGAAGGTAGCTTTGCAGACTCCCAAAACCAAAGGCAATCCATAACATAACCACCGACAATCCAAACTTAATAAGGAAGGTATACATGAAAGACAGTTCCGGTACAAACATCATCACCACATACAGTGCTCCAACAAGTGCTGAGAGGATTAAACGCCACCATGAGATTCTCAGCTTAACCATCCAGCCTGTCAGCCACAAAAGAATTCCGTCGATCACTAGATTGGCGGCGAATATCAAGTCAATATAAACAACCAGTTCATTCACCTGCTTAATGGCGGAATCTATCCTGTAGCCAAAATGGATCAGGCTCTGTTTTTTGGACGATATGATTAGTATAGAAAGTCTCGCATTCAAAGTCTGTCTAAACTTGGGGGGCATTCTTGCGGTTTTTTTGTCGAGTTATAGCGCGTGAGGATTTATTCCTTCTTTATGGAATTTCTTTAAAACTGCAAATATATAGCTTTATCCTTACTTTTGGCTAGAAATCATTCTCTGGTGCAAGAAAAGCTGCAGATTGGCAGGATTCGCCACCGGACGGCGCTTGGCGGTTTCCAGTTATCGTTAACGTTTAGCCAACCATGGACATCTGTGAGCCACACCATGCTGTTGACTCTCTTGATCGATCCTTACTTACATGTATACAAAAAAACACCGTACCGCCATAGCTAATCAGCTAAGCGATACGGTGTTCTCGTATAATCTTAGTTCTCTTTAATTAATCGTTGTTGCCCCGAGTCCGATTACGCAGGAACGTCGGAATATCGAGCTGGTCAGAAGAACTCTGATTGCCGAAAGGACGTAAATTAGCTGAACTCTTATCCGGTGCTGCCGCAGGCTCGTTATTCGTCGAGACTGGACGACGTCCTGGAGTTTCAGGCGATGGTTTATGTTCAAAGCCAGTAGCAATTACTGTTACTTTGATATCATCCTTCAGGCCTTCGTCAATAATCGCACCAAAGATCATATTCACTTCAGGATCAGAGGCGGATGTAACGATCTCAGCCGCTTCATTAACTTCATATAGAGAGAGGTTGGATCCTCCCGTAATGTTCATGATTACGCCGCGGGCGCCTTCAATAGACGTTTCCAAGAGTGGACTCATGATGGCTTTACGTGCTGCTTCAGACGCACGGTTCTCACCATTTGCAATACCAATACCCATAAGCGCTGAACCGCGCTCTGTCATAATCGTCTTTACATCCGCAAAGTCAAGGTTAATCAGACCAGGAACCTTAATTAGGTCAGAGATACCTTGAACAGCCTGCCGGAGAACATTATCTGCTTCACGGAAAGCTTCCAACATCGGTGTTTTCTTATCAACGATCTCAAGCAAACGGTCATTTGGAATGACGATTAGCGTGTCGACTTTTTCTTTCAAAGCTTCGATTCCAAGCATTGCCTGGTTATATCGTTTTCTTCCTTCAAAAGTGAACGGGCGAGTAACTACACCCACAGTCAACGCTCCACACTCTCTAGCAATTTCAGCTATAACTGGTGCTGCACCTGTTCCAGTACCGCCACCCATCCCTGCAGTAACAAACACCATATCTGCGCCCTTAAGGGTATTAGAGATCAAGTCACGGGATTCTTCCGCTGCCTTCTTACCAACTTCAGGATTAGCTCCTGCACCCAACCCGCGGGTCAGCTTGTCCCCGATTTGCAGCTTGTGCTCCGATTTGGCCATATGCAACGCTTGGGCGTCTGTATTAACCGTAATAAATTCTACACCCTGAACGCCATTTTCAATCATCCGGTTGACAGCATTACTACCTCCGCCGCCTACGCCAATGACTTTTATTTGCGCCAAGCTCTCCATTTCAAAATCAAATTCTAACATATTGTTCCATCTCCCCCTCAATGTGCTTGGATGGCCAGTCCAAGTATATCTGGACTTACACTTATATAAACTCGCTGAACATGTTCTTTAGACGCTCGACAAACCCGGTCTTCTGAACCGTTTCCTGATTTGGAGCAGCGTTCTGCTTACTCCGGTTGACCGTCTTTTTGTTGCTGCTTCCGCCACTACTTCTTCCACGGAAGCTACGGACAACATTATGCAGGATACCGACACCTCCGGTAAACCCAGGGTCCCGCACACCGATATAATCCGGTACAGCGATGCGTACAGATGCGGCCAGCTCAGTCTGAGCCGCTTTTAATACGCCAGGCATCGAGACAGTTCCACCCGTTAGTATATAACCTCCAGGCAGTTCACTGTAACCAAGCCGTTTCACTTCCTGTTTAATCAGATGGAAGATTTCTTGCACCCGTGGCTCGATAATTGCCGCTAAATCCTCTTGGTTAAATTCCTTCTCCACGTTACTGCCAATGCGCAGCACTTTGAAGACAACGTCAGAAGCTGCATCGTCAATCCATGCGCAACCATACTTCAGCTTTACTTTCTCCGCTTGATCAGTAAGTGTACGTAGTCCGTATGCAATGTCATTAGTTACAAATTCTCCTCCGATCGGAATCGTGGAGGTTGCACAAAGGGAACTTTCTTCGTATATGGCGATCGTTGTCGACCCGGCACCGATATCAACCAGAACAGATCCCATCGATTTCTCGTCCTTGGATAGCGCCAATCCACCAGCTCCAAGAGACATCAGCACAAGATCCTTCACTTTTAGCCCTGATTTCTCAACACAGCGTAGTAGATTATGTATTGGCGTCTTAGCACCCGTAATGATGGTTGCGTCAACTTCAAGACGAACGCCAATCATCCCGCGCGGGTCCTGAATACCTTCGAGACCATCGACGATAAATTGTTTAGGAACAACATCAATCACTTCTCGCTCCGGAGGCATTGCGATGACTTCCGCAGCTTTAATAACGCGATCGATATCATCCTCACCGATTTCACGATCCTCATTCTGAACGGCCACGACACCGTGGCTGGATTGCAGGCCAATATGATTACCGGAAATGCCTACATAAACCTCTGATATTTGAATACCCACCATTTGCTCTGCATGATCTATAGCACTTTTGATCGATTGCACAGTTTGGTCGATATCTACAATCGCGCCTTTACGTATTCCTTCCGAATCAGCAGATCCAACGCCAATAATATTAAAGGTTCCATTGGTAACTTCCCCAATTATTGCCCGAACTTTGGATGTACCGATGTCCAAACTAACAATGATGTCATTGTTGCTCAAGTCCTATGGCACCTCCTGTTATAATCGAAATAATTTGCATAACCTTATCCCTGTCCCGGGAAACTTCTCTGTACATATTCAACATACCTAACCCTTTCCCTCTTTTTTCTACAAATTTTTTGAACGGAATAATATTCCAACATCCCTTAATGTGAATAGTTAATCATAAATTTTTATAAGAATGACAAATATCACAAGAAATATAAGCCTTTTTTTTGGTTATTTGAACATTTACAACCACATAAAGCATTATATTTCAAAAAAATCGAAGAAAAAAGAGGGATATAGCTTCTTGCCCGTAAATCCGATTGTAGCATTTTTTCAACTCTATTAGTAGGGACTATTGACCTCTACTCTACTCTTGCACATCTTTTTGTTCATCGCCCTTTTGCTCCTCACTTTCGACCTGAAAAGGAACATACGAGTCGGCTTCAAGCATCGTGATAAGTCCAGGCTCCTTGGTCTCTATTACCTGATTCAAATAGGACACTTTGCTCTTCAATAAAGAGATAGAGGTAATCACCTCGAAACGGGATCTTGTATAGAGCTTGATACGGTCTGGAAATGATAAAGTTGGTGAGGGAACAATCTCAGAAATATCACTTGTCAACTCATTAGCAATACTTCCTAGTGTTTGACATAGGATAGCCTTATTAGGATCGGCTGGATCCCAGTTAGTTAATATAGGCTTCTCTACGGCAATACCAGTCTCATTAATAGACACCGCTGCCCCACTCGACAGAATCGCCTTTAAGACGCCCCCCTGTTCCAGTTCATAGGCCACCGCAGGGAATTCTTCAATCTTCACTGTGATTACCCCGGGGAAATCCTTCTTTACGGTCACATTCTTAACCGTCTTAAGCTCTAACAGAGATTGTTCCACATCCTTCGTAGAAACAGCAAAGAATTGTCCACCTATATGAATTCCACTTTGCGAGAGTAATTCTTCACTAGTAGAATACTTGCTTCCCTGAAAATCTATCACTGTAATGTGACTAATAGACGATCTAAAAAAAATCACAGCAAGAAGTGCAGTGAACAATAGCAGCAGGATCGCCGTAATTTTACGGCTCATTTTTTTCTTAGGCTTGTCCTCTTTAAGAAGAGGTAATCGGGTTGTTGTCATTCTCATATCTCCGTAATAAGGCCCTGTCTCCTTCCTAGCTAGAACTGAAGGAGACAGGGAGCTTTAATTGGCCAAATCAAGTGGATCCGGTATGGGTACCTTGCGGCTTATACGCGCGCCAAGCTTCTGAAACAGCATCTCTATTCCATCATATCCACGGTCAATGTGGTGTGCTTGCTCAACGACTGTAGTCCCTTGTGCAGCGAGACCAGCAATGACCAGAGCAGCACCAGCACGCAAATCAGTAGCTTCCACAGTAGCACCATACAATCTCTGAACACCGCGTATAAACGCACGATTCAAATCGATAGAAATATCAGCGCCCATCCGAGCCATTTCTTCAACATGCTTGAATCGTCCCTCAAACACCGTCTCTTTGATTACACTGAAGCCATCGGCAAGAGACAACAGCACCATGACCTGAGATTGCAGATCTGTTGGGAAAGAAGGATAAGGAGAAGTCACAATTCTCTCAACAGCACGCGGGCGCCCCATACAACTGACATTAATTATATCATTGCACACTGTGATTTGAACACCAGCCCGCTTGAGCACATGAATAAGCGAAGTCAGATGCCCCGCGTTGGCATGTGTCAAAGTCACATTCCCCCGTGTAGCCGCCGCCGCAATCATTACGGTTCCAGCCACAATCCGGTCAGGTATCACCTCGTACGTACAGGGATACAGGTTCTTAACACCTTGAATCGTAATGGTGTCCGTACCTGCACCTATAATCTGAGCACCCATACTATTCAAAAATTGCTGCAAGTCCTGTATCTCCGGCTCTCTCGCTGCCCCCGATATCGTTGTTGTACCCTCTGCCTTTGCGGCAGCCATCATAATATTCTCCGTTGCCCCTACACTTGGATAGTCGAGATGAATATCACTCCCTATAAGCTTAGAGCCTCGACAGAATATTCGTCCATTGCTCTCTTCGATCTCCGCACCAAGCGCCTTAAGCCCTTGTAGATGAAGATCGATTTTACGCTCTCCGATTGCACAGCCCCCTGGCTGATAGATCGTTACCTCTCCAAATCTGGATAACAGCGGTCCCATTAGAAAAATAGAAGATCTCATCTGCCGCATTAAATCCTCAGGGATATGAGATGTCCCGACGGCAGACGTATCTATCGTCACCGTATCCTCTTGATGCACGCACCTGCAGCCCAGCCGATCTAGGATGTCTAGCATAGTCTCGATGTCCAGCAGCTTCGGCACATTATGCAGTGAGTGAACTCCTTCGGCCAGCAGGCTTGCCGCTAGAATCGGCAGCGCCGCATTTTTTGCTCCATGGATACGAATGGTGCCTGACAGGGGATTTCCACCCTCAATCACCAATTTGTCCAATGTATCACCTCCGAGATTACCGCTCACCCACCACAAACACTTCCGTTACAAGCTCATATGAAATGTACAAGTATAAACGTCTTCGGCGTCCTTTATAAGGACGATAGGCGTTTAAGCGAGAAATATAAGGATAATGTATAACGTGAAACTTATACTTTCTTATATTTCAAGAATATCCTGCACTACATCTCAGGTTTGGAAGTGTCCTGGGTGATTGTCACGATTATAGGATTATCCTATGTTCGTTCCTCCAAGTGTGTGACAGAGAGCTGCCAATAAGGAAAACCCATATAGAAAAAGAGGATTTCTTAAGACTTCTTACCTGTAAGTCTTCTGAGCTCGCTTGTGATCACTGCTGCAGAATCTCTTTTGCCGAGTCGCTTGGAAGCCGCGGACATCTGCTCACGCACTGCTTCTCCTCCGATGATTTTTTGAACCACCTCATAAAGAGCCGTGCCGTTTAAATCTTTCTCAAGCAGCACCACAGCAGCACCCTCACGTTCCAGCTGTCTTGCATTCGCTTCCTGATGGTTGTTAGTCACGTTAGGAGAAGGAATGAGTACAGAGGGAATACCCAGCGCTGTAATCTCAGCGAGAAAAGATGCTCCAGCCCGATTAACGATCAAAGAGGTACAAGCCAACACCTCTGGCATATTATGAACATAAGGAAGGACATGCAACCAGTTTGGTAAGCTACCCAGCTTTTGACGCAATTCCACCCGGGTCTCTTCAAAATAGGGTTCACCAGTAACATACACATAATGAACACCATTACCCTTACCCACTAATGGGGCCATTTCAATCATGGCTCTATTAATAGCCTTAGCTCCCTGGCTGCCTCCAACCACCAAAACTACAGTACTGCCATCCGAAATACCCAGCGATGCGAATCCTCGTTGCGGACTTGCTGTAGTAACTGTTGTAGCACGTGGGTTACCAGTATAAATCACATGCTTGCTCCCCGGAAAAGAGGACTCTGTGCCTTCAAAACTTACGGCAACCGTACTCGCATACCGACTCAAAAAGCGATTGGTTAAACCTGGTATAGCATTTTGTTCATGGATCAAA
This sequence comes from Paenibacillus sp. FSL E2-0201, assembly GCF_037963325.1. Lineage (NCBI taxonomy): Bacteria > Bacillati > Bacillota > Bacilli > Caryophanales > Paenibacillaceae > Paenibacillus > Paenibacillus sp. FSL E2-0201. The sequence goes on from NZ_CP150154.1 coordinate 5,089,637, forward strand.
GTAGGAATACCTAACCGGGATGCAGCATAAACAACCGGACCACATACATAACCGCCTGTTCCAATCACAACATCTGGCTTGAATTCTCTTAACATTTCTTTGGAAGCCTTAACACCCTTCAAGAAACGCATCACGGTCTTGACGTTGTCTATGGACAGCTTGCGCCGAAAACCGGTGATGTCAATAGATTTGAAAGGGATATTTTCTTGTGGAACAAGCTTACTCTCTAAGCCACGCGATCCACCTATATACAGGAAGGTAGATTTGCTATCTTCCAACTCCATTTGCCTAGCAACAGCGAGCGCAGGATAGATATGTCCACCCGTGCCTCCGCCGCTTAATACGATACGCATCTCTTTCACCTCGCAAAACGGGATAAGTTCAATAGAATGCCAAGGGAGGTCAGCATCAGTGTAAGCGAAGATCCGCCATAGCTAATCAGAGGAAGCGTGATGCCTGTTACAGGCATTAGACCGATAACAACACCAATATTAATAATGACTTGCACAGCCACCATACAGACGATGCCAACGGCCAGATAGCTTCCAAAACGGTCAGGCAGACTCATCGCCACCTTCATCCCGCGCCAGATTAGAATAAGAAATAGGATCAACACAGCCAAACCACCGATAAACCCCAGCTCCTCGGCCAATATAGAAAAAATAAAATCAGTTTGTGGCTCAGGAACATAACTGTACTTCTGCCGACTCATTCCTAATCCGAGACCACCGAGCCCCCCAGGACCGATCGCATATAGCGACTGAATAATCTGGTAGCCTGCACCAAGGGGGTCGGACCAAGGATCAAGAAAAGCGGTAATCCGCTGCAGTCGGTAAGGCGCTGCTGCAATCAAAGCAACAAACCCTGCCGCTCCAGCTACGCCAAGTGAAAGTAAATGCTTCATTCTAGCCCCAGCTGTGAAGACCATCATCAAGGCTGCACCAAACATAACAGTGCCTGTACCCAGATCCGGCTGCAGCATGATCAGCGCGAAGGCTGACCCAATGAGCGCAAGCGGTGGGAGCAAGCCGCGTGTGAAGGAGGTGATGTCGTATTCCTCTTTTCCTAGCCAGTTGGCTAAGAATAGAATCATCCCCATCTTCATGAACTCGGAAGGCTGAATCCCGAAAGAGCTAATTCCTAGCCAACTGCGCGCACCCCCACGTACTACACCAATACCGGGGATAAGCACAATAACAAGTAAGAAAAAGCAGATCAGAAGTGCCGGCTTAGCCAGCTTTTTCAGCACCCTGTAATCGGTATTCGCCGTAACGAACATCGCGACTAGTCCCAGTCCTGCAAACAAAAGCTGTCTTTTTACAAAGTAAAACGAATCTCCATAATTGCGGAAGCCCAGAACGGACCCGGCGCTGTATACCATCACCATGCCGATCACCAGCAAAGATAGAATAGGAATCAGCAACCAAATATCGGGAGCATGACGAGTTTTGTTCATCAGGAGCACACCTCTTGCATCCGTAGTAGGGATGGGGCTTATCCACCCCCCTACTTAAAGGTTATGCACCGCCTCTTTAAAAATACGCCCGCGCTCTTCATAGGATGTAAACATATCCCAACTTGCACATGCAGGAGACAAAAGAACGATATCTCCTTCTTCCGCCAGAGCGGAGGCTTCCTGCACAGCTTGCTCAAGCACGGCGGCGGCACTCTCCCCATTATCGACGGAGATAATCTGCTTTAATCCTGCCAGCTGCGCTACATTCGTTAGCTTGTCCTTAGTTTCCCCTAACGCTACTAGCGCTTTAACACGACCGCTCAGGACAGGCAGCAGCTCCAAATAATCGGAACCACGGTCTAATCCGCCAGCGATCAGCACTACGGGGCGTTTGAAGGACGTTAATGCCATAATCGTCGCTTTGGAGTTCGTTGCTTTGGAATTATTATAATAAGTGGCCCCAGCCTTATCAGCTACATACTCCAGCCGGTGCTCCACACCGCGAAACGAAGCAAGCACTTCGCCCAATAAAGAAGGGTCAGCTCCAGCAGCAATGGCAATGCCACATGCAGCCAGTGCATTTCCCACGTTGAAACGCCCCGGAAGGCCAATGGAATCTACATCAGCAATGATTGTTTCTTGTTCTGCAGATTCGCGGTAGATGATCCGGCGCTTCAGATCGTCGTCTTGATCCGTAATATAGGACGGGCTAACAAACACACCATGAGTGAGCTCCTCGGACATAGAGAACGGAAGAATAGTAGCCTTCATATATGGCACAAGTTCCCGGCAAAAGGGATCGTCCCAGTTCAGCACAGCCGTATCCGTAGCTACTTGATTAGCGAACAGCTTTGCTTTGGAATCGACATAATCCTTCATGCTCCCATGATAATCCAGGTGGGTCTCCGCAATATTCAACAAACAACCTATTTTGGGGCGGAAAGTTTCCGTACCTTTGAGCTGGAAGCTGCTGAGTTCGACCACCATCCAGTTATCCTCTGTAGCTTCTTGCGCAGCCTCACAGAGAGGCGTGCCAATGTTACCTGCAACAATCGGATTCATACCTGCAGCTTCCAGCATTTGACCTACCCAGGTCGTCGTTGTCGTCTTGCCATTGGATCCCGTGATGCCAATCATCGGCGCTGCACAAAGACGGTAAGCAACCTCTACCTCTGTAACTACTTCAATGCCAAGCTCAAGAGCCTTTTGCACAGGAGGCGCAGAATAAGGAATGCCTGGATTCTTAATGACCAGACTTACACCTTCATGAATCAGTCCATCCGGATGCCCACCGCTTATAACACAAATTCCCAAAGATTCCAATTCGGAAGCTTCGGGACTTATGTTTCTTTCCTTTTTATCGTTCACCGTAACTACAGCGCCTCGATCATGCAGCACTTTAGCAACCTGGACACCGCTTTTTGCGAGCCCAAGAACTACAACTTCTTCACCACGATACATATCTGGATGTTTCATTCGCTACAACCCCTTGCTAATAAATAGTCCAACAGCGGCTAATACCAAACTTACCGCCCAGAACGAAATTACCACACGCCATTCCGACCAGCCACCAAGTTCAAAATGATGGTGAATCGGGCTCATTCTAAATACACGTTTGCCACGGGTTTTGAAAGAGACCACCTGTATCACGACAGATAACATTTCCACCACAAACACACCGCCAATGATAAGAAACAGCAGTTCGCTCTTCGTGACAATAGCAATTGCACCTATCGCGCCGCCAATACCAAATGATCCGGTATCTCCCATGAACACCTTAGCTGGATGGGCGTTAAAGACCAGAAACCCGAGAACTGCCCCAATCATTGCCGCTGCGCACACTCCAGCTGCAATCGAGGTCGCCTGCATAGCTACAACAGCATAAGCCGCCAAAGCAATAGCACTTACTCCTGACAGCAAACCATCTACTCCATCAGTAAAGTTAACAGCATTCGTTACGGCCATCATCATAATGATAATGAATGGATAGTAGAAAAAGCCGCCCCAGTCAAAGCTGAAGTCAGTTCCAGGAACACTGATACTTGTGCTATGTCCAGCAGAAATTAGCAGACCGCACATTACAGCACCTACCAACAGCTGTCCGAACAATTTTTGACGCGCAGTAAGGCCCAACGAACGCTTGAATACGATTTTGATATAATCATCCAAAAATCCGATCAGTCCAAAACCAAGCGTAGCCACTAGTAGTACGTAAAAATCGTTATTTACCACAGAAAATTTCAGATAAGCCAATGTAAAAGCCACGATGATTACGATACCGCCCATCGTTGGCGTTCCCGCTTTCTTTAAATGGGATTGCGGTCCGTCATCTCGCACCTGCTGTCCGAATTTCATCCTGCGCAGAAGCGGAATGAAGAGCGGAGCGGCAATGACCGCAAGGATAAAGGAAACAGCAATAGTCAATAACAATAGTTGATAATCCATGGGTGCACCCCCTCCATTTATTTAGGTCTGTTTATTCTCTTGATTAAGGCTCTGAAGTACTTCCTCAAGCCTCATCCCTCTAGATCCTTTGAACAGAACAATATCCTTAGAACTGCATTTCTCGATAAGAGCAGCTGTTAATTCTGACTTATCTGTAAAAGCCAGCACACGCTCGTTACCGAATCTTTCCTTCGCAGCTTCTGCAATATGGACTGACAATGGGCCATAGGTATATACAAAATCAGTCACTGCGGGGTCAAGGTAGTAGCCAATTTCTTTATGAAACTGTATTTCATCCGGCCCTAGTTCCAGCATGTCCCCCAGTACTGCGATTTTTTTGCCACTGCATTTCATAGTTTGGAGCACGTCAATGGCCGCCTTCATAGAAGTCGGACTGGCATTATAAGCATCATTCAAAAGTGTAAGCCCGGAAGAAGCTCGAATCACTTCAATCCGCATGCCCGTCAACTTGAGCTTACTTAACCCATTCTCTACATTTTGATCCGTTACCTCAAAATGGCGAGCGACCGCTAGTGCAGCCAACGCGTTAACAACGTTATGCTGACCTGGCAGCGGTAATGTAAAAGCATGTTCCTTATGAAGGTTTGACGTAAACGTCATACCACCATTATGGGACATCATCCCTGTCGGATAATCATCATTATCCCCGTTCAGGCCAAAACGAAAGGATACCATCCCCTCCGGAGCCTCAAAAGTGGACTCTTGCATTACCTCAGTCAGCAGCGGTTCATCACCGTTATAAATTAGCAATCCACCGGGCTTTAATCCTTCGACTATCTCCAGCTTGGCACGGGCAATTTCTTTGCGTGATCCTAGTTGCAGCAGATGCGACTCGCCTATATTAGTAATGACTGCAACATCAGGTCTAGCCAAAGAAGCCAGCAGAGCAATTTCTCCCCGCGAGCTCATACCCATTTCAAGAACAGCAATCTCTGTATCCTCAGCCATAGATAGAATCGTAAGCGGAAGACCAATATGATTATTGAAGTTCCCCTCTGTCTTATGCACCTTGTACTGCATTTCGAGCAAGGCCATGATGATGTCTTTTGTCGTAGTTTTTCCGTTGCTGCCCGTGACAGCGACAACCTTTGGAGCGACCTCATTCAAGTACGCAGCGGACAGCTTCTGAAGCGCCTCTAACGTATCTTCAACAATAATGACTCCGCCGCCCTCAGGTGCAGGACCTTTATCACGCTGCCACAAGGTCCCTGCAGCACCAGCAGCAAGAGCTGAAGCAGCATAATGATGACCATCAAATTTGTCACCCGATAGAGGGACAAATAGACAGCCTGTTGTTATCTTACGGGAGTCAGTAACGACGCCCGTAAGAGGTATATTCATAGCTTCGGCAGCAGGAAGTTCACCTGCGCACATCACAGCAATTTGTCCCAGTGTTCTTGTAATCAATAGCTTCGACCCCTTATAACTTCTTTAGCGACGATGCGGTCATCGAAATCGTGAACCACTCCACCAATTAGTTGATAGGTCTCATGACCTTTCCCCGCAATCAATACTACATCGCCAGAGCTTGCCATTTCAATAGCCTTCCCAATCGCTTCACGGCGATCAACAATCATATGATATCGATCAGAGGTAACTCCATCCTCCACTAATCCTGCTTCTATATCCTTCAGAATTAGCCCAGGGTCCTCCGTCCGAGGGTTGTCAGAGGTTACGAACACCATATCGCTATATTTTGCGGCTATCTTACCCATTAAAGGGCGTTTCGTGCGATCTCTGTCTCCTCCACAGCCAAACACAGTAAGCACTTTTCCTGTAGCAAATTCGCAGACCGTTCTTAATACATTTTCCAGCCCGTCTGGTGTATGTGCATAGTCAACGATAACGGCATATTCTTGCCCCTCATCCACTGACTCCACCCGTCCAGCTACCCCATCAATCGCCTCAAGACTAGTCTTGATATCTGACAATGACACATCTTCCAACAGTGCAGCCGTAATTGCTGCAAGTGCATTATAGACATTGAACTTGCCAACCATACGAAGTGAAATGTCCGTCTCACCCTTAAACGTTTCTACATGAAAAAAAGTTCCTTTTGAGGTAATCGATATTTGTGAAGCCCTGACATTAGCGTTGTTATCAATGCCATATGTAATCACTTCCGCCGCAGTTTGGGCTGCAAAATAATGGCTGGCTTCATCATCAGCATTAAGTACTGCATATTTACGTTCTTCTTTCCAAGGGGAGATCACATTTCCTAGTCTAGAGAAGAAGAGACCTTTAACCGCCCGATACTCCTCCATTGTATGATGATAATCCAGATGATCCTGGGTTAAGTTCGTAAATATTGCCGTACGGAAGTCCGCACCCTTCACACGTCCTTGCTGAAGCGCGTGAGAGGAAACCTCCATTACACAACACTCCACACCTTTGGATGCCATATCATGAAGCGAGCGCTGCAGATCTAGCGATTCTGGAGTAGTGCCTGACATCGGATAGCTTTGGCCGTCATAGCGCATTTGAATGGTCCCAATCAGACCCGTCTTCATATTCTGGTCTTGCATAATTCGCTCAATAAGATAAGTCGTTGTTGTCTTCCCATTTGTACCCGTAACCCCGATCATTCTCATTCGGCTGCTAGGTGAGCCAAAGAATGCATTCGACATGACAGACATCGCAAAACGGCAGTCATCCACAACGATCTGTGGAATATCAAGCTCTAGCTTATGCTCACATACGATAGCAGATGCTCCAGAGGCTACGGCTTGCGGCGCAAATTTATGTCCGTCTACGGTGTGACCCGGTAAACAGATAAACAGATCACCCGGACTTACACGGCGGGAATCCGTCTGAAGATCAGTAATCTCCACCTCCCCGTCCCCATATAGACGAGAAGTGGCAAGACAAGCAGATAATTCATTAACTTTCATAGTAATCCCTCACTCTACATTTTCGGATACAAACTGAACCCTTATACCTTTATCATTATTCACTAGAAGCTCCCATATAAATCCTGATGGTTGAGCCCTGTTCTACTCTTGCCCCAGCTTTCGGAGCCTGATTGATGACCGTATTGCCGGAGCCTGAACGCGCCAGATTAAAATTCATATTTAAATCCTCATAGATATCTTGTACGGTTGCACCTGTAAGGTCAGGCACGGTCACAATCGGAGTTTCACCATACTTATAAGTTTTTGGAAGCTGATCACTGCGTTCAGGAACCTTCATATAGTGCAGTGAGTCTTCCAAAATATTTTGCACGATTGGAGCTGCAACTACACCCCCAAATTGAATCCCTTTCGGATTATCCACTGCAGTGTAGACAACGATCTGTGGATCATCTGCCGGCGCAAAACCAATAAAAGAAACAATATGCTCTGTCGGAGAATAACGTCCGTTTACAACCTTCTGTGCAGTACCCGTCTTGCCACCTACACGATAGCCGTCGATAAAAGCCGGCCGTCCCGTGCCTTTGGCAACCACGCTCTCAAGTGCTGCCCGCACCTTCTTGGATGTCTCCTCCGAAATGACCTGCCGCACAAGCTCAGGCTTCACCTCTGATACAGTCTCTCCCGTTTCAGGATTAACCCATGATTTTGTTACATGTGGTTTATAGAGATTGCCACCATTGATAGCCGCGGATACCGCAGCAATCTGCTGGATAGGTGTAACCGAGACCCCTTGGCCGAAGGCCGTAGTCGAAAGCTCCACCGGACCAACTTGACTAAGCTTGAACAGAATCCCATTAGATTCTCCGTTTAGATCAATTCCCGTTTTGCTGCCGAAACCAAAATCACGAATATATTTGAAGAGGGTTTCTTTGCCCAGCCGTTGCCCAAGAGCAACAAAACCAGGGTTACAGGAGTTCTCAACCACCTGAAGAAAGGTTTGGCTGCCATGGCCGCCTTTTTTCCAACAGCGCAGCTTCGCACCCGCCACTTCGATAAACCCAGGATCATAGAAATGATCATTTTGCAGGTCTACCTTACCTTCTTGCAGTGCTGCAGCAAGTGTGATGATTTTGAACGTCGAACCAGGCTCGTAAGTCATCCAAATGGGCAAATTCCGATTATAGATCTGCGGATCATATTCCTTATATAAACCCGGTTCATAACCCGGTCTACTAGCCATGGCCAGAATTTCACCATTTTTCGGATTCATCGCTATAGCCCAAGCACCCTGCGCCTGATATTTTACCATAGCTTGATCCAGCTCACGTTCCATAATGGATTGAATCTGTTTATCAATCGTCAATTGCAGATTAAGTCCATCCTGAGGGGCAGAATACTTCTCCGATGATCCAGGCATGAGTCTTCCACCTGCGTCAGACAAATACGAAATATTGCCTGCTATTCCTTTAAGTAAATTATCGTATATGTTCTCGACCCCGGTAATTCCTTGGTTATCAATACCTGTAAAGCCTAGGATGTGTGCGGCAAGATCGCCGTAAGGATAATACCTTTTGCTATCCTCAGCGACAACGATGCCCGGCAACTGCAAATCACGGATGCTCGCGGCAAGTTCCATCGTAATTTTGCGGCCGCCGGGCTGAAGTTTCACCGACATTGATTTTTTAGTCAGCAAGCTCATCAGCTTCTCCTCGGTCATCCCAAGCAGAGGCGCCAATTGCTGCGCTGTCTTTTCCTTCTCTTTTACCTGCACAGGCACCGCATAAACTGTAGGTGTGCTGATATTATAGGCCAGCGGTATTCCTTCACGATCCAAAATTTCACCACGCTTGGCGGTAAAAGGAATATTGCGGCGCAAGGAATCTTCTACCTTGTCACTTAATTTCTCGCCTTGGGATAATTGCACGTAAGCAAGACGCACGACCAGCGAACCGAATAACACTGCCAGTCCCAGCAGCGTCCACAGCATTCTCCGCCGTGTTACAACTTTCGAAACCTTCATTCCGTTCTCCCCCGCTTTCACCTATAGACATGAGCTCTTATCTTCATGACTATTCGGGACAAACAGGGGTTAGAACAAGCCTATGGCCCGCTCTCCGATTCTGTACCCTCATCAGCAGATGAGGATGCAGGAACATCTTCACTATTATCGTTTAATGGCTTCATCTTCAAGGTTACCAATGTCTTGCCGTTCTTTGTTCCTTCAATCTGTTCCGAGACATATCCTTCGCCTTCTACCGCAATCTCCACTTTTAGTAGGGTTAGAACCTCAAGTGCATCACGCAGAGACTCTCCTTGTAACTTAGGAATAGTAGGTTTGTCCCCTTGCTTGCTTAATAGATATATACGCTGTCCTTGAACAAGTTTGGTTCCAGCCTCTGGATATTGGGTTTCAACAGAAGCTCCTTCACCGACCACTTCAAAATCAAAGCCTTGATCCAGAAGCGTTTCTCTTGCTTCCTTCATCGTTTTCCCCGTCAGATCAGGTGTGGTCCGGAGCGCAGGGGCATCTGTTTTAACTGTTTTTTTACTATCCTTATCGCTAGTTTCAGTTGCCAACTTTGGAACTCCCATGTATTGGAGAGACTGAGATACGATTTCTTTAAATACAGGAGCTGCAGCTTTACCACCGCCAACCTCAACGTTCGGTTCATCAATAATAACAATAACAGCGATTTTTGGATCATTCACAGGCGCATAACCAATAAAGGAAACCAGTACTTTGGACTTCACGTAATCCTTACCTTCAACCTTGATAGCCGTTCCTGTCTTCCCTGCCACACGGTAACCTTCAATATGAGCGTTGCGTCCGGTTCCTTTGACTTGGTCGGCAACAACCTGCTCCAAATATTCACCGGTTTTCTTGGCGCTTGCCTCATCAATCACCTGACGCACTACACTAGGCTGAGTAACCTTAGTGTCTCCGGTGTTTGGGTCCGTAACCTCTTTCACCACATACGGAGTCATCAGTTTCCCTCCATTAGCGATGGCAGATACAGCAACCAACTGTTGAAGCGGCGTGACACCTATTACTCCGTGCCCATAAGCAAGTGTAGCAATTTCAATAGGTCGATTAAGATTCGGATTTACGAACCCCTTTGCTTCTCCTGGCAGGTCAATGCCAGTCTTCTCATTGAAGCCAAAATCATCAATATACTGTAAAAGTCTATCTTGTCCTAGCATTTCATAAAGTTTTACAAAAAGGACGTTACTAGACCGCTTCACACCTTCGAGGAAACTGATTTGTCCCCAACCGGAACGATTAATATCATGTAATGCCTTACTGTATCCCTTAATTCTGATAGATCCTGACAAAAATGTAGCTACAGGATCAAAAAGCTTCTCTTCTACAGCTGCAGCAAGTGTAACAATTTTGAAGGTCGAACCAGGCTCGTAAGTTGATTTAATAGCATGATTATAGAAACCTGCGCCTTCAGCCCCTGTTTTCCAAAATTCATTTGGATTAAAGGTAGGCATATTCGCCATCCCCAAAATCTCCATTGTATTCGGATCAGCGGCAATGACACTCATACTTTTCGGCTTATATTGCGCATATGCCTTTTCCATAGCCTCTTGTATATATTTCTGGATCGTACTGTCGATTGTAAGCTTGAAATTACTTCCATTTACTACGGGTTTATAGGTATCTTTCGAATCCGGCAGCTTAACCCCTTGACCGTCACTTTGATAAAGCAGTTTGCCATCGGAACCCTTAAGCTGTTCATCTAAGGATTTTTCCAGACCCATAATCGCCTTGCCATCCCGATCTGTATACCCTAAAATATGCGCAGCAAGCGAACCCTTAGGGTAATATCGTTTCTGCTCTCTAACCAGACCAATCCCAGTCTCTTGAATTTTATGCTCTTTACCTAGGGCTACATAAAATTCTTTCACCTTATCAGCAAGTTCCTGATCGATCTTCCAGCCTTCGTTACGAACTTCACGGTTCTTGAGGTATTTGCCGTTCTCGTCTTTAGCTTCTATCAGCTTCCGTAGCTCATCTTCCGGCTTGCCGAGTAGCTCATGCAATCCCTTGACGACCTCATCACCGATTCCCTTTTCAGCAATGACTGCCGGATTCACAACCACAGTATAAGCGGGGACATCACTAGCGAGCACACTCCCATTACGGTCAGAAATCGTCCCTCGCTCTGCTTTGATAGTCGAGGTATGCGCCCAAAGTGTAGCAGCCTTTTCTTGCCAATCCGAACCCTCCACAACTTGAATCCAGAACACTCTAGCTATCAAAACAAGAAAAAAGAGGGTAATACACCCTCCTATAAACAGCGTGCGAAGTTTTATTCTCTTTACCATAAGCGAACCTCACAACTTTTTTTATTGCGATCTTGCCAATCGCTCACTAATTATCGCCTTCAGTCGATAGCGGACTCGCCGGAATAAATATGGTAGCATTTTCATCCGGTGCTACGTAGCCAAGATCCTTTGCCTTTTGGGCAACCTTCTGCTCCAAATTTTGCTTCTCCATTTCAAACGTGGAAATCTGCTTCTTAGCACTTGCTATCTCCTTATCTAATTTCTGGGCCTGCAAGTTCAAATCATAAATATGAACGTAACGTGAAATCAGGGTGATAGCCACCAAAACGCATACTCCTAGCGTCAGCATATACAAAAGTTTCTCTTGCAGCGGAAGTACTCTTCGTTTGGTAACTACTTTTGTCTTCTCGCGGTAAAGGGGGTTTACCTCTTCTTTTCTTTTGGGCTGAACTGCTAAATTGCCGCGGGTATAGGCCATCTCTGACTCTCCTTTATCGTCAATTACAATTTTTCTGCAATGCGCAGCTTAGCTGAACGGGCTCGAGTATTAAGCTCAAGCTCTTCCTCAGAGGGCACAAGCGGTTTGCGGTTGATTAACTTAAGCGTGCCTTTCGCGCCGCATACACAAAACGGAAAGTCAGGCGGGCATGTACATCTGCTTAAATAGCTGCTTAGTATTTGCTTGCAAATTCGGTCCTCGAGTGAATGAAAAGTGATAACGGAGACTCTACCTTCTGGTGCAAGGCAACGTACTGCGCTATGTAATCCTTCTTCAAAAGCACCCAACTCGTCATTAACAGCAATCCGTAAACCTTGAAAGCTCCGTTTAGCGGGATGCCCTCCCGTTCTTCGTGCAGCAGCCGGAATACCTTCCTTGATAAGCTCTGCTAATTCTCCGGTGGTCTCCACAGGACTTTCTTCTCTTCTGTCTACAATTTTCTTAGCGATTCTTCGCGAGAACTTCTCTTCTCCATATTGAAAAAGCACACGGGCGATCTCTTGCTCAGACCACGTATTCACAATATCAGCAGCCGTTAAAAGGGCTGTCTGATCCATACGCATGTCCAGCGGAGCATCATGATTGTAACTAAATCCGCGCTCTCCCTCATCAAACTGCGGAGATGATACGCCAAGATCAAAGAGCACTCCATCCACTTGGGGAATGCCATCTTTTTGTGGTACAAAGGGCACATCCTTTAGTACACTCTCCAGATCACGGAAATTGGTCTTAATAAGTACAACCTTGTCTCCGTATTCGGCCAGTCTCTCTTTAGCGTTCTCCAGCGCCCAATCATCTTGGTCCAAACAGATTAATCGGCCTTCGCCGCTAAGCTTGGAAGCAATTAGTGAGCTGTGACCCGCTCCACCGAGAGTGCAATCTACATAGATTCCGTCTTTTTTGATGTGCAGCCCTTCTGTCGCTTCTTCTTTAAGCACCGTGATGTGGTGAAACAAGCTGCATCCCTCCAGGACAGTATTCGATATTGTGTTTTATAGATCAAAATTGAAATCCACCAATTTTTCGGCAATTTCGTTGAACGATTCCTCGGACTGTTCGAAGTACTGCTCCCATAGCTCTTTGTTCCAGATTTCCACCCGGTTCGAAACGCCCAGAATAACACAGTCTTTGTCCAGTTTGGCATACTGCCTTAAATTGGCCGGCAGGTTTACCCTTCCCTGCTTATCCCATACACATTCTGTTGCGCCTGAGAAAAAAAAGCGGCTGAATGCGCGGGCATCTGATTTCATCAGTGAAAGGCTTTTTAGCTTTTGTTCCATGATTGCCCATTCTTCCATGGGATAAACAAATAGACAGGAGTCTAGGCCGCGGGTCGCCACAAAGGAGGTTCCAAGCAATTCACGAAGTTTAGCCGGAATAATGATTCGGCCTTTGTCGTCAATGCTGTGTTGATACTCTCCCATGAACATCCTTTTCCCACCCCTAATCCCCGAATCCCCACTTTGCCCCACTTTTCACCACTTAAGCATAATAGATTCGCCATTAAAAATCAAAAACCTTTTTCTGGCGCAAGGAAATTTTTTCTAAATCAGATAGATCATTACCCGAAAAACATTTCTCCACCTAGCATAAACGCCTGGAGCATCCTAATACGGACGTTTAGCGTCTAAATGTGTAATATAAAAAAAGCCATACAATCGGAATCTTGTCCGTTGCATGGCTTTTCAAGCATAAACGTCCTCGGCGTCCTTTTAAGGACGCGAAACGTTTAAGCGAGAAATATAAGGATAATGTATATCGTGAAACTTATACTCTCTTATATTTTTAAAAAGTTGCTTCAGTTCAAGGTAGACTTGGTTAATACTCTTTATCGTTGTGCGTACCGCAATTAATCGTTTAAATTCCAGCTGTCCAAATAATCCACTTGTGCTGGAGTCAGGCTATCGATGTTAATACCTAGACTTTCCAGCTTATAGCGTGCTACCTGCTCATCCAGCTCATAAGGAACATTCTCAACTTTTACGCCAATGCTCTTATAATTATCATTTACATATTTCAGCGACAGCGCCTGAAGCGCAAAGGTCGTATCCATAATTTCGGCAGGGTGTCCATCCGCAGCACCCAGATTTACAAGTCTGCCTTCTGCAAGCAGATATAGTTTACGGCCGTCGCGAAGCTGGTATTCTTCGATATTTTTGCGAACAGTTCGCTGGGATACGGATCTTTCAGACAATTCAGGCTTATTCACTTCAACGTCGAAATGGCCTGCGTTGCACATGATTGCTCCGTCCTTCATAACATCATAATGCTCCCCGCGAATGACATAACGGTTACCTGTAACTGTAACGAAGAAATCACCGACCTTAGCAGCTTCCAGCATAGGCATCACTTCGAAACCGTCCATATGTGCTTCAACGGCTTTAATGGCATCGACTTCAGTGACAACCACTTTGGCACCTAAACCTTTGGCACGCATCGCAACACCTTTACCACACCAGCCGTATCCGACAACAACTACGGTTTTGCCCGCAACGATCAGGTTAGTTGTCCGAATAATGCCATCCCATGCAGATTGGCCTGTGCCATAACGGTTATCAAACAAATATTTGCAATAAGCATCATTTACTGCGACCATTGGGAACTTCAAAACACCCTGTTTTTGAAGAGCTTTTAGACGAATGATGCCGGTTGTTGTTTCTTCAGCACCCCCGCGAATATTCTCCATCAGATCAGGACGCTCCGAATGTAGCAATGTAGCAAAATCCCCGCCATCATCAATGATCAAATCCGGTTTGCTTTCGAGTGCCTTGATATTCAGAGCTTTGAACTCTTCGGGAGACGGGTTGTATTTAGCAAATACTGTGATGCCGTCCTCAACAAGTGCCGCACATACATCATCCTGGGTGGAAAGCGGATTCGATCCGGTAATAGTTACTTCTGCACCGCCTGCTTTGACAACCTTCGCAAGATATGCGGTTTTAGCTTCCAGATGAAGCGTAATTGAGACTTTTAGACCTTTAAATGGCTGTTCAGCTTCGAACTGCTCACGAATACGGTTCAATACCGGCATATGTTGACGGACCCAGTCGATTTTCAAATGTCCTTCGGGTGCGAGTGACATATCAGCCACGATACTATTTTGATTAGTTGAACTCATAATGAAACCTCCTAAAAGTTTTATGGAGCAATACTTCCATGTTTTACTTCGCAATAAAACTTGCATCGTAAGCATACGCTTTGTTTTATGGAGCAATACTTCTATGTTTTACTTCGCAATAAAACTCGCTTCGTAAGCATAATCCATGTTTTGTGAGCGTTACTACATTGAATATACTTCGTACAAAACTCGCATCGTAAGCATCTGCTTTGTTTTGTGAAGCATTACTTCCCTACATATAAATGATGCGATGTGTCCCACTATAATCCGGTTCTATCGCCATCAGCTCATCCAACCATGGAAGTCCGTAGCGGTTCAAGTAATACATGATATTGTATACTCTTTCTTGCAGTTTACCCAGTGGCATTAACGACAGCTCGATTCGCTCCCATTGTCGGATTGCAGCTTCATTCTGTTTCGCCATTGCATCTTGGGCCTTTGCTTGTAAGAAAGTAATCTGATCCAAAATCTTATCTTTATTGTTATTTCCTAGTTTAAGTAGACCTGCCTGTATGGATCCAAGCTGTTCGATGAGCGGTTCGTACATAGCTGAGAAAGATGCTTTAGTTTCCTCAAATCGACGTTCGATTCCCAGCTCATCCTGTGCAGCCAGCCATTCATGTCTTTTACGATCTAGTCCCTGTCTTACATCCTCAAAGCTTAGTTGATATTTATCCATATGCTTATGAAGCGTACCTTCTACCACAGTGAAAGACATTCTTGGGATGATTAAAGGCATTTGTCCCCCGACCACCTCAAACGCACGATGCGGAATGGCCCAATAAGCAATCTCTCCTTGACCTAGCACCGTTGCTAGAACCGGCAACACATAATCCTGCATAAGCGGGCGTGTCAATACGTTGTTGCTGAAGCGTTCCGGATGTGCTTTTACTTCCTCTAGTAATTCCTCACGGGTAAATGATACCTGGCCCTTGCGATCGGCAAAGACTCCATCCTTCTTGTGAAGCAATAACCGTACACCTTCATGAATATAAAAGAGGTTGGCATTGCCTGCCGTAACGTCGGCTTGAAGTTCATACCCAGCGTTCACGATATCAGAAGCAGAATTCATATACGCTGTTTCCAGTGCATCGTTCTGCATAATTAGCGATGTAAAGAATGGCTCTTCTAACTTGCGTAGATTAGGATCAGCAGAATCAAGCAGGATCAGACCAAATTTACCAAATAAAGAACCCATTAGCTTGGCAAAAGCATCCGTCATACTATCTGCTCTAAACGAAGAAGATCGAATGAATTCCATAATTTGCGGTTTAAAGTCACTATCTTGAAGCATCCCATCCAGCTGTTCCACCACTTGCTGCCAGCTTTCCTCTTCTACACGAATATTACTCACTGAGGAACGTTTCTCCTCTGATTTCTCTATCTTAATCTTTGTGATCTCCTGCGTACGATTCAATACATACGTATGATTCACTTCATCCCAGTCATGATCCTCACCTGCGATCCAGAATAATGGCACTACAGGTCGATCGAGCTGCTCAGCAGCTTCTTTTGCAGCCATAATGGTTGTCATTGCTTTATACACTACAAGTAGTGGTCCTGTAAATAATCCGCTTTGTTGCCCACCAGTAACTACTAACGTTCCCGGCTGTTCCAAAAGCGCCAACGAAGCCTTCACCGCATCATGTGAATTATGCTTCTCATTATATTGACGGAGACATTCAGCAATTTGTGTTCGGTCGGCACGGAGATTCTCACTGCGATCCAGCCACTCTGCCCGAGTGCTTCTACGCTCTTTACTTCGGAAATCCCCACCATACAAATGACTAACCTTTTCAAAATTTTCTATATAGTCGCGCGCGAGTGCAGATCCACCCGGGAGCGGTTCCTTTACAATATTCATTTGCTAGTGCCTCCAGTTCTACTGAGCAGTTATATGTAAACCCAAGTTCGTAAACTCTTTATGATTGTATCCAAAGTCAGAGGCCACGTCAAAAGAAATGCATCCTGCAAAAAAAGCAATGCATTAGCAGCCGTATTATTTTTTCGTACTATAAACTAATTTTTAAATATCCCCACTACATACAAGAGGCGAGAGCATAACGCTCCCGCCTGTCTAATATTCGCTATGGATTTAAGCAAATTTTTTGCTTACCCAGTGTCCTTTTGATACTTCTACTAATTCAAAGTCGCTATCATTGCTCTTTTCGTTAGCGGAATAAATAGGACTACCAAGCTCATCATGTAAGTGAATGCGTTTCTTGTTCACTTCAATTTCCGGATCCGGAATTGGAATAGCTGACAAGAGAGATTTGGTATAAGGGTGGATAGGATTCGCATAAAGCTCTTCACTTTCCGCCAATTCTACCATTTTACCCAAGTACATAACAGCTACGCGATCACTGATATGTTTAACCATGGATAGATCATGCGCGATGAAAAGATAAGTCAATCCCAGACGATCTTGCAATTCTTTAAGCAAGTTAACGACCTGAGCCTGAATGGATACGTCAAGCGCGGAAATCGGCTCATCACAAACGATGAACTTAGGATTTACCGCTAACGAACGGGCAATCCCAATACGTTGGCGTTGTCCACCAGAGAATTCATGCGGATAACGAGTTGCGTGATCGTGGTTAAGACCAACCATATCGAGCAGCTCTTCGATCCGCTTTTTACGTTCTGCACGGCTACCAGCCATTCCGTGAATGTCCAGTGCCTCGCCGATGATATCAGAAACCGTAAAACGCGGGTTAAGCGATGCGTACGGATCTTGGAAAATCATCTGCATGTCACGACGCATAGCTTTCATTTTGTTAGAAGGCAATTTATAAATGTCTGTACCATTATATTTCACACTTCCGGCAGTTGGCTCATACAAACGAAGAATTGTACGTCCAGCAGTAGTCTTACCACAACCGGATTCTCCTACCATTCCAAGCGTCTCGCCCTCACGGATGGAGAAGTTAATATTATCAACAGCCTTAAGAACCTTGCCTTTACCTACATTAAAGTATTTCTTAAGACCTTCTACCTCTATTAGGTTCTTACTCAAGAGTACTGCACCTCCTTGGCCATCGAATGCAGATTCCAGCAACGCGCCATATGCGTTTCGCTGAATTCTGTGGCGCCGGGATCGATTTGTTCGCAAACATGCATTGCTTCGTTGCAACGCGCGGTGAACGGACATCCGATCGGCGGCTTGATCAGATCTGGCGGTGTGCCGATGATCGGAATAAGCGGCTCGCCTTTCTTTTGGTCCAGACGCGGCATTGAGCGCAGCAGACCTTTGGTATATGGATGTTGTGGATTCTTAAAGATTTCCCATCTTGTTCCAGTCTCCACAACTTCACCTGCATACATTACGATAACCCGATCACACATACCGGCAACGACGCCTAGATCATGGGTAATCAAAATAATGGAGGTACCTAGTTTTTGCTGCATCTCTCTCATAACTTCCATGATCTGCGCCTGAATGGTTACGTCAAGAGCCGTTGTAGGCTCGTCCGCTATGAGCAAAGCCGGACGACAGGCCAACGCGATTGCAATCATTACACGCTGGCGCATGCCGCCTGAGAATTCGTGGGGATATTGGTTAAAGCGAGCCTCAGCATTTTTGATACCAACTAAATTAAGCATCTCAATACCTTGCTTTTTCGCTTCGGCCGCTGACATTTTCTGATGTTTAATCAAAACTTCAGTGATCTGTTTGCCCACTTTGATGGTTGGGTTCAAAGATGTCATCGGGTCTTGAAAAATCATGCCAATATCTTTACCGCGAATGGATTCCATTTCTTTCATGCTTTTGTCTAGCAGATTTTGTCCTTGGAAAATAATTTCTCCCTTTTTCACTTTAGAGGGTGGGGAAGGGATCAAACGCATAATCGATTGTGCAGTTACACTCTTACCGCTGCCGGACTCGCCGACGATGGCAACCGTTTCACCTTTGCCAATTTCAAAATTCATACCACGGACAGCTTGTACCTCTCCGCCTTTAACAAAAAATGAAACATGCAAATCTTTGACTTGTAAAATAGGTTCCATCCTTAATCCCTCCTATTTCTTCAGCTTAGGATCAAGCGCGTCACGAAGACCGTCACCGAAAATATTGAAAGAAAGCATGGTTAAACTGATCAGAATGGCAGGGAACAGGAAGCGCCATGGATAGTACAACCAACCGGTGAGTGAATCGTTAATCATAGATCCAAGTGAAGCGATAGGAGCTTGTACACCAAGACCCAAGAAGCTTAGGAAGGCCTCAGCAAAAATTGCATTTGGTACAGAAAGTGTAATGGTTACGATAATCGGACCAACTGCGTTCGGCAGAAGATGCTTGAACAACAGTCTTGCAGAACCAGCACCCATGGAACGGGAAGCCAATACGAACTCGCGATTCTTGAGTTGCATAATTTCTCCACGTACAATCCAAGACATCGTAATCCAGCCTGTTATGGTTAAAGCTAGGATGATTGTACCAAGACTTGGTTCAAGCACGACCAAGAGCAAAATTACAACCAGCAAATAAGGAATAGAGTACAAAATTTCAGAGAATTTGTTCATGATATTATCTACACGGCCACCGAAGTAACCCATAATTCCACCATAGATAACACCAATAAACAAGTCGATGGCTGCAGCAGCTAAACCTACGATCAAGGAGATCCGTGCACCGTACCAAGTACGAACGAAAATATCACGTCCAAGATCATCCGTTCCAAACCAGTGTTCAGAGGAAGGGGGCTTATTGGTGCTCATCAAGTCATTGGAATAATAGTTGTATTTCGAGAAAAAAGGAGCGAAGATCGCTGCAAGCACGATCAAACCTAGAATACCAAGCGCAGTCATTGCCATTTTGTTCTGACGCAACCGTTGCCAAGAATCTTTCCAGGCAGAGAGACTCTCCCGCTGAATTACCTCGGCTTCTTTTTCATCTATACCGACTTTTTGAAAGTCTTCCGGTTTTAGATTCATGTTCTTTAGCAAGTTATTATCACTAGCCACTAATTAGCCCTCCTTTCCTCCACTTAGTTTCATACGTGGGTCAATCAATACATAAGCAATATCAGTAATGAAACGGGCTACCATGAGTAGTACACCATAGAAAATGGTAATCCCCATAATAACGGTATAGTCACGGACACCAATCGCTTCCACGAACTGTTTACCAATGCCCCCAACACCAAAGATCTGCTCGATTACAACCGAACCAGTTACGATGTTAGCTGTCATAGGTCCCATGTAAGTAACTACAGGCAGGATACCATTGCGAAGTACATGGCGGCTCAGAATAGCCATCCAGCTTAACCCTTTAGCCTTAGCCGTTTTGATATAATCCGCATTCAGAACCTCAAGCATACTTGAACGGGTCAAGCGAGCTATAAAGGCTATCGGCTGTGCCGAGAGTGCTGCTACAGGTAAGAAATAATAGATTGGCCCTTTAAATCCTGAAACCGGTACCCAACCCAATTTGAAAGCGAACACATACTGTAATAATGACGCGACTACAAAGCTCGGAACCGCAATCCCCAGAACTGCCAACACCATCGCGGCGCTGTCAAGAAACTTTCTGTGATAGAGTGCCGCTAACATGCCGAGAAGAACCCCAACAATAACCGCCACAACAATTGCGACGAGTCCCAGCTTCAGCGACGCTGAAAAGGTTTGACTGATCAAATGAGATACATCTTGATTCAGGCGTTTCATGGATACACCCAAATCACCTTGGACAATATCACCTAAATACTTAAAATACTGATGAGAGAGCGGCTTGTCCAGACCATATTGCTCCATCAAACGTGCTTTAATTTCTGGCGGTACTTTTTTCTCAGAAGTAAACGGATCCCCTGGAATAGCTTTCATCAAGAAAAAAGTTGCTGAAATCAGTACAAATAATGAAACCAACATATAGAAGAATTTATTTGCGACATAACGAACCATCCCCATCACACCTCCTCCGACAAATTTTTTGAGAGCATTATATTGATTTTATGAAAAAAACGGATTTTTGTCCATTTTCTAAATATGTTATAAATAACAATAAATAACAAATAGACTGGAATACAAAAAAAAGGGATATATATGGAGTTCCACATATATATCCCGAAGTATTGTGTTACTTCAGTCAACTAACTATTCTGTTTAAATTACTAGAGCAAAATCTTAGTGCTCAAGCAAGTATCCACGAGTCAAGTCAATTGCACCACTGAAGTCAAGAGTAACACCTTTAAGGTACTCTTTAGTCAGGGAGTTGTTAGTGTAGTAGTACAATGGAATCAAAACTTGATCTTGCTCGATGAGCAATTTCTCTGCTGCTGCAAACTTGTCTTGACGTACTTTCAAGTCAGTGCTTGCTTTAGCTTCGCTGATCAATTTGTCATATTCAGGATTAGCGTAACCAGTATCATTGTTACCGCCGCCTGTTACCCACATATCAAGGAAAGTCATTGGATCATTGTAATCCGCAGTCCAACCAGCACGTGCAACTTGGTAGTTCAGGTTTTGACGGTTTTCGATAAATACAGCCCACTCTTGGTTAACGGTTTGTACGTCAACACCAAGATTGTTTTTCCACATATCAGCAATTGCCAAAGCAATTTTCTTGTGACCTTCACTTGTGTTGTAAGTCAATGAGAATGTAGGCAATTTGTCAAGGCCTTCTTCTTTCAGACCTTCAGCAAGCAATGTTTTAGCTTGTTCTAGATCTTCAGTGAAGTAGCTATCTTTAACTGCTGTACGGAATTCACCATCAGCACCAGCAATACCTGGAGGTACAAAACCGAATGCTGGGAATTGTCCACCTTGTACTACATTGTCAATCAAAGCTTGACGGTTAATGGACATTGCAAGAGCTTTACGGATTTTTGCGTTAGTGAAAGGTTTTTCAGTGATATTGAATTCGTAGTAGTATACGGAAGCAATACCTTTACGGCTAAATTCTTTTGGAAGTTCTTTTTGTACGATTGGAATTTGTTCTGATGGAATTTCACCAGTTGGTCCACCTGCACGATCGTATTCACCGTTCTTGTAGCTGAGCAACTCAGTTGCACCGCTGTTTACAAGGGAGAAATCGATTTTGCTAAGTTTAATGGAATCTTTATCCCAGTATTTATCGTTTTTAGTTACAACAAGTGTTTGACCTGTAGTCCACTCAGTAAGAGTGAAAGCACCGTTAACGATCATAGTGTCTTTGCTTGTTGCCCATTTTGGATTACTCTCAATGGATTTGTGTACAGGGTAATAAGTGTAGAAGGAAAGCAATCCAAGGAAGTAAGGAGTTGGGGCTTCAAGAGTAACTTCTAGAGTTTTCTCATCAACCGCTTTGATACCTACTTGACTGAAATCAGTAATTTCCTTGTTATAGAACTTTTCAGCATTTTTGATGTAATACAATTGATAAGCGTAAGGTGCAGCGGATGCAGCAGCAGGATCGAGCACGCGTTTCCAAGCGCGAACGAAGTCTTCTGTTGTTACAGGATCGCCGTTACTCCATTGTGAATCACGGAGTTTGAAAGTATATACCAGACCGTCAGCGGAAATGTCCCAGCTTTCAGCAACACCTGGTTCAGCTTGACCAGATTCAGCATTCATGCGAGTCAGACCTTCGTACATTGTTGTCAGGACAGTGTGAGCTTGGCTATCTTGAGCCAATCCTGGATCAAATGTTGGAGGCTCAGAGCTTAGGTTGATTCTCAATGTTTGGTCCGCAGCCAATTTCTCTTCTGTAGCCGCATTACCAGTTGCCGTGTTACCAGTGTTACCAGCGTTACCTTTGTTGCCGCTGTTTGCATTGTTTCCGCCGCAGCCAGCAAGCACTGTGCCGATAACAAGTACTAATGCAAGCATTAGCAATAGACTTTTACTCTTCTTCATCTAGCAGTTCCCCCTAAATAGAATGTGGTATATGGTTTATGATTATACAACCAGTGGTCAAAAAAATCTAGTGGAATGTTTTCAGAAAATTCTTTTTTTATTAAAACTTTAAACTTTTGTGACGTTGCCGCTTCACCGAAGCAGTGGAACATTACATCGCTTGTGATATGTACTTAATTAGCCCTACAAACATAAATAATAAATATCCTACACTCATAAAAAAGAAAGAAAGTCTCCAAACTGCCCGAAATAACCGCTTTCCATCTACCTTTCCTTTCAGTCGATTCTGAGCGCCGCCAATCAATCCAGTGGATATTAATACAATAAGTAGTATAAGATAAAACCCAAAACCGTTATTAAATAAGTTGTTAAATAATGCGGAGACCGATAATAATAAAAAAAATGTAGTTACGTCCATAGCGAGCATAAAAGTTTTCTTTTTATCTTTTTTTAAGCCTCTTCCAATGAAATAAACAATTAAAAACGGTACTATTGGAATCAAGCTCAAAGTAATGACCGAATTCATCAGCAATCCCATAGCTTCACCTCTCCTCCGAGATCATACCTTTATTCCTTCTACTAGTTGACAGATCAAGCGATGTAAAGGAACCAACGTTCCCGTTCTTTCTGCCATATTTACAAGACTTCCATTGATCCATTGAATTTCTGTGGTTCTCGAAGCGAGAACATCTGCCAGCATGGACGCAGTATTGCCAGCCGTATTCCTGCAGACTTTAAGGATGTTATCCCACGCATCGTGATCATAAGCAACTCCGCAGGCATCATATACCATAGTAGCTTCTCTAAAAAGTTCTTTCATTAACTGCAGGCGCCCTTCTGATGCAAGCAGCTCACCATTTGGAACACGCCAAATCGCCGTGAGTGGATTAATTACGGCATTGATTAGGAGCTTCCGGTAAATCATGGTACCCACTTCATTCGACAAAAAGGCGGAGAATCCTGCCAAAATGAGGACTTCTATTAAATATTTCGCTTGTAAATCAGTATGTATGATATGAGCTTGTCCATTCTTTAAGCCCCATCTCCCTATCCACACCTCCCCGGCACCTGCATGAATGACCTCAGTCAAAGATTTGCGCTTCGCAGCTTCTGTTGTAACGGCAGCATATAAATTAGCTTTCGGTAACAAGTCTCTGAGCATCTCCATATGTCCTATGCCATTTTGAAAACAAATGATGTGTGCCTGTTCTTCCCTAAGGGGGGATAGAAATTCAGGTAAAACATTATGTAATATATCCTGTTTAACCGTCACTATGATCCAATCACTTGGCTCACGAAAATACGCATCTGTAAACTCCTCTATGGGTGCGAACGCAAATCGAGCCCCCGAAATCGAAATCGAATCGCGGCCATCTTCATAACTCACAGTTAAGCCCTCGTTCTCTAATTGCCGGCACTGCTCTATCCCTCGACACCACAATCTCACTTTATTCCCGGATGCAATCAGCCTTCCTGCCAAAAGCAGACCAAGTGAACCCGCACCGATTATATCGATTCTCATCTGATCCTCCTGTTGATCTCAAGCGCAATTTTTCTAAGTATAGCCTTAATATACCAAGAAGAAACGTCGTTGTCCTCTTTTATAAGGGGCAATACCCAATCAAAACACCCGCAAATGGCGCTAATAAAGCGAACCACTTACGGGTGTTTTAGTTTGCAAACCGTTTATTCAATACGTTCTAAATTTCCATTCCCATCCATTTTAAAACGAGTCTTCATTTCTTCTTCTTCTTCGTTTAAGAAAGCGAGCCTACGAGCACGATCCATAATCTGAATTAAAGCTTTGTAATCATCGTTGACTACCCGGTAGTCACTTTGAGCAAGATTAACCTCTTTGGACAACCGCTCATTCTCAGATCTTAATTCTGTTAATTCATCTTCCTTCTCGCGCAAATCTCTCTCCAGCATTTTCAGCTGACGTCCTGCTTCCTGGATTGTACCTTTCCATTGTCTCAGGAAACGTATAACCGCATCAATGGATAATGTGTTCTCGCTTAATCCTTCGCCTCGTCCGAATTCCTCGTCGGTATCCCCGAGAATCAGACCCGCTACCTGTGCTCCTCTAACTGACGGTTGCTTTTTCAGGTAACTTCGTTTCTGACGTTGACCTTTTGCGATTCCGATTGCGCCTTCATAGCTTTTTCGAACACAGCTGTTCCAGCGGAATCCGCACGCAGCCGACGTTCTGCCGATTTTCTCGCCCACTTCTTCAAAAGCAGCAAGTTGTGTACTGCCCTCCCGAATGTGACGCAAGGTTACTTCTGCCAGTATTAGATCATCTTCTGCACTCCAAGCATCCTGTCTAACGGCTGTCATCCAACCAAACCTCCTAACAACATCTTGAAATAACCATCTCCATAACCGGCAGCTCTGCCGGGTAGTGAATAGGGATAAAAGCTGCTTACTCCATTTCTATGCTTCTCATAGAGTTCATAGAATCTATTTGATACTAAATTGTATTTCCATTATCTGCTCACATCATACGCTTTAAGTTATAAATTCTCTTTTTTCAATCATTAATCACCTCAGTCAATTATAAAAATCGCATTTTATGAAGATTAGTACATTTTTTTCAATGAATTCGTTTACACATTTTTACTGAACGGGTATAATAAGTCGAAGGAATATTCGTGAGATACATACTGGAAGGGGGACTCTCTCTTGGACCGCATGTTTCGGGTATTAGGTTTTTTTACACTGGCTATTGGATTGATGGCTTTTGCCGGAGGTCTGACAGAAATGGCCTTGCTTTTCTTTTTACAAACCGCTTTTTTTGTAATTCTCGGTTATTTGAAGTTTACTGAAAAAACTTATGTCCTACTTTTTTGGGCATACATGATTTTGACTTTCACCGGTTTCAGCTATTGGACGATCTTTCAAATGGGTCTTCCACTATAAATTGCAGTACTCTCTTGAAGCGGATGAGGTCCTTATCTAATAAGGATCACTTCCGTTTTTTTGTTTATAAGCTAGTATATATATGAGGCCCTCACAAAATACCCGAGTACGCATCGAAGCAATAACGCCTTCGGTGTCCCTAAAGGACGGTAAGCGTTTATGCGCGAGATATAAGGATAATGTATAACGTGAAGCTTATACTTTCTTATATTTGAAGGATAGCCTCACTTTGTGGGGATATTTTTGTATGTATGCTATTTTAGAAGGGTTAAACATATTATTAGTACATACATATATCAATTCAAGAAGAATCGGCTTTGCCGACCCTTTTGGGGACGGTTTCCGTTTCTACGAGAAATAGAAGGATGATTTATGGAGTGAAACAGAAATTTCTTATATTTCAAAAAAAAGGTGGTGGTGTGGTGCGCTCCCGCAATTCCCTAAGCCGCATGATGGCAACCATACTAATTCTCTTCTGTTGTACATTGTTCCCGTTACAATCTACGATGTACCTGTCTGCCGATCCAAGCGGTTCTTTTTTCAATTCCTCTATACCAGATAATGAAGAAACCCGTAAACTTCTGGAGCAGACTTTGTCTTCCGCAGAAATCGAGCGGGAAATCATCAAGATTACAGCCGAACAAAAAGCGCTTGAAGAAAAGGTAGAATCCCTCGAAGAGCAAGCCAGCCAGAAAAAATCTGCCATCGCAAAGCAACAAGAGCGTGCAGGCGCAGTCCTGCGTTCTTATTATATGGGGGATAGAGACGGTCTCATGGCTGCGTTTTTATCCGCGAAAAGTATTAGCAGATTCCTGGCTCTATTCGATTATTATGAAATAATTATTGGAAATGACCGCGACATTCTCACACAATACGAGGATCAGTATAGGGATCTAAAAAAGACCCTCCAAGCTGCACAACGCAGCTCGAAGGATCTTGCGGAGCTACGAACTGCTCTTGAGGAACAGAAAATTCGGGTAGCTGCGCTCAATAAAGAAATTGAAGGCGGGATTAAAGACAGTAGTGACCCTGATAATATGAGCGCTCTTCTTCAAGAATTCACATTATATTGGGAGAATATTGGTTTACGCGAGGTAAAGACCTACTTCAAAGCATTATCATCTGCTATGAATAAGTTACCGCAGTTTGTCCAGAATCGAGAGGGAGTCCTTACTCGTAAGGGGATGACTTATGTTCTAAATCTGAAAGAAGAGGATCTGAACGAATTTCTTCAATCCCAGAATAAGCTATTTAACGATTTCGCTTTTCATTTCAATGACGGATCGATTACTGCCACTGGAAAAAGCGGAGCGTTAGCCCTTTCATTAACCGGTCACTACATCATTCAGGAAGAACCCATCAACGGACTTATATTCCAAGTAGATCATGTTGTATTTAATGGTCTCGAATTACCTGACACCACAAGAAGGACACTGGAAGGGGAATTTGATTTAGGTTTTTACCCTGGGAAAATCGTTTCTTTTCTACGTGCCACAAAAGTAGACAGTAAAGAGGGCGTCCTGCAAGTTAAACTTTCGATCTCATTCTAGACCTTCCTTAATGAAGTCTTTGTACCCTGCCGCATCAATTTTTCCTGTAAGCAGTAAGGATACTGCTTCAGCAATCTTACTCCAGCCGCCTTGGGATTCGACCTCCGGGGCGGTTTCTTCTGTCAGTAATAGTTCGACTCCGAAAGGAAGCTTATATTTAAAAGCATGCTCCGAACGATAAAGGACATCCAGCGCAGGCAAGCTCCCCGTGTTCTCCAGCCAATCCATCTGAGAATCCTCCGAGGTAATAAATGTCAACCAATTCACGGCTTCCTTTGGACTTTGAGATTGCGCCGGAAGCGCAAAGGAACGGCTGTAATAGGATTCAAGTCCTTTCCCGTCACTTGCGGTCAGTGGTGCTTCAGCAACTAAGGATGAATTGCCATGTTTTTGCCACTCTGATAGTGGTAGAGCAGCAACAGCAACGCTTCCGCTCTGAATCATATCCCAAACATCTTTGTTATAGCGACTGGTAAGGTAAAAATAACTGCGAGCATTCTGAGTCCAATTCATCACTTCTTGGTTATCCGATAGCAAGCTGCTGTTCATACTCTCCATGACCGCCGACAATCCATATGGATTACGTGTATCCATTGCGAGCAAATATTTCCCTTGCTCTTTAAGCACATTCTGAAGCAATGTATTCCACTGTTCCAGACTTCTTGGTAAGGTGGTGAATCCCAGTTCCGCAAGACGCTGTGGTGAATAAACAAGGATATAAGGGTCTATATCCAGCGGCACTCCCCAATTATATCCGTTCCATTGCATCCATGGGATCAACTGAGTTAACGGTGCAGTTCCTGGAATGCTCTGATAAACATCCACCGGTAATAAATATCCACGTGTAGCCCAGTCGAGAATACTTCGTCCATCCGCCATGACGATATCCGGACTGTCTCCGATGGTTAGATCATGCTTCAAAACTTCGTCTGCATCCTCGCTATCAATATTTCTTAATATCACCTTTACTCCACTTTCTAAAGTATAACGATTGCTTAGAAGCTCCAGCTCACTGAATTCCTCACTATTTAGCGATACTGTTATACGCAGACTATCTATAGAACCCTCTTCCCCTGAAGAAGGATTTGTAGACTGACTTTGAGGCTTTTTCATAGGATGTGGGTCGTTATTGGTACTCAATTCCATACTGGGCGACAAGCTTGTCAGCGATAGTAGTAAAATTGCAAAAAGCAGCCAATAATTTTTGCGTTTAAGCACGATTTCCCACCTTCCCCATGATTCGTCTCCACTATTTTACCAAACCCGTCGCTGCTTGTCTTTAGAATGTGAAAACGTTCTCTTTCTATTATATAGGTGAAACGACGGAGACAATTAAAAGACTGGGTGATCTTAGCGCTAAAGGCGCTCCGTGTGCGGATTATTCTACCGATCGCTGTTGTCTCCAGATTTATGGATTATATTCCTAAACGGTTCCTAAACGGTATAAATCCGGAGACAAAGGCGAGCGCTAACGCTTCTACAGAACAATTCCTCCCCCTCCGCTGACCGCGCTCATTCTAAAGCACCACAACCGTTAATTCCCTCCTCCGTTTCTGGGCGGGCAGGAAAAAGCCGGGAGTTATGTTTCTCCCGGCTGAAAAGAGGATTGAAGGTTAGAGAAGATCCGCGGCCAATTGGGCCAGACGGGAACGCTCCCCTTTTTCCAAAGTAATATGTCCGCTAATCCCTTGCTGCTTAAACTTCTCAACGATATAACTAAGCCCGTTGCTCGCAGCATCCAGATACGGATGATCGATTTGCTCCGGATCACCCATAAGAATGACCTTACTTCCTTCACCCGCTCTGGAAACAATCGTCTTCACTTCATGACGGGAAAGGTTCTGAGCTTCATCAATAATGATGAACTGTGAAGGGATAGAACGTCCACGGATATAGGTTAAGGCTTCTACCTGTATGCTGCCTAAGCCCATTAATATTTTATCAATATCTCCAGCTTTTTTGGTATCGAACAGGAACTCTAGATTATCATAAATAGGCTGCATCCACGGTCTTAGCTTCTCATCCTTCTCCCCGGGTAAATAACCAATGTCTTTCCCCATGGGAACTACTGGCCGGGCAATGAGCAGTTTTTTGTATTTATGCTCATCCTCAACTTTGAATAGTCCGGCAGCAAGCGCCAATAACGTCTTCCCTGTACCAGCCTTACCTGTAATGGTTACAAGTGGGATTTCATCATTTAGAAGCAGTTCCAAAGCCATTCGTTGTTGAGCATTTCGGGCGCTGATCCCCCAAACCGAATCATTGCCTAGATAGAGCGGCTCTAGACGGGTCGCATCACTATTCACTTTGAGAAGTGCTGATTTGCCCGTGCCGATCTCATCCTTGAGGATCACAAATTCATGAGGGTACAAGGGATACGACAACGCGAGCTGTTTAACCGTTAAAGAACGGTGACTGTAATATTCATCAATCAATGCCGGATGAACCTGCAGAGATTGGTAACCAGTATAAAGTTCATTTAAATCTCCAGTACGATCTGACAAATAATCCTCTGGTGTAATCCCTAGCACATCCGCTTTAATACGGACCAGCACATCCTTACTCACAAGCACTACGGGACGCGGATCTGGCTTCTCCTTCTCTTCGATTAAATAATTGAGAGCTACAGCCAAAATCCGATTGTCGTTAGATACCTCACCAAACATTTCCTGTACCTTCACAAAACTGCGATGGTTAAGTTCTACCTTCAGCTTACCTCCATGCTCCAGTTCCACACCACTATGCAAATGCCCTAGTTCACGAAGTCCATCAAGCAATCGGGAAACTGTGCGGGCATTCCGACCGATTTCGTCAGCGTTGCGCTTTTTGGAGTCGATTTCTTCCAGCACAACCGCCGGAATAACCACCTCATGCTCCTTGAAAGAGAAAATCGAATTGGGGTCGTGCAAAAGCACGTTGGTATCTAGCACAAATATCTTGTTCATATTATCCCCTCCACAGCGCCTGGTTTGATTGATCATACATAACTCTTTCCGCCAAGGGAAAAGATAAGGTACAGAAACGATCTTGGCTGAAAGGAGTAAGCACATATGAGAAAATCAATGTGTCTGTTGCTGGTACTGCTGCTACTGACAAGCTGCGGTATCGCTAATAAAAAGACATCACCCTCTCCTCAGAATAAACAATCAGCGAATGCTGTAAAGGGTCCGGGGAACCATGAGGTTCGACAATTGTCCAATGATGGTGTGACTAATCCTAAGGCCACCTCAAAAGCTGGTCAAGCCGTTAGTGTTAAGGGCGAAAGTGAAATTGCACTTAAGGACCATTTTGAACAGTTAGCAAAAAGAGTCCCTGGTGTGAATGGTGCACACTGTGTAGTCATGAACAAGGTGGCCATCGTTGGTCTTGACGTAGAAGGTTCTCTAGAACGGTCACGGGTAGGAAGCATTAAATATTCTGTAGCGGAAGCTATTCGCAAAGACCCAAGAAGTGTACGTGCGCTTGTCACAGCCGATATGGATCTCTCCAGCAGATTAGCAGACATGAGTCGCCATATCTCCGAGGGACATCCGATTTCCGGATTTTCATCCGAATTGGCTGATATCATCGGTCGAATCATGCCGCAGCTGCCAGAAGATACAAAACCGCGAAAAAATGCACAGTAGAGGACAAAAAAAGCCCAGTGATATTCTCACTAGGCTTTTTTCATGGCAGCAAATACTTGTCCGTCCAGCTTCTCAGCGGCACGTCCATCATAAACCTTCGCATATCTTGGGGCGGATTCAAGCTGCGCTCCATAAAAAAGCGCATTACGCACCGCCATAATTTCAACATCAAAGCAGCACATTTTGAAAGGGACATCCTGAAGCGGATCCTGTCTTACAACGGCAGTGCCGTTAATAGCATGAACAGTTCCCTCACCAAACACAGTAATAGTTACTAAAGGGTTGATCTTCATGTTGTTCACGAGTCTGGAACGATGATCTACAGCCAGACGCACAGTACTAGGACTAACTGCATAAATCCACGATATGGCCGTGGACGTTGGACCTCCTGATTCCGCATCAACTGTGTTGAGAAGAACAAAGGTTTCCGATTGCAGCATCGATAACAAGGTTTCGTTCAGCTGAGCAACGGCTTCGGACATAAGTACTGGCCCCCTATGCGGCGTAAATTCATTCAATTTATTATATTATAGCACAGGCTGAAACTTGCATTCAATTTTAGAGCGAAGTGTTATTAAGGTCTTTAAGGCGCCTCAGTGGATTCCGAAGTGGAGCTAGCAGAAACTCCTGCTAACCGATCCTGCAGGCTTTTCTTGGCAGCCTCAAGCTCCTCATCATTAATATATACATACGGACTTCGCCATGTTCCAGTCACAGGCTTGAATTCGATATCCTCTTTGGAAATCTTCCAATAAGTCGCAATCATATCTTTAATCTGCGAATTTTCGATATCAGTCTGCATGTTGCTGTCCACTGCGTCAAGAACCTTGCCTATTTTTAATACTCCGCCAAGCGATTGCATCTGATCCACCAATGAATGAAGGACCTCATTCTGACGTTTGTTCCGATCAAAATCATCTGAAGCCTTAGTCTTAGGCTTACAATTAGATTTACGATATCGCACATAATCTAGCGCTTTATCTCCATTAAGCTCTGCCGGACCTTTTTTCAGATTGATATTCGTACCGTCTACACTGTCTGTATAACACATATTATCGCTAATGTTGACTTTGACTCCGCCAAGCTCGTCCACCACATCACGGAAGCCTTGGAAATCCAGAATCGTTGTATAATCCACATCAATATCTAGATATTTCCCCATCATGGTCTTCATCTCATCTTCTGCCAAAATACCAGAGGACTTCTCCTTACCTTTGAAGCGAGCATAGAATTCGTTAATCTTCGTTTGCTTGTATCCACTGAGCTCAACTAAGGTATCGCGTGGAAGAGAGACAATGGTTGCTGATTTTGTCTTAGGATTAAGCGCTGCAACCATAATAACATCTGTCAATCTAGATTCATGCTTCGGTCTATTATCCGTACCTAGTATAAGCATCGTCAATGGTTTTTCTGTAGCTGAATGTCCTGGGGCAACCGTTCCTTTGTTCCCTGCGTTAAAGACCCCATTCTCAAGCTTCCAATACAGATAGCCGCCGTAGCCCAATACGCCAAGAATCGCAATAATCAGCAGGGTTAACAAGATTCTAACTAATCTGCCAAAAAAACCTCTTTTCTGCGGTTTCTTACGCTTTTTTTTCTTAGGAGCACCCTTTACAGGCTGTTTTCTATTATTGGGTTGTTGCCCACTTGCTCTTGGAGGTAAACTGCTGTTTCGTGTACTCATAGTAGAATAAAGTCCTCTTCATTTCATTTGGAATTAAAATTGCCACACTTAAATAGACGTTACATAAGCAGTAAAAGTTTCGTTTACTGTCTTTTTGCTGCAGTTGCAGCCTTTCTCTTCTGCCGAGCTTCCATGATATAACGTACTCGTACGAGCAACATCAATCCGACAGCAACCAGCAGACACTGGATGATCGGTAGCTTATCATGTTGAAAAATGAGGAGCATGCCGGAGCCGATCGCCATCATTATGTAGAGCATAATCTCTTTGCCAATCGATAACTTCTGATTCACACGAAATACCTGATTATACACAAATGTAAGCAATATAAAAATAACAATATAAGCGACGATTGGATGCTCAGCAAACCAGACCTGCATAGATACCGCACTCCTCCCAAATTTAAGATACGTTTACATTATATCATCAGTAGGGGAAGTTTTTGTTATAAAAAAAACCGCCGAAAGTTAAACCTCCGACGGCTCTTTACTATGATAAGTTGATCTTACGCGTTTGCTTGTGCCATTTTACGTTGCTTCTCTACACGTTCGCGTTCGCCTTTGTTCAAAATCTTTTTGCGCAAACGAATGGATTTAGGTGTGATTTCACAATATTCATCATCATTCAAATATTCAAGCGCGCCTTCCAAAGAGAAGGTACGTGGTGTCTTCATTTTTACAGTATCATCTTTGCCTGAGGTACGCATGTTTGTAAGTGCTTTTTCTTTACAGATGTTAACGATAATATCGTTATCACGGGTATGCTCGCCTACGATCATACCTTCATAAATTTCTGTACCTGCATCCAAGAAGAGAATTCCACGATCCTCAACACCCACGATTCCATATTGAGTTGTTGATCCAGTCTCACTTGATACAAGAACACCTTGATGACGTCCGCCAACTTGACCAGCAACCAGTGGAGCGTAGCTGTCAAAAGCATGGTTCATAACGCCGTAACCGCGTGTCAAAGTCAAGAAGTAAGTGTTGTAACCAATCAAACCACGTGCAGGAATCAGGAACTCCAGACGTACTTGACCCGTACCGTTGTTAATCATGTTGACCATTTCGGCTTTACGGGTACCCAGACTCTCCATAACAGAGCCCATGCTTTCTTCTGGAATATCAATCATTAGACGCTCAAGCGGCTCCATTTTGACACCGTCGATTTCTTTAATGATTACTTGTGGTTTAGAAACTTGCATTTCATAACCTTCACGACGCATATTCTCGATCAGAATACCAAGGTGAAGCTCACCGCGTCCAGAAACGATAAATGCATCAGGACTATCAGTTTCTTCCACACGCAAACTCACATCTGTTTCAAGCTCTTTAAAGAGACGCTCACGTAGTTTACGGGAAGTTACCCATTTACCTTCTTTACCAGCAAAAGGACTGTTATTCACAAGGAATGTCATTTGCATGGTTGGCTCGTCAATCTTCAGAACTGGAAGTGCTTCAGGGTGTTGTGGGTCAGCAATGGTCTCACCAATGTTGATATCCTTGATCCCTGCGATAGCAACGATATCCCCTGCGCCCGCTTCTTCTGTTTCAATACGTTTCAAACCTTGGAAGCCGAACAATTTCTCAATACGCGCGGTCTTACTCTTACCGTCACGCATAATAACTGTTACAGATTGACCTTGTTTGATTACACCACGGTTTACACGGCCAATAGCAATACGTCCCAGGTATTCATTGTAGTCCATCAAAGTAACAAGGAATTGAAGAGGCTCTTCAACACTTTCGGTTGGAGCTGGAATGTGCTCTACAATTGTTTCATATAGGGAAAGCATGGTATCATCTTGTTTTTCAGGAACCAAGCTTGAAGTACCATTAAGGGCAGATGCATAAACAACAGGGAATTCCAATTGTTCGTCATTTGCTTCAAGTTCGATGAACAAATCGAGTACTTCATCAATAACTTCCTTAGGACGAGCAGCTGGACGGTCAATCTTGTTCACGACAACGATCGGTGTAAGTTTTTGTTCCAATGCTTTACGCAGAACGAATTTCGTTTGCGGCATGCAGCCTTCATAAGCATCAACAACCAGCAATACACCATCAACCATTTTCATGATCCGTTCTACTTCGCCACCGAAGTCAGCGTGTCCAGGTGTATCCACAATGTTGATCAAAAACTCTTTATAAGTAATTGCTGTATTTTTAGCTAGGATTGTAATTCCGCGTTCCCGCTCGATATCGTTAGAGTCCATGGCACGTTCTTGAAGGTGCTCGTGTGCGCTGAAGATCCCCGATTGCTGAAGAAGCTGATCGACGAGTGTTGTTTTGCCATGGTCAACGTGGGCAATGATCGCAATGTTGCGAATATCTTTTCTTGAATGCATGATTTGTATCCAAATCCTCTCATTTATCAAATTAAAACTGTTAAAATTCGTAGCATGTCACGGCAGTCTCACAAAAGAAGCGCCAGGCAGAAAGCCGACGCTTCAACATAACATTAATATTATAGTGAAAGCACTATGAAAAGCAAGTCTTTTTATGAAAAAAACAGTTTCCAATTTTCGTTTTTTTTTAGGATAGAACATCGGCTAGCTTCAATTCCATCTATTCCAGCTGCGTGTTCTGCCCCGTCCAGTAATCAGCCAAATCCCTGCAGCGATAAATACAATACCAATTAGATAGATCACACCAGTTCCCATAAGACTGAAAATACAAAGCGCTATGCTTAGAACGCCTAATATAACAGCAATTGCAGAAATTCCCCCAGTCCGTCTTGGAGAATTGATGGAATATTCATACAGGCCTACGGCAATGCCAAGCAGAAGCACAGGCCATAAATATTTCATAAGCCCCCATCCCCATATATTGCAAAGACCAAACAATAAACCATACACCGTTAATATCCCCGCGGGAATCAATACTGTTGCCGAAGCGCGGCGGCTAAAAAATAACATATGTAGAACCAATCCAGGAAGTAAAATCACTAGCGGCCAAAGGGCACGTCCCAAAAATCCGAAGACCCCCAGCTTACCGAATAAAATCACGATGCCAGCAGCTACAATGAATACTCCTAGTCTAATGTCATTCTTGGAAGACATCTTTCACCCATCCCTTCAAATTCACGTCTACCTCACTACCATGTCATCTCATGCCCTTAAAACGACAGGATTCTTATTCATATCTTATCTGAAATACACTCAAAATGCCATCACTGACCACGCAAATTATCCCCGCAAAGTGACTTTCTGATACGTCAAAAAAAGGACAATTCCAATTTATGGAGATGTCCTTTTAGTATTGCCTTTTATTGCACATTATTAACCTGCAAATGTTGTTCTCCGCTTAATGGCTCCGGTTACAACCACTAATATTCCTAAAGCAATCGGCAGGATGGAATGCGTGGATGGGAGTAAAAAGGATAGCATTGTCCCTAATTTTGCATCCTGAAGCATCATGTCACCTGCTGTAAAGGCTAAAATATACGCGCCGATAAATACGAGTACCGGAAATCTATGCAACCAGCCTACAATGAGGCCACTTCCCCATACTACAATCGGAATGCTGAGTGCAATCCCAATGACAATTAAAGCCAAATCACCTTTGGCTAGACCGGCAATCGCCAAGACATTATCGAGACTCATAATAAAATCAGCCACGAGAATCGTTCGGATTGACTTCCATACGGAGGATACTTCCGCTACCCTGAGATCCTCCTCTTCTTCGAGCAGCAGCTTGAACGCAATCCATAGCAGCAGAATTCCTCCTCCAGCTTGGATATAAGGGATTTTCAACAGTAATACCGCGACAAATGTAAGCACGCAGCGCAAAATAACAGCTCCCGCAGCTCCCCACCATACCGCAATTTTCCGGTGTTTCTCCGGAAGGTCTTTACTGGCCATCGCGATGACCATTGCATTATCTCCACTCAGCACAAGATTGATCATCAATATTTCACCAAGGAGCAATAATGATTCCATTCTCTCTTACCTCCCCGAATCACATGTAACTACATGTATGTTCGGAAGTGACAAGCTATGCTTCCTGTCCAACTTTTTTTTGAGGATGAAAGCATGTATGCCCTTTTTTTTGCGTATACAAAACTAAGCATATCTTCGTGCTGATCTTAACTAACTTTAGGGGTGACTACGCCTTGAATACATCCATATGGGAGTTTGTATTATCACTGCTCAATATTATCTTTCTAGATCTCATTCTGGCGGGAGACAACGCTATAGTCATCGGGCTTGCTGCGCGTAATTTGCCGAACAGTACTCAAAAAAAGGCAATCATGCTCGGGACAGCAGGTGCCGTCGTATTACGGATTTTCGCAACAATTCTGGTCGTGTGGCTATTAAAGATCCCCTGGTTACTACTAGCTGGCGGGATTTTACTTATTCTGATTGCCTATAAGCTGTTAACAGATGAGAACAATTCAGCAAATATCAAGGCTGGCCAAAGCCTATGGTCTGCTGTGGGTACAATCATTCTAGCCGATGCTGCGATGGGACTGGATAATGTCATCGCCATTGCTGGCGTTGCTAAGCACAATATCTCTCTAGTTGTCATAGGACTGTTAATCAGCGTGCCAATCGTCGTCTGGGGAAGTACTCTCTTTATTAAATTAATCAACAAATATCCATGGATTATTTATATTGGCTCAGCTGTCTTAGGGTTTACAGCGTCAAGCATGATTACAGATGAGCAGCAGCTATCCCCATTCTTTGACCAGCATCCGCTATTGAAAGCTCTGTTTATATTCGTGATCATCATTGGCATTTTAATTGGAGGACACTGGAGACGTCAATCCAGTCATAAACAATCAAAAAAGCTGCCTCAGCCGTAAATATTGCTACGAATGAGACAGCCTTTTTTTATAATATTAAAACCATTCTTCCTGTAATCCAGCCTGGGCACTTACTACATCTTTAGGCTTCTCATCTCCATAGGGAGTGATCAGCACGGTCTCCGTGGCTTCAATCGCTGCATCCAGCATTGCAGAATATCCAGGGAGCGTAGCTTCAATTTTATCTACAATCCGTAAATTCGGGTTCGTTGTAGGTGATTTTGGAACGAATAAAGTGCAGCAATCCTCATAAGGAAGGATAGATAAATCATAGGTGCCTATATTCTTAGACAGCTCCACAATATCACTTTTGTCCATCATTACCAGCGGACGTAGGAGAGGAAGATCTGTAGCACGGCCGATCACGTTCATGCTTGGTAACGTCTGACTAGCAACCTGACCCAGACTTTCACCGGTTACGATTGCGAGTGCCCCCTCACGTTCAGCAAGCTGTGTAGTAATCCTCAACATAGCTCGACGCATCAACGTAATAATCAGGTTATCCTGACCTATTCCAGTAAAAGATGTCTGTACCTCTGTAAAGGGCACCAAATGCAGTTTGATGACTCCCGCATATCGTGACAAAACCCTCGTAAGATCAACCACCTTTTGCCGAGCAAGCTCACTCGTATAAGGATAACTATAGAAATGTACGCATTCCACCTCAAGTCCACGACGCATGGATGACCAACCCGCTACAGGACTATCAATGCCTCCGGACAGCAATAACATTGCTTTTCCATTCGTACCAAGCGGAAATCCACCAACACCAGCAATATTTTCACAAAATATATAGGTATGACCTTGGCGAATTTCGACCTTCAGCTCCAGTTGAGGTGATTTTACATCCACAGTAAGTCCGGAGTATCCTTGCAGCAGTGGGGTTGAGACTAGCTTATTCATCTCCATAGAGCCATACGGGAACTCCTTCCATACTCGTCGCGCATTAACCTTAAATGTGGTTCCCGGTGCAGGAGCGATGATCTCTAAAAAATGGCGGCTGACAGCCACAATATCCTCGAGTTCCGACTTAGCCACCTTTACTGGACTGATAGAGGCAATACCAAATACGTTCTTTAGCGCTTCTACCAATTCAGTAGCAGGTTCTCCGTTCAGCTCTACATAAATTCTTCCAAACTCCTTGGTTAGAACTACCTTTGGATAAGGCTTAATCATTTCCTTCACATGACGCAGTACAGTTTTCTCAAATCTGGCACGGTTCTTGCCCTTTAATGTAAACTCCCCGAAACGCAAAAGCAGCATATCGGCATAATCTATACTATTGGCACTGCCTTTAGCAGATTCCTGATTCATCACACTCATTAGTTACTTCATACCTCCTTCAGCAATCTTTAAAGCTCGTACCGCAGTAATTAGTGCTTTCTCAAGTGCCGCGACATCTTCTTCAGTGTGACTATCACCGAAACTGATACGGATGCCTCCTGAAGCAACAGAAACATCTTTGCCCATAGACAATAGAACACGACTAGGTTCTGCCAGTCTGGAAGAGCAGGCCGATCGGGTAGAAACAGCCATCCCTAATTCCTCCAGCTTGCGGGCAAATACCTCACCTTTCATACCTGGGTATGAGAAATGCACAATATGAGGGGCTCCATCCTCTCTGCTGTTTATAACAAATTCAGGAACGCTGTGCAAGAAGCGTAGCAGCCGATCTCGAAGTGGAAGCACTCGAGCATAGAAGGTTTCGCGTTGCTCACCACTCATCCGCACTGCTTTGGACGATGCAACAATCGCAGGTACATTCTCTGTTCCAGCACGTTGCCCCTCTTCATGTGAACCACCTGAAAGTAAAGGGAACAGTTGAATTCCTTCTTTAATATAGAGAAGCCCCGCTCCGCGTGGGCCTCTAATTTTGTGAGGAGACAAGCTGTAAAGATCCGCTTTCCATCCTTTAAGATCAACAGCAAGCTTGCCAAATCCCTGAACGCCATCTACATGAAATAAGGTTCGTGAATTGGCGGATTTAATCAAACTGCCAATCTCCTTTAGCGGCTGCACTGTTCCAATCTCATTATTTACATGCATCACACTTACGAGCACAGTATCACGCCGTACTGCAGCAGCTACTCGCTCTGGATCAATCATTCCAGTACTGTCCGGCGCTACAAAAGTAATCTCCCAGCCATTTCTCTGCAGTTGCAAACAGCTTTCATACACAGAGGGATGCTCTATTTCCGTAGTTATCAGATGACGTCCTCTTGACTGATACTGCAAAGCAGCACCTTTAATAGCTAAATTGTTACTCTCCGTAGCTCCAGATGTAAATAGGATCTCCTTCGGTTGGACAGCT
Source organism: Paenibacillus sp. FSL E2-0201 (assembly GCF_037963325.1). Lineage (NCBI taxonomy): Bacteria > Bacillati > Bacillota > Bacilli > Caryophanales > Paenibacillaceae > Paenibacillus > Paenibacillus sp. FSL E2-0201. The sequence goes on from NZ_CP150154.1 coordinate 5,129,050, forward strand.
AGCGCAGCCGCGCATACTTCTCGCGAACGCCTGATCAGCTTAGCTGCTTCACTTCCAGCACGATGTAAGGATGACGGGTTAGCATAGTGCAGCTTCATAATTTGTTCCATCGTCTTCACTACATCTTCATAGGGGGGTGTAGCGGCGGCATAATCCCAGTAAAGCATATATCGATTATCTCCTTTACTTCCTTAAAGTACAAAAATCATTCTTTCTTAAATTTCGAAAAAGGATCAAACGGTAATCCCAAATACCAGCCATGTGGTTTAAGGGAACTGCCCGTTTGATCCTTTATATTATACAGCGTATTGCGCGCGAGCGCGTTCTATTTTAGTGATATAGGACTGCGTCTCTTTTGGAAGCAGTGTAAGCTTCTCCAATAATTCCTGATCATTGCTTACCCCAAGGTTAATGACCCTGCCTGGTCCAGCATTGTAAGCCGCTAATGCCATCTTTTCCTGTCCGTCAAAGCGTTTCAATTGATAAGACAGATAGCGTACGCCGCCATCAATGTTTTGAGCGGGGTCAAATGAATCTGAAACCCCTAAACCGCGTGCTGTTCCATCCATTAACTGCATTAATCCTTTTGCACCAGCCGATGAGACAACGTTTGGATTAAAGGATGATTCTGTATCAATTACAGCTTTTATCAAATCAACTGGCACCCCATATTTAGCACTCGCCGTTTGAATTAGATCATCATAGCTCGTTGGTTTAGTATCCGTTATTTCCCCGGAAATTACACTCTCGATGCTTTCCGCTGTCCCACCTATCTGTTGCCACAACAGGCTGCTAACAGATGACGCGTCCGGGAGTGACGTTAAGAAGCTTGTATCCCCGCTGTTAGAGGTGTCAGAAGACAAAGCTTGCAGCATTGCTGCAAATTGAGAAGCAGACGCACCTGACCTTTCAGTTTCATTCGCTGAACTACTCTTGGCGGTTGCACTCTTTAAGCTTATCCATTTAAGCTGCCCTAACCCATTGGTTACAGCGGGATTAATCTCCATACCGGCGCACTCCTTTTATCCTGTTGTATCATATATATTGATCTAACCTTAGATTTCGATGAATTACGGCTTAATATTACATTTTATCCGAGATTATTGCTATATGCTGGAATGAAAAAACAGACTTCAGACCCTGATATTTAGGTCTAAAAGCCTGTTATAATTCAAACTTTACGCTTCTTGTTTAGCGGGCAAAGGGGATCATCACAAAGTAACTAAGTGTGGATACAATCCCTAAACCCATCGCCCATGCCCCAAGCGTTTTTTGTTCTTTGGCATATGCATAATATCCAATTACAACCGATATAGGTCCAAGAATGATGGACCAGAGAAATAAGGAGGCAATACCCATAGCCAGCCCAGTATAACCCATCACTTGGCTGCCACTGTATTCCACTTCTTCCTCCTTAGTTTCACTCGCCACACGCGGTGTTGTATCCCGAACCGGCATCGAAACCGGATTCACCTCTGCGGCATATTCCTCTTGATGTTCTCTGTCCCGGCGAGGATAGTCTACTCTGCGCGGACGCAATATGACTTTTCTCGGACCGGATGGTCCATTGGATGAACTTGATTCATGATCCTTTTCTCTGTCCATTAGGGCGGCCTCCTAGGAGTTCGGCTTAAAAGTTAAACAGCATGTTGCAGACGATGTTGCGACATGATCGTGGTGACCCTCATTCGTCATTTCCTCAGCATATTCTTCTTTAAATCCACTACCCGCATGCTTGTCGATCTCAATAATAATTTCTTCAGCCCGGCATAAATTATGCTCGCCCCAATAATGACAATTGCTCACACTACATTTGACTAATGGCTTTACACTCGACATATTTATCACCTCGGCTTCATTATGTCCGCTCGATTTCCCGCCTATTCGACAGGCAGGTTTCCAGTTGATGTAACGATGCCCACGCAAAATATCCCCACAAAGTGGGGGGATTGCTTCGATGCGTACTCAGGTACTTTGTGGGGGCCCCGAATTTATAAATTCTAATACGTCAAAAAAGGACCAGCCTTCGCCATTATAAATGGACGAAGTGCTGATCCTTTACACGAACAATTTAACTGTTAAACCTGATTTTGCATACGTTTCTCAGTCAAATAGTCGTTCTCATAATAAGTAAGGTCATCGCGTAACTCTTCATAAGTCTTGGTAATTTCAAGAATGATATCACGTGCCGGACGAACTGGCTTTTTACGGAAACGAATGGCATCCTGTCCAGTATAAGCATAACGTCCATCTTCAGAATAGCTTTCATTCTTTGGATAGAAGAAGTTATTCACGCCATAGTGATACACATTATAAAGCGCTTTCTGCGCAAAAGATTCATCGAATGTAGCACGACGAAGCGCAACTCCCAGCTTCTCATAAGACATTTCCGAGAACACTAACAGATGACGAACATCGGACAGAAATCCTTGATAAAAGTGTACAGTTTCCTCATCACTTTCAGTTACAAGTTGAGGCAACGCATGCTCGTTTAGAAAAATTTCCATCTTATCAATTACATCTTTAAGTTTGTCTCTCGTCGATTCACATAATTTCTGCACATTGGCTGCTGACATGGCGGTTGCTCCCCCTTATTATTCCCTGCTCTTGTAGTCAATAAAGTTAATCCTATGAAGAAATAGTCTCTAGACGTATCTCTTTATTCTTGCAATATCAGGATGTAAACACAGAGAAGTCTAACCTTCTGAAAATTAAAAGAACATCTATCGACATATCTCCTGCAATATCAGGATGCGAACTCCAGATGCTTATTCTCTCTGATATTATCATAAAAAACGTAAGGAAGGTATCCTTTTCTAAGATGCATAAAACATAGGCTCTCTTCTAAACCTATAGACATTACAATGTGTAGAGGAGCGGAAATCATGTCACGAAAAAATCTAACGGTTGCAGGTCTGATAACAGCTGCGTTCACAGTTGTTTTACTCACCTTTGCGCTGCGCCCTGCTGCTAATGGGACAACCAGAGAAGTCGCTAATGTCGCTGTACCGAATCCTGCTCCAACTTCAGCCCTTCATTCAGCACCAAATCCTTCACAGGAAAAGTCGTTGAAGAAAACCTCCTTATCTCAAGATGTTGATGCGACGGATCACCTGAATAGAGTCGATGTCAGCAGACATTTGACCAAGCTCCTCTCTGAAACAGATGGAATGACTTCGCTCCATGATAAATCAGTGTATGCGAAACGTTTGCAGCAGAACCACGGATTTATCACCATGCTAATGTGGATCGATTTTCGCAAGCATAAAACGGAAACCTTTAAGTCCTCCTCATTTCCTCAAGGGACCGAACAGGAGAAAGAACAGCTGCAGAAATATCTAAAGACGGCGAAATCAGCGATCCATGGTCATCAATCCTATGAATCTCCAACATTTACAATCGGTAAAGAGAAATATTACTTTATCGCTCAGCGGAACAAAGAAAAAAATGTAGGCATCATCGCACTTATTAACCAAAAGGTGCTTGGGCGTGTGGCAGATCATGAGCTGAAGAACCTGCGTCTTATTCCTTATCCGAAGGAAGGCAAATACCGTGTAGAGTCTGTCCATACCGACAATTTAAAGGATATCACCGTCAAAACTGGTCATGATAACGAAAACGCCAGCCATTTTTATGAGAATGAAATTGTCGTCCGTTTCCGCAACAACTCACCTACACCGGGGCAGCTTCAAACGATAACCGCTGACATCAACGGTAAGAAGCCGCGTAAGCTTGGGTATGCCTATATTTTTCGTTCGGAGAAGATGACTTATTATGAGCTCAAAGATTATTTCACCAATAAATGGCATCCTGAATATACAGAGCCCCACTATATGTATTTAACCAATGATACGATAACTAAAAACGCAGAGGGAACCGTTACTCCAAATGACATGTTATTCTCCACTTATCAATGGAATTTGCCGGCGATAGAAACCGAACTAGGGTGGAACCTTTCTAAGGGTAGTAAAGAGGTTGTCGTGGCTGTGGTGGATACCGGAGTCCAGATCAATCATCCAGATCTAAAGGGTAAGCTTTTGACCGGGTATAATGCGATCACCAACGGTTCCACCCCAGAAGATGATGTAGGACATGGCACACATGTATCTGGAATTATAGGCGCACTGGTTAATAACGGAGAAGGTGTGGCGGGAATTAGCTGGTATAACAAGATCCTTCCGGTAAAAGCACTTGATAATTCAGGAGCAGGTACCACATATTCCGTAGCAGAAGGAATCATTTGGGCAGCTGACAACGGTGCAAAAGTCATAAATTTAAGCCTAGGCAACTACGCCGATTCCCAATTTCTTCATGACGCAATCAAATATGCCTATGACCGAGATATCGTCTTGGTATCTGCTGCAGGCAATGATAATACAGAACGCCCAGGATACCCTGCTGCCTATCCTGAAGTGATTGCAGTAGCTGCAACCAATGCTTCGGGGGAAAAAGCTTCCTTCTCCAACTACGGCGACTATATTGATGTCGCTGCACCCGGAGAAAGCATAGCAAGTACTTACCCTGATAGTCAGTATGCTGCTTTATCCGGAACATCGATGGCCAGTCCTCACGTCGCTGCACTGGCAGGTCTGGTTCGTTCACTGAATCCGAATCTAACGAATACCGAAGTTATGGATCTTATGACCAAAAATGCCGTTGATTTAGGCACTCCCGGTCATGACAAATATTTCGGCTGGGGTCAGGTCGATATCTATAAGACACTGCAAGCCGCTAGCGGCAATCAGGTTCCGCTACAGCTATGGCCACAGCATGTACAACAGCAAATGAATCAATTGAAACAAAGATTAAGTAACTCTAAGTAACACCCCTTAACCGCTCACCCGCAAAAACCGACCAAGCAGACGGAGAAATAACCGTAAACCTTCCTCCATATCCGTTTCATTCATTTGTGAATAACACAAACGGATATGCCGAGAAGGAGTTTCTTCGGAATAACAGACATCACCAGGTAAAAAAGAAATGCTCTCTTGTTCGGCGAGCTCATGTAATCTTGCGATATCGGGAGAAGCTGGTAGCTCCAGCCATAGATTAAGTCCTCCCTCAGGAAGAATATAGTTCACTCCAGGCGGCGCGTAGAGCTTAAGCAGCTTTGCCGCCTTTTCCATGCGACCGCGAAGTGTAATTCGTAATTGAGCAGCATAGGATTCATACTTACCCGCAATAAACGGCAATACTGCCCGTTGCGTGAGGAGAGGACTCCCTAGATCACTTGCAGACTTAGCGGCGATAAGCCGAGACAGAATATTCCTCTCAGCGGCAACACAAGCAATTCTACAGCCGGGTGCTATAACTTTACTGAAGCTCTTCATATAAACTACATGCCCTTGGGAATCCATCGATTTGATTGCCCCAGGCGGAGGCGCATGAAAATATAAATCACTAAATGGATCATCCTCTACAATAAGGCAACGATAACTGCGGGCTAATTCCAGCAGCCGTTGTCTTCTTGCCATGCTCATGGTTACTCCGCTCGGATTCTGAAAAGTAGGGATGGTATAAATCAGTTTAGGCGGTCTCTGATCACACATTCTTGTCAGAAGGTCCACCCTCATCCCTTCACTGTCCGTTGGTACAAAGATCATCTCTGCACCCCGTCCTGCAAAAACATCAATAGCCCCAGTATAACTAGGCGCCTCAAGATACACAGTATCTCCAGGTCCGACAAAGGTACGAGCTACCAGATCAATGCCTTGCTGAGTTCCGCTTGTGATCATCAAATCCGAGGAGGTGAGCGAAATTCCACGTGTTTTCAAATGATCTCTCATGATTCCTCGCAGCTCCAGATCACCTTGGAAGTTCCCATAGGTTGCCATAAGCTCCGGCTGCTGAGTGACTAATGCTGCATAGGAGTCACCGATATTTTTTAGAGGGAGTAGCTCACTATGAATTGCAGCTATATGAAAGGGATACTTTACTTCAGAGTAATCAAAATTGCGCCAAAGCTGAGCTCGCGGCAAATAATCATCATATACATCCTGCCAGCGCCCCTCTTCCTGACGTTTAATATGCCCAGGATTGGCTACAAAGCAGCCTTTACCCTGTCTGCAATAAATAAGCCCTCGCTTCTCAAGCACATCGTAAGCCTTGCTTACAGTAACCTGACTTACTCTCAGAGTTGTAGCCAAACTTCTTACGGAGGGCAGCCGGACACCTTGCTGGAGCAGTCCTGATGAGATCCGCTGATTTAGGGTTTCACTGATCTGATGGGGCAGAGACTTACTGCCGCCTCGAATCAAATCGATATGCATGAACCCTTCACCTCCACTGTTATATTCAACGCTTTACTGTTATACAGTACTCCTATTATGATAGCACCAAATCGAAAGGTGGAGAACTCATTTATGGATATCAAATACTCGGCCGCAGCCAATCATCTAGGATCATCAGCCGTTCGCGAGATTCTAAAAGTTACACAGGGCAATGACATCATTTCACTTGCAGGCGGGCTGCCTGGGGAGGATTTGTTTCCCTTAGAGGCCGTACGGGATGCTTATAACCGTGTACTCTCCAGCGATACCTCAGCACTTCAATACGGACTAACCGAGGGCTTCACTCCACTACGTGACAAAATCGCTGAAAGACTTACTCGGCAAGGAATCCCTGTTTCAGCGTCTGAAATGATTCTGACTACTGGTTCCCAACAGGCCATAGATCTACTATGTAAAATACTACTTGACCCCGGTGATGCTGTCCTTGTTGAAGCCCCCACTTATCTAGCAGCCTTACAGGTGCTTGGCTCCTATCGAGCTGATATTCATACGATCAATAACGACGAGCAAGGCATTCTGCCAGATCACCTGGAGAATCAAATTCAAAAACTACGTCCCAAACTCCTATATGCAGTTCCGACCTTCAACAATCCTTCAGGCGCAACCTGGAGTAAAGAACGTCGTGAGAAAGTGGTTGAAATCTGCCGCCGTTACAATGTTCTGATCTTGGAGGACAATCCCTACGGTGAAATAACCTTTGAGGAAAATAAAGATCTATATCCACCCTCACTAGCGTCCATAGACAGAAGCTATGGCGGCGATTATTGTGTTGCTTACACTGGATCCTTTTCCAAAATCGTAGCCCCTGCCCTGCGTACCGGCTGGATTATCGGTGATTCTAATCTCATCAAGACCATCGCCAAAGCAAAACAAGCAGCTGATCTGCATTCTAGCACTATTGACCAGCGCGCTTTAGATGAACTGCTGCTTCATTTCGATATTGAGCAGCATATCCGTGTCATCTCAAGAGAATATTATTCTCGAATGAAACTTTTATCCGCTGAACTCAGATCACAGAACTGGGAAGGTGCTCATTTTCTAGAGCCACGAGGCGGTATGTTCTTATGGCTTACGCTTTCCCAAGAGATCAACACGAAGGAATTACTTCCGCTAGCAGTAGAGAACGGTGTTGCTTTTGTTCCAGGTGAGGTGTTCTATTCATCACAGCCCCTGAAGAACAAGATGCGTCTGAATTTCACACATACGCCACCTGAACTTATCCCCGTCGCTGTTCAGCGTCTGGAGAAAGCGTTGGTACAATGGCGGGAGAATCAATCCACGGTTCGATCGTAATCATGATCATGATCTAATAACCCGGCTTCTTCATCCTTTATAGGATGGGGAAGCCGGGTTATTTAATTCCCTGCATGCTTAGAGTAATTTACTTCTTAGACACTTCTATGCTATCTTTATTGATCCTAAAATATCCATTTTCAACAAAAGACATGATTCTACTGACACTTACCCCTGTCTGAAGGGATATATTTAATACCATCGTGTCGGGTGAAGTCTCTACGATTTGCCTGATTCTCTGATACATCTCATCACAACTATTGCACATTCTCTTATTGTTTCGTTCATATAAATGTCCGCAGAACCCGCAAATCTGATAATTACCCATGCTACACGTTTCCCACTTTCTACATATCTTCTTGCCACGAGCATAAACACCTTTAGCGTTATAAGGACGGTAAGCATTTATGAGAGAAATATAAGGATAATGTATAACGTGAAGCTTATACTTTCTTATATTTATAAAAAAGCGACGTGATCCGGTTTCCCGAGATACGCCGCTTGTATGGTGTTATTAAAAATGACGTTGCAGTTAGGAAAGTTTGCCGTAAGCCGGGTTCTGTGCTCGTCGTGGTTCGATCGGGAACTACCCTCCCACCATAAGCGACAATCATCTATCTAGGCCGTACATTACTGCACAGCTCCAGCGACCAACCTAGACGCGCCTCAGGCTAAGGCTGCCTATTCCAATAAAGGAATCTGCTGCGTCTCATTAGGTCTTGCTCCAGATGGGGTTTACCAGGAACGAAGTCACCAGCGTTCCTCGGGGTCTCTTACACCTCGGTTCCATCCTTGCCTGTGCCGCCCTAAGGCGGCCATCGGCGGTCCATTTCTGTGGCACTATCCTTCGGCTCGCGCCGACTGGACGTTATCCAGCATCCTGCCTTATGGAGCCCGGACTTTCCTCCCGTGACGTCTTCACGTCACCGGCGATTGTCTGTCAAACTTTCCGAACAACATTATATATTATACAGACATCACATGTCTGGCACAAGCATTATTAACTGGCAGTTTTATAAAAACTTAAATGGCTCTGTATTCACCTGCGAAGCATGTACAGCTGTATCGTACTTATGCTCCACTAGTTTCCCCATCATCCACTCTGCTACTTTCTCTTTCATGATCTTCTCCGCGTTATGTCCCGGATCAATCAGAGTGATACCAGCAAGCACGGCATCCTGTGCTGTATGGTAATCAAGGTCACCCGTAACCAGTACATCCGCACCACGGAAAATAGCACTACTATAATACTTTCCACCGGAACCGCCGAGAACAGCAGCCTTACGAATCGGACGCTCCAAATCACCCACAACACGAACATGGTCTACCTTCAGACCTTTTTTTACCGTCTCAACGAATTGCCCAAGTGTTGTAGGCTCTTTGAGCTTACCTACTCGCCCAAGCCCTAAACTGCGACCTTTAAGATCCATCGTGTACAAATCGTAGGCAACTTCTTCATACGGATGAGCCTTGAGCATAGCCTGTACCACTTTATTGCGGATAGTGTGTGGCACGATCGTCTCAATACTAATCTCTTCGGCACGCTCCAGCTTACCTTTTTCCCCGATATAAGGGTCTGTGCCTTCTCCCGGAATAAAAGTTCCGTATCCCTCGATATTGAAGCTGCAATGACTATAGTTCCCAATTGCCCCTGCTCCTGCATTCAGGATAGCATCCAACACTTTCTGATGGTGGTCTTTTGGCACAAATACCACCAACTTCGACAATTGCTCTGAATGAATGTCTTTGATAGGCACTCCGTTCTCTATGCCCAGAGCTTCCGCCATCCAATCGTTCATTCCACCTTCAGTAACATCCAGATTCGTATGACTGATATATACCGCGATGTCATTTTTGATCAGTTTTTCATACATTCTACCCATCGGTGTATCGGTCTGAATCCCTTGAAGCGGACGGAAAATAATCGCATGGTGGGCTATGATTAGATTACAGCCGAGTCTAATCGCTTCTTCGACGACTTCATCATTAACATCCAGTGCAACCAGCACATTGGTAATTTCTTTCTGTAAGGAACCTAGTTGCAGACCGACTTTGTCCCACTCTTCGGCTAAATGCTTCGGAGCCAGTTGCTCCATATATTGAATTACTGTTTGTCCTTTGGCAAGCATTGCAGCACCTCCGTAATCTCCTTGATCTGATCTCGAATTAATTTCCGTTTATTCTCCGCAGATTCGAGTTCTGAACGTGATAATGATGTTAGAATGCCTTCCAATTTCTGAATCTCTCCCTGCCACTTAGCAAAAAACACTTCATTCGGTGCTTGAATCAGAAAAGGTCCCATCTGTAGCAAGGTATCCCGACCACGAACCATAGCGGAATCGCCTAACGTAACCTCACGATATACATTGGCATTTGTAATTCCCGCACTTGAATCCTCTGGTACAGCGGTCAATACTTCATACAGTTTTCCGTCTTCTTCCAGAATGCTTTCAGCTACAAGAACCCAATCATTATTTAGCAGCCATCGACGCAAAATATCCTCGCCCACATTCGGCTGGAGTACAAGTGTTGTAACATCCTTTAGCTTGCCTTGACTTTGACCACGGTCTAAAATCGAGGCAATTAAAGCCCCTCCCATGCCTGCGATCGTGATACAATTAACTTCACCAGGTTCCAGTACCTCAAGGCCATCTCCTCGCCGCACTGAGATCACCTTCCCTAGTCCGGCCTCTGCAACGCCTTTACAAGCAGCATCAAAGGGACCCGGGTTTACCTCACCTGCTACTGCGAATACAGCCTTACCGCTTTTTACAGCAGCTACAGGAAGCAGAGCATGATCAGAGCCGATGTCTGCCAACCTGCTTCCTTGCGGAATTTGCTCCAGCAATTGCTGAAGACGATCTGATAATTTCACATTGTTCATGTTGCCACCCACGTTATCCATTTTTTTCGAAACAAGAACAGCAGGACCAAGCCTACCGCAATTTTAAAAATCAGCATAAACGAAATCCACTGTGGATAATCCTGTCTGAATAAAAGCGCATCGAGCTCAGGCATGATCCATAGCGATACTCCCACTGCAAAAAAAACACTAGCGACGCCTCTCACTCTGTGATGTAAAAGCCAGCTAAGCCATACCATCATTACACACAATGGTAGCCATAAGAGCTCAAGCTCTAACATCGAAGCCTCAGGGCGTTTACCCCCAAAGAATCCCGCATATAGTAATGCCCAAAAAGCATAACCGCAGTACTGCAGCAAGCCGATCCGGAGTAGAAATCCCAAAATACACCATAACAAGCCACAGGCCCCAATCAGAATCGGTCTCCAGAGCTGGGGATCAAGATCATGCAAAGCAATCAACCATAGTCCAAAACCAAGCGTTAACACACTGCCTAGCCCTGCTAGGATAAGACTAATCACATGATTTCGATCCCTGTAAACCGCTGAGTATCCATAACAAACAATTAATACGGATAGTGCTGTTGCAAGTTGCAAAGGCCAGGGAAAAACGCTAAAATAAAGACTAATCAAGAAAATCAAGGAAATAATTCCAAAACCAAACAGCCAAATTTTGATGTTTCCCTGCTGTAGATTCTTCAGCGAAATTGGATTGTTGTCCTTAGCCGCAGCTTCATCGTCATACAGGTTGGTTAAGAAGTCGCAATATTGCTCTGGAAGCAATCTGTTATTTCTCCAATACTGAATCTCTTTTATAATAATTTCGCGTTTTTCCAAATTCACTGGCTCATCCTTCTTTCCAGATACACAAGGTCAGCACTTTTTAGGGTCGTAATTCAAATAAAAGAACCTCCTGCTACTGAGCAGCAGAAGGTCCAGTTCATGAAATACTATTCAAGGAAATCCTTAAGTCGTTTGCTACGGCTAGGATGACGAAGCTTACGTAATGCTTTAGCTTCAATTTGGCGAATCCGTTCACGGGTAACACCGAACACTTTGCCCACTTCTTCAAGCGTTCTCGTCCGGCCATCATCTAAGCCAAAACGTAGACGAAGTACATTCTCTTCACGCTCTGTGAGCGTGTCCAGTACATCCTCCAGCTGTTCCTTCAGCAGTTCATAGGCTGCTGCATCCGCGGGAGCCAAGGCTTCCTGATCCTCAATGAAATCTCCCAGATGAGAATCGTCTTCTTCACCGATCGGTGTTTCGAGCGATACTGGTTCTTGGGCAATCTTCATGATTTCTCTAACTTTCTCAACCGTCAGCTCCATCTCAGCCGCAATTTCCTCTGGCGAAGGTTCACGTCCCAGTTCTTGCAGCAATTGACGAGAGACACGAATCAGCTTGTTGATCGTCTCCACCATGTGTACAGGGATACGAATCGTACGTGCCTGATCCGCAATCGCGCGGGTAATGGCCTGACGAATCCACCAAGTTGCATACGTACTAAATTTGAACCCTTTGTTATGGTCAAATTTCTCTACCGCTTTGATCAGACCCATGTTACCTTCCTGAATCAGATCGAGGAACAGCATACCGCGTCCAACATAACGTTTAGCGATACTTACTACGAGACGTAAATTCGCTTCCGCGAGACGACGTTTGGCTTCCTCGTCACCATTCTTAATCCGCATAGCAAGCTCCACTTCATCGTCAGCCGACAACAGCGGAACGCGTCCAATTTCTTTCAGATACATACGAACAGGGTCATTAATCTTAATCCCTGGCGGCAGTGACAAATCATCATCAAAGCTGAACTCATCGCCCTCTTTGTCTTCATTGTCCTCATTTGGCCGGAGGCTGTTAACCTCTTCATCGTTCTCGTTTACAACTTCAATCCCCAAATCACTGAGTTGTTCATAGAACTCCTCCATTTGCTCGGGGTCTTGATCAAACGGCGATAATTTCTCCATAATATCTTTGTATAGCAATGATGATCTTTTCTTGCCTTGCTCAATAAGCTGGTCCTTAACCTGATCCAAAGTAAATTCTGCTTCCAATTCAGTATGCTGATCGTTCGCCATAATTCGACTCCCTCCTCCCTAGGTACATCCTGTCAACATTTCATTGTCTCTCTAGGGCTATAATCTCACTTGCTATTTGTGCCGCACGCAAAAAGTCACCTGACTTTTCCGCCTGAATCATCTCTTCACGCTTCTGATCCATCTTGCGCTGCAGTGGGTATTTCCGTACTTCGCGGATACAATCATCCAGCACCTGCATATTCCAGTCTGGAGGTGTATCCATCATGGAAATTGATGTAGCAGTTTTCTCTAGACGATCATCCTGAAGCGATGATAGAAACCGACTAATGCCGGGTGGTTTGCCTTGCGCGTAATAGGCATATAGATAAGCGGCAATTGCCGCATGATCATCGATGTTAAAATCTTCTCCGAGGCGTTCGCCCACATACGTGGCGGCTTCCGGGTCCTGAATCATAAAGGACAGTAGACGCCGTTCCGCGACATGATAAGCGGGCAGCAAAGTTGGTGTCTGCACTTGCCCTTTTTTATGCCTACCATTATTCCACCTTTTGTCGTTATTATCCCCTTCCGGGATGTTTTTTTGCATCGATGCCCTAAGTAAATTACAATCCTGCTTCAAACTATCATATGAAAGTTCCAGCTCAGAAGCGATTTCCCTTAGGTAAACCTCTCTCTCGGTCGAGGAATGTAACGAAGCAATGACCTCCAAAGCTTCTTTAACGTAGGCAATTTTGCCATCTTCCTCTAGGAGTATATGGTTTTTTTTCAGATATATAAGCTTAAATTTTATGGATGAGACCGCTGAATCAATAACCTGATCCATAAACCTTTCTCCACCATGCTTGGAGATGAACTCATCTGGATCGAGCCCGCTTGGCAGTAAGGCGATCTTTACACGCAGACCACTGCCTTCAAGCATAGGAATGGACTTCATAGCAGCTGCTTGTCCTGCCCGGTCACCGTCATAAGACAGTACAATTTCATCGGCCAGACTCTTCATCAGTGCTACATGACTTTCAGTTAAAGATGTTCCCATTGTTGCTACACCGTTATGCACACCTGCTTCCCAGGCCGAAATGACATCTCCGTATCCTTCAAAGAGGACGATTTGCCGCGTTTTGCGGATGGATGCTTTGGACTGGTGCAAATTGTATAAAATCCGGCTTTTGTTAAATAATCTGCTCTCTGGAGAATTCAAATACTTGGGTTGTCCTTCTCCAAGAATTCTTCCGGCGAATGCAATCACCTTGCCTGTGCGGTTCGCAATCGGAAAAATAATCCGACCACGGAAACGGTCTATATATCCTTTGCCCTCGCCTCGAGCAGACAGGAGTCCACCTTTCTCCATCTCAGCAAGATCAAAATTCCGTTTCTCCAAAAATTGTAGCAAAGTATCCCAGCGGTCCGGAGCATATCCGATCTGAAACTGGTCAATCATTTTATCGCTGAAATTCCGGGCTCTTAAATACTCCATTGCGGCTTTGCCGTGTTCCGTATTCTTCAGCAAGTAATGATAAAACTTTGCGGACCATTCATAAGCTTGAATCAACCGATCGCGTTCCGGATCAGGAGGAGACATCAGGCCTCCCTTACCTTCAGGTACGGGAATATCACTTTCTTCAGCCATTATTTTGACGGCTTCGGGGAAGGTTAATCCTTCGATTTCCATCCTAAATTTGATGGCATTTCCACCCATGCCGCAGCCAAAGCAATGAAATACTCCCCGGTCGGGGGTAACTGTAAAGGAAGGGGTTTTCTCCGAATGAAACGGGCAGAGGCCCCATAAATATTTCCCCTGCTTGGACAAATGGACAACCTTACCGACTGTATCGACAATATCATGACGTGCAAGCACGCTTTCGATAACTTCTTCCGGAATATTCCCGTGTCCGCTAGCCACTTCAACCACCTTCAATTCTTAACAAATAAATATAATTCGCTATTGCTCCACATTCTCCTGCAAAAGTATTAAAAGTTTTGTCATTTTATGTTGAAAATATAATTTTTCTTCTGCCGTTATAGGTTTCGGACCCTTAGAATAATGTCCCCGTCTTCGTTCCACGGCCCTGGCATGCCTACCTTCCAACATAAAATCCATTTTGGAATCATCATATTCCTGGCCACGAAAAGAAAGCACACTGCATCGTTTGCCGAGCGCAAGTGCTGCGAGACCATAATCTTGCGTCAATACCACATCTCCTGCATTAATATGATTGGCAATATATAGATCGGCGCTCTGATCTCCCCGGTCCACCTGCACAACCGTTACACCCTCTTCAGCTTTCAGTGCATGGTCATAAGAAGATACCATCAGTACTGGCACACCAAAAGCGCGCCCTACTTCGGCAATTTCTTTTTTGACCGGACAAGCATCCCCATCCACGACTATAGTTCTAGATTGGGACTTCTTCTCCATGATCATCACCAATTTCCCGTGTAATATATATACGCCCTCACCGCAAGAAATCCTTCTTTCTATGCATAAATACGGAACGGATGTCAAATGACGCATTGGCACCGTTCCGTATATTTATACCCCAAACCAACATTCTATACCATAAGACACAAACTTTTCTTATAGATGTTGTTCAAAAAGCTGTTCTTTGATCAAACGTCGAATCTTGAATTCAGCCAGTAACTCCGGTGCTCAGTCGTCTACCAGACGAGCTTGCCAAAATCAGCAAACGCCTTGGAGTCAGCATCAATCCCAGCAAGCAGAGCTAAACGGTTAGCACGTACCTGCTCATCCTCCGCCATAACCATAACCGAATCGAAAAATACTGTAACAGCATCTTTTAGACCCGAAAGAATACGAAGTGCTTCTTCGGCATTATTCGCAGACATCGCTTCAAGATACGGTGTGTGTAACTCCTGCCATGTTTTGTACAGCTGCAGCTCAGCATCTTCCTTAAGCAAAGAAGGTTCAATCACTTCGCTGGTTGCTTTCGCTGCCAGATTACTGACACGAGTGAGTGAATCTACGGTAATTTTGAAGTCTGCCTGCTCTAACACAGCACTCATAAGTGCACGGCTTCTGCCTACAACATCAACCACATCATCAAAGCCCGCCGCTGTAACAGCGTCCACAACATCATAGCGTACATTGTCGGATAAAAGGCGTTTAACACGCAGACCGAAGAACTCGTACAGGTTTATACGTAGTTCATCGTCAGAATGTTTCGAATTCCCTGAATTTTTATGAATTTCTATTGCCGCTTCAAAAATTTCACGCAGCGTAATCGGCAATTTATGCTCAAGCACGATTTGAACGATCCCTGCAGCCTGACGACGCAGTGCGTAAGGATCCTGGGAACCTGTAGGAATTATACCGATGGAGAAGCATCCTACAATCGTATCGATCTTATCCGCAATGCTGACAACCGAGCCGGCATCTGTCGAAGGTACTGCATCTCCAGCGAATCGTGGCTGATAATGCTCGAAGATCGCTTTTGCCACAGTTTCAGGCTCTCCTGCTTTGCGTGCATAATCTTCGCCCATAGTGCCTTGAAGTTCCGGGAATTCATAAACCATTTGAGTCACAAGGTCGAATTTGCAAATATCAGCAGTCCGACTTACTTCAGTGAGGGACCTATCAGACAATCCCAACTTTACAGCAAGACGATCGGAGATTTGGCGAATACGACGAACTTTATCTCCAACACTGCCAAGTTCTTCATGGTAGACGATATTCTCTAATTTGGCTAGTGCATCGTCAATCTTCATCTTTTGATCTTCTTGATAGAAGAATTTGGCATCTGATAGACGAGCACGGAGCACCTTCTCATTACCCTTAGCAATAACATCCAAAGATACTGCATTCCCGTTACGTACCGTTACGAAGAAAGGTAGAAGTTTGCCCGCTGCATCAAATACTGGGAAATACCGCTGATGCTCACGCATCGAAGTAATCAGCACATCCTGTGGAATGTTCAAGAACGATGGGTCAAAGGTTCCAAACAGTACGGTAGGTGTTTCCACTAGGAACAGTACTTCCTCCAAAAGATCCTCTTTGATCGCAATCGTCCAGTTTTTTTCTTCAGCCAATTGGTTGATTTGTTTCAGGATCAGTTCTTCCCGTTCCTTCACATCTACAAGGACATGCTGCGCACGTAAGCTCTCCACATATTGTACAGGCTCCGAAATTACGGTCTCTGTTCCCAGAAAACGATGTCCACGGCTCACATTACCTGCTTTTACATCCGTGATTTCCAAATCAATAATATCTTTCCCAAAAAGAGCAACTAACCAGCGGATCGGACGCACGAATTTAAAATCGTAAGCTCCCCAACGCATGTTTTTCGGAAAAGTCATTGCATTTACGATCCCTAAAAGACCTTCAGAGAGCAATGAAGCTGTCTCTACCCCTGCACTATTTCTAGTAGCATAAATATACTCAACTCCAGCAAGCTCTTTGAATGTAAATTGCTCTGGAGATACACCCTGACTACGGGCAAATCCTAAGGCAGCTTTACTCCAGTCCCCGTTGGCATCCAGTGCGATTTTGCGTGATGGTCCTTTAACCTCTTCGCTAATATCTTCTTGCTTCTCAGCCGCATCCTTAACTAAAACAGCGAGACGACGTGGTGTTGCATAGGCAGTAACTCCAGCATGGGTAATCCGTGCAGAATCCAACCACTTGGATGTTCTATCTTGTAGCTGTTCCATCGCAGCGCGGATAAAACGTGCTGGAATTTCCTCCAGACCGATCTCAAACAGGATATCTTTAGACACGGTCAGCACCTTCTTTCTTCAGCAGCGGGAAGCCAAGCTTCTCGCGTTCCTCAAGATATGTTGCCGCTACAGAGCGGGCAAGATTACGCACTCGGGTAATAAATCCAGTCCGTTCAGTAACACTGATGGCTCCACGCGCATCCAACAGATTAAAGCTATGTGAACATTTCAACACGTAATCGTAGGCTGGGAATACAAGATGTTGCTCCATCGCTCTACGCGCTTCTTCTTCGTACATGTTGAATAGTGAGAATAGCATTTTTACATCAGATACTTCAAAGGTGTAAGTAGAATGCTCAAACTCCGGCTGATGAAAAACATCACCGTAAGTCATGCCGCTAACCCATTCAAGATCGAATACATTTTCTTTATCTTGAATGTAGGATGCTAACCGCTCCATACCGTAAGTGATTTCTACGGCTACTGGATTGGCTTCAATTCCACCCACCTGTTGGAAGTACGTAAACTGAGTAATTTCCATACCATCCAGCCATACTTCCCATCCTAGACCTGCACAACCGAGTGAAGGGTTCTCCCAGTTATCCTCAACAAAACGGATATCATGCAAGAGCGGATCAATGCCGAGTGCTTTCAAACTATCCAAGTAAATCTCTTGAATGTTATCTGGCGATGGTTTGATAATAACTTGAAATTGATGATGCTGATACAGACGGTTCGGGTTTTCTCCATAGCGTCCATCGGATGGGCGACGTGAAGGCTCTACATACGCAACTCTCCATGGTTCAGGACCTAGTGAGCGTAAAAATGTCATAGGGTTCATTGTACCGGCGCCTTTTTCAGTGTCATAAGGCTGTACGATAATACAGTTCTGTTCAGCCCAGAACTGCTGCAGCGTCAAAATCATCTGCTGAAAGTTCATAATACCGTCTCCTTCGCTTTACAAGTTTTTAAAATATAAGAAGTATAAGCATCACACAATACTTATTTCTTATATTTCTCGCATAAACGCTCACCGTTCTTACAAGGACGTCGAAGGCGTTTATGCTTGCCTCTGCTTACTTAAAACTTCTTACCATGGAGGCGGCATTTTTCGCTCCGGACAGCAACAAAAAACCCCCGCCCCCATGCCTGATTAACAGACATAGGGACGAGAGCTTAACTTATTCTCCCGCGGTTCCACCCTACTTGATTCCAACCTTGATTCAGCAAAATTACTGCTAAAGACAAGAACGAAATCCACTTTCATTCGCCATATCCGTACTCCCGGGTGCCATGTTCATGAACATTGTCCCGCCAGGCTCTCACTACCCCCGGCTCGCTGAATCGCGACAAAATCGCTCACTACTTTCCCGATCAATGCACGTTCTCCCAAAATGGAGCGAAACGGCGATAAATCTTATAATTAAACTGATCCTATAGTAACGGAAAAATCAGATTTCGTCAAATCTTGTACTTGTCGAGCTGATCTAGGAAATTCTGTGATTTCAGCTTTAATCCAAGCTGCACATCCATAAAGGCTCGCATAATTTTCTTCAGTTCATCACGGCTGCTTTCTTTAACATCCACATTCCCTAATCTAGTTAGATCAAGTCTGGCGAATAAACGCAACAATTTCAATGCGCGGGCAGAGACCTCCATTGCTGGAGGATCATTATGTTTACAGCTGCGGCATAGTGCCCCGCCCAGGCGAGGGCTTATCAGCAGTTGTTCATCAGGCTTTTCAGCTCCACATATCACACAGGTGTCGAACTCTGGACCATAACCAGCCGCTTGCAAAATCTTCATTTCAAAAACATTAATAATAACTCCAGGTTCCTTATCTTCTTCAAGTGCATTCAAGCAAGCCGTAAGCTGGCGAAACCAGAAGCTCCCCGTTTCCTCATCATGCAGAACTTTATCAAGCAGTTCACAAGCGTAAGACGCATATGCAGCTTTGATCAAATCCTCACGCAAAGGGTGGTGAGACTTCGTGATTTCGCCGGAATTCAGCGTCCCAAGACCTCCGTTATTTCTAAAAAAAACAAATTCCCCGACGGTGAACAGCTGGATCAGGGCAGCATGGCGGCTTTTGACCTTCTTAGCGCCTCGTACCAGAACCCCTACTTTCCCGGCGTTCTCGGTGCAAAGCGTAATGATTGCGTTCCCCTCGCCGTAGTCCATGCTGCGGATGACGATCCCTTCCACCCTGTGTAGCATGCCTCTTCCCCCAACCATTCGGCAAGCAACCAGTCCTTATTGCGCTTCTTCATCACAGACCTTCTCTTCTTCCACTAGCTGTAATCCACTGTCTTCAAGTGGATAGCCAGCTTCCTTGTATAGCAGGTAAGCATCGACGTCTCCTGTCATTGCAAAATACTTCCACGAAAAGTTTCGCATTCGTATTCATCCTTTCTTGGGAAAGACGATGTCTCTTCAAGAATTAGGATGTGCGATGAGCCAGGTTCTATCCTTGCAATTCCTGCCAAACGAGAAATGACGGAAATAGATCTTAAAGGTCTTTATGGAAGCCCAAATCCCGCAGAACGCGGTCCTGATTGCGCCAGTCTTTTTTCACTTTTACCCAAAGCTCCAGAAAAATCTTCGAACCCAAAAGGTTCTCAATGTCTGTCCGAGCCCGTCTGCCAACCTCTTTCAGCAGCGCACCTTGCTTACCGATAATAATCCCCTTTTGCGAATCACGTTCGACAAAAATAACGGCAGACACATGTACCACACCATTCGGCTCAACCCTCATATCTTCGATAGCCACAGCAATGGAATGCGGTACTTCTTCGCGCGTCAAATGCAGAATCTTCTCACGGATTAGTTCTGCGCACACAAATTGTTCAGGGTGATCCGTAATTTGATCTTCTGGATAGTATTGTGGACCTTCTGGCAAATACTTAGCGACTTGCTCTAACAGCGTGTTAACATTGCTGCCCATCTTAGCGGAAATCGGAATGATTTCAGCAAAACTATGCAGCTTGTTATACTCAGCCATAAGCGGGAGCAATGCTTCCGGCTCTATTTTATCGATCTTGTTGAGCACAAGAATAACCGGCGTCTTAAGTCCGTTTAATTGCTCAGCAATGTATCGGTCTCCACCGCCCAAACCATCTGCAGCGTCCACAAGGAACAGCACAGCCTCAACTTCACCCAGCGTGCTCATTGCTGTCTGGTTCATGTAGTCGCCTAGCTTGGACTGTCTTTTATGAATACCTGGTGTGTCCAGGAACACGATTTGCGAATTATTCGTTGTATAGACCCCATGGATTTTGTTTCTAGTGGTCTGTGGCTTATCCGACATGATTGCAATCTTCTGTCCAATAACCTGGTTCATGAGTGTCGATTTGCCTACGTTCGGTCTGCCGATAATTGCGACAAAGCCTGATTTGAATTTCATATTATCTTCCTTCCATACTTTCCTTCTAGTTCAACCTTTTTCAAACATTTATTCTTTTTTATAAAGCTTTTTCGATCCCTCTAAATCCCCCTTCGTCGGGGGATTTAGAGAGCCCCGTCCCGCTGGATACCCGGAAATTGGCGTATCTGCAACGTTTGGCGGGATTAGAGGGACAATGCGCAGGAGCGCTTTCGTCCCCTATCGTGACACGCTTCATTGCTTCTTATCCCCACGGCTCGCACACTTCTGAGTTCACGATGATAAAGAAAGCAGAGATGTAGCTACAGGCAGGTTTATAAGTAACAATGTGCTAGAATTCGCTGGCTCCGTTTACGTATACTAGGAATCGCTAGCGGCTTTGCCGTGGTGCTTACCTCGTAATGTTACTCTAACAACACATAATTTGCATCATTCTAACCTAACTTGATGATGAACGCACACTTTTAATTGTATTTTGTACAGTTAATTCGACTTAGAGCTATGTCTTTGGTGTGTTAGTTGTATTCTGTGCAATTAAATTCTGTCTTACGAACCAACTATGGATTTAAACAAGAAATTAATTGTATTTTCTACAACTAAACATAGATTAATGTGAACTCGGGGCGATTTAACTGTACATTGTGCAATTAAAACAGCAGCCTTCGTTAGTTTAAACTTGATCTGCCTTTACTGGCATAATTCAGACTCTCGTTTTACTCAGGAGCTTGTCCTTGCTTCAGATCTACGGGACCAAATGCGCCTGGGAGTAATTCTCCCACAGTGGTCTCAACGATATCACCCTTCATGTTTCCAAGGATAACCTTCATGTCTGGTGAACACAACTCAATCATAACTTGCCGGCATACACCGCAGGGTGATACAGGACCATCTGAATCGGCAACAACGGCGATCGCCTTAAATGAACCGATAGCATGACCGTCAGCGATAGCACGGAATAAAGCTGTCCGCTCTGCGCAATTGGTTGGGCCAAAAGCAGCGTTTTCTACATTACATCCGTGATGAATATGACCATCCTGATCAAGGAGGGCGGCTCCGACTCCGAATCGGGAGTAGGGAATATATGCCTTAGCACGTGCTTTAATCGCTTCTTGCATAAGAAGAGCGGAATCCATATTGGTTCCTCCTAAAGTTTTGTTAGCGTTACTTCATAGAAATACTTCGTACAAAACTACTTCGAAAGCATTCACTTCGTTTTGTTAGCGTCACTTCATAGAATTATCTTCGTACAAAACTACTTCGGAAGCATTCACTTCGTTTTGCAGAGCGTTACACCGTAGAATTACTTCGTACAAAACTCGCTTCCTAAACATCCAGTAACCAAAGAGGCGGAATCGCAAAACGCGGGTCCGCCTCTCCCCTGAATTGAATTGTAACCTGATTATGACATAAGTCCGCTAATCCAGTCCATCACCGGGTGGTAAAAAACATAGACCCCAACTAAGACAGCAAACACCGCCGTAAGAAGCACAGCTCCTGCGGCGGTATCTTTAGCTCTCTTAGCCAGTGGATGAATCTCCGGCGAGATCAGGTCTACCGTCGCTTCAATTGCCGTATTGAGTAGCTCGGCGGTTAAGACAAGCGTGATTGAAAAGAGCAACAGCATCCAACTGGCCAGTGGAAGTCTGAACACGGCAGCGGCAACAAGTACAACCACAGCCAAACAGCAATGCACCTTCATGTTAAGCTCGGATTTGAATGCCGACACGATACCTTGCGATGCAAACCGAAAAGAGTGCCAGAACTTCTTGTGTCCTACCGCCGTGTTCTTCACCATTAGCGAGTCAACCCAACCTGAGCCAGTACCTTCTCTTGCTTAGACATCATCTCAGCCTCTGAAGCTTCATCCTGATGATCGTATCCTAACAAGTGCAGAAATCCGTGCACGAAGAGGAAACCAAGCTCACGCTCCAGCGAATGACCATATTCCTGCGCTTGCTCCTGAGCACGAGTTACGGAAATGATGATATCTCCCAGTACGTCCGGAACATCTTCCAGCGCTTCGCCTTCTTCTACTTCGTATATAATGTCCAGCTCGTCCTCTCCGCTTTCATTCATCGCAAAAGAAAGTACGTCTGTCGGACGGTCAATTCCCCGGTATTCCAAATTCAGCTCATGAATACGAGTGTTATCGACAAAAGTAAGCGCAACCTCTCCCTGATCGATCCCTTCCGCTTCACCTGCTTTTTGCAAAATGCTCTCCAGCAGCGCTATGAGATCGTCCTTTATCTCGTATTCTTCTTGCTCGTTATCCCAAACGATCTCCAAACTCATGTGTTAGCTGCCCCTTCCTCTTTTTTCGGCTTACGCACATCTTCTGGGTATTCGATCCGTGAATGGAAAATTCCCATGACCGTTTCTTTCAGCGTCCGTGCAATAATGTCCAATTCTTTAATCGTTAAATCACATTCGTCAAACTGATGATCATCCAGTCGACTCTTAATAATTTTTTCAATCATCGTCTCCACCTGTAGGACAGTTGGTTTACGCAATGATCTCACCGCAGCTTCAACACTGTCGGCGATTCCGACAACGGCCGATTCCTTCGATTGAGCCTTCGGACCAGGATAACGGAAATCTTCTTCTGTAAAATCAGGCTCTACACCTTTTTCTTCCGCCAGCTTCAGTGCCTTATGATAAAAATAATGCAGGAACGTAGTTCCATGATGCTGCTCCGCAATATCACGAATCGGCTTAGGCAGCTTATATTCTCGTTGCATTTCCACCCCATCGCGGGCATGGGCCACTATGATAGATTTACTAAGCTTCGGTTCAATAGAGTCATGCGGATTTTCCATGTTATTCTGATTCTCAATAAAATAAAACGGACGTTTTGTTTTGCCGATATCATGATAATACGATCCTACACGGCACAGTAGACCGTCTGCTCCAATCGCTTCCGCGGCAGCCTCCGACAGGTTACCTACCATTACACTATGGTGATAGGTTCCCGGTGTTTCGGTAAGAAGCTTGCGCAGCAACGGATGGTTTGGATTAGACAATTCTACCAGCTTCAGTGCTGATAGAATCCCAAAGGTTGCTTCGAAGAAGGGCATCAGACCAATCACAAGCACCGCAGTCAAAAGTCCACTCGCAAAAGCAAAACCAACGGCATACAGCGTGCTTACATCTTTCCATTCTCCACCAGCTAACAGCATCAGCATAAAGACAGTCACACAACCAAAAAGGGATACCATAATCCCACCCTTTAATAATGTGGAACGCTGACCTGCACGATGAGTGGCAAAAATAGCCACATAACAAACAACTATTGAAAAGAAGCCAAAAGTGAAGTCAAACACCGAATTCTGCTGAACATTCAAAATGATACTGGCGAGTATACTGATCAGAATAGAACAGAAGTACGCTAATGTCATATCCAGAAGCATGGTAATCAGCATAGCACCAATGGCTACTGGAGCCAGATACCCAAGATAGGAATGGACATCCGTCTGCAAAATTGCGGTCAACCGCATAGTGATAATCGTAATAACAAAAACAAGCACCAGCATTAATAACTGGGAATTATTATACTTGAAGCCCGCGGTTCCGCCTGAGTATCGGATAAATACCATCAAACCCGCAGATAGCATGGTAGCAAGTAATAGCAATCCAACCTGAGGCCAATAGTTGACCTCATTACTTAGCAGACCATTCTCATCCAAAAGAGCGTACAGCTCAGGAGTGATTTTTTGTCCTTTAGCCACGAGGACGTCCCCTTGCTCAATGAACACATCAGGTGTGTTCTCACGAGCCTGTACCTTCGCTTCCTTCGTTGCATCTTCGTCATAGAACTTATTGCTTGTAATAACGAGCCTTACTAACTCTTGCACAACCTCACGCGCCGTACGCTGACTCAGTGAGCTGATACTGACCTGCTCCGCCACTTTGGCGCGTGCAGTCTGGGCGTCCGTGATTTGATCATTCATCAGCCTAGTCACAATATCACGGGCGACTGGCTTCATTTCGATAATGTCCTGAGAGGTCAGTCGTGGAATCTTAATGTAAGTTTCATCAGGAATGACATAGGTCTGCTCTTTTATGACAGATTGCATTTCCTCCAAAAGATGATCAGAATAAGTGCCTCCGCCCCGATTTGAGGCTATGAAATTTAAAATAAAATCATTGGCTCTCTGCGGGATCTCATCACGATAAATCTCAGTCTTATCGCTTTGCGAAATCAAATCATCCTGATTGAGGCGATCAATCCGGTCCAGCAGTGAGGTCACAAGATTATCAGCCCTCATCGGGATAATTTTGTACTTAGGTGATACACCTTCGGCAGCTTCTTCCGCCGCTTTTAGCGTTGCCTTCTTGTCCAGAATTTGCTTAGGCGCTGTAATCTCCTTCGCACTGAGCGTATTCTCTTTAATATCATACCGCTTGGGCAGCAGATCGGGCGACAGACTGAAGTAGAACACAAGTCCGAGTAACAGGAAAAGAGCATAGCGTGTCGCCGCGCTATACTTCCACCCATTGTTCGTATATACAAATCCGCTTAATTTAGATGGTTGCTTTGAAGCCATGAAGACAATCCCCTTTATTGGAGGTTTTCGGCAGAGCGGTCATAGGCAACGATTATTTTCTGCACCAGGGAATGCCGTACTACATCCTGTTCCGCGAAGTAGACAAAGCCAAGTTCTTCTATGCCGGATAAAATTGCTTTGGCTTCAATCAAACCGGATTTCTTGCCGCGGGGCAGGTCAATCTGGGTAACGTCACCTGTAATCACCATTTTGGACCCGAAGCCGAGTCGAGTCAAAAACATTTTCATTTGCTCAGGCGTTGTATTCTGCGCTTCATCCAGGATGATAAACGAATCATCCAGCGTACGTCCGCGCATATAAGCCAGCGGGGCAATTTCAATTAATCCCCGTTCAAGCGCCTTAGCCACCTGATCGGGCCCCATAACGTCGTATAAGGCATCATATAACGGACGGAGGTATGGATCTACCTTTTCTTGCAAATCCCCTGGGAGGAACCCTAGACTCTCTCCTGCTTCTACTGCGGGACGCGTAAGAATGATACGCTTAACAGAGCCCTCTTTTAGTGCCGTAACTGCAAGCACCACTGCCAAGTAGGTCTTCCCTGTTCCTGCAGGACCGATTCCGAATACAATATCACGCTTCTTGATCGTTGTCACATAATGCTTCTGGCCAATCGTTTTGACACGGATAGGCTTTCCACGAAAAGTTGTTGTAATTTCCCCTTTGAACAAATCGAGCAATTGATCGACTCGAAAGTCTTTCGCCAGCTCCACAGCGTACTGCACGTCACGTTCAGTAAGTATGTATCCGCCCCGAATGAGGGACAGCAGCACATTAAACAATTGCTCCAGCATGTCTACTTCCCGCTCCGCACCACGTATCGTTAACTCTGCTTCACGGGAATCAATAATAGCGGGAATTTCACTCTCGATGATTTTTAGGAATCCATCCTGCGGGCCGAACAGCGATTGCGCTTCTCCCGCATTTTGCAAAGTTATACGAATGCTTGCAGTCTGTTCTGACAAGTAGCCTCATTCTCCTCAATTGTTTACTATTGGCAGTTCTTCGGAAATTTTCTCTTCTACTTCAAAGATCACTTTCATATAAACTTTACCATTCTCTTTCTTCTCATGCAAAACTTTTTGACTTTTGATTACGCTATCAACGCCATAACGCGCCAAAATATCATTCTTCGCCCGCTCGATTCCCTTTTCAAATCCAGCCTCGGGAGTCAACGTCTCACTCGTTTCACTAATCTCCAATTCTTTCTCAGTCATTAGGCCCAGCGGCAGCTTAATGGACCGCCAGGACAGCGGATCATGCTCAGTAAGCGTCCGTGATTTCTCGAAAAGAGATTCGCCATAACCCCATAGCTGTATAGCCCATTTGCCAAGCACCAGATAGGTTCGATCCTTACGTTCCCCTGTATATGAGCTGTTCGTTGTTGTAAGAGGCACCTCTATATTGTATTCATGCCATACTAGACCTTTAACCTCACCTTTAGCTACCACGTACTGTACATTTTCTTCGTCGCCTAGAGCACCAGAGATCAGGATATCGCCTTTTTTAACCCGAGAGTTTCGAGCCACAACCGGTCTGCCTTGCTCCGCATATATTTCAGTTACCACCGCATCAGTTCTGCTAATCAAATGCCGCTGACTAAGTAGAGGTTTGATATCCGGTTGTTTAGATTCTACCACTTGAATTTTAATGCTCGTCCCCGTCCGCTGCACCCCTATCCATGAAACGCCAGGTAATTGGGCTAGGAGCCCCTTAGAGAGCTTGTCCGGCTCATCCAGACGCCATATCCACTGAAAAGGATACACGCCCTCCTGACGAGCAGCAGCCAATATATCCTCAGAGGCGATCTTTTCATTCCCCTCGACTCTGATGCTCCACACCATCGTAGATAACATAAAGAGCGTAATCCCGAATACCAATATCCCTATGCCAAAAAATTTCCGTTTCCACAGACGCGCCATCAGAAATGGTAGTCCGCTTCTTCCTGTAACGTGCATCCGACAGCCTGTCTTTTTTAAAATCGGACGGAGGACATAAAAATCATCCAGAAGCAGCTTAAGGGAAGCGCCGCCCTCAGCGGGCCTCACATCCCAAATCACTATCCCTGCTTCAGAAATGACATTAATAAATCTCTCCACCTGAGGCCCCGTCACAAGCAGTGTAACGGATCCCCGCAGTGCTGAAAGAGGTGGTTCCTTCATGATTTCCCCTCGCTTTCGTTATATCTGATCTCTCCGATAATGCCTTCTACCGCCAGTTCCTGGCCAAGAATATTGCGGATGACAAGATTCTCTCCCGTGATTTCAAGCGATCCTTTAGCTAACGCGAGCTTAAGCTGGCCTGATGAAAAATGCAGCACGCCGCGATGGTTCTCGATATACAGTTCTTTGTTGCCGATCAGGGTGATCCGGGGCATTTCCTGTAATAAATCCTGTGGTAGATCTAGCACCCCGTTTGTCCATCCCCGCAGCCTGCGGCCAATACGGGTCATAAGTAGACGTTCCCCCTTCCTGCCTTCTGTACACCTTATGCGGCAACGCTTTTGTTTATGAGAAGAAGTAATAAAGGAGCACCTTCCAGGTAAAAAAAATGCAAAAAAAAGCCTTGGCCTCCTATCGCAAAAATAGGAAAACCAAGGCTTAATTGTTACTATGCTCGAAATTACGATCGTCGGGTGGAATGCGGCTGGCGAGCACGCGGAGGTCCTAGAATCTCCGCCCAGACTACACCATTGCGCAGTTCATCCCTATTCCCTGTTCTATTTGACTGAACAGCTGTGTCAGAGGACGAATTCTTCGTCTTCTTCGACTTGGGATCCGCTCCTGCTATTCCATCAAAAGCAGATTGAAGACGCCGCACCTCTTCCTGCATTCTTTGTGTGCGCAGTTCAACTCCGTCATCAGCGTACTCCAAAGACATACCTTCTCCAGTAGAATAATCTGGCGTTGGGATGTAGGCAGGCTCTGGAAAGGCAGGTGATGCGTCATACTCACGGGAGGATGTAGTAACAGGGTTTGGAAAACCACTGCCAGACTGTTCCGGTCGGTCTCCGTTCCCGTCTACATCCTTATTACGGCGGAGAGGATTCCCTTCTCCTCCACCAAAAGTAGGCATTCCTCCGCGTGTAGCACCTTTGGGCTTGTTCTTTGTAGCCTTGTTCACATTGGATACAATCGCGAAGATAATTACCGCAACAATATAGATCCAGCTCATGGAGATTCACATCCCCTTTTATTTGTTATTGTTAGGACGATTATTGTCGTCCTGATCATTCATTTTGCCGAGGGAGCCGCGCATTTGCGTATCCGCCTCAATATTTTTGATGTTCATGTAGTCCATCACACCGATTTGACCATTTCTGAGCGCCTCAGCCATCGCCATAGGTACCTGAGATTCAGCTTCAACAACAAGCGCCTTCATCTCAACTACACGCGCCTTCATCTCTTGCTCATGAGCAACAGCCATTGCTCTGCGCTCTTCTGCCTTGGCTTGCGCAATACGTTTATCCGCTTCTGCTTGCTCGGTTTGAAGATAAGCACCGATGTTCTTACCCACATCGATATCCGCAATATCAATGGATAGGATCTCAAAAGCAGTTCCTGAATCCAGACCTTTGGACAATACTGTACGGGAAATCAAATCCGGATTCTCCAGGACATCTTTGTGTGAATCACTCGAACCCACTGTTGTTACAATCCCTTCACCAACACGGGCAATGATTGTTTCTTCACCTGCACCACCCACGAGACGGTCGATATTGGCACGTACAGTAACACGTGCTTTTACCTTCACTTCAATCCCGTTTTTAGCGACAGCCGCAACAACTGGTGTTTCAATTACACGAGGGTTAACACTCATTTGCACAGCCTGAAGTACATCGCGACCTGCAAGATCAATAGCCGCTGCACGAGTGAATTCTAGAGGAATATCTGCACGTTGTGCTGCAATAAGCGCATTAACAACCCGGTCTACGTTACCACCAGCGAGATAGTGACTCTCCAGTTGATTAATATTCAATCCAAGACCTGCCTTAGTCGCTTTAATCATTGGATTAACGATGCGACTTGGTGTTACTCGACGCAGTCTCATCGCCACTAGTGTAATAATGCTGATTCTTACCCCTGACGCCAATGCTGAAATCCAGAGCATGACCGGGAAGAAGCTTAAAAATACGCTCAACAAAATGATCACGACTACCGCGATGAACAAAAAAGTAATTAAAGATGCTTCCATAACCTTATAACCTCCAGTAAATTATTGTGGAGCTTCAATTCTTCATACCCTTTATCTTTTACCTTATTCCTTAATTTCCTTCACCACAATCCGTCCGCCCTCAACTTTTACAACTGAGACCGGAGCATTAACGCTTATAAAGCTGCCTTCTGTAACGACATCTACCCGCTCGCCGCCAATCATAGCTGTTCCGGATGGACGAAGTGGCGTAATACTATTTCCTATAGCTCCAACTAGGCTTAACTTCTCTTCAACAGGAACAAATCCCTGATCTTTAGAAAGCGTATCCTTCAAAATAAACCTATTCCAAATTCCACGTTCTTTAAATGCGACAGCCACAATCACAATGACTACAATAGCAGCCGCGAATGCGATACCCAGACTAAACAATGCATGTGTAAAGCTGTATGCTGCGCGTACGACACCTGCCACAAGACTCACGGAACCGAGTAACCCCAATATCCCAAAGCTCGGCACGAACAGCTCCAGCACAAGCATGACAAGTCCGATTATGAATAAAAGCCAAGTCTCAGATCCGGCAAACCCTGCTACAGAATTTCCGAAAAAATATAAAACAAAGGCTAATGTTCCAATTATCCCAGGTGCACCAAAGCCCGGTACGATCAACTCAATCACAATACCTGTGATCCCGATGAATAACAGAATCGTCATAATAATCGGATTCGTCAGAAATTGCGACATTTTCTCGGCACCCGTATGCTCCACACGAAAAATGTCATCTGTAGTATAACCTAACCAAGTAATCGCCTCTTCAGGAGTGGTTGTAATTTGATCAGCATAGCCAGCTTTTAAAGCTTCTTCACTAGACAAGGCAATAATTTCGCCCTGCGCTTTAGATACCCCTAGATCCGGCTTATCCACAACTAAATTACTATCGACCATTCCCGCAGCAATATCAGGATCACGCTCATTTAGAGCAGCGGCTCCAATCATTTTCGATTTCCAGTAGGACACCATCTTCGCGTCATCTACTTTCTGGCCGCTACTATCCACGAGAGATGCTGAACCGATCATGCTGCCCGGCTTCATGATGATTGCACCTGCGTTTAGTGCTATGTAACTGCCTGCAGAAGCGGCATCACCTTTAATAAATGCAGCTGTTGGTATGTCACTATCTCTTACCATGGTCCCAATCTGTTCTGCTGAATTCACCAATCCACCCGGTGTATCCACCTCAAGTACAATTAGAACTGCGCCATAATTAGCAGCTTCTGCAAACCCTCTTTCCAAAAAGCTTTGCAGACCTCTTTCAATTTTTTGATCAACCGGAATAATAAACACAGGGCCTTTCTTCATCTCGCCACTTGCAGCTTCCGGCGCTTTTGGAGCTGTTACATCAGCGCTTACATTCGGGATAAACGGTGTTAATAGCAGTAACAGCAAAACAACGGGAATGCTGGCTAACATTATTTTCCGTAATCTTTTCAATGTTTTTACCTCCCTTCTTCAACTTGACCCGGGACACATAAACGTTATTACGCTGAAAACGGATTTACGTTTCAAAACAAGCTAAAACGCCTACAGCGTCCAAATAAGGACGGTAAGCGTTTATGCGAGAATTATAAGGATAAAGTATGGTGTGAAACTAATAATTTCTTATAATTCAAAGAAAAGCACCCCTTTTACAAGGGGTGCTGGCGCTATATTATTGCAGAAATTGTTGAACCGCTTGGTTCACGAGTTTACCATCGGCGCGACCTTTGACCTTAGGCATCAGTGCGCTCATGACCTTACCCATTTCACTTTTCGAAGAAGCACCGGTTTCCTGGATGGTCTGCTGTACAATTGCTTTAATTTCTTCTTCGGAAAGTTGCTCGGGAAGATACTTAATAATAATCTCGATTTCTGCCTTCGTACTCGCGGCAAGCTCATCGCGACCCGCTGATTCAAATTCTTGGAGGGCATCTTTGCGCTGTTTGATTTCACGACTAAGGATATCAAGCACTTCGTTGTCGTCCAATGTTCTCTTCAAATCTATTTCAAGATACTTTATTGTAGAACGAACCATTCGAATCGTGGAGAGCGTGAACTTGTCCTTACTCTTCATCGCTTGCTTCATATCTTCGTTCAATCTCTCGCTAAGATTCATGCGTGGGTAATCCTCCTAAAACT
The DNA here is from genome assembly GCF_037963325.1 of Paenibacillus sp. FSL E2-0201. Classification (NCBI taxonomy): domain Bacteria; kingdom Bacillati; phylum Bacillota; class Bacilli; order Caryophanales; family Paenibacillaceae; genus Paenibacillus; species Paenibacillus sp. FSL E2-0201. Next base: position 5,160,485 of record NZ_CP150154.1, read on the forward strand.
TTCTCTTACGAGCAGCCTCAGACTTCAGCTTTTTCTTAACGCTTGGCTTTTCGTAATGTTTGCGTTTCTTCACCTCAGCCAAGACACCATCTTTTGCGATGGAACGTTTAAAGCGACGAAGTGCAGCATCAATTGTCTCGTTTTTGCGAACTTTCGTTTCAGACACAGTTTCCCCTCCCTCCGACCATACCGTCCAAGAGCATAACACGGTTTATCAAATTCCATTATAGGTCAAACGGAAATAGGGTGTCAACCTTCGTGTTATTCTTTTTTTCTGGCAAGTTCTTCAACATTTAATGATTGTACTTATGCGTGAGAAGCTGAGTTTCCTGTAAGAGCTCCCAGCTTGGCCCCACCGAGCAAGTGATAATGAAGATGAGGCACAGCTTGTCCACTATCCGGACCACAATTATTGATCAAACGATAACCAGACTCAGCAATCCCAAGGTCGATAGCGATCTGTTGCGCTACACTGTGAATTTCTGCAATCAGCGGAAGATCCTCAGGTGTGACATCATTCATGGAAGCAATGAACTTCTTTGGAATGATCAACACATGTACCGGTGCAGCCGGCTCGATGTCGTAGAATGCAAGAATACGTTCGTTTTCAAATACTTTTTTGGAAGGAATAGTACCCTCAATAATTTTGCTGAACACGGTCTCCATAGAGTGCTTGCCTCCTAAAAATTGGTGAAATTTTGCTTCATCATAAGATAATCATACAGGATAATCACCAATTACGAAAGACGCTAGGAGATTCAACATCCACTCTCTAAAACTGTATCTATTACAGAATGAAATTCCTTAACAAATTAAGTCGTTCTATAAAAACACCCGTAGGTCTAAAAAAGGCAAAAAAAAGAGAAACACCCTTCACAGCTTATAAAGCTGATTCGGCGGCGGACGTATGAAAAGGAGTACTTTCCCTGTCATACGTCCGCCGAGGTGTTTCTAAAGTAATGTCGGCTTAGCTGTATTATAACAGCGCGATGATACTGTATCTGTGATATCAATCACACAGTTTAAAATCCTTCACATTTTTTCCAAAAGGATACGAGATCCTCCGCCGCCCTGTTCAGCAGGAACTACTACCAGCTTACGCGGTAATCTTGCACGAAGCTCTGGGACATGGCTGATAATGCCAACCGACAGCTGATCGTTATGCAATCTTTCAAGTGAAGTAATCACTGTATCCAGCAGCTCTGGATCGAGCGTACCAAACCCTTCATCCAGAAAGAAAAACTGCAACGGATATTGTCCGCGGAGCTGGATCTGAGCTGAAAGAGCAAGTGCCAGGGAAAGGGATGTGAGGAAGGTCTCTCCACCAGACAGAGTTGAGACAGGTCTTCTTACCCCGCCGTTCCCGTCATCTCGGATTACAAAGCCGCCACCCAAATCAACCTCCAGCGCATAACGCTGTTTGCTCAGGAAACGAAGCCGCTGAGAAGCGGACTGACACACCTGCATCAACTGCTCCTCCGCAATGTACTCAACAAAGGCATTCCCACGTAAGACGGTCTGCAGTTTGGATAGCTGATCTTGCAAAGAAGCGTGCTCAATCCGCTGACCTTCAAGCTCCATCCAGCGAATATGCCGATGCCGCAAATCCTCCAGATCACGCTCTGCACGTGCTCTAGCTTGTAGAGATATTTCGTCCTCAGTCTTGCTTTCTCTTAAGGTGATCTGGCTTACTTGCCATTCCTCTTCACTTAAGCTGGCCCCATCAAGCTTCTCTTCAATGTTACGTAGCTGCAAGGAGACCTCAGCTTCCTCGGCACGATGAGCACGTACCCTGGAAGAAGCCATTTCCCGTTCTTCGGGTGTGAGCGCTGCCCCTTCAACCTCAGCAGCTGAACTAAACGGTGAAGATGCCAAGCTTTGTTCCCAATGACTGGTAGCTGCTACGTAATGTTCACGCGCAGATTCTGCAGCCTGGCGAGAAATTGCAGCTTCCTTAACCTCATGCTGAGCCTTCTCCGCCGCCGTGAGATGCGATTGCTTACTTGCCTCCAGAGCCGTTAACAATTCCTGCAGACGTCCTTCACACGCCGCTAGAAGAGGAGCTGCCGCGCGACCATTCGTCCACTCCAGTAGACGCTGATCTTTTTCGCGTTGCAATTCTTCCTTCCCTTCGATCTGTGTGATCCACTGGGCCAGCTCTTTGTCCAACCCTGTTATGGTCTCTTGAAGGCTCTGCACTGAAGCACTCTTCTCTTCCAGAAACTTGACGCTGATATCAAGACGCGATCTAATTTCTTCAGCTTGTGCATCCTTCGCAACCAGCTCACGATAGGCTTGTTCTACTTCACCTGGTGCCAAATCCGGGAATTGCTGTGCCCAGTTCTGCCGCATCGTCGTTAGCTGCGCGCTGAGTTCCTCAGCTTTGGCGGTAATTCCTTCCACCCAGCTACGTTCACCATCGACACCTGCTGCTTCTTTGAGGCACAGCTGCTGAACCTCCTGCATTGATTGCTGCCATTGTACCGCAGTTCGGCGCAGTTCACCGGACTGACCCTTTAATGCCAAAAGTGCAGCTTCAAGTTCTGACAATTCTTTTTCCCCGGGAATAGACACATCGGTTGAAGGAACTTCAGCAGTACTGACTTCTGAACCTGCAGCTGCAGGGTGATTTGCCGCTTCAATAACTTCATTTCCAAATACCTGCTCCAGCCATACTTGATCCTGTTCACGAAGACCGCGGAACAGATGACGAGCTTCTAATGCCCGTCTGGATAACGCCCTAACTTGCTGAAGCTTCATTTCCAGTTCCTGTTGCTCTAAGCTATCCTGCAACAATGCAGGTGCAGGATGATGCTCACTGCCGCATACAGGACAAGGTTGCCCTTCTTCCAGCTCCTTAGCTAGTGCAAGGGACAATCTGTGAAGCTCTTGATCCTTCATAGCTGCTTCCAATGCACCAATATGTTGCTCTAGGCGCTCCGCTGCGGTGCGCGCAGCTTCTTCTGCTGCCAGCAGCTTCTCTTGATGCAGCGCCGCCTCGCGGATCAGTTGCCCGCGAGCAGCTTCCTGCGACTCGCGACGGCCCTCGGCCTCCGCGAGTCGCGCCTGCGCAGCCGCCAGGGCAGCGGCACGCTCGAGGCGCTCCTTCTCAGCCTTATCCCACTGGGATTCGGCGGAGTGCAGCCCTTGCAGTCTCTGCATCGCTTCTTGCAGAGACTGCCGCTCCTGGGAGCGGACACCGAGCGGCTGCAAGCTCTGCTGCAGCTCTTGCTGGCGCTTTTGGCCCTTGGCCAAAAGCTCACGCTCCCGAGCCATGCCCTCCCGCAGCTCCGCTAGCTTGCGGGAGGCCTCTTCGCGGCGCTCACGCAGAGCCGCGAGTTCGCGCCGTAGCGCCCCGAGCTCGGACTCGAGCTCGAGCGCGCGGCGGTAGGTGCCGGCCCCCTCCCGGAGGGCCGGCTCTTCCGCCGCAAGCGCGGCCTGCGCAGCAGCCGCGGCGGCAGCGGCACGCGCCGCCTCCTGCTCGGCGGCGGCGGCCAGCACCTCTTGGCCCTCCGCGCGGGCCAATCGGCTCTTAAAGGCTTCTTCCGCGCTGCGCCATGCTTTCAGCGCGGGAAGCCTTGCCTCGGCCTCGTCAGCTTGGCCGAGCTTCTGTTCAAGGAGGAAAATCTCCTCCTCCTTGGCGAGCAGCCCCTGCCGCTGCAATTCGCGGCGGGTGCGTTCCTCTTGGAGCTCGCGAATACGCGCGAAACGCTCCGAGACCTGCAATGCCGCCTCAAGCTTTCGGCGGCATTCCGCAGCATAAAGGGTGGCCTGCTCGAGGCGCTCCGCCGCTGCCTCTACATCCTCTTTGCCTGCGCTGCCAAGCCCCTGCTGCTCAGCGATGAGCGCGCGGAGCGCCGCCTCATTCTCCTTCACCCGTCGGCTAAGCTTGATTGCAAGCTGATCGCCATACTGTTCCAGATGGAACAGGCGCTGCAGCATTTGCCGACGATCTACGCCACGAAGCGATAAGAATTCGGCAAATTTCCCCTGCGGCAATACAACCGCTCGCGTGAAATCATCCATTTTTAGACCGATATGCTCCTCCACGCAGCGCGTAACATCTGCGAGCTTATCCGCCATGACGTTATCCCCGTCAGGTGTAATCTCAATGAAACGGCTAATCGTGTTACTGACGGTTTGCTCACCTGTCCGTTTGAACTTCCGTTCAACACGATAACGATGTGCCCCAGCGGAAGAAGTGAGCTCAAAGGTAAACGCCACGCTGAGTGAATCCTCAGAGTGATTCATAATCCCCTGTGTTCCATTAACAGCGCGCTCCACTTTCCCGTACATCGCCAAAGTAATAGCATCCAGCAAACTGGATTTACCGCTACCTGTTGGTCCAAAGATCCCGAACAGCCCCGTCTCACACAGACTTTCAAAATCTATTTCTTGCATTTCTCTATAACTCTGTAATCCTGCTACTTTTAATAGAATAGGCTTCACCTTAGTTCTCCCCTCCTTCCTCTGGCTGACGCCGTTCTTCTTCGGTTAGCTGTAAGAACAGCTCTATCAAGCTGTCTTCCGGCTCCGCTCCACCTGTCTGACGCTGATAGAATTTACGGAATAACTCTTGCACAGGCATACGCGAACGGGAAATTTGTTCGAGCTCCATCTCCATTTGCGGGTAGATCGGACGAATATGAATGATCCCCTCGCGTGACTTGCGCAAGCGTTGAATATCGTTCATCGACATAGCCTCACTAAGCCGAATTTCCAAATCTATAAAAGCAGAGGCATCTCTGCCTTCATCCAGCCAGGTATATACCTCCTGTAATCCGCCAGTGGAGCTCCATCGTACAAGTGGACGCCCACAACGAAGATAAATTTCTTCGAAGGTCGGTTCACCACCCGGCGCAACATCAATCAGCGTCACCGACTTGGCTTGCCCTGCTTCAGAAAAGCTGTATGCCAGCGGGGATCCGCTGTAACGGATCATTCCTTCCCCCTTAACTCGCTGTGCGCGATGGAGATGACCCAGTGCCGTATATTGCGCTCCACAGGCCAAAGCAGAAGGATCAACAGTATAAGCTCCGCCCACTTGAATTGGACGTTCCGAATCACTTTCCACTCCACCAAGCACATAAATATGGCTCATCGCCAAATTCACGGTCTTTGGTGTGAATTCCCGTCCCAACAGCTGCATGAGCTTGCCTACCCGCGCGCTGTAAGCCAGTCGAAGCTCCTCTTCCCCGCTGTCTCCAGCAAGAAGTTCACCGAGACGTGCCTCCGAGGGATAGGGAAGGGCTGCGATTTTAGCAATCTCACCCGTACGCGCAGCATGAATAGTCACTGGCTCAGAAGTAGGAAGACCCACCAATGTAATCCCCTGTCTTAATACAAGCGGTGAAACAGAAGATACGCGCTCCGGTTGGTCATGATTTCCGGCGATCACAACAAGTGGTCTTCCCCCTGAAGTCAGCCTAGCAGCAGCTTCATAGAATAGCTGTTCTGAAGCCGCTGGTGGATTAACGGAGTCATATACATCTCCCGCCATCAGAATCAAATCCACTTTATGAAAATCGGCGATCTCCACCAATTCATCTATGAACTGCTCTTGCTCCTTCTGCCGGCTTCTTCCTTCCAGCGTTCGGCCGAGGTGCCAATCTCCCGTATGCAATATCCGCATCTTCGTCCTCTTTCCCCGCTCTATGCGGCAATGAATAGATTTATAATTTCACAGCATGTCCGCCGTCAAAAAAGTACAGCCAAATTTCGCTGATCGGTTCTCCCAAAATATCATGTAATGCCTTGCTGTATAACTCTAGCTGAAAACGATATTTTTCCTTAAGCGCTTCTATCCCACCCTGATGTTCTAAAACAGAGTCCGTCTTATAGTCTAGCAGAATGATCCGGTCCTCTTCACGGAACAGACAGTCAATCACCCCTTGGATCAGCACAGCTTCACTAAAGCTTTCATTATGATTCTCTGGGTTTAGCTCTGATACGGCTTTATTCATATAATCGAGCCCTCGATAAGCCTCGTCTGCGGGAACCATATAACTGAAAGGCATTTCTCTAAGCTTCCAAGAAGAATCTATTAATCTACGACCAAGTTCATTCGTATAAAAGGCCTCTATCTGAGCCGGTTCCACCGCCTCCACCTGCTCAGCAGTTAGAATAGCCACTCTCTCTAGTCGTGCTAATGTTTCTTCCACAACCTTAGGGTCAACTGAACCCTCAAGCGGAATATGCTGCATAACTGTATGGTAGGCTGTCCCGCGCTCCGCTGGGGTTAGACTGCGTTTCTCCATAAATTTCGGACGGCGTAAATGAAGACTGTCTGCTCCTGCCACATTTGTACGTTTATTGTTTTCTGTTGAGGTAGCAGGGCGGCCGCCTTCCTCTAGGAGATCATAAGAAGGCTGGTCCTGCATCGACAACAAAGCTTTTAACTCTGTAACAGAGGTTTTGGCAGGAATGCCAGAGGCAGCCGTATACGGATAAGGCCATTCTAGTCTTCTGGCAATCTCTTCGCTATTCTCTGATCTATAAACATTTACAGATGCACCTTTTTGAAGCGCCTTGAGTACAGTTAGACGTTCTTCTGCTTTGTCTTCAGCGTTATCCGCTGGAAGGAATGCCCCTGAATTCAGGTCCGAAGCATTCTGTACAGTGATGCTCCAGTTCGAGATATCGCTGTGCAGCACTGTCGAGACAGTACCTTCTGAACCACCTAGCTTACGAAGAATAGCCGCTGCCGGATGCCGGATCAATGCCGGTCCAACCCAGTCCAAATAGCTACGTCCCCGGGCTAATAAATGATCAGCAAGCAACAATTCTTCCCGATTCTGCACACTGCTCCAGCTAGCGATTTTCCTTGGTAAATCTCTTACGGTACCGACTAGAATCATCTTATCTCTCGGGCGAGTTAAAGCTACATATAATACCCGCATTTCCTCAGCCAATAATTCAAGTCGTGTACGACGATTAATAGCCAAATAAGGAAGCGTTGGGTAGCTGACACGTGTTTCCCGCTCCACAAAACGTGGTCCGAAGCCGAGTTCTTTGTGCATCAGGAATGGAGAGTGCAGATCCTGCCGATTAAACTGCTTCGCCATACCCGCTATAAAAACAACAGGGAACTCCAAGCCTTTGGATTTATGGATGGTCATTATTCTGACCCCATTGCCCTCTTCACCACCACCACCTGCTACACCAAGATCTCCGCCATTCTCACGAAGCCGTGAAATGAACACCAGAAAACGGAACAACCCACGCGCCGCAGTATCATTCTCAAATTGAACCGCCCGATCATATAAAGCCTTAAGATTGTTCTGGCGCTGCGAGCCTCCAGGCAGTCCTCCAACCCACTCCAGATAGCCGCTCTCACCATAAATACGCCAGATCAGCTCACTGAGACTGCCTTGTCTAGCTGCATCTCTCCAGCTATCAAGCTGTCTCAGGAAATTCTCAAGCTTACGCTTCAACTCTGGGTTGATCTGCGGTACAGCTTCACTTTCTGCTCCTACATCATGAACGCCATTGTCAAAAGAGGCCTCATTAGAGAACGTATTTATATCAGCTGTGCTTGCGGATTCCATTTCATGGGCTGAGAAAAGATCGTACTCTTCCTCAGTTGCTTTTACATCTTGCATGTTCACTGCCACTTTTACAGCACGATAGAAAGAACCATGGCTGCACATCCGAACTGTAGCCAGCTCCTCTTCAGATAAACCAACAACAGGTGACCGAAGCACACCAGCGAGTGGAATATCCTGCTGAGGATTATCAACTATTTTTAAGAGTGAAAGTGCAATTTCTACTTCTGTGGCTTCAAAATATCCTTTATTCAGATCTCCATAAGCAGGGATTCCCTCCATCCGCAGCTCTTCGATGATTAAAGGGGTCCATATTCTCGCCGAACGAAGCAAAATCACGATATCACCATAAATCACTGGGCGCATAATCTTAAGCCCTTTATCATAAATCAGCAGCGGGGATCCGCCATTCAGGCCAGTCATCTGTGAAATACGCCGAGCAATCGCCCGTGCTTCCAGTTGCGCAGTCTCACTCTCAATGGCTTCACTCTCCTGAAGTGGAGTCTCACTGTCCTCAGAAGTCTCTTCTACTTTACCTGCTGCCGCTCCGCGATCGATCAATAATAGCTCCGGTGCAAAAAAAGTATCTGGCCCCTTCTCTGCTGCACCCGGGAAATTCGCACCATACACAAGCTCAGCACGTTCGTCATAAGTAATCTCCGCCACAGTCTCGTTCATAATCTGCCGAAAAATCATATTTACGGCATTTACAACCTCCATACGACTACGGAAATTACGTGCTAGATCGATAACCGAACCTCCGGACGATTCATTAGGCTTATCAGATAACTCGCTTAACTCGGATTCGCCTACTGTATTGCTGCCACCTCCGGCATTATTAGAGCCAAAGCTGCGGTATTTATCCAGGAACAGCCCCGGCTCTGCCAGACGGAACCGATAAATACTTTGCTTCATATCTCCGACCATAAATCGGTTACCAGGTATTTCGCGGGAGATAAGCCGCACAATCTCTTCTTGCACACTATTCGTATCTTGATATTCATCTAACAGAACCTCATCGAATTGGGCACGGTACTCCATCGCTGCATCAGAAGGCAGGGAATGGCCCGGTAGAGAATCTGGATGACGTAAAATTTGCAGACAATAATGCTCCAAATCACTGAAGTCGACGAGACCCCGTCCTGCTTTTTCGACTCGGTAACGTTCACCGAACGCTATCACCGTCTCAGCAAGCTCTGCCATAAGAGGAGCCGCCTCATTCAGTTCTCGCAAAAAAACATCCGCAGGACGGCCAAACAATGCCTTCTGAAGATCTAAAATACTCTTCTTCACACTATCGCGCAGTTCTTTAACCATTTCCTGCAGTCCAGGATCTGTCGAATCCTTCTTACAAGCTTTCAATTTCCCAAAGTATACTTCCATGAAAATATCATATAATTCTGCCCATGGCCGTTCATTCACAGCCTCCTGCAATGCATTTACCATCTCAAGATCGGCCGTCAGATTCTCGGCATAAGGCGCCGGACCACCTGGCTGTAGCGCGATCTCTCGGCCTTGGATAAGCTGACTGGCTGCACCCGCAAGGGTCAGCTTCGCTTCTTCAAGAATACTTAGCACCCAAGGAGTCCGACCTAAGCTATCTGTGTCTGGTAATGAGAAATCAGCTGCGGTATCACGAAGCCACTGCTCTGGCCAAGGATGGCTGCGGGCATAATCATGCAGTCGCTGTATGAGCGCATGTACCGCATCATCGCTGCGTTCACCACTGAACCAGTCAGCAAGCTGTACAAATACACTATCCGCGCCATCTTCACCTACTTCACCGTATTTTTCCTCCAGTAGCTCTTGAAGCAGCTCCTGCCGCATCATCTCTGCTTCATGTTCGTTCAGTATACGGAAACCGGGATCTATAGGAATAATCTGATAGTAACGCCGAATCACTTCCAGACAGAAGGAGTGTAGTGTTGTAATCGAGGCTTTCCCGAGCAACGACAGCTGACGGCGTAAATGGTCATTATCTCCATTCTCCTCAAGCTCCCGATCGAGTGCTTCCCTAATCCGCTGGCGCATCTCGGCAGCAGCAGCTTTGGTAAACGTAGCTACTAGCAATCTATCTACGCTAAAGCCATTCTCTTCCTTGCTGATTTTGCGAATAATCCGTTCTACAAGTACCGCTGTCTTACCGGAACCTGCCGCCGCGGCAACGAGGATATCATCACCGCTCTCAGCAATGGCGCGCCACTGGTCATCACTCCATATGCTTCCTTCCGGTTTCGCTTCTATTTCAGACTTAATACTCACGGTGTAGTTCCTCCTTTGCGGGACAGCAGATCCCAAATAACGTCCTTCCCTGGCTTACCCAGATTGTTGTAGCCATTACCTTCCACGGCTTCATCGAACTGGCAGACGGGTCTAAAGGAACAGAATGTGCAGGCTGTCTCCTGCCCAATCCGGTATGGCTCAATCGCCACATCACCTTCCGTAATGCGTGTCCCGATATCCGAGATCGTTCCCCGAACGGATGATAATAAGTGCCCCCATTGCTCTGGTGTAGCTACAGAAGCACTACTATAAAAACTGCCATCAGCTTTTACTGCTACAGGCACGATAGAAGAATACCCTTTGTCTAAAGTCGTATCCATCAAGGATACGACCTCGCGGTCTGCTGTAAGCAGTCCTTTCATCTTGAAGCGTTTCAGCAATTCTTGTTCTGCCTGTTCCTTGTTCATCCCGTTAGATGAGGTTAACAGTGGGTCATGTACGTGAAAATACAGTGTCCCTGCTGGAAGCGCCGGTTGCCCGAGCCATTGCTCCGAGTACGTAAGCAGCACATCCAGATAGGTCAGCATCTGTAGCGATAATCCATAGTACACTTCATGCAGTTTGAGATCTTTTTGAGACGATTTATAATCAATTACTCGCAGAAGAATTCCATTCTCTCCACGGGCCATGTCTACACGGTCAATCCGTCCAACAACCTCCATCACACAGCCATTCGGCAGCGTAATTCTTAAAGGAGGCAACTCCTTATCCGGTCCAAAATCCAGCTCCAGCCCTACCGGCTCAAAGCTACCTCGGCGGGCATGCTCGCCCAGAATCACAGAAGCACGTCCAACAATGTTTTTTAGCTTGCGGGAAATGTATCCGTAACGTTTAGAGCTCATCAGAATTTCACCCTGTAGCATCGGCGATAAACGTTCTACCGTTTCACTTGCCTCACGCCGACATTCCTCTGGAGACAAGCTTCCCCAGCCGCGGCCCTCTTCTTTCAGTCTTACCGCCATGTCACTTAACGCAGCATGGAACAGTTGTCCAATATCAGGTGCTTGCAGCTTATATAGCTGGCGTTCCTTCAATCTAAGTCCATAGGATGCAAAATGGGAGAAGGAGCAAGCAACAAACTTCTCCATCCGGGACACACTGCCACGCAGTGTCGATCCCCCATACAATCGCAGGCTAGTACCTCGCTTTAGCTTCGTTCCCTCATTACGATAAAACAATGAACTGAGCAGACGTTTCAGTTCGAGGCTTCGTTTCTCATCAGACGCAAACCAATTATAAACATCCCACCACAATACAGGTATCTCGGTCCCTTGACGCCACTGGCGTAGCTGCATAATCAATGCACGAAGACTCTGTTCTGGATGACCAATGTAACCCAGGTGAATGGAATCTCTGACTTCATCTGGTAGTCCCGCAGAGGGAAGTGTGGATAGGATGTGCTCTTGAACCCTTGGGAACATTCTATGCAAATGACGGATTACCTCAGACGGAAGAAGAGCCTTGCCCTCATCATCAGCTGTAGCGTAGCTAATCCAGAGCTTTCGACTTCCTGTCGTTAGGGCATTATAGATCAAAAACCGCTCGTCCAGCAGTTTACGAGAAGCACCAGGAGCAAGCTCCATACCGGCGTTCTCAAGCACAGAGCGTTCGCCTTCCGAGAGAATTCCATCTTCCTTAAACTGCGCAGGCACAACACCTTCATTAAATCCAAGCAAAAAAGCGTATTTAACTCCCGTTGGTCGAGTACGATCCATGTTACCAACCAGTACTTGATCGAGCGCGGGAGGAACAAGTCCCATCTTAAGCTCAGCAAGTCCTGTCTCTAGGACTCCGGTGAACACATCAAATTCAAATCTCTCGTTGCCCATCATCTCAACGATCTGATCTAACAGATCAAGCACTGCACCCCACAGCTGACTATGTTCTCTAGCCTTCTCGGGTTGCCCCTTTTCCATAGAATCAACACTAAGTTTCTCCAGCTTACGAGCAACATCCGTCTCATCCAGCAGCTTGTACACGGCGGTACAAAGTTCAAGACCGCTTCTACTCTTCTGTATCCGTTTCTCAAAAGCAAATAAAGGACCCGTTATACTGGCACGGCATCGTTCCATCGTAGCAAGCAGTTCTTCATCCATCTGTCTGCCGCCTTCCAGCGACAAGCTAGGGATCCCTTTCCAAGAACGGCCATCGGTCCAGCGATACCCTTGAATTCCACAAGCCAGCACATAATTCTCTAAATCATCCATATCCTCACGCGTAATACTACCGTCCAGCGGAAGCAAAAGCTCTGTCTTTACGCAGCGGAAAACATCCTCGAAGCGCCAGCGTCGACGCACTATATCCAATGCGGAACGTACAAACTCTACCAATGGATGATGCAGCTCATTTACCTTCTGGTCCAGAAAAAATGGCACTCCATAATCTTGGAACAACGGTTTAATCAGCTGTTCGTAATCTCCAATATTACGCATTAATACGGCCATTTCACCATATTTTGCACCTTCATCTCGTGCCAGCCTGATCATTTCACGCAGCGCTCCCTCAACCTCTGCTCTGTGAGAAACTGCTGCACCTATAGATATTGCTTCATTTGCCAGTTCATCTGCACCAAACCAGACCTTTCGACGGTCATATCCCCTTTCGAGATGAGCAAGAGCAGGACTTTCTTCAAAACGCGGAAGAACCGCTGGCTCCAAAAGCTCGTCCCACACATCCATGCCCAGCTCTTCAGCTATTCCACGCAGTTTAATGTAAGTAACCGCAGTTGGGTGAAATAATTCAAGCTCATTCAACTGATCTCCATAGGGATAAGAGCGATCAAGTGTAAGTGAGACGGTCAACTTCGATGCTTGCTGCATTAATTCTCTAAGCACTACGAATTCCTGCGGGGTAAAGCCATGGAACCCATCTACCCAAATCTCCGCTCCACGAATGTAGGCGGAATCAGGAATATGCTCAGCTAGTTCCGCTAAACGATCCTCTTCATCGATGTAGAGACGCGACATCTCCTTCTCTAAATCGCTGAATACCACCTGTAAATCATCTAGCTTTCCTTCAAGAATAGGGCTTCTTGCAATAGCGCCTCGCATTGCAGACAACTGTTCCTCTAAATCAGTGGAAGCCAAGCAACAACGCTTCATCTCCGTATGCAGTTGATTCAGCCGTTCCACAAAACCCGGTCTGTCTGCTGAGGCACCGAACAATTTTAGTTCCTCTTTGCGACGGCGGATAATTTTATAAATTAACATCTTTTTGCCTTCTTCACTGATAGGCAGGCTAGCGCTACCCCCAGTTTCCTGTTTCACCCGATAGGCAAGCCGAGAAAAGCTTAGTGTCTGCGCCCGAATGCTCCCCTTCACATTCCCTACGGTGAGAAGCCCCCGTTCTGCTCCAAAAGAACCTTGCTCCGGTACTAGAATAATGATCGGTGCGCCAAGAGGTTCCTGCTCTAATGAAGAAGAGATAGACTCCCATATTTTTGTTGTCTTGCCACTGCCTGAGCGGCCTAGTAAAAAGGTTACCGACATAAATGATAGACTCCTTCCGTAGCGGAGAAAATGTATATGATACAAGGTGAAATACTCACCGTGTGATGATGTTCAAATGAAAAAGTTCAGTCGTTCCTCGTCCCATCAGTATAGCATAACTGCACAAATCAGAACATGCGTTTGCTAGTATTTTCTAATGATTTACAATAAAAAAGCTACGAAATAAACAGCAACTAACGTATTTTGTTGACTTGCTGTTTAGTATTTCTAGTTTGTTAATACCCGGTGCGCAACATTCGATACTTTCTGTTTGGAGCGTAGAGTTAAGGTTCGGGTTTCAACACTCAACATTTTCGCTTCTGCTAGCTACATTAATTACTTGTGGGCTCAGGAGTCGTTATTCATGAAATTTCGTGCTGTTTTTGCAACTTTTCGGACTCCAGTGAAGCTATTCGTCGCGAAAGTCCCCCATCTCGGCTAGTTTGAGGTCAATAGCGCCTTTGGAGTCCGCAACGGTCAAAATCTAGGCTTTCTTCGCTGTTTAGTTTCGTTTGAGTCCTATAGCAACTTCTTCCCTATGAACACTCTAAAGACTGGAGTCGTTGATTTAACGCCGTTTTTGAATTGAAAAATCGTTAGCTTTTGAAAAATAAGTCTTAGACTGCCGCTGTTATCGTTGAACTAACGCATACTAATCCTAAGAGGCTTATAGAGTTAATCTGCCAGTTAGGTTAATAGATAACATTGAACTATAGTTAAATATTTATCTAATCGGCGAAGTATAACGTTCTTGTCCTCAGTCAGGGGCAAGAAACGTGATTCCTTAATCAAAAAAAGCCGCTAAATTAGCGACTTTCAATCTAACATGTGCGTTTCTTAATGAACAGTTGTATCTGATAATCCCACTGCAATATTCCAGTCACAATAATGTTATGAAGAACAAAATCTGGACACACATCGTATTCCGTCTTCGCCCTTTCAAGTAACTTTTGTAATACAGCATCCTTATTCTCTTCGGTACAAATTGCACACAGATAGTCCCCTTCTGGTAGTACAGTCAGCCCCTCTAAAGACGGATATTTCAAGCAAACAGCAAATAATCGTGTTATTCCTTCAGTCGTGAACATTCCTGCCATATCTTCAAACAGAAATTCTGAATGTAGAGACGTTTCAATTTGTTGATAGAAATGTCTGTGATAGTCCCATAAATTCTTAAGTGTGGGGCTTTCCATTTTATTCGAAAGCATAATTACCCTTTCCTCTATATGTCTGACAAAGTAATTTTCACTTTGACTATAACCGTCGTGGAACTTATTTTCATAATGTAGATAGGCACGTTTAATTTTCGATTTTGCATACTGTAGACGAGCAATTTTATCGTCTGCTCTTTTTTCTGCTTGTTTTAGAAATGCAATTACTTTAGAGAGATCATTCTGCTGCAAAATATCTTTAATATCCATTAAAGTAAGATCCATTGCTTTAAGCAGTTCAATGGTTTGCAGCTTTACGAGCTCCTGCTCGGAATAGTATCGATATCCCGATAATTCATCTTTATGGCATGGCTTGACTAATCCAATACGATCATAGTGCCGCAAGGTCTCAGTGGTCATCTCTACGATCTCTGCTGCTTGCTTAATTGTAAAATAGTTCTTCATATCTACCCTCTTGACCTTTTTGTAACACAAAAGTTTATGATGATTAAAACATATGCGACTGATAAACGCAACGAAATACAAAATGAATTTATTACCAGAAAGGAAGGCAAACATGAAGAACTAAACCATGTATCAAAGGATTATCAAACATTTATTGCTGTCTATGCAGTCATATTGGTATGGTTGGCTGACAGATCCTACTTTAGTGACTATCATTTTGTGTATTTATTCCAATCTAACCCTTGCAACATATTTGGTAGACTTTTTCAAGATCATTTGTTCAACTCTACTGCTTTGTTGCATATCGGAACTTGTCTGCATAGCAGCTTAAGATTGGCATTGGTAGGACAGGCTATATTTAAAAGAAAAATGATTTAACGAAGGAGCGTTTTATAATGAAAAGTACTGCAAAAAAATCACTAACTACTATAGGCATATTGCTGACACTATTGATATCATTAGCAGGATGTTCCTCCGACTCCACTTCCATGGAGGAAAAAAATTACACCATACCTGCCCAAAAGATTGATACCTTAACAATTGATGTAAAAGATAAAAAAATAAATATCCTCCAATCTAAAGATGAACAAATTCATATTGTTTACTATGAAAGTGAGAAAGATTTTTACAAGATTGATCTATCTGACGATAAAGAACTGTCAATGGTAAGTGACAGTAATAAGGAATGGAACGACTATATCGGAGGAAAAGGCTCGCAAGTAACCAGAACTATTCAGGTATGGATACCTGATGCAACTTTAAAAAATTTGAGTTTAAAAACATCAAATGAAAGTATCGTATTACCAACAATCATGTTTTTAGGGACAGTGGAAGTAAACATAAATAACGGAAATATCCAACTGGACAAATTGAATGTAGGGACGGCTATAACCCTTGAAACAAAAAACGGAAATATTAGCGGTTCAATTTCAGGGTCATATGATGATTTCGCGATCTTAAGCAAGGTAAAGAAAGGTGATAGCAATTTGCCTGCCAATAAAGAGAATGGTTCGAAAAAATTATCTGCTTATACAAATAACGGCGATATTACCTTACAATTTTCTGAGTAGTGATGTACCCGAGGGCCAAAATTAAGCTTGATCGTGACTTCCTTCAAAATAAAGTATAAGCCGCATTACAGCGGCTTATACTTTCTGGATTACATTCGGACTCAGGAGTCGCTATTCATGAATTTCGTGCTGTTTTGGCAACTTTTCGGACTAAGCGGACAAATCTTGTTAATCCCGAATTCAACTTTTTCAGAACATAACAAAAAATCCGTAAAAGGAGACCTCAAATGAGGACTCCTTTTACGGATTAAAATCCATTACCTATATGTGAACAGCCAGCTTATTTCTTACTCCGCACTTCAAAAATTGCAAACTTCAGATAATGCCCTTCGTTAACGCCTAGAATCTGCGGATGGTCTTTCCCTGCGGCACGCCATTCCACAAGTCTCAATACTTTACCAGCATCTTTTGCTGCGTCTGCAATCGTTTCGAGGAATAGGTCCGGCTGCATGTGGTAAGAACAACTTGCGGTAACCAAATATCCACCTTCATTTACCAGCTTCATGCCATGCAGATTAATGTCCTTATAACCGCGGCATGCACCTGCTACTGCACTTTTAGTTTTGGCAAACGCTGGAGGGTCTAGGATAACTACATCCCAAGTTCTGCCTCCACCTGCTGTCATCGGTTTGGAGGTATCGGTTTTGGTTGCTTTGCCCCCAGATTTAGCATTTGTAGTCGCTGCTGTTGATTCTGTTCCGCTTGCAACCGTCGCCCGCTCTGAACGTTCCTCCAGCCCCTTAACCTGATTGCGCAGATAGGCAAAAGCATCATCCACTACAAATTCCACTCGATCACTAAAGCCATTCAGCTCCACATTGACCTTCGCACTCTCTATAGCATGAGCGGAAACATCTAGGCAGGTTACTTTTTTCGCGCCATATTTGCATGCATGCAGAGTGAAGCTGCCTGTGTGTGAGAAGCATTCCAGCACTGTAGCACCGTCCCAATAAGGGAAGGTTACGTGTTTACCACTCTTATTTACCGGCAAATTCTGTAGCGAGCCATCTTCTGCTTCGATTTCTTGCAGTGTTATGCCGCTTCGTCCACCCCAGCCCTTCATGAGTGGCGCAATGGATGCTCTATTCTCACGCTGATCAAAGAAATAACCTGTCTTCTGGCCTTCTTCGATATCTACTACCAGCTTCAAGCCATTCTCACTTACAGTAACATGCCGTGGACATTCCCCGTATAGCACCCCTGTAGTCTGCTCCATCCCTTCCAGCTCGCGCACGCTAACATCACTGCGTTCATAAATACCACGCGGTGCCATAACCTGTACAAGTGCTTCAACAATCTCTGTACGGCGCTTGTCCATTCCGAGTGTAAGCAGCTGCACAACTAGAATATCCCCGAACCGATCCACAATAAGCCCTGGTAAAAAGTCCGCTTCACCATATACCAAACGGTAAGCATCTGCTCCCGGCAGGAACCGATTTCTATGCTGCAGACAATTTTCGAACCGCTCAGCGAAAAAAGCGGTGTCCATGATAGCCAAAGGTCCCTGTGATACAATTCTCACCCGAATTTGTGATGCTGGATTGTAATATCCTACAGCCAGAAACCGACCTTGATGATTAAGGACATCAACCAATCCCCCTGCTTCCGGGTTTCCTTCTACTGATGCCACTTCACCTGCGTAGACCCATGGATGGCCCTGTTCTAGTCTCTTTTTGCGATTGCGTTCTAAAATAACCGATGCCAATGACTTCAACTCCCTGTTTTTCTAAAAATGATTTTATACATGTCCTACACGTTACTTTCATATATTGGTGTACAACCCTCGTCCAAAGGAGTATGCCCTATGTTCCGTGATCTGCTTTTCCCTATCATATATGGTCTTGTCATTTTTCTGGCTGGCATGAAGCTAATGGAAACCGCGTTGTCCAAGCTTGCAGGCCCTCTGTTAACTACAAGCCTGAATAGGGCTACCTCTACACCTATTAAAGGCTTGATCGCAAGCAGTGTATTGTCAGCCCTGCTTCAGAGCAGCACGGCTGTAACTGTGCTCACGATCGGCATGGTGAATGCCGGCCTGCTCACCTATGCCCGTACACTTGGCATTATCTTAGGCAGCAACATCGGCACCACTTTGACCACAGAATTGATCGGACTTCACATCAACTCCATGGCCTCCCCACTGCTGGCTGCCTCGCTGAGTCTGTGGGCAGCAGCCGTTATAGCTGGGGAATTACCGCATACGTCACGAGCGGCAGTACTGTGCCGGAAAATATCAGAACCGCTGCAATTCATCAGCCTGGCTGTATCAGGATTCGCTCTAGTCCTATGGGGAATCGCAGTCATGCAGTCCATCGGCGGGACACTTCAGGAGAGTGGCCTATTCCTCTGGTTCCTGGATCATGCTGCCACAAGTGTCCTGTGGGGACTAGCCGCTGGCGCCTGTCTAACAGCCCTGCTACATAGCAGTGCAGCGGTTATTGCCATGGCAATGAGCATTGCTGCCTCGGGTGCCATGCCCCCAGAGCTCGGCATAGCCATCGTGCTCGGTGCTAACGTCGGCACCTGCGTCACAGCTGTCATTGCTTCCATCGGCGGCTCATCATCTGGTGTCTTCGTCGCTTGGTCGCATGTAGCCCTTAACATTGGCGGAGCGTTGTTATTCCTGCCACTTATCGGGCCCCTACAAGCAACTGCTGCATGGATTGGCGGAGGGGTCGCCTCACAAATCGCCCATGCACAGACTATTTTTAATGTAGTATGCTCGCTAATCGCACTCCCATTATGTTACCTGCCTGTATGGTCAAGACTGGAGAAACGTCTTCAATCGTAACGATATACTGTAACGCCTAAAACCCAAACTTTCCACAACTGTACTATTATACTTCAATCGAAAATATTATAAAACCGCGATCCATCGTAAAATGTAATTACTGTCGAGGATATTGCGATCAGAGCGAATAAGATCAAGGCAATATAATCGTTTTTGGAGAACGGACGACTGCTGTACCAAGTCCGTTTGCTCTTAGTTCCAAAGCCACGTAATTCCATAGCCGTACTAATATTCTCAATTCGCTCAATGCTAGTCAGAATCAAGGGCATAAGAATCGAAATGATATTTTTAAGCCGCTTAGGCAGCTTTTCTTTTCGAGAGATGTCTATTCCTCGTGCCTGAGCAGAGAACGATATATTCTCATAATCTCTTTGGATATCCGGAATGTACCGCAGCGCGAGCGATACAGAATATGCGATTTTATAGTTCACACCAATCCGGTTTAAGGATGCTGCGAATTCACTGGGATTTGTGGTTAAAAGAAACAATAACGCCATAGGAATTACTACTGCATATTTAAGTGCAATATTTAATTGATAGAATAGTTGCTCCCATGTAACGGTATACCGACCTACAAGATGAACAATATCATGACGTGAACCGTAAACCTTCACACCTTCCAAAGGAGAGAAAATAAAGATAGCTATATGATTAAGAATAAAGAATATCAAGATAAAATATAGTACAAAGGCGTAATCCTGAAATTGAACTTTAGAGATTCTAAAGGCAATTAAACTAAATAGCAGCATCACTATCAGACATCTTGTATCATATGTAATCATCCCTGTCACAGACCATACTATAAATAAAATCAGCTTAGTGGCGCCTGTAAGACGGTGAATAGGTGAATCCTGCTTCGTAAAAGTTAACATTGTGGCCTTCATCCGCCCCGGCTCCTCCTATCATATGCAATAAATCTTCTTACAAACTCTTCTGGCTGATCCAATTGGGCCTTCATAGCCAATGTAAATAGTGAGGTTTCCTTTAAGTTAGCATTCCTTACTACTTCTATATTGGTTAATACTCGCTCTGGTCTGTCATCCGCAAGCTTCACTCCATCAGATAACACTACAGCTCTATCAGCATACTCCAGCATAAGATGCATATCATGCGTAATCATAATGACCGTCATTCCCTGCGCCCGCAGCGTGAGAAGGAATTCCATCATTTCGTTATAGTGCCTATAATCCTGAGCTGCAGTCGGCTCATCCAAAATGATGAGTTCCGGCTCTAGAATCATAATAGACGCAATAGTTACACGTTTTTTCTGACCATAGCTGAGCGCCGAGATCGGCCAGCTACGAAAAGCATATAGACCGCATATTTTCAAAACATGATGCACTCGCTCACGAATAAGCTCCTCTGACACGCCTCGTAACTTAAGGCCTAGCGCAACCTCATCATATAAGAGCGTCTTAGAAATCATATGATTTGGATTCTGCATCACGAAACCGATCCGCGCTGCCCGCTCCTTAATCGTATCCTTGGCAATGTCTCTTCCGTTCATCAGTATCGATCCGGAGGTGGGCTTATAAAATCCACAGATTAGCTTAGATACCGTGGATTTTCCTGCCCCATTTCGACCAGCAATACAAAGCATTTCTCCTTTATTGATGAAAAGGTTAAGCTTATGCAGCACAGGCTGATTTCTCACGTATCCAAAAGAAATATCTCGCAGCTCAAGTATAGGTGGACTATCCACCTTATCCTGTCGCGCATTATTGTTGTCATACCAGGTTTTAAGTTTACTTGAACAAGCCTCCAACTGAATATCGTTTATATGCTGTGGATTCATATCTGATGTAATCGTACAACCTGCATACTTTAAAGCCGCCAAATAAAGAGGTTCCCGAATACCTACCTCTGAAAGTAGCTCAGTGCTTAACAGCTCAGCGGAAGGCATATCCGCCGCTACGCGTCCGTCATGGATCACAATAATGCGGTCCACCACACGGTGCAGTACTTCCTCTAGTCGGTGCTCGATAATAATAACTGTCTTGCCGGTCTCTTTTTGCACTCGGTCAATGAGCTCTATCGCTTTTGTGCCGGTATATGGATCTAAGTTTGCCAAAGGCTCATCAAACAGCAGGATGTCCACATCACCAACCAGAACACCGGCTAAGGTTGTTTTCTGCTTCTGTCCGCCGGACAGTTCCTGAGGTGAAGATCCCAAATAATCTTGGATATCCACCGCTGTTGCCGCAACTACTACTCTTTCTTTCATCTCAGCCTGCTGAACCGCTTGATTCTCCAGACTGAAGGCGATGTCCTCTCCAACCGTTAATCCCACAAACTGTCCGTCCGGGTCTTGCAATACTGTCCCTATCTGATCCGACAATGCTGCGATACTTAGTTCTTTCTGCTCCTGACCCATAATTTGCAATGATCCAGACATTTCACCTTTATAGGCAAAAGGGATGAGTCCGTTTATACAATGAGCCAGCGTACTTTTTCCAGAGCCTGAGGGTCCTACGATAAGCACCTTTTCCCCTTCGGCAATCGTTAAGTTGATACCTGTGAGTGTAGGTTCTTGCTGTGCTCGATATTGAAAACTGAAATCCTTAAATTCAATCACTGCTTTTCTCATCCTTGACCTTCCTCTTAGCTTCGTTTGAAGATATTCACAACCATTAGATGTTCAATAGCCATAAAAAAGCCGGTGATCTCCACCGGCTTTTGGTTTGGATTATATGCTACTCAGGCTTCTCTGGTCAAGCTGCCTTGCTTCGTTCTTGTCTTAGCATATGCAATTGCAAGTAGTGAGCCAATCACTGCCACAGTGACTATATTGGATGCTCCGGCGATAAGTCCTTGAGTGAATACTTTATTCGCTGGTTCCGCATAGATTAGAATATCTAGTACAGGTGCTACTAAGAACCAGGCGATTGCATTCGCTACAATCTGAGCCAGATTAAAACGAATCAGTTCCTTTCGTCCGAACTCCCCATCATGAATCCCAATTCTAGCCACCAGCAGACCAATGACGAGACCAACAATTCCAGAAGCGATCACCCAACTGAACCAAGGGGAACCGTAAAAAATTGCATCCTTCAATGTATGGCCGATCAGGCCAATAAGTAATCCGGCAAACGGACCGTACAACAGTGCGAACAATGCTAGTAAAGCGTATGTAGTTTCAATGTTAGTGTTTGGAATTCCGGATGGAATCGAACCGAACCTGCCCAATATAACGAATAAAGCAGAACCGATACCAATCGCTACAATGGTCTTGATCGATAACACCTTTTGTTTTGCCATCTTTTTCATCTCCCCCAACGCGTCTTCTTTATTTTATGTGATTATACATCGGAATAGTCGGAATTACTATAGACTAAAATAAAAAAATCTGCAAAGCAACATGATGTTGGCTTTGCAGACCCCAAGATCTTTAATACAAATAGCTTGCTCTATCTATTTCACCGTAACGGTTACCGTCACTGTCTTGGTGCCAATCTTACCTTTAATAGATGCCGTCCCTTTGCTCACAGCTACAATTTGCCCGCTAGCAGATACTCTTGCTACAGAAGGCTTAGAGCTGGTCCACGCTGCACTTCCAGTAACAATGGCCGTCTTCCCCGTATCATACTGCGCAGTCACAACTGCATTCTGCACAGCTCCCGGAGCCATCTTCAGTCTATTTTCGTTAACAGTCAACTTCATTAGTTTAGGAACTACATTAATTTTGACACTAGTCGCAATCCCTTGATAAGAACCTGATAACGTTGCTGTTCCTTCAGCTATAGCTTTAACGGATGTACTTTTAACCGTTGCAACTGCCTCATTCGAGGACTCCCAGTTCATGCTACTAGAAATATTCCCCGTCTTGCCGTTTGAGTAGTAAGCCGTTACCTTTATAGATTTAGAGCCTTTAATGTTCAGTTCGATCGCATTTGGTTCTACAACAAGCTTAGTAACCTTTTGTTCAATGGTCACCGGGATGCTGATCGTCTTATTAGCGTAGGTTCCCTTTAAAGTTGCAGAGCCCTTTACCAATCCTTTAATTACCTTACCGGAAGCTGTTGTCTTGATAATTGCATTCGTACCAGTAATTTCCCATTCCATAGTGCCAGTAGCATCAAGTTCATTCCCATTTTCCATCACAGCTTTTACTTCAGGAACGGCCTTCTCTTCGCCAGTAACAACCACAAAGTTCTCCTCTGGTCCTAGCAAGATATGTACCTTATCCTTAACTGTAACACTCACTACAACACTTTTATCTCGGATTGCCGCCTTGGAAGAGGTAGGGTTCTCGGATTTTATTTTGCCGACAATATTAACAGTACCAGCTGCTTCAGCAACAAGCTTGCCGTCCTTGATGGTGGCGATCTCATCGTTGGCAGAAGTCCATTCGATTTCTTGACTGAGATCTAGCTTCGTTTCGTCCAGCTTGGTTCCGTTTACCTTTGGCAAACTTACGGAATCCTCTGTGAAAATATCCAGCTCCATCTTATCAGCTTCCAGGTTTGTAATCGTTGGATATACAGTTACTTTAAAGCTCTTACTAACGCCCATATGTTCTGCTTTAACAGTCGAAGTTCCCACTGCTTTTGCAGTGACTGCTGCAGTATCACTTCCCGCAGTAACCGTTACCGCGAGCTGATTGTCTGAAGTCCATACTGCACTACCCGATACATTCGGAGTGGAATTCGCAGCATCCCGAACCTCTGCTTTAACGTTCAAACTCTCACCCATGAACAAGAATTGATCGCCTGATGGGGTTAACATTAATGCCTCAAAAGGAGCACGTACATATACATCCACTGTTTGTGTAATTCCCAGATAAGCTACTGTAATTACAGCTTTTCCTGCAGATAGGACTTTAATTTCTCCCTTATCTACCGTAGCAACACTTGTATTAGAAGAAGACCATTCCGCTTTCGCGGTAATATCATTTGCGATCGATTTTGTAGTCTCTTTGGTATACGCAGCTACTTTCACCGGATTATCGCCAACGAGCATTTCAATTTCCTTAACAAGGATATCATCATCATTCTTAATCTCAATCCCGGAATAAGGCAATTTAACTACTGCTTTGAAGGTTGCTGTTAAGTCCTTGTATTTAGCAGTAATGGTTGAAGTACCTTCACCTGCCAGGGTAATCTTACCTTCTGCAATCGTTAATACGCTTGTATTGGAGCTGCTCCAAGTGGTATCAGCCGTTACATCCTTTGCAGAAGTTGCTGTATCTCCACCAATTGCATTGGCTTTAACCAGCAATTTATCCTCTTCATCACCCAACTTATAGTTCCCCTCGGAGCTATATTCGAGCTTCAATTCTTTGATCGGATGTGAAACCTCTACTTCAATAGTAGCTAACGCATGATTATAAGTAGCTGTAATAATAGCTTTTCCGCTATCTATTGGAGTCAAAAGACCATTTACTACTTTTACAGCGTTAGTGTTAGAAGAATTCCATACCACTGCGCCAGTCACATCTCTTTTGGAGGAGGATCCTTCCACATTCGCATATACCTTCAGTTGCTTTGGCGTTTGTCCAACCGTAAGCTGCACTTTGGCTGAGCTTTCGAATTCGATCGAGTTGATGTCGCCGGTAGCTGCAAAGACACTTACCGGAAAAACCGCAGTAGCTAACAATATCATGATGAGGAGCATTTTCGTCATTTTCCTGTACACAGTCATTTGTTCTCTCCCTTAGGCTATAATGTCGTTTGGTGGTTTAAACCCACACTCTTTTACTTATATCGACAATTGTACACCAAGTGTTTACCCTATAACTCCATAAAGCCAAATTCAGGACTTTCAGACTAGATGAAAAGGTAAGGGTTGATCAATATATAAGGAAGTAATATGCTAGCTACTACATTCTTTATTGAACCAAGGGGGTTACGATGAGTACAGAGAACGTTCAACTAGAGGCAATCCCTTCTCCCA
The DNA here is from genome assembly GCF_037963325.1 of Paenibacillus sp. FSL E2-0201. Classification (NCBI taxonomy): domain Bacteria; kingdom Bacillati; phylum Bacillota; class Bacilli; order Caryophanales; family Paenibacillaceae; genus Paenibacillus; species Paenibacillus sp. FSL E2-0201. The sequence continues at coordinate 5,185,169 of NZ_CP150154.1, forward strand.
AACAGGAAGATAGCTTCCTTAAAGGGGTAAAAGATTGCATTCCCACACTACTCGGTTATTTAAGCATCGGACTTGCCGCAGGGGTTGTTCAAAAGACTGCCGGGCTCAGCATTGCTGAGATTGCCTTAATCAGTCTGATTCTTTACGCGGGATCAGCTCAGTTTATAGCTGCTGGAATGATAGCCGTAAGCAGCTCGCCTGCGGCCATTATCATTACGATTTTTATCGTTAATCTTCGTCATATTTTGCTTAGCGCAGCTCTTTCACCTTATTTCCGACATCTTACTCCACTGCGAAATATGCTGGTTGGTTCTTTATTAACCGATGAGACCTTCGGTGTAGCCATCAATCAAACCTTGAATAAAGAGCGAATCAGTGAACAATGGATGCACGGACTTAACATCACCGCTTATTTAAACTGGTTTCTTGCAAATATAGCCGGTGCTTTTTTGGCCCAGTGGATTTCAGATCCGGATCAATTCGGTTTGCAGTTTGCGTTACCCGCCATGTTTATCGGCATCCTTGTGATTTCCATGATGGACCGCAAAAAAATAAGACTTGATTTAGTTGTCGCAATCCTTGCAGTGATCATAGCTATAGGAAGCTCCTTCTTGTTCTCCAGTAGTGTTGGAGTGATTATCGCAACAGTTATTGCATCTACAATAGGGATGGTGTTTGAAAAATGGAAGTAAGATGGGATGTTCTGCTGATCATTCTGGGGGCAGCTTTGGTGACCTTCATTCCAAGGGTGGTTCCATTAATGATTCTAAGCCGTTTTGAATTACCTGAATGGGGAATGCGCTGGTTAAATTATGTCCCTATCTCTGTCATGGCGGCATTAATAGGTCAGGAGATCTTCTTGAATGATGGAAAATTCTCACCTATAGCTAATAATATTGAGCTTTTTGCAGCAATTCCTACTTTTTGGATCGCGATAAAAACCCGTAGTTTACTCGGCACTGTACTGGCAGGTGTAATTTCAGTTATGATTCTGCGGATGTTTTTTTGACCATGCAGGGGACCCCAAAAGCCATGAATTGCAGTGGCTGCTGATGCACCCATCTCTTATCTGACTACTTCTTGGCGCTACGCTTAAGAATTCGTTATCAGAAGTAGCTCATTATTTGGTGTTTTATTTGGTGTTTTATTTGGTGTTTTTTGGGTGCGTTTTATGCACTCCATTTGGGTCACTATCGAACCTCCCTTAGTCGCTGTTGGCATAAAAACATCAAATACATCAGAAGTTTCGTAAAAAACAATTTTTCTGCGTAATGATTATGATTCATCATGCCAGTTTCGTCCATAAAAGTGTTAAAAAGATGACGTAGTACAAGTCATTTGTAGTGATAGTAAGCGAGAGCTTCTCTTTTAGCCGTTTCACACCTTTTGGGCGTTATCTGGGGGATTTATACACCTCTTTCAGTCGTTTCGCGCCATTCGGGCCTTATCTGGGGGATTTATACACCTCTTTCAACTGTTTCACACCTTTTGGGCGTTATCTGGGGGATTTATACACCTCTTTCAGTCGTTTCGCACCATTCGAGCATTATCTGGGGAATTTATACACCTCTTTCAGCCGTTTCTCGCCTTCTGGGCCTTATCTGGGGGATTTATACACCTCTTTCAGCCGTTTCGCGCCATTCGAGCGTTATCTGGGGGATTTATACACCTCTTTCAGTCGTTCCGCGCCTTCTGGGCCTTATCTGGGGGATTTATACACCTCTTTCAGCCATTCCGCGCCATTCGGGCTTTATCTGGGGGATTTATACACCTCTTTCTCACATTTCCCACCTTTCGGGTGTTATCTGGGGGATTTATACACCTCTTTTGGTCGTTTCGCGCCTTCCGTGCGTTATCTGTGGGATTTATACACCTCTTTCAGTCGTTTCGCGCCTTCCGAGCGTTATCTGGGGGATTTATACACCTCTTTCTCACATTTCCCACCTATCGGGCGATACGGGCGCAGTTTTGGCTTTTTTTGCAAAATCACTGCTAATATATGTACCACTTTTCCAAGGAAAATTTTCCTTGGGGTCCGAAAGTATGCTCAAACTGATAAAAAGCATGCTAGTAATCCCATAGAGAGCCGCAAGATTAGGAGAGAGCTATGCCTCTCTCATATAGCAGCTATTCCTCGGCTATGCGGTTTCATTCCTCAGCTTACGCCAAAACACAAAGGAGCAATTCTCCATTAACGGGAGAATTGCTCCTTTGCTTTCTTTTAACTAACGTCTATTCCTTAACGAACAGCCTGCTTAAGACCGCTCTGACTTACCCCGATCAATTCTCCTCGGCATTCATTCACACCGGCTTCGGTGATCTTCACATCACAAAGTTCGCCTTGGAGTGAATCCTCACCCTCAAAGAATACTTGTAAATAGTTATCACTGAAACCATGTTGCGTACTGCGACCCGGCGCACCCTTGGCTGATCTTTCTGGAATTACGCTAAGCGTCTGTCCAACAAACTTACGGGCATAAGCTAATTGCATCTCTTCAGATAGATCAATCAGTTCCTGAACGCGTACATTTTTGATCTCCTCGTCGATCTGATTCTCCATCCGTGCTGCAGGCGTACCTGTCCGCTTGGAATAAGGGAATACATGCATCTCGGAGTAATTTATAGCTTTCATGAAATCGTAACCTGCACGGAACATCTCATCGGTCTCACCCGGAAATCCAACGATAACGTCAGTGGTAATTCCCACATCTGGCATCGCCTGGTGGATCAATTGCATTTTGGCGTAATACTCTTCGGTCGTATATTTACGGCGCATCGCCTTCAGCACATCATTATGTCCGGCTTGTAGCGGGATATGCAGATGACGGCACATTTTGGAGGAACGGTTCAGCACCTCAAGCAGCTTCTCATCAATCTGACTAGCTTCGATAGAACTGATACGTACGCGTTCCAGTCCATCCACCTTATCTAGATCCCACAGCAAATCGGAGAGACGGTAATTATCCAGATCATCGCCGTAACCTCCGGTATGAATACCCGTAAGTACAAACTCCTTATATCCTGCTTCTACCAATTGATGCGCTTGAGCGACAATGCTCTTGGGATCACGACTGCGGGACAGCCCACGCGACCATGGAATGATACAGAAGGTACAGAAGTTGTTGCAACCATCCTGAATCTTCATAAACGCACGCGTCCGATCCGCAAAGCCTGGTACATCCATCTCTTCGAACTCACGTGTCTTCATAATATTACGCACAGCGTTAACCGGCTGGCGTGAGGCTTCAATGTTCTTCACATGCGTCATAATCTGATCTCGGTCCTGGTTACCAATAACAAGATCGACTCCAGGAATATCTAGAATCTCCCCAGGCGAAGTTTGCGCGTAACAGCCTGTTACGGCTACGATAGCCTCTGGATTACGGCGCACGGCACGGCGGATCATTTGACGGCTTTTTTTATCACCTGTGTTAGTTACAGTACAAGTATTAATCAGATATACATCGGCGGGACCCTCGAAATCAACCTGCTCGTAACCTTCATTTTTAAATAGCTGCCAAATGGCTTCGGTATCATAGAAATTCACTTTACAACCTAAAGTATAAAACGCTACGGATGGCATCTCTTAAGCTCCTCCCATTTCTCCAGATTCATATAAAATACAAGCAGCAGCAACCATGCCCGCTGTCTCACAGCGCAGAATACGCCGACCAAGTCCTACGGATACTGCCCCGGCTTCCTCTGCCTTTTGGCATTCCTCCGGCGTAAAGCCTCCCTCAGGACCTACTACTACCATTACCTTCCCACCAGTCTCTGGCGAGAGCGATGCTAACCAAGGCGCAACACTGCTACGAAGCTGCAAGCCTTCCTCTTTTTCATAGCAGAAATAAACGGCATCATACTCGCTAAAAGTCTGCAAGAGCTGTTTCCAAGAAAGAGGTGAAGCTACAGCCGGAACGATATTCCGGTGAGCCTGTTCGGCAGCTTCCTTGCAAATTTTACGCCAGCGATCCAGTCGTTTGCTTTCCTTACGCTCGTCGTATTGCACTATTGTGCGTTCTGACAGAAAAGGAACAAAGCTCACAGCACCAATCTCTGTGCACTTCTGAATGACCGTTTCCATCTTATCAGCCTTAGGCAAGCTCTGAGCTACTGTAATTTTAATTCGAGGTTCATGCGTCATCTCCAGAGACTCCAAGATGTTCACAGTGACCTCCCCAATTTCAATCTGCGCAATCTCTACTAATGCCTCACGGGAAACACCATCGCTCACAATAAGCTTGTCCCCTGCCTTACCACGCATCACTTTAGCAATATGACGGGCATCTTCCCCATCAATTCTCACGGTATCCGCACCAAACTGCTCCGGTGTAACGAAATATCGCTGCATCTCATCATCATCCTGTTCATGAATTCAGTAACAAATATAAACGCCTTCGGCATCCTTATAAGGACGGTAAGCGTTTAATCAAAAAATATAAGAAATAAAGTATAACGTGAAACTTATCCCTTATTATATTTGAAGAAACGGCTTAGTCGCCCTTATAAGGACGTCACCCGTTTCTTCAAGAAATATAAATATGGCTCAGGCGAAAATCAACTATCAAATTTTGATCAAATTACATAATACAATGTTTGACAAAGGTTGAACAGACTTCATTCCTTGCCTTAGCTGCCAAAAATTCTTAGTGACAGCTGTACAAATGTTCTCGACATTTCACTAGCCCAGATTGCTAGCGGATCAATCGTATAAGTCCGTAGCCCAGGAATAAACAGAATCAATAAAAAGAGGAATACAGCCCATTGTTCAAACTGCTGTAATTTGCCGCGGATCGAACGTGGCGCGATATCTTCCACAATCCGATAGCCATCCAGTGGCGGCAGCGGAATAAGATTGAACAGAAACAGAAAGAAGTTCCATTGAATGAAGGTGCCAAAGAATAAGTATACAGCCTCGAGCATGCGATCATTCGAGATATTATCTAGAACTCCAGTTGCCGCAAGTGCACCGTATATTATAGCACCAATAATTCCTAAGAGCAGGTTACTGATTGGTCCCGCAGCCGACACGATGACTCCCATGAGACGAGGACGACTAAAGTTATCGCGGTTTACCGGAACCGGACGTGCCCAACCGAAGCCGGCAACTAGCAGGAGCAAAATACCAAAGAAATCGAAATGAACAGCAGGATTAAGCGTCATACGGCCAAGTAATCTTGCTGTTGGGTCACCAAACTTATTTGCGAAATAAGCATGACTGAATTCATGTACTGTAAAAGCAATTAAAATCGTAATCAGCAGGAAAGGAAGCTGATCTAAATCTACTCGAATTATATTTTGTAATATATCCATCTTTACCTCTTTCCGGCTGTAAACGCCACCCAATCTTCCTCACGGGATATTTCAATAATCTCAAAGCCAGACGCTTTCAGCGCGTTCGCCACAAGTCCTTCTTTATCCTTGTAAATACCAGAGGTAATGTACAGCCCCCCAGGTTGAAGCGCGCGGTATACATCATCCGTAAACAATACGATGATTTCCGCCAAAATATTCGCAACTACAATTTGTACAGGCAATGTCACGCCAAGGCTGCCTTCTTGCTCTTGCTTAGCAGGAACGGTTCCTTCTAGTGAGTGACCAGGTCTAGCGGATGGCCACATCTCTCCAGCCGCTGTATCAGCTACGCCTTCCCCGCCCAGCAGCGATAGAAGATCGCTCTCTTTTACTGTTATGGATGATTCAAGCTTGTTAAGGGCTACGTTCTCCCGTGCACTTTCCACAGCCACCGGATCTAAATCTAAGGCCAATACGGATTTTGCACCTAGTAGCATCGCGCCTACAGCCAGAATTCCTGAACCGGTGCCGACATCGATAACTTCTTCACCGCCGCTAATATTCTTCTCAAGTGCACGGAGGCACAGAGCTGTTGTAGGGTGAGTCCCGGTTCCAAATGCCATGCCAGGGTCGATCTCAATGATGGCTTCATCTGGGTTCTCAGGCGTATACTCCTCCCAGGTTGGTTTAATCGTGAGACGCTCCGATACCCGCAGTGGTTTGAAGTATTGCTTCCAAGCATGCGCCCATTCGTCTTCATCCACAGTCTTCCAAGAAATCAACGCTTTGCCTGGATCAATCCCGTACTCATGCAATTCGGCTACCCGTGGAGTCAATTCTTCTATAACAGCATCCATATCTGTGGAATCGGCATAATACCCTTTTATGACCGCTTCCCCTTCAGGAATATCATTCAAAGGTTGGTCGTACAATTCACCATAACGTGTATCCCGTTCTTTATTCAGTGTGCCGGATTCCTCGATAGAAACCCCACCCGCACCAGCTTCATATAAAAAATTCGAAATCATTTCCTGTGCTTCTTCTGTTGTATGTATCGTCACTTCATGCCATAACATCTTTATGTAATCCTCCTAAAGTTTTGTGAGCATACGCTTCACTGATTTACTTCGTGCAAAACTCGCTTCGAAAGCATAGGCTTAGTTTTGTGAGCATACGCTTCACTGATTTACTTCGTGCAAAACTGACTTCGAAAGCATAGGCTTTGTTTTGTGAGCATTTGCTTCATTGATTTACTTCGTGCAAAACTCGCTTCGAAAGCATTCGCTTCATAGTATAACATTTCTTATTGGTGTAACGCCAAACTACAGCTCAACGACCTGCGACGTCCTCTTTGCGCCTGCAAAAGCAGTTGAGCGAATGATCATCCACCATCCCTGATGCTTGCATAAAAGCATAGCATATTGTAGTACCCACAAACTTCATGCCTTTCTTCTTTAATGCCTTACTCATCTCATCAGACTGAACCGTCGAAGCAGGTACATCTGCACGAGTCTTCCAATGATTAATAGTTGGCACACCTCCGACAAAGCTCCAGAGATACTCTGCAAAGCTGCCATATTCCTCGCAAATTTGCAAATACACACCCGCATTACGGATGATAGCATCAATTTTCAATCGATTTCTAATAATCCCTGGATCACTCATTAGCTCTGCAATTTTGGCTTCATCATAATGAACAATCTTATTCGGATCAAATCCGTCAAATACTTTTCTGAAACGCGCCCGTTTTTTTAGTACAGTATACCAGCTCAGCCCTGCCTGCATCCCTTCCAGCATAAGCAATTCAAACAGCATTTGGTCACCATACAGAGGCTTTCCCCACTCTTCATCATGATAGGCAATATATAGAGGATCATCATTGACCCAAGCACAGCGAGTGACTTCCATCATTTTCCCCCTTTAATTATTCATAGCTAAACCTTTACAACGTCTACTCACTGTATACGAAAAAAAGGGAAGAACACAAGGTTCATCCCCTAAAAAAGTTATTCTATTTTCTATACGCTTACGTATTGCCTGCCTCTTAAGGCTGGATCTGCACTCTCGATTCTTTATCCGGATCATCAGTTGTATAGTAGAACATATATATAGTAGCTTCTGTACCTTTGAAATCCTTATACACATCAATGGCCTTATTGTTTCCATCCCCCGCGAAATTGACGGTTATCGGTTTACCTAGAATGCGCTCTTTACCCAGCCCGATATGTGTCTGGTTAATTCCACCGAAGCGTGCATCTTCACTCCCAGTTTCTACGTAAAGATCGGATCCCTGCATATAGTATGTCCACTTCACCGGATACCCGCTGAGTTGCTGGATAATCGTCTGTTTCTTTTGAGAGATATTCGTTAAAAGCAGCGGTATTTTGTCAGCATTATTATTGGTGATTTTATAGCTGCCATGCTGAGTCACCTTATATTTAGCTACAAAGGTAATCGGAGTCTCTTGCGTAATTTCAAGGTCAACTGGCCGTTCGAAACGAAGCACTGTCAGCTCTGGCTCACCTTCTGGAGATCTCCATAAATTTCCCTCAAGCGTCTTGCCTGCTACTTCAAGAGTATACTTTTTATAAGGGAAGCTATTGTCTATATCTTTACTTCTAACAGTGACTCGAATTTGAGTAGGCGACACAATCATATTCTCAAGTGTATAATCAGTTTCACCTACTTCAAGCGGCAGATTAAGACTCGTTTTTATCGTCCCGCTTTCCATCTGCTTTTTGCTTAATTGAAGATCGAATGAAAGTGGTCCATTAACATCCTTTTCTTTCTTCATATATTGCAGCTTATAAGTCATTTGACCGCCGGAAACATCCTCCGCTTTAAAGTATTGCTGCGCTGTATACTCCCCTTTTTCTCCTGGTGTACCGAAAGTACCTCCAGGCAGTGAGTTTATGAGCGTTCCGTTTTTGTAACCGACAATATTTGGATAAGCCCAGCCTTTGGCTTCCGGCTGATCAAAAATGATCGCTGAAGAGAATAACATTTTCTCTTGACCTTGGGTAAACGGCTTCACCTCTATGCTGCGCATCCCCTCCTGTTCAATAGGGAAGCTCTGTGTCTCCTGCGAATGGAGATCCAGCGGTAAATCTAACTCCTGCGTGCTAAAGGCATTCAGATTATCCGCAACCAGCTCCACATTCACGGTGTCCCGTTTGGGTGTCCATTCACTTTCGAAATAACCGTTATAAATTTGGTTTTTCTCGTCCCAGTTCAGATAGTTGTACGCTTCAGAGCTGTTCGCCCCCTCAGTTCCTTTTAGCGTCATCTCATTCACACGCCAAATTTCATTGTCCTGTCGTTGTCCAACATCCAATGTGAATAAGATGACCGTCCGATTCTCATCCACGATGGCTGTATGTAGCTTTAATGTTACTCCACCCTTCGTTATCGATTGATCCAGCTTTTGGCCGAGATTTTGTGCCAGAACGGCTTGAATTCCACCTCTTCCATGGAGCATTGTATCCCAATTATAATGAACTGCCGCATACACCGGCGCCGCCGCTAGAACTACTGAGAACGATGAGACAAGTGCTATTTTACTCCAGTTTCTCCCCCGTTTCTGGTTACTGCTACTCATCCTGGCGTGAAATGAGGTTGTAGTGTTATGTTCAATTCTCTCCCACATGCTTTCAAAATCAGGATATGTTACACTTTGACCCTCATTTAACTGATGCTCCAGCATATTCTCCAACTTTTTCATAAGATTCGCCCTCTTTCCGTTCAATTTGAACCCCAGCCTCCAGTAAAATTCTCCGCAATACCTTTAACCCTTTATGCAGCCTTGATTTGGTCGTCCCGAGCGGGATGGATAGCAGGTCTGATACTTCAGCCAAGCTGAAATCATGCATATACCTAAGTGTAATCACCATCCGAAGTTTGACAGGGAGCTGACTCAAATATTTCGCCCATTCCATGGTCGTCTCCCGTTGTTCAATCAACCGATCTACAGCAATTTCAGGAGATTTTTTAAATAAATAAAGATTGTCTGAGACCTTTTGCTGTAAAGTTCGCTTCCGTTTCAAATGATTCAGGCAATGGTTGACCGTTATTTTCATAATCCAAGCCTTCATATGCTCTACGTTCTCACGATTCGTACGAAATACAGTAATGAACACATCCTGAGTCAAGTCCTCCGCATCAGCCGCGTCATGCACCATATAGTAGCAGGTCCGATATACATCCTTGTTGTAGGCTTCGAATAACTCTCGGTTAGTCTCCAAATCTTGCGCCCTCCTTTCTTTACTGTGATATCTATATGACAACCAGTCTTTGGAAAAGGTTCGTTTTTCTGAGCATAAACTATAGAGGCTGGTAATAACAGATGAAAGATAGCAATTATACTCGCAACACAAAAAGCCACTCCCCATAAATCTGAGAACTGGCTTTCCTTTATATTTTCCACTAACAGCCTACAAAAATTAAATAATATTCATAACCTCTCGTGCTTGTGTATCTAAATCCTGGGCTGAGGAAGAAATATTCTTAAAATCATCTAATGCTATTTGAATCTGCTGTTGACTATCTTCTATATTTTCTTGTACCTGGTTTGTTCCTTTGGAGATTTTATCGATTTCCAGCGTGATGGCATCCACACTATCTTTTACTTGAATGATCGAATCCTGCACCATGGAGGATAGCTTTCGAACTTCTTTAGCAACCACGTCAAAACCTCGCCCAAACTCCCCGGCATGTGCCGCTTCAATAGCTGCATTAAGCGCTAATAGTTGCGTTTGCGAAGCAATATTACGAATAGTTTGTACAATCCCCTGAATCGATACCGCTTGTTTCTCCAGATTAGCTAGAGTCTGTGTATTTTCGATTGATACTTCAGCAATTTTGTCGACGCTCTGCAACAGTTCCTGACTACGTTCAATGCCTTTCTCGGCTCTTTGATTTAAGCTGTCCGACATCTCTTGCATCCGCTGTACTACGACACTCATGTTATTTTGTCGATCCGTGATATTAGTCGCAATCTTAGATACGCCAATGACTTGTTCATTATTTTCATCAAAGACAGGCATATAGGTAGCTTCCAGCCAAACCACATTTCCTTTTGCATCCATACGTTCAATTTTATCCTGATAACTTTTTCCTGAAAAAAGATCCTGCCAGAACAATTCATAGCCTGGACTATTTACAAAGTGAGAAAAGCAAAATTGTTTATGATGCATCCCATACATCTCTTCTTTGTTATACCCCATAGAACTAGCAAAAACGTCATTTACATAAGCCACTCGTCGATCAAGATCGAACCTTATTATAGCTAAATTTCTTTCTAAAGACCGGACGACAAGCTCATCGGTAACTCCTTGAGAATATACCATTCCCATATAATAATTCCTCCTGGATATCTATATGTTATTCGCGTCATCTTGAAGTATATTTCAACAATTATACGCTCTTATTGCGCAGAGAGAAATACATGATTGTTATTAAAATAAATTGAATCCGTGACTAAAAAAGACTCCAGGAGAGTGATCTCTTATATGTACATTTCTTTATTTCTTGGACCCGTAATCCCCCATCTTGATTCCCCACACTGAATCCTTTTGATGAGCTGCGTCTTCTTTTAAACTAGGGAGTCTTGCATCCAGTGGACTATGTCGTTCCAGATACATCACAAAGGCCTGACGAAGCCCAATCTCGGCATCCAGTTTATTAAGTTCGCTCGGGTGTTTCTCCATCTCTGCTAATTCTACTTCCCAACGGTATAAATCGCTTGCCTCAGATCGCTCCAACCGAACTTTTTCAGTCAGCTCCCGCAGCTCACGGTAAGCTTGTTTAACTTTTGAAGAATAGAGTTGCTTCTGATTCATAATAGTTAAGCATGCGATAAGCAGCGCTAATCCGGTCCACAAAATAACGTTATCCATATTTTCCCTCCAGCTTGGGCTATTCTCCTAATTATACACACCAGAACGCAAAAATACCCCACAATGTGAGGTATCTTTCTTAACTTAGTTCCTATTCTTTTTTCATAATTTCATGCAGCTGACGTTTGTCTGCTTCCAGCGCTCGAGCCTGTGCTTCGATATCCTCTAAATCAGCCTCTGCTGCTGAGAATTCCACGTCTTCTGCCTTCGCCTCGTACAGCATTTTCATCTTCTCGGTCTTTGAGAATATTTGTGAGTTCTCTCTATCCATAGTATCGTTATTCTCCCTTCGTCTTATTAATGAAGTAATTATTCAAATCATCCCGCCCGCTTCTTCAATTAAGCGTAATGCCTGATCATGGGACTCTGAATGCAAGATCACCGTAAGTAAAATATCTCTACCCGTCGGTCCTCCATCTCCGCCATGACTCATCCCGCTCGCGCTGGTATCCGCAGCAGCTAGTATCCCTGTGTGTGCACGCTCAGCAGTCAGGGAGTCCATTCTGGCAACATTGCCTGTCACTGGGTTTACCCCTGAGCTAAAGCTCGTGCCTCCATATCTACTGAAGCGATCAATGGAGATTTCAATGGCCCGAAGTGCACGGAGTTTACGAGCAACACCCTCTGCTTCCTCAGGACTTTTAAAATAAGCCAAAATAGATCTTTCCGACATCTTATCCCCGCTCTCGCTTGAAATTCAGATATCTGTTGCATTCCTTTATATTGTCTTCCTTTCGCTCGTTTTATGCCTTTTTTTTCTCATATTCCACTAATCTACTAGGAATTCGACATTTTCTTCAATTCTTCCCTGCAATATAGTACTAAAGTTGTATATTCGATTTGAAGTTATAGCTGTAGAATAAATTTAATTTTCATAATTTTTTACATTTTACGTTGAGGAGGAGAATTACAGATACACACTGCAATATAAAAATTCATTTTGGGAGGATGAACTTATTTGAAACATACCTTAAAACACTCTATTCAAAGATTTGGTATTGGGGCGGCGAGCTTCGGACTGGCTGTTTCTGTCCTTTTTCCATCCGCTGCATTTGCGAACTCATCCCTTGAATCATCAACTAACCTAGTTAATAATGTACAATCTCAAAGTGTGACCCCTCATAACTACGCGGGTGTGCTCAAAGGTTCAGCACCAGTATCCGTAATTGTGGAATTAACTAATAAACCAGTCAGTGTGTATGAAAATGAGGCTAAAACTTCTTCTTTGCGATCCTCAGTCTCCTTACAACGCAGTAAAATTATCTCCGAGCATAAAAGCTTTATTTCCTCAGCGCAGAAAATAGATGCCGACATCGGTTTTGAATACAGTGAAATTTTTAACGGATATTCCATTACTCTGCCAGCCAATCAAGTTAACAAGCTGTTAGAGCTTCCGGGCGTTGCAGCTGTTTATCCAAATGATGAAGTCCATGCGTTAGCAGACAGTGTTGAGGTAGCAACTTTGCCTGTTACACGTTCTTACTCGGACAGCGGCAATCTTATAGGTGCAGATAAACTACATGCATTAGGTTACACAGGAGAAGGGGTACAGGTAGCGGTTGTCGATACTGGCATCGATAAAAATCACCCTTTATTAAAGGATAATTATAAGGGGGGGTACGATGCCTATGATCAGGATAATGATCCGTCAGAAACACCTCCTGACGCTAACTTCCCTCCAAAAAATGGTAGCCCATATGAAACCTCGCATGGCACTCATGTAGCCGGTACAATATTGGATGTTGCACCTGAGGTGGATTTGTACGCGTATCGCGTACTTGGCCCTTACGGTTCCGGTCCAACAGCGGTTGTAATCGCGGGTATTGAGAAAGCGGTCGCTGATGGAGCCGATATCATTAACCTTTCCCTGGGCTCTGATGTCAACCAAAGTTATTCCGCAAGTTCAATCGCGATAGACAACGCCATAAAATCGGGCGTAAATGTTGTTGTTGCCGCCGGTAACGCTGGACCGGATGTAGGAACATTAGGCGAACCTGCTGGATCTCAACTTGCACTTAGTGTAGGTGCTTCTACTACCCCAGTGAATACCCCATTCTTTGATATTGGCGATGTTAAAAAAATTCCAGGGACATTAGCCAGCTACTCCCCGGAATTAATTGAAAACATTGCCGGCAGTAAAATTGCTTACGCTAAGCTTGGGAGTGCTGCCGATTACAAAAATCTGGATGTTAAAGATAAGGTAGTGCTTGTCGATCGAGGCTCACTGAGCTTTTTAGACAAATCTCTTCATGCCAAAGCGGCTGGTGCTAAGCTACTATTGATTGCTAATAATGAACCCGGTGTAATTACCCCTACCCTTGGCGCGCCTGGAGATTACATTCCTACCTATGGAATTAGTCAAGCGGATGGAGATAATATAAAAGCTCAATTGGCTGCTGCTAAAGATATAATCAGTTACTATATAGCGCTTGAAGTAAATCAGTTAGCTAATTTTAGCTCTGTGGGTCCTGGGATGCCGGATTATCTAATCAAACCTGATGTTGTTGCGCCAGGGGTCAATATCAACTCGACGATTCCTAGCTGGACTGGGGATTACGAACATGCTTATGGCTTAAAAAGCGGAACCAGTATGGCAACCCCACATGTTGTAGGAGCTGTCGCTTTGCTACTGAGTGAAAACTCTAACCTTAAGCCAAATGAGATTAAAGCATTGCTGATGAACAATGCGGATCCTATCTTTAAACGTAATGGAGATGCTTACTCTTTGTATCAACAAGGTGCCGGATTAATTAATTTGGAGAAATCAGCAAAAGCTGAATCTATTGCTAAAGTCGGGGAGAGCTTAATTAGTGGTCTTCCAGGTACTGTAGAAATCCCTTATTACACAGGTTCCTTGTCCTTTGGCCTGCTCCCAAAAGGGGCTAGCGTAACGAAATCAGTTTACGTAGAGGACTTTAAAGGGATTGGATCAACCTACACGCTATCCACCGAATGGCTTACAGAAGCGCCTGGTGACATTAGTATTGAAATTGCACCAAAGAGTGTTACCTCCGGTGTAGACCAATATGCACAATTTAAACTGAAGGTATCTGCTACGGCAAAAGACGGTGCATATGAAGGCATCCTGTTCCTAACCTCTGATACAGAAACTCTTCGTCTTCCCTTTAATGCACTTGTTGGCGATAAATTCAATTTAGCGCCTGTTAATCAACTTTCTTTTGAAGATCCACAGATTTCTCCTAATGGGGATGGACGCTTAGACGATACCACCTTTACCTTCTCTGTCAATGAAGAACTGGATGGCATAAGTTTTGTAGCCTCTTCAATAGATGCTCCTGCGACAGTTTTAGGTGCAGTTTATTCTGATGATGAAAAAGTCTATCGTGGCGTGTACGAAATTACAAATTGGGATGGAACGTTAACAGACCTGGAGACCTCCGCCAAGTCCACTTTACCAGACGGTCACTACTACATCACTCCTGTGCTTCCCAATGGGCAGTTGCTCGAGAAACAAAAGATCATGTTCACAATTGATACCGAGAAGCCTTTAGTTTCCGGCATCACACTTGAGGAGTACGAACGTGAGGCGCCAACCGATCCTGGTGCGGCAGAAATTAGTGGGTTCATTGATGATGACCTAATGGCCTATTATATTTCTAATACAAAACCTATTGGAAACTGGTTTACCGTGTACGCCGAAGGTAAACATTATGATGGAAATACTTATAAATTCGGTGGAGTAATTGCAGGTAATGGTGCTTTTTCCATTGACGTTCCGGTTAACGAAGGGCTTAATGAGTACAAAATCTATGTGGTTGATAAAGTAGGTAATGGCGCGGACGACGATGATTATGCTCAGCGACTTCTTTATAGCACAGGGGATGGTATTTTCAATGTAAATCCGTCTCTATCTGCAGCCACTATTGATTTGGGACAGCCGGTAACCGTTGATCTAGGGTATTCCGTGACTGATGAGGTTTATGGCGTCTATGGGGCTTCATTCGCTGTCATCTACGATGGTTCTCTCGAAACACCAGCGATCCAGCCAAGCGTACAACTGGCAACGTATCAAGAGGAGAATTTCTATGGTGTTCCACTTACAGAATTCTCAGAAACCTATAAGCTAGGAGACGGCCGAAAACTGACACAGTATAGCGTCAATCTGTCAGGTGGTGCTTATCACGGCTCCGGCTCACTAGGCAAAATAACCTTCAAACCAACAGTAGAAGGAGCCTATTCCTTCGAGCTGTATGATGTGCAGATCTGGAATGATGCTACAACATCAACAATCCCATCAGGTGTGAGAACGGTAAGCGTAACTGTTAACACACCTGAAACACCGAAACCAACACCAACACCTTATTCGAATGTACCTACGGCAACCAGTGCTCCCGCTTCTGGAATCGCATTGAAATCTGGGAAGCTAGTAGAGACTGCAGATCCAGCAGGTGGCAAGTCTTCAGCGGTGTTCAACATCTTAGACACTGCATTAGCAAATTCGATCCAGAATGCAAAAGATAAAACTTCTGTACTTGATCTTAGCGATGTAAGCTTCAATAAATATAGTCAAGTTGTTGTTACTCTTACCCCGGCCCAAGCCGAGCAGTTAAAGAAATCGGAGAATGCACTCCGCCTAAATGGTAGTGGGTTCAATGTACTCATTCCAGCGGCGACACTTCCGGATTTCATCAACAGCAACGGCTTAACCCTTACGATTAGTCTGACCGATGCGGGCAACACAGCAGTTTTAGCAGGTAGCTCAGCAGCATTAAATATCGGTTCTTCCATTCTCACCATCAGAAATGGTTGGACAACTGGAAAGCCGATCATCCTTCAGCTTAATCTAAAAGCCGCCAGTCTTCATGATGCTCGAAAGACTGCCGCTTATGTAGAATCAAAAGATCGTAAATGGTCCTACCTGCAACCTGGTTTTATCACTAAAGATGGTATTCTTCAGTTTAGCGTTACTGGTGATGGTTCTTACAGCGCAGCATCCAGAAATATAAGCTTTAAGGATATTGGCACACATTGGGCTCAAACCGATATCGAGGTCCTTGCTGCCCATGGTATCATTGCTGGCAAAGGAGCCGATGGCAGCTTTAAGCCTGCCGACACCTTAAATCAGGCAGAGCTTCTAACGCTCTTCGACCGTCTACTTGGAAAAGGTGACACTTGGAGTACTCGCATCAAAGAAAGTGGATCTCGTGATGTGCTAACTCGCGAGGAAGCAGCTCTTGTCATCGCTAAGGCCCTTGGTGCTGATCTTACAGTAGCCAAGATACCTTTAAGCTTTAAGGATGCCGACAGCATCGCTGCGGAAGCACGTAACGCCGTAGCCTATGCTGTAAGCAAAGGTTATCTAAAAGGTGTTACTGCGGACAACTTCAATCCACAAGGTACTCTGACTCGTGCACAAGCAGCAACGATTCTAAGCCGAGTGCTTGAGGATCTGCGTTCTTCGAACAACATCTAGTTGCACTTTAAAAGAAAGCCCCAGCAGCCAATTGAACTGACCCCAAAAACTTGGATATTTAGTGTATTAAGCTGCCTCCAAGGACTGTAGCCGGTATTCTACCGGAGACAGTCCTTGGAGCTTTTCTTTGGTTCTTCGGTGGTTGTAATAATGCATGTATTCATGAAGTTGCTCGATGAAGTCTTCCATAGACTCGAAAGTTTGAATATATAAAAGCTCTGTTTTTAGGATTCCGAAGAAGTTTTCTATGACGGAATTATCCAGACAGTTCCCCTTTCGGGACATGCTTTGAGCGATCCCGTTTTTCGCAAGGCGGTGCTGGTACTGCTTCTGTTGGTATTGCCATCCTTGATCAGAATGAAGGATGAGCTCATGTACCTCTGGGAGCGTCTTGCACGCCTCTCCGAGCATATCCATAACCATGGAAAAGGTTGGCCTAGGGGAGAGAGTGTAGCTGATGATTTCCCGGTTATACAGGTCCATGATGGGCGAAAGGTATAGTTTCCTGCCGAAGAGATGGAACTCAGTTACATCCGTTACCCACTTCTGATTTGGAGCATCTGCCTTAAAATTTCTTTTCAAGAGATTTGGTGCAATCTTTCCGGGTTCCCCTTTATACGAACGATACTTTTTCCTACGAACCATACAATGAAGTCCAAGTTCCTTCATTAACCGCTGGACGGTTTTATGATTGACACGGATTGTTTTACGGACTTCTCGGGTCAACGTGCGATAACCGGCTCGGCGTTTTAGTTCACCATTAAATAGACGTTCCATCTCCGCCTTAACTTCACTGTATTTGTCTGGCTTCTCCCACGTCTTAACATGATAGTAATAGGTACTGCGGGGAATCCCTGCGATTTTGACAAGCTCTTTCACGTTGTATTCCTGCCTTAGCTCGTATATTACATGAGCTTTGTCGTCGTTCGTGATGCGTTTTTCTCCTGAACTAAGGCATTCAATTTTTTTAGGTAAGCGAGCTCCATTCGCAGGGTTTGATTCTCCTTGATTAACGCTTCTATGGACCCTGTAGGGGGTTCTATTTCTATCTGAACCTCTTTATTGGCAACACGACCTCGACGCTCCACATAGAGCCCAGGAGCCCCCTCTTTCAGATATATCTGTTCCCACTTACGGACGGATCTGTCTGGTACGTCATGCTTCTTAGCGGCTGCCTTATAACTCAAACGGTTATTGCGCATGTCTTCGACGATGCTTTGCTTCTGCTCTCCAGAGTAGGTCCTCTTGGTATTTTTTACAGCTATCCCCTCAGCACCATGCTTGGAGTATGCAGCAACCCATTCATTTACTGTGGTGTGACTCATTCCATGTTTACGCGCTGCCTCATTCTCTGATAGCCCATTTTCCAGCACATCCTTGACCACTTTCAACCTTGTATTTCCATTAAATTTCACCATATAAAAAGAACTGCCCCCGTTTCAACTGGACTATTATAACATGTGTCCAAGTTTTGGGGAGCAGTTCAAATGGCTGCTGGGGCTTTTTCGTCTTTAGGTCACATCTGCGTTTCCGAGGCAGCCAGCAAATGACCCTAAACGCAGTCGTGATCTCACGGTTATGGGTTACGTTCTGCATTAGCAAGCAGCCATGACCAAAAAAGCAGAGCAGCGATCCCCAAATAACGGGAGGATCGCTGCTCTGCTATATTATTTATTCAATTAATGAAGTTAGAAATATCAGTCCCCGCGGAACGCACGCTTCACACGATCAAAGAAGGATTGCTCATGCTCATGTGTGTTTTCTCCATTAAGAGAGGCGAACTGTCGCAACAAATCTTTTTGCTCATCATTCAGCTTGCTAGGTGTCACAACAATGACTCTAACATGCTGGTCCCCTTGGCCAGATCCACGTAGACGTGGAACACCCTTGCCTTTAAGGCGGAAGAAAGTACCCGTCTGAGTTCCCGCAGGAATCTTCAGCTTCACTTTTTCCGTTAAGGTAGGGATCTCAATCTCATCGCCAAGTGCTGCCTGTGCAAACGTAAGTGGAACCTCGCACATAATATCGTCGTTCTCACGTACGAAGAAATCATGGGATTTGACACGGATGACAATATACAAGTCTCCAGCAGGACCACCGCGTAAGCCGCCCTCGCCTTCGCCAGTCATGCGAAGCTGTGCACCGTCATCAACTCCGGCAGGGATGCGCACATGGATCTTACGTTGCTTCTTAACTTTACCCTGTCCGCTACAAGTCGTACATTTTTCCTTAATAATCTTACCTGTACCACTGCAATGCGAACATGGACGACGATTACGCATCTGTCCAAGTGGCGTATTCTGTACGAATTCCTGTTGCCCACTACCATGACAAGTGGAACAAGTCTCTGGTTTAGTACCCGGTTTAGACCCGGAGCCGTAGCAGGTATCGCAAGTTTCCGTACGTGGAATAGTAATATCGGTTTCCTTACCGAATACCGCTTCCTTGAATTCAATGGTCATCGTATACTGCAAATCCCCACCGCGCTGTGGTGCGTTAGGATCACGGCGTCCTCCGCCACCAAAGAACATATCAAAGATATCGCCTAGTCCTCCGAAGTCGCCACCGCCGCCTCCGAAGCCGCCCATACCTTGGTTAGGATCAATATGGCCATATTGGTCATATCTAGCTCGTTGTTGACCGTCGCTAAGAACATCGTAAGCTTCTTTTACTTCTTTAAACTTAGCTTCAGCATCATCTGCTTTATTCACGTCAGGGTGATATTGGCGCGCCAATTTCCGGTACGCTTTCTTCACCTCATCGTCTGAAGCATCTCTACTGAGGCCAAGCACTTCATAATAATCGCGTTTATCTGCCACTGCTTTCACCTCCGTACGTTACATACTCAAATTCCTAATTACCTGTCAAAGAAACCATTATACGATAAAACCCTAGGATCTGACCATCCAGTTCCAGCAGATGTTTATTCTTACAATATCAGAAGGCGCATTCGCGAAGAGTGTGCAAACTGATATTACAAAAGGAAAGTCAAAACACGGGATGACCCGGTTTTGACCTTCCCTTCTTAACTATATAAGAATTTATCAGTTACGTCCTATACACTTATCGTTTAAGGTTACCCTTGATTCTTATCTTCGTCAACAACCTCATAGTCAGCGTCAACTACATTGTCTTTCTTAGGAGCGCCTTCAGCGGCTCCAGCGCCACCTTCAGCACCTTGCTCTGCTTGAGCAGCTTGTTCGTACAGCTTCATGGACAACTGTTGTACAATCTCAGTCAATGCTTCTGTAGCTGCATTGATTTCTTCAAGATTGTCAGTTTCAAGTGCTGCTTTCACTTTATCTTTAGCTTCGTTTGCTTTTTCAACTTCGGAAGCATCAGCTTTATCACCAAGATCTTTGATCACTTTCTCAGTAGAATACACGAGTTGGTCAGCACTGTTCTTCGCTTCTACCAATTCTTTACGCTTACGGTCTTCCTCAGCGTGAAGCTCGGCATCCTTCATCATTTGTTCTACTTCTGCGTCGCTCAGACCGCTAGAAGAAGTGATAGTGATCTTTTGGCTCTTGTTTGTACCTTTGTCTGTTGCAGATACATTCACGATACCGTTGGCATCAATATCGAAAGAAACTTCGATTTGTGGTACGCCGCGTGGTGCTGGTGGAATCTCGTTCAGCATGAAGCGTCCCAGTGTTTTGTTGCCGTTCGCCATTTGACGCTCACCTTGTAGCACGTGAATCTCTACGCTAGGTTGGTTGTCAGCAAAGGTCGAGAATACTTGGGATTTACTTGTAGGAATTGTAGTGTTACGCTCGATCATCTTCGTGAACACGCCACCTGCAGTTTCGATACCGAGGGAAAGCGGAGTTACGTCGAGCAATACAACGTCCTTAACATCACCAGTCAATACACCCGCTTGAACAGCAGCACCAAGAGCTACAACTTCATCCGGATTCACACCTTTGTGTGGATCTTTACCTGTAAGCTTCTTAATTGCATCTTGCACAGCAGGGATACGAGTAGAACCACCAACCAGAACGATTCTGGTAAGGTCTGCAGGTGTCATACCAGCATCAGACAAAGCTTGACGAGTTGGTCCCAAAGTACGTTCTACCAGACCAGCAGTAAGCTCATCAAACTTCGCACGAGTTAAGTTGATCTCTAAGTGTTGAGGTACTCCGTCTACTACAGTGATGAACGGAAGAGAAATAGTAGTTGTCAGTACGCCCGACAATTCTTTTTTCGCTTTTTCAGCTGCATCTTTCAAACGTTGTACAGCAGATTTATCTTTGCTCAGATCAATGCCTTGTTCTTTCTTAAATTCAGATACCAGGTAATCCATAACCACTTGGTCAAAGTCATCGCCACCAAGTTTGTTGTCACCGCTTGTAGCTTTTACTTCAAAGAAGCCGTCGCCCAATTCCAGGATGGATACGTCAAACGTACCGCCACCAAGGTCATAAACAAGGATAGTTTGATCTTCGGATTTCTCCAGACCATATGCCAAAGCTGCAGCTGTTGGCTCATTCACAATACGCAAAACTTCCAAGCCTGCAATTTTACCTGCATCTTTAGTAGCTTGACGTTGGCTGTCATTGAAATAAGCAGGAACTGTGATAACTGCTTGAGTAACAGTTTGGCCAAGATATGCTTCTGCATCGGATTTCAGCTTTTGAAGAATCATTGCTGAAATTTCTTGTGGAGAGTAGTCTTTACCATCAATGCTTTCTTTGTGGTTCGTACCCATATGACGTTTTACCGAACTGATCGTACGATCAGGATTAGTAATCGCCTGGCGTTTAGCTGTTTCACCGACGATACGCTCGCCGTCTTTCTTAAACCCTACAACCGAAGGGGTTGTACGTGCGCCCTCTGGGTTTGGAATTACAACGGCTTCGCCGCCTTCCATTACGGCAACGCAAGAGTTCGTGGTTCCTAAGTCAATACCGATAACTTTACTCACAATAATTTGCCTCCTCTTAAGGTATATGGAGCATACGCTCATTTTAATTTTAAAAATACAAGCATAAATGCCTTCGGCGTCCTTATTTAGGACGATTAGCGTTTAAGCGAGAAATATAAGGATAATATATAGCGTGAAACTTATACTTTCTTATATTTTCAAAAAAAAATCCGATTGGTACCACTGGTGGACAGAAACTGCCCGTCCTATATTGACAGACTACATGCTGACTTTGACCATAGCAGGACGAAGAACTTTATCTTTCAGGAGATATCCTTTTTGGACTTCTTCTGTTACGATACCCTCTTCGTACTCCTCGCTCTCCACCTGCATGATAGCCTGATGGTATTCAGGATTAAAAGGCTGTCCTACTGTTTCCATAGCCGTAAGCCCCTCGGACTTCAATACCCCATCCAGCTGACGGAAAATCATATTAACACCCTTCACAAAAGCTTCGGACTCAGGGCCACTAGGAGTAGTGACTAAAGCACGCTCGAAATTGTCCAGTACTGATAGCAGTTCAGTCACGAGCTTGGAGGTGGCATATTGAGCCAACTCTTCTTTCTCCTTCTGAGTACGACGACGGAAGTTATCGAAATCAGCCTGCGCACGCAGCGCACGTCCTTGATATTCATCAGCGAGATCCTGCAGACGTTTTACCTCCGCACCTGTGTCTGAAGCACCTTCACTAACTTCCTCTGCCGTAAATGAGTCGGCTTTCGAAGCTGCATCAGCCTCAGGTTCCTCATTTATCAAATCATCTTTGAATTCATTAGCATCTTGAACTTGTTCCTTTTTCAAGTTGTCTTCACCTCCTTAAAATCATTCACGTAATCAATGTTGACTCTGTTCACTTATACCAGTGTGCCAGCATCGCTGTCAAATCTCGGGATAAAATGCCCAAGATCCCCATCACTCTTGCATATTCCATTCGTGTCGGTCCAAGGATGCCAATGCTTCCCAAGGCCTGCCCATCCAGTGAATAAGTGGCGGTGATCAGACTGCAGTTAGCGAACGCTTCATGATTGTTCTCCGTCCCTATTCGGACCTGAATACCTGTGCCGCCTGTTGTAGGGGCCAGCATTTTGAGCAATGTAGGCGTCTCTTCCAGCAGATCAAGAATGCTCTTCACCTTGTCAACATCCTTGAACTCAGGCTGTGTAAGCATATTCGTGGCTCCACTGAGATAGATACGCTGCTCTTGATCACTTTCCAGCGCAATGTCCAGCACTTGCATTAATTCTTCATAATGTGAGATGTGACGCTGCATTTCCTCGCCAAGCTCGGAATACAGCCGAGTCTTCAGCTTATAGAGTGGTACATTGACCAGCTTACTATTCAGTAGGTTAACCACTTTCTCCATCTCGGAAACGGAAATCTCCGGTGGAATGTTCACCGTACGGTTCTCAACTTGCCCCGTACTTGTAACGATAATCGCTACAGCGGTTGTATCATCTAGCGGTAACAACTGAAAATGACGCAATGATGTATGAAAAACCTCCGGTCCCAGAAGGATGGAAGTGTAATTCGTCATATTGGAAAGAATCATCGCCGCATGTTGGATGACCTGCTCCATCGCATTCAGCTTCTCGGCAAAAAAAGCGCGGATCGTGCCCATCTCTGCCGTTTCGGCGGAATTCCACGGTACCAGATGATCCACATAGTATCGGTATCCTTTATGGGAAGGTATTCTCCCTGCCGATGTATGAGGCTGCTCGAGATAACCCAAATCCTCAAGGTCAGCCATTTCATTTCGAATGGTCGCAGGGCTGTACCCTACATCCCCCCGTTTAGAAATGCTGCGAGACCCTACTGGTTCTGCCGATGAAATATAATCATCTACAATTGCATTTAGTATCATTCTCTGGCGATCAGTTAACATGTTATCCCCTCCTACCCGGCTATTGGCTCCGATTCGTTAGCACTCGACTCAGATGAGTGCTAACCACTAATACAAAAATACCAAACTGACATTGACATTGTCAAGTCAGTTCAGCATCTTAAGTACTGCTATTTCATCGCAGGCATGCTGCTTTTTACAATTCACGCAATCTGTCCATACCTTTTCGGGGAAAATCTCTTTCTCGACAACTTCGAATCCGTTTCTAAGAAAGAAATCTACGGCGTAGGTTAGTGCCATGACCTTAGGGATTTTTTGGTTTCTGGCTTCCTCCACCAGCTTTGCCAAAATCATAGAACCTATTCCTTTTCCTTTCCCCTCGTCATTCAGGCCGATCGAGCGAATCTCTACGAGATCACTCCCGAGCTTGAAGAGCGAACCGCAGCCTACGAATCTACCCTCGATTTCCGCAATTACAAATTGATCGATCTGGCGAGTCAGCGCCTGCCTGGAACGGGGCAACATGATACCGCGCTGTGCGTATTCTTCTATCATCAGATACAACGGCTCAACATCTTCTACCACTGCATTTCTACAAATCACCTGTGCATCTCCTGCTGGAGACGAATGGCGGATCATTTCCGTCTTGGCAAGCACTTTAATTCACCCCTCTGTTGATAATATGAATAAATATACAACAGAGTGAATTACAATTCAAGGGGTATTTTAAAATTAAACTTCTGTCAGCGCGCCTACAAATTCTGCGAAAACATCGTTACCAAAAAGGATCCCTTGCTTGCTGAGCCGGTACGTCCCCTCTTCGTGTTCAAGCAGACCCGCATGCAGCATCTTATGCAGGGATTTCGCAAATACATCCTCTATCGAACGCCCAAATTGCGCCTGAAATGCCGCATTAGAGACACCTTCATGCATACGCAAGCCAACCATCATAAAATCCTCCATCGCTTCTGCTTCAGTGATTGGGTATGCGTCCAATCGTGGCAGGCCTTTACGTGTAGCTTCAACATAAGGATTTACACCCTTAACATTAATATGTCGCTGACGACCCACATATCCATGTGCACCTGCGCCGAGACCATAATAATCTTCATTACGCCAGTAAGTGATATTGTGACGACTCTCCATGCCTGGTTTTGCAAAGTTACTGATTTCGTATTGGTTGTAGCCCGCTTCCTTCATAGAAGACATCAACAAGAGGTACATTTGCAGTTCATCTTCTTCATTAGGTAGAGGAAGTTTGTTCTTATTAAATAGGGTGTGAAAAAGAGTGTTCTCCTCCACCTTCAAGCTGTAAATAGAATAATGGGGTAAATCTAGCTCAAGCGCTTTGCGAATACTTTCAGCCAGCATCTCCACCGTTTGGTTCGGCAAACCAAACATAAGGTCAACCGACAGGTTGTTAAGTCCTACTGCACGAGCATTCTCCAAGCTGCGGTATACATCATCAACATTATGAATCCGGCCAATGCCCGTCAGGAGTTCGTTCTGAAACGCCTGAACACCAAAGCTCACCCGATTCACGCCGCCTTCTTTCATAACCGTCAACTTATCTTTATCCGTAGTTCCCGGATTTGCTTCCATAGAGAACTCGATATCTTTATCCCAATTCGGGAAATGTGTGCGAACAGATTTTAGAAAATAAGCCATCTCATCGGGTTTCAGTACAGTTGGAGTACCTCCGCCGACAAAGATCGTTTTGATGACACCCGGTGGGGTGTTCTTAACGGTCTGCTCCATTTCTCGATCCAAGGCTTCGAGATAATCCATAACCGGCTGATCCTTGAGAACGTAGGAATTAAAATCACAATAAAAGCACTTATTGGTACAAAAAGGTATATGAATGTACACGGCCTCAGGGGGACGGCCATTAGTTTTCGTAGTCATTAGCTGTCTCCTTTATATAAAAATATCGTTTGACTAGTGTAATCTAAAAAACAAGAAAAGGGAAGCCTGACGGCTTCCCTTCGAGGGGCGATCATTTATAAATGATCTCTATTTTAAAATACAAAAAAGTATATATATTTTGTATTTCTCGCAGAAACGGATACCGTCTATGTAAAGACGGCTAAGCCGCTTCTTCTTAATATATCCGCATTTCCACGAGTTCTGCACGTTCTCCTCCGTTAGTTTCATGAATAACGATCCGAACAGTGTCCGTAAGGACAGGCTTATCTAAACGATGTACGTTCTTCCGGCGATGATTGTCTTTGACGCGGAACATGACTTGCCACACGCCATCAATGAGCAACTCTACATCGTAAGCCTTTACTAGTTCAGGAATCACTAGAAATGGCGTTTCATGGTGATGTAGGTTGATAAGATCCTCATTAACATCATCGTTAAAAGTAAAATGAATTTCAGAGACTGAAGCAGCATCCGGGAGACGCGCCTCTACCCACTCCGTTCTACCAGCAGTCATCGGCTCAGAAACCCAGCTATGTGGCCCTGCAAAAGGTCGAACATACCCGTCAGTGACTTTGGATGCAGCATATGCGGATGTTTCTACCGCAAAGCAGAAATGCCTGCGTACAAGCTGTTTCATGCTCCACTCCATCACCGGCTGATCTGGCTGATGATCCTCCAGCGCTGAATCGACTACTGGTTTAACGCCTCGCTCAAATGTAATAACACCTGTGATTGAGGTTTCTGAGATATGCAATTGAATATGCTCATTAGCTCGAATAATAGCGAAGATATTACATTCGCCGATTGAACTCCACTGCTCCTCTTGTACCGGAACATCAATCCATTGCTGCTCTCCAGCTTGTACTAATACAACATCAACCTGTCTACACTCTGCTGGAACGTAATTTTCCGCACGCCCAGTCGTCCATAGCTCAACCGTCAGCTCTGACTGAGTACTTGCTGACACAAGCAGCTTCAACCCAAGGATATTTCCTTCAACCGGAAACAATATTCCTACGTCATGAGAAAGCTCATAAACTTCAGCTGGACGATCCAGTAATATGCCTTTCATCGTACTGGACGCATGAATCTCACTATTTCTCGCGAGGTCTAGCGGATCTTCGTTGCGCAATCCAATAATCGAAGCATCTTGCTTTAACATCACCTGTTGCAATTCATGCATATGCTGATTGCGAATTTCACGAGGGGTTACACCTTTGATGACGGATAATGCTGCACCTGCTCCAGCCGCTTCACCCATGATCGCACAGGTCGCCATGACGCGTGTTGTTCCAAAAGCCACATGAGATGCGCTGATATTCCGACCCGCGAAGAGTAGATTTCGCACATTTTTCGAATAGAGCGAACTAAATGGAATATGATAAATCCCATCCGCATGCAGATGTTTCGAGCCACTCTCTTCTGCGTACATCCCTTGCGGTGGATGCAGATCAATCGACCATCCTCCGAATCCAATCCGGTCTTTAAATTCACGCTGCGCAAGAATATCATTTTGCGTTAAGATCGTATCGCCAATAAACCGTCTGTATTCACGTTTACCCGGAATTGAGCCAACCCACTCCAGCGTCATATTTTCGGCATCAAAATGACCTGAGTTTTTAATGTAATCCCAAATCCCATAAATAACAGAGGATAGCTCATCACGTATACGTTCATTCTCATCCACTGTATCAAGCTCACCACCCCACTCAATCCACCAGTAGTGACACCCTGAATCTCCACTCCGAATGACCCGCCGGATCGGGATCGACGTTGTTGTAATATCCTTCGCGAACGATGGAGCAACATAACGTACCGATTTTCCTGTATCCTGTGTATAAAACAATAATGTACTGCCTAATGTAATGTTATCAGGCACTTCTGGTGCCCATTCCTCATTAAATTCATGGCGGGCTTCACGTCCTAAACGGAAGTCAGCTCCTGCTAGGAAGCCAACCAAACCATCGCCCGTGCAATCGATGAAAGCCTCACTCTTGAACGTAATCAACCGCTCAGATCCCATCATCCAACCAATCACACTGCGAATCGTCCGATCCTCTGCCTCACCTTCCGCTTCCACTTCGCGTACATCGGTATTTAGGAACAGGCTGATATTCGACTCTGCCTTCACGGCTTCGAGTAAGGTTAGATCCCATAAGTATGGATTTCCCTCCGGGTTCCGGTATTGATTCTCGATGAATAACTCACCCATAATGCCTGTCTCACGTGCATATCGATTTACACCATGTCCTGTTGCACCACATACCCATACCCGAACCTCTGAACTCGAGTTACCACCAAGTACAGGACGGTTCTGCACTAGTGCTACCTTTAACCCTAGGCGCGCTGCAGCGATCGCCGCGTTCATTCCTGCAAGTCCACCACCGACCACTGTTACATCGGATTTAACCGTTTCTGTTCTCATGTTAGTACCCCTCCTATAGTTAGCCTTTCACAGCCGAGCTGGAAATCCCTTGAATAATGTATTTCTGACCCACAAAGAAGATAATAATCATTGGAATAATCGCAGCCGATGAAGCAGCCATCATCCCGTTGTAGTCCACATTGTTCTCAAGAATAAAATTCTGCAATCCAAGCGGAATGGTATATAGTTTAGGGCTTTGCAAGAATACAAGCGCATTCTCATAATCATTCCATTGCCAGGAGAAATCGAGAATAGCAAACGTTGCTATTGCTGGCTTCGCTAATGGCAGAATTAAGCGGAAAAATATCTTATAATGCCCCGCCCCATCCAAAAAAGCAGATTCCGTAATTTCCTTAGGAATGCTCATAAAGAACTGCCGAAGCATAAATACACCGAAGATTGAGAACATGGCGGGTAGGATCAGCGCCCAATGCGTATTGTAAATCCCAACCCAGTTAAACATGATAAACTTTGGAACAAAAAGCACCTGAGGTGGAACCATCATCATGGATAAATATATGACAAATAGTCCATCTCGACCTTTGAACGAAGTACGTGAAAATCCGTAAGCGGCAAGGGCAGATAGAAACACAGCCCCCACAGTTCCAATAATTGAAATCTTAAGTGAATTTAAATAATACGGAACAAAATCATGACTTCCTGTCCACACCCGAATATGATTGCTCCAGTTGAGAGATGAAGGCAGCCATTTGTTAAACACCTCGGCAGGTGTCTGAAAGGATGTGCTGAGCATCCATAGGAAAGGCACAATCATAAATAGTCCTAGAACAAACATGATGATCGTTACTGGCAGTTTCACCTTCATGTTTCCTGCTTTTTCATTCATACCGCCTGCTCCTTTAAATTATGGTTTCGGGGCCCCCTGCAAAGCTTTACTTTGTGGGATCATTTAGTAATGAACCCAGCGCTTTTGGCCGATCCACTGAATGACTGTAATGACGAGAATGACGGCGAACAAGAACCATGAAATGGCTGAAGCGTATCCCATATCGTAATAACTGAATGCTGTTTTATAAACGAATAGTGATAAGACCGTCGTACTTCCGCTAGGACCTCCAGCCGTAATGGCTTGAATAATCGAGAACGATTTCATCGTCATAATTAATCCGGTAATCATTAATAAAAAAGTTGTGGGACTAACAAGAGGCCATACAATTTTCCATGTTGTTTTGAATGTGCTTGCGCCATCGATCCGGGCAGCTTCCAGCTGTTCTGTCGAAATTTCCTGTAATGCAGCTAAATATATGATCATATTGTAGCCAAGCATCAGCCAGATTTGTACGATATCAATGGCATACATTGCGGTTTCCGTATCCGCAAACCATCCTGGCGGCGATGTTATGCCAATCCAGCGAAGCATTTCGTTGATGGGTCCCTGTGAAGGCTGAAATAGCAGCATCCAGACAAATGCAACGGCTACTCCACTGGAGATATACGGTAGGAAGAACATTCCACGTAATACGCCTTTAAGATACACACTGCGGTTTAGAAATAGCGCTACAATAAATGCGAGCACCATCGATACTGGAACCGATATCAGGAATATCACCGTATATTTGATCGAGGCATAGAAATTATCGTCATGGAACAATCGTTTGAGATTATCCAGCCCAGTAAATTGCCAATTCGGATTTGAAAATTGATAATTCGTAAACATGAGGACAAAGGAATAGATTGCAGGAATAATAAAGAATAAGAGAATACCAATCATATTCGGAAGAATAAAGGTCATGCCGATCCAGCCTTGTCTGTCCATCCAGCTTCTCCGCTTCACGGTATCGCCGCCTTTCGTATGCTGAAAAATGGGTACACGAAAGAGAAGAACGAAGAAATCTTCCTCCTTCTCTTTTTGTGCTAACTATTTCATTATTTCAATAACTCTTGCGAACGGGTTTGCATATTCTTCATCGTGGTTTCAATATCTTGCTTATTTAAGAAGTATTTTTCATACTCTTCTTTACGTGCATCAATGGCTTGTTGAGTTACATTTAGCTGGAAGGACGGGAATTTGCCGAATACAATTTTATTCATTGAATCTGTATCATATTTGTCTTCCACACCCTTCATGAGAAGGCTCATTGCTTCCTTACTATCTACACTCTTAGAGGCTGGAATACGACCACCGCTTGCCATTGGTAGCATACCGCCATCCGCATACCATTTTGCGAACTCCCAAGCTGCGTCCAGGTTCTTGGATTTCGCATTAAGAGAAAGCATGTCACCCACACCGCCCGAATATTTATAATCCTTTTGATCTTTATTCACTTTTGGAATAGCGGCGAACGCGGTTTTGAAATCATGCGGATAGTCTTTCAAGTTGTTCGCATTTCGGAAAATAAACTCACCTGCTGCCAGCATTGCCGCTTTGCCTTGCAAGAACATGGTGTCAACCGGCATTTTACTTGTCAGTTGCTCGCCATATTCCGGTGTGGATTTGTCCACGAACATCATGTTATGCAATATTTCCAGGTGTTCTTTCCATAGATCATTCCCAAAGTTTGAAGTACCATCCGCCTGTTTCACACCCATTCCAGCAAGCGTACCGTCCATCGTTGTTGAGAAGGAGGAATCTGCCTGCAATAATCCGTACACACCAGGCTTCGTTAGCTTCTTCGCATACTCCTGAAGATCTGACCAGGTCCAGTCCACCGCAGGAATCGGTAATCCTGCTGCATCCAGCATATCTTTGTTCAACCACACAAACGCCATGTTTTTCTTTGTAGGAATCCCATAGTACTTATCATTGATTTTCCACATTGCTGCGTCCTCGCCGATCTGGCTGTCGATATCATAATCTGTCTTCGTGCTTAGATCCAAGGCAACGCCTGCATCCATACGTTTCTGTAAATGAGCAAGATCGTAGTTCATGAAAAGGTCTATGTTTTGATTGGTCATCAAGGCAGTATCCAGCTTTAAGTTTCCAGCATCATCATTTACATTACGGATATACTCGACTTGAATGTCTGGATGATCTTTATTCCAGTTATCAATTACAGCTTGAGGCCCGGCTTCTGCCGGAACTGCCCCCCACATCGTAAGCTTTATTTTCTCCTTTGCTGTTTGTCCATTTGCACTGCCCTGCGCATCATTACTTCCACTAGTACCACAACCAGCCAGCATCGTACCTGCTAATAAGACAGAAAGCACTGCAGGATACCACTTTTTCTTCATCGATATCTTCCCCCTTGGAAGGATTATGTGTTGTGCTCTACGTCTATAACTTTATCATCAGAGCCGATTCTGGGGGATGAACTACATTTGGGAAACTATAGAACGTTTTTTGGTTCTTTGCGAAATTCATTTGGCGTGACGCCACACCACTTTTTGAAAATTTTAATAAAATAATTATCGTTCTCAAAGCCCACCTGTTGCCCAATCTCACTAATTGTTAGCTTCGTCTCTGCAAGCAGCATTTTTCCAGCCTGAATACGCCGCTCTTGAATATAATTCGTCAACGTTTTCCCTGTCTTTTTCTTGAATAAGTCACTTATATAGCTGGCATCCATTCGGATCAACTCTGACATGGATTTGAGCGAGATGTCCTCAGAATAATGCTCTTCAATATAAGCAATTATTTTGTTCATCTCCACATGATCTGTCGGTCCCGTTTGTTGCTTCTCAGGAAACCATTTATCGGCCTTTTTCAACTTCACCATTTGCTCCAGCTCGGCATGAACCTTACCCATGGTCTGCTTCAAACCTTGTAGATCTAAAGATAGCTTCAGAATGTAGTCCGAAGCTCCAAATACGAGCGCTTGCCGAGCGTATTCAAATTCACTCAATGCGGTCAACATTACAAATCGACAGTCGAAGCCTTCCTCTCGCGCAACTTGAAGGAGCTTCACCCCATCCATCACTGGCATATTGATATCCGTCACTACCACATCAGGTCGAAGCTCACGAATCATTTGCAAGCCTACTTCTCCATTCTCCGCCTCACCTATAATTTCAAACGGGATTCCAGCCTTTAAGAATAACTTCCGTATACTTTTAACCGCGGGTTGTTCATCATCCACAATTAACGTTCTCCACATGTGAGCTTACCTCCATCGTAAGGTTTTGAAATAAGAAGTGGAAAATGGATAATCACTTCAGTTCCTGTGTCTGATGATACAATGTCCATGCCTGTCCGTTGATTCTTGAACAACAGCTCTAAGCTCTCCCTAATATTCTGAACACCGATTCCTTTTCGTTTCCGTGCAGCCTTATTCAGCTGTGCTCTATCTATCCCCATTCCGTTATCTTTAACCTGTAGATATAGTTGCTGTCCAGTCACCTTAGCGGAAATATCAATTCTCCCTTGTTTCACAGACTGACCGAAGCCGTGAATCAAGCTATTTTCAATTAAGGGTTGAAGACAGAATTTAGGAATTAATGCGTATTGTAGTTCCTCGTTGATATCATATTGAATCTCAATCCCATGTCCGAAGCGTTGCCGCTGAATTTCCATGTAAGATTCAATTAGTACAATCTCATCCTTTAACAGAATCAAATCCACTTCCGTATTTAAGGTTGTTTCCAATATTTTGCCTAGTGCAACACAAATTCCATAAATTTCATCATCATCTTTATCTAAGGCGATGCTCTTTATCGTATTCAATGTATTTAGTAGGAAATGTGGATTCATCTGCGAAAGTAACACCTGAAATCGAACGAATTGCTTCTGCTTTTCTTCAAGCTGAAGACGCTGCAACAGCTCATTTAAATCATGGATCATTATATTGAAACTCTGAGTCAGCGCCAGAATCTCTCCCCGCCCTTGCTCGGGTAATTTCATTTTGAGATTCGTTTTAGCGGTCATCTCCATCTTCTTCTGCAGCTTCTTTAGCGGCACTGTAATCGTCGATGATATAAAATAAGTTAATAGAACAAATAGCAGTAGTATGACTCCAAATACAGCAAAAAATCGTTGCTTCTGCTTATACACCTCAAGAAATAGCTGTTCTAGCTGCACCTTTTTAACGACATAACCATTCAACTCTTCGATGTAGCTGTATGTGTATAAGCTTTTCTCATTCGGATCGATGATGGATGCAGCACGCTCTGTCTGCCGCTGGTGGTCACTCTTCACAATACTCTGCGCAATATCTGGAGAAAAGGTCTCATCCTTATCCGGATTAAGCATCATTCTCCCTGAGGCATCGAGCAGAAAAAAAGAACCTTCCTGTTTACTCCCTAACGTTGATTTAATAAACCACTCCTCATAATCGATACTTAGTCTTGCATAAGCATAAATGTTAAAACCATTATCACGCATAACCTCATAGAGGCTAAGCATTTTCTTACTTGTCGTACTTTCCCGGACCACATTATTCTTGTCATTCGGATTCCATATATATCGATTCGCTCCTTCTCGCTTCAACGCTTGAACCCAATCTTCCGATTGGATTTCGTCGTAGCTCAAGGTTTCCCTCGGCATAAAGGAAGTGTATGCGTTTCCATGAAGGTCGATTAAAGTATAATACACCGTCGCTCCACTCATGAAGAATGTATTTTCAATCGCTCCAAACTTGTTTTCAACGAGCTTTTTTCTCGTGATTTCATCAGATTGCTCGGGATTCTTCATTATCGATAAAATCGTTGTATCTTGTTCAAGTAATGATCCTGTTTTCATAACGAGACTCATGAGATCAACAAAACCATTCTTAATCCCAATAAGCTGCTCTATGTTCTTCGTTTCCGCATTATCCTGAAGCATTTGTTCTGTCTCTTTGAAGTTATACAGAACGAGCATGGCAATGGGTGTTAGTACCAACAGTAAGAAAGCTAACAGAATCCGATTCTTAAAGGTACTTGGCGTAAGTTTTAAATATAATCGTTTCAAAAGAGGACTCCCCTTACAGTGTATGTGCTTACAATCCTTCCACCCTATTGTAATCTTCTCCTGCTCAAAAAAATAGAGCCGGGATATTCTCCCGGCTCTACCTAATTTCTACTCGTCAATCTTCAGAACGGCCATAAATGCTTCTTGCGGTACCTCGACACTGCCGACTTGCTTCATGCGTTTCTTACCTTCTTTTTGTTTCTCGAGCAGCTTACGCTTACGCGAAATATCACCGCCGTAACATTTAGCAAGTACGTTTTTGCGCATCGCCTTAACGGTTTCACGCGCAACCACCTTCGTACCCACAGAGGCTTGAATCGGCACTTCGAACATTTGACGAGGGATAATCCCACGCAGTTTCTCACAAATGATACGTCCGCGGTTGTACGCACGATCACGGTGAACGATAAAGGACAAGGCATCAACCTGCTCATTGTTAAGCAAGATATCCATCTTGACCAGATTCGAACGACGGTATCCTGAAATTTCATAGTCGTAGGATGCGTAACCTTTGGTACCAGATTTCAGCTGATCAAAGAAATCATAAACGATTTCTGACAGTGGAATCTCGTAAGTAATCGTTACACGATTAGTATCTAGATACTCCATATTTACGAACTCGCCACGTTTATTCTGGCACAACTCCATTACGGTACCCACAAAGTCGTTAGGCACGATGATCGCTGCTTTAACATACGGCTCTTCAATGTAGTCAATCGTTCCGATTTCCGGATAATGTGACGGGTTGTCGATTTGAATCATTTCGCCATTGGTCAGCATAATTCGGTAGATAACGCTCGGTGCGGTAGTAATTAGCGGCAAATTGAACTCACGTTCAATCCGTTCCTGGATAATTTCCATATGCAAGAGACCAAGGAATCCGCAACGGAAGCCAAATCCAAGTGCGCTAGAACTTTCCGGCTCAAAGCTTAGCGAAGCATCGTTAAGCTGAAGCTTCTCAAGGGCCTCACGAAGATC
This sequence comes from Paenibacillus sp. FSL E2-0201, assembly GCF_037963325.1. Lineage (NCBI taxonomy): Bacteria > Bacillati > Bacillota > Bacilli > Caryophanales > Paenibacillaceae > Paenibacillus > Paenibacillus sp. FSL E2-0201. Next base: position 5,219,730 of record NZ_CP150154.1, read on the forward strand.
GTTATAATCGGAGGTTTCAATCGGATACAAACCACAGTATACCATCGGGTTAATCTTACGATAACCTGGAAGCGGCTCAGCAGTAGGATTCTTGGCATCGGTAACCGTATCACCGACACGAGTATCCCCAACATGCTTGATACCAGCTACGATAAACCCAACATCACCGATGTTCAATTCATCAACAATGGTCATACGCGGCATAAATGCACCAACCTCAATAACCTCAAAGGTCTTTTCGGTTGCCATCATCTTAATCTTCGAACCTGCGCGGATCTTCCCGTCCATTACGCGCACATAGACGATAACGCCTTTGTAAGGATCATAATGAGAGTCAAAGATCAATGCTTTAAGCGGTTCTTCCGAATTACCGGATGGAGCAGGAACCTGCTTCACCACTTGCTCAAGGATTTCCTTGATACCGATACCGGCTTTGGCAGATGCCATAACCGCTTCACTGGTATCCAGCCCGATAACATCCTCAATTTCCTGCTTTACCCGGTCTGGGTCAGCGTTTGGTAGATCAATTTTGTTGAGGACAGGCAGAATTTCCAGGTTGTTATCCAGCGCTAGATACACATTGGCAAGCGTCTGTGCTTCAATCCCTTGTGCCGCATCTACTACGAGCAACGCGCCTTCACATGCCGCAAGACTGCGGGAAACTTCATAGGTGAAATCGACGTGTCCCGGTGTATCAATCAAATTGAGATAATACTCTACACCATCGTCTGCACGATAGGTTAAACGCACGGCTTGCAACTTTATTGTGATACCGCGTTCGCGCTCCAGATCCATCTGATCGAGTACCTGTTCCTGCATTTCACGCGTGGTTAGTGCCCCCGTGTATTCCAAAATGCGGTCAGCTAGTGTCGATTTACCATGGTCTATATGTGCAATAATCGAGAAATTGCGAATTTGTTGTTGTCTTTTCTGAACGTCAGTCATTCCTTACCCCCACAGACAGCCTGATATTAATCCACTTATTATAACAGTACAAGCTTACTCCATCAATCCCGCCCTTACGTAAAACAGAAGAAACAGCTATTCACGTATCCGTGAAATAACTGTTTCTCCTGAAATCATTGTGATTCTTCCGCCGAATCGAACAATGAAACTACCCAGCGTATGCCCTTCTGAGAAGCCTGCTGGAGAAGGCCCGCCGTTTTATCTGCTATCACATCGACCGTCGGCTTTTGTTCCTCAGGAATCAGAATCTGTTCCGGAGTTTTCGTACTATACCCGTTTACCACCTGCTGAGGAAGATCTGCATTTGGGGCAGGATTGCTATTCTGTGGCAACGGGGAAACAGGCGTATATGCACCTGTGATAGGGTCGATCACCATCGGAACATACACATAAGTCTGCCCACCTTGTGTAACCCCATTCTTTATCGGTTGTGATTGCATGCCCGTCACTTGGCTGGTTGGCGTAGTCGATAGATCAGTCCAGCCTGGCAACAGCTTAGAGACAGTTGCTCCTCCGCTGCCACTAAACTGCATACCTAACAGTATACCGACCCCTGCCCAAATACCGACCATAACCAGTTTTTTACCGAAACGAGACATGTAAGCCACTCCTTTTTAAATACTTGTGTAATAAAGCTGTTTATTCTAAATTAAATGTCTATAGCTTAAGAAGCTCCGTTCGACTTTTGGGGTGCTGTAGCATTGGTTTGTCCCTTGCTCTCTTGTGTTGTGGGACTTGTCACCTTTCCAGCTGCGTTTACCTTCTCCGAGTCATGACTGCTCCAGTACACATCCGCAATAGCATCTGCCAAAATATCAGCCGTTCGCTTTAATTCCTCTGCCGTATTATCAACACCGCCCACCTCAATCAAGACACTATTAGGTGAGAGGGTCTGGTTGTACTCCCCGTTGTTTCCTTTACCCGCAGCTTTTCCCCATATTCCGCGAGATATTCCTGGGTAACTCTTTTCAATCGTTTGATGAATCTTGTTCGCAAACTCTTCGTTCTTCTTCCAATCTTTATTCGCATGTCCAATAATAAAATACACCTGAGCGTAACTTTTCCCATCAATCACTGCAGTTGTTTTGCCATGACGCTGCGAGTCGCGGTGAATGTCGATAAGTTCACTCATTTCTTGGTTTGAGCTCATTGCAGATTTAACCAACATTCGAGAGTATTTGTAGGAAAAATTCCAGTTATAGTCGGCAATTTTAGTTAGAAAATCTTCTTTGGCATGAACTGTACCAATCCCGCGTTGTTCCAATCTTTTCGTAATATATGATCCTACCAGCATTACATTTTTAGAAGAAACCGCCGAGCTTGGATTTTCGTTCGTCACTCCTAGTAGAGGGTTATAGGCCTCTCGAGGATGTGAATGATAGATAAGAACCCGTTTGACCGAGGTATCCTTATCTGTCTCGCCTTGAGGATCACTCTTATCCGTGCCTCCCGTAGCTCCTGATGGCTCAGGAGACGGAGTTATCGTCGCTTCAGGTTGCTGTGATGGGGTATCTTCAGGCTTGTCCACTTCGTCTGGAACAGATGGATCATCCGCTTCCCCTCCACCCTCAGCCAGTTCATCCGTTCCCGGATGATAATCAACAGGCGCTCCTGTAGAACCACCCGAGCCTTTTCGCAATAGAAACGGATCATCCGCTGCCAAACCTGGCACTTCACGAGAGACTAGACTCTTCGGATCACTCGGATTCACACTGGTCAGCAATTGAAATACAAAGGAAGTTACTTTTTCACCTGAAAAAGCGGAAGGCTCTTCCCCCTTCGGTAAATGCGGTACCTCCATCCCCAACAGCTCCATGAAAAATCCACTAGATAGTGAGGCCGCAAGCCCCTTCATAGATGGAATGGGTGAAGAGTTCAACTTCTGTCCGGCCAAACCACCAGCTCCAAGCAGCATAAAAAATACTAGCGAACCTCCGGCCAACAGCAGCATCGTTCTTCCCAGCGATAAAGCATCCAGCACTCTTCCACGTAAGCGGCCGATGTTCCAAAGCTGAAACCATTTTTTATTCATTATATTTATGTCCTCCTCCAGCCCTCTGTAATCTCTTATACTCCAAATCTATGAGTGAACGAGAAATAGTAGAACCGAAAATGAGAGAATAGACATAGAGCCCGTACAGGATACTGTAGATCAGCATCCCGCCGGACTGTGCTAGCTATGATTCAATTAGTGGGTATAAGCACCGACATTCTCAGGATCGACCGCATCATGCAAGGCCGCATTCAAACCACTGGCTACAATATTGGCGATACCTTCAATAAATTCATCGATTTCTTTAGGTGTAACGATCAGATCATGTCCAAGTGGCTCAAGAACTTCCTTCACCAGTGACAATCGCTCCTGCTCGGAAATATCGTCCAACATCCCCATGATTTCTTTAGTGTGACCAGCTCCTTGCCCGAAATGATTCTTCATCATCTCCAGCACATTATTTACAATAGTTGAAGCATAGCAAACTGTAGGAACACCGATGGCAATACAAGGAACACCCAGAATTTCCTGCGTCAATCCGCGTCGTTTATTTCCAATCCCTGAACCGGGATGGATGCCGATATCAGCAATCTGAATTGTCGTATTGATCCGTTCAAGCGAACGGGATGCCAGTGCGTCAATGGCAATGATGAGATCCGGCTTTGTACGATCCACAATCCCCTGTACAACCTCACTTGATTCGATACCGGTCAATCCCAATACCCCGGGAGCAATAGCACTTACCTTGCGATAACCTGGAGAGACCTGATCCGGCACCAGCTCATAAAACTGCCGAGTAATGAGCGCATTCTCCACGACCAGCGGCCCCAATGAATCTGGAGTCACATTCCAGTTACCAAGTCCGACGATCAGCACAGATGCATCCTTACCAATGCCAATCCTAATCAGGAAGTCCTCGAATTCGCGAGCAAAGACTTCAGCTACTTTTTGCTGCAAGCCAGTATCTCCATTGCGCAATGCTGGTACCTCAAGCGTGACATAATTCCCAATCGCGCGACCTATCGCCTGTGATCCGGCAGCGTTAGCCACACCAAGCCGGGTAACTTTTATCCCATCAGACTCTTCCACTTCTTCGTTCACACCAGGGATTGGCGTCCTTTGTGGCCCTTGGGCCATTTCCTTTGCTTCTAACGCCAAGTCCGTGCGTACCGAATATAGCTGCAGATCCGGTTCCATCGTTATACCAGCCTCCTTAAAGGTTTTGTAAGCATACACTTCATTGAGTAACCTTCGACAAAACTTGCTTCGTAAGCGATACTTAGTTTTGTAAGCTTTCGCTTCGTCCTTGAGTTACTTTGAACAAAAACTCAAATTACAAGCTTCTGCCTATGCTCTTTTGTCGATAGTGTGCGAGAGAAAGCCCTTGTTTATGCAGGTTAAAATGGTTTATTTTGAAAGCTTTAAGTATTGCTTTTTACTACCGGTCATGCTAAACTATTTTAAGTTGTGAATCATTTGATAATGATTTCGAATGTCTTACAGGAGGTGAATGCAATGCCAAATATTAAATCCGCGGTTAAACGCGTAAACACGAACGAAAAACGCCGTGCACTGAACGCTTCCCAAAAATCCGCGCTTCGTACAGCTGTGAAAACTGCTGATGTAGCACTGACAGGTACGGAAGTTGAAACTGCTCAAGCTGCTTTCCAAGCTGCTTCCAAAAAGCTGGACAAGGCCGTAACTAAAGGTCTGGTTCATAAAAATGCGGCTGCCCGCAAAAAATCCCGCTTGGCGAAGAAATTGAACGCTCTTAAGGCTCAAGCCTAGGACGACATTCATAATGAGCAATTGAAGAACCTGACCGCTATGTTTCATACGGTTGGGTTTTTTTGTACCAGCAACTCCTTCTGAATCGCATAATCGTGAATAAAAAAAGAGCAAACCCAGCATGATTAGCTGAATTCACTCTTCTTCGCTTGTATTCTATTCTTTCAAGTTCCTTCACAATCTACTAAAGTAACCATCGAACTAGGCTGCAAGCCGCAGCATAAACAGCTCCAGACCAAGCACTTTATCTACAGCCCCTGTCTTCATCTTATAATCTAGATCAGCCAGTGCACTTAAGATTTGCCGCAGACGTTCACTTGAGAACTTGTGAGCCTGCTCCCCTGCAAGCTTAACTGCATAGGGATGAAGTCCGATCTGCGAAGCAATCTGACCTTGCGAATAACTATGTGCTGATAAATCCTTCACCTGCAAAATAATTCGGAACTGCCGCGCAATTAACGCAGCAATCTTAATAGGTTCTTCCCGCTGCTTCAACAGCTCATACAGCGTATCAAGCGCCTTATCCAAACGGAGGTTAGCGATATCTTCCACAAGCGTGAACACATTTTGTTCTGTTCCGCGGTGCACTAGACTCTCTACCGCTTCTGCGTCCACGATTCCGCCCTTCCCAGCGAATAAACAAAGCTTGTCCATTTCCGCAGATAAGCCTTGCAAACCTGTTCCTGCATTGGTTATGAGAATTTCCGCAGTCCCGGGCGCCATCACACAACCTCGTTCACGAATCCCTTTCTCCACCCAGCGCAGCAGTTCTTCTGCTCCGAGCGGGTTAAAGGCTAATACCGTGCCCGCTGATTTAACAGTCTTCACAATTTTCTTACGCTCATCCAGCTTGTCATTATTCACCATAAAGACGATTACACTGAAATCTACAGGATGCTGCAAATAATCACTTAAAATATCTATACGATGCTCAAGTTTGGCATTTTCTTTTCCTGCAGTAAATAACGATGCGTCCCGCACCAGCAATAATTTACGTTCTACCATAAAGGGTACAGTCTCAGCTTCTTCTACCACAGCCTGCACCGGCGTCTCAGAGAGATCAAAGGGAATAACCGCGAAATCACGATCCTCTTTGGCAATCAGCTGGTCTTCCAGCAATGCCGCAAATTCATTCATTCGAAATTTTTCACTGCCGTACAAAAGGTACAGCGGTGAGATTTTCCCTTGTTTGATTTCTTTTATCGCCGTTTTGGCATCCATTCCGCCACTTCCTTTTCCATTCATCTAGCCCAATTTGCCCAGAGTCCTATTGTAGCAAAAAAAACGACAAAAATGCACAAGTATAACCACCTTCGGCATCTTATATGGACGGTAAGCGTTTAATTGAGAAAAATAAGACATAAAGTATAAGTTCCACGCAATACTTTATGTCTTATTTTTCATGCAAAAACGGAGAAACTCTGGCAGCCATGGCCAAAGCTCCTCCGTTTCAGCGGCGCATCTATATAAACGCCGGAGTGAAAAGCCCTAGAAACTTCCCATCCGACGGTCATACCGATGTTCTGCAAATCCAATACTCTCTAGTTCCTGTCCGGTTGCTATAGTATATTCCGAAACTTCGAAAAATGTTCCGGCCTCATATTAATTTGTTGACGAAGCAGCCGGTGTTGCTGATGGCGACGCGGCCGGAGTAGAAGAGGTAATTCCCGCTTTTTGCACAGTGTACACCTTGGTAGTATTAACTCCATCTTTCTCCGTCACATACGTGAACTGCGAGCTATCCGCCGACCATTCTCCGGAAATCCAATTTCCTTCTAATGGATAAGAAGTTACTGCCGTCCTATCTTCCACTGAGCCTTCAGGTGAATTCTTATATATTACAAGCTGTAACCCAGCGAACTCAACCGCATAATGCCCATCAGGTGAAGTCCAAGTCTGAACATTAGAATCCGTAGAATCCGAAGAAATGTTAAAGCCCATAACTTCTCTTCTATAGTCACTAGCAATATCTAATGCTTCCTGCGTAGGTGGCGCTAAATCAGCTGCGCCCCCCTTATCTATAGAAGCGGGTTGATCCTTCTTATCCGCTTTGGGCTGATTATTACTAGTGTCGCTAACATCCGGGGGTTGAACTTTCGTTACTGCATCCGGCTTCGGCGTCATAATCTTCTCAGTAGGATTAGGCTTCACATCTTTAGTTGGTTCCGGTATCGATCGTCCACCCGATCCAGCATTAGTTTCAGTTGGGGAAGGCGGCATCGACGCAGGATCAACCGGTCCCATTGCTCTATCTAATGGGGCGTTACCCTCATCCACACCAGGCGCAGCCGGTAGAGCCCCGGAATCTGTTCCGCTATTAGCAGGCGCAGCCTCATCTAAACTAGCAGATGTAGAAGCTTGAGCTTGCGATTCAATAGCCATATCAGCAGAATCATTGCTGGCTGTATTAGCATTATATTGTAAGCTTTGTTCTACCTCTGCCCCAGGCATTTTATCCGGCATATTAAAAATAGCGATCCCTAATATTACAGCAGCTGCAATAGCTCCAATGCCTGTCCGTGTTGCTATAGAGGTTCCCTTGGAAGCTTTACCGCGGGAGCTTTCACGTGAAAATGGAACTACAACTGGCTCCTCGGTTCTCACAGCGCTTTGTTCACGACTGCTTCGATCCAATTCTGCAAGCTGAGGTAAAATAGAGTCAACCAGACTAAACGGGGGTTTCACGTCTGGCAATTGCTCCAATTCATTGGAGAGAAGTGTCAGCCGCTCAAAGACTTCCGCGCAGGAAGGACAATTATCGATATGACGGAACATTTCAACAATCTCATCTTGGCTCAAATCTTTGTCTAAATAGCGGTGCATCCATTCCATCACCTCCGCGCATTTCATCCCGATACACCACCTTTCTGGTACTCCTGAAGTCTATTCTGCAGCTGCTGTCTGGCCCTAAACAGGTATGATTTCACTGTATTCAAAGGCAAATCCAGGCAGTCTGCAATCTCGTTGTAAGAAAAATCTTGTAAATAGCGTAGGACAATGACTGTCCGATGATGTTCGGGCAATTGATCAATCGCTTCACGTATATCCTCAGCTAAATAAGAGGATAGAACTTCGCGTTCCACATTGTGTTTATCCTGAAACACCATTTCATGTTCATCAATAGAAACTGTAGGTTTAGTTCTTCTGAATTTATCAATGCAAATATTGGTAACGATTCGCTGAACCCACGTTTTGAACTGGGCCTTTTCCTCATATGAACCGATTTTGGTATAAACCCGGATCAAGGCCTCCTGTGATGCATCCAGTGCATCTTGTTCATTATGCAAAATGTAGAAGGCCGTTTTATATACATGCCCTTCAATTTCTCGCAATAGGGTGATTAGAGCGTCGCGATCGCCCGCTTGAGCGGCTCTGATGAGTCCCTGCTCCACCACGAAGGTTCCCCCTCTCTATGCAATCTTACTGACGCGCAAGACTGCGAATTTGTTGCAACCCTGTAATTAATATTTTTAGAATACCAAACTTTTCTTAGAACGTCATGTTAAGCCATCTTTTATAAAGCGCTAACGCACAATTCGCAGCCAATAATTCCTACTAAGCATACAGGGGAAACTTCAATCATTCAAATACTCTTTTGAATAACTTTATAACAAAAATGACACAAGTATAAACGCCTTCAACATCCCTATAAGGACGGCAGGCGTTTAGGCATGAACTATCTCCCATTCCCAAAAGAAAAGGGCTTATCCTCCTGCCGGAAAAGAAGCCGTCAGCAAACAAGAAATGGCTCTAAAATTAAGCACATAACTCTATTTATATAACACAATCTTGCAGAGTAAGAATACTGCGTAGTTGTCCCTAGTTTCGTCATCCACAACATACGCCTCTCCATTCTCAAAAATATGCGGGTTATTGTAATTTCGCTCTAATCTATAGATCTGGCCTTCCGTCACCTTACAACCATGGAATGCCGATGCAATTTCTACGTATTCAGCATCCTCTTCATCAGCTGCTTGATACAACTTTTTATCATGATAAGCAGGCATATACTCACTCCCGGTCCGATAATAAACCATTCCAATTTGTTGACGTCAGTCAAACATCATAACTCTCCTACTTTATAGTTTATTGCCTTTGTCCTCATTCTATACTTTATGAAAAACATATATTGCAAGAAATTGTGATTAGCAAAAAATAAGCATAAAAAAAGCTGTATAACTGACATCCGTCAGCATACAGCTTTCAATAATCGATCCATTTGAATTTATGAGACAAACAAAGTTAAATTCCTTTTACTTCTTTAAACTTCGCCACATACTGAGCCGCAAGATCAGTAATCTGATCATATCGGCCATCCTTCGCTGGTGCAGTCAAATTGCCCCCGATACCTACTGCTATACAGCCGTTGGCAATCCACTTCTCCATATTATTCAGATCCACGCCACCTGTTGGCATAATGTTCACATGCGGCATAGGACCTTTAACCGCTTTCACATAATCCGGACCAAAAGCACTGCCAGGGAATAGCTTAAGCACATCCACTCCAAACTTCAACGCTTCCTTCATTTCATTTAATGTCATGCAGCCAGGCATGTATGGAATACCATAAAGGTTACACATCTTAGCTGTCTCTGCTTCAAAAGAGGGACTAACCACAAATTCCGAGCCTGCAAGAATGGCTATTCTGGCCGTTAATGGATCAAGTACAGTACCTGCTCCAATCACTGCGCGATCTCCGTACTCTGCAACCAATCGTTTTATCGCCACATCCGCATCCGGAGTCGTGAAGGTGACTTCAATATTATTCAAACCGCCTTCAATACAGGCAACGGACATTTTAAAAGCTTCCTCAGCACTATCAGCACGAATAACAGCTACAACTCCAACGGACGCCACATTCTGCAATACTTTCATTTTCTTCATCAGTAGACTCCCTTTCTCTTGGTACGATCGTAGATGAATATGAAATACTAATTTAGATAAACTTTTTTATTAAATTTACTAATTATTGCGACATAATCTATAATGAGATAGTAATAATAATACGGGTAACAGTCAATACAATTTTATATAGATCATGATATATTTTCATCAAATTCACCAATTAACCCTTATAAAATAAGGACTTAAACCTAATTATTTTACTTTTATTAAAAATATGTTTTTGATCAATATTCATTCTTTTATTGTACAAAACCGATTTATGTGATAATTTCAAGTTACACATCATTATACTGGGATAAATTCATTACCCTAGGAGGAACTCAAATGAGTAAACAGCTGGATGCCGTCACTTTCGGGGAGCCGATGGCGATGTTTTATGCGAATGAAACAGGCCCCCTGCATGAAGTCTTTTCATTCTCCAAAGCGTTGGCAGGTGCTGAGAGCAATGTAGCTACGGGCTTATCACGCTTAAATCATCCTACAGGTTATGTTACGAAGCTTGGTGAAGATAACTTTGGTCATTTTATTGCTCAAGCTATGAAGAAAGAGAACATTGATACCGACAACATTACTTTTACTAAAGAAAATTCTACGGGTATGTTAATCAAATCAAAGGTCGTTACCGGCGATCCTAAAGTCGAATACTTCCGCAAAAATTCCGCGGCCTCCAAGCTTAGTCTGGTTGATTTTGACGAGGCATACTTTAATGCTGCAGGACATTTACACGTGACAAGCATCTCCGCCGCCTTATCCAAGAGCTGCCATGAATTCGCTGTTCACGCTATGGAATTTATGAAAAGACAAGGCAAGACTGTCTCCCTAGATCCAAACCTGCGCCCTAGCTTATGGCCGGATACGGAAACGATGGTAAACACGATCAATGATCTGGCTACACGCTGTGATTGGTTCCTTCCGGGACTCGGAGAAGGCAAGATTCTTACAGGCCTAAGCACGCCGGAAGAGATTGCAGACTATTATCTGGCGCGTGGGGTCAGCTTAGTCGTCATTAAGCTCGGACCTGAAGGCGCTTTCTATAAATCCGCTGAAGGAGAAGGCTACGTAGATGGATTTAAGGTAGAAGAGGTCGTTGATACCGTTGGTGCAGGTGATGGATTTGCAGTTGGCGTAATCAGTGCAATGCTGGAAAAGTTTCCGATTGCCGAGGCTGTCAAACGTGGCAATGCGATCGGCGCGTTAGCCGTCATGTCGCCTGGCGATATGGATGGGCTTCCGACTCGTGAAGAGCTTGCGAAGTTTATGCAGCAGGAGGATTAAGCACATAGATTTGAGTCAGCTTTCGCAACATAATCTCAGTAAACTTCTGTAATTCTCATAAATAGCTGAATGCAACCAAATCTACACAACATAGCTGTACTCTATACAACTATATCGAGTCAAAATCGTTTCTTCTCGGCTTTAATTGCACTTTATACATTTAACAACCAGGTGAACATCGCTGTCAGCAATTTCCCGCAGAAATAACTGCACAAAATACTATTAAACTCTTAATCCAGGAAGCACAAACTAAAATAGTTGCAGAAAGTACAATTAACCACAAGATGAAACAACAACGTTGCAGCCTTATAGTCTAGCAGCTTGGGAGTTTTATTATTAAAAAAAGCCGTCTCACAGTTGATCTGTGGAATGGCTTTTTTTGTACTTCTATAGCTTGTAGTCAGTTATATGACTTCACAGATTGCCCTTGTTGTAAGGACGGCGGGAATCGATAGGTGATTGGAACGGAAGCGCCCTTGTCCTCAATACAAGAGAGTATAATTTTAGCGGCTTGCATACCCATTTCGTATGCAGGCTGACGAATCGTTGTAATGACCGGATTATAAATTTGCGCGAACTCCGCATCATCTATCCCGATGACAGACAATTGTTCTGGAATAGCGATGGCATTTCGATTCGCATATTTCAAAATCTCTGCTAGCGTGATATCGTTCGTAGCCAATAGCGCTGTCGGAGGGTCCGGCAATGCTAAAAGGCGCTTCAGTCCTGTAGCTAATTCTTCTTTTGGCACACTACAGATATACTCCTCACGCAGAGGTATGCCGGCTTCTTCCATCGCTTTTTTATAACCACTGATCCGCTCTTTACGAGGGGTAATGGCATGTTCACCTAATGGAAGGGAGACTAGAGCAATTCGCTCATGCCCTTGTTGTGTCAGCTGTCCCACACCTATCTTGGCCGCCATTTCATTGTCGAGCAGCAAACTCTGCGTGGTGATTCCATCTACCAGACGATCCATAAACACTAACGGAAAATCCGCCTCGATCAGTCGGCTGTATGCAGATGGATTGTTCCCCGTCGGAAAAATAATCAAACCGTCCACCTGGCGGGCGATTAAAGTTTCTACGTACTTGCTTTCTTTTTCCGCATTCTCATCGGCATTGCAAATGATTACTTGGATTCCGTGTTGTTGCAGCTCGTTCTCGATCGCCCGAATACACTGGATAGACAGCGAATAATCGATATTAGCAACAATGATTCCGACCATATGCGTCCGATTCTGCTTCAGACTGCGTGCAAGTCCATTTGGTTGATAATTGAGCTCCTCGATCACAGCCTCGATCCGATTCTTCGTCGCTTCACTCATATATTTAAAACGTTTATTCAAAAATTGAGAGACCGTACTCTTCGACACTCCCGCTTTTTGAGCCACATCATCAATCGTCAACTTCTTCATCTCTTCGGCTCCACTCTTCTCAAAAGAAAATACTTTATCAAAAAGTATAGCTTTTATTTAGTGAATTATCTACTAGGGAGTCTGACTCATAAATTCCTGATACAGCTCATTTCGTTGCTCTTCTGATAAAAAGGCCCAATCTTCATCTATCCATCCTAGCCCACCTTTCACAATAATATCCGCTTTGCGTAGTACCCCATCCACTTCATAATCCATGGTTAATGTTTCTCCCTTTATCTCTTTAAACCCTTTGGTTGTTGCAGTTGATCGAATGCTTAAGGTCTCTAGATCATAAAGCACTGTTTTGTCTTGGTATGTCTTATCTACCGGGTATTCTAGGTAACTTATTACGAGATATTCATTCTCCTTATCCACAGCGAATAAATACTTGTAGCTTAACAGTGTTTCATCAAAGTTCGTAAGCTCCATCGGTACCACAGTTTCCCCTGCCGCTGCTTTTTTAACATTTAGCGTAGAAATTCTACCATTCTCCGGTTTGTCTGAACCTAAAGTTCGCGTGGAGGAACTCAGCAGGATATAATCTCCCGCTCCATAGAATCCATTCATATATTGATAAGTACTTGCCCCTCCCGCATAAAGAGGAAATGTATAAATCCTAGTAGCCGAAGAAGCCGATAACTCCGTCTGGTCCTTCGAGCTCAGGTAAAGGGTGAACGGTTCTGTAGGATGTGTATACTTTGGCTTCTTGTAGTCAACCATCGGGGGTGGCGGCGACCAGAGAATTCCCGCTGTTGTCTCAACGGCATATGCTTTAGTCTTATCTCTGCTCATTGGCAAAGGCATATAATATTTCTTACCGCTAATCTCAAACTCTGCCGGACTTGTCGGAGGCTCTAACGCTTTGTCATTAGTAGCAGGAGTAGAAGAAGGTAATATCCCTGCAGCTTGTGACTGCACCGATGAAGATTGGACTGGACCATGACTCTTCCATGCTCCTATAGGCAAGTTAAGTGCACCTATCAACAAAATCATAGCCACACTGGTCAGTAGCACACTTTTGTTAATCCGATAACGTCCATGGCTTTTATTTTTTAGCACAGCAGCCTGCTCAATCCGCATCATCAGCTCAGGTGTAAAGCCATCCTCAATAAAAGGTCTTTTGCCTGCTTGCGCATACCAATCATTCTGTCCGATCATCACTGAGTTACTGTCATCAGCTTTGCCTTTCATTCTCTCTCCTCCTTCTGGATGGCTTGCTTAACCTTCTCCCTCGCTCGCGCGAGACGAGATTTCACAGTCCCCTGTGGTACATTCAGTAAATCGGACATTTCACCGATCGATAGTCCATGCTGAATATCCAGTACAAGCACCTCTCTGTTCTTATCTGGTAGGGTCATAATAATTTCCCAGATTCGGTTCGCATACTGTTTGCCGAGCGCTTCTTTTTCTGCAGACAGAGCAGTTATAGTGACAGGTTGATCCCCAAATGGTATAAATCTGCGCCAAAAGCTATTTTTGCTCCAACTAAAGGCTGTATTTCTAGTAATCGTGAGTAGCCAAGTTTTCATCGACGATTGTCCCCGGTACTTCCCCACATTTTTATATGCCTTCAAAAACACTTCTTGGCTAATATCATTCGCTTGCTCACGGCTTCTACTTAAGAAAAAAGCATAGTTCCACACATCTGATCCATACTCCTCCATCATTTCCCGCAAGGTCATTTCGGACGCATACGCTTCTGCATATGGCATATCTTCGCTTAGCATGTTTCGTCTCACCCCTTGCCTAATAAGACTTTTCAAACTTGAAAAAGTTCCCTTTAAAATAAATAATTAGGTTATATATTACTTAACAGCATAATCTCTATATCTGTCTATTAAAAAACACCACCGATGAACGCGTGAACGTCCATCGGTGGTGCTCGTGTGTCGGATTAGAAAGAATCTACACATTAGGGTTTATCCTCTGGAATCGGGATGTATTGCAGGTGTAATGCACATTCGCATATATCTTATATCTTCAGATAAACTTACTTTCCATGTGGTTTAAATTACTGGCATAATGACCAATCCATCTGCTATGTCTCGGATACATCCGTAAATAGCTTTCTATTGTATTTCGTGCAATAGAAGTAGATTTTTCTACTGTAAAAAGAGATTCTGTTGCACTTCATACAACAGATGCTGCTAAATTTCAGAGAAATAGGCGTTTTTCCTCATTTTGAGTGTACGAAGTGCAATAGAATGAAGATTCAGCTACTTCGACGTGCGTTCTATTGCATAAAGTGCAATGAGAGGCGCTTGGTTCGAATCATTCTATTGGACTTTCTTCGATGAGAGAAGCCTTATGTGTTCTCTTGGACTTTCTTCGATAAGGAAGCTTTATGTGTTCTCTTGGACTTTCTTCGATATGGAAGCTTTATGTGTTCTCTTGGACTTCGTTCGATAAGAGAAGCTTTATGTGTTCTCTTGGACTTTCTTCGATAAGGAAGCTTTATGTGTTCTCTTGGACTTTCTTCGATGAGAGAAGCTTTATGTGTTCTCTTGGACTTCGTTCGATATGAGAAGCTTTATGTGTTCTCTTGTAGCATATTCGATGAGAGGTGACTAGTATGTTGTTTTGTACTTTGGCAATAAGAGGAACTTGGGGCGTTCTGTTGCAGTTTGTGCAATCTTGTGCAACGTAATGTGCTTATGTGTTCTGTTGCAGTTATGTAACGGGAGGAGCTAGGCACCCCGACCTCCCCTTCAATACTCTGTCAGTCCAATACTCCATCCCACTTTCCTTCCTATTTCCCTATTTACCTACTCCCCAATATTCTCCTTTACTTTCACACCTTCTCCTACTTTTCCTATCTCTACCTACCTTCTCTATATCCTATCTTTACTTATCTATTCCCACCCCTTCCTCCCCCAACTTATATCGCACAGCAATCCCCTCCGCCCGCACCCGCATCTGTATCTCCCCCTGCTGATCCGTCCGGAATATAGCTGCATGATGATCTTCCAACCGCTCCAATACCTCAGCTTTCGGGTGACCATACAAATTATTAACACCCGCAGAAATTACCGCTGCTTCAGGATTCCAGAACTCCAGCCAAGCTTCAGCGGTGGATGTTTTACTCCCGTGATGAGCTACCTTTAGCACATCAATGACAGGTCCAGTGCTGATGCCCTTTTGCCGGGCTAGCTCTACAATCTCCTCCTCAGCTTCCAGATCCATATCACCGGTGAAGAGAAAGTTCCTTCCATTCATCTCTAAGCGAAAAGCCACTGAATCGTGATTCTGCTCTTCCAGTAGTGGGACTTCATTCAACGGCGGAGTACCCGACGCCTCTCCACTCCTTCCCTCCGGCCATAAAAAAGACAGCTCTGTCGCATCATCCGGGGTAAGGATCATTCCTTGATGCACAGCATACAGCTGAACATTCCGCTCCAGCGCAGTCCTCATCAATTCCATATAAGACTCGCGATCCGTAATCGTCCCATTAAAAAGCAACGCCGAGACCGGAATATCTTCCACAACAGCTTGGAGTCCTCCGGCATGATCCTGATCTCCATGTGTCAAAATAATCGCATCTAAACGGTGGATGCCGCGTTTTTTAAGCAAGGGCACCAGTACTTTAGCTCCTACCTCGAACGGACTTCGGCGAACGCGCCACTCTTCTTTTTGACCAAAGTTTAAAGTTCCTCCACCGTCCACTAAAATATGGGCTCCGCTCGGTGTAGTTATGAGTATACTGTCGCCTTGTCCGATATCCAGATAACTAATCGTACCTTTCCCTGCCTGACTCTCCGACTGATAACCTTTGTACAGCAAGATCCCCAGTCCAAGTACCGACACCAGAACAATCACTCCGCTCCAATGTACGAGCAAAGGCGCTGCAATATTAAGATACTGCGAATTCCCCATTCCCCCGTGTCCACTACGACCACCATAACCACTGCGCCCAGGGCTGTTCAAACCAACCTCCGCTAATGGTCTCGTCTCATCCTCCATATACTGCGGTGCAGCACGAGCTTCCTTTCTTAGCTTGGCAACATACAACAGACAATACAACAAAACATAGTACACCCCGACCCACAGCAATGATGGCGAGCCCCAAATCAGAACTCCACCAGCGAATCCATTGATCCACTCCACAGCGTAAAAAGTAGCGTTATTAAAAAGCTCAGTTATATGTGCCAACATCCCCGCAGCATCTTCCCACAACCGTCCAAGCAATAGCGCAAGCGTCCCTAGTGGCAAAACTACAAAAGTAATAAAAGGCACAAAGACCAAATTGGCGGCAAAGGACAACAGCGAAAACTGATTAAAGTAATAAATCGTAAGCGGAAATGAGACCAGCTGGGCTACAAGAGTCACAGAGACGGCACCTTTAAGCCAGCGTGGCAGTGCACTCAGAAGAGGATTCATAAGCGGAACGTAGACCATCAAGCCTAAGGTTACTAGAAAAGACAGCTGAAAGCTTACACTGAGCAGCATATAAGGATTCCAGATCAACATAACTAATGCCGATGCCGCCAAAATATTCAGACCATCCTTCAGCATCCCAACCCGTGCAGCAAGCAAGGCAATCATACTCATCAACCCCGCTCGCACAATGGACGGACCCGCACCTGACAAGAGGACATAAACAGGAACGAGTATAAAAGTTAGCGTTAGCGCGGTCTCTTTTGTCAGGCGTAAGCGCCTGAACAGAAATAAAAGAACACCTACATACACAGCCACATGCATACCTGAAATGGCGAGAATATGTGTCAACCCGATCTGAGAAAACTGCTTAAAGGTATCCGGATCGAGATCATCCTGCATACCAATGATTAAACCCTTCATATATCCAGAGTGACGCTGCCCAAAAAGTTGATCCAGTTCTGCCCCAAGGACCGTCCGCGCACTATCATTTAAGCGAAAAATCGTTAACGGACTCCATGAATCTGGAACGGTTACCCTCACATTTTCCACTCCCTGACCCTTCAAAAGCCAGTGAATCTTCTTCGTATGTAAATAGGCACGATAATCGAAGCCTCCAAAATTACGCGCTTCTGCCGGCTCTTCCAGCACACCATTAAGCAGCACTTCATCCCCTCTCCGCCATTCCGCAGTGACAGTAATTTCTTGCTCGGTCAGAAGTTTGATCTGCACTGCGATTAACTCCCCCTGTACTCTTTTCTCCTGTTCATCCGCAGGATCAGATGCTTTCTCTTCATCCTCTGCAAGTAGATCCATATGTGAGAGCTTCATCGTAAAATCAACCCGATCCCCGTCCCGTTCCACGACAGAAACGATCGTACCTCTAGCTTCCACAGGACTCCCACTCAGCTCTGCAGTCGACCTATCCAGTAATTCAGGAATTCCGCTAATGTTGCGAGCTTCGTTCCACTCCCAATATCCAGCACCTAATGAAATGGACAAACACAACACGGCTATGTATTGCCAGCTCATTGTTTCCCACATCATCAGGCTCACCAGTAAAAATATTAATCCAGCCCACGAGAGCAGTAGTCCGCTCCCTGTGCATAAGCAAGCCGCTGCGCTTCCAGCCACCCAGCACACTGTAAAGCCTAATAAGGGTCTTTCCTTCATGTCCCTATCCCTCCTTTCTCAAGCAAAAAAAAGAACCTCTGCATACGCCATAAAAGCGCACGAGAGGTTCTTCCTCAAGTCATCTTATTGAATTAATGTTGGACATTACAGCTACTCCGACACTTTGATCATCGTTTCACTAGGCGGTTCATAATTCTCCAATTGGCGGAAGACGATACCCTTGGCAGCCATCATTGCTTCAACCTTTTCCATATCCTTGCGATAAGGACGATAATACACGATTTCCACTATACCACTGTTCGCCAGCATATTAGCGCATGTCCAGCAAGGCTCATCTGTCACATAGACGGTACTGCCTTCCCGATCGATCCTGTCTGTAAATAGCAAAAGATTCTGTTCTGCATGAATCGTGCGAATACAGCGCTGTTTCTTCACCATAGTCTCTACGCCATCCACGATCTCCATCTCATATTGTTCCGAGAGCATACAGCCTGCCTCCGAGCAATCTGGTACGCCCATTGGCGCCCCGTTATAGGCGGTACCAAGCAGCTTTTTTCCTTGTACCAGCACAGCACCTACATGTCTACGATTGCAGCGTGAACGAGTTGAAACCATGCAAGCAATGTCCATGAAATAAGTATCCCAGTCTTTACGATAGGTAGCAGTCATAATCAATCTCCATATCCTTCTAAATAGTTGTTAACTATTGTAACACATCCCCGCAAGTTTTCACTAGGACAACGGTTTTAGTACATTCAACAGCAATTTCAATACCATCTTATCTTCAAAAAACTACTAACGGCTTTAACTTTTCCAGCATTTTGGGTCCGATGCCCTTGACCTTCCCCAAATCAGACAGATTACGAAAAGCCCCTTCACGGTTGCGGTAATCGATCATAGCCTGAGCCTTCTTCTCTCCGATGCCCGGGAGATCCATCAGCTCCCTAGCTCCTGCAGTGTTCACATTTACTTTACCTTCCTGAGAAGCAGCTGGCGTGGGTACATCCAGCGCTCCCGCTGACGCAGCTGCGTTACCCCCTGCTGGTGTTTGGTCTCCTCCCCCTGTTTGCGTTTGGCCCCCAGACTCCATCCTATCCCCCGCGGCATTCTGCCCAGCAGTTGTCGTCCCCTTTTCATCTGCTGGAGTTGAGGCAGCGTGATCCGCTTGTTCACCATCCTTAACCTTCTCAGCGACATCAGACCTATCACTAGCTTCAGCCTTCCCGGCATTTTTCTTTTGATCCTTCGTCTCTTGACTTCCCTCTTTGCCCACTATCGCCGAAGCTTCATCAGGGTCAGCGATTCCAATCGTTTGTTCCATACTCGCATTCAAGGTTTCCCATCCGGCAATGCCGGAATTTCCCTTACTCCCACCAACCCATAGCAATCCACTGCCCACAAGAGCTACAGCCACTCCGAGCACTATTCTTCCTTTGTTCAAAATGCGCTCCTCCTCACGGAAAATCGTCCT
The DNA here is from genome assembly GCF_037963325.1 of Paenibacillus sp. FSL E2-0201. Lineage (NCBI taxonomy): Bacteria > Bacillati > Bacillota > Bacilli > Caryophanales > Paenibacillaceae > Paenibacillus > Paenibacillus sp. FSL E2-0201. Next base: position 5,239,053 of record NZ_CP150154.1, read on the forward strand.
ATACTTTTTTCTGAATCTTCATACATTCCTTTAATTGGAATTCCCTTTAATAATTCATACAAAACCTGTCATTTGTCCAAGGCTATCTTGCATACATATAACGAAGAGAATTCATGTCAGTTAGTTAAAAAGCAACGCTAGAAAGGAGGAACCACAGGTGAATGTAGGATTTATCGGAACAGGCAGCATGGGCAGCCTGCTGATCGACGCCTTTCTTTCTTCCGGAGCGCTAGAGCCGTGTGATGTGCTTGCCAGCAACCGCAGCCTGAACAAGCTGCTGGAGCTTGAGAAGCGTCACCCCGGCATTTCCATTTGCGGAAGCAATAGGGAGACAGCGTTAGGAAGTGATATCGTTTTTTTATGCGTAAAGCCACTTGAATTTAAAACATTAACAGATGAGATCGGCTCTTGTCTCCGGAGTGAGCAAATCGTCGTATCCATTACAAGTCCAGTTCAATTGCATCATCTGGAATCCGCTTTGCCGTCCAAAATTGCCAAGATCATCCCAAGCATTACGCATTGCGTCAAGAGTGGGACTTCATTGTGCATATTTGGCAGCAGGCTTAATAAAGAAGACAGGCTTGTACTGCTACAGCTATTGTCTTTCATAGGTGTTCCCTTAGAAATCCAAGAAGCACATACCCGAATCGCTTCTGATTTCTCCAGCTGTGGGCCTGCGTTCTTAAGCTATTTCATTGAGCGCTGGATTGAAGCAGCCGTTGAGGCCACCGGAATTGAAGAGACATTAATCAGCCGACTTGCTGGTGAAATGCTGCTTGGAACAGGCAAATTGCTGACAGAAGGAGAGTTCACCCCTCAAGAGCTTCAAGACCGGGTTGCAGTTCGCGGCGGCATTACCGCTGAAGCACTAAATCACTTGCGTACCAGTCTAGAAGGTGTATTTGAACGCCTCATCACGACTACACATGATAAATATGATGAGGATGTCATTAAGCTTGATGAACTATTCGGACATGAAACTATTAATAAAGGTCCTAAAGAGCGTTAGAACAACAAAGCCCGCAGCACGGATTTCTCCGATGCTGCGGGCAAAATTGCGTTCTTCGCTTAACCCACTACAATATTCACAAGCTTGCCAGGAACCGCAATTATCTTGCGTACGGTTTTACCTTCTACAGCAGCACTCACATTCGGGAGTGACAGTGCATGAGCTTGCATTTCTTCCTGACCCATATCCAGCGGGATCAGTGCGCGTTGTACGATTTTACCATTCACCTGAATAACGATTTCAACCTCAGCATCGACTGTCCATGCTTCATCATAAGTTGGCCAAGTTACGTAGCTGATGCTTCCTTCATGTCCAAGCAGTTGCCACAGTTCTTCAGCAATATGCGGCGCCAGTGGCGACAACATTTGTACAAAGTGTTCCGCAGCTTCGTGGGACAACGTTTCTTGCTTGTAGGCATCGTTAATGAAAATCATCAACTGGCTAATCGCCGTATTGAAACGCAGATGCTCGAAATCCTCAGTCACTTTCTTAATCGTTTTGTGCCAAGTACGTTTGAACTCATCCGTACCGCCATCTGCTGTGATTTTGGAATTGAGCTTCCCTTCCTCATTCACGAACAGGCGCCATACACGGGATAAGAACCGGTGAACCCCTTCCACACCTTTTTCATTCCAAGGCTTGGTTGCTTCCAGAGGGCCCATAAACATTTCATAGACACGCAGTGTATCTGCACCGAAAGCTTCAACAATTTCATCAGGGTTGATGACATTTCCGCGTGATTTACTCATTTTTTCATTGTTATTTCCAAGAATCATGCCTTGGTTAACCAGCTTATGGAAAGGCTCTTTCGTTTCCACTACGCCGATATCATAAAGCACCTTGTGCCAGAAACGTGCATAGAGCAAGTGAAGTACGGCATGCTCCGCTCCGCCAATGTACAGATCCACTGGAAGCCATGCTTTTTGCTTCTCAGGGGAGCATAGCTCTTGATCGTTTTTCGGATCAATATAACGCAGGTAATACCAGCAGCTGCCCGCCCATTGCGGCATGGTGTTGGTCTCACGGCGAGCCTTCATACCAGTCTCAGGATCGATCGTTTCCACCCACTCTGTTACATTGGCAAGTGGAGACTCCCCAGTACCCGATGGTTTGATTGCATCTACATCCGGCAGTACCAGCGGCAGTTGATCAACTGGAACAGTCTTCATTGTTCCATCTTCCAGATGCAGAATTGGAATCGGCTCTCCCCAGTAGCGTTGACGACTGAACAGCCAATCACGCAGACGATAGGTTACTTTACCTTTACCTACGCCCTTCTCTTCCAGCCAAGCAATCATCTTCGCAATCGCTTCTTCATTCTTAAGTCCGTTCAAGAATTCAGAATTGACATGCGGTCCATCTCCGGAATAAGCCTCTTCTTCAATATTACCGCCTCGCACGACTTCCACGATATTCAGACCAAATTGTTTAGCAAACTCCCAGTCACGTGTATCATGACCTGGAACCGCCATGATTGCTCCTGTTCCGTATCCGGCAAGTACATAATCTGCAATCCAGATCGGTGCCTTAGCGCCATTCACAGGATTGATTGCATACGCTCCCGTGAATACACCGCTCTTCTCTTTGGCCAAATCTGTACGTTCCAGATCGCTCTTATGAGAAGCTTTCACACGATATTCTGCAATCGCTGTACGTTGTGCTTCTGTTGTAATGGCATCAACCAGTTCATGCTCTGGTGCCAAAACGCAGTAGCTTGCTCCGAACAATGTATCTGGACGTGTTGTAAACACAGTCAGGCTGGCATCGTGACCTTCAATTTCAAAGTTTACTTCTGCGCCTGTGGATTTACCGATCCAGTTGCGCTGCATATCCTTGATACTTTCAGACCAATCCAGCTCTTCCAGATCTTCCAGTAGACGCTCAGCGTATTCAGTAATTCTCAGAATCCATTGACGCATCGGTTTGCGGACAACCGGATGTCCTCCGCGCTCACTTTTCCCATCAATAACTTCTTCGTTTGCAAGTACTGTACCCAGTGCTTCACACCAGTTAACAGGTACTTCTGCTACATAAGCCAAGCCTTTGTTGTACAACTGGATGAAAATCCACTGCGTCCATTTATAGTAGTCTGGATCTGTAGTACTGATCTCGCGATCCCAGTCGTAGGAGAATCCCAGCGATTTGATCTGACGACGGAAATTATCGATGTTCTTATCCGTAAAGTCACGCGGATGCTGACCCGTATCCATCGCATACTGCTCTGCCGGAAGTCCAAAAGCATCCCAGCCCATAGGGTGCAGCACGTTATAACCACGCATCCGTTTATAACGGGATACGATATCCGTTGCTGTGTAGCCTTCTGGATGACCTACGTGCAGCCCTGCACCTGAAGGGTACGGGAACATATCCAGTGCATAGAAATTCGGTTTGGTTGGATCTTCACCTGTCTTGAAACTTTTGTTCTCATCCCAGAACTTTTGCCACTTGGGCTCAATAGCCTGCGCCCGGTAACCGCCGGCAGGTACACTGTTTGTTTGATTGTCGCTCATTGTCTGCTCCTCCTTGGAGTATTACTATAGATTTCTTAACCAAGCATACCCGCCATCGACATCCTTATAAGGACGGTAAGCGTTTATGCGAGAAATATAAGACATGAAGTATTTCGTGAAACCTATACCCTCTTATATTTACAAAAAAACCTCCCATCCCTAGCGTATTATCGCTAGGGACGAGAGGTTATAATTCCCGTGGTACCACCCTAGTTAGCGGCTGAATATACTTTATTCTGCCACTCACTTTGCACCCTTTATCGGGGGTGAGGCGACGGCGGTTCACCTAGGACTTCCGTTAAGTTTAACGAATATCCTGAAACTTGCGCCGTTACTCCGAGGTGAGTTCACTCCGTTCCGTTAACCGGCTCGCACCTTAGTGCCGGCTCTCTGCAATAACGGTATAGAATTAATACTCCTCATCATCGATCAACTATATGTACTGATTGTTCATCAGTAATATTCCCCAACATTATATACAAAACAGTTGACTATAGTCAATGTTTTAACCCTTTTAAACAGGCTTTCGTTTGATTAAATACGTCATAAAGTGTTGAATAACGACTTTTCCAGCCGCGAAGAACGGTACAGCAAGGATAAGTCCGATCATTCCCGCCAATTCACCGCCAACCAGAAGCGCAAAAATAATGAGCAACGGATGCAAGTGCAGCTTCTTCCCCACCACCTGAGGTGAAATAATGTTACTCTCCACAATTTGGCACACTGTGTTAACCACTGCAACCAACAGCACCAAACGAAAAGAAACGGTTGAAGCCATTACAATGGCTGGCGCAGCCCCCAAAAAGGGACCCATATACGGAACAATATTGAACACTGCCACCACACTGGCGAACAGTAAGGCATATGGCATTCCGATGATGGCATAACCAATATAGGCAAGCACACCTATAATAATGCAGACCAGAAACTGTCCACGAATGTAGTTGCCAAGTGCATCATCGATATCTTTTAACAAGGTTACAATAGACTTACGACGTGCGCGAGGCAGACAAGAGACCACCGTCCGTTCAAACACGTCAAAATCCTTCAGAATATAGAACACTAGAAACGGTACGATAAAAGCATTGAACAGCACATTAATCGTTGTCCCTATATTATCGAGAAAATTAGAAATTCCTTCTGCGAGACGACTCTCCAGTTGAAAAAACCAGTTGTTCATCCCCATCTCGACCCCGGGCGGGATTAGTCTAGAATTCATATGTCGCATTAGCCCTTGGGCTTGCAGGGTCATCTCTGGCAAATGTTCATTTAACTCTTCAAGCTGCTCGATAAACATCGGGATAAGGTTAATTGCAATTACCGCGATCGCCGTTAGGAACACTGCATATATAAGTAGAACAGCCACACTACGCGGCATCTTCCGTCCGGCCAGCATACTAACGACGGGATTCAGCACGTAGGAAATAATCATAGCTGCCAGAAATGGAGCGAGGATTGCCTTCAAAAACACAAATATCCCCTGCAGCATTGGACGAAGTAACCAAACAAAATACAAAATGATCAGGGAGAGCAGCACTCCGATCATCCAGCGGAACCACTTACTTTGGGACCATTGCTCCATGAGTGTACCCTCCTGCGGCTATAGCCTGGACTAGCTTCGTAAATAAGTATATGTATGGCCGCAGCAAAATAACCATCAAGCACACAAAATAACCCCACAAAGTGAGGTGCTTGTCCCAAAAAAAGCGCCAATAACCCTGCAGCTGATTTCAGCTGAAAGGAAATTGACGCTTAAGTACATAGATCATTCTCGCTTACAAAGCAAGATTCATCGTTATGACGACGCATGAATTTGTGGGAAATCCTGAGTCATATCATCCCCGGAGAACAGATCGTCCAGCGAGCTGAGTGTACCGTCTTCTTCAACCTGATACACCGACATTTTCTCACCGTTTACCGTTAATTCAATGAAACAGCCCCAGCAATAGAACTGGTGGGAACCAATTTTTCCGATATCTTTAGAGTTGCAGTTTGGACACTTCATATAATACATTCCACCTATCCGTTAACAATATTAATGGCTTTTTGTAGCCGTTCTTCGCTCATCGCAGGAACCATTAAAGCATTCTCACCAATGGACATCTCATCAGAACAAGGCAGCCATTTGCGGCCTTCGATCAAATCAGTCACAAGCCCGTCACTGATTTCCAGCGCTCCTATTGTGTTTCCCAACTTTTGGTCAAAATAAACATCCGATATTCGTCCAAGTATAGTTCCCGTTGTAGTCAGTACTTTTAAATCCTTAAGTTTGTTCTTTCCAAGTAGAAATGTACAAGGTATATGATCGGCATCTGTCTTATCAATCGACTCTTTACTACGAATCATGACAGCATCCTCGCCGTAGGCCACAATATCTTTCCATGCCACAAATTTCACATGGCCGCCAAAAAAAGATTTGCTTTCCAGTTCAATACCCGTAATATTCCAGTTTGAATCGAGCAGAATATCGACAATCTTGCCGATTTCATTACCCTCTTCAACTTCATATACAGCCAAGCCGATCAGATCTTGAAGTCTCATGGCTGCCTCGTTCCCCTCACTTTGAGTGTACTTACGAGTTCTCAGAAAGCCAAAAGCCCGAATCGCCCCGATACAGATCGAAACCTAAAAGTAACTAGTCTCATTTACGTAGGCGTTTCAAAATGGTTTCAACTTTTTGAGCAACGTACTCGATTTCTTCAGTAGTATTACCCAAACCGATACTAAATCGAATCGCGGACTCTAAAATATTTTGGGGAAGTCCCATTGCTTTCAGAACATGAGATATTTCCAGTGATCCTGACGTGCAAGCCGAACCGCTCGCTGCTGCAATCCCCTCCATATCCAGGTTCATCAGCATAACATCTGTCCCAGCCCCTGGGAAGCTCAAGTTCAGTATACTAGGTAAAAAATGCTCAGAATTACCGTTAAGCGAGTAACTCTCCCGTCCAATCAGAGTATCCAGTGTCTCAAGTAGTGTATTGCGCAGGCGCTTCATATTTTGTTGACGTTCTGAGAGACCCGTAACCGCTATTTCAACGGCTTTGGCGAATCCAGCGGCTCCTGCTAGATTTTCCGTTCCGGCGCGTCTGCCACGCTCCTGAAGGCCTCCATGAAGTCTAGGATGTAGTGGTGCTCCGCTTCGAACGTAAAGACCCCCTATCCCTTGTGGCCCATTGATTTTGTGAGCTGTGAAGCTCATGTAATCTACGGGAAGTTCTCGGAGTTTAATTGGCAGTGCACCTAGAGCTTGTACAGCATCAACATGGAACAGAATGCCTCGTTCTCTAGCGAGCTGACCAATCTCTTGAATCGGTTGAACGGTGCCTACTTCATTATTGGCATACATTACGCTGATCAGCACCGTGTCTTCCTGCAATGCTGCCTCTATGTCTGCTACGGATACCCTGCCCGACGAATCCACAGGAAGATAGGTTACTTTGAAACCTTCCTTCTCTAGCTCTTCGCAGGTATGTAACACTGCATGATGTTCGATCTGGGTGGTGATAATATGTTTTCCTTTATGGGAAACTGCCGCTGCTGCTCCATAGAGCGCTAAATTGTCACTCTCTGTGCCGCCTCCAGTGAACACCCACTCTTCAGATGAACAGCCCAAAAAGGCGGCGATCGAATCGCGCGCCCCATTCAATATTCTTTTAGCTGAACGTCCGAACTGATGTACACTAGACGCATTTCCGTATTGTTCTGTCATTATATTCAACATGACCTTAGCCACCTCGGGATGAACCGGGGTTGATGCGGCGTGGTCCAAATAGATGGATTTCATAATCATTTCTCCGCTTCTAGAGTATAGGAAACTAGTTAATCTAAAATATAGGAAGGTATATATTTCTCGCTTAAACGCTAACCGTCCTAAGAAGGACGCCGAAGGCGTTTATACTTGGAACTATTAAATTATACCGCGCGAGAAGTGAGTTTTCCACAAGCGAAAGAACACAATATTGTAATCATTTCCCTATGAAAGCTAGGATTATAATAACCAGTTCTCTTCAGAGGTTACCTCAATGCCATTTTTCCTAAGTAAAGCTGTAGTAACGCCATTTCCTGCAATTTTCTTCCCCTTGAATTCCCCGTTATAAATCATGGCGCTGCCGCAAGAAGGACTGTTTTCTTTGAGCACTACCATCGTAGCTGAGACCTCTTGAGCTTTTGCAAGCGTAATATAAGCACCCTTTAAATACATATCTGTAACATCTGTTCCTGAACGATCCACTACTTTAGCCGTCCCTGCCAGCACATCCTCGCCATTTCCACCAATGATTTCGGATGGCTCCCTAGGCGTAGAGAATCCTCCTAGTAACTCCGGACACACCGCAATGGCTTTATCCTCATTCAAAAGTTTCTGGATCATCTCGTCCAAACAATCCGTTCCATTATATCTTACCTTCATACCAGCTAGACAAGAGCTTACCAGAATCACCAATGAGCACATCTTTCTTCATTCATTCCGCATCGTTTATAATAAGAAATATTTCGAGCATAACATGCTGAATTTGAGCTGTAAACTGAGCGAACTTCTAATCTACTGAAAGGGGAGTGTAAATCATGTGCGGACGTTACACAATAACCGTTACCATGGAAGAACTGATGGTCAGATATTTTGCGAATGATTCAACCATTATCCACTATGCCCCTAAATATAACGCTGCGCCAATGCAGCAAATTCCGGCAGTCATTAATACAGGCTCCAGCAATAAGTTAGGGGAGCTACGCTGGGGCCTGGTTCCTTCATGGGCCAAGGATGACAAAATCGGCAGTAAAATGATCAATGCCCGGGCAGAATCACTGCTCGAGAAGCCTTCTTTCAAGCGCTTAGTAAGCTCACGCCGCTGCATCATCCCGTCTGACGGCTTCTACGAATGGAAGGTGCAAGGCAGCAGTAAACAACCCATGCGGATCGTGATGCGTGATGGGGGTATTTTCTCCATGGCCGGATTGTATGATATTTGGATGGACCCGGAAGGGAATAAACTAAGTACCTGTACGATTATAACGACTACACCGAACGATCTAATGGCTGAAATCCACAACCGCATGCCGGTTATTTTGAAGCCTGAGGATGAGACAGAATGGCTGGATCGGGGCAATCAGGACACAACCTCTCTAATAAAGCTCCTGAAGCCTTATGATCAAAACCAAATGAGAGCCTACCCAGTTTCCACAGCTGTGGGAAATGTTCGGAATGATACAAAAGAATTAATTAAAGAGGCATAGAAAGGAGGGAGGCTTATCTATAAAGCACACTTAAAAAAGTGGATCGTAGCGATATTAGTGTTTCTGAGTTTATTCAAAAATATATTTTTTATATTAAAGGATGTCATCTTCTCTTATGTCACTCTACCTGATCCTTATAACAATATTATTCAGATGATAGGTATGGCTCTGACCCTCTTATTAGCACTGGTTCTGACCTCACTTTTAATCCATGAAAAACCGTCTTAACTCTGCGGGTTAACCGCAAAGTTAAGACCATCGACGCTCGATCTTTGACCGGCGTCTCATCAATTGATGAGACATCTTTAGAAATCTATCGGCGTACAGCTCGGAAGAAAGGTTTTTTCGGATATGCCATTCTCCATTCATCCTAATGCTGGTCCGAAGCGCTGGATCATGCATTAAGGATAGCGCCGCATTCACAGCTTCATCCAGTTGCCCTCTCGTATATATTTTTCCAGTGTGATTATTAATAACAAGTCTCCGAATGCCATCTGAATCCGTAGTAAGGACAGGACAACGACACAACATTGCCTCAGCCACCGCATACCCAAATCCCTCAAGAATAGAGGTGGAGCAGAGCAGACCTCCCGAATCACCAATAATGCTCATATAATCTGCCATTAGCTCATGAGGGACATTGGAATGCGAGATCAAACGTGAAGAAATTCCGGTTTCCGCTACAAATTGTTCAAAGCTCTCTTTTTGCTCCGGATCAAACAACGTATCGTCCTGAAAAATCCATAAATAAAGCTCGGGATGGATCGCCAGCAGCCTCTGTCCAATTTGAAGAAATTCTCTCCAGTTCTTGTTCGTTTGAATTCGTCCCACCCAGCCGAGGATGGGAAAGCTTTTCGCTGGATAATTGGTATATCCAAATTCTTCGCAATCGATCGGATTATCAAAGCAATACTGCGGAATAGAGGGAAATCCACTTTTGAAAATCGTCTGCAAATGGGAGGTCTCTGGATAGAGCAGTGCATCGGTTAGCTTGTGAATCCGTTCATTAAAATTACTAATAACCTGCTCCGCTTCATCTAAAGTTCCTAACCCTTGCACCTCAAAAACAAGCGGTCCCTTGTAACCAAACCCTCTAAACCTCTCTGCTAAGTAAATATCCGTACACACTACAATCAAATCAAAAGCTTCCCGAGTGAGCAATTCCCTGATCTCGTCATCACTATTCATAATATTGGTTTGAATGTTCGGGATATTTTGCTGTCCTTTTCCAGGGTGCGTGTACAGCAAATGGCACTCTACACCGCGATCACGCAACGCTTGGCAGCGCACTCGATTCAGGGTTTGCATACCTCCACTCGGGTTGTAAAAGGTGAACAAAACTTTCATTACGATCACTCATTCGCATATTATTTTTAGGAAAAGTAAATCTTCAACAAATCATACAAATCTGCGCTTTGAAACAGCTCGTTATAGTAGTGAGTTTTGGTCGATAGGTCATGTCTGTTCCGAAATCCAATCAGGCTGTGATCATCCGTATAATAATTGGAGATCGTGTCCCCACCGGTAGTAATCAAAGCCTCCAGCATGTATTCAATATCAAGTGCTCCTATGAAAATTTTAGGACCTAAAACTATCGTGTAGGGAGTGGACATGTGCTCTAGTGCTCCACAAATCGCGTGCGACTCCACAACTTCTGGCATCCAAACGAACTCGGTTGCAGGATGAGGGATTGAACCCAGAAGAACAGATGGTTGACGCGTAGGCGATAAATCCAGCACCCGACACTCATAATTGCTGTACGTCTGTTCATACAGATTCTCTATCCTCGCTATTTCCTCCGCACCAGCATTTACCACAGGAAATAACACGGTAATCATAGGAGGAATCCCTCTGCGGAAACGCGCCTGATGGCGAGTTAAATGATACGTATATCTCCATCTGCGATGATTTTCAATGGAATGTAACTGTGCGGATACACTAAAGGTTGAATCCACACGATAATTTACAAGCTCTACGGGTATAAAGCGAATATCACAATGTTCAGCCAGTCTCAGCCAGTAATCATAATCCTCCACAGGCTCCATTCCGTACCCTCCAACAAGCTTCGCAACCTGCGATTTGTACATGAAAGAAACGCCAATTAGCGAATAATCCAGCAATCTCTCTTTGGGCTGTGACTGATAATTTCGCTGAGTAGCCAGTTGGTGTTCGTTATGAAGTTGGTTTCCCTCGTTATCTATACTTTGAAAAGAACTGTACACGATCCCTAGCGCCTGCGGCCCCTTCACTAGTGCACCTCGTAGGATCTCGAGGAAGCGGGGTTCATAAACATTATCGCTGGAGACCCAGCTCAGATACTGAATATTGGGTTCGTTAAACAAAAGATCAAAGCCCGTATTCAGCGCATGTGCGATCCCCCTATTCGGCACATAAGAGATAATAGCTACCCTTGGATCCTCCGCTATGATGGACTGCACAAGCGGTTCCATTTCCGGCGCTCCATCAATCACAATGATCAGTCGGAATTCGGTGAAGGTTTGGCGCAGAACAGACTCCAGAGCTTGCCGGAGAAATTCCGGCTTTTGGGTATACAAAGGCATAACTACCCCTACATCCACCATGATTTTTACCTCTCTCTACATTGGAGTATAAGATTAGTATATTTAAATTCCACATTAGTGCCTGTGTGAATGCCTTTATGAGATTTATTACGCCTAAAAAAAAAAGCAACCACCCTGTTTGTATCGGTGATTGCTTCTTGATCTCCCCCCAAAAAAACTTGTTATACAGGTATAGAAAGTGCCGAAATCTCCGTTAATTCAGATTGAAGCACTCTCTGATCGGTAACAAGATTTCCAAACTCGTCCAATCCGTACGTGGAACATACTACATTTGCTAATGGAAAAGAGGTACTTATCTGAACCTCGTAAGCGACATTCCCAGCAATGAAGAACTCTCGGATATCAGAACTCATCGCTGGAACATAATAACCTGTGACATAAAGCGGAGTAAGTGCAAGCGTTGAATACGGAACGCCGAAGATTTCGACGATCACCATTGCGTTTGCATTACTAGTATTACGAACACTAACAGCTACATTACTCGCCGCTGTTCCAGTTGCTCTTGTGTTGGTAATAAGACCGGTAGTAAAAGGCATTTCCATCACTCCTTCCCTCATTTTCTATCAATTTATTCAGGAATAGTTTGTAAGTTGCGAGACAAGAGGAAGGGGAGATTCATGGAATAATAGTATACCTCTCATATTTCCAATTTCCGCAATTTTTCTGATGCCCTTGTCCAAGCACAATGCACCTCAATTCATATATATATAGCAAACTAATATAAGAGGGTGAAGCTCATGGCAAGCACAACAGGTATAATTACGAACGCAGGTACTATCCCAGCAACCAACGTGATCATCAACATCGACAATGACAACCTTAGTTTTTCTTCTAACGTGGTCTATCACATTTACGTATGGAATACTCTTGTTAGTAAGGCTTTAGTCTACTCCAGCTCATTGAATATTAATGCTAACACCAGCCAGTTTCTCGGTTTTAATATCGCAGGCAATTCAGCATATGAAGTACAATTTCTCGTAACTGGAAACGCACCGGCAGACACGATTATTACAGTATTCGGAACGGATTCGTCAGGAAACGTCATCCCTCATCAAAGAGTGCTGCAATCCGAACTTACTTTCATAGCTCAGCTGAACCCGTAAGTGCCGAAAACTCTATGACGAAAGGAGCTTTGTATGGTTAATATTCAACTTTCGCCGAGCACAAGCACTCAATTCGAGCCCACCATCGCGGTAAATTGGCTTAATCCTTCGGTTATGGTCGCCGTGGCTGTAGATCTTCGAACAGGCCCTCCCAATATAGGTTTGTACAAATCTATTGACGCAGGTGCCACTTGGACAACAACGTTATTACCGTTACCCACAGGGTTTGCAGGCATCGAAGCACCACATATTGATTATATTTTTCCGACCACGTTCGTAGTATTGGCTCATGCCTTCGATTCTGACGGTCTCAGCGGCTCGATCGTTTCCTATACATCTGTCGACAACGCATCTTCATTCGGACCGCCAGTCATCGTAAATCAAGGGTTTGGACAGTTTGTGAATGATGACCAGGTGGTCGTTGTCACCGACAAGGCTGGATCAAGTCCCTTTTTTGGCAATGTATATACTGGTTATACGCATGATTACAACACGCAATTCATACCAGGAAATACGATATTCTTCAATCGTTCCCTAGATAGCGGTAATACCTATTCCAGTCCCAGCCTGCTGTCTTCGATCGAAGAATTTGAAGAATTCCCCGGTATAGCCATTACATTAAATGGGATTGTTGTTGTGGGATGGATCAATCAGCCTCCTGGTAATACCGATCTTAAAATTACCACATCTCCAGACGGCGGGGTCACCTTCACCCCTGAAACCAGGGTCGCCAGCGTTGTAGTCCCACCAGATCCATTGCCGGGATATACATTTAGATGCTTGACATACCCTTCCCTCGCAGCAGATATTTCTAATGCACCGACGACGCGAGGGAATGTCTATGCTGTGTGGCAAGATTTTCGAGAAGGCTATTCCGATATATTTATTGCTACTTCCACTAATTTCGGTGTGGATTGGGGTGCACCCATATCCATTACGGGTAGTCCAGTAGGCTCCCAAAACTTTTTCCCAGCCATCACAGTGTCCCCAGCGGATGGTGCAATATTCGTTAACTATTACACGAATCGAGTTAATCCTCTCAACCTTGATGTTTATCTAGCTACATCTAGAGATGGCGGTATGACGTTTATAAACACCCGTATAACGACAACTTCCTTTGACGTCACCGGCATTCCCCTAATTGGGGACTACATCGGCAATGCCATCGTCCCCCAAACAGGCCGTCTAGTGAGTGTATGGACGGACACGCGGACTGGTACAGAGAACATCTGGTTCGGTGATAATCAATAAGCTATGAATAAACCTGTGATGATTAATTAGAAGAGTGTTAAATTAGTACATCCACCTACAATAAAGGATGCCCAACCAATATGGGGCATCCTTTATTTGTGATTTTTCATGTAATTTTTTCATTTAAAAAGCCCCCAAAAGGGGGCTTAGACTTTGATAAACCAAGATTTTAAGTTTTTGTTCTACATACAGTAACTAGATATAGAACATATAATTGTCTGCTAAGCTCTCTTCTTTAAAATTAATCAAGTCATGAAGCGTTGTGGAATCCAGTACGTCTGCAATGCTGTCGCGAATACGCAACCATAAATCACGTTTTGCCGCATCATCTTCTTCAGTGAAATCTACCGGAGAAATTGGACCCTCCAACACACGAATGATGTCTCCTGCTGTAATAGCACTGGCCTCACGTGATAAAATGTATCCACCGTATGCACCACGAATGCTTTTTACAAGTCCTGCGTTACGCAGAGGAGCGATTAGTTGCTCCAGATAATGCTCAGAAAGTCCATTTTTCTCAGCGATACTCTTAAGTGAGGTCGGTCCTTCACCAAATTTCAGTGCAAGCTCCATCATAATTGTTAGTCCGTAACGTCCTTTGGTTGATATTTTCAAAGGGGCACCTCTTTCGGTTTAGTTTCTAGTTATTGTATACTATTGATTTGGTAAGTCATGCGATTGTCATATCAAGGTATTCCGATGATTACTCTTAGTTTATGTTATCATATTCGAAGTCACAAATGAAATGGCAAACGAAACATTTTGCAAAAATGTTCACCCCTGGTGGACATTTTTCTATTTTCAGCCTCTTATTTTAGGGTTTACAGTAGACAGGTATGTTATAATACTTTTTGAGCCGGGTGTTCCATGAATAACCGGTATTTTGGGTACAGAAATGGTGATTACGATGACAAAAGCAAAACAAGACACCCGTGTCGTCGTCGGCATGTCCGGAGGGGTCGATTCCTCCGTCACGGCGCTTCTGCTCAAGCAGCAGGGCTATGACGTCATCGGCATCTTCATGAAGAATTGGGACGATACCGACGAATTCGGAGTATGTACAGCCGAAAGCGATGCAGAGGATGTTCGCCGCGTATGCGAGCAGATTGATATTCCTTACTATACCGTTAATTTCGAGAAGGAATACTTCGACAAAGTATTTTCATATTTTCTCGATGAATATAAGGCCGGCCGGACGCCTAATCCAGACGTCATGTGCAACCGAGAGATCAAATTCGGGGAGTTCCTGAACAAAGCCCTTCAGCTTGGCGCCGATTATGTAGCGACTGGACATTATGCACGCGTTATAGAAGAAGATGGTGTGTACAAGCTGCTCCGCGGTGTAGACAACAATAAAGACCAGACCTATTTCTTGAACGCGCTGGGCCAATATCAGCTCTCTAAAGCAATGTTCCCGATTGGTCATCTTCCGAAACCGGAAGTTCGGAGAATTGCCGAAGAAGCCGGACTCTATACTGCCAAGAAAAAAGACAGTACAGGCGTCTGCTTTATCGGTGAGCGTAACTTCCGTGAATTCCTCAGCCAGTATCTGCCTGCACAATCTGGTGACATGGTAGATATAGCCACTGGGGAAATCAAAGGCCGCCATGATGGTCTTATGTACTATACATTGGGTCAGCGTCAAGGCCTTGGCATTGGCGGATCCGGTAACGGCGAACCTTGGTTTGTAGCCGAAAAAGACCTTAGCCGCAACATTCTTTATGTAGTTCAAGGAGACAAGCACCACAGCCTGTACTCCACTAGTCTAATTGCCTCCGGTGTAAACTGGATTAACGGGCATGAGCTAGGTCCTGAGCCGCTAAAATGCACTGCTAAATTCCGGTATCGCCAGCCTGATCAAGGTGTAACGCTCACCGCACGGAAAGACGGAACGATAAACGTAGACTTTGATGTTCCGCAAAAAGCGATTACGCCAGGCCAAGCCGTTGTCTTCTATCTCGGTGAGCAATGTCTCGGCGGCGGCACGATCGAATATGCAGAAAAGGTCGTTCCTTCAGCGCAAGCTTAAGTGAAGTCTATAACTTACAACATAAACCCTAGAATAAACCTATGAAATAGCTGTATTTAATACAGCTATTTCTTGTTTTTAGAATTTCTTTTTGACTTAGTTGTATGATGTACATCTAAATTCTCCCAATCTCCCTTTTCTGTCTTCACATTCCAAAAATAGATGTATGAACTGCAGTTATACTACATCATCAGCGCTAAAATGAGGTTTTAGTTGTATGAAATACAACTAAATGACTATGGAGCCAGCGATTCAAATAGAAACAAAAAGAACAGCAGTTCAGATATCGCTATCTGAACTGCTGTTCTTTTATTACTAATAGTATTAATTTAATTCCTGCTATTCCTACTTACTGAGCTACTACAGCTTTATCCGCAGAAACTGCAATGTCATTATAGTAAAGTCCAGTTCCATCACCAATTCCATAATTCAGTATACGGTTGTTGACCGGAACTAGGGCCGCACGATAAAGCGTAGGGAATACAGGAATCTCGTTAACCATAAACTGTTGCCATTCTTTATAGATCTCTTTACGTTTATTTACGTCGAATGCATCCTCGGAGACTCCTTCAGCGAGCAACCGATCATTCTCTGCACTCGAGTAACGCGGGAAGTTGTAAATTGCATCTTGCCCGTAAAGACCTGATGGGTCAACGTCATTAGCAACACTCCATGCACCTTGATAAACATCAACGGTAGGGTCGTCGTCACCATTCTGTCCTACACGGTCATAGAAAGTATTAAATTCTACCATTTCCAACGTTACATTCAGACCAATTGCTTTCCAGGATTGTACATAATATTGAGCCAGCGGCTCAGCAATATCTCCACCAGTCATAGAGATGAAATTAATCTTCAGCTCACTACCATCTGGATTCGTTCTAAATTCGCCATTTAGTTTGTAACCTGCATCATCCAAGATTTTGTTAGCTGCTGCTTGATCAAAAGGAACACCTGGATTGGAGGTATCTTGGAATTCTGGATGAGATGGTGGGATTAAAGTTGTCGCACTCCAGCGTAGGCCATTATAGAACTTCTTACCAACCGCATTATTATCAACTGCGGCCCACATGGCTTTACGCAAATTCACATCCGCCATTTTAGCTTTAGGATCGGGAGCAACTATTTTTTTCTCCTTATCCCATTTACCTAGTTTAAAACCAATATACGTATATGCCTTGTCGGTAATACCGAGGAACTGAACATTCGACATCTTTGCATTATCTGGGAATTGATCGACTGGGAAAGAATCCACCAAGTCAACTCCACCAGATTTCAGTTCCTGAACAACTGTAGATGGGTTAATTACCTTTAGGATTACTTTATCCAGTTTAGGTGCTCCGCGCCAGTAGTCTGGATTCTTCACGTAAACTACGGATTCACCTGGAACGATGCTTTCCACTTTAAAAGCTCCAAAACCAATCGGTTTTTGGCGTACTTCTGGGGATGAGGAAATCTTGGCAACATCCATATCACCAAAGATATGTTTAGCCAAAGGGTAAATCCAAATACTTCCTGTTAACAGCGAAGGTGTGGATTGTTTATAAGTGATTTGTAGTTTCTTCTCACTTAATACCTTAATACCGGAGATCGTTTTGGCTGTACCTGCATGGAATTCATCCATACCTTCGATTTGTGTGAAGTCAGAGCCGTAACGAGGGCCATCATAGGCAGGGTTAGCGATCACTTCATGCGCGAATAACCAATCTTCAGCCGTTACTGGCTTTCCATCATGCCAATTAACATTGTCACGAATCGTGAAAGTGAAAGTACGTCCGTCTTCTGCCACTTCATAAGTTGCTGCACCATCATTGGTATATACAAAGTTCGCGTCCCAATCTAGTAGGCCATCATCAAACCACTCTATAACTCGAGCATCCGGAATTCCAGAAGAAAAGTTATTGTTAAGTGTACCTTCAAATGGACTGTCGGAAACTAGTCCAAAAGTAAGTGTACCACCTTCAATAGCTTCACCTTGATTGGTCTTAATGTTAGTGAAATCTTTGATGTTAAACAGTCCGTCTTCTGCTTCAGGCACTGCAGTCGGTGCTGCAGTTGCTTCAGCAGTCGCATTAGCACTAGGAGCTGTTGTTGGTGCTGCTCCTTCGTTGTTGTTCTTTGAGTTACAAGCTGCAAGAACAAACAACATTACAAACATTAAGGATACGAGTAATGCTTTAGTACGAATGGGTTTTCTCATTTAATCATTTCCTCCCTTATTATCCTTTTCTTTGTCTTGCGTCGGTCGCACGTTTGAGCGCTTGACCCACATTATTTATACTCAACATCAATACCAAGATCAGCAATGATGCGGGTAACCAGATCCACCATCTGAACTCAAGCGTTTGCGGATTTCTCGCATAGCTTACTAGAGTACCGAGACTGGGTGTACTTTCCGGAAAACCAAAACCTAGAAAGGATAGGCCTGATTCCAATCCAATATTAGCTGCCAAATTCAAGGTCATCGTTACGATAATGATGGAGCTTAAGTTCGGAAGCACTTGCGTGAACATAATTTTTAGATTGGAGGAGCCTAAGGTCTTAGAAGCCTGAACATAATCCAATTCCTTCTCTTGCAATGTCTTGGAACGAATTAGCCTGGCAATCCCCATCCAAAGAAACGCAGTCATGATAAAGGAGAAGGTTAACGTATTGTATTTAGGTACAGCGCTGACAAAGGCTATAACAATCATTAGAAATGGTAGGATCATGAAGAAATCCACAACACGCATCGCTACATTATCTACCGTTCCACCAAAATAACCTGAGACTAAACCGACTAGAATCCCAATAACGCCAGTAAAAAATGTAACCATAAAAGCAATAGACATAGAGTTTCTTGTTCCTATAATTAATTGACCGAATACATCCCGTCCTCCATAATCAGTCCCCAGCCAGTGCACAGCCGAAGGCTTCTCATATAGGGCGAACAAGTCAACCGTAACAATTTCTTTTTGATCCAAAAATAACGAAATTCCATACACAGCAGCGATAATCGCAAATAGGAAAATCAGTGAGATCAGTGCCAACTTATCACGCACCAATTCCCGCCAAACAATTTTGAAGCCCGATGGACTTTTATCTGAATCCTGCAGCAGAGCTATCTCTGCGCTTGTCTTTGCCATTTCATTCACCCCAAAATGTTTCATCTTCTTATTTAATCCGGATACGAGGATCTACGATACTTAAGATAATATCTGATAACAATGCACCGACGATGGAAGCAACCCCATACAGCAGAACGATGGCTGTTACCACGCTGAAATCCCGGATCGTTATCGAACTGAGGAACAGCAAACCCATCCCTGGATAGCTGAAGATCGTTTCAACGAACACCGTACCACCGATTAGCCCAGTGATCTCGTACCCGAAGAATGCAGCAATCGGCAATAAGGAATTTCGCAAAATATGGCGATTGTATACGCGTGACTCCGAAGCCCCTTTAGCTCTTGCCGTGAGAATGAAATCTTTTTGCTTCGTATCAATGATCTCATTACGCAGATATTGTACGGTCCCAACCGTTGCAATCAGGGCCATGGATAGAGCAGGGAGCAGCAAATGGTATAACTTACTCCAGAAGTGGCTTAGCGTACCCGGAACTTCCCCGGGACTGACACTGCCGCTAGTGGGAAACCAATGAAAATGAAACCCGAAAACCCATACCATTAAAAGAGCAAAAATAAACAACGGTGCAGCAAATCCAATATAGGTATAGCCGGTAATTAAGCGATCCAGCCACGAATCGTTATAACGTCCGCTGGTAATACCAAGCGGGATAGCAATAAGGTATGTAAGAATCAGCGTAACAATGGCTAGCCAAAGTGTATTCATCAGGCGTTGCCCGATCAGCTCTGAGACCGGCATTTTGAAACGGAAGGACTGGCCAAAGTCCCCTTGTATTGCTTTAGTGATCCAATCCCAGTACTGGATGTACCATGGATCATTTAGGCCAAGCTTCTCTCGCATTGCATCAATGGCCGCAGGATCAATATTCGGATCGAGCATCCCTGAGAGTGCGTCGCCAGGCATTGCCTTCGCCATAAGAAAAACAAGAATACTTAATAGAAATACTTGAGGGATCATTATAAGAATTCTACGAACGATAATCTTCCACATATTCTCAACCTTTCTCAGGCAAGGCTACCAGATGAGTCTCGGAAATTGATTTTAATGGATAAGCCATGCCTTCTTCATCAAAATAATTCCGGTGCGCTTGTTCATATTCCTTACTTACTGATTTTCTAAACTCCGTCTGCTTTTCTCTCTGCTTCGGATCAATATCAGGAATGGCAGCAATGAGACGTTTGGTATAAATATGCTGAGGATTGTCAAAAATATCTTTAGCGGTCCCTTGCTCCACATGTCGTCCTTTATACATAATCCCAATGTGATCGCACATATGTCTGATGATCCCGAGATCATGACTGATAAATAGAAAAGTAAGATTCAGTTCTTTTTGAATGTCCTGCATGAAATTCAGCACTTGTGCCTGTACGGAGACATCTAACGCAGATACCGGCTCGTCAGCAATAATAAGTTTGGGCTTAAGGGCAATCGCTCTGGCAATTCCGATCCGCTGCCGCTGACCGCCTGAGAATTCATGCGGATATTTCAGGATGTTCTCAGGGCTCAAGCCTACCTGTAAAAGCAATTCCTGTACTCGACGCTTTTCTTCCCCCGGAGACATTTTTTCGAAATTACGCAACGGTTCAGCAATAATATCCAGCACGCGTTTCTTAGGATTTAAGGAAGAGTACGGATCCTGAAAGATCATCTGAATGTCTTTGCGGACATTTCTTTGCTTACGCACACCCTTCAAGGCCAAATCTTGCCCTTCAAAAATCACGCTACCGCTAGTAATAGAATTAAGTCCAATGATTGCACGACCAGTAGTTGTCTTACCTGATCCGGATTCACCGACGAGACCATAGGTTTGCCCTGCCTCAACGGTAAAATTAACATTATCGACAGCCTTGACTACGCCAACTTCCCTTCGAAAAACACCGCCGTGGATCGGAAAATGAACCGCTAAATTTTTAACCTCAAGAAGTCCCATTGTGGCTTGCCTCCTCGTTAGTATCAGGGAAATGAAAGTTATTATGGCAGGTGCAGCGAACAAAATGCCCGGGGGCTACTTCATGCAGCTGCGGATTCTCCTCGTGCTCCCATTCCGGAATCCAAGGTGTCCGGGCCGAGAAACGGCATCCTTTACGCGGAAGATTCTGTAATGGCGGGACAATCCCCTGAATCACATGAAGTCTAGATTTCTCTTCTTTAACGGTCGGAATGGAGTTCAACAAGGATCTTGTATACGGATGCTTCGGATTAGAGGTCAACGTATAAATATCTGCGATCTCTACGATTTGTCCGGCGTACATCACCGCAACTCGATCAGCCATTTCACTCACAACCCCTAGATCATGAGTAATTAAGATAATGCCTGCTTGCATATCAGTTTTTAATTTTTTTATAAGTTCAAGGATTTGCAATTGGATGGTTACATCTAGTGCCGTAGTCGGCTCATCGGCGATCAAAAGCTTGGGACCATTGGCAATCGCTATAGCAATCACAACCCGCTGCCTCATTCCACCAGATAATTCGTGGGGGTATTGCTGATATGTATGCTCGGGACGGGAGATTCC
Organism: Paenibacillus sp. FSL E2-0201; assembly: GCF_037963325.1. Taxonomy (NCBI): domain Bacteria; kingdom Bacillati; phylum Bacillota; class Bacilli; order Caryophanales; family Paenibacillaceae; genus Paenibacillus; species Paenibacillus sp. FSL E2-0201. Next base: position 5,260,414 of record NZ_CP150154.1, read on the forward strand.
AACCTTAGTCAGGAGATCAATGACCTTCTCTTTTCTTTGCTTTTTCGAAAGCTTGGAATCATGTAGGATGAGTACTTCTTCAATCTGTGAACCGATAATCATAAGCGGATTTAAAGCGGATAATGGGTCTTGAAAAATCATAGACATTTCTTGGCCACGCAGCTTGTTGAGTGCAGCAGGAGTCATAGTAACGATGTCCTGACCCTTGTATTTAATTTGTCCGTCTATTTTGGCCCTTGTGTGCAATCCCATTATCGAAAAGGCAAGTGCACTTTTTCCCGAACCGGACTCTCCAACAATAGCAAGAATCTCATTTTTGCGAACAGATAGGGTAACATCATCTACTGCGGCATAATAATCATCTACGATCCTGAACGATGTCGATAAATTTTTGATTTCTAATAATTCTTCGCTCAAATTAATCCCCCTAACGGCAAGAGTTTCAAAATCCATACAATGAAATATTATGTAAATTTTGATATAAACAGTATTTATTTTCATGAAACATAACAAAACACATACTGTCATCATTATTAACACCATTAACGATACTATAAGTAATTCAATCGGATTTGAAAAATGATTTCCCGTAACTTTGTAGTTCATTTTAATTAACTTATGGTAAATTATCAATCTTTTCCTATAAAAAATTTTATTTCATGTGATTAAATGTAACGTAGAAAACAAAAAAACGGCTCTAGGCCGCCTTTTTTTGGAATAAATAATATTGTGAATAAAATTTTTTTTTGTTCAATAGGGGAGATTTGGAGGTTGTTGCAGTCACTAGTGGACTATTGTTCGCGTCGGAGTCGTTGATTATGACGAATCTTTATTTCATTCCCTTGCTCTGTAGCTTGATAAAAAACACGTTGAGAAATCTCTTTAGGCAAATACTCCTGTTTCACATAATGCCCCGGAAAATTGTGCGGATATTGATACCCTTCATGCCCTAACGCAGTAGCCCCTTTGTAATGGGTGTCTCGTAAGTGTAGGGGTACCTCGGCAGATTTAATCTCATCCATACTCGCCATTGCATTTGAAATTGCAGTAACAACAGCATTAGACTTTGGACTCTCCACGGCAAAAAGAATTGCTTGTGCAATGTTTAGCCTCGCTTCTGGCCAACCGTTATTCCTATACGCTTCGAGCGCGCTCACGGCTTGGACCATGGCTTGAGGATTCGCCAGTCCAATATCCTCACTGCTAGCCGCAATCAGACGCCGAATAAATGTCATCGGGTCCATCCCAAGCTTTTCTACCGCATATAGAAACCAGAACAACGCAGCATCACTAGAACCACGTATGCTTTTGTGAAAAGCGGAAAGCACATCATACTGCGTCGATTCATCTGCTTTCACAATAGGGCGCCGAATTGACTCTTCCGCCACCTCCAGTGTGATATGCACACTCCCATCTGCCTCCGGAGCGGTAGTTAACGCCGCTAATTCCAGAGCATTTAGTGCCCGCCGAATATCTCCGTTAGCCATCGTAGCGATATGCATTAATGCTTCTTCATCAACTTGAAGCTCCATGAATCCAAGCCCTCTATCCTTGTCCTCTAAAGCCCTGCGCATCGCGATCAGACTATGTTCACTCGTTAATGCCTCCAGCTGAAACAAGGTAGAACGGCTCATAAGCGCCCCGTTAACATAATGGAACGGGTTCTCTGTAGTTGCACCAATAAATGTTATGGTTCCTTTTTCTACCGCCGGCAACAGCGCATCCTGACGTGAACTATTGAACCGATGTACCTCATCCAGAAAAAGTATCGTCTTAGAACCGTATAGTGTTTTATTATTTTGAGCTCGTTCAATGACCTCTCGCACATCCTTTACGGAAGCCTCCACCGCATTCAGGCGTACAAACTCCCCTTGCGTATGATGAGAAATGATATGAGCCAATGTTGTTTTGCCACAACCAGGAGGTCCATAGAGCAAAATTGAAGAGACCTGATCAGCCTCAATCGCTCTTCGCAGTAGCTTTCCCCGGCCTATGATATGTTCTTGACCAATATATTCATCCAGATTCTCCGGTCTCATTCGGTCCGCAAGCAGCCGTCCGCCCCCAGTGTCCTCTCCCATAGAAAATAAATCCATAACTCCACTTCCTTGCTATATTCTTGTAAAAGCACAATGTTGATTCTTCCTTTATCATACCATAGACTATTTTTCGTAAAAAATAAAAAGAGCATGATCTCGTCTTAGAAAGGCGGGAGCCATGCTCTTTTTTCAAAATATAAGAAAGTATAGGTTTCACGCTATACTTTATCCTTATGATTTCTCGCATAACGCTTACCGTCCTTATAGGGACGCCAAAGGCGTTTATGCTTGAATTGTATGCTAGCAGTTTATCGCCAGCCTCATTTTTGATATGATTTTACGAATGCTTTCTTCCGACAGATGATACTTCTTTTGAAGCTCAGCTACGGAATCGCCTTCACGATGACAACTGAAAATTTCCTTATTGCGATTCGCTATCTCTTTCCTCGAACCGCTGTTCTCGCCCCATCTAACCCGCTCTTCCGTTTTCTTCGGGATGTAGAGCAGTTCACCTTGGATGTATCCCTGAAGCTCTTCGAGCAAGCCAGGGGGGAGCACATCCTTCCCATTTACATAACTCAACTTGCATTTCCTCCTTCAACAGGTGTGTCCCTATGCGTCGGTCAACTAAGTTTTTAGTTATAATCACGTCACCTGCCTCCTTTCTTCTCCTCATATTTGGAAAAATCCGTAATTTCATTATATAAAAACCTCTTGGTAGCGTCTACATTCTAATTCATAAATTTCATTTTTATGGATAAGTGTGGTACTTCCTATGTTAGTAATAAGGAGGCCATACGGCCTCCTCGCTTTAAGCGGGTTTCCGTCTTAGACGGAAACCACCTCGTATACTGAAATCATCTCAATCAGCCTCCTTCCAGAAGTGTTCTTGCCCGGCCGGACACTTATTATTAAGCCATACCTATAGGGGAGTTACAAGTTCAAAAACAGTTATAACTGTTCTCCACCAGTCTTAATTCCCCTCAGAATCGCTTTCAGCCGTCATTTGCACATAGGAAGGCATTTCCCCATTATGAAGCAACCAAAGCTCGTGGAGCGCTCGTGTACAGCCTACATACATCAGCTTTGCATCCCATGCTGTCGCCCCGTAATGATCTCGATCGGCATCCGCTAAGATTACCGCATCAAATTCCAAACCTTTAGATAAATACACAGGCAGCACCGATAGTCCACCCTGATATTGCGTCATGCTGCCGTCTATCAGATGTATATCTTCAAAATGCTGCTCCAGCTCAGCGTACAGCTCTGTGGCTTCACGCAAACTACGTGTTAGCACAGCCACAGTACGGTATCCCCTTCCAGACAAGGACTTCAGTGAATTGCTTATTGTCCGCAGACGAGCTTGCTCATCAGCCACCAGTTCCCCCGTATCCTCCCCGTAGGCGATCATTCGCACGGGATCTCCACTACGAAAAACCGGAACAGCAAGCAGTGAGCTTTCCACACCGGAAGATAGAATGCCATTAGCAAAATCTATAATTTCCATAGTAGAACGATAGCTCCGTGTCAGTGCGTGATAAGCCGTGTTCTCAGGGGCAAACAAGGTCTGCATCTCTTCCCAAGCGTGTACGCCTTTATAGGCGTGTATGCCCTGCGACAGATCACCCAGGATCGTAAAGGAATGACCCCGCACATATAAATCCAGCACCGCAATTTGGAAAGGAGAAAAATCCTGAGCCTCGTCAATCACCACATGATCAAAGCGAGTTACACCCTCGTCTCCATTCAAAAGATAATGGATATACAACAGAGGCGGTAAATCCTCTTCGCGTATAATTCCTTTTTTCAGATCTTTTGCCGTTTCCTTCAGCACAGCTACCGGAATATTCTCTGGCGGATTCACAGGCCAATCTTCCGGGACTTTAGCCGCACGGAAGATTTGCTTGTAGATCGTCAACGGATCGTACTTAGGCCATTTTGCACTGTATGCTTTTTCTCGTGCAGCACCTTTTTTCTTGCGATCCTTCATAGCTGCAGCCGATGGACTCTTCTTCAGCTCCATCTCGATCCAGCGATGTATCCGTGCCATTACACGTTCCTTCCGCTTCGCTGGCGGATAAGGAGCGTACTCTTCATTATGCCAACGTAAGATCATCGATCGGCGCAGCACAGCGCCTTCCCACGGGATAAAATCTCCCTCAGGAACAGAACTTGTCTCCAGCAGCTTAATACTTGATTCAATAATACTCATCAGAACCGTAGAGCCCTTGAAACGTCCCGGCGTTTCTTCTGTAATCACAGGCATACCGCCAGAGGTTTCAAACCAGCGGTTCATCGTCTCCGTCGCATCCTGTTCTGGAAGCTCCAGACCTAGTACATTTGCCGCCCAATCCGGAAAGGTGCTCTGAGCAATATTACCTACTCCTAGTTCAGGCAGTACATCTGAGATGTAATCCAGAAACATCCGGTTCGGTGCAAAAATAATCATTTTTTCCGCAGAAACCTGATCCTTGTATTGATACAGCAGAAAGGCTAATCGGTGCAGTGCAACTGTTGTTTTACCACTTCCCGCTACGCCCTGAATGATCAGCGCTGTATTTTTGGCCGCACGGATAATCTTGTCCTGCTCCTCCTGGATGGTAGATACGATATCACGGAGACGATTGTCTTTGTTCTCTCCCAAACGATAGACGAGAAACTCGTCTGATACTACAGGCGCGTCACTCTCCCGATTGTACGTATCTGCGACCCGCTCCAGAATCTGCTTACGAATCACCACGTTGCGTTTGAGGTATACCAGTCCTTCTATCAGTCCCTCAGGAGCTTCATAGGAGGCTGGCTCCGTACCACCGGTAAACGAATAGAACAGGCTTGCTACCGGTGCGCGCCAGTCAATGACTAGCGGACGGTCGCTTACCTGCTCGCGGTCTACGCCGATTTTTCCTATATAGAGTGCCTTCCGCTGCTTCTCATCATTGCCCTGAAAATCAAGCCGTCCGAAATAAGGCTCCTGCCGAAGCTTGGCAAGATCTTTGCGCTTCTGTTCACGGTTCGCTTCTAACACTTGTTCCGTATAATCGTGTCCCGTGTACACCGGAGTCTGGTTAAGCTTCTCCAATAAGGTGTCAATCTCAGTAAGCGCTTGATTCAGCCTGTCTTCTTCCTCTTGATAGGCACTTTGAAAGTTGTCTTCCAATTTCAGTTACCTCCTAAAAGTTTATCGAGCTTAAATTTTCATTCTCCTCATTCCCTCTTCTCACACAAAAAGGATACCCATTGTAGCACAATCAGCACTAAAATACCAAATCTTTCAAGAGAGCCCCCACTATAGCACAGCTTGTAAAATAAAGTTAGCTACAAACAAGCCCGCAATCCCATAGAGTGCAGGAGGCACTTCTTTCCCCTTGCCCACAGCAAGCTTCACGATCGGATAAGTGATGAAGCCAAAAGCCATCCCGTCCACAATACTATAAGTGAATGGAATCATAACCATGATCAAAAAAGAAGGGAAAAGCTCTGTCAAATCGCTCAAGTCCATCTCACGCACATTTTGTACCATAAGGCCACCGATTACAATCAAGATCGGTGCGATAGCACTGTCTGGAATGTAGGAGAGCAAAGGGAGGAACAAGAATGTTGCCCCGAACAAAAGACCTGTCACAAGCGAGGTCAGACCCGAACGTCCACCTGCAGCAATCCCTGCATTGGATTCTGCAGCGGCGACTACAGGACTGCTTCCAAAGAGACCTGCGGCGATATTGGCAATAGAGAGTGCTCGTAAGCTGCTCTTGAAGCGCTCAGGACGTCCAGCCATCATCGTCTGAGAGGCGACTAGCCCAATATTTTCAAATACAACGATTAACAGCAATAGGAATACCGCAATCCAGAATACGAGGCTTACAATACCACCCCAGTCCATTCCAAAAAACAGGCTTCCATAACCCGTAAATACATGGCCTGATGCCTGCTTCTCAGGCGCGTGAGCCGCTCCCAGCAAGTAGGCTAGACCTGTACCAACCAGCATACTGATAAGCAAACCACCGTTGGTCCCGCGGATAAACAGTACTAAAGCGAGTAGCAAGGTTACGCAGGAAGTGATAACTGCAGGATCACTAAAATGTCCTATAGCAACAAAAGTGGTCTGATGTGCGATCACAATTCCGCTTTTTTGCAGCCCTATAAAGGTCAGAAATAGCCCTATCCCGACAGTTATCGCATGCTGCAGGTTTTGCGGAATCGCTTCACTAAGAATACGATAAAGCGAGGTGAAGGCCACGATAGCGAATAATACCCCCGTTATAACGACTACCGTAAGCGCCTCTCTCCAGCCCAAATTCATGGAATGAACAAGTGTGTATGTGAAAAAGGCGTTAATCCCCATACCTGGTACTACGATGATCGGCGTCTTCCCGCCGAAGGCCATTAATAGACAGCCTGTAATGGCAGTCAATAACGTAGCCACCATGGCCGGTCTAAGCGGCATACCAGCGTCATGAAGAATCGTCGCATTCACCATCACAATATATACCGAAGCAAAATACGAGAGGATCCCTGCAGCCCATTCCCGTTTCCATTCATTCTCAGGCGCAAGCCCTACACTATTTCGCCAAAAATTCGATTTCATGTACAAAAACCTCCACTGATATTAAGTTCCGCAGGCGGATATTACCCGGATTATAAGCTTAATAACCAGCGGTTCATCCCGGTTTAGCTATTATGCCTATATGTCGTCTGCATCTTGCAGACTCACCTGCTAACCACAACAAAAGGGCGTACGCAACTGGATTCCAGCTGCTCGCCCTTTTGTCCATTTTATTTACTAATTTCGCTATAATTGAAACAGCTTCAGCTCAGCGGTTCACTTACAAGCTGACGCCTCCAGCCTCAAGCAAATCACGCACGGCAACGCTGACCATGATCAGACCGGCTACCGGTGGAACGAATGCATTGCTGGCTGGTGGTTGTTTCGCTTTACGTCGATCCGGCGCATTCTCCGGAACGATCTTATCTGTAACATCCTGACGCGGCTTCATTGGCGGCTCTGTAGAGAATACCACCTTCACGCCCTTTTTAATCCCTTCCTTACGCAGCTTCTGACGAATGACACGAGCAATAGGGTCATAGGTTGTCTTGGAAATGTCTGCTACCTGGAATCGTGTAGGATCCATTTTGTTGGCAGCACCCATGCTTGAGATCATTGGAATTCCACGGGACAGACATTCTTTGATCAAATGAACCTTATAAATAATCGTATCCGAAGCATCGAGTACATAGTCAGGTTTTAATTTGAACAATTCCTCATAGGTTTCTTCTGTATAGAACATGTTGAGCGCAATCGCTTCGCATTCTGGATTGATCAGCTTCACACGGTCTACCATCAATTCAGCCTTCTTCTGCCCAACCGTTGTGGTGAGTGCATGAATTTGCCGATTCACATTAGTAATATCTACAGAATCCTTATCAATCAGAATCAGCCTGCCGATACCGGTGCGCGCCAAAGCCTCAACAGCCATACCGCCAACACCGCCGATGCCTAGCACCGCTACCGTGCTGTTCTTCATTATCTCCAGACCTTCCGGTCCGATCGCCAGTTCCGTACGTGAGAACTGATGTAGCATGAGGTACAGCCTCCTTCAAAAGCTATAGCGAAGCAGAAATCTGCCTAGCCCGCTTCGATTAGTTAATTATTCTTTTTCTTTCTTCGGTTTAAGAGCCAGCTTAATGTGCAGTTGCTCCAATTGTGAACCATCTACTGGCGAAGGTGCATCCATGAGCAGGTCTGTTGCACTTGCTGTTTTCGGGAATGCGATGGTTTCACGCAGATTCGTACGACCGGACAATAGCATTACTAGACGATCTAAACCGAACGCGATACCGCCGTGTGGAGGTGTACCGTATTCGAACGCATCCATCAGGTAACCAAACTTCTCGTAAGCAACCTCTTGCGTGAAGCCAAGGGCTTCGAACATTTTCTCCTGTACGTCACGTTTGTAAATCCGCATGGAGCCCCCGCCTACTTCATAACCGTTCAGAACGATATCATAAGCTTGCGCACGGATTGCACCTGGATCTGTGTCAAACAGATGCAGATCCTCTTCACGTGGACGAGTGAACGGATGGTGTTCCGCCACATAACGTTTCTGATCTTCATCATAACCAAGGAGTGGGAAGTCAGTAACCCAAGCGAACTTGAATACGTTGTCGTCGATCAGACCGAGTTGACGTCCGATTTTGACACGAAGAGCGCCTAGAACGTCTGCTACAACCTTTTTATTATCAGCAGAGAAGAGGAGAAGGTCGCCTTCTTCAGCGCCTGTACGCTCCTTCACAGCCGCAATTTCTTCTTCGGAGAAGAATTTCACAATCGGCCCTTTGAATTCACCGTCTTTCACTTGAATCCATGCCAACCCCTTCGCGCCATAACGAGCGGCATAAGGTCCGAGGTCATCGATTTCTTTACGAGTCCAAGTGCCACAGCCTTTAGCATTTAGACATTTCACTTCGCCGCCTTTTTCGATTACAGAAGCGAACACCTTCACACCGCTAGTTGCAACAATATCATTCATTTCTACAAGTTCTAATCCAAAACGAAGATCTGGTTTATCAGATCCATATTTGCCCATAGCCTCAGCATAAGTCAAACGTTGGAATGGAAGCTCGATATCTGTTCCTACAGTTTCCTTGAACAGACGCTGCATCAGCTTCTCCATCATACCAAGCAGTTCATCTTGTGATAGGAATGAAGTTTCGATGTCTACTTGAGTGAATTCTGGCTGACGGTCAGCACGCAAATCTTCATCACGGAAACAACGAGCGATTTGGTAATAGCGCTCCACGCCGCCCACCATCAACAATTGCTTGTAGATTTGTGGAGATTGCGGCAATGCGAAGAATTCACCTTCATGCACACGGCTTGGCACCAAATAATCACGCGCGCCTTCCGGAGAGCTCTTAGTCAGGATCGGTGTTTCTACGTCGATGAATCCTTCACTATCAAGGAAATCGCGGAAAATCTTAGAAGCTTTCGAACGAAGCAGCAAGGTTCTTTGCATTTCCGGACGACGAAGGTCCAAATAGCGATATTTGAGACGCAGAGACTCGTCTACTTCCACACCATCTTCGATGAAGAACGGAGGTGTCTTAGCTGCGTTCAGCACTTCAATGTCCGTAATTTGCACTTCAATTTCACCTGTTGGCAGGTTGCGGTTAATGGTTTCAGCATCACGTTTAACAACTTTACCTTTAACAGCCAGGACGTATTCACTACGAACCTTATCAGCAATTTGTAAGGCTTCGCCAGAGTAGTCTGGGTTAAATACAACTTGTACAATACCGCTTCTGTCACGCAGATCAATAAATAGTACGCCCCCAAGGTCGCGGCGAGTCTGCACCCATCCGTTCAAGGTTACCGTCTGTCCAATATGTTCTGGCGTTAATTGTCCACAATGATGACTTCTTTGCATAATTTATCATTCCCCTTCATGGTTAAAAATACATTTTTAATCTTTCTCTATACAGTCACCATAAGACGATGTAGTCAGATGGTCTAAACTAGTGCCTGACCCAGCTCTTCCAGCTTCACGGTGCGCTGCTCCCCGGTATTCATCGACTTCACTGTAATGACCCCATTCTTCAGCTCATCTTCGCCAAGAATGGCAGTATAACGTGCCGACATACGGTCTGCCGATTTCATCTGCGCCTTCATCTTCCGGCCTAAATAATCGCGTTCTGCCGAGAACCCTTGGCTGCGCAGTATATATAGCTGTTTAGAGATTTCGATATCAGCTTCTTCACCGAGAGCTACGAAGTACACATCCAGTGGCTTCGCCGTCTCCAGCTCTACCTTCTGATCCTCAAGAATGAGGAGAATTCGTTCCAGCCCAATCCCAAAACCAATCCCAGGTTGGTCCGGTCCACCAATTTCTTCAACCAAACCGTTGTATCGGCCACCGCCGCCCACGGTATCAATCGAGCCAATACCTGCTGCTTTATATTCAAACGCTGTATGCGTGTAATAATCCAGTCCTCTGACAAGACGAGGGTTTATGGTGAATTCCACTCCCATGATGTTAAGGTGCATCTTCACCTTCTCAAAATGAATTGTGCACTCTTCATCCAGACTATCCAAAATGGATGGCGCATCTGTAAATTTATCCTGATCTACCTTGCAATCCAGCACGCGAAGCGGATTACGCTCAATCCGACGCTGACAGTCACTGCAAAGGGTATCCTTCATGGGTCTTAAGAAACCTAATAGTTTCTCCCGATAAGCTGCACGGCTAGGTGCGTTACCGACAGAATTGATTTCAACTCTTACATCCTTAAGGCCAAGATCCTTATAGAATTGATAGCCTAAAGAAACTACTTCCGCATCAATAGCCGGATCCACGGCTCCAAAAGCCTCAATACCAAACTGATGGAATTGACGATATCTCCCTGCCTGTGGACGCTCATAACGGAACATGGGTCCGATATAATACAGCTTGCTTACATCCGGTTCACCATATAGCTTGTTCTGAACATAAGCTCGGACTACACCTGCCGTTCCTTCAGGACGCAGCGCCAAATCGCGATCGCCTTTATCCTTGAACGTGTACATCTCGCCTTCCACAATATCCGTTGTTTCGCCTACCCCACGCTCGAATAACCCCGTGTTCTCGAACATTGGTGTACGGATTTCACGATAATTGAAACGACGGCACAAATCTCTAGCCTTCCCTTCAATGTACTGCCATTTCTCCACAGTCCCCGGAAGCACATCCTGTGTTCCTGTAGGTTTCTCGAATCTTTCTTTAGCCACAGTCTATCCCTCCTAAAAAATACCCCTCTAAATCTGCTCTCTTCATCACTTCATCATGCTAAACAAAACAAAAAATCCCCCGTCCTGTTTATAAAAAACAGGGACGAGGGATTATCATAACCAATAATACACCCGTGGTACCACCCACATTCCGGATCAGAACCATTCTGAATCCGCTCAAAGCGGTTAACGCCCGCCTACGCGTAACGGCTACTGATCGCGGCAACATCCATTGCCCACTTTCGCCGTACGTTCTCGGGGAGGTCATTCATTCGCTCATCAACAGAATCCTTGCAGCCAAGCGGAAACGATAAATCATCCGTTGTACTGGATGTCATCTGAATCTACAGGGGATTCCTCTCTGGGGTTGTGGGTCCTCGAATTACTTGTTCCCGTCATCAAAACCATATGATAAAATCGTATATTTTTAAATTCTACTGAACTACTGTGCTAAAGTCAAGGCAGTAAATACGAAGCTGAATAAAAATTCGACAACTTTCAACTTCTAACCTTTCATTTGAACCGTTACAAAAAAAATGACCTGCAGCCAAATGCTGCAGGTCCATCATCATATATTATTAAAAAGGGGGTCATGCCTTTATTATAAACACGCTATATTAAGGAAACATGTATGTAATATTACGATTATATTACATTCATGAAAGCGGTTTATTTTAATAGATTATTGTTAATCGAATTGCTCAACAAATGCCCCTTTACCCCGAAGGATTTCTACAACCTCATTATAATTCTCTTCTGCGACACTTAAATCCATCACATAACGCAGTTCACTTAAATCCCCATCTGTAAGCTCGTCATCGGCTACATCCGCACTTACCTGGTCTTCATCTACACTATAATGAGTCTCAGGTTCATCCCGAGTTTCGGAGGCGGCAACATCAGGAGCCAGCATAGCTCCAGCTGCCGGAGTGCTACCCGTTCCAAGCGTCCCTATTGTGCCTGCAGCTAATGTTGTATTACTAAATGGCGCGATGGGAAACAGGATTCTACGATCTTCCCCAATAGGGTCCGTGAGCGGCCAAACTTCCAAGCCATCCACCTTGTAACTAATCAATGCAATTTTAGCACCTTCTGCTTCATTTTCCGTTCTAAAATATGCTTGGATTTTTCTGGTCATTACCATTACCTCCTTTAGATTATAAGACTCAGTGTTATAAATTGCTATTTCAGGACCTTCAATATTTCACGAACGAAGGCAGGCTCATCTTTCGGTGTACGCGAAGTAATGTAATTACGATCAACTACCACTTCTTCATCTTTAAACTCCGCACCGGCGTTCACAACATCATCTTTCAGCGGAGGATAACAGGTGATGGTACGTCCCTTAAGCAAGTCTGCACTAATCAGAATTTGAGGTCCGTGGCAAATAGATGCGATTGGTTTACCAGCTTCATTTGCTTCTTTCACAAACTTCAGAATATCCGCATTTTGCCGCAAGTTTTCGGGGGAAGAACCCCCTGGAATTACAATCGCGTCATAGCTGCCTGCTTTAACATCGGCTATAGCTTTATCAGCTGCGTAAGAGACTTCTTTCTTTTTGCCTAGTAAGGTCTCCCCCTTCTTTAAACCAATAATGTCAGCTTGATGTCCTGCCTTTATAACTTCATCATAAGGAACCTTCATCTCAGAATCTTCAAAATCATTAGCTAGTAAAAACGCAACATTACTCATGTGATAAGTTCTCCTCTCTGCTTGTTCATATGAAAAGGTAGTTATTGTTCTTTCTTGTCGTCTATTACCCTTATCACAATGATTTCTAAACTCTAATCAGAAAATACACCCCGTTAACTGCATCAAAAAGCCGCCTCTACCACCATTTCAGGTACGCGGTAAGAGATTGCGGCTTCTTCCTTTGATCACTTGAGATTCAATTTCTTCTTCTGTCTTTTTGGCTAATGCATAGGCTTCTACAGGACTCCCAGCCGCTAGTGCCGGGATGCTTCTCCATACCCATGCCTTCTGTGATTGTCTCATTACCTAAGCTCCTTGCCTTGTGCGGGATCACTGTCTACCTTTAGTTTATCCAGCTCCAAGTGGCTCTATCCGCGCAAGATTTTTGCCCAAAGCTTAAACACACAAAAAAAAAGATGTCGAAAGTTAGCTCCGATAGAAGCGATTTTCGACATCCTTTTCATTAACTGCGGCTATCTAAAATGAGAGTAACCGGGCCCCAATTGGTCAGCGACACATCCATCATCGCTCCAAATACGCCCGTCTCCACCTGAAGACCTCCGGCTCTAAGCTCTTGGTTAAAGTAATCATAAAGTCGCTCGGCCTCCGCAGGAGCTGCTGCTCCCATGAAATTTGGCCGTCTCCCCTTACGACAATCCCCGTATAAAGTAAACTGGGATACCGAAAGAATTGCTCCCTCAGTCTCCGTGACACTGTAGTTCATTTTACCGGCTTCATCTTCAAAAATACGCAGTCCTGCTATTTTGTCCGCCAAATATTTGGCATCCTTTTCTGTATCCTCATGCGTAACGCCGACTAGCAGCATCAAGCCTTTGCCAATCTCTCCGGTCACTGCACTATCCACGGTTACTTTGGCATCCTTACAACGCTGTACTACAATTCTCATCGTACTACTCCGCTCCTTGCCCTATTGCATAATCCGATTCACTGTATATACATCCTTGACTCGTTTTACTTTATCTACAACGGATTGCAGATGCTCTGTGTTACGGATGAGAATGGTCATATGAATCATTGCCATCTTATTCTTGTCAGAGCGCCCAGTGACCGCAGAAATGTTCGTTTTACTCTCGGAAACCGCCTGCAGCACTTCATTGAGCAGTCCATTACGATCATGACCAGTAATCTCAATATCCACACTGTAGTTCGCTTCCATCGTGCCTTCCCATTCCACTTCAATCACTCTAGCTGCTTCTTCTCCGTCACCTTCACCCGGAATGTTAGGACAATCCTGGCGGTGTACAGATACGCCCCGACCCCGTGTAACATAACCTACAATATCGTCACCCGGTACCGGATTACAACATCGTGCAAAACGGACAAGTAAATTTTCAATTCCCTTTACACTAACACCATTGGTCGGTTGATTACGTTTTTCGCCGGAAGACTTGATCTCCTTCATCTCTGAGGTAAGCTCTAAGTGATTAGCGGCTTCTTCCTGCTCTCTGCGCAGCTTCTCCGTCAAACGGGAAGCAATCTGAGAAGCGGTAATTCCCCCAAAGCCAACAGCAGATAACATATCCTCAACATCGTTAAAAGCGAATTTCTTCGCAGCTTCTAATAATTTCTCATCGGAAATCCACTCAGAAACCTCGACATTCAGACGCTTCAGCTCACGTTCAATCGCTTCGCGACCTTTTTCGACATTTTCCTCACGCTTTTCTTTTTTGAACCATTGCTTAATTTTGCTTCGCGCATGAGAGGATTGGGCAATCTTGAGCCAGTCGCGGCTCGGTCCGTAAGAATGCTTAGACGTCAGTATTTCAACAATATCGCCTGTCTTCAGCTTGTGATCCAGCGGTACGATTCGTCCGTTTACCTTAGAACCGATCGTGCGATTCCCCACTTCCGTATGAATACGGAATGCGAAATCAAGCGGTACAGAACCCGCAGGAAGCTCAATAACCTCGCCTTTAGGCGTAAATACGAACACGAGATCCGAGAAAAAATCCATTTTGAGTGATTTTACGAACTCTTCGGCATCCTTGGCCTCATGCTGAAGCTCCAATATTTCGCGAAAAAAAGGCATCCGGTTCTCCGGATTCACATTATTGCTGGTACCTTCTTTGTATGCCCAGTGTGCTGCGATCCCGTATTCGGCCGTGCGATGCATTTCCCAAGTACGAATTTGCACTTCGGTCGGCTCTCCGCCAGGACCTACCACTGTAGTATGCAAAGATTGATACATATTCGCTTTGGGCATAGCTATATAATCTTTGAATCGACCTGGCATCGGCTTCCAAAGCGTATGAATAATTCCGAGGGTTGCATAACAATCCTTGATATTATCCACAATGATACGGATGGCCAAGAGGTCATAGATCTCGTTAAACTGTTTGTTTTTTGTGCTCATTTTGTTATAAACACTGTAGATATGCTTCGGGCGACCTGAAAGATCACCTTCAATGCCCATTTCATCCAGCTTGGCACGAATACGGCCAATTACGCTGTCGATAAATTGCTCACGTTCTGCCCGCTTCTTATGCACCAGATTAGCAATGCGATAGTACTGCTGCGGATTCAAGTAACGAAGTGCAATATCCTCCATCTCCCACTTAATCGCGGAAATCCCCAAACGATCAGCCACAGGACAGAAAATCTCCAACGTTTCGTAAGAAATACGCCGCTGGCTCTCTTCAGATTGATACTTTAACGTACGCATATTATGCAGGCGATCCGCTAGTTTGATAACGATAACCCGGATATCCTGCGCCATCGCAATAAACATCTTACGGTAATTCTCGTTCTGCTGCTCTTCCTTTGAGCGAAAACGGATGCGTTCCAGCTTAGTTAAGCCATCGACAAGCATCGCACAGGTATCGCCAAATTTCGCGCGGATTTGTTCCAATGAGACCGTCGTATCTTCCACAACATCATGCAAAAGCGCCGCAACAATAGATATAACATCCATTTGCATATTGACGACAATATCTGCCACCGCCAGCGGATGCAGAATGTATGGCTCCCCCGACTTGCGGATCTGCCCGTGATGAGCCTGATCGGCAAATTCATAAGCTTCCCGGATGCGGAGAAGATCTTTATCTTTTATATAGGCGCCAGCCTTATCAATTAATCGCTCTATGCCCATTCTCGTCGTATCCGTTTCCTTTCTATAATAAAATGAACCCGCAATCATTCTAAAATCTGCAGGTTCCAATCATTTCGCAAGCAACTTACGCTCTTGTTCAAAGTTGTCTATAATTATGACGCTTACGAAGGATTACGTCAACACTTGCCATCTCATGGTATTCAAGAAGTAAAAGTTATGAAAATCGGACAAATTAATAACACTTGTGAAAATGTTGTTGTAAAAATGCCCAGTTCTATTTAATCTAGTAAAGGCGGATTTTCGCTGGACAATATCATAGCCAATAAGAAAGAGGAGTGAACTCCATTGCAACGCGAAATTCAAGTTAATGAAAAACTTCCATGGGGCCCCGGTTTTCTATTAAGCCTACAGCATTTGTTCGCCATGTTTGGCAGTACAGTGCTAGTGCCTAACTTGTTCGGGGTTGACCCTGGGATGATTTTGCTGATGAACGGTATCGGCACACTGTTATACATCTGGATTTGCCGTGGTAAAATACCTGCCTACCTAGGCTCCAGCTTTGCATTTATCGCACCAGTCTTATCTGTGCTTGCCGAT
This sequence comes from Paenibacillus sp. FSL E2-0201, assembly GCF_037963325.1. NCBI lineage: Bacteria > Bacillati > Bacillota > Bacilli > Caryophanales > Paenibacillaceae > Paenibacillus > Paenibacillus sp. FSL E2-0201. The sequence continues at coordinate 5,276,573 of NZ_CP150154.1, forward strand.
CATCAAGATGATCATATGAAAGGGTATTCGCTTGCTTTAGGCGCTTTCATCATCACTGGTGTTATCTTTGTACTCGTTGCTTTAATCATCCGTTATGCAGGAACAAAATGGATTGATGTCGTCTTCCCACCAGCTGTAATGGGTGCTATCGTAGCAACGATCGGACTTGAGCTTGTGCCTGTTGCCGCGCGTATGGCAGGACTTATTGCTCCTGAAGGTGTTGCAGTTGCAGACTGGACTCCTGATGGCAAAGCAATCACACTTTCTATGGTAACACTGGGCGTAACGGTAATCGGAGCTGTGCTTTTCCGCGGTTTCCCTAAAATCATTCATATCCTCATCGGTATCGTAACTGGTTATGGTTTAGCTTATATTATGAAAATGGTGGATACTGCTGCCATATCTAATGCAAATTTTTTAGCACACCCTACCATTGTTACTCCATCCTTCGATTGGAATGTAATCCTAACCATTATTCCAGTATCGCTTGTTGTAATTGTTGAGCATATTGGACATTTGCTTGTAACCAGTAATATCGTCGGTAAAGATTTGGCTAAAGATCCTGGACTTGACCGTTCCCTGATGGGTAACGGGATATCAACCATTCTTTCCGGTTTTATCGGTTCTACTCCAAATACAACCTACGGTGAGAATATCGGGGTTATGGCTTTAACTAAAGTTTATTCGGTATATGTTATTGGCGGTGCAGCGGTGATCGCCATTGTGCTTTCGTTCTCAGGGACTTTCTCCTCCGTTATTGCTAACATCCCGACACCTGTAATGGGTGGTGTATCCCTGCTGTTATTCGGCGTAATTGCCGCATCAGGTTTACGGATCTTTGTTGAGCAAAAAGTTGATTTTTCCAAGGCTACTAACATGATCATGGCTACCCTGGTACTTGTTGTCGGAATTAGTGGTACAACCCTTACTATGGGCAACGTAAAACTCAGTGGTATGGCTCTAGCTACAATTGTTGGTATCGTTCTAGCCATATTCTTCAAACTCATTGAAGTTCTTGGACTGTCCAATGATGGTGGGGAAAGCGATAAAGCTGCTCACTAATTTATTTATGAATTAATAATTCAAAAAGACTGCTCTAGATCCATTTTATGGATTAAGCAGTCTTTTTTTTGACTCAAAACTGAAATTTCCGGTTGATCGTTTAAGAAGCATTTTGATCAAAAAATGCAAAACAGCAATTCTCCGCAAGTGGTGACAGAGAATTGCTGTTGTTTGCACTTTTCAACATCATTCGATACATAAATGCCCATTTATTTCCCGGGAAAAGACAAGTTTATCGGATTAATCTTCGTAATCAACTAAAGTAATAACTTCAATTCCAGAAAGCTTATTACGTCCAGCAAGCTCAACCAATTCAATCAAAAATGCTGCGCCTACCACCTTACCACCAAGCTGCTCCACAAGGCTTACCGAAGTAGCTATAGTGCCTCCTGTTGCTAATAAATCATCAGCAATTAATACATTTTGTCCAGGCTTAATCGCATCTGTATGAACAGCAAGTGTGTCTTTACCATATTCAAGATCATACCCAACCTCGATAGTCTCATAAGGCAGTTTCCCACTCTTACGAATTGGCACAAAACCTACACCCAATGCATAAGCAAGCGGTGCACCAACTACAAAACCACGTGCTTCCGGTCCAGCTATTACGTCTATTTCTAAGTGAGCTACAAGAGCTTTCAGTGCATCAATCGCCTGGCGGTAAGCGTCACCGTCTTTTAGCAAAGTGGTGATATCTTTAAAACTAATACCTTCTTTTGGAAAGTCAGGAATCACGCGAATACTATCTTTAAAATCCAAATTTTTCATCTCCTAAAAGTTTTGTTAGCATATGCTACTTTGAGTTCAGTTCGGCAAAACTTGCTTCGTAAGCGTCCGCTTTGTTTTGTTAGCATATGCTTCATTGAGTTCAATTCGGCAAAACTTGCTTCGTAAGCGTCCGCTTTGTTTTGTTAGCATATGCTTCATTGAGTTCAGTTCGGCAAAACTTACTTCGTAAGCGTCTGCTTTGTTTTGTTAGCATATGCTACTTTGAGTTCAGTTCGGCAAAACTTGCTTCGTAATTACGATACGCCTAAACGACGTGATAACATCCAATCCTGTAGCTCAGACAGGCTACCTTCCATGAAGTATTGCTCCATTTCCGCCATCTGCCCCAGTCTAACGAAATGACTTGATGCTGTAAGACTCTTAGCTGCGGGCTGCGTAATAAAGGTCACACTTCCCTGACTTCTTTCAATAAAATCAAGCTCCTCGAATACATCTAACATTTTATTAAGCATTCGAATACTTAATGACGATTGTCGGCTTAGCCGTAGCAGCACTTCATTCTCAGGTTTTGCAACAGCAGTGATTGACGCCAGCAGTTTATAAAGTATTTTAAAATGATCCCGTGTCGGAATGATAAGTCGTTCACGACCATCCTTTATAGAATGCAACAGTGCGATATTATCAGCATTAGGAAAAGCCTTTAGTAACGCGTCAAGTTGTTCAGGCGTCTCCGGCATATCCAGTAGACATAACAATGAGACATGCCCTGATTCCTGAATTGAGTCATCCTTATTAGCGGCGCTAATGCCATCTTCTTTATCATATACCCAGAAGGACATTCCTATCAATTCAGTCTGTGGGGTCATACGTCCGCTCTGAAACACTGCTGCGGCTCGATATGGACCAGCACCGCTATAAGGCAGCAGCAGCTCTCTAATATGCGCAGCTTGCCGTACAGCGTCTGCAGCGCCACGGAGATCGAATAACTGAGCATCTTGAACAGATAAATCCTGGAGCATCAATTGTGGTTTCCTCGAGCCATTCCACTCGTTGATCGACAGTTCTGCCAGCACATTGATTGTGGTGCCCGCAGGAAGGAGTTTAGCCAAATCTCCTTTACCAAAAGCTAAGGCTTCAATTGTACTCTTCCCCTGCTGCAATACAATCTTCAAGTGTTTTCCTTCTTGTCCCATTGTTCGTGTCTCTTTCACGGTAGCCCCGCGAATGATAAACTTTGGCAAAGGATTTGACATCCCGAAAGGTGCAAGCCTTTCTAATTCAAGCGCGGTCTGAAGGGACAAATCAGATATCGACACTTCTGCATCGGCAGAAGTAACAGGAACGAAATGCTCCGGTGTCAACACAGTAGCCGCGTATTCATTTAATGCCGCAGCGAAGGCTTCTAAGCCGTCCTGATGCAGACTCATTCCTGCGGCTGCTGGATGACCACCGAAATGCTCCATTAAGTTAGAACAAGAGGATAACGCCGCATATATATCAAAGCCAGGAATGGAGCGGGCAGATCCTTTGCACATACCGGTCTCTGGATGAATATCCAGAATAATCACAGGCCGATAGTAACGCTCCAGCAGTTTGGAAGCCACTATACCTACCACACCCACATTCCAACCTTGTTCAGCAAGAACAATGATATCTGGTATTTCTCCGCCCTGAGTCATCTGCTCCAGTTTTGCAGTGGCCTCCACTACAATTCTTTCTACAACCAATTGGCGTTCTTTATTGAGCAGATCAAGTTCCCCAGCCAGTTGCTCTGCCTCATCAGCATGCTCGGTTGTAAGTAAAGCCACTGCCCGTCCAGCATGATCCAGACGACCGCTCGCATTGATACGAGGCGCCATTCCAAAAGCGATATTAACCGCACTCACCGTACTCATGGTCACCCCGCTGACACCTAATAAAGCACGAATACCAGGGAATCGAGAGTTTCGCATACTGACTAACCCGTTTCGAACAATCTCGCGATTCTCGTCTAGAAGCGGCATTAAATCCGCTACAGTACCGATAGCGGCTATTTCCTGCCATTCTTCGGGAGTTTCCTCACCTAACATAGCCTGAGCCAGCTTATAAGCTACCCCCACACCCGCCAATCCTTTGAAGGGATATGGGCAGTCGGGCAGCTTCGGATTAATCAGCGTGTAAGCCTCAGGGAGAAGCTCTGGTGGCTCATGATGATCCGTGACGATCACATCGATCCCGAGTTCATTAGCGTAAGCAATCTGATGATAGGCGCTAATGCCAGTATCTACAGTAATAATTAAGGATACACCCTGCTGTAGAGCCCAATCCAAAGCATGATTATGCAGCCCGTAGCCCTCATTCGAACGGTGCGGGATATAAATATCAAAGGAAGCACCCAAGTAACGTAGCAAATGAATCATTAATGCGGTACTGGACACACCATCGGCGTCATAGTCACCGTAAATAAGAATATGTTCTTCTTCTTTTAAAGCCTTTCTAATTCTGGGAACCGCTTCGGCCATTCCTTTTAGGAGGAACGGATCATGCGAAGCTTCCACACCGCCATCCATGAACGATAGAGCCTCATGCGGCGTATTCATTCCTCTAGTCACTAATAGTGAGGATAAGAGCGGAGAAATAGAAAGGCTCCGGGCCATATCCCTTACGATGTCGGGATCGGCTGCCGGAGATTGCCATCTTGTTTTTGAATAAAGCAATAGCGCTCACCTTTCTCTCACCTTGCGAACTACTGAAGCAACGTCGGAATATCATTATCCGCCAATTCATAGTTACTTTTGTATGGATATCCGGGGTCATAAGGAACTACGTCCATGTGTACCTCACCAACATGAACAAACCGGTGTTGTAATAACTTTCTTGCACATTCCGATATATCCTGTGCTTCCATCACCGTTATTCGCGGATTTACACTGATCTTCACATGCAGATTCACATAATTCCCTTGCTCAAGCGCCTTCAAATGTTCCACACGGATAACGCCGTGAACACGTTGTACAGTTTCAATAAAATTAGCTGCCTCCTCAGAAGGTAGCTCCTGCACATTCTTACCATTTACCGTACTAACAATGAGTATATAGCCTTTACGAAGTATTAAGCATCCAGTTAAAAGTGCGGCAATAGGGTCCATATAGAGTAGAGGATGCCAATAGGTCCCTCCCATTGATAATGATATCCCAACTAATACTGTGATAGAAGTATATAAACTGAAACGATGACTATTGGTATAAGCAGCATGACTGCCATCACCTATTTTTTTAAAGTACCGATATTGATATTGAAATACAGCTTCTTTAAATACAATAGATAGCAAGACAGTTACAAGTGCAAGTTCACCGCGAGTAGATGACTGTCCTTCGGTTAAGTCACGGATTGCAGAGAATACGATCTGCAGCCCTCCCATTAGGATTAATACCGAAAAAAGTATAGCTAAAAGCGGTTCCTTACTCCCCCGCCGATCTTCTATCCGTTGCTTGCTCTTTCTGTTCTCTTCAGAGCGCCACGGAAGAATATCCGCCAATTTAGCTGCAGCATCTGCTCCGGAGTATAAAGCATCGCCCATTAATGCCTTGCTACCTGAAATATAGCCAAAACTACCCTTAGCTACTGCCAAAGTAACATCGCTGATGATCCCTGTCCAAGCAACCGTCTTGCTTTGCGGTGATCGTTCTTTATTCATACGAGGCCCCCCTTACCACTAGCAAGTAATCTCATGATGATACAATACACATGACATACTACCCCAAAGATTTCGAAAGCCGCGTCGCATTTGACGCGGCTTTCTTAAATTATAAAGTTGATGTTTTTTTCATTCAAGTGTAGCCATGTTATTTCTCTTGAGACATTAACCTTTAGCTGGGCTACTCTTTACCTTTGTCTTCTCACGCTTCTTAAGCAGTAGCCACACCGGACTTGCAATAAAGATGGAAGAGTACGCTCCGAATAGCAATCCGATAACCATCGCAAGCGAGAACATCTTGATGGACTCTCCTCCGAGAATTAACAGGAAGAACGCCGCAATAAACACGGTAAATGCTGTGTAGAGAGAGCGCATAAGGGTCTGAGCCACACTCTTATTCACAAGTTCTTTCAAGTCTTCATAGGTCTTCTGTTTACCAAAACGTAAATTCTCACGGATACGGTCAAAGATAACGATCGTATCATTGATGGAATAACCGATAATCGTAAGCACCGCTATAATAAACGTCAAATCCACTTCCAAACGGAAGATAGAGAAGATGGCAACGACCATAAAGGCATCATGGATCAGTGAAACGATAGCTGCCAATGCAAACCGCCATTCAAAACGGATGCTTACATAAATGATAATCCCTAGACAAGAAATGAGAACCGCATAGATCGCATTACGTGCAAGTTCTTTAGACATTTCAGTATCCACGGTGTTAATCTCAAACGATGCCTTATCGTCCAGCTTCAAGATCTCTGCTTTAAGCGCTTCATCTTGTTGCTCATCAAGTACTTGATCGTAACGAACGTTGACCCGTTCACTTCCTAACGTAATGCTTGGCTCACTTGAAATCCCAACTTTTTCAACCGCTGAATTAACTTCTTCCAATGTCAAATTCTTTGACAGAGAGATATCAACATTAGATCCTGCTTTGAAATCAACGCTGTAATTCAATCCAAAGGTTGCTAGGAAAATCAAACCTGCCACTGTAAGAGCAATGGAAAAAACATAGAAAAATTTACTCAAATGTACGAAATCAAGCTCTTTCTTAAAGCGCACGAATATCACTCTCCTTAACACCGAAACTCTTCGGTTTGTTCAGCTTACCCGCTTTAACAAGCTGGCTAAGCAACCAGTGGGAGAAATAAAGATTCGTAGCGATACTCAGTACGATTTCCACAATCAGTACCAATGCGAAACCTTTGACTGCACCTGTACCGAAGGCGAACATGACAGCCGCCACAATAACAGTTGTGACATTGGAGTCCATTACTGTCCGGAAAGAGGATTTATTACCTGCTTTAACAGAGGAAAGTACACTTTTACCACTGCGCATTTCTTCCCTTATCCGTTCATTTGTAATGATATTGGCATCGACGGCCATCCCTATACCCAGAATAAACGCGGCTATACCAGGCAATGTCAATGTAAAGTCCGCAAAGACAAAGACCACAATTAGCAACCATGTATGCAAGATCAGTGCAAAACTAGCCAAGAGACCTGGCAAGCGATACATACCGATCATGAAGATAAGGATAATCAAAGAACCTATTAAGCCAGCTTTGATCGTTTGTTCAAGCGACTGTTTACCAAGTGTTGCACCCACACTTTGGGAGTATTTCTCAGTAAGTTTCAGTGGCAACGCACCAAGATTAATAGTGTCAGCCAGTTCACGTGCTTCTTTAATTGTATACTGACCGGAAATAGACGCACTACCATCGGTAAGTACTGCTTGTACCGTAGGGTCCGATAGTTTGTTCTCATCCAAATAAATTGCGAGATTCTTTCCTAAGAGGCGTTTAGTAATCTCTGCGAATTTATCCTTGTCTTTTATTTTGATACTGATGATTGGCTGATTCAGGTTATCCCGTCCAACCTCTGCTGCACCTTCAACAAAATCACTACCTACCAGTTCGATCTTGCTGTAAGTACCTTCAGCGTCACCTTCAGCAGCACTACGGAAAGTCAGAACTGCAGGCTCCTTCATCTTCTTACGAACCTCTGCTTCATCAGTAACGCCCGCAATTTTCAAACGAATACGATCAGTACCTTCAGTTGTAACCTCTGGTTCACTGGTTCCGAGCGCATTAGCCCGTTTTTCCAAACTTTCTGCTGTTTTCAACAGTGAAGCTCGGGACAATGCAGCTCCCGCTTCCATAGGCTCTGCATGGTACAGAATCTCAAATCCGCCTTTCAGGTCAAGACCAAGTCTAACCTTGTCCAGCAGTCCAGGAGTAGTAAATACCATGACGCCTGTCAAAACGAGCACGGTAATAATAAAGCCCATTAGTCTCTTCATGCTCTAGCTAGTTCCCCTTTCATTAACTCAATATTCCTATTATAGCTACACGCGAAATGACCGTCAATTCACAGCATGGACATAGCTATACTCACACAAAGAAACGGCCGCCCCTGCTCATAACAGCAAGACATCCGTTTATATAGGAAATGTGAAGTTATTATTCTCTCACTTTACAGCTTTATGTACCTATTCGCAAAAAGAAACGGAGTGTTTGTTATTCAGTTCAACCCCCGGTAGGCCGCTATAGTCAAATAAGTCATGTAACTATTGGCTTTTAAGGAATAAATATCATTTACCAGCTTATGCAAGGGAGGCATCCCGTCCTTATCATAATTACGACTGATACAATCCCAAATATCCTTGCTGGTTACATACTCATAGCCGAGGAGCCGGAATTCTTCAGCTTTGCTGCGGCACATGGCTTCGATTTCTTCACTATGTTGATCATGATTCCACTGTTCCGATTCCACGTGATGACACCTCCAAAGATCGCTCGTGTGCGTATGCTTACCATAAGTATTCGACCCAAGTTCTCTGCTTTCCTCCTTCCGTCACAAAAAGTTACAACTACTAAAACAAGGCATGCAGGGATAGGGGTACAGCATATCCATAAGAATAGACAAGTTGGCCAGCGTTTCATTTCATTTGGGGAAGAAGGCGTGACCTTTGAGGAAACAGAGCTTTATTCAAGGAACTTTAATCTTGCTTGCCGCCGGCATCATTAATCGAATGCTTGGATTTATACCCCGAATTGCTTTGCCGCGCATCATTGGAGCAGAGGGCGTGGGTCTATATCAGCTCGTGTATCCTTTTTTTCTCGTGCTGGTTACTGTCATTACAGGTGGTATTCCTCTGGCTATTGCTAAAATGGTGGCGGAAGCTGAGGGAGAGAACCGCCCTGAGAAATCGCGGCAAATTTTACGGACTGGCCTTACCCTTAGTGTCGGACTAGGGATCTTCTTTACCATTGTTGCGCTGGTCAGTGCTTCATGGGTCTCCAATGTGCTCTTAACAGACCGCCGAGTTTATTATACTTTTATTGCCATGATCCCAATGATTGGAATTGTTGCTGTATCTGCGATCTACCGTGGTTATTTCCAAGGCAGGCAGAACATGATTCCTTCCGCACTTTCTTCGGTTTTTGAGTCTATCGTGCGAATATTTTTTATGCTGTGGTTCTCTTGGCTTCTGCTACCTAAAGGTATCGCTTTAGCTGCTGCAGGGGCGATGCTCGGTGTAACTGTGGGAGAGATTGGTGGAATGTTAGCCATTCTGTGGCAATATTATGTCATCACGAAAAAAGATAAAAAAACAACCCCCTTCCTAGAGCAGCAGCCGGTCGAACAGGACAGTATACCCTCTAATCCAGAAGCTGTAAAATCAACCTCCCCCATACTGCGGCGTTTACTAGGTGTATCTATTCCTGTAACGGCAAGCCGACTTGTGGGCTCTTTTTCCTATCTACTGGAATCTATAATTACCGTACGTAGTCTTGCATTGGCAGGAATCGCAACAGCCGCAGCGACTGCGCAGTATGGGTCTTTACAGGGAATGGTGATTCCATTACTGTTACTTCCCGGAGCTTTGACCTCCTCCCTTGCGGTGTCTTTGGTCCCATCCTTATCCGAGGCTGCCGCGAGAAAGGACTTGCCTACCATTCACAAACGAATGCATCAAGCCCTTCGACTCGCTCTGGTAACTGGCGCTCCCTTTGCTGTTCTTATGTATGTCTTGGCGGTCCCACTATGTAATTTGTTATACGGCAATGCGGACACCGCTCCAATGCTAAAACTGATGGCCCCTTTCGCTTTGTTCCTCTATGTTCAAGCCCCCTTACAAGCTGCGCTTCAAGCTATGGACAAACCGGGCAGGGCACTCATCAATACCCTTATTGGGGCAGTAGTCAAAATCATTTTGATTGTTATATTAGCTTCACAGCCTGATTACGGAATCTACGGTGCAATCATTGCCATAATTGTGAACAGTGTTCTTGTTACTCTACTGCACGGGTACAGCGTGGTCAGCCTAATTTCATTATCCTTACGAATAACTGATACCATTAAGACCTTATGTGCGATGATCATTATGGGAGCGGGCGTGCGTTATGTATACATCTCCATTCCCATTGCAGATGCACAATGGATTCAATTTTTATTTGCCTCTGCGATAGGAATGGCCCTGTATTTCGGTATCAGTCTATTAGCTGGCCTTATCTCACTTCGTGATTTGGATCGACTGCCGTTCATTAAGCGCTGGCTTTAGAATGGTTATCTGTTATCCAAACGGTCAACATACACTCGGCCTTTATGATCAATGGAGCAAAGAAATACATCCCGGAAATCTGATACTCCCTTTTGGCGAATCTGGGTTCTCAGCCAGAACCTTGTTTTCCCTATCATCTCTAAATTATGATCCTGGACCTTTCCATCCATAATCAGTGGAATAGGAAGCCCTTCATATCTGATTTTGTTCTTTGGCAGCTTTACTTTCTGACTGCTTACATCTGCATCCTCATCGTTCTTATTGTTCTCAGCAACTGAACTGCTATTGCCTGTTTGATTGGAAGATGAAAGTCCTTTGTCTTTTTCAAAAACGGTAAGCTGACCACTGGGCTCCAGAATCGCAAATTCCACATCTGCAGGACTAGCTATGTTCTGACCTCGCAATTGCTGCAGCAGATCATCAATATTGTACCTTTGTTTACGCATCTCTCCCCGGTGCAGCTTGCCTCCAGAAATAAGTATGCTTGGTTTACCGTCCATTAACAGCCGAATCTTTCTGCTCTTAAGACTGAGCTGAGCAACCACAACCTGAATGATAACCAATGTGGCCATCGGAACCAGACCTTCGTAAATCGGGCGATTAATATCCTCGATCACAAAAACAGCAATCTCAGCAATCATAATTGAGATCGTTAGATCAAATACAGATAACTTACCGATTTCCCTCTTCCCCATGATACGCATGCACAGGAATATGAAGAAATACATCAGCACGGTCAAGAAAATATGGGTAGTGATATGCTGGGACATATAGCTTCGCTCCCCTCCACTCTCACCCGCAGACTTGTTTTCTCGGGCGGATTAATGTAACCCTATTCTGACCGCTCAGCACAGGGAACATTCGGAAGCGAACATATTAATTAATGGTAAAAAGGCTGCAATGCCCATTCTTGTACTATTGGGGCAAGCCTCCCCATACAATGAATAATAACTTATGTAGATTATTTTTCTAAAAAAACTTTAGGAGGTTGTACCATGTATTTAATCCGGCGCCTGTTCTCATGGAGAATAGCCAATCCTGTGTTATCTGGTCTATGTCGATCCTTCCTTTGGATGCTGTTTGGCGCGTTTGTCCTCTCTCTTTTATTATGGGGCAGCGGTCTCAAGGAGCAAGATCTCTCAATGTACACTTATATAGTACACGGCATAGCCGCAGCATTCGGAGGACTAACCGCCGGTCGCAGAGCCACGAACAAAGGCTGGTATCAGGGAAGTCTTACAGGAGTCTTTTACGGGATTATCGTTCTGCTAATTGGATTTCTGGCTCTGGATAGCTCACCTTCTGGTGTTGATCTTCTTTGGGTGCTGGCTGCTGCAGCAATTGGAGCGCTTGGCGGAATGTTTGGGGTTAATTTACAGAAAAGCTAAAATTATTATTTCATTAAATTCGAAACATTCCTTGAAAATATGTTAAACTGTGATCATCTGACTTCATAAAGAGAATCAAGGAGGCTTCGAATGCTTTGTTTTACCAATCAATGAACCATATTGTTTTGTACACAGTTGCATTAGTAGTGATATTAGTATGGATTGGCGCTCGTCGTAATCCCATCATGGCATTAGTTGAAATTGGGAGAGAGATGCTGCGATCCTATAAGTTTTTGCTACTGATGGCAGGAATGTTTGGTGTACTGGTCTTGAATAAATATGAACTGCAAATTGAAGAAAAAATGCATCTTGCCTCAGATTATACATCCTTTGTATTTGGATTAGAGGGGCATTTTGTCCAAGCTGTTCAGGATATATTCTATAGTCCATGGCTAACGCCTATCATAGTTTTCTTCTACATTTTCATGCTTCAATCTGTACTAGCAGCTTCTCTAGGTGTTTATCTGTTAGATAAGAACCGTGTGATGCTGTACGCAACCTGCTATGCTATAATCATTAACTATGCCGTAGCGATTCCATTCTACCTATATTTCCCTGTAAATGAGGTATGGTCCTATGTACCTGCAGGTGTTAGGTTTACTATGCTGGATGTATTTCCGAAGTTTGAGCAAGAGTACCGCCCTCTATCCGGTCTCAACAACTGCTTCCCGAGTCTACATACGTCCATTTCCGTTACAATGGCACTACTGGCATTCCGTTCAGGAAACCGCCGCTGGATGGTCATTACGAGTATTTCCGCAGTCGTAATCGTCTTTGGTATTTTCTATCTAGGCATTCATTGGCTTACAGATATGATAGGCGGCACTCTGCTAGCAGTCTTGGCTTCTACAGTTGGTGTTCAGCTTGCCAAATTGACTTTACGGGGACGTGAAGAATCACTCACAGTTCGCAGCCGAATAACGGATATGCGTTAAACGAATAGATCACTTTGAAAAATGAAAGTCAAAAAAGCGGTGTCCCTCATAAAGAGAGACACCGCTTTTTATGTAGTTAATACTGATAAAACTATACTTTCTCCTCCACATCCGTCGCAACGGAGTGACTAATGGAACCGCGATCAAAGGTCAGTTTAGTTACATCATTAACCCGTAGAACCACGATATCATCGGAGATTTCCATGATCGTACCGTGAAGACCACCAATTGTGACGATCTTGTCACCCTTTTTCAAAGCCTTTAACATCGCATTACGAGTTTTGGTCTTCTTTTGTTGCGGACGAATCAGCAAGAAGTAGAATACTACAAACATAAGTACAAATGGACCTACAAGACCTAGTATACTACCTCCACCTGTTGCTGCTGCATATTGAAACATATTTCTCCCCCCTTTCAAAGTACATTAAGGCATTAAATTCAACCTAGAAGCCTTTAAGATTATCATATAATCCGTATTTTGCGAAAAACTCATCGCGAAAATCAAGCAGCCGATCTTCCTTAATGGCTTCACGCACTTTACGCATCAAATCCAACAGGAAGTGCAAGTTATGGTATGTCGTCAATCTTAGTCCGAAGGTTTCATCGGCTTTGATTAGATGGCGCAAATAAGCGCGGGAATAATTCCGGCATGTGTAGCAATTGCACTCCGGATCAAGCGGCCCAAAATCGCGGGCATACTTTGCGTTGCGTACAACGAGTCTTCCCTGACTGGTCATCGTTGTTCCATTTCGAGCAATACGAGTAGGCAGAACACAGTCAAACATGTCCACTCCCCGGATTGATCCTTCCAGCAGTGCATCCGGTGAACCAACGCCCATTAAATAGCGAGGTTTTCCTTGTGGCAGCAGGGGAACTGTATAATCCAGCACTTCATACATTAGCTGCTTGGACTCTCCGACGCTGAGCCCCCCAATAGCATACCCCGGGAAATCCATGGAAGTCAAATCAGCCGCACTCTGACGGCGAAGATCCTCATACATACCACCTTGCACGATAGCGAATAGACCTTGATCATTCGGACGAGCATGACTTTTCAGGCAACGTTCCGCCCAGCGTGTTGTACGCTCCAATGATTTTTTCACGTAATCATATTCAGCTGGGAATGGTGGACACTCATCGAATGCCATCATGATATCAGAGCCAAGTGCGTTTTGAACCTCCATAGCTACTTCAGGAGACAAGAACTTCTTGTCCCCATTTAGATGAGAACGGAAATGAACGCCTTCTTCTGTGATCTTGCGCATGTCACTGAGCGAGAATACTTGAAACCCGCCGCTATCCGTCAGAATAGGACGGTCCCAGTTCATGAACTTGTGCAGTCCGCCTGCTTCACGAACGATATCATGTCCCGGTCTCAGGAATAGATGGTACGTATTACTCAAAATAATATGAGCATCCATTTCTTTCAGTTCTTCAGGACTCATTGTCTTGACTGTGGCTTGTGTGCCGACAGGCATAAATGCAGGTGTCTCAATCACACCGTGTGGAGTGTGGACTCTTCCAAGTCTTGCTCCTGATTGTTTGCACGTTTTGATGTGCTCATAAGTAATTGCTGCCATAAGTTAACCCATCCTCTTACCTTAGTAAATAAACATTGCATCTCCAAAGCTAAAAAACCGGTACTTCTGTTTTATCGCTTCTTCATAAGCAGCTAAAATATGTTCCCGACCTGCCAAAGCACTAACCAACATTACCAAAGTTGACTTCGGCAAATGAAAATTAGTAATTAACGCATTGACTACACTAAACTTATATCCCGGATAGATGAAAATATCCGTCCAACCACTACATTCAACAAGCGGACCGCCTTCACATTGTCTTCCGACCGTCTCAAGTGTCCGACAAGAAGTCGTTCCAACCGCAATAATGCGGCCACCTTGTTCCTTGGTAGCATTTATAGTGTCTGCTGTTTCTTGAGACATTACAAAATACTCTGAATGCATAACATGCTCTTCAACCTTCTCAACAGACATCGGACGGAACGTACCGAGACCCACATGAAGTGTGATATAAGCGATATTTACACCCTTTGCCTCAATCTGTTCCAACAGTTCTTTGGTAAAATGAAGCCCTGCTGTAGGAGCAGCTGCCGATCCCTCATGCTTAGCATAAACGGTCTGATATCGTTCACGATCATCCAGTGTTTCCTTAATATAAGGAGGCAGTGGCATCGTTCCCAGCCTGTCCAAAATCTCTTGGAAAATACCCTGATAAATGAAGCGAAGCGTTCGGCCGCCCATATCAGCCTCGTCCTCGATAACAGCACGAAGCTCATCACTAAAGATGATAACCGCTCCTGTCTTAAGCTTCTTGCCCGGCTTAACAAGCGCTTCCCATCGATCGTCTCCCAAATTCTTTAGAAGAAGCACTTCAGCCTTAGCTCCCGTATCTTCTTTAACCCCAAACAATCTGGCAGGAATGACTCTCGTATCATTCAGAACGAGCGTATCTCCCGGTTGAAAATAATTAATAATATCGGTAAAATGCCGGTGAGCCAGCGCCCCATCCTCCTTATTTACTAGGAGTAGTCTAGAAGAGCTACGGTCAGAGAGTGGTGTCTGGGCAATTAATTCTTCCGGCAAATGAAAATCATATGCGTCTACATTCATGGTCTGTCTTCATTCCTTAACTATAGTAACGTTCTGATAATAGTGTTGCAATATCTGCTTGTAATCATACCCGCTGTCAGCCATGCCTTTTACGCCCCATTGTGACATGCCTAGACCATGACCGTATCCTTGGCCAATGAATAGAAAGCCCGAACTGTTAGTAATCGCTCTGGCTGATGAATCCCCGCCCATCACTACAGTTCCACTGCCGTTTACATTAACCTTACCTGATGCAGAGAGTACACCTGCGCTCTGTGAACTTCCAATCGTGCTAGTAGTACCGTCAGCGCCTAATACAGTATAACTTCCGGCTGGTACAATATCAAACAATGTACTTGGCAATCCATTAAACGCAGAACGGAACATATCAGGATATTTCACATCCAGAGACTGACCATTTGCTTTCACCTGAATCGCTCTTCCAGAAGGACCGCGCTGAGTAACCTGCAAATTAAGAATGCTGGAAGGGAGCGTGCTGGTTGTTTTACCCTGCAAGCTTTTTAGAAGGTCGGCAGAGGTATATGGCCCTTTGATCCAGCTATAGCTGCCGGACTCATAAACTTTATCCAGAACAACTGCATTCTCGCCTGGATTCAACTTACCTACCGCACTTACACTACTTTCAACAGCAGGAAGGGGTCGTACATTGACATCTTTAGTGGTAGCTGTCGCGATGTCCAGTCCCGCTGCAGTTTTATTCCCTGTCAATTTAATGTTATCCTCACGTGCGTATCCTGAGGTGCCATTAGCGAGCAGTAAATAATACCACTTCTTAGCGGTCGCGGTAGCTGCGACATCCTCTTTGCTGGGAACACTGGCGAATGCATCTCCACCATTTCCCCATACCTCCGATGGATCAGCTGTTACACCGCCACTGTTCGAGGAGAACACAGCCTCCACAACTTTGCCGCCACTCATCAACACTTCACCAGCAGTAGCATCCACAGCCTTAATAATGACAGGAGCCTCTGATCCAATTCCGTTATATACCTGACTCAATGTAGAATCTACTACATTCGCTACATCAAAACGGTTGCCTTGCGCCATTGCATAGCTTCGGGCGGCGACAGCCTGAGCCTTTAGAGCTTCATCCGGCCAGCTGGAGGAAACCTCTCCTCCAACCACTGCGTACAAATATTGTTCCAGTGGCACTTCATTGATAACCGCTAGAGAGCCTCTCAAATTACTTAGCTCCATATTTCCACGGTAGGTACGCTTGGATCTTTCTTCGAGCTGAATTCCAGCCTCATTGCCAACTGCCAAAAACTTAGCATCATTTCCGGAAACCATATAATGATTAGCCTGTATTTCATTGCTAAAATCAAGCCCAGCATCTACACGCAACATTAACCCGGGTGAAGTCGCAGCAGATCCAGCCAGCTGCGGCAATGCTGCAGACACTGCAGTCTGAACAGCAGCCAAATCTTTATCGTTCGCAGCTTCGCCAACCCATACTTCATACTGAGCGCTGCCATCACTTCCCGACAATAACACCTTCCATGCATCAAAACCAGCAGCTGTAATACTACTCAGAGCACTATCAGCTTCTTGTTCCGAAGAATAGCGACCCGCCGATAAATGCTTATCGCCTTTCACTGCAGGGGTTTGATCAGCAGGAATACCGAGCCCTGCCTTTGCAACACGGGCAAGCCCATCCTTGGCAGCAGCTTCACTGGCATAGACCCCTGTATACAACTGGTACACATTGGTTCCATTTCTAGAAATCATAAAAATCTGAGGCTTATCAGAAGTAGACTGAAGCTTTTTAGCCGCATCAGCAGCTGTTTTCCAGCTTGAAGTCTCCATTACCTTCACTCTATAACCATCCACACTAACACGAATTCTGCTCTGCGCAGGCACCGATAACAAAGGAGCGCTCCCTGGTTGGTTTGACATCAAAGTAAAGCTTTGTGTTGATTGCATAGTTACTACTGGCACGGTAGATTTATATTTACTACCAATATCGGCATAAAGGGCAACTCGTATCGTACTATTAGAATCGGCATGACTGGCACCCGCAGGGATCAAGAGACTTCCCACAGCAATTGCAGCTGCTAGCAATCCTTTGCTTAGTGGAGCTATACCTCTCCATTTCATCTTCGTATGCTTCATCCAGCATCCTCCTTTTGAATGTAGTTACTGACTCAGTGCTGCTCCGGAGGGAGCGGAAGGCCTAAGTGATGATAAGCGGCCGGGGTTACAATTCTTCCACGAGGACTCCGCTGCAAGAATCCGATCTGCAGCAGATAGGGCTCATAAACGTCCTCAATCGTCTGACTTTCCTCACCAATTGTGGCAGCAATCGTATCCAGCCCTACAGGACCGCCACGAAAGCTTGAAATCATTGCTCTTAACATCTTGTGATCGATGCTATCCAACCCGCGTGGGTCTACTTGTAGCATCCTCAGGGCTTCCCCAGAAATCTCAGGGGTTATAATCCCGTCTCCGCGCACTTGAGCAAAATCACGAACCCGTTTCAATAGTCGGTTCGCAATCCGCGGCGTTCCCCGGGAACGAAGCGCTATCTCTTCCGCCGCATCACCGATAATCTCAATCCCTAAAAGATCTGCATTTCGAGCCACAATGTAGCTCAGCTCATCTATCGTATAGTACTCCAAGCGGCTGACCACTCCGAAGCGATCACGCAGTGGCGCTGACAACAGCCCAGCACGGGTGGTAGCACCTATAAGTGTGAAAGGCGGCAGATCCAATCGTACCGAACGGGCACTTGGTCCTTTGCCGATCATGATGTCCAGCGCGAAGTCCTCCATCGCCGGATACATAACCTCCTCCACCGTCCGGTGCAAGCGGTGAATTTCATCGATGAACAGCACATCGCCTTCCTGCAGGTTCGTCAGCAGGGCGGCTAGATCTCCCGGCCGCTCTATAGCAGGACCGGACGTGGTTCGTAAATTCACACCCAGCTCATTGGCGATAATGTTCGCAAGTGTTGTTTTACCGAGACCTGGAGGCCCGTAAAGCAGCACATGATCCAGCGCTTCACTTCTCATTTTGGCCGCTTCGATATATATTTTCAGGTTTTCTTTTACCTGATTCTGTCCGATATATTCTCCCAGATAACGAGGGCGTAAGCTTAATTCTACGGCCTGCTCGTCCATCATCAAATTTGCGGATATGATCCGGTCATCCATTCCTATCGCTCCCTTTCTTCAGGATGTGTTCGGCTTTATTTAGCAATGTATAACAGCCCCAGTGCTTTCTTCATTAACACATCTACAGTCCCTGTCTCTGCTCCCTCTTTCTTCATAGCGAGCCACACGCGATCCAATTCACTTTCGGTATAACCCAATCCTTTAAGAGCATCTCTAGCTTCTTGCCAAGCTAACCCATCCGCCCTTTCTTCCATCGGCACTGCAAATAATCCCGTTTGCATCGAGGCCATACTGAGTCCGTCCAGCTTATCCTTCAAATCTAGAATCATCCGCTGCGCCGTTTTTTTGCCAATGCCCGGCAGTTTCGTTAGGAAGGTGATATTCTCTTGGTAAATTGCCGAAATCAACTGATCTGGAGTTCCACCTGTCAGTATTCCGAGTGCAACCTTCGGACCGATCCCAGATACCTCTATCAACTTGCGGAACAATCTTTGCTCCTCCCGTGTCGGGAACCCGAACAGCAGCGTAGCATCCTCACGTGTTTGATAGTGAATATAGATCGTTACAGGCCCTTCTACTTTAGCAAAAGTATAAGGGTTCGGGCAGAACACCCGATAGCCTACTCCTTGTACATCCAGCACCACATATTCTGACTCCAAATGAACGACGGGTCCTCTTAAGAAATCTATCATTTTCGCAATACCTCATTTAATTTAGAATTAAGACTGCTCGAATGGGCATGACATACCGCTACCGCAAGTGCATCCGCTACATCATCCGGTTTAGGGATCGCCGATAATTTCAACAACAGCTTCACCATTTCCTGTACCTGCCGCTTCTCTGCCTTACCATAACCAACAACAGCCTGCTTCACCATCATCGGTGTATATTCCGAGACGGGTAGGCCGCGCTGTACAGCAGCTAATATCGTTACTCCGCGGGCCTGCGCTACTGGCAATGCGGTTGTAACATTACGTGCGAAGAACAACTTCTCTATCGCTACAGCATCAGGTTTATATTTATCAATGAGCTGACCCATGCCTTCATAGACATGCAGCAAACGTTCTTCCTCAGGCGTATGAGCCTCAGTCTGGATACAACCATATTGGACCGGAGTCAACTTATGACCTTCCTTATCTACAAAGCCAAAACCGACAATCGCCAGCCCTGGATCAATTCCCAAAATGCGCAAGCACGATCTCTCCTCTATAACAGGCAGTTTATTCCACCGTTTTCATCCATTACTCCGCAATGAAGCGAACATATGTATTCCTTCAAACCATTATAGCAAAAATACCCCTTCCGGGAGAAAAAAAGTTTACCCTTTGATGCGAAATGACAACTTTAGGCCTACAATGGGAACTTTACACTTTCTTATATTTGCAAAAAAAAGCTGCCCTATAGCCATTAATAATGACTTTAGGACAGCTCGTATGCTTTTAATGCTATTGCTTGTTCTGCATTACATGTTCGGCAGCCTCACGCGCATAGTCACTGAAGGTGGACAACACGCTGTTGTACTCCTCTATATCCTGCACACGAATGCCTTCATGAAGCTCTTTCCACATATTTTCCGGTAAAGAGGACTTTAAGGAACCCATATCCATTTGAAAAAAAGTCTTCAAAACCTTTTCCTGCACCGGGGGTCCTTTAAATAATTTCAAATTTCCAAAAGCATCGACACCGATGTAGGCTTCTTTTTTCGTAAGGGTCGAGAGATCATTCACTTTTTGTTCCAGCCACAAATCTCCCTCGCTGCTGATCCAACCGTTCCAAGCAGGGTGTTCGTTAATAATTTTCTTAAGCTGAAGCGGGTTCTTTACACCCGGCAATGTCTGAATTTCTTCCCCGGATACATACGATATTTTTAAATGAACGGTTCTACTGAGTCCGCTTTGAGTGATTGTCTGCAACAGTTGTTCGTTATTTAAAGCAGCCTTCTCTTTCTCCTCACCGCTGTCCACGCCTACTTTAAACACAGCTGCGGCCAATTCACTTTCAGTACTATCCGCCAAGCTAGAATTCGTCAGCAGCCCACTGATTTCCTCAGGCACCTGCATACTGCGCCAAGCTAGTAAAGTAAAAGCCACACAAGCTGCTCCTACCCAAAGCGCTTTTTTCCAACGTCTCCATCGCTGCCAAAGTTGTTTTTTTATGCGCGACACGTTAATCCCTTCATTCTGGTTTTTCCCTATTGTGACCTGAGAAGGGATCATTTATGCGCTTTTCTGTGAATAATCGATATTTTATTACAATTACAAGGTTGACCTTACAGTATAGTTCAGGCGTTAGGAATAACCGGCAGCTTCACATGGCTTGGATATTCACTATTATGGTAAACCGTCTGCAGCACTGTAATCGCCTCTGTATCTTCATACGGGTTACCGCCAGTATTCGTATTAGGGAAAGCAACGAATTTACTGGACGAGGTAATCGAGAAACGAATTCGGTGTCCTACCGCAAATCTGTGAGCAATATTCGGCATGAAAATATCGTATTCCTCCACTTGGCCAGGAGTGAGCAGTTCTGGTGCATCAAACCCGAGACGATATTTTGCTCTGACAATATAGTTAGATAACCTGATAGAGTCTCCTTGTTCATTTACATCACTAAGCGTAACTACCCAATCCGTATCCTTACCTGTGCTGGCAGCGTAGATGATAGCAGACAATTCGCCAGCTATAGTTAATTCTTCTGTCAACACCTCACTAGTGTACACAAGAATATCATTTCGCAGCTCATATTTCCTCAAGTTTTCAGGCTCTCGTTCCCCGCTATCATCCATAGGATCATTTGGGTTATAGACATAAGTATCTTCTGGTGAATGCTCCTCTGGCGCTGTAAGCAGCTTCCCATCTCCTTGTCCTGAATTAGCCCGGCCACCACTGGAAAGGTAAAACGGCGTAGTTGTTGCTTCAACCGGTGTCCAATCCTCCGATGTTCTCCACTGATTCTCACCAACGACATAATAAGAGGCTCTAGGCTCCTGATCTATTCCGTTCGGAATGCCTTTGAGGAAGCGGTCAAACCAGCGCAATACAGAAACATCATAATCATAAACCACTGCATCATTGCCGAAGCTTACACCCTCATAGTCTCTGGCCCGGTTTGGACCATGCTCCCAAGCTCCTAAACGGATTTTGCGATTCGGCACATCGTGTTCAGTCAGCATTCTCCAAGTCTCCGATACACCAGGGCTGTCACCGTCATACCAGCCTGAGATTACATACATAGGGACCTGCACCTGATCCCCACGCTCTGTAAAGGTACAGTTTCTCCAGAAATCATCATACTCCGGATGCTGGCTCCATAGATCCCATGGTCCGGATGCTTTACCGATCATTTGTTGAGGAATCTCCTTAATCGGTCTTGCATCGACGGCCGCTTCTGGGTTCACCGTAATGCCCCCAAAAATATCAAAATCCGTTCGGGTGCCTACAGATTGTGCAAGCGTCCAAGACAAGAGTGGCCAAGAGCAAAGCGTTCCACCCTTACGCGCCGTATCTACAAACGGTGAGCCGACATTCACTTCATCCACAACAGCCTTTAAATTGGGGTGCCCGCTGGTCGCCGCTGAGACAACCACAAAGCCCAGATAGGACGCGCCCCACATGCCAACATTTCCGTCCGACCATTCCTGCGCGATAATCCAATCGATCGTATCATAGCCATCATCCCGTTCATTATAAAAAGGGATCAATTCCCCTTCCGAATCCGCACGGCCTCTAACGTCCTGCGACACCACGGCATAACCTTTGTTGGCCCATCTCATAAAAATCTCTTTTTTCCCGTTACGGTCATAACAGGTTCTTACCAGAATCGTCGGAAGCTTGGTTCCCGGCTGAATGCCTTCAGGTAGAAATACATCCGTCGCTAATCTCACACCGTCGCGCATCGGAATCAGATCCGTACCCAAATCATTCACACCATACTCTGGTTTGGACAAAAGGGGATCATCATAAACAACCAAAGGCGTCAGCTTCTCATATCCTGCTTTAACAATCAGCTCGATGCCATACCGATTCGGCGTAAGAAAAGCAATAATCTCACCGTCCAAGGTCACGATATCCAGTGCCGTCTCATTTCGCAGCGCCCATACTTGTGAAGTAAGCTCACGGCCATCCATTACAGCCTGATACTGAATATGCTTTTGATAAAGATCACCGTTACTTAGAACTACCTCATCATTGACCCATTTTGCTTTAGCATAAGCGTCTATATGTTCATGGATTTTCTGAAATGGAAGAACGGTCTTGAACTGGCTATCCAACACGTTGTACTGCATTTGTGTTCGTCTACGTGGATCAACCTTGGCGAGCATGATCTGTTGTTCCGTAAAATGTATTTTCCCTGAATAAATGCCCGAACAGTAGAAGTTAAATGTAGTTGTGTTCAAATATGTTGTCATCTATTTATCCCCTATCCCCAAATTTCTTCAAATACGCGCAACCAGTTGCTACCCATGATTTTTGCAATATCCTCATCCTTATAACCGCGAGCCACTAGACCTCTAGTAAAGTTGATAAAATAACTATATTTTTCAAGCCCAGCAACGGTTTCAGTAGAAGGTCCGTCTCCTTTGGCGAAACCTAGTTTAGGTGCGATATGTTCTTTAAAATAGATCAAAGACCAGAGCACATCGCTCATCGGCCAATCCGTTCCAATTCCGACATGATCTACGCCTACAAGCTGGATTACATATTCGATATGATCCAGCACATGATCAATAGTTGTATGATTAGGGTCTTCATGAACAAACCATGGCATAGCAAAAATACCGATCACTCCACCCGTCTTAGCGATCGCAATAATTTCCTCGTCACTTTTGCAGCGCATATGCGGATAGATGGCCTCTACACCTGTGTGTGAAGCAATAACCGGAGTCTTAGAATACTGGCAAGCATCGAGCGTGGTCTGTTTTCCGCAATGTCCCGTATCTACAATGATCCCCAGCTTGTTCAGACGCTCAATGAACCTTTTTCCATAATTCGTAATCCCAGCGTTCGACTGTTCTGCACAGCCTGCACCGACCTGATTCTGATTGTTATACGTTAATTGTAGAATTCTCAAGCCAAAATTATGTAACACATCTAATAGATCCAGATTCGTACCTAGACCATCCGTTTCTTGCGCCGTGATAATACCCGCCTTATGGCCATTACGCTTGGCTGCACGTATGTCTCCTGCGGTTAAAGCTTTAACTAACCAATCTGCGGAGTCGAACTGAAGCTGAACTTCAGCCATGCTAGTGATCATGCTTTCAAAGGATTCTAAATGAAGTTCCCGGTTCCCCGCGGTAATTCCTGATTTATACCATTCACTTTTATACTCTGGGATCTCACCGCTGGCCGACAGCTTAGTGATCATTTTAGCTGGCATACTGCTGTATACCATCGGCTCATCTTTATAGGGCTCACACAGCTCTTTAATTTTTTCGGACACAGATTCTGGAATTGCGCTTGGAGATAAGGGACCTTGAAATAGCAAATCAATATTAATGTTCTGCTCATGTAAACGTATGGCCCGCTCTTCTTCTAGCTCCGTCAACTTGAAATCATACAAACCTTCATATGTGCTCATCATGTGGTCGCTCCTTAAAATGCAATTTCAATCCCTTTTTGTAATCTAATTGCTTCATTATAAATGAAGTTAGCTGCTGCTAAATCCTCTATGGCAAGTCCTAGTCCTTTAAAAAGAGTGATCTCATCAGCTGTAGCTCTGCCCTCGATACTCCCGCTGATCAGTTCACCCATTTCACCGATGATATGGCCTGAAGTGATCACGCCTTCGTTCAGCGGAATTAAATAATCCCCCGATTCATTATGCGTGGATTCCAATCGGTCTACATACAACTTAGCTAACCGGACGGCCTCCGAATCCAGCTCACGATCCGCTGGTCTGCACGCTCCAACCGCATTGATGTGAACACCGTACTTCAGCCATTCTCCTTTAAGTACAGGCTCTGTGGATGCTGTTACGGTACAGATGATATCTGCTGGGCTGACTGCCTCTTGTACAGACTCAGCGACAACGATCTCCATACCATATTTACGGCTCATCTCTGCTTGGAAATCTCTTGCTTTTGCAAGTGTCCTACTCCAAACTCTGACCTCACGTATGGATCGAACCAGCAGCATCGCTTCCAGATGGCTTTTGGCTTGTTCGCCCGTACCAAGAATGGCAAGCACTTCAGCATCTTCTCTGGCCAGATAACGAGTGGCTACTGCGCTAACAGCCGCTGTGCGAATTGCCGTAATCTTTAGTCCATCTACTACGGCTTTCAGAACACCGGTAGAAGAATCGAATAGCGTAACAAGTCCTTGATGGGAAGGTAGACCTGAGCCATGATTGCTTGGGAATACACTGATGATTTTGGCTCCTGCTACTTCTTCACCCTGCAAATAGCCCGGCATTAAGCCAATCAGGTTGCCTTGGTGCAGCGGGAGTACTTGTCTTAAGCTCTGTACAGCTTGTCCAGCGGACAAGTCCTTCAAAACAGATTCCATCACTGTGATGCAAGACTCCATTGCTAATAGCTCAGTCACTTCATTTTGATTAATGACTAGCATAAGACAACCCTCCTTTACTTCATTGTGAGAACAAATGTGGGAATGCAAAATTATTCTTTATATCATAACTTATACGCTTTATTTATTCATGTATAAAGCTGGAAGCCATGAATTTGTTTTACCACGAGCCATTAGCTATACTTAATATAGTTGATATTCTATTTTAAGGAGCTGACGATTGATTATGTCTAGTAAAATAACTTTAGGTAGAACAAATTTGCAGGTACTCCCTCTCGGACTGGGTGCCAATGCTGTTGGTGGGCATAATTTATTTCCCGGCTTAAATGATGAGACTGGTAAAAACATCGTTCGCAACGCTCTTGATCATGGGATCAATTTCATTGATACCGCATATATTTATGGTCCAGGTAGATCTGAGGAACTGATTGGAGAAGTACTGAAAGAAAGAGGCGGCCGTGACAATGTGGTCATCGCTACTAAAGGTGCTCACAAGATTACTGGTGATAAGGTTACCATCGACAACTCTCCAGCTTTTCTAAGACAATCTGTAGAAGACAGCCTGAAACGCCTCCAGACCGATTATATCGATCTTTACTATATTCATTTCCCGGATGAAAGCACACCTAAAGATGAAGCTGTTGGCGAGCTTAAGAAGCTGAAAGATGAAGGAAAGATCAGAGCAATTGGGGTCTCCAACTTCTCCATTGAACAGCTGAGAGAAGCCAACAAAGACGGGCATGTAGATGTTCTTCAATCCCACTACAATTTATTGCATCGTGATGCGGAAAAAGATTTGCTCCCTTATACACAGGAGCATGGTATTTCCTTCGTGCCTTATTTCCCTCTTGCATCCGGCCTGCTTGGCGGTAAATATAAGCAAGGTGATACATTCAGCGACATTAGAAAGAACGACCCACTGTTCCAAGGGGAGACTTTTGCTAAAAACTTGGAGAAAGTGGATAAGGTTCGCCAAATTGCCGATGCCAAAGGTGTTGAAGTCGCTCATGTGGTGCTCGCATGGTATTTGACTGTACCTTCTATCGACGCACTTATTCCCGGTGCTAAACGTCCAGAGCAGATCGTATCGAACCTGGAAACGCTAAAGGTTCAACTGTCATCTGAAGAGATCAGAGCGATTGATTCAATCTTTAAGGCGTAATAGCGCCTTATAACTAAAGTAAGGGGTTGTCCCAGAAGTCATGAAATGGCTGCAGGGACAACCCCTTTTCTAAGGAATAGCGTCACTGGAGTCCAAAAGCCTTAATAAATGATCAAGACTCGATTGTGCAGCTAGCCAACAAACAATAATTCAGAGCAGCCAATTCTTATCGAATATCCTAAATTCTTTGTATTAGTAAATATTGTTTGCTATACTTTCTCTGTGTATCAGTAGACTTAAATTTTTATACAAAGGGGAATTCCTTGATGATTATTCAACCTAAAACACGCGGATTCATATGCACAACAGCCCATCCAGAGGGATGTGCCAAACAAATAGAACAACAAATCGAATATGTAAAAGCACAAAAGAAAATTGAGGGACCTGCGAATGTACTTGTCATCGGTGCCTCTACCGGATACGGACTAGCTTCTAGAATATCAGCTGCTTTTGGTGCTGGCGCCAATACCATTGGTGTGTTCTTCGATAAAGCTGCGGAAGGTCAGCGTACCGCTTCTGCAGGCTGGTATAACTCCGCTGCCTTTGAACAACAAGCAGCAGAGCGTGGGCTTAAATCACACAGCATAGTTGGCGATGCCTTCTCTGATGCTATTAAAGAAAAGACCATTGAATTGATTAAAGCTGAATATGGCACTGTCGATTTAGTTATTTATAGTGTCGCTTCACCTCGTCGTACCCATCCTGTAACAGGAGAAACCTTCTCTTCCGTTATTAAACCAGTGGGTACAGCTTATTCGAATAAAACCTTGAACTTCCACACAGGTGAAGTATCCATGACCACCATTGAGCCTGCTAGTGAAGAGGAAGTACGTCAAACAATCGCTGTAATGGGCGGCGAAGACTGGAGAATGTGGATCGATCAGCTTCAAGCAGCTAATGTACTTGCAGATGGTGCTACTACCGTTGCTTACTCCTACATCGGGCCTGAAATCACTCACCCTATCTATCGGGACGGAACGATTGGCCAAGCCAAGCACGATCTGGAACAGACTGCGATCCAAATGAATGACCTTCTTTCAGCAAAAGGTGGACGTGCCTTTGTATCCGTTAATAAGGCGCTCGTAACTCAGTCCAGCTCAGCGATTCCTGTAGTACCTCTTTATATCTCTGCACTTTATGAAGTGATGAAGGAAAAAGGCCTGCACGAGAACTGCATTGAACAAATGTATCGCTTGTTCTCTGAGCACCTATACGGTGAAGGCAAGGCTACTCCTGACGGAAGCTGCTTGATCCGCATTGACGACTGGGAAATGCGTGAGGATGTCCAAACAGAGGTTATGAAACGTTGGGACGAGCTGACAACCGATAATGCAGGGGAGCTAGCCGATCTGGAAGGCTATCGCCAAGATTTCTTCAATCTGTTTGGCTTTAGAACAGATGGCGTAGACTACGAAGCTGATATTGATCCGAATGTCGACATTCCGAATATGTACTAAAAAGATACTGTATACTTCCATATATTAATTATGGTCGTATATATATAAAAGAGGTTGTCTGCAAAAGTAGTGAATTCTACTGATGTGGCAGCCTCTTTTTTTGTGCTTTGCATACTGCCTATCTATACATCGTAGGGCATATTGGCTTAGCCTCCCACTTTGTGATATGGTTTGATAGAATACTGCAAGTTCTACTTACATTCGAAGGAGTGAATCACTCATGGTTAAGAAAATTAGTGTAGCGAATGGTGTACTTGACGTATCCCAAATTTCGCTTGGCTGTATGCGGATTGCGGATTTGTCTGCAAAAGAGGCTGATATACATGTACATAGTGCGTTGGAGCTCGGAATAGACTTTTTTGACCACGCCGACATTTACGCAGCTGGCAAAGCGGAAGAAGTATTCGCAGGGGTACTCGAGAACAATCCTGGTATGCGCGATAAAATGATGATCCAAACCAAATGCGGAATCCGCAACGGTTATTTTGATTTCTCCAAAGAGCATATCCTTCAATCCGTGGAAGGTAGCCTTAAACGCTTGAAGACCGATTATATCGATGTGCTCCTGCTTCACCGTCCTGACACGCTGTTCGAGCCGGAAGAAGTGGCTGAGGCTTTTGACATTCTGGAGAGTAAGGGATTGGTCAAGCATTTTGGTGTAAGCAATCAGAACCCGTTACAAATCGAGCTACTGAAGAAAAATGTAAAGCAACCTCTGCTGTTCAACCAGCTGCAATTGAGCATTATGTTCACTGGTATGATTGATACCGGCTTCAATGTGAATATGACTAATTCCGGTTCAGTTGTCCATGATGGCGGAATTTTGGAGTATAGCCGTCTACATGACATGACCATTCAACCATGGTCACCTTTCCAATATGGGTTTTTTGAAGGTGTATTCTTGGACAACGACAAGTTCCCTGAATTGAATGAGGTCATTAACCGCTTGGCAGCTGAAAAAGAGGTTACCAATACTGCTATTGCCATTGCCTGGGTTCTCAGACATCCGGCAAATATGCAGCCTGTTGTAGGTACAACCAATACACAGCGCTTGCGTGATATTGCCAAAGCATCTGATATTACACTCACCAGACCAGAATGGTATGAAATTTACCGCGCTGCCGGTAATATCCTTCCATAAATATCAAAAGCCACGAAGTACGCTAATATCGTACCTCGTGGCTTTTCTTTATGACTATGATTGAAATTGTTCAGCTCTTATAAAAAAAAGAAACGGCAGAGATGCCGTTTCCTTTAAGGATGGACTCTCAGGGGCTCGAACCCTGGACAAATAGATTAAGAGTCTACTGCTCTACCAACTGAGCTAAGAGTCCACAATATAATAATTTATCTTATAGAACTTGAAAAGCAAAAGCTCTTAGCATAACGCATAAGAGCTTCGCTTGCTAATTGATACCGGTGAGAGGACTCGAACCTCCACGGTTTCCCTCTCGATTTTGAGTCGAGCGCGTCTGCCATTCCGCCACACCGGCAAATTATTGAGTTAAAAGATGGCGCGCCCTGAGAGATTCGAACTCCCGGCCTTTTGATTCGTAGTCAAACGCTCTATCCAGCTGAGCTAAGGGCGCAAAATTTATATGGAGCGGACGACGGGAATCGAACCCGCGACCCTCGCCTTGGCAAGGCGATGCTCTACCGCTGAGCCACGTCCGCATACGGTATGTATTGATGTCCGACTCACTAAAGAAGTGAGCCATGAAGGACTCGAACCTTCGACACCCTGATTAAAAGTCAGGTGCTCTACCAACTGAGCTAATGGCTCATAAAGCAAGAAAAATGGCGGAACCGACGAGATTCGAACTCGCGATCTCCTGCGTGACAGGCAGGCATGTTAGGCCAACTACACCACGGTTCCAAAAGATATAATTGCTTGATGAAAATTGGTTGCGGGGGCAGGATTTGAACCTGCGGCCTTCGGGTTATGAGCCCGACGAGCTACCGGGCTGCTCCACCCCGCGTCATTAAAAAATATTCAACTATCCATTACAATAAGAAAGCTTCATGGTGGAGGCTGAGGGGATCGAACCCCCGACCCTCTGCTTGTAAGGCAGATGCTCTCCCAGCTGAGCTAAGCCTCCATGTAAAGAAGCAACTCAATTATCATAACACAATCTAATCAGTAATGCAACATTTTATTTCAGAAGAACAATAACGTTTTAAAGAAATTGGTGACCCGTATGGGATTCGAACCCATGTTACCTCCGTGAAAGGGAGGTGTCTTAACCCCTTGACCAACGGGCCTTATTGAAAACAAAATGTTTTGACAACAAAAAAGATTATATCATGTATTTCGAAGTATAGCAATACATAAATTAAAATACTTTCACTTCTATTCTAAGCAGGCATTAAAGTAATGCCTAGCTTGAGTGATATAAGCTCCACGACTTCAAGAACAGTCCGGTTATTCGTGTCTAAATGCTCTCGGAATACGTCCTGGTTCAGTCCTGTGATGCATCTGTCGATCTGTTGAACGGCCCATGAGTCCTTCTCCTCACCTCTACTAGTCAATCGCTTAAGCAGCGTCTCTCGTGAGGCACATAAAGTGAAATGATGAACCTCTATTCCTTCATTCATTAGCTTCCCCACAATCTCTATCCAATAATCTGGGTTGACTATAGTCATAGGTACGATAATCGTCCCACTATATTCGCTAACTATGTATTTTAACATGGAATGATTAATTTCACGCCAAAGGTGATAGTCCTGAAAGTCACTTATTGTCATCACATCGGGAATGTTTGCTCTTATGTAATACCCAACATTCTCTGGATCGTATACAAAGGAATTAGGAAGCCTGCGATGTAATTGATATGCAGTTTCTGTCTTCCCCGCACCAAAAGCTCCATTGATCCATATAATCAAGATGATTCTCCCCCATAAATAATCTATATTTTGAGTGGCCAAGACTAGTCTCATTAAGACTCTATTAATCACAATATCATAAGAATCCTTTCATGTAATAATGTATTTAATAGATTTAGTTCTTTTTGTTTTCTTTAAACCCTTACATGCAGGTTCTCTGTATAACAAAAAGACCACTGTCGATTACTCAACAGTGGTCTCGCGTGCTTGGCAACGTCCTACTCTCCCAGGACCCTTCGGTCCAAGTACCATCGGCGCTGGAGGGCTTAACGGTCGTGTTCGGGATGGGTACGCGTGGAACCCCTCCGCTATCGCCACCAAACGGGCATTTGCGGTACAAATGCATTATTCAGGTCTCAGCATCGCCAAATGCTGAAAACAAATTCATCATCATACGGTCACTAGTACCATATGGGTTAGAACTTGATTCCTGAAAACTGAATCCGAATTGAATTTGCGTTCGCCCTTCTTACGGGGCCCCCGGAAAGTACTAGGAATTAGCTTCGCAGCTTCTTCTTCACTTTTTGGGGTATTTTTAGGATAAGCCCTCGACCGATTAGTATTGGTCAGCTCCATGCATTACTGCACTTCCACCTCCAACCTATCTACCTCGTCGTCTTCAAGGGGTCTTACTAATTGGGAAATCTCATCTTGAGGGGGGCTTCACGCTTAGATGCTTTCAGCGCTTATCCCGTCCGTACGTAGCTACCCAGCCATGCTTCTGGCGAAACAACTGGTGCACCAGCGGTACGTCCATCCCGGTCCTCTCGTACTAAGGACAGCTCCTCTCAAATTTCCTGCGCCCACGACAGATAGGGACCGAACTGTCTCACGACGTTCTGAACCCAGCTCGCGTACCGCTTTAATGGGCGAACAGCCCAACCCTTGGGACCTACTTCAGCCCCAGGATGCGATGAGCCGACATCGAGGTGCCAAACCTCCCCGTCGATGTGGACTCTTGGGGGAGATAAGCCTGTTATCCCCAGGGTAGCTTTTATCCGTTGAGCGATGGCCCTTCCATGCGGTACCACCGGATCACTAAGTCCGACTTTCGTCCCTGCTCGACTTGTAGGTCTCGCAGTCAAGCTCCCTTATGCCTTTGCACTCTTCGAATGATTTCCAACCATTCTGAGGGAACCTTGGAACGCCTCCGTTACTCTTTAGGAGGCGACCGCCCCAGTCAAACTGCCCGCCTGACACGGTCCCCGTACCCGATTAGGGCACTAGGTTAGAACCTAGATACGATCAGGGTGGTATCCCAACGGCGCCTCCACCGAAGCTTGCGCTCCGATTTCTACGGCTCCCACCTATCCTGTACAGATCGTACCCAAATTCAATATCAAGCTGCAGTAAAGCTCCATGGGGTCTTTCCGTCTTGTCGCGGGTAACCTGCATCTTCACAGGTATTAAAATTTCACCGGATCTCTCGTTGAGACAGCGCCCAAGTCGTTACGCCATTCGTGCGGGTCAGAATTTACCTGACAAGGAATTTCGCTACCTTAGGACCGTTATAGTTACGGCCGCCGTTTACTGGGGCTTCGGTTCATAGCTTCGGGTTACCCCTAACCACTCCCCTTAACCTTCCAGCACCGGGCAGGCGTCAGCCCGTATACTTCGCCTTGCGGCTTCGCACAGACCTGTGTTTTTGCTAAACAGTCGCTTGGGCCTTTTCACTGCGGCCCCCTCGTGCTATTCACACTACCGGGGCACCCCTTCTCCCGAAGTTACGGGGTCATTTTGCCGAGTTCCTTAACGAGAGTTCTTCCGCGCGCCTTAGAATTCTCTTCTCGCCTACCTGTGTCGGTTTGCGGTACGGGCACCTTCTCCTGGCTAGAGGCTTTTCTTGGCAGTGTGAGATCATGACCTTCGCTACTACAATTTTCGCTCCCCATCACAGCCCAGCCTTAACGATGTGCGGATTTGCCTACACATCAGCCTCACTGCTTAGACGGACATATCCATCAGTCCGCGTCACTACCCTCCTGCGTCACCCCATCGCTCATAGCGGATTACGGTGGTACAGTAATTTCAAACTGTTGTCCTTCGACTACGCCTTTCGGCCTCGCCTTAGGTCCCGACTTACCCTGAGCGGACGAGCCTTCCTCAGGAAACCTTGGGCTTTCGGCGGATCAGATTCTCACTGATCTTTTCGTTACTCATACCGGCATTCTCACTTGTATGCTGTCCAGCGCTCCTTACGGTACACCTTCAACCCACATACAACGCTCCCCTACCCCAGATACATAGTATCTAGCCATAGCTTCGGTGGTGTGTTTAGCCCCGTTACATTTTCGGCGCAGAGTCACTCGACCAGTGAGCTATTACGCACTCTTTCAATGGTGGCTGCTTCTAAGCCAACATCCTGGTTGTCTGTGCAACTCCACATCCTTTCCCACTTAACACACACTTGGGGACCTTAGCTGATGGTCTGGGCTGTTTCCCTTTTGACAATGGATCTTAGCACTCACTGTCTGACTCCCGGCAATAAGTATATGGCATTCGGAGTTTGACTGAGCTTGGTAATCCTTGCGGACCCCGCACCCAATCAGTGCTCTACCTCCACTACTCTTATACCGAGGCTAGCCCTAAAGCTATTTCGGGGAGAACCAGCTATCTCCGAGTTCGATTGGAATTTCTCCGCTACCCCCACCTCATCCCCGCACTTTTCAACGTGCGTGGGTTCGGGCCTCCAGTGCGTGTTACCGCACCTTCACCCTGGACAGGGGTAGATCACACGGTTTCGGGTCTACGTCCACATACTGAGTCGCCCTATTCAGACTCGCTTTCGCTGCGGCTCCGTCTTCTCGACTTAACCTTGCATGTTAAACGTAACTCGCCGGTTCATTCTACAAAAGGCACGCCATCACCCATTAATAGGGCTCTGACTTTTTGTAAGCACACGGTTTCAGGTTCTATTTCACTCCCCTTCCGGGGTGCTTTTCACCTTTCCCTCACGGTACTGTTTCACTATCGGTCGCCAGGTAGTATTTAGCCTTAGCAGATGGTCCTGCTGGATTCATACGGGGTTTCACGTGCCCCGCACTACTCGGGATCCGTCTCGGAGAGAACACAGTTTAGGCTACAGGGCTTTTACCTCTATCGCGGGCCTTTCCAGACCTCTTCGCCTACCATATTCCTTTGTAACTCCATGTGAGACGTCCCACAACCCCTAAGAGCAAGCTCTTAGGTTTAGGCTGTTCCGCGTTCGCTCGCCGCTACTGACGGAATCACTATTGTTTTCTCTTCCTCAGGGTACTTAGATGTTTCAGTTCCCCTGGTCTGCCTCTACACACCCTATGTATTCAGATGTGAGTAACTGCGAATTACCACAGCTGGGTTTCCCCATTCGGACACCCCCGGATCAAAGCTTGCTTACAGCTCCCCGAGGCAGTTTCGTTGTTCGCCACGTCCTTCGTCGGCTCCTGGCGCCTAGGCATCCTCCGTGTGCTCTTATTAGCTTAACCTTGATTTTTCCGCAGGAAAATATCATACGATATCTCTCTTGGAATCATCTCACTAATAACATTTACTTGTTTGCACAAGTTGCTAAAAGATGTTCTAAAACGCAAATTCGTTTCGGTATCCAGTTTTCAAGGATCAAGTCTTACTTGAGAGCTTAAACTCTCAAAACTGAGCAACGAGTGAGTAACAGGCCTAAACCTGAGATTGTGGAAGTTTAACTTCCGATTTGAATGTCTTCATTGCAGAAGACGATTCTCCATAGAAAGGAGGTGATCCAGCCGCACCTTCCGATACGGCTACCTTGTTACGACTTCACCCCAATCATCTACCCCACCTTCGGCGGCTGGCTCCCTTGCGGGTTACCCCACCGACTTCGGGTGTTGTAAACTCTCGTGGTGTGACGGGCGGTGTGTACAAGACCCGGGAACGTATTCACCGCGGCATGCTGATCCGCGATTACTAGCAATTCCGACTTCATGCAGGCGAGTTGCAGCCTGCAATCCGAACTGAGACCGGCTTTGATGGGATTGGCTCCACCTCGCGGCTTCGCTTCCCGTTGTACCGGCCATTGTAGTACGTGTGTAGCCCAGGTCATAAGGGGCATGATGATTTGACGTCATCCCCACCTTCCTCCGGTTTGTCACCGGCAGTCACTCTAGAGTGCCCAACATTACTTGCTGGCAACTAAAGTTAAGGGTTGCGCTCGTTGCGGGACTTAACCCAACATCTCACGACACGAGCTGACGACAACCATGCACCACCTGTCTCCTCTGTCCCGAAGGCCGCTGCTATCTCTAGCAGATTCAGAGGGATGTCAAGACCTGGTAAGGTTCTTCGCGTTGCTTCGAATTAAACCACATACTCCACTGCTTGTGCGGGTCCCCGTCAATTCCTTTGAGTTTCAGTCTTGCGACCGTACTCCCCAGGCGGAGTGCTTACTGTGTTAACTTCGGCACCAAGGGTATCGAAACCCCTAACACCTAGCACTCATCGTTTACGGCGTGGACTACCAGGGTATCTAATCCTGTTTGCTCCCCACGCTTTCGCGCCTCAGCGTCAGTTACAGCCCAGAAAGTCGCCTTCGCCACTGGTGTTCCTCCACATATCTACGCATTTCACCGCTACACGTGGAATTCCACTTTCCTCTTCTGTACTCAAGTCACCCAGTTTCCAGTGCGACCTTAGGTTGAGCCCAAGGTTTAAACACCAGACTTAAATGACCGCCTGCGCGCGCTTTACGCCCAATAATTCCGGACAACGCTTGCCCCCTACGTATTACCGCGGCTGCTGGCACGTAGTTAGCCGGGGCTTTCTTCTCAGGTACCGTCACTCCGATAGCAGTTACTCTACCGGACGTTCTTCCCTGGCAACAGAGCTTTACGATCCGAAAACCTTCATCACTCACGCGGCGTTGCTCCGTCAGACTTTCGTCCATTGCGGAAGATTCCCTACTGCTGCCTCCCGTAGGAGTCTGGGCCGTGTCTCAGTCCCAGTGTGGCCGTTCACCCTCTCAGGTCGGCTACGCATCGTCGCCTTGGTGGGCCGTTACCCCACCAACTAGCTAATGCGCCGCAGGCCCATCCCTCAGTGACAGATTGCTCCGTCTTTCATTCTTTCTTCAGGAGAAAAAAGAAATTATCCGGTATTAGCTACCGTTTCCGGTAGTTATCCCAGTCTAAGGGGCAGGTTGCCTACGTGTTACTCACCCGTCCGCCGCTAAGTCATTTTGAAAGCAAGCTTTCAAAATGACTCCGCTCGACTTGCATGTATTAGGCACGCCGCCAGCGTTCGTCCTGAGCCAGGATCAAACTCTCCAATTAGTATTGAAAAGAGCGATATGCTCATTTTGAAACATCTGACGAGAAAATTAATTCTCACGATGAAATTTCAAAAGCGTAAAGTACGCTGTGAAACTCATCAGTTTTGGATTTCACTTTCGTGATTTCCTACTCACTCGTTGTTCAGTTTTCAAAGATCAAGTTCTCGTTGGCGCCGTTTAATGTCTCAGCAGCAACTCTTATAATATATCATGCTTTCCGATGAATTGCAATACTTTTTTTCAAAGTCTTGTGTAATCTCATCTGGATTAACATTCACCAATCGAAAGTTTATATCTCCTCTTTGCGACTGGATTTATAATGTAACATATAACCCACTCTAAAAACAACCCCTAAATTTTAAAAATTCAAAAAAATACTTTCGCCTCATTCTTACATCTGCTTCATTTCTTCTCATAAAAAACGTGCAAACTCTGATAATCAGAATCTGCACGTTAAAGAGAGATTGGCTTTTAGTTTAAAACTGTATTAATTAGAAATCCACGGATTTCTGCGTTTCTTAGAACTCTCTGTACGACCACCTGCACTTGAACGCTGAGATTTCACAACCGTTTTGGTCTTCTTGCTGCTATTTTGACTTGAGGTCTTTGCTTTTGCTGCCGTTTCCTTCGTTGCATTCCCCTTACTCTTGAGCGAACTACCAGAGCTAGATTCCTCACTCACTGTTCTAGCAACTTCGGGAGTGTCCTGTACAAACGTTTCAGGATCTTGGATTTCCGGAACCCGATTATGCTGCGAATAATTACCTATACCAGGATACTGCGGATTAGACGGAATACTCGACATTATCGGCCCGCCAAAAGCTCCAAGAGGAGAATCTGGGACTATTCCCTGATTAGGTGTTCCTGCTCCATAAGCAGAGAATGCATTGGGGTTTCCATATGCAGGATAGGTATTATATGAGGGCATTTCATATGAATAGGGTTGAACATGCATTCCCCCGCACCCACAAGTAGTTGGCCAAGGAAGGTTCGATGACATCCCATACATCGGGTTCATCCCCGAAGCATTAGCCTCCATATTGTTAGGTGCAGCATTTGGATTCCATTGTTCCGGACTCATATTAGGCCAAGCATTTGGATTCCATTGCTCCGGACTCATATTAGGCCAAGCATTTGGATTCCATTGCTCCGGACTCACATTAGACCAAGCATTCGGATTCCATTGTTCCGGACTCACATTAGACGCAGCATTCGGATTCCATTGTTCCGGATTCACGTTAGGAGCAGCATTCGGATTCCATTGTTCCGGACTCACGTTAGGCGCAGCGTTCGGATTCCATTGTTCTGGACTCATATTAGGTGAATACATGTTTTCTGAAAAGTAGTATGGAGACATGCACTCTGGTCCAAATGCCGCTGGCTGAACATAACTTGGTGCCCAGTTCATATTCATATTAGGGTTATTTTGATAAGAATCATAGAGATAAGGATTTCCACCTAGACCTGGATATCCCATACTGTCACAAGAATTCGCCTTTTCCTCTTTGCAAGCCACTGGCTTCATCTCAGCTTTTGACGCCTCATGTTGTGCTACTGGCTCTTGATTTGGTACTGTAATCTGAACAAACAAGCTCTGCATTTCAATTTCTTGCACAGGAGCAACTTCCATTTGCATATTTGGCGCAGGGTTCGGTGCATTAATTGGAGCTATATTTACCGATGGATGTGGTGCTGAATTGGATTCAGGTGCGATTTTTGGCATTGGTTTAGGTGCAGGTTTAGTTTCTGCTTTTGCCTCAGGTTTAGTTTCTGCTTTTGCTTCCGGTTTAGTTTCTGGTTTAACCTCTGGTTTAGTTTCCGGTTTTGGTGCAGGAACCACCTCAGCAACTGGCTGTTCTTTTGGACCCGTATATTCCTTCCCGCCAACTTGTGTTTTCTCAGAAGCATTAGAAGGCATGTAGCCTGGCTGTACGGGGGAAGCGTTTGATGTCTTTTTAGGAATGTTAACTACTTCCCCTAACATCAATACATTCGGATTCTTTAGCTGGGGGTTTGCTTCAACCATATCCTTTAAGGGGATTCCCCACGCCTTAGATAATTTCCATAAGGTATCTCCTTGTTTAACTGTATGCTTGTAGTAAACTTCACTGTTATCCGGTACGGATACAGGAGCCGTAGGTATTTTTACTTTTTCACCAAGTGCCAGCACATTCGGATTACTGATCTGTGGATTAGCTTCAATAATTTTTTGTAACGGCACTCCGTACTTTTGCGATAATGCATACAGACTATCGCCTTGTTTGACAATGTGTATTTTCACGTAGCATTAACCTCCTAAAAGTTTTGTGGAGTATTGCTTTCTTACAGCTACACAGCAAAACTGGCTTTGAAAGCAAACACCCTTTGGATAGAACATTGCTCTCTTACAAAGTTATATGCGGTACAGCCGCCTCCTTCGTTACTACATCTTATGCAGCCCATGGGCGAATGACATCCCTGAAATAAAAAAAATCCTTTCATGTATCATGAAAAGATCTACCGTAGACTTCCGGACATCTTCTTCATGTATCATGAAAGGATTATTAATGCCTATTTAACACTTTTTACACGACAAGCATGTAAAAGAGCATATTGTACGAGTAACTGTTATTCCCAAACCTTGTAGCCATCTTTGTCAACAACATTGCGGAATTCTTCAAGAAGCTTCAACGTTATTGGACCTGCATGTCCTTCTCCGATGATGCGTCCGTCAATTTCACGCGCTGCAATAACCTCTGCTGCCGTTCCAGTGAAGAATACCTCGTCGGCGATGTAAACATCATGCATGCTGAATGGTTCTTCTTTCAGTTTAATACCCAATTTCTCGCATAGCTCGATGATAGCCTGACGTGTGATTCCTTCGAGCGCACCCAGATAGCAAGGTGGAGTGGTGACCACGCCATTTTTGATGATGAAAATATTATCGCCAGATCCTTCAGTAACATATCCTTGAGCGTTCATCATAATCGCTTCATCGGCTTCTGCCAGATTGGACTGAATTTTCACTAGGATATTATTGAGATAGTTAAGCGATTTAATCTTCGGATTCAGTGCATCCGGAATATTACGGCGTTGGGATACAGAAACAGCACGAAGCCCATTAATGTACGCTTGCTCTGGGTAAATAGCTAATTGTTCAACGATAATGATTACGCTGGCTTTAGGGCAACGGCGTGGATCAAGACCCAAGTTACCAGGACCACGGGATACGATCAGTCGAATATAACCGTTACGCATGTCGTTGAGGCGAATCGTTTCAGCCATAGCTTCCAGCATCTCGTCATAAGTGAGCGGAATGTCCAGCATGATCGACTTCGCCGAATCATAAAGTCTGTCCAAATGCTCTTTACATTTAAAAATATTACCGTTGTAGATACGAATACCTTCAAATATGCCGTCTCCATACAAAAAACCGTGATCAAAAACGGATACCTTTGCATTTTCCTTAGTTACGTGTTGTCCATCCAGATAGATCCATTGTTCAGCCATGAATTTACTGCACCTCCGCTTTCTCTTCCTCATAGGTGTATGTGGGATACGAGCCCAGAATCCGTACCTGGCAGCCTAAAGCATTAATCTCTTCAATAGCCCCTGGCAGCAGGACCGATTCTATCGGTTCCAGCACATCAATATAAAAATAATAAGTACCCAGCTTTTTTTTCGTTGGTCGTGATTCAATACGCGATAAATTCAGCTTTCGCCAAGAAAAGGCAGCGAGAACCTGATGCAAAGCACCTGGAAAATCCTCAGGCAGCGTTACTAGGACACTCGTCTTTACACCATTGCTGCTCCGTGGAAGATCTACCTTCTGCGGACCGACAAGGACAAATCTTGTGTAGTTGTTGTTGTGATCTGTAACTTTCCGATCAACAATCTCCAGTCCATGAGTAGCTGCACCAAGCGCAGTACCGATCGCAGCCCAACCCTTTCCAGGATTGTTCTTAACGATTTCAACAGCTTCAGAGGTACTTCCGACCGACTCCAGTTCAGCCCAAGGTGCATGCTTCCGAACAAATTGCATACACTGTGCCATTGCAACAGGATGCGAAAGGATTTTTTTCACTTTAGTGAAATCCTTATTACCGTTCGTATCTCTGAATTCCAGCGGGTGACCGATGAGATTCTGTATCGATGGAAAGATCCATTCCGCCTGCATAGGTAGATCAACTTCATTAATAAGCCAATCAATATGGAGACTAACCGAACCTTCAATAGTATTCTCAATCGGGATAACGCTGTAATCAGTGGCTCCACCATCCGTAGAGAGAAAGACATCGGAAATTAACTTGTGATGCACAATTTTTACAGGCTCACCGTTAAACAAATGCAGCAGCGCTTCGTGAGATACTGAGCCCTGCGGCAATACCGCTATTGATTTCATGACCGTACTTCTCCTTTTATCATATCCAAAAATGATACGTTTTGCATCTCGTTTCTTTTAAGCAGCTCTGATGTAACACCTGAAGTACAAGGCATCAGCCAGCAAGTCTTAGCAGAGATGCCGTGTTCTTGCATCGTATTCTTCAGAAAAGCCTCAAGCTCACTCTTACGAGTCTCACGGCGATCAACTAAACACAGTAGCGTAGGGCCGGCACCGCTAAGTGCGATCCCTAAAGCACCATGTTTAGGTGCTTCCGCGAGCAGCTTCTCCATGCCTGGAATAAGCGCTGCCCGATAAGGTTGATGCAAACGATCCTGCATCGCTCTACTGATCAGGTCAAGCCGACCTGATGCAAACGATGCCGTCATTAAAGAGGTTCTACTGATGTTGTACACAGCATCACTAACTGAGATTTCTGTTGGAAGCACTCCCCGTGCTTTTGTGGTTTCCAGCTCGAATTCAGGAATAACCACGAGAACCTCAAGGTCTTGAGGTGGATCAAGGCGAACGTAATCCGCATGATCACCGTCCCACACTGCGGTAATGATGCCACCAAATAAGGAAGCTCCTACATTGTCAGGATGCTTCTCAAGCTGGGTAGCCATATCAAACAGCTTCGCATCATCGAGCGGAGAGCCGATCATCGTATTAGCTGCGACCATGCCCCCAATGATGGCCGAGGCACTGCTGCCGAGTCCACGCGTAAGCGGAATCTCAGAGTACATCGAAATAGATATTTCAGGCACCTTAACGCCAGCCTCTGCAAATACCATTTGAGCGACCTTATAGAGTAAATTACTCTTATCCCGAGCCACTCCCTTCATCTCGTCACCATATAGATGAAAAACTGTCTCCTCTGCTTCCTCCATCTCAATCCAGGCATACAGCGGCAATGCCATGCCAAGAGTATCGAAGCCCGGACCAAGATTGGCAGTACTAGCAGGTACTTTAACCCTTGCTACTCCATAAGTACTCATAACAGGTGCAATCTCCTTACTCATTGTTTAAATATAGAAAGTATAGTCCATCTACAGTGCTAACCTTCCACACGATAATGACTCTTGATCCGGTGGATGACTTTCAGTTCCTTAAAGTGGCGCAGCACTTTATTCATACTTGCTTTGCTGGCGTTATGGGTAACAATAATAATCTCCGCATCAGGATTATTTGGATTGGCTTGTTGAACTACCGAATCAAGACTCACATCATACTCGGCAAACACCTGAGTAATCTTGGCCAATACACCTGCTTTATCATCAACGTGTAAAAGTAGGAAGTTTTTATAAAAGATATCCTCATCACTCTTAAGCTTCTTCTGCTTATAAGGTACTTTTTGCTTCAATCCATTAACACCCAGCTTGAGGTTCTTAATAATGGCTACCAAGTCAGCTACTATCGAAGTTGCTGTTGGCATTGCACCCGCGCCCGCACCATAGAACATCGTTTCTCCTACCGCTTCACCATAAACATAAACTGCATTGAAGACACCATTTACGGATGCAAGCGGATGACTTGTTCGAATCAAGGTCGGTTGAACACTGATACTAAATTCCTCATCCTGACGTTCAGCGATACCCAGAAGCTTGATTTCATATCCGAGACGCTTCGCAAAAGCAATATCGGCTTTACTCACTTTTGAAATCCCGCTCACACTTACATCATGTAGCTCCACGTTAGTGCGGAAGCCTAAGGTTCCGAGAATCGCCATTTTGCGGGCAGCATCCAGACCTTCAACATCGGAAGTTGGATCGGCCTCTGCATATCCTAGATCCTGCGCTTCTTTTAACACATCATTGTAGGATGCGCCTTCTTGACTCATTTTGGTTAGTATGTAATTAGTTGTTCCATTTACAATTCCAATAATCTTCATGATCTTATCTGAAGAAAAGCCTTCGATAAGCGTCCGAATAATCGGAATGCCACCCGCAACGCTAGCCTCATAAAAGACATCACATTGCTTCTCTTGCGCCTTAGCCAGAATCTCCGAACCGTGCAGCGCCATCAAATCCTTGTTCGCAGTTACGACATGCTTACCGCGGTCCAAAGCTTCAAGAATATATTCCTTTGTTCCATCGACACCACCCATCACTTCAACGATTACATCAATTTCAGGATCACGAATAACATCCCATGGATCTGTTGTTATTTTGGCAGGGTCAACCTCAATATCACGTGGCTTATTGGAATTATTCACCGCTATGCGCTCAATGAGTATTGGAGAGCCTACTTGACTGCTCAAATCCTCTTGATTTCCTTCCACGATACGAACTACACCTGTACCAACTGTTCCCAGACCCAGCAACCCTACTTTAACCGGCTTCATCTGTATCCTCCTAAAAGTTTTACGTATATAACTTCTCTATCCCTGTCCAACGATTAGGGCGCGCTTCACTCCCGGAATATTCTTCAGACTATCAAGCATCTCTCCGAGCTCCTCATTCAAATGTGAGATTTCCACGGAAATCACCACATTCGCTCGTCCTTGTAGCGGAATACTCTGGTGAATCGTCAGCACGTTAGCCCCATGTCCCGCCACAGATCCTAGAACCTTGGAGAGCATCCCAGATTCATGTTCCAAATCCATGGAGATCGTAACAATTCGCTCACGTTCGAGCTGATGGATCAGGTGAATGCCATCCTTGTATTTATAAAAAGCACTTCGGCTTAATCCTACCTGTTCTACACCCTCATGTACGGTCTTCGCATCCCCGGCCTCAAGCAATTGTTTGACCTGCATTGTCTTAAGTACGGCATCAGGTAATATGTCCTCACGGACCAAATAATAGCGTTCTTTCACGAACGTCCTCACCTCAAAGACTTTTGTGTTTTCTTAGTGGACATTATATCGGAAAAGACTTATAAAATGCAATTACTTTATATGTATACTCTGAGGTCGGGGAGTTCGGTGCAGCAAAACCCCCGGATTCCCGGGGGCAGCAGACAATCGTATGTACACTAACTGTATGGAATCGTCGTCCCGCAATAGTCACAGATTTTATCCTGCCCAGGAAGTACTCTACTCTTAGCACCGCAACTCGAACAAACGATGGATTTCGGCAGTTGGACAGGTGGCTTAGGCCTATTCTCCGGTAATGACTGCCGCCCAGATGATGGCTGGTTCTCTGATGCCGCGGAGGGCTGTGCCCGGTCAGGATGCACAAGATTGGGCGGTTGTTTATCTAAGAGCTTAACACGTCCTTCATAATAGACAAGATCAGAAGCAAGTAACCCCCATCTCACCAAATACCGTAGGTCTCTACGTACATCATCTTCACTTTGTTTCGTGATATCAGCTAAATTACCAATATGTCTAACATCATCCACTATGATCAGCATGAGATACTTCTTGCACAGAAAATCAAAGTTTTCTGTTGCGAAGGTAGCCCTCCCTGCAAAGCTGTCCGCCGGA
This sequence comes from Paenibacillus sp. FSL E2-0201, assembly GCF_037963325.1. Classification (NCBI taxonomy): domain Bacteria; kingdom Bacillati; phylum Bacillota; class Bacilli; order Caryophanales; family Paenibacillaceae; genus Paenibacillus; species Paenibacillus sp. FSL E2-0201. The sequence goes on from NZ_CP150154.1 coordinate 5,319,779, forward strand.
ATTATAAAGATCAAGTAGAGGACCACCAGAATGATCAATAAAGTGAACCACTTAAAATCCCCTTTGTAGGTCCCCACGGCGAAGAGGACGGCAAGTTCCATAAAAGCTCCCATACATACATGATAGAGCAATTTGTAGTTAAATGATTTCCGCTCATTCTTATAATGAGTGCTTACAAAACGAAGCATCGCAAGTACAAACCCAAGCGGAGCAAACAAATAGGCAATCGCCATGATGATTCGATCAAACACTGTCCGGTCTCGCTTGTTACGGTAGCGAAGGTTATTCTCAGGAGCACGCACCAGTGCTTGTGCCCGTTTGGAATAAATAAGCTTCGGCGGCAATTTTACAAATGGATTGTCTACACGTCCTTCATAATAAACAATATCTGGAGAAAGTACTCCCTGATCTTTTAAATATTCCAAAACCTCGCGGACGTTCTCTTCACTGAATCCGCGAATATCGGATAGGCTGCCGATATGCCTTATGCCGTCCACAAGAACCAATGCGATATAGTCATTGCAAAGATAGGTGAATCCCTCTCTCCATCCTACGGCCCTAACCGACAATTTGATGGCAGGAATCCTAAACAATGCGTAGATAATCACCAGCCTGATCAAGAGTGCGACATAATCGATTTGACCGAGTAGCTTACTAATAATGAAATAGATCGCCAATTCTACAAAGGCACCCATACACGCATGATAAAACAGGTTAATATTGCTTGCTTTGCGCTGTCTCTTGGAATGTGTAGATAATAACCGAATGGCAGCCAATATAAAGCCAACCGGAGCAAATATATACGCAAACACAATAGTCGTATAATCAAACGCCGTCCGCTCATATTCATGCTTATACACGGGCTTTCCCGATGTCGGCGGCTGTCTGCGTATATCCAATCCACTCATTTTGTCTTTAATCCCCTTATTTATGTAATCCTATATGCGATGCAGCTAATCTGTTGGTTGACGGCATTAACTATACGATATCATTGTTCCACAATAATCACAGCTCTTGGACTGACTAGGCTGAACCGTGTTCTGTGCTCCGCAGCCCGGACAACGAATGGACTTAGGCAGTTGCGGCGAGGACTGAGGTTGAGTATGAACCTGCTGTCCCGAGGCTTGGGCTCCGAAGCCTGATGGCCTTCCAGGATGAACAAGATTAGGTGCTGTCATGGATGGATCTGGCGTCTGGCGCCCCTCCGAAAGGACAATATCAATATCTAGTAATCCTTTATTCTTTAGATACTGGACATCCCTCCGTACATCACTTTCGCTTATACCTATCCGTTCTGCTATACTGCCGACATATCGGATATTTTTATTTTGAATCAGCTCTATATAAGAAGTGTTAAGTTTAGAAAGTGTATATTTAGCTTTTGCTGTCACACTCGCAAGAATAAAAGCCGGAATCAAAAATATGACTGCAAGGAAAATCTGGATCGTTAATAATTCGGAAGTTCCAGTGTTTCCACTCATGGTATCCACAAACATTGCAATAGAGAGCTCAACAAATCCTCCGATAAATACATGCATGAGCAGATTTAGATTGGTGGGCCTCCGGTAATTTTTATAATGGGTCAGCATCAACCGTAACAATGCAAGGACGAGTCCAATGGGCATGAATAAATAAGCTGCCGCTAGAATGACATAATCAAACCCAGTCCGATCTAATTTAATCAGAGGAACCGCTGCACTCCCCGCTGGGTTCGGTGACGGCTCTTGTATGTTCAATCTGTTCATGTAGTTATTTTCCTCCTATTTAAGTGCCGCTAATTCCCGATTTCGCCGCTCTAGAGTAGCTTTAATACTGTCGGCCATTTCGTTGATTTCAGCTTGCCAGTTCTCATGTGGCTCATTTGTCATGAGCAGCAGCTTCACATGATCATGCAACAGGGAGATCTGCTGATGCATGATATCCTCAGTAGCATATAAAGATGAATCTGAAACAGGATCGCTGAACTTAAATTGATCTTGCAACTTATTGAGCATCTTCACAAGCGTTTCAGATTCGGGATCCTTCCAGCTGCTTGCCAGCGCTCTGATCTCGTTTATTTCACTCTGATGCTGCCGAAATGCTTGTAAGGATCTCCGCAGTTGCTGTTCTTCTGTTCCGGCATTCCATCCATAGATCCCGATCACAGCCAGTGTGATTCCACCAATCAAAAGAATCAGCAGTTGCACGGCAGCATACCACAAAGGAGACATCTCCAGCAGCCAATCAAAAACAATAGCTGATACGAATACGACAGCCGCATAGATTCCCGTGATGAATGCACCACTGAGAAGAACGGGTGAGGTTCTCTGAACACTACCTGCACTACGGAGCCAAAAAATACAATAGCCATACACCACACTCTCCGCCAGCAGAACAGCAACTAGCGAAGTCACGAATCGAAACAGGGATTCAGAGAAGCCTAATCCTATAAAGGAGAACACCGTTAGTATTATAGCAGCAACATAAATAATGGTGATGATACGAATATAGCTTTTACCCTTGTTCATTACGTCCTCCTTCAGCCTGCCTTAGTTCCACACTCAGCACAGAATTTCTGTCCAGGCTTCAGCTCATGCCCACAGCCTCCGCATTTAATAACCAAGCTGTCTCCACAATGAGGACAGAATTTTACCCCTGGCGATACCATTTCTCCACATTTGCCACAGGCCTTAGGCATTTCTTTTCCACAAGAGACACAGGAAGAAGCACCCTCAGGATTATCCGCTCCACAGGTTGGACAAGCTCGATAAGGATTACCACAGCCAGGACAGAACTTGGCTCCAGGTTTCAGTTCATGTCCACACTCCAAACAATTGATCTTATTTCCGGACGGCGTACTTTGCTGAATGCTCTCCAGAGCATGCCCACAGCCGCTGCAGAACCTTCCCTCTACAGGATTCATAACCCCACACTTCGAACAGGAGCGTTCTTGACGTACAACTGTTGTCCCTGAATCAAAACTCATCCCTCGGGTCATACGGTTTACCATATCCATAGCCGGACCAGCGAATCCCATTCCAAGCCCAAGTCCCATCCCAGTGTTCATCATACCTACACCAAGATTGCCAGGATTGCCGGCTGCTTTCTCCATCGTGTTAAAGCCCCGCTCTTGCTGGTAATTGAAACCGATAATATCCATTTCTGCTTTTTTAGCTAAAGCTTCCTTTAATCGAATCGTTGCCGGATCATCATCAGGAATATTGATCGAATCAATATAGAAGTTATTCAGCTCAAGACCATTATCCAGAAAAGTCGATGCTAACCGCCCCTGGATATGCTTTGAGATCTCTGCAACATAAGCATTAATCTCCAGAATACTGATTTGCTTATGTACAAGGTAGGATGAGATCAGTTCATTAATATTCGACATAAGCAAGCCGCGGAAATAATTAACCAGTGTATCGTGATCAAACTGAGGAAGCGTTCCAACGAGCTGCAATAAAAATTTACGTGGATTATCGACCTTTACACCAAACTGTCCGAAGGAACGAACAGAAATCATAATTTTATATTTAGGATCTTGGAGTTGTAAAGGTGCGCTTGTTCCCCATTTAACATTCATCGAGTTAGTCTTGTTCACATACCATACTTCTGCTGTAAATGGTGACTTCCCGCCGAAAGGGAGATTAACGATATTAGATAAAATAGGTATATTGGCGGTGCTTAGGGTATGTCTTCCTGCCGAAAAGGAATCAAGCGCCTGTCCTCCTTTGAACAGGATCGCTTCCTGAGATTCATTAACGATTAGCTGAGTCCATGTTCCTAGCTCTTGGTTAGGATATTTCCATGCGAAAATCCCTGGAGGACCGTCGTACTTCACCACTTCTATAATTGCCATCTGCTATTCCTTCTTTCATCATCTATGATATACGAATAACGTATGTGTTCCCGGTTGGGAATAAGTGTATTTCGATATTTATTGTATACGATATATATCGTGTTTTGGGTTCTTTTCTTGAAAAAAAAATGCTCTGTACGGAAATAAAAAAAACGCCACTTGTGTCTTCCTTTACAGGAGAACACAAGTCGCGCTTTGTAATCAGCTAAATATTAATAGTAACTACTACTCTCTACGAACTCGAATTCGAACTCACCAATACGGACAATAGTCCCCTCTACAGCTCCACGTTTACGAAGCTCTGCATCTACACCCATATGCCGCAAAGTCCGGGCGAGCTTTAGAATCGCATCATGTGTGCTAAGCTGCATACGTTTCAACATTTTCTCGATACGAGGGCTGTTGACCACATATGTTTCATTATCACGTGTAATCGTGAATGAGTTATCATCTTCCGCTTCTAGCTTATAAACCTTACGTTCAGTTGTACCTGATACGTCTTCAACTACCGGTGCCACCGGAATACTATCAAGAATATCCGTTGCACGATATAACAGTTCCTGAACACCCTGACGAGTAAGCGAGGAGATTGGCATAATCTCAAGATCCGGACGCACCTCAGCTACGCGTTCTCGGAAAGCGATGAGATTCTCCTCTGACGCTGGCATATCCATTTTATTTGCAGCCACGATCTGAGGACGATCAATTAGAGCCGCATTATATTGCTTCAGCTCGTCATTAATGAGAACCCAATCCTCGAAGGGATCACGCCCCTCTGAACCAGACATATCCACTACGTGAATAATGATCCGTGTACGTTCAACGTGACGTAGGAATTCATGACCAAGCCCTATGCCTTCACTAGCTCCCTCAATTAATCCTGGCAGATCCGCCATTACAAAGCTTCGTCCATCCCCAACATCTACTACTCCTAAGTTCGGTGTAATCGTAGTGAAATGGTATGCACCAATCTTTGGTTGAGCTGCGGATACGACCGACAGTAGCGTAGATTTGCCTACACTCGGGAAGCCTACAAGTCCCACATCAGCCATAACCTTAAGTTCCATAACAATATACCGCTCTTGACCCTCTTCGCCGTTCTCTGCTAGCTCTGGAGCCTTATTAGCTGCTGTGGCAAAACGAGAATTCCCACGACCCCCACGACCCCCACGGGCAACAACAACTTGCTGACCATGACGAGTCAAATCGGCGATGATCTCTTGTGTATCATCGTCAATTAATATGGTTCCAGGTGGAATCCGCACGATCATATGATCAGCGTTCGCCCCATGCTGACTTCTGTTACGTCCTTTAATCCCTTTGTCCGCTTTAAAATGGCGCTGATAACGGAAATCCATCAGCGTACGCAAGCCCTCATCTACGCGGAAGATAACGTCGCCACCACGGCCACCGTCACCACCTGCTGGACCACCATCCGGTACATACTTTTCCCGACGAAACGCAACGATACCATCCCCGCCGTCTCCGCCCTTAACATAAATCTTAGCTTTATCTACGAACATTAATGTTCACCTTCCTCACATTTCAAGCGGCAACCGCAGTTCTACATAAGCCTTACTAGGCTTAAACTGCTCCGCTTTCATGATTTTTCCTTGTACTATATTATAAATTTGCCCTTTGAGCTGCTCGGGATTGCCATGCTCTCCCTCACCTTCGAAGGAGATAAGAATGTCTCCTCCATCCTGAATAAAGCCAAGACGCAGCTTGCGCGTTTCTCCCTGGGGAGCCAGTCCGTTATATTGATAAGCCCGTACGGTCTGCATAATCACTGAAGTCAGCTCATCACCTGCTTCCCGGTTTAGCTTGTCCTCCAGCTGCAATCCTTCCTCCACTTGAACTTCCAGTTCCAGACTAGTCCGGTAAGTTCGGAAAGATTGGATAAAAAAGACCAATGAAGGAATGCCCAACTTAGCGATACGACTATCAAGCGCTATGCGTTCCTTTATTCTTTCCACACACTCCACGGATTTATCAGGTTTTCCAAGCTGAATATATCCGTAAAGAATCTGCAAATCGTTCATCCAATCATGACGATGATGATTCAGTGTCCGAATCGCCGCCTGTTGCAGTGTGTTCTCTTGTATGCGCAGTTCCCGTTCCCAATGACGCTGATTCCAAATGAAACTAAAGGCAACTATTACCGCTACCCAAATTCCAAGCAACAGACACGTCAAAAGGGAGGTATGCCAATACACGAGTCCTAAAGGAAGCAATACGGATAACATGACTGCCCAGATTGCACTTTTCCAGGATTTCATTCTTTCTCCCCGTCCCTCAGTTCGCAAAATTCATGACTTTGTTTAGAATATTACCTCATCAATTACCATTTCCTAGTATAACACAGCAGTTCCCTGTAGTTCACCAGTGATAACCATGAGTATTTTACATATGTTTAAGGATGTTCATGCTTTCTTAAAACTCTGAAGGTATGTTTCTAAAGTGCTCAAAGAGGTTTCACAAACGATTCTGAATATTCTACAAAAAAGCCTCCGGCACTCATGCCGGAGGCTTCTACATGCAAATATGGTTCCGTAAGCTTACGCTTCCAGTGCCGCTGCTACCGGAGCGACATCAACTGGGTATACGCTCACTTTTTTGCGATCGCGGCCCCAACGTTCGAACTTCACTACGCCATCCACCAATGCGAACAACGTATCATCTTTACCGATGCCTACGTTAGTGCCTGGGTGAATTTTTGTTCCGCGTTGACGAACCAAGATGTTACCGCCGGTTACTGCTTGACCGTCAGCACGTTTCACGCCAAGACGTTTGGAATGGGAATCCCGTCCGTTTTTTGTGGAACCTACACCTTTTTTCGATGCGAACAATTGAAGATTCAATTTCAACATGTTGTCAACCTCCTTCTTTAAATATTTACTTGCTCTATTTGAAGATACTTTCCGTATGATTCTGCGATATCATTTAGCATCACGACCATGGATTCAAGCAACAATTGCACCTTCGCGGAAGTATCGAAATCATCAATGGAACTTAATGTTCCACTTAGGAATCCGTTCTTCATGGATGTATCCATGGAGATTCCGGTCAATGTCTCAATCGAATTGACGGTTCCAACCGTTACGGCCGAAACTCCGGCACATACGATATCTTCGCCACGCTTTGCATAACCCGCGTGCCCTTTTACCTCAAAGCCAACGATAGTCCCTAGATCCGAAGATCGTGTAATCCGTACGTTAATCATTCACGCACCTTCTTACGCTTGAATCTTCTCGATAGTTACTTTCGTGTACGGTTGACGATGGCCTTGTTTCTTGTGGTAGTTCTTCTTAGGTTTGTATTTGTAAACTACAACCTTAGCGCCTTTACCATGTTTCTCGACTTTAGCTGTTACAGACGCGCCGCTTACGAGCGGAGTTCCTGCAGTCAGACCACCTTCGTTAGAAACAGCCAATACACGGTCAAAAGTTACACTTGCGCCGTCTTCAGCTTCCAACTTCTCAATGAACAAAACATCGCCCTCTTGGACTTTGTATTGTTTACCGCCAGTTTCGATAATTGCATACATTTTACTTGCACCTCCTCATGTCTCAGACTCGCCTAGTCTAGGTGGCAGATTCCCGTGGGAACTGCACTTATGTACCCGATCGGAGCGGTTACAGCATGTGCAGGACCGAATGAATCAAACACATACTTGAAGATATTATCATACTTATCGCCTATCGTCAACTCATTCCATCCATTCTCCAACTTTCCCAGTCCCTCCGCAGCACTGACAAAGGATAGGTGCGAAGCTGGCTGAATCATGTCTTGCCTTCTTCCGGGTCATCTCGAGGAGTCCAAGTCTTGTCCAACCGAGAATATGTGTTTTGGTTCGATCCCTGCAGATCACCTTCTCCAGCCGTTCAGTAACCATTTTACGATGTATTTCTTCCTCCATGTCAATAAAATCGACAATAATGATTCCGCCCGTATCTCGCAAACGGATCAGACGACCAATTTCCTCAGCCGCAAGCATATTAGTATTCGTCACCGTCTCTTCAAGCGATGCTCCTCCAATGTATTGGGCAGTGTTAACGTCAATAACGGTGAGCGCCTCCGTTTCATCCCAGATCATTGTTGCTCCGCCCTCCAGTGTGATCTTGCGACTGAAGCTTTTGTGCAGCTGTTCCTGAATTCCATACGCTGTAAAAATGGACTCCGATCCATTATATAAACTTACAGGCTTGTACCCATCAGGTGCCATGTCATCCAGAAATGCCGTGGCTTCTTTAACTGCGGCAGGAGAATCTATAATCAACTGATCTCGCTGCGGATTAAATGCATCTCTAATGAAGCGCTGAACAATACTAAGATCACGATGCAACAGTGCCGGAGCTTCTGCAGTTTGCGCCCGACGTGTAATGTTATCCCATTGTGCACGTAAAAATGAAAGATCACCTTCCACCGCTTCATGCGGCTCGTCTTGAGAGACAGTCCGCATAATAAGCCCTTCTTCTTTCATGCGCAGACGTTCGCCGATTCCTTTGAGCCGGCTACGTTCTGCATCGCGACTTATTTTTTTGGATACCCCGACATAATCAGCAAAAGGCATATACACCATCCAGCGACCCGGCAATGTATAATGTGTGGTTACACGGGCCCCCTTACCGCCACTTGGCTCTTTTCTTACTTGTACAACAATATCCTGACCAGGCTGTAAAAGCGTCTCAATAGAAGGCTTCACATCCGGCTGTTTATCCAAATGAGGGTGCAATACATCATCAACATATAAAAAAGCATTCTTCTTCTGTCCGATGTCAACAAAAGCAGCCTGCATACCTGGAAGTACGTTAATCACACGGCCTTTGTAGTAACTTCCGACCAGCCCTTGCTGCTGATCGCGCTCAGCCGCGTACTCCACAAGCCTTCCGTTCTCCAGAAGAGCCATTCGGGTAATGTGCTGCGTGCAGTGAACGATCATCTGTTTCATGGCTTCACCTCTGGTTTCGTTCATTCATTGATTACTTGCTCATTCTCTGCATAAATACACTACATTCCGAAGTAAGTAGATATTAAGCGCTGTTCCGGCACAACAGCAACAACATTTCCTTTGCCGTTTAATACATAGATAAAATGATATTGATTACGTTTAAATAGACGCAATATAGCATCTAAAGGTTTCGCCGATAAGGCAACAATTGGACGAGCCACACTACCTGTCCGCAAATGATACTCGTAGACAGCCTCCCTATTCATTAAAAATGCAACGAATCGGTACGGTAAATTTCGATGATCCGTAAGATTTGAATACAGCAGAAAGGCACCGATCATGACCATATTCAGCCTGAGTCCTCCACCCGCTCCAAGGGGCAGTAGCGCATAAACAATCACAAGAACACTTGCAGCAACACTAATTCGTCCGCTCCACAGCAAAGTATAGTAATAAGGAAGGAATAGACTCACTGTCGCTTGAAGTACTTTGCCTCCGTCAAGTGGGAGAACAGGCACTAGATTAAAGAGTGCAATAATTGCATTGGCATTTATGAAATAGGTTAAAAATTCCTGATTGCCGTAACCTGCCTGCTGAAGCCCAAGAGCCATAACAATCATGATTCCATTTTGCAGCGGACCGGCAAGTGCAATGCCAATCTCACGACTAGCTGTAAGCCGCCCATGATCTTCAATAACCGCAACGCCACCAAACGGAAGAAGCTGAACCGACTTGACGGTAACACCAACCAGAAGGGCAGCCACCACATGTCCTAATTCATGTATGAGGACGATCGTAAATAAAGTCAGCAGCTCCAGAAATTGTCCTGTGAGTACAGAGAACAACATGATGATTACGAACAATGGATGTAGTGACAAATCGATCCCTAAGATCCTAATCAAACGATACCACTTCTGTAGGATCAATATAAGTCTTGTCTTTCATCACGGCAAAAAACAGCGTTGGTGCTGAGGAGCCCTCTTTCTCCAGCATCCAGCCAAGTGAATCTCCGCTTTGAATCCAGTCATCTATCTCCAGTTTGGTGCCACTTAAATGTCCGTATTCTGCTGTAATTCCTCCAGAATGCTGGACCGCAATTCGAATTCCTCCGTCCAATTCTTTGGATATGGAAAGAACGCGTCCCATGTCTATACTCTTCACCGTCACATTTAAGGTTGAATCGAGTTGAGGCATAATTTCAACACCTTTTAACGTGGATGCAAAAGGCTCCACAATGCTCCCGGCTACCGGAGCGCTAAGCTCATGATGAGCCGCTGCCTTTTGAGCAGGTTCATCTTTATCCCCAAATATCGGTATGAACGCTGGTGCACCGTTAAAATTCTCCTCATACCAGACCCGCACTGCTGTGAAATCCATGTCATTGCTCAAGGCATCACTCACAAAAGCTTGAACTTTATAGGACCATGGCTGGTGAATTGTAAACACTCCCCACACCGCTCCAAACACTAGCACGCTGGCTACGACCCTTCGAATAAAGCCGGAAAAAAAATTAGAACCCCCACCACCAGGTTCCTCCCAGCCCCCACGTCTCTCTTTCCACATTACCTCTGGATCAGGCTCTATAGAGGATTGCTCATCATTCCCCTTAAATCCCGCTCCCCATTCTCTGAAGCTCGTACTCTTTTCGGGCATAACGAATAACGGAGCTGCCTCCGCTGTTTCTATATCTGGGATTTCTTCCAACAAACTGCGAATACGCTCCTTGCGGCGATTCTTGATATCTGATTTCAGATCCATATTTATCCCTCCGGACGGGCTTGTTTTACTTCCATTTTATGAAGCACGGAAGTCTCTTTAGAACAAGCCCGCCCAAGGCGGAGCACTTAAATCCCTGAAACGGTCAAATATTCTTATTTTCCCCAAAATAAATCCCACCCCTTAGATTTCTCAAGTGGTGGGACCGTTAATGCTTCTATAGTAAGATTGCTTGGCAAGCAAAAACGCATTCGGCGTCCTTATAAGGACGGTAAGCGTTTTAGCGAGAAATATAAGACATAAAGTATTGTGTGAAACTTATCTTTCTTATATTTTGCAAAATTAAGCCATACCGAAAAACTTCTTAAATTTCTTAAATGCGCCCGGTTTCCGATCAAGCTGCATCAATGGTACAGCATCGCCTAAAATTCGACGTGCAATATTGCGATAGGCAATAGCTGCTGACGAATCAGGATTCATAACTGTAGGCTCTCCACTATTTGCGGCTTTAATGACCAGTTCATCATCCGGAACAATTCCGATAAGGTCAATATTCAGCACCTGTAAAATATCCTCAATATCAAGCATATCCCCAGACTTTACAAGACCTGGACGAATACGATTTACCACCAATTTTGGGGATTCCACATGCGACTGTTCAAGCAGTCCGATAATCCGATCCGCATCCCGCACAGCAGCATGCTCTGGTGTGGTAACTACGATCGCTTTATCCGCACCGGCAATCGCATTGCGGAAGCCATGCTCAATCCCTGCTGGACAATCAATCAGAATATATTCATATTCCTTCTTCAGTTCGAGAATGATATCTTTTACTTGTTCAGGAGTGACAGACGTTTTATCCTTTGTTTGTGCTGCGGGCAGCATATACAGCTCATCAAAGCGTTTGTCTTTAACGAGTGCTTGATTTAAACGACAACGTCCCTCCGCTACATCCACAAGATCATAAATAATGCGATTCTCAAGCCCCATAACTACATCCAGATTACGCAGTCCAATGTCGGTATCGACGAGACATACTTTTTTACCCTGCAGTGCAAGTGCGGTTCCAATATTGGCTGTTGTGGTTGTTTTGCCAACTCCGCCTTTGCCCGAGGTTACGACTATCGCTTCTCCCATGGAGGCTACACCCCTTTAAACACATTTAAATCCTGACGTACTTTGACTAAATTATGAATTTTATCGATTTGCATAGCTCCGTTCGTTAAATATGCAAATTCCATACTGCTTTCACGGGTTTCCCACTCATCGGGAGGACGACTGATAATATCAGCAATTCTCAGTTGTGTCGGAGACATTAATGAAGCAGCGATAATTGCCTCTTCATTGCCATCTACTCCAGCATGCGCCATACCTCTAAGTGATCCTAGAATATAGATATCGCCTGAACAGGTTATGGTCCCTCCTGGGTTCACATCTCCCAGATATAAAAGATTTCCATCATGGTGCAGCACCTGACCGGAACGAAGAATCCCGCTCATTAGAAACAACGCGTCATTATCCTCACTGCCGGGTACTGGTAGCGCCTCTATGGAACGAATCAGTAGGTTTCCCTGTCCCTTCAGAATCTCCAGCACAGCTTCCTTATCTTCCTCAGTTACGAGACGATTGCCTAGCTTAATGTCCACATGTACAATCGGTCCAGTTAAAATATTTTGATGGCTGTGCTCCAGCTTATAGCGAAGCTCACTCAGAAGATCTTCGAAGGGACATTTGTCGTCTAGCAGGAATATCAGGCCATCCTTGATGCCCTTAATCCTTACATGCTTGGATTTTACTGTCATATGCCTGGCCCCCTATCCTCATTCATTCGTGCCGGGCCTCTTAAATTCCTGCTTTATCAAGAAAGAAATTAGAAGCTCTTTATGCTGCTTCTTCCGTACTCTTCTCTTTCTTGATCAGCTCAAGCTGGCGTCGTAACGGTATGTAGAGGATCAGAGCAATAGCAAAATGAAAGAGCATCGTTGGCAGCATATGATTCAAAATCGCCCAGCTATAAGGCTCCTGATTGAGATTAAATACACTATAAATACCAAATAACACGCTATCCTCTAGCAAGCTTCCGAGCAGAATCACAGTCATCATAAGAGGCAATGGAGCACGCGGGATCTGAAACAGAAGGCCGATTAAGTAAGCCGACAGACCCATCGCAAAGGAATGTGCTCCTAGAATTCTGCCATAAAAAACGACATCATGTATCATTCCGAAGGATAGACCTAATATAAGGGCCGTATGACGATGATGGTATACAGCCACAAACAATAGTACAACGAACACTAGATTCGGAATAATTCGCATCTGCCAAGCATCTGGAATCAGCCAAGGCAGAATGGTTCCCTCCAGAATAAACAAGAGGAACAGTAACAGAACAAGAACAGATCTGCGCATATTCACTATTCAGCACGCTCCTCCGTAAACACAACGATCAGCTGCTTCCAGTCCTGGAATTCTGCTGAAGGCTTAATCACTGCTGTGGAAGTTAATCCAAATTCACCAACCTCAACACTTTCAACCGTACCGATGGTCAAGCCTCGCGGATACAATCCGCCAATACCGGAGGAAACTATAACATCCTTCGGTGCAATCGGATCGCCTGGCGGGATCTTGTTCATCAATAACCTATTTGTCTTAGGATCATAGCTTTCAATCATACCAAAGGTCTTGCCCTCTTTGGAAATAGCAGTTGCCGCAATTGGCGGCTGAGAATTAGGGTCATTCGTATCCATCATAGTCATCAGCTTCACAGTAGAAGTGAAATTGCTGACTTGACTAATAACCCCCACCAAACCATCAACAGAAATCACGGACATATTTGGTCTAACGCCATCTTTGGCGCCTAAATCGATTACAATCGTGCTATTGCTGGGTTCTGTAGTCTGACTAACCACCTGCGCAATATGATATTGATATTTATACAATTCCTCTTGAGCTTTTGTGAACTTCAACTGTTCCTTCAATTGCTCATTTTCTACCTGAATGAAATTGTATTGAGCTTTATCACGCGCATATTGGGCAGCAAGTATCTTCAGCTGCTCATTTTCCTTAGAAAGATCTTTCAGATTTCCGATATCTTCAAACAAGCCCGCTACATATCCAGCGGGCTTGTAGAACATTTTTTGCACGAAACCAGTCGTATCTCTAAGAAAATTCTCCGGCCAGGACAAGGAGCTCCTTGATGCCAAGCTGAAGCCCATCACCACAATGAACAGCACCAGTGTAATCAACAGAATAAACAAACGTTTATTGCTTAAGAGTTTAAACAGTTTCAACACCCTCTAACAACAATATTTCTCCCATAACAGGGGTTGACTTACACAAGTGGCAATACATAGGCTTATCTCTTAGAGCGAAGACTGGAACTGCTGCGGCTCTTGAACAAATGGATATTTTCAAGCGCCTTTCCTGTTCCAATAGCTACACAATCCAGAGGGTTCTCAGCGACAATAACTGGCATTCCAGTCTCACGAGCAAGGAGCTTGTCCAAGTTACGAAGCAAGGCGCCTCCACCTGTCAAAACAATTCCGCGATCCATAATATCTGCCGCGAGCTCCGGTGGACATTTTTCCAAAGTTACTTTAACAGCTTCAATAATAGAATTCACAGTGTCGGACAAAGCTTCACAGATTTCATCGGAAGTGATTGTAAGCGTCTTTGGCAGACCTGTTACGAGATCGCGTCCGCGAATTTCCATAGTCTCAGCCTTCTCAAGCGGAAGAGCAGAACCCACATCCATTTTAAGCTGTTCCGAAGTACGTTCACCAATCATTAGATTGTATTGACGTTTGATATATTGAATGATCGACTCATCCGCTTCATCACCCGCAACACGTACGGAACGACTAGTAACAATACCGCCAAGTGAAATTACAGCAACTTCTGTTGTACCTCCACCGATATCAACAACCATACTTCCTGTTGGCTCCCAAACCGGTAGATCTGCACCGATCGCAGCAGCAAAAGGTTCCTCGATAATGTAAGCTTCACGAGCACCAGCTTGTCTAGTAGCATCTTCTACGGCACGTTGCTCTACAGCAGTAATGCCGGAGGGTACGCAGACCATTACATTAGGGTGACGTTGGAACATGGAACGCTGTTTCTGTGCTTGACGGATAAAATATTTAATCATCGTAGCCGTTGTGTCAAAATCAGCGATAACGCCATCCTTCATCGGACGGATCGCACGAATGTTACCCGGTGTACGACCAATCATCTTTTTAGCGGATTCACCCACGGCTTCAATCGTCTTAGTGTCAGTGTTAATGGCTACAACGGAAGGCTCTCTTACAACGATCCCCTTACCGCGTACATAGACAAGCGTATTCGCTGTCCCCAAGTCAATTCCTAAATCTTTCGTAAAACTACCCAACATGCTAATTCTCCTTTTCCTAAGTAAATCTTCACATTTATATTACATGTGTCCTTTTTCTTTCAAGCTTACAAAGCTGCTATCACCGATAATTAGATGATCTAACACGTCTATTCCGACAATCTCACCTGCTTGAAGCAGTCTCTGAGTCAAGGAGATATCCTCCGGACTAGGCGTTGGATCACCACTAGGATGATTATGTGCGCATATGATAGAGGCACTGCTACATTTTATAGCTGCTCGGAATACCTCGCGAGGATGAACAATCGAAGCGTTAAGACTGCCCATAGACAACGTTTCTTGTCCAATCACGTGATTCTTCGTATTCAGAAACAGGCAGACAAAATGCTCCTTCTGCAAATAACGCAACTGCTCGGTCAGAATCTCTGCAGCGTCCTGAGGACAACGGATAATGACCGGCATGTTAAACCTGGAGTTCGCAAGGCGCCTTCCAAGCTCGATGCCTGCTTTTAGTTGTACGGCCTTGGCAGGGCCAATACCTTTGATTTCGGTCAGTTCTTCGATGCTAAGGTCAACCAGCCCACGCAGGCCACCGATCTTCCCTAGCATCTGCTGAGCAATATGAATAGCCGATTCACGGCGTGTTCCCGTACGCAGCAGAATGGCTAACAACTCCGCTTGACTTAATGATTCCGCCCCATAATGCATCATGCGCTCTCTTGGTCGTTCTTCATGGGGGAGGTCCCGCAGCATTACTGATTGCGACTCCATCCCTATCCCTCTTTCCCAAGCTTCCTACCGGTTCAATACAGCTATACCGAACTCGGACAGCATTTCGCCAAGAAGCGACAGCGGCAATCCGACAACATTGAAATAACAGCCTTCAATTCGTTCCACCAAGGTCGAGCCAAGCCCCTGTATCGCATAAGAGCCAGCCTTATCAGCGGGCTCTCCCGTAGCTATATAAGCAACAATTTCATCTTCAGTCATTGCTCTCATCGTTACGGAAGTAACACGGTGCTCCACTATAGTCTTTCCATGCGGAAGTCCGATACAGGCTACACCCGTGTATACCTTATGATTCCGGCCCTGAAGTCTGGTAAGCATCGATTTGCTGTCCAGCTCGTCCACCGGTTTGCCTAGCACAGTGTTATCTAGCACAACAATCGTATCACTACCAACGATTACTGCGTTACGCTCTCCTGCTGCAGCTACAACGGCCTTTGCTTTACGCAAAGCCAGACTGCGCACGATTTGCTCCGGCGTAAAGTCAGGTGGTGTGCTTTCGTCAGCTTCGCTGGTAATAACCTCAAAAGGCAAGCCCAGTAAAGACAAAAGCTCTCGTCGACGCGGTGAACCTGAGGCTAAAATAATGAGTTGTGAGTTGTCCACGTTGTAAACGTCCCTTCTTGATCAGTAACGAGAGTTACACTCTTCGGTACAGCCATACCGCTGTAATAATACCGATGAGACTTAGCATGCACAATTTCAAATGAATAGTGATGTCATAGGTTATGATGTCCAAATCGGCTCGCGGAGACCACTTAAGCACAGTCGATGTTGTTAGAAAAGAAAGAGCCTTTACCGGCTGCAGTAGCTTGGCGATCCAGGCTCCAGCCAGCCAACCTAGAATTAGAAATAACAGCAGTGTTCCTACATTTTTCTTCTTCATCTCAGTCTTCCCTCGCCATTTTTTGACACCCTAATTATTATACGGTGAAATTGTGATCAATACAAACGTAAAATCCCTTACGGTAATGTTTACCACCATTTGCCCTAAAAGTTGCGGAGGGATACCACCCTCTGTATCCATTTCAGTTTATGTTATATATCGGAATATAGCGAAGTTCCCATCCTATCGCGCCAAAACAGCAAGCCCCAACATCCAGAGGCTTGCTGTTTTTAAAGTCACCCGTTTATTCGTTAATTCATTGCAGACAGTAACTGTTTCTGACTAGTCAAAAAGCTTAGCATCGATTCTTGTACTTCCCAAAGTAGCCCCTGCGCCTTGTTCTTGTTATATTCACTTAATGCTGATATCCCTTGGCTCATTGATTTTTCTAGCGCCGCGCAGATGCTTTTCGCTTCGGGAGACACGCTTTGCTCCAGCACTTTGACGGCTTCACTCCACTGCAGATGCAGATCACTCACAACGGAGGTATTTGCTGCCGTAATCATTTGACCAGCGCTTAATAAAGAAGCAGATTGACTGCTTAGTTCACTGAGCAGCTGCCCGCTTACAGAGAAATAGTTCTTCACTTCTTCTGCTTTACCGGAATAGACAAGCTGTTCTGCCCCGGGAATTGCCACCTCTCTCACATATAGCTCAATCCCCTGATTCTGCAGACCGCTGCTTAGCAGCTTGGCCTGTTCACGGTCCGATGACATTCCGGCATAAACACGATTGCCGTCAGCAGGGTCCATACCCGCAGCCAATCCTGCGGTTAACAACTCCTGGCGAGCCTCTTCAGCGCCTGCTGGTGTACTGAATACTCCGTACTGCAACAGATAATAGCTTTGCGCAGCTACTTGAACTGGGATGGTGTTCTTCCCTGCATTCTCTGTTCCTGTAACCGGCAATCCTGATGTGCCTACACCTGCCGGTTCTTTAGCTCCACTGGACTGCACTGAAGTAGCCGCCATGTCTGCTGTCCCATTTCCAGAGGTGCTGTCCATATTTCCTCCATAGAAAAAAGAAAGCGCAGCATATCCAAGCAGCACCCCTGTGCCGATGGCTCCCGTAACAGAAAGAGCTAGCTTCCACCAATACGAGGGACGCCGGGTATGGTAAGATCCTCCGTAGTTGCCAGTGGATACATGCTCTAATTCATCTCTGCTATCCGAAACCATATCTGAAAGAAGATACGATGGTTGTGTATATCTAAAATCTTTATCCTGTTCGTCCCATTCTTCCTGACGCGGATCTACAGTGCCCGAGTAATAGTCGTAGGAATCTTCCGGCGGTGCCTCACGCGTAGAACGAAAATCAGGCTCATAAATCCATGTCTGCTGCGCTGGGCCAACCTCTTGACGCAGCCCCTCAGCATACTCTTCAGCTGTGCCCAGTCCGCCATTTGACCAGCGCTCCACCACCTTAGGCTTTGGTTTAGGCTCGTCCTTGTTCACGTCAAATCGGAATGTCATTCTTCCGTTATTCAACAGTTACACCTCACCTCATCTAATCTATAAATAATATATGATAGACAATAGAGAGATATGCTATTTTTAAGCGCTAGGAATTATGAAAGATTATGCAGATTCAGTTTACATTACATGTAACTTTTATATACTATATAAAAAGAGCTGAAATTGTACACTATACTAGGTAAACTAGAAATAGTGCTTTAGTTCACTACTGATTAGGAGGGCTTCTTCTGAAACAAAAAATTCAAGCAGCTATTGTAGGCTACGGAAATTTAGGAAAAGGTGTACGTAAGGCTATCAACCAAAGTGAAGATATCGAGCTAGTTGCGATCTTTACGCGCAGAGAACCTGGACAACTGGAAGCCGGAGAAACCGGTGTGAAGTTCGAGCACATCTCTGCCGTCGAACAATATAAGGGAAAAGTGGATGTTATGATTCTATGCGGAGGATCGGCTACAGATCTGCCAGAACAAACACCAGCCATTGCCCGGATGTTTAATACCGTGGACAGCTTTGATACTCATGCCAAAATCCCCGAGTTCTACGAGACCGTTGATGCCGCAGCTAAACAAGGTGGAACACTCAGCGTAATTTCTACCGGCTGGGATCCAGGCTTATTCTCAATGAATCGCCTGCTTGCTGAAGCCATTCTTCCGCAAGGTAAAGAATATACCTTCTGGGGCAAAGGCGTTAGCCAAGGTCACTCCGATGCGATCCGCAGAGTGGATGGAGTGAAAGCCGGTGTACAATATACTGTTCCAGTACAAGAGGTTATTGATGCCATTCGCGCTGGCGAAACACCAGAGCTTACCACTCGCCAGAAGCACCTCAGAGAGTGTTTTGTTGTTGCTGAGGCAGGTGCAGATCAAGAACGCATTCGCGAGGAAATCGTGAATATGCCGAACTATTTTGCAGATTATGATACTACGGTTACTTTCATCACTGAAGAAGAATTGGCAGCTCAGCATAGCGGAATTCCGCACGGCGGGTTTGTTATTCGCAGCGGTGTAACAGGGGAAGGCACAAAGCAGATTATTGAATTTGGCCTGAAGCTGGAGAGCAATCCAGAATTTACAGCTAGTGTTCTCGTGGCCTATGCCAGAGCCGCTCAACGCATGAGTCAAGAAGGACAAAGCGGAGCGCGTACAGTATTCGATATTCCACTTGGAATGCTGTCTCCTAAATCTCCGGAAGAATTGCGCCGCAACCTGCTGTAAAATCATACAAGAATATAAAAAACCGCGTTGGACCCTAAAACGTCCGCGCGGTTTTTTTATATACTGCAGGCACACCCTTCTCGGGCAAACCTTCTATACAAGACTAAGAATCTTATTCTTCACATAATTCACTTCGTAATCCTTCAACAATGTGCGATGCGCCCGATCAGCAATAATCGTTGCCATCTCGGGATTCTTTAACAACGTTATTACACTAGCTACAACATCAACTGAGCTGTTAGCAAGCAAAATATTACGGTTATGCTCACAGTTCAATCGTTCACATACCATAGAGCTAGTAACAACTGGCGTTTTGAGTGCCCATGATTCCAGAATGTTTCTGGAGACCTCACAGCCTTCAAGGATAGGCACTAGAACCGCTTTAGCTCGACGAATATAATCCGCTGACGGTTTCAAAGGTCCAGTGATAACTACTGATACATCTTCTTTTATAAGCGTCAACACTTCCGAATGAACCTCATGACTAGTTATGTAACACTTGATATCAGGCACTTGTTCCTTAATCAATGGGTAGCTTTTCTTAAAGAAGTTTTGAGCGGCTTTAATTCCCTGTCTGGTGTTCATATTCCAGTGCAGAACTATTGAATTTTCTTTTGCAACAGGCTCAGTAAAAGCGTCGTACTCGTTCATTTTTATGAAATGAGGAACAACATGAACCTTACGAGCATCCGCAAAGGATAAGGATTTGAATTTAAGGGCATCCCATTCCGAGGTTGCCAGGAGTACCCCTGTTTTATTCATTAGTCTCCGTTTATGCCGCCGAATCAAAGCTTCATTTAGTTTATGGTAAGGATTACCGCTGTTCGGCCTTCCGATTTCTTTTCCAACGGCAACGCCGCTCTCAAAACGATACGTATCTGTAATAACACTTGCCTCAGGTAGCAGATTCCGAACCATATCTATACAATTCCCAAGCAAGCTATGCGATATAAATACATGTCTATAATTATTCGATCTGCAAAGCTCCATGATGGTGCTCTTCATGTCTTTATCTGCATGACTCCGATTAGTGAAATTCCGTAATATATGTAAGGGACGCAGCATGGATTTCCATGAGGTAATGCACCCGTTAATGTAATGAACCTTTAGTGAAGTTCCATCATTTGTAGACATTTCCTTGTGCGTACTGGAATACGTCAGCAAATCGATATCAAATTTCCCAAGCAAAATCTCGAGAATACTCCCTGTTCTCATTTCTCCTTCTAGATCCTCTGCGCTTTGATTCTGAGCTGATAGGAACAGCATTTTTTCTCGCATGACTCTGGCTCCTTGTATTTTTGTATTAAACCCTCTCCACTTTCCACTGCAACTTTAGATGCAGTTCAATAGTAACTCATTTCATATAAAATATTTGTCGATTTATAGGGGAAGCTTTAAATTTATTATATATTTTCATCCTTTATTCGAAATCCATTGCGATAAACCTTTATAAATCGCCATTTTTTTGATAATCTAACCCAAAAATCTCCTTTTTCCAGAGATTCATGAACATGAATTCTCTAAACATAATTCTTATAGTCGTTAGGTATAATGAACCATTCCATATGCAACAAAAAAAGTGTCTTCCTCGTCTAATGACGAAAGAAAGACACTTTTATATTTCGTAGCTTCTAACGACGCAGTTTCTGCCCTTTTTCTTAGCCTGATATAATGCATTATCACAAAGTTTGTAGAGATTGTTCAGAGAAAAACGCTCGCCTGATTCTATCGTAATGACCCCAATACTTATCGTGTAATGCAGCGGAACACCATGAATCACTGAGCCTAAAACAGCTGTGCGCATTCCTTCAGCAATAACATCACTATTTTTCTCATCAGCTCTATGCAGAAGTACTGCGAACTCTTCTCCCCCAAATCTACCGATCAAATCACCATTGCCAAGCTGTTGCTCGATTTTAGACGCCAGATCAGTCAGTACTTGGTCTCCCATATTATGACCGTAAGTATCATTTATGCTCTTAAAGTGATCCACATCCAGCAGTAAAAAAGAATAGGGCAGCTTCTTCATTGCTGAAGCAGCTATTAAAGGCCGAGCACGCAGAACGAACGACCTGCGGTTCAAAATACCTGTCAACTCATCATAAGTTGCAACCCGCTCCATTTCTGCAAAGGAATCCTCTCTATAAAGCAGCATAATCCCAGCGGTTCCTAAAAACATATACAAATAAATACCGAGATAAAAAATCAAATAAAGGAATTGTGTCACTTGCGTATTGAATCCTAACACAGAATACAGCGGTTCCAAAGCTCTCCCTGCCAACGATAAGATAACAATAAAATATAGCTGTCCCATTATCATTTGTAGTGAGGTCTCCATAACCTTCAAGCATAAAACATAAGCAGGGTAGGCGATAATCAGAACTCCCGCAAGGCAAGCAACGGCAATAACGAGGGAATCCTCTTGCTTAAACAAATACATCAGCACCACAACGATAATCGATACTCCGAATAATATAGAATAATATTTTTCAACCTTATTCCCGAATACTCTTAGAAGCATCAGAAGCGCTAAGCTTTCGAGCGTACCGCCAGCCAAAGCAAGAAGTACTATGATCGGTAGACTAAGTGACGAATCTATATAATCCTTCAGCAATAAAAGGATCAAGACTGCTAATTGCAAATATTTTGCTGTGATAAACAATGAATACGTCTGTTCCTGTGCGTAGCGTAAACGATATACCACGATAAGCAGCACCGTGAACGATTGCCATAGAAAGAGACATACCAGCAGTGTCTGGAGATCCAGATGCATATGAGTGAAGTTCACCTCCCCAACTATTCCTGACTCTTAGTATACATATCGGTATCTGATGATTCTATTTCTTCCCTCTTGTTTGGCCTGATATAACGCCTTGTCGCTTAGCTTGTACAACTTATTTATCGAGATCTCCTGATCTGGCATGATCGTAATTACACCTATACTAACAGTGTACCCCTGGGGAATCTTATGAGTGGAAGCATTCATTACCGCCTCGCGAAGTGTCTCGGCTTTCTGGTCACAGCCTTGTTCATCTATTCCACAGAGTATGACTGCGAATTCCTCGCCCCCTAGTCTGCCAAACAAATCACCATTTCCGAGATGATCTTTAATCGTCGATGCGAATTCTTCCAGAACTATATCACCCGTATCATGACCGTAAGTATCGTTGACCTCTTTAAAATGATCCAAATCCAATAGCAAAAATGAGAAGTACTCCTGCTCTCGAAATGCTTTTTCAAGCTTTATCTCCGCTTCCTGAAGAAATGCTCCACGGTTTAGAATCCCCGTCAAATCATCGTAACTGGCTATTCTTTTTAGTTTGACATAAGAATGTTCATTAGAGAGTAGAATAAAACCGGCCGCCCCCACAATAAATAATAAATACATTCCCAGATAATACAAATACTGCGTAAGATTTGTTGAAAACACATTCATCTCAGGCTCCCAAATCAGTGCAACAAATGCCCGCATGAGCATAATCACTGCAATTACATAAAATAACACACCCAATATTTTTTGAAGAGGGGTAGCCTTTTTATTTACAGTTAGATGATAAGCCGGATAGATTACAAACAATATAGACCAAAGTGATGTACAGGCGATGCGCAGGTTGGAATGATTAAAAAATAAGGCGATGATACTAAAACTGATTGCACTCCATACCGAAAGGATGATGTAATATCGCTTTATTCTTGGTCCCAGTACTCCCATCATCAGCAGTAAGGCTGTAATTTCTAGACAGCACCCGCCGAGAATCAGAGCATTGCTAAGTGGAATGGACAACGTATGAGGGAGGTAATCCCACAGTAATATCGAACACCAAAAGAGCAGCTGTACCCCTTTTGATCGGATGAACATTGTCGAGGCGGTATCTTTAACAGCGGTACTTCGATAATTGGTTATTAGCAGCAACATAAATAAGTTACCAAAAATAAACAAATAAATTAGTGTTCTAATTTCAATCAGGGAGCTCATACGTCACCACCTATGTGAAAATATCCCCACAACTTGAGTCTTTGCTTCTATGCGTACTCAGGTACTTTGTGGGAGCCCCAAATATACGTTAAAAAATCGATCCTCTTCTGACAGCACTATAGCACTTTATAACTATATCAGTAAATACGCTAACAATACCAAAAAAACACTTCCCCCTAAGCTCCCTTCAGATAAACAAATAGATGATCTGAAGGAAATTTGGGGGAAGTGCTATTAAAGAGAGAATTTGAATATCCTCGTATTAGCTACGATCTGTAATATTAATGCTTCTTCAAACCGTCTGCCAGTGCGTATCCGACCTTCCAGATATCGCCTGCACCCATCGTAATCACCAGATCACCTGGAGCAATACGAGGTGTCAGATCAGCAAGAACATCTTCTTTGGTTGGTAGATGTCTTGCGCCTGCATTACTGTTCTTAACGATAAGCTCAACCAGCTTCGCAGAAGTAACACCCTCGATCTGTTTCTCTCCAGCCGGAGAGTAAATATCGGTGATGATGACTTCGTCAGCTTCACTAAAGGCACGGCTGAAAGCATCTAACAGAAAGAAAGTACGTGTATAACGTTGAGGCTGGAATACCGCAATAATCCGTTTTCCTGTAGCCTTGGCAGCACTGATTGTTGCTTGAATTTCGGTAGGGTGATGCGCATAATCATCAATGACCAGAATGTCATCGACTTCTCCGAGCACTTGAAAACGGCGCTTCGCACCATGGAATTTCACAATCGCTTCAGCGATTTTCTCAAAGGAGATTCCTGATTTCAAACAAGCGATTACCGCTGCCATTGAATTATAAAGATTGTACTGTCCGGGAACTGAGAGTTCAATCCGTCCAAGCACTTCCCCATTATGATTCATCGTGTAAGACACCTGACGATCGCCTAGAACGATATCAGTGGCGATATAATCCGCAGTATTCGACTTGATGCCATAAGTAATCACCTTACCTGTTGCTTCAGGTAAAAGAGAAATCACATTCTCGTCATCAGCGCATACTATCGCCGTTCCATCTTCGCGCGTTTGATTCATAAACTGCACGTATGCAGCCTTAAGACGGTTAAAGTCCCCATCGTAATTTTCCAAGTGATCCGCTTCCACATTCGTAACAATCCCAAGCCAAGGGTGATAGTGCAGGAAAGAACCATCACTCTCATCTGCTTCCGCTACTACAAACTCACCTTGTCCTGCCTTTGCATTCGTACCCACGTTCATAATCTCTCCGCCAATAATGTACGTTGGATCAACGTCACATTCTTCCATCACGAGTGCGATCATGGAGGAGGTGGTAGTTTTTCCGTGTGCTCCAGCAACGGCTACCCCTTTACGTTCATTCAATAAACGGGCTAACATTTGTGAACGATGCAGAATTGGAATCTTAAGACGTTCAGCTTCCACCCATTCCACATTATCACTAGACAAAGCCGTAGAGTATACGACTAGATCCGCACCTTTTACTTGTTCCGCAGTATGCCCGATATAAATCTTGGCACCTTTGGCAATCAATTTATCCGTTAATTCTTGGGCAGCCACATCGGAGCCCGTAACTGTATATCCCATTTCCAGCATTACCCGGGCAATCGCGCTCATTCCGTAGCCGCCGATCCCTATAAAATGCACACGTTCAGTAGTATCCAACAGTCGTCACCAGCCTTTTTCAGTATCGGGTTGCTGCAAAAGTGTACCGCGTACGTCAGAGATTAAATACAGCGTACCAGATACGACGGCAAGGTCATCCTCCGCTGTAATCGACTTCAGTAGCTGCAGCGCTTTTCCCCAATTATGTTCTACTATGATTGCCAAGTTTTCCTTGGCATATTTCTCCCGCAGACTTTCTGCGATAACTTGCAGATTCTCCGCGTCCATTTTGTTCTGGAAATCCGGTTCGGTCAGGATGAGCGTATCCACTATAGGCAGTATATGCTTAAAGTAGGATTCATGATGCTTATTTGACAGCATTCCCATAAGTAAATTTAATTTACCGTATTGATAGAGCTGAGGCAGACTTTTTGCAAGACTCTCCGCACCTTCCGGATTATGCGCTCCGTCCAGTACAATCCTAGGAGACTTGCTTACCTCTTCCAGCCTTCCAGCCCAGAATGCGTGGCGCAAACCTTCAAGAACATCTTCATCCTCAAGCATAAAAGCCATATACTGGCGCAGAACTTCAAGTACCATCATGGCAGCCGCCGCATTGCTAATCTGGTGCTCGCCTTTCATCTCAATCCCAAGCTCAAGCGAACGGAAGGGACCCTTAAAATGAAAAGTCTGGGCACCCTCACGGATTCCACTAGCTTCATAACTAAAATCTTCTCCTGCAAGATAAAGAGTTGAGCGGCAAGCCGCTGCTTTCTCTTTCAGAACCGCCACAACCTCCGGCTGAGTTACGCAGCTAACAGCAGGTACGCCTGTCTTGATAATTCCGGCTTTCTCCATCGCTATCTTCTCTAGCGTATCTCCCAAAATATCCATGTGATCATGACCAACATTAGTAATCACAGAAACAATCGGAGTCACGATATTCGTTACATCCAGCCTTCCCCCAAGCCCGGTCTCCCATACGACAACATCAGGACAAGAGACGCCCGCAAAAAATAGAATGGCTACAGCTGTAGTTACCTCGAACATCGTAGGTGAGCCAAACTCCGTTTCCGAAATTTCTTGGACTAGCGGACGTAATTGGTTAACCAGCTCGACAAGCGTTTCTTCAGCAATGTCCGTATTATTGTATTGGAACCTGTTCGTGAACTTAGTAATATACGGAGACGTAAAGGTTCCTACAGAATAGCCGCTTTGTATAAGTGCACTAGTTAAGAAAGCACAAGTTGAGCCTTTGCCGTTCGTTCCCGCAACATGAATAAATTTCAGCCGACGATGCGGATTTCCCAGCTTGTCCATCAACATCTCAATTCTATCTAAACCTGGCCGGATTCCAAAAGGAATTAGGCTCTTGATCCAATCAACCGCTTCGGTGTATGTCGCAAGAGGGGCGGTATTTCCGCCCCGATTTAGGTCATCCATGTCTCTTATCCTCTCAGCTCTGCGATGCGGGCAAGTACTTTCTCACGTTTAGCAGAATAATCTGCCTGCTTCGCCCGTTCCTCTTCGATAACTTTAGCAGGAGCTTTAGCTACGAAGCCTTGATTGCTCAATTTTTTCTCTACGCGTTCTACTTCGCTGTTTAGCGTCTGTACTTCTTTTTCCAGACGAGCGATTTCTTGTTCAATGTCAATGAGGCCCGACAATGGCAGAAGCAGTTCTGCTCCTGTAACTACAGCGGACATTACCTTATCCGGCGTTTGCGGATTCAGGCCAGCTTCGAAAGAAGACGTATTACAGAAGCGTCCAATGTAGTTGTCGTTACGGGTAATAATACTCAGCGTTTCTTCATTACCCGCTTTGATGATCAATTCAACCTTTTTGCTCATCGGTACATTCACTTCCGCACGGATATTACGAACCGCCCGGATTACATCCATCAACAGGTTCATTTCTGCTACCGCTTGTGGGTTCTCCAGAGCAGCATCATACTCCGGCCATGCAGCAAGGGTAATCGTCTCTCCTTCATGCGGCAAGTGCTGCCAGATTTCCTCCGAAATAAACGGCATGAACGGATGAATCAGGCGCATTGTGCGGTCTAATACATAAGCAAGTACAGACTGTGTCTTAGCTTTGGCAGCGGCATCTGATCCGTAAAGCGACAGCTTCGCGAACTCAATATACCAGTCACAGAGATCGTCCCAAATGAAGTTGTACAGCTGGCGACCGGTCTCACCGAACTCGTACGAGTCAATTAGACGCGTAATTTCGCGAGAAGTTTCGTTCAGACGGTGCAGAATCCAACGATCAGCAGTACTTAGCTCACCAGAAATATCAATATTCTCAAAGCTTACGCCTTCCAAATTCATGAGCGCGAAGCGTGATGCATTCCAGATCTTATTGGCGAAATTACGCGCCTGTTCAACCTTTTCCCAGCGGAAACGCAGATCCTGTCCGGCGGTACTGCCGGTAGAAATCATGTAGCGCATTGCATCAGCGCCATACTTCTCGATAACTTCAAGCGGATCTACGCCGTTTCCGAGAGATTTGGACATTTTTTGGCCTTCGGAATCCCGTACCAAACCGTGCATCAATACATCAGAGAACGGTTTTTCTCCGGTAAATTCGAGGGCTGAGAAGATCATCCGCGCTACCCAGAAATAAATAATATCGTAACCTGTTACGAGCACATCGTTCGGATAGTAGCGTTTGAAATCTGCGCTGTTCTCATCCGGCCATCCTAGTGTCGCAAAAGGCCACAGATTAGAGCTGAACCAAGTATCCAATACATCCTCGTCCTGTTTCAGATCGGTTAGACCGCTGATCCGGCGCGCTTCTTCCTCGTCATTTGCCACAACCAGTTCACCAGTAGACTCGGAATACCATGCTGGAATTCGATGTCCCCACCATAGCTGACGGGAAATACACCAATCGCGAACGTTCTCGATCCAATTCAGGTAAGTTCTCTCGAAACGGTCCGGTACAAAGTTAACCCCGTTCCCATCCTTCTGTGCGTTGATGGCAGCTTCAGCCAGTGGCTGCATCTTCACGAACCATTGTGTGGACAAGTAGGGTTCAACAACGGCTCCAGAGCGTTCACTGTGTCCTACTTGATGCACATGATCTTCGATATTGATCAGCACACCTTGCTCCTTCAGGTCAGCAGTAATGGCCTTACGACATACACTCCGGTCTTGACCTTGATAAGGTCCTGCTTCTTCATTCATCGTACCGCTCTCATCCATTACGTTAATCTGCGGTAAGTTGTGACGTTGACCCATCTCGAAGTCATTCGGGTCATGAGCTGGTGTAATCTTAACCGCACCACTACCAAACTCTTTGTCTACATAATCATCAGCGATAATCGGAATCTCACGGCCAATAATCGGCAGGATCAACGTTTTGCCGATCAGATCTTTATAACGATCGTCTTCCGGATGAACAGCAACCGCCGTATCGCCCAGCATCGTCTCCGGACGTGTGGTTGCTACTGTAATAAATCCACTACCGTCTTTGAGCGGGTAACGCAGGTGATACAAGTGACCGTTAACTTCTTTATATTCAACCTCGATATCCGACAATGCTGTGCGAGCCGCCGGGTCCCAGTTGATAATACGTTTCCCACGGTAGATCAAACCTTTATTGTAAAGCTTAACGAATACCTCACGTACAGCCTTCGACAACCCTTCATCCAAGGTAAACCGTTCACGGGAATAGTCAAGGGAAAGCCCCATCTTAGCCCACTGCTCATGAATGGTATTCGCATATTTATCTTTCCAATCCCATACCTGCTCCAGGAACTTCTCGCGTCCGAGATCATGTCTTGAGATTCCTTGTTCACGCAGCTTTTGCTCTACCTTTGTTTGCGTTGCGATACCGGCATGGTCCGTACCTGGTAGCCAAAGCGTGTCGAAGCCCTGCATCCGTTTCGTACGAATCAAGATGTCCTGAAGCGTAAAATCAAGCGCATGGCCAATGTGCAGCATTCCCGTTACGTTTGGTGGCGGGATTACAATGCTATATGCTTTTGCATCTGGACGTCCGCCTGCACGGAAATATCCACCCTCTGTCCAGTAGGAATACCACTTGGTTTCTGCCGATTTCGGATCATACGTTGTTGGCATTTCATTCTTAGTGTCGTTTGCAGCGGCAGCATCTGCCGCTGTATCTTGCAGGTCCGGCAACTCTGCCGCTGTTAGATTGTTTTGGTCAGCCATTCTCTGATACCTCCACTTGGTTACTTGTAGTTTCTTGTAAAAATATAAGAACGATATACAGAGTGAAACTTATACATTCTTATATTTAAAAAACAAAAAGACCCCTCGTCTCAAAGGACGAAAGGCCATTCTTTCGCGGTACCACCTTTGTTTCGCGCCAATGAAAAATAAACCTACACTTCTCTCACCTTACGGTTCAGAAGCTTAGCGCGACACTCGTACAGATAACGGCTGCTACCGGCCACATCCTAACTTATCTCTCATGCCTATGAAGACAAGCTCAGAAGGGCGACTCCGGGGCGACTTCGGTGGCTGTATCCTACGGAATGTCACAGCACTTGCATTCCGCTCTCTGAAGGGCTGACCGCCTACTCTTCCCGTTCCCAGTCTTTACTTAGATATTGCTTACTCCATAATACATTTTGAGTCATCCCTAGTCAACCTGAATAGGCTTCTACAGCGGGACTTTAAGCGGAATTTCGACTTATAGCGTGCATATGTCGAATTTTCATTCGATTCATCACTCTGCGTTGGTTAGATACCCCACTTTCTAACGTTCTCCGGTCACACAAGAATAAACGCCTTCGACGTCCTTTTACGGACGGTAAGCGTTTATTCGAGAAATATAAGGATAATGTATAACGTGAAACTTATATATTCTTATATTTAGACAAAAATCCCGATCTACTATCAGATCGGGATTCACCAATTCATGTGAGTACGCATTGTAACTCGTCTACGGAATGTACAATACTTGCCCTTCTTCTACACTCTGCCCTGACAATCGATTATACATTCCCAGCTCCCGCGCACTTAGCTGATACTTCTCTGCGATCGTATCTAGCGTTTCTTCACGCTGCACGATGCAAAGGCGAACCTTCCGGAACAAGTTAGCGCCATCTGCTCCGGTAATGAATCTGCTCTTCCACTCTGTATTATTTCCCGCTTCTGGAATGATCGCTGCAGCCGATGCAGTTCCTTCAGACTGAAGAGCTTCCTGTTCTTTACGGGAACGACTAGAGCTAAGTAATGAAGAGAAGGTGAGATGTTCTTTCGCTGGAACCTCTGCTTCTTTCTTACTACCTAACGCAATCTTAAGGTCTTGCTTCTCCTCTGGCTGTGGCACCGTCTCTTGAGAAACAAAGGCTTCGTTTGCATTCTCACTGATCGGCTGAGCATTCTCTTCTTGTGCGTGAAGCTCATGGTTTGCCTCGTTTTCTGAAGCGAATACAGCAATGTCCTGCTCTGCCTCAACAGTGGCTGCTGGGACAGCTTTTTCTCTGGAAGCAAAGGTATATTCCGCTTCTTGCTCCTGATCCGCTTCACTCACTTGGCTAACTTGATTCAGCTGTGTAACCTCAGCTTCCTCATTTTGTGACTCAGCTTTAAACCAGTAATCCGCTATACCTGCTTTGGAATTCTCAGTTTGCGAATCCAGACTATGCGTCCGGGCTTTCGCGCCCTTGTCCTTCTCATGAGCGGATGAGAAATTAACTATAGGGGACGATTGACCCGCTCCGCTTGAGACCAGCGGGGCCTCTGTTGCTTCTGCATTCGCTTCTGCATGCTCATGTTCTTCTACAGCAACCTCCGATGCATCCTCACCAAAGGTCCACTGTGAATTTTCATAAAGTGCATCAGTTTCGTGTTCTTGGTTCTCTGCAGATGCTTCGATTACCCTGTCATCACTGAGAGGGGAATAAGCCACTGTGTACTCTTCCTGCTGCCAGGTCGGTTGTGGTTGAGGCTCCGCACCACCGATTCCCCGCAGGGATAATACGCCTGTTATATTCACAGTACGCATCGTGAGCAGATCAATATCAAAATTCTCGATCTCCACCCCAATATCTTCAATCGAGCTGACGCGTGTAAGCGGAACAGTGATTTCAACGGGAATGGCGTGCTCCAGACGCTGCGTTCGGTCATCTTCGCTCCGGTAGAGTCCGGTAAGCAACAGCTGACCATATAACTCGGCACGATCCTCCCGCTGAATCACCTGGATTTCCGGAAGTAGTTCAACCTCCTCCAGCTCAGCTATTCCCGGAAGCTCTTCCGATAGGTGAATGCGTTCATAAATATCAAACCGCAAGCCGTGGGACTGATCAAACACGGGATATGTCCTCCTTCTTGGCATAATCTAACCCTGAGACAGGCCCAGAGCATAAGCCCAAAATGTTACTCCCCACATGTATATGCTTCAAACAGGAAGGCATGACAACTTTGGCAGCACTAACCGGACAGGATGCTAATTAATTTCATAAATTCAGAGGCTAATCGAACTCTCCTTGTACAGACATACCCTGCTCCGCATGAACAAAGTATTATATGCTTCGTTTGCTAATAGGACATAGATAGATGTTTCTTTCTGAAAAAAATTAGAAATTTATTTACTCTGCGAAAAATAAATTAATAAAGCCGTAAAACCAGCTTTTGCTGATTTTACGGCTCTTAGGTATACGTATCGTTAAGGTGCTTCAGCCAGCAGCTCCCGCAGCTGTAGCATATCCTCTGGCCACGGATCACTCACCTCAAGCTGTTCTCCGCTCCAAGGGTGACGAAAGGTCAACGATTCACCATGAAGCGCATGACGGCCGACTGCGCTTGAAGCCCAGACCGGGCCGCCATATAGCGCATCCCCATACAAGGGATGACCCATATGGCTGAGATGGACGCGAATCTGATGCGTTCGTCCGTTCTCCAGCTGCACATGCACCAGGCTCCCGCCATGCAGTGCCTCGCGTCCAATGATTCGAGTCACGGCGGATTGTCCGCCGGGTGAGACTCTTCTCCGCGCCGCATGATGGCGATCGCGCCCAATCGGCGCGTCGATCACTTTAAGCGCAGGCGGAACTGTGCCTTCGACGATCGCGGCGTAAAGCCGCGAGATGCTTTTGTCGCGCATATTCTCGTCTAAGACAAGCTGTGCAAACTCATTCTTCGCATACATCACCGGGCCTGTTGTATCCTTGTCCAGCCGGTGAATATGGCGCACAGCCACACCTTCTCCAGAAGCTATATAATGCGCAGCTACAAGGTGATCCAGCGTTACACCTAAGCCACTGCCGTCTGGATGAACCGCCATCCCTGCCGGCTTGTGGGCGACCAAGCAAAAATCATCCTCATACAGCACCTCAAGCTCTTCCCATACAGGCTCAATACCCGCTTCACGATGAGGGAAAAGAGCCAACCGAAGTCGGTCTCCCTTCCACTGAATGCCTCCCTCTCGGCGCAGACGCAGATGAAGCTTCTCAGGCATCCCTACAGTTTCCAGCAGCCACTTGTCAATTGCAGCTTCAGAATCCTCGGCTCCAGTAATGATTTTGCCGGGTGTGACTTCCAGCCACTCTCCACGTCTAGTCCAAGCTCCACCACCGGTTCGATCTCCGGCTCCGTTACTCAAAGGGCTTTCAGGGCGTTATAATGGCCCTCAATGGTATCATCAATATCCTGCTCACTATGCGCAGCCGATACGAACATGCCTTCAAACTGTGAAGGTGGCACGCTAATGCCTTGGCTCAACATATGACCAAAATAACGACGGAATAGGTCCGTGTCGCTAGTCTTGGCCGTCTCAAAATTGGTAACAGGTCCTTCCGTGAAGAACGGGCAGACCATCGAGCCCACGCGGTTAATGGTCAGCGGAATGCCAGTCTCAATGGAATTCTTTTTCAAGCCTGCTTCCAATCGTGCCCCTAATTGCTCCAACCGATCATAAACTTCAGGTGTTAACAGCTTCAACGTAGTATATCCTGCTGCCATCGCTAATGGATTACCACTAAGTGTGCCCGCCTGATAAATCGGTCCCGTAGGAGCGATTTGCTCCATAATCTCTCTTTTACCGCCATAAGCGCCTACTGGAAGACCTCCGCCGATGACTTTGCCGAAGCAAGTGATATCCGGAGTAATGTTGAACAATCCTTGAGCACAGCCACGGTTGACACGGAAGCCTGTCATTACTTCATCAAAAATAAGCAAAGATCCATGGTCTGAGGTTAACTTGCGAAGTCCTTCCAGGAATCCTGGAAGTGGTGGTACAACACCCATGTTCCCGGCAATCGGCTCCACAATTACTGCGGCAATCTCACTGCCAAAGCGTTCAAAAACAACCTGAGTGGACTCCAAATCATTGTATGGAACTGTGATGGTATTTACTGCTACACCTTCAGGAACACCCGGGCTATCCGGCAAACCTAATGTGGCTACACCGGAACCTGCTTTAATAAGTAAGCTATCCGCGTGGCCGTGATAGGAGCCTTCGAACTTCAAGATTTTGCTGCGTCCGGTATAACCACGTGCCAAACGAATCGCGCTCATCGTTGCTTCCGTTCCGGAGTTAACCATACGTACGATATCTACAGAGGCCACACGTTCAACAACGGTTTTTGCCATCTCTGTTTCGAGTAAAGTTGGTGCTCCAAAGCTTGTCCCTTTTACTGCTGTCTCCTGCAATGCCTTTACAACCTCAGGATGCGCATGACCCATAATCAGCGGTCCCCATGAGCATACATAGTCGATAAAGCTGTTGCCGTCGATATCATAAATACGCGAGCCGACCCCATGATCCACATAAATTGGAGTCAAACCTACGGATTTGAACGCCCGTACAGGGCTGTTCACCCCACCGGGAATATATTGTTTTGCTTCATCAAAAGCCTTACGGGACGCTTCCTCTTTACGCGCCATTGGCACATTACTCATCTATCTTCACTCCTGTTCTGTTCTGTTCTGGGTCTCACAAGTATATAGCAGCTGCTTAGGCAGCGATATCAGTGTGATCGAGATTAACCACGCAGCCAGCGGGCTGCATCTTTTGCAAAATAAGTAATAATAATGTCCGCTCCGGCGCGCTTCATTCCAGTTAGCATTTCCAGCACAACGGCTTGCTCATCGATCCAGCCTTGCTGCGCTGCTGCTTTTACCATGGAATATTCGCCACTCACATTATAAGCCACAAGAGGCAAATCAAATTGATCGCGGATCGTACGAATCACGTCCAAGTAAGCCAGAGCTGGCTTCACCATTAACATATCTGCGCCTTCCAGCACATCGGATTCTGCTTCACGGAGCGCTTCGCGCAGATTAGCAGGGTCCATTTGATACGTTTTGCGATTCCCGAACTGAGGTGCCGAATCCGCAGCTTCGCGGAAAGGGCCATAAAATGCCGAAGCATATTTGACCGAATACGACACAATCGGCACATGCTCAAAGCCATTCTCATCCAGTCCCGCACGAATCGCGTGTACGAATCCATCCATCATATTCGAAGGGGCAATAATATCTGCTCCAGCTTTAGCTTGGGACACCGCCGTACGAGTCAACAGCTCTAACGAAGCATCGTTGATGACATCCCCGTGTACAACACCGTTCACCGTATGCGTATGCACCATCCCGCAATGTCCGTGATCCGTAAATTCACAAAGGCAGGTATCTGCAACGACCAACAGCTCAGGGTACCACTGCTTGATCAAGCGAGTAGCCTCTTGCACAATTCCATCCTCTGCGAAACCGGAAGAACCGATAGCATCCTTCGTTTCAGGAATCCCGAATAACAGCACAGCCGGAATGCCCAGTGCGGCAATCTCGTCCACTTCTGCTTTTAAAGTATCCAGTGAAAAATGGTACACGCCCGGCATCGAGCTAATCTCATTCTTCACACCTGTTCCATAAGTCACAAATATAGGCTGTACAAAATCCAGCACATTCAGTACGGTCTCCCGCACCATACCGCGAATTCCAGCAGATCCGCGTAGACGGCGGTGACGTGTTATTGGAAAGCTCATTTGTTCATCCTCCTGAAAATAAAATATATAACTAAACCCTCGATCGTTGACTAGCTGCGGCATAGTTGTAGTTTGTGCAGTTATTTTGAAGTTTTATCGTAACTGTAAGTTTTAGTTGCACTCTCTACAGTTATTTATTACAAAAGAGCGAAAACCCCTGTTTTAGCGCATATTTAATTGCACATATTACAACTAAAATGGATTTTCGCTAAAATTCAGGGAATTTAAGTGTATAAAGTGCAACTAAACCTCAATCTGACCTAATCCAAGTACCCAATATCTAACATATCAATTAGAGCTACGTGAACTTTATACGTACATAGACTTACTCACCCATACACACCAGTTAGTTTACAACTCAGCCGTCCATCATACTCTGAGCTTTAACAGTAACTACGTTCGGAGGCCAAGCTCATGCTACTTAAGTTACTTACAATAGCGGTGTGAGACTTCCTAGATAGATACAACTTCAGGCGATGTTATAAAGCCGATGTTCGATTGGCGTCCATTCAAGCTTTTTGAAGTTGAGTCTCTGCATTCCAGCGACAGAGCTCCTGCACCAGAGCATTAATAGTAGCTTCTTCAGGAAGTAGTCCCGGAGTAAGCCCCGCCTCCACGGCAGTCTGCTCGGTTAATGGCCCAATGCAGGCTATTTTCACGTTAGCTAGCAGTGGGAGTGGATCTTCCAGCCCCATTCGCTTCAGAATGTGGATGAAATTGCGCACCGTCGAAGAGCTGGTAAAGGTTACTGCGTGAACACGCCCCTCCTCCAGCAGCTTCAACAGCTCGTCATCATCCTCACCAGTCACAACCGTCTCATAGGTATCGACGTCTGTCACTTGAAGGCCAAGCTCTCTCAGCTTGTCCGGCAGCCATTCGCGCGCCAGATCACCGCGCGGCAACAGCACGTTCTGCCCCGGCAGCAGCCGAGGGCCGAACGTCTCAATCAGACCTTCCGCCTGAAACTTCGCCGGAAGTTCTTCAGCAATCACCCCGCGCTGCGCCAGCGCGGCAGCAGTGCCCGGCCCCACCGCTGCAATCCTTGCGCGGTGAAGCCCCCGAATGTCCGCCCCCTGCTCCGCCAAGTGGCGCCAAAAAAACTCCACACCGTTCGGGCTAGTGAAGAATACCCAGTCGTACGATTCCAGCGCGCCAAACGCCGCTGCAATCTTCTCCTTCTTCTCTGCGCCTTCCGGCATAATCGTCTCGATCACCGGGAACTCGTAGGGTTCTCCGCCGAGTTCCTCAATCATATCCACGAGCTCGCTTGCTTGGCTGCGAGCCCGTGTCACTACGATGCGTTTGCCGAATAACGGCATCGCCTCAACCCACTTGAGCTGCTCGCGTTGCAGCACCACGTCGCCGACAACGATCACGGCTGGCGGCTGAAAATCCGCCGCCTTCACCTTCGCCTCAATATCGGCGAGGGTTCCCGTCAGTGTCTCCTGATCTGCGCGTGTGCCCCAGCGTACCAGCGCCACGGGTGTTTCTGGCGGACGCCCATGCTTGATTAGCTGGGCGCTGATATATCCTATTTTAGCTACGCCCATCAAGAATACTAACGTCCCTGTGGCGTTCGTTACTTTATCCCAATGAATGGAATGATCCAGTTTATCTGGACTCTCATGTCCGGTGATAATCGACAGGGAAGAAGCATGATCGCGGTGCGTGACAGGTATACCCGCATAAGCAGGTACGCTGATCGCCGACGTGATGCCCGGTACGATTTCGTAATAGATCCCATTTTTGCGCAGCAGCTCCGCTTCTTCACCTACGCGGCCAAAAATCGTAGGGTCCCCACCCTTAAGCCGCACCACTGTTTTCCCCTGCAAAGCCAAATCAACTAACAATTGATTAATCTCTTCCTGCTTCATCGTGTGGCGATCCGGCAGCTTGCCTACATAAATCTTCTCGCCGCCAGGCTTCATGCATTTCAGCAATCTAGGACTTGCCAGCCGATCGTACACCAGTACGTCGCTTTTTCGAATACACTCGAGGCCTTTTACAGTAATCAGTTTTGCGTCCCCGGGACCTGCACCTACCAAATAAACCTTCCCCGTCAATCCCCTCATCCCCTAACGTCTGACAGTATCTTCTCCGCTCCTCTTGCGATCAGCTTCTTAGCAACTTCTTCGCCGAGCTGTACCGGGTCTACCCCAGTGCAAGTTTCTTTCAAAATCGTTGAACCGTCAGGCGTTCCCACCATTCCGGTTAAGGAGATCACTTTGCGCTCCGCTGCAACAGCTTCGGAAGCTGTGTCAAGCACTGCATGAGCGCCAATCGGCACTTGGCAGCCTCCATTCAGCGCGCCAAGGAACGTGCGCTCCGCTGCCACCGTCAACGCTGTATCGGCGTCGTTGTATAACGCCAACAGCTTCCGCAGATCGGCGTCATCTTCGCGGCACTCTATGCCGAGTGCGCCCTGCCCTACAGCGGGCAGGCAAACTTCCGGCGGCAGGTAGGCGCTCACGCGGTCCTGCCAGCCCATACGCGACAGCCCCGCTACTGCCAGCAGGATCGCGTCGTACTCGCCGCTCTCCAGCTTGCGCAGCCGCGAGTCAATGTTGCCGCGCACGGGCTCAATGACCAGATCAGGCCGCAGCGCAGCTAGCTGGCTGGAGCGGCGTAGGCTGCTTGTGCCTACGCGTGCGCCCGGAGGCAGCTCGTCCAGCGAGACGCCTCCGTTAGAGATCAGTGCATCGCGCGGATCGACACGCTTCGGCACAGCGCCGTTGATCAGCCCCTCCGGTAGCTCGGAGGGCATGTCCTTCATGCTGTGCACTGCCATGTCGATTTCCTTTTCAAGCATTGCTTGCTCGATTTCCTTCACGAACAGCCCTTTGCCGCCGACCTTGGACAAGGTGACATCAAGGATGCGGTCCCCTTTGGTAATAATCTTTTTCACCTCAAAAGTAAAACCAAACCCATGCTCCTCACTAAGTCGCTCCAGATCGGCAATTACATGCCCTGTTTGCGTCAACGCAAGCGCACTCTGTCTACTCCCCACAATAATCTTACGCATTGTCCATTCCTCCTGATAGCGTCTGCCTCTTACTCTTCACCGTAAAACATATATAGTACTTCCGAGGTTGTAGCTCAATTAAGGGGTATTTTTGTCCCTCTTTTCACTGATATGGTCGTTTTCTGCTAATTCAAGGGTATTTATACACCTCATTTAGCTTCTTCGGCGACTATAGCTCAATTCTGGGGTATTTTTGTCCCTCTTTTCGCTGATATGACCGTTTTCAGCTAATTCAGGGGCATTTATACACCTCATTTAGCATCTTCGACGACTATAGCTCAATTGAGAGGTATTTTTGTCCCTCTTTTCGCTGTTTTGCTCATCTCTAATTAGTTCATCAGTACTTTTACCGCTATCTCACCTATCCCGACAGTAGCCTATTTTTCTCATATCATTAATCTAACCTAATTTTGTAATCTTCACAGTGTTCACGCGCACTTTTACTCCGCCCGATGACTAGCAATCCAAGCATCCATATCCTCCGCGCTCCACGCGATAAAGCTACCGTTTCTCATCTCGTTCAACACATCGATCGCCCCGAGCTTCCGCAAAAGCCTTCCGCGAACTTCAGCAGAAGATTCCCTTTCCTTAATCCGGGTTCGCATGGTATGTACAAAATCCAAATAAGGCTCATACGCCGCATCCAGTGCCTCTTCAAGCACAGTTTTAATCCTCGCAACCGCAAGCGGCCCAGCTCCTGAAGTAGATACAGCTACCGTCAAACGACCCCTTCGTATAACTCCGGGCGTGATAAAATTACCCGCTTCCGCATGGCTAGCCACATTCACAGGAATGCCAATTCGCCTAGACTCCTGCGCAACCTCTTCATTAACCGTTCTATCATTAGTGGCTGCATATACGAGAAAGGCCCCACGGAGATCTCCGGGAGCATAAGCGCGGTCATGCCAGGTCATGAGACCCTTTTTTGTTAGAGCGACAAGTGTATCTGTCAAAGAGGGACTAATCACCTTAACCACCGCTCCAGCCTCTAGCAGCCCACTCACCTTCCGTTCAGCCACAGCACCACCGCCAATAACCACAACCAGTTGCCCTTCACAATCCAGCATTATAGGTAAATACCGAGTCATGTCCTTCACTCCCCGCTCCAACCGTGAAAACCAGACAAAGAATTCAACAAAAAATTCAAGATAGTAAAAGCATATCCTAAAATCGCCCAGCGAGCCATACTTACTCCACTTTTCCGCCCGGATTTCTTAAAGATAATATAAAATATGTAAATCCCGAGGCCGATAAGCGTTGTTAATACTTTTAAATCCTTCAATAATAGTGTCCGGCCCTCAGATACAATAGATAAGCTAGCCATCACCAGAGAGATTGCCAGCAAAGGAGTCCCCACCAGAATAGCTGTGTAAGAGTATTTATCTGTAGTCTCTAAGTTCGGCAAACGACGAATTCGGTCACTCCATTGCTTGCTTTTGAGTCTGGTGTGCAGGAATAAATACAAAATTGCAAATACGGTCCCTAGTGTCAGTGCAGCAAAACTTAAGTTGGCCAAAATCACATGCATCGTCAGCCAGCCATACACCGCGCTCCAAGTCTCAAGCGTATGTCCCCCAGCCGTCAGCCACACCCGATTTAGGAGAAAAACACAGAATCCAGCCACACTAAGCAGCAGAATCGTAAACTCCCCACCACGCGTGAAAGCCACCGCAAGCGAAGTCAGAACAATACTAAATGCAAACCAGAACAAGAAATCATAAGGTGTAAAAATGGGCAGTCCCTTCTCCTGAGAGAAACGAATCCCGAGCCCCGCAGCTTGTAAAAGACCCACAACAACAAGAAGCCCCGTGCCTAACCGCTTCCCACTCGGGTTGCGATAAAGGCAATCCGAGAAAACAAACAGCAGGCTCAGGGCATATAGCAGCAGAGCGGCATCATATATTCCGTTCAGCAGTTGCATATCACTCACCTACCCAACAGGCCTGCCGGAGCAAGCACCGTCTTAGGCACAGAAAAATCGCCGCTACCGGCAGTTCGTTCTGCGGAACTAGACTGCTTAACCGGGGCGGAATCTCCGCCATCTGAATTGGATTCGAGCTGTTCCTGCAAGGCAAAGATTTTGGAGAAATAATCAAGCGCTTCATTCCCCTGCTTGCCGCCGGACATCTCTTTAATTACATTGATTGGATCATGCATCATTTGGTTCACAATGCTTTTGGTCAAACGACGAATCACCTTGCGCTGATGCTCGTCCAGCTCAGGCAGCTTATTGAACAGACTCTCCATCGTTTCCTCATGAATTGCATTCGACTTATCCTGAAGCGCCCGGATTACCGGTCTCACGCCAAGCGTCTTCAGCCACAGTTGGAATTCATCCATTTCCTCGCTGATCATCACTTCAATCTTCGCAGCTTCACTCCGGCGCATTTCCAGGTTACTCTCCACAATGCCCTCCAGATCGTCAATATCATACAAAAAAACATCTGGCACATTAGCCGCTGCAGGATCAATATCACGAGGTACAGCTATATCAATCATGAAAAGCGGCCGCGAAGGGCGACGCTTCATAGCATTCGCTACCTGATCTCCCGAGAGTACATACCCATCCGCTCCCGTTGAGCTGATCACGATATCTACCTCATTAAGTGTTTTTAGTGCATCTTCAATCGTGCTCGGCTTACCCGAGAACTTCTCTGCCAGCTCAATCGCACGCGATAGCGTACGGTTAGCGACAATCACTTCCGCCGCACCGCTACTATATAGATGCTTTACAGTCAGCTCGCTCATTTTGCCGGCACCGAGAATCAGCACCCTTTTACCAGTGAACATGCCAAAAATCCGCTTGCCCAGCTCCACTGCCGCATAACTGACAGATACTGCGCTTTCGCCGATTGACGTTTCACTATGTGCTCTTTTGCCCAGCGTCACCGCTTGTTTAAATAACCGATTGAACCAAGTTCCAGTTACACCCTCAGCCTGAGCCGTGAGAAAAGAACTCCGTACCTGTCCCAGGATCTGCGTCTCGCCAATCACCATGGAATCCAGGCCGCAGGTCACGCGGAATAAATGCGCAATCGCCTGCTCGTCTTCATATATATACATATGCTGTGCAAATTGCTCGTTCTTCACTCCAAACCACTGCTCCATAAAGCCGCGGAGGAAATAACCTCCCATATGGAGACGGTCCATGACCACATAAATTTCCGTACGGTTGCAGGTGGCTACTACGACCCCTTCCAGCACCCCCTTCGTCTTCATCAATTGATGAAGCGCTGCCGGAAGATCACTCTCCGCAAAAGCAAACTGTTCCCTAACCTCCACGGGAGCCGTACGATAATTCAGGCCAACGACGACGATGTGCATCGATAGTTCACCATCCTAGTCTCTATTCATTACTGTGTACAGTTATATTAAAGAATATTTTTACATAATATTCACTTTCACAACATCTCAAAACACTGTGTTAAGTATATCACACGAAAATACGACTTTTTACAGATTTTTTGAACGCTTTATGAAATCCAGATAATAATTATTATAAATAAAAAACCGCAGGTTCGCTACCGGTTAGGATGGGTTATTTTGTGATTAATTATTAGTTCACAGTAGATCTAACAACAAAACTGTTCCATATAGAAGTCTTCAACAACTTTTTTTGGGGACAGATCTCGATTTATTTGCAGTCATCTAAACCATATTCATGTGAATATGATAGAAGAAGGGGGGATTAAATTTGTGGTTTGAAAAACTGGCTGATGACAATCAATTATCATTAAAAACAGGTGATTATGCCTCCATTTCAGGAAAAGCTGTATTCAATGCAAACAGATCACGCCGTTATTTTTTAGAAAAACGTTGGGCGCCAGGAGGAAATGTACTAACTGCCGTTATGATGAATCCAAGTAATGCAGCCCACAATCAAACAGATAAGACTGTTGAGCATTTAATAGAAGTTGCAAAAAATCATGGTTGCCATGCCTTATATATTGTGAATGTTTCTAGTTTTATTGGAGGTACGAGTAGCAAGTTAAACAATGCTCAATTTGATTTTGAATTAGCTAATTGGACTTTTATATCTAATGCGACGGCAGCGGCAGAATCAAGTATCGTTTTTCTTGGCTGGGGGTTGAAGGGGCAACAAGGCATACTCAGACATCAAAAAAGAGATGCTACTTTATTCAAAAATACTTTTAAAAATGTATCAAGTAAACTATTTTGCTATGATGTATTGAAATCATTAGATAAAAAAAATATTAATAAATCTATGTACTATTTACCTCATCCAAGACCTCAGCTTGATTCAGAAAAGTATCGTTTCATGCCAATACGACATATTACAGACCTTGAGTTTGAACAACTATTTAACTGCTGACTATATTAATTCAACGTGATTTGGTCAAGCATCCGTTCGTAGATATGGAATACACCTCGCCTGTTACTGAAGTA
The DNA here is from genome assembly GCF_037963325.1 of Paenibacillus sp. FSL E2-0201. Taxonomy (NCBI): domain Bacteria; kingdom Bacillati; phylum Bacillota; class Bacilli; order Caryophanales; family Paenibacillaceae; genus Paenibacillus; species Paenibacillus sp. FSL E2-0201. The sequence goes on from NZ_CP150154.1 coordinate 5,361,951, forward strand.
CACCCCTTAGAATAAACATTAAATCTGGGGTGTATTTTTTCTTGCATTCAAATTACATTTTTTGAAAAATTAAGAATATACGAACTCATTTTTATGGAATATACCAATAAAAATTCTAAATTATCCTAGGGGTGATTATAATGTTGGCCATTGTTGCTGGTGTTATGAGTATTCTAGTAATACTTGGATCACAAGTTTCGTATTTAATAAGAGCACGGCAGTAGACATAGCCTTTCTTTCAAGACATCACACAAATATTATTAAAGGAACTGCAATCATCATGATCATGATCTCACATATTGGCGACAATAGCGAGGTTAGAATATTTTCTTCCTTGGGTCCATTGGTGTTGCGATATTCTTAATTTGTTCAGGTTATGGATTACATAAATCATATGAAAAGAAGGGGCTGGATGGATTTTTTAAAAGAAGGCTATCAAGATTCTCATGCCTTATTGGATCGCAGTGGTGTTTTTCTATCTCATTTACCCATAAGAATTTGGTATACAGAATTTCATAAGTAACCTTGTTCTACTACATACATATAACTTCTGGTTGTTCATTCAATTTCTTGTTATGCTATACGTTATGTTTTATTTCGTGTACAAGTTTGTTCCTGAAAGTAAAAGGATTGTTTGGAGCGGTATATTATCCGTAATTTTTTTACTATTTGTCAAAAATAATCTGTGGTCTGGGCAGGCATTTTCATTTCTCATCGGTATTGTATTTGCTAAATATAGTGATCAGAGGATTAAACTTAGTAAAACGTTGTTTATAACGGGAATAGGTCTGCTCATAGGATTACTAAGTCTAGCAATCAAGCAAACAGACTTTATTAGAAATAGTAATTATATAATATTTAACACAAACCAAGTTATTCTTAATTTAGCCACTGCAATTGGAATGATATACCTATTCTACTCCTCACTAAAGCTGAAGATATTACAACTATTCGCCATTGCGGGAGCAGCCTCTTACGAAATCTATCTTATTCATACCCTGCTTATTTTTATAATAAAAAAATAAATTCACAGTTACAAATGTAATCATATACGAAGTAGTGTGTGGTTTAGTGGTTTAGTTATTTTACTTCATGAATAAAAGGATAAGATAAGATCCAAAAAGATTATCCAGTAAATATTTCCCACGGGCATAAAAAAACCGACGAAATTAATCGTCGGTATAATAGCTTATAGTATAACTAGGAGCCAAACCAATTTTTGATTTGTTGAAGAGTACTCTTTGCCTCCGGTCCATTGTATCCAAAGGTGTTTCCGATCATTTTCACATACTCATTGAACGTTGTTTCCCTGCTCTTTCGGTCACTCCACCAGCGCTTAGCATTATATCCTGAGGCAGATCCTATATACGTAAGCTCAATATCTGATTTTTTGAAAACACCAGCAAAAAGAACCTTAATCCGCCGCATGTGAAAATCCGAGGAAACGACAATCGCAGATTTAAAATCGCGTTCCTTCATTATAGGGAGAGTAAATTCTGCGTTCTGGTAAGTGCTTTCCGCTGCGTTCTCGGTATAGATAACATCCTGTGGTATACCGAGATTAAGGGCGGTTTGGAGCATGTCACCCGATTTACTCGTTGACTCTTTGGCATTGGAAAGAATTATATAAGGAGCGTAGCCGGCTTTATATAACTCAACTGCCTGTTCTACACGCCCTTGGCCTCCGCTAAGTACGATGATGGCGTCTGCTTGTTTGGGAGGTTCTGTTAGGGTTAGGAAGCGACCAGCCATGAAGAACAATAAGAAAATCAATAGAAAAAGTATGTAAGTCAAATAACGTCTTTTTCTTCTCTTTTTCAATTTATCTGTATTGTTTTCCATATAATATTCCTATCTCAAATCTTATTTTTAACTATAACAATATCTTTTCATGTGCTCCTTTTGTACAATACGTTATCTGTCACCATAGTACTCTACATACCAATCAGCGAATTTCTGTAACCCTTCCTCTATGGATGTTCTTGGCTTAAACCCTACAGCTTGTTGCAATAAATCTGTAGATGCATACGTTGCTGGTACATCCCCTGGTTTTATAGGCTCAAATATTTTATTAAATATCACTTCTCTACCAGCAGCCTTGCTTAAACATTTTTCTAATGTTTCAATAAACACCATTAATTTCTCAGGGCTATTGTTACCTATATTGAAAACCTTATGAGGAACTGCTTCTTTAGGTGCTTTACTTAGAAGTCTCTCGATCCCTTCTACAATGTCATCTATGTATGTAAAGTCTCGATAAAGATCGTTTTGAAAATCACCGTTATTGAATATCTTAATAGATTCACCAGCAAAATATTTCTGAGTAAATCCGAAATATGCCATGTCTGGACGGCCCATTGGCCCGTAAACAGTAAAGAAGCGGAGCCCAGTAGCCGGTATCTTATAAAGATGACTATAGGTATGCGCCATTAATTCATTCGACTTTTTCGTAGCTGCATAGAGCGATTCCGGATGATCTACAACATCTGATTCTTCAAATGGAACCTTTTTATTAGATCCATAAACAGAACTGGAAGAAGCATACACAAGGTGATCAACTGGATAGTTTCTACAAGCTTCAAGGATGTTGAAAAAACCTATAATATTACTTTGAATATAAACATCTGGATTCTCTATGGAGTATCGCACTCCAGCTTGTGCTGCAAGATTCACTACTATGTTTGGCCTGTATTCTTCAAAGACCTTTGTAATCATATTTTTATCTGAAATATCAGCTTTAATAAATTCAAATTGGCTAAATAAATGAAGTTGTTCTAAGCGAACGTGCTTAAGATTAATATCATAATAATCATTAATATTATCAACACCGATCACCCGATTACCTTGCTCCAATAATCTTTTGGATAAATAAAATCCAATAAAACCTGCTGCTCCGGTAATTAAATATGTTTTAATGTTATCATCTACTGGTATATCGTTCACTAAGCTCGCCCCTTAATGTTATCTTCCGATAGAATAATACTCCACGCCAGCCGCTTGCATATCTTTAACCCCATATAAATTCCTACCGTCATACACCAACGGCGTCCTCATTAAATCTTTATAAACTTCCGGCTCTATTGCTTTAATTTCTCCCCACTCAGTAAATACAAAACAGACATTGGCACCTTCAAGAGCTTCTTTTATGCTCTCAACATATTTGATACTTCCCTTACCGTTCCTACCTTCTGGGTAGTCCTTAGAAAAATTCGCTTTTCCTACAGGATCAAAAGCATAGATTTCTGCTCCCTGATTTAATAACAAAGGTATATTTTCAAGCGAAGCGGCTTCTCTTAAATCATCAGTACCAGGCTTGAATGTCAATCCCAGCACTGCTACTTTTAGACCATTGAAGGTGATAAGTCTTTTAGATGCTTTTTTAAATAGAATTGTCTTTTGACTAGTATTTACATCGATAGCAGCTTTAACTGTTTTTAGCTCATAGCCGTTTTGTCTTGCTAAATACTCTAGTGCTTTTGTATCCTTTGGGAAACAGCTACCTCCATATCCAATACCTGCGTTTAAGAACTTGCTGCCGATTCGTTCATCGAAGGACATTCCTCTTGATACATCCTGAATATCTGCTCCTACCAATTCGCAAAGATTAGCTATATCGTTCATATAAGATATTTTTAGAGCAAGAAAATCATTAGATGCATATTTAATCATCTCTGCCGATCTTCTTTTAACTGATACAACTGGAATATTGAATGGCTCATAAATCTTCATAAGAATATCTTCTGCCCATTTGCTCTCAGTTCCAATTATAATTCTTGCTGCTTGCAGAGTGTCTCTTACAGCCGTTCCTTGCGCCAAGAATTCTGGATTAGACGCTACTTCTACTCTGATGTTTCTACCTACTCCATCACCGTTACCAGTAAGTATCTCGCCTTCACGAGGTAAAAAATCATGTATAAACTGCTGCACCTTATCATTAGTGCCTACCGGGACAGTGGATTTCACCACAACCAGGCAGTCTTTTTCTATTGTTTCTGCTATTTGTCTTGCAACTGTAGCTATGTATGAGAGATTGGCTGATCCATCGGGCTGCTCAGGAGTTCCAACACCTATAAATATCGCATCTGCTTCTTTATAAGCTGACTCATAATCAGTAGTATAGTCAAGTCTACCAGCTGCATAATTCTTTTGCATGAGTTCTTCTAAATCAGCTTCATAGATTGGTGAAACACCCGATTTCATTAGTTCGACTTTGTTTTCATCGATATCCACACAGGTTACATGATGGCCTACCTCTGCAAAACATACGCCTGCTACGAGACCTACGTAACCTGTGCCAGCTACTGCGATTTTCATATTAATTCTCCTTAACATAGAAATACGTCCAACTACCAGTATTCCCCTAGTAGTATTAATAATTAATATTATATATTTCTTTATACCTAATATCCTGTTTCTACCATTACAAAATGTAATCTGTTAATAGTAAAACCTTAAATCTGGGTATTTCCCACTTTAGTTTCATTAAATGATTCGTAAAAGTCTTTCCAAAATAAAGTTCTTCTTTTATCTAGATTAATCCTGGCATAATCCCTTGCAATACTAAAATTACGTTCAGATTGTTTTTTCATCATATTTTTATCTGATAATAGTTTCGAGATATTTTTTGCAAGAGTTATATAATCACCAGGAGCATGCAGACATCCTATTTCTAATAACTCAGGTATACCTCCTGCAGTCGATCCGATTGAGGGACACCCTCTACTCATAGCTTCAATTAATGCACGCGGTAATCCTTCTTGATAGCTAGGTTGTATATATAAATCAATATTGTCTAGCCATTCATAGACAGCAGCACCTGATTGCAACTTACCATCGAAATATACTAGATCATTAACACCCTCATCTTCTGCTAGTTTTCTCCATTTTTCTGTGTCTCCTCCACCTAATACCCTCAATTCAATTGAACAATTGATTAAAGAGAGGGATTTAATTGCCGTATCAATTCCTTTAATATTATTTTTTAACGAACCGATCAAACCGATTATAATTTTTTTTTCTAAATTATAAATATTTTTCATCTTTTTTTCTAATATCTCATTTTCTACGTATGGTATTTCAACATTGGAACAACTTACCTGCCTTCCATAGGAAGGATATTTTCTTTGCAAAGTGTGATTAGTAACATAAAGAGAAAACATACTTTTTGATACTATTTTTTCCATATTTTTTTTTGCAATAGGAGCATATATTTTCCCTTTTAAATTCCCATAATTCCACAAACTATCCCAAGCGCATCCAACAACCTCTACAGCCCACGGTATTTTGTGCTTAACTGCTAATCGCACGGCTAAATTTCCAATCTCACTGGGCAATCTAACTATCAATGCATCACATGTTAATAATTGTCTCGTTAAAATATCTACCGCTTTTTTACGACTAACTATTTTCGAGACTGGACTGCTTAAGTTCGGTACTTCACAAAAAGAAACATTTTCACCACTCGATATATCAAGCCCCTCTGATTCGTTCGAATATCTCATTCTAGATGCTATAACTATTTCATCAAATACTTTTAAATACCGTTGCCAAACATTGTAGTTCAGACTACCTGTAGTGAATATATTTTCGTTATTATTAATAAAGATACTATCATGAGCAAACATTACTTTCATTTATTTTTCTCCAATTCTATTCGTTAAATATATTACTTATGACTTTTTTGAGATTTTCTCTCTCTTTATTAGCTTTAAGAAGATACATATTAATTTTACTCTTTATCTCATTATTATTAGTTTTTAAGCTTTCAAACTTCTCTATTAAAGATTTTGAATTTAAACCTTCTATATTTAATACATATTCATTTAAATTCATATCTCTCATTATTCCTTCTCCTTTGTTTCCTCCGTAAGCAATTGCAATAGATGGTACTCCTGACGACAACGCAAATATAACCGAATGAAACCTAGTACCTATCAAATAATCCATTTCAGCGTATATAGCCTTAATGTCTCTACAATTCAAATCCTCATCATTAATAAAGGTAATTGACTCATTACTTGATTTATTTAAAACATCTCTAATAGCTATTCTGTCATCTTCGTGGTTACTTGGTCCTAATGTTTGTGCAATGAAAACTATATGATAATTATGCATCTTCAAATAAGATACAAATTCAACAACATTATTTATATAATTATCATATTCTTTTATCGGTTCCTCACTTTTCGGAAATCTATATGGTCTCAAAGTAATTCCAACGCATATTTTATCCTTTAGTGGCACTCCCCTTTCCAATAGATATTTTTTCGCAATATTTGGATCGTTCCCTTCTAGAAAAAAACCCAAATCCGGATAAACAGGAACCTCTTTTTTAAGTAGATCTGATAATGCATTAGCTGATATAGTCTCTCTTGCAGTTATTAATTCACAGTTTGAGAGTGAATTTCTTAATATTCCCTTTACAAGATGCCCTTCAAATGGACCAAATGAATTAGGCATTACTAAAACTTTTTTACCCATTTTCTTAGCTAGAAGAATGTGATAGATTGAATAGAAGGTATGATAGATCGAAGTAATACCCCCATAACTATGTATAAATCCTCCTCCTTTTACTATGACCCCCTTACAGTTTTTAATATTTTCCAATGCATCTCTTCTGTCACTTTCGAGAAAGTATCTACCTAGAAACCTTAATTTATCATTTAATAACAAACTTCTAGAACTGCCATCAATTACTGCTCGTGTTCCCCAATTCAATATTTGTTTATATGAATAATAATGTCCATTCTCTTCATTTTTCCCTCTACTTGGATGTGGCAATATGGGTGAAAGGAAACTGTAGCCTTCTTCAATTGTTTGTCTTGATTGCATATAAATTTCTTTTTCTGTTTCACCATTTTTTAATAGAATGAATTCTCCTTCGATTCCTGCATCTTTCACTATTCTAATTGACTCCCATATTAGAGCCTGATCCCCTCTATTTAAATCAGTATTTCCGGGTACGACAATGAAGTTTTTGGACATGCTAATACTCCTTTACATGACTATTTTTTCTATTTATTAACTTTTTTGGTTTTCACAAAATAACAAATCAAAAAGATAAATGTAATCATAATTAAATGTCCTGGAACAAATATAAACGAGTTTCTTAAATTATTTATTAATGTCGACATTACAGCCCCCATTATGCTAAGTCCCCAATATCCAGATGCTCGATCTCCAAAAAAAGTAAGAACCATTCCAATTACTGCAGGAATTAGTATTAAACCAAGTTTTCCAAAGTTAAAATATGCTTCTGCCAACACTGAATATCCCAGACCAGGAACTCTATCTTTAATATAGTATCTATTAGAGATATCTAAAGGTGGTCTTTCATAAAAAGGTAGCTTTCCAATTATTCTTTCTAAAGGTAACAAATAAGTTTTTCCCTTTGCAAATTCTTCACCAGTTCGTACCCATTCAGCAGTAACAACAAAAGGTCGCTGAGTGAGTCCAAATTCAACAAATGGATCGGTAATTCTATATGTGAAATCATTTTTATAGTTAAAGTTAGATAAACCTACACTTCTCATTTGAAATATCATAGGTATAACCAATAGAACCACTATAATTCCAACAACAAAAAACCTAACATTTAATTTATATCCTCTTACAAATAAAACCGAAAATGCTGCTGCTAATGGATACATTACTTCTCCACGATTTCCTGTAATAAGGAATATGAATGTAGGAATCATAAATAAAATAAACCCATATTTAATGTTTTTTTTATTTCCCGTCGCTACAATTAATGTAATACCTACTGCTACAGAAAATATTAACCACGCATATCCAGGAAGTTCGCCCATTGTTTCTCTGTAATCCATATAGTTACCTTTAATATTTAGAGATCCACTTATTAGGGCAATGATTAGGTAAACTGAACCCAAACTTAATAAAACAAATCCCATATACAAAATTTCTCTTGGTCCTTGATTGAATGTTTTTTGTTCGTTTTTCTTCTTTAATGAAGAAATTGACGAAGCAACAATTGCTGAAACAATATAAACAAACATAGCAATACCAGTTAAGGCTATTACATAATTAGTTGAACTCGAAAAGAACCACGATACTCCACCGCGATAATTTCGGAATTTCAAAAGAGCTTCCGAATCTATAATCTGTGAAATTGCTACTCCTAAATGTGCTATGCCTAAATATAACAAGTAAATAAATGTAAATCCAAATCCGATATTCATAAAGATTAAAACTAATCCGGAAATATATATAATAGTTGAGATACTTGTAATAATGCTCTGTTCCCAATTCGGCGTTTTAATCAGATAGTAGGATAAAAGAACTGTACTAACAATTAAAAGTGTGTATAAGGAAATATTTATTAATACCTTTATTAATTCATTTTTAGCTAATGATTTCGATAAGGCTCCACTTCTTACTTCCAAAGAATGATACATGTTCATTCATTCCTCTCAAATCTAGTTATCAATAATCCTCATTATTCCACAGTTTCTTTAGTATACTTACATTATTATTAATTGAGAAAATTGTATCATCAATATTTACATTTACTATTTCTTTTTCAAGGGTTCTGTTTAAAACTTTTGCCCATTCAATATCACTTTGATTAATATCCATTACAGTAGTATTAGGCAATAAAGAAGATATTTCATTGATTCCAGGCAAATCACTTGCTAACACAGGAGTATTTACAGATAATGCTTCCAACACAACACCTGGTAACCCTTCCCACATTGAAGGGAATATTAACAGGTTTGACACACTTAATAACCTAATAACGTCATCTCTTTCACCAGTAATAATAATTTTATTTTCAATTCCATTCATTCTAGCAAAATTCATTATTTCATTTTCGATCGTCTCTTCTCTACGACCAACCATTAAAAGTACAGAATTATTATTATACTTTAAATATTCATTAAAAATCCTTACTACTTTAATGTGATTTTTCTGTTTAACCATTCTTCCAACATGAATTAATACTTTTGTATCCTCACTAATATTAAGTTCATTATAAGTTAACTCTCTGGTTTCTTTCCCTAGTATTTGTTGATTTATACCATTATAAATAACCTTACATCTATTATCGTTTTTCCAATTAGAATGCCATGCAGTCTCCATTGCACCTTCACTTACGGCAAGAATATTCGTTGAGTATTTGTTAATCCATCTCTTCATAATTCTTATCTTCAAATTCCTTATAAGACTCTTCTTCTGACCATCGCTTGTATTTCTAAAATGTGAAATTCTCATATTTATCCCTGCTAACCCAGCAATAAATACCACTAAACCCGACGAATAATGAACATGCGAATGAACAACATCATATTTTTGTTTTTTTAGAAATTTATAAAATTTATAAGGAAATAGATAATTTATTTTACAATAATATGTAGATCCACCCATTTCTTTTATTTTATTATCAAGAACACCTGATTCACCTGAAAGCGCACAAAAATCAAATCCAATTTCTCCACCTAATTTTTCCATCACTTCAATTGTTCTCAACTCAGCTCCACCACGTTGCATTTTACCAAAAACATGAAGTACACGCGTTTTTTTCTTCATATTTGTTATTTATATTCCTCTCTGCATCTTAATGAAGGTCTTTTTTATTATTGAGAAATTGTTTATTATACGAAAATTTTAAAACTATTGACTGACATAAGAGTTTTGTTATTGATGATATGATAAGAGAATATGCCGCACCTTTAAGTCCATAAGTAGGAATAAGTGCGAAAGAAGTAATCAAACCGACTATCATCCAAATAACACCGATTATTGGTTGCAACTTGAAAATCCTTGCTGCAGTCAAACCATATCCTTGAAAAGAACTCATATAAGTGAAAAGACCAGCAAGCATTATTAATACAAACTCATATGAATAATTCGCATAATCAGGAGTATATATTAGAGCCAATAACTCTTTTCCGAAAAAAAATGAAACAACAACTCCAATTAGTCCAATTAGTAAGCCTATTAAACTTAATTTTTTCAATAAATCCTTGAAAGCACCTATATCATGCTTAGCATAATATTTTGCTAATCGGGGAGTAGCAGATTGGCCTAACGCTGTTACTATAGTGTTTCCAGCAGTAATAATATATGCCATAGATACATAATAGCCCAAATATTTAATTCCATAATCCTCCAAAAAATATCGTGGAATATTAGTATTGAATGAATTAATCATCATTACTATTCCAAGTGGAAATGAAATTTTAATGATACTGATCATTAAATTAAATTTTGTTTTTTTAGTGTATTGATAGCTTCTTAAATGTTTAAAATCATATAAAATCAATACTAATAGCCAAGATAACGCCATTCCCGCAGAAGCAATAATAATACTTTTTGTGAAGAATAATAGTCCACCTAAAACAAATAAAGAGAATACCCCCTTCAATATCCTAGATATGGATATCAAGTCCATTCTCTCATTTCTTTGAAACACTCCGAAAATCACATCACTTATTGACTCGATGCCTTTAGATAAACCAATAATTAGAATTAAATAACCTTGTTCTTTGGTATAACCAAACATAAAAGTTATAGTAAAGATAATAATTAGAGCCATTAAAGTTGTAATTATCCTTAAGCAAAAATAGCTATAAAAATCACTACTATCCTTTTGATCAGTTGCTTGAACACTCCTTAAATTTAAATTAAACAGCATCATAATAGGTGCTGTGACTGCTAAAGCAAGAGAAAAGACACCTACCATTTCGGGTGATCCTAATTTGGCTATAAATATCAGCATACCCCATTGTGAAACAGCATAAATAATATTGCTTAAGAAGGTCCAAGAAAAATTTTTTTTTAAAGACAATATATTATTCTCCATCCATCTAATCACCTTTGTATTAAATTGCTTTGTTGCAATTGAAGTATCGCTTAGCGCCTTAGCAAGACATGAAAATAAACATCAACTAAATTACTACTCTAATTCATTGCTATCATGGAGATTATTAAAGATTATTCGAATGATTTGAGGTTGATATTAACTTTTTGTAATTTATCTTCATTTGTTCCATTATAGTTTCTAGTGAATAATTTTTAATTTTTTCTTTATTATTTATTCCATATGTAATTCTTAATTTTTTTGAATGATATAGAGTTTCTATTCCTCCAATAAACTCATTCATTTCATTAAGATTAATTACGATACCATTTCGATTATTTTCAATTAAATCCCTATTACCTCTACAGTCAGATACTACCAAGGGAAGACCTAACGCCATGGCTTCCATTACATTAACAGGCATTCCTTCTTGTTTTGAAGCGGAAACCCCGATATCTGATAAAACCATAAGATTACGAATATCTTTACGATATCCCAATAAAGAAATATGATGTTCTAATTTCAATCTCTTTATTTCCTTCTCATATAGTGAACCTAACTCACCGTCACCTACAAGTAATAGCTTAATATTTGGTATTTTCTTTTTTAATTCAACGATAGATTTAATCAAAAAAAGTTGATTTTTTCTAGGACTTAATTCTGCAACATAGATTAGTAGGAATTCATCTTCTGTAAATCCATATTTAAACCGAAGCTCCTTCTTTTCATCTACACTAGCAATACAGAATTTTTCTAAATCTAATCCAACTCCATTTATATTTATTATCTGTCCAGCTCTAAAATTTCTTTTTGTTGATAAAAAGTAGTCTTCAGTATTCATTGTAAACAGACAATCAGTATATTGGGATAACCACTTTTCTATGGGATAATACAAAAACCAATTAATTAAAGGAGCTCCATTAAAAAAATGGAATCCATGAGCAGTATAAAGAACTTTTGTACCTCTCCTTCTCGCATTCAATGAGGCTAAACGAGTTATTACCCCTCCCATTGGTGTATGACAATGAATCAGCTCAAAATTATTAGAGTTAATAATAGACTTTAACTGATTAAAAGCTATAATATTATTTAATTTGAAAGGTGAGCGTTCAAAGGGGATATTATGTTTTACATGAGTAAATGGTATGTTTTTTTCACCGTTACTAGCTACATGTACTTCATAACCCATTTCATTAAACCACTTAAGAAATGGCAAGTGGAAGTTACATATATGACTATCAACAGTAGCTGTAAATAATACTCTCTTCATATGTGAAATCCTTTTGGTTTATTTTCAGTTATTTTAATAGAATCACTTAAATTATAAATACAATAATCGAAATCTTTGTAAGATGACAACTTCGTTTCATATTTAAGATCGCCAATCACCTTATTTATAGTTCGCGATCTCCTTGCCAACAATATTAAAATTTTACCTAAAAATTCCGAAAAATATATTCGTTTCCCATTATTTATCGCAATTAATTCAACGAGTTTAGAAGTGATTACAAATTCTTTGTTTTGGGGAAACAAAACACCGCTTTCCCTGTTATCAATAACCAGCTTTATAAACTCTGATAAATTATCAATGTAGATCATACTACGTTCGCTAGTGACTTGAGGGAAAATCGGAGTAACTAAAGCAACTTTTCTCAATCGTTGATAATTGCCTGGACAGTCAGCTCCGTAAATCATTGGAGGTCTAATTATAGAAATTGTAAATTCATTATCTTCTAATTTACCCAATAGAATTTCTGCTTCCAATTTACTCTTTCCGTAATATGTATTTGGATGATACGAAGTATCATTTTTTATAATCACTTCTTTACTTGTATTACCATCTAGTCCATAAACAGACATGCTGCTTAGAAATATGAATTGACTAACCTTTTCTCTTTTAGCCTTTAAAGCTACTTCTATCGTCAAGTCTCTATTAATTTTATTATATTCTTCTTTCATTTTAGGAGACTCTTTTTGATGTACCAAAGCTACTAAATGTACAATAACATCAAAAACTGAAAAATCTATGTTCCTCCATTCATCACCACGCAAAGAGAGGAATGTTATCTCATATTTATCAGGCCATTTTAACAACCATTCCCTTAATTTTTCACCTACATAACTACTTTTTCCAGTAATTAATATTTTCATTACTTAAAACTCCCTTATTTCAGTAAAAAATCAAAACTGAGAATCTACTGTGTTAACCCCTTCTTTTAGTCCTTCACTTCGTATTACGGATAAGATTGTTTTCATAAATACAAGTAAATCAAATACAAAACCAATATTTTTAACATACTCCCCATCCAACTTAGCCTTAATATCAATCTCCAACTCATCCCGACCATTAATCTGTGCCCACCCAGTCAATCCGGGCTTAATATCATTAGCCCCGTACTTATCACGCTCAGCAATCAAATCATACTGATTCCATAACGCAGGGCGAGGTCCAACGATACTCATTTCACCTTTGAGAATATTGATAATCTGAGGTAGCTCGTCCAAGCTTGTTTTTCTTAGGAACTTACCAACTTTTGTGATAAAGAAATCCGGATCCTTTAATAAATGAGTTGGCATATCATTAGGCGTATCCGTTCGCATGGTTCTAAATTTAAGAATGTAGAATTCCGATTTATTTTTGCCTAATCGTTTTTGTTTAAATAATACAGGGCCTTTAGAGCTTGTCTTAATCGCGATCGCGATGATCAGGAAGACCGGCCATAACACGATCATCCCGATTAAAGCCAACAGAAAATCAATGGTTTGTTTCACGTAAACATAAGGTCTCATAAGTTCACCTGATCCTTTAAGTTACTATTTTCTATTTATGTACATCATCTCTATGTCGAAGAGACAAAGAGATGATGGTCTTATCATGTTTAATTCGCCATTCCTTCAGCAATTATTTTCCCCTTCTCAAGGGTTGATGCAAATTCGCTTCTATACTGGCTAATAATCTCAGTACCATATCCGTTGCTGTTTAGTTTTTGTTTAGTGTCAGCGATTATACTTTCAAAGTCAGCAGTAAATGAGGCAAGCTGTTGTACACCTTTAGCTTTAATGCTATTCTTACTAGCTTCATCTGAAGCACTAACATATTCAAACGCTGTGCTCATTAATGTGGATGTACTCAGATTTTGAAGTGCAGTTAGTTTAGATTCTGCTTCACTAGTGATAGATTCATAGGACACTTTTGCAGATCCTACACCGCCACCGCCACCACCACCTGCTGCACCTGAGGTGCCCGTTGGTGTTGATGTTGGTGTCGCTGCTGGTGTTGCTGTTGAACCATTGTCGCCAGTGGAATTATTTGTACCTCCTTGCTCTTGATAAGCTTTAGAAGCAGCAGTAATGGTTTTCGTCTTCTGATCCCAGCTAATGTTATGACCTACAGATTCCGATAAAAAACGTAGAGGTACATATAAAGAGCCATTCAGGATAAAGCTGGATTGCCCATTAGGTAATGCCTTAGTTGCACCGTTAAATACATAACTTGCCTTAACTTGATTGAGTACAAGATTCTTAGATACTGCTGAAGCACTATTCCCGTTGGTTGCATTCATTAGGTACTCTTTAATCATAACTAGCTCAGAGCTACTAGGCTCTGCTACAGTAACCTTAATGTTTTTAGCATCCCAAGCTACACTCTTCTGCAATGCGTACGACATAAACCGTAATGGAACATAGGTTGTATTGTTATACATAAACACGTACTGCCCTACTGGTGGTTGAATGCTAACACCGTCAAAAATCATCTTCACATTCATGCTTTGTACTTTGACTGTAGCTGTTGCCGCCTTACTCGTTGTACTAGATACTGCTGCAGCTGATGCAGATATAGGAGCTGATGCCGTTAATGGTGCCAATCCGATGGATGCTACTAGAAGCAATGCTACTGCTGGTAGAGTTGCTTTAGACATACTTATTCACTTCCCTTTTCTTTCGCTTTTGATTGTTCTTCTTCTTTAAGGACTTGATCACGTGTCTTCCCTTGACTCACGCCATACTTCTTAGCAACCTGTGAAAGCTCATTGTATTGTTCTTCGGAAACCTTACCGAGGATGATACTGCGTGCTTCCCGCTTCTCATCAAGCGTTAGGCCACCCTTGGCTAGATCTTTTAGACGGTTGATATCAGATACACTTAGTTGACCGAGCACAATAGCAGCTACATCTGCTTTATCCTTCATCGTTACGTTATCTTGAATTTCTTTAGCTTTATCTGTTGAAACCTGTGCCGTATATCCATCTGAAGAGCTATCTTTCGAATCTGTTGATGGAGCTTTCGTAGGTTCACTAGTAGTAGAAGCTGTTGTATCTTTTCCAGTTTCCCCAGTATCTTTGCTTCCATCATCAGTTGTTGATGGAGCAGGTGTTGCAGAAGCTACAGGTTCGACCTTACCATCTGCTACTGTATCTTCAGGTGCAGTTCCTTGATATTGAACACCATTAACTTGATCCTCAGACTCCAGATCAAAGCCATCTGCCATTGAATTCATCAGCTTATCCACAGCATAATTAGCAGCGAACAGACCCCCAACACCCAGAACTACAATGATTGACAGCGTCCATAAAAGGATCTTTTTCCATCGTTTGTTGAACACTTATGTATCCCCCTTTATGAATAAATTAGCTGATAGCAACTTGAGCAACGGGCTGCATCGGTACAATCTGATTAATCACTTCACGTATAACTTCAGGTTCTTCAGCGAGAACACGTTCCAAGCGTTTAAATTCCAGTTCTAGCTGATTCAGACTTATCACATTAGGTCTACCTATAAAGATTCTTCCGTGATCTGTAGAGCCTAGATTTTCTTCATCCGTCAGTAACTCTTCATATAACTTCTCGCCCTCACGAATGCCGGAGAACTGAATATCAATATCCCTATAAGGCTCATAACCAGAGAGAGTAATTAAATCTTCCGCTAATGTTAGAATCTTAACCGGTTCTCCCATATCCAGAATGAACACTTCTCCGCCTTTGGCAAAAGAACCAGACTGGATTACAAGCTGAACAGCTTCTGGAATCGTCATAAAATAACGGACCATTTCTGGATGAGTAACCGTAACTGGACCACCAGCAGCAATCTGCTGTTTAAAGGCTGGTATTACACTTCCGCGACTTCCAAGCACGTTCCCAAAACGTACAGCAGAGAACTTCGTTTGACTTGTGGTATGCAGACTCTGCACATACATTTCAGCGATTCGCTTAGTTGCACCCATCACACTGGTTGGGTTAACTGCTTTATCCGAAGAAATCATTACAAATCTCTCCGCACCATACTTATCTGCGCAATCCGCAACATTCCTTGTACCGAAGACATTGTTCTTAATGGCTTCCGAAGGGTTGCGCTCCATCAATGGAACGTGTTTATGTGCTGCCGCATGAAAGACAACATGTGGGTGATTGCTACTGAATACGTCCATCATCCGACTGCGATCCTGCACATCTGCGATTACGGTAACAATATTCAGATCTGGATATTTCTTGCGCAGCTCCATCTCAATCGTATAAATGCTGTTCTCACCGTGTCCAAGCAGCATTAACTTGTCCGGACCAAAAGGAGCTATTTGCCGACAAAGTTCTGAACCAATGGACCCACCAGCCCCTGTAACTAACACAGTCTTGTGGTGTACATAACCTAGAATACTGTTCAGATCCGCTATAATCGGCTCACGACCTAGTAAATCCTCAACGCTAACATCTCGCAATTTCTTCACTGATATTTTTCCAGCGATCAGATCGTTAAGCGCCGGTATAATCTTTAGCTTGGCCCCTGTCTTCTTCGCCAAATTAATAATTTCAGAGATTTCAGTACGTGAAACGGAAGGCATGGCGATAATAATTTCATGAATTTCCCGTTCTTTCACAATAGCGGGTATCGCGTAACGATTCCCTAACACGGGCACACCCAATATAGACATATGGTATTTATTGATACTATCATCGATAAAACCTACCAGCTTCGTATGAGCAAAAGACGGACCCATCATTTCCCGAGCAATTAGTATTCCACAATCGCCTGCACCAACAATAAGTGTATGGGTCTGAGTATCTTTATAATTGATTCGATCATTATGGAGCACTCTCCACAAGAATCGAATCCCACCTACTAACACAAGAACAGTCTCCATAGTCCGAACTTCTATTGCTAAAGGTACCCGTTCTGGCAATATAAAATATGCTGCTGCAAATGAGAGTATTGACCCTACTACAATCGCTTTTGAAACGGATATGATCTCTCCAATGCTGGCATATTGCCACATTCTTCGGTATAAACCGAAATAGATCAGACTTCCACCGAATGCAACCGTTGCAATCACACCAAATTGCAGCATCTGTACAACATAATCCTCGATAGGATGATTAGGATACCGAAACAAATAGGATGTTATAATGCTGAACCAGATGATTGCAAGGTCAATAAAGAATAAAAGAACTACTCTAGATTTCGCTGTCATTTTCAGTGCCTCCAAAAACAACATTATTGTTAAAGAACAAATCAATTTCCATAGTAGTAGTAATAGTAACCTTCGCTGGCTTTACGTTTTACATTATTGAGAACCACGCCAAGCATTTTTGCACCTACACGATCGAGGTTAGCTTTTGCTTTTACAGCAATATCCCGTTTTACCTTGCCATAGCTGACGACCATAATGACACCATCACTCTTGGAAGCCATAATCTGCGCATCCGTAACCGCCAATAACGGTGGAGTATCAATAAGAATGATATCGTAACGCTGACGCAAGTCCTGCAAGAGCGTACTCATCCGATTAGAAGCCAT
This sequence comes from Paenibacillus sp. FSL E2-0201, assembly GCF_037963325.1. Lineage (NCBI taxonomy): Bacteria > Bacillati > Bacillota > Bacilli > Caryophanales > Paenibacillaceae > Paenibacillus > Paenibacillus sp. FSL E2-0201. The sequence continues at coordinate 5,379,557 of NZ_CP150154.1, forward strand.
CATTTCCGCAGGATTGGGTGGAATCGGCCCAGAGGTCATGATGGAAAGATTAGGAACACCAGAATCTTGGACAGTGTCCTCAAGAACCGCCTGCTGAGACAGTAGCGATGATAACCCAAAACGGTTACTAAGCGAAAAAGTCTTATGTGCTGTCGGTTTCCGCAAATCCGCGTCAATCAACAATACCTTCTTGTCTGCCTGTGCATAAGCCGCAGCTAAATTAGCAGAAACTGTTGATTTACCTTCTTCCGGTCCGGATGAAGTTACCATGATTACTTGAATAGTCTCATCCACAGAGGAAAAATCAATATTCGTGCGCAGCGCGCGAAATGCTTCAGATACAGGGGAGCGAGGGTTCGTAACGGTAATCAGATGACGTTGTTTATTTGGCAGCTGTGACATGTTCGAGTTCGCCCGCCTTTCTGGATGTTTGCGTCTGTGCCTGAGTTGCGCCTTGTTTACTTTCTTCTGTACCCAATCTAGTAATCATAGCTATCGTTGGCAGACCAAGATATTTCTCAATATCTGCTTCAGTCTTCAGCGTATCGTCCATGTATTCCAACAGGAAGGCAATCCCTAAACCAATCATCAAGGAAACGATGAAAGCTATAGCCATATTCATTAAGACATTCGGTTCTACAGGTCTTGGCTCATTAAGTGGATTCACTTTGGCCTCATTCAGAATCGATACGTTCTCCACGTTAAATAGGTTAGGAATCTCGTCCTTGAATACAAGTGAAATGGCATTCACGATTTCAGCGGCTCGCTGATACGAATTATCTCGAACGACAAGTGTCATCACCTGCGTATTATTGACAGAGCTCACATTAACCTTCTTCAACAGTTCTTCTGCAGTAATATTGAACTGCGGATAATCCCTAGTAACAATATCAAGGATCGCTGGAGTCTTAATAATTTCCTTATACGTATTAATCAATTGAATATTAGTATTAATCTGATTCAAATCAAGCTGCGCTGCTGCTGACTGAGTCGGAGTCTGGTTAACAATAATCTTAGTGGATGCTTCATACACCGGATTCTTAATATACAGACTGTACACACCAGCAACACCGCACACCAAAACAACTATGCTAACAATCAGCCATAGTCTCTTCCTGACGATCTGAAAATAATCGCGAAGATCCAATTCTTGTGATGACAAGTGTAATTACCTCCAAGCTATTTCTGAAATATTTCGTTACAATATTCGAACACTTCTCGATTGGCAAAAAAGCGCCTCCTCTCACCTACATGAGAGGAGGCTGTATTCTATACTTTTAAATTTATTTACTTAAAGTTAATGGTACGGTAGATAATTACTGCTGCTTCAGCACGAGTAGCTGTATCGTTCGGGTTGAATTTACCAGCATTTCCGATAACCAAGTTATGATCTGCTGCGAATGCTACGCCATCTCTCAAAGATGCGCTGATCTTAGCAGCATCGGAGAATTGGCTAATTGCCGTTACATTTGTTGTTGCAGCTGGATTCATAGATTTCACTGCGCGGGAAATCATTGTTGCCATCTCTGCACGTGTGATAGTTGCATTAGGATCGAACTTGTCCGCACTGCGGCCAGTAATGATTCCTTTTTCTGCTGCAACAGCTACATATGGTGCATACCAAGCGGCCCCACTTACATCGCTAAAGCTTTGTACAGCTGTTTTATTCTCAAGGTCAAGTGCACGAATCAGCATCTTAGCGAACTCTGCACGAGTTACATTGCTCTTCGGTGCGAATTTGTCTTCGCCCACGCCTTCAATCGCGCCTTTTGCAGCTACGACTTGAATTTGTCTGCCAGCCCATGCTTGTACACTAGCAATATCCGTAAATGTTACTCTGTTCTCAAGTACGGCATAAGAAGAGAACGTATCGCGTGATTCTGCTAAGGTCTTACCATTGTACCGCCCGCCATAGAATTCAAGCTTGCCGTTTATAATCTTCGCTAAGGACAGCAATTCTGTATCAATGCCATCGGTATTATTAACTGGAATTTCAATAGGAATTGGTTTGCTGAATGTACTAGTCGCTACACCATCCACACTGAGTCCGAATTCATATACATCCGAAGCTAATTTCAGTTTGGTAACAGAAGTTACAACTTCTTGATTAGCCATTGTTACGGTCAATGCAATCGCTGTGCTGAACTGACTTACAGGAATCGTTACGGTTACGCCATTAAAGGTTACTGCGATATTTGCAATACCATTCGTCTTAGCTGCTTCAACAATAGCTTTGGACAATGGAACTTCAACAGTAGCAGCCTTCACAGTACCAAGGTCAAGAGTTAACGTAAGGGCTTCTGTTTTACCAGCTGATTTGGCAGCAGCTACCAAGGTATCAAATGCTTTGATGATGTCGGCATCAACCAGCTTCACAGTAGCTTTATCACCTGTAGTCACAACGAGCTTGGAAGCGTCATATTTAGATGCAGCAGCAAATGCTTGATCAGGTGTCAAGGTTACTGTTGTAGAGCCAGAACTCGAATCAGATCCTGAAGTTGGGCTAGGCGTTGGTGTTGGTGTTGGTGTTGGTGTTGGTGTACCACCCAATCCAAAAGCACCAATGTATGCGATAGCCAATATTTGCAATGCAGCTTTATCATTCGTTAGTTTGGCACGTGAATTGTTAAAAACTGTCTTCACATCCGCGGAGCTGACACCCAAATTATTAAGTACAGTACTAATCTTAAGTGCATCTGGACCCGCTGTTTGACTTAGCACTGCATCAATTGCGGAATTAATTAGTTCATCTTGTACAGTGCTGCTAGTAACAAGCTCAAGTAATTGTTCTTTGGTCTTTCCACTAACCAAAGCAACCAATTTCTTCTCCAGGCCACTATCACCAAACACAGCTGCATAAATATCATCAACAGTGAGGCTAGATACGCCGCCCTTCTCAGCAATCACTTTAAGTACATCGATGTACTCTTGATTATTAAGAATGTCCTTCGCATCTGTATATTCAGGATCATAATATAAACTGCTTACATCCTGGAACAAAGCAAACACGGTATCCTCTTGAGTGGTGCTGAGATCAAGTTTGCCGCGAAGTGGTGTGAAGATCTCTTTCAATTCTGCTGATGTAAGCGCTGATACTTCATCGCGCAATGCACGGAGTGTCGCCTTATCGGATTCTTTAGTAATTTGTGCATACAATTTTTCTGCGCGTGCTTTCAAATCTGCGCTTGAATTACTAGTAGCTGCCGATGCTACATTGCCCAATCCTAATTGATCAGCCAGTCCTTTGCTGCTGAGCGGAAGACCCGCTACAGATGCTGCTACCATACTTGCTGCTAATGTCGATACTACTAGTTTCTTTTTCAAAGTCACTAAATATCCACCTCTTTATATGTATTTAAATTCCTTTTGTTACTATAGTCCTAGACTATTTCACCTTATGTCTACACTATTACGTATATCAACGATTCACCCAATAAAACCCATTCTACCACTATTAGGTAGATTAGTCAGCCCTTTCGGGAAAAAATGCCAAACAATTTGTGTCTGTTCCTCCTTTTTTGTACGTGATTACCATGATTAACCTCACCATTTGCCACAATTTGCTGAGAGTTTTCACGCATATAGTCGCGCATCTCAGGACCTAATTCTTTCTCTAAAACCACATAAGCAGCATTTAATCCAAAAGGACGGTGAACACTGTCATGTGCATCAGAGGCCAACACATGTACTGCATTTCTACGACATAACTCCAGGGATAGCTTCTGCAGTTTATTCCCGAAGACGCCTGCAAGACTTTGTGCGGTTACCTGACCTAGTGATCCTAGCTCTATCAATCTTTCTAACTTAGAAGGATCGGCAGCTATTTCAGCATTACGCTCCGGATGAGCAATGACCGGAACGAAACCTTGAATGATCAACTCGTGACAGATTTCTTCCATGTTGCGTGGGACTCGTGAAGAAGGCATTTCTAGCAAAATATACCGCGAGTCTGCAAGACTTAGCAGTTGCCCCCGCTCCAGATCATCCAGTAAATCCCCGTACACTCTAATTTCCTGACCTGGAAGAACAAGCAGTGGATTTCCATGCTGATGAAGTTTCTCATTCATCAATTCCACTGCTTCTCTTATACTGGAGGCATTATTCATATATTGACCGTTGGCGTGATGTGGTGTGGCAATGACGGAAGTAATCCCGTCTCTGTAGGCGTCATGCGCCATGGCGAGAGCGGATTGCCAATCAGCGGCTCCGTCATCCATAAAGGGTAAGATGTGGCAATGGATATCTTTCATATGTTATCTATCGGTCCCTTCTCACAGAAAATTTAGTTTTAACGGCAAAAAAATACAACCATTCCCAAAAGGAACGGTTGCTTGATTGTAAATGAGTTCTGTCTTAAGCTTCAGTAGATTCTTCTTGCTGAGGTTCAATTGCATCTATTTCAGCATCCTCAATATCTGGAGTTTCATCCTTCGAGGAGAGAACATACCCGTCGATTAACCCCCAAAGTTCTTCTTTACCAAGGCCAATCTCTGAAGAGAATGGAATGAAATTATCCCCTGGCAGCACGCCAAGCTCCTGCTTCATGATCTTAATATGCTTTTGCCAGCGAGTCTTCGGAATCTTATCCGCCTTTGTCGCTACTACACACATAGGAAGATCATAATGCTTCAACCAATCGAACATCATCTTATCATTACTGGTCGGCGGATGACGTAGATCCACGATGAGCAGAACAAGCTTCAACGTATCGCGCTCAGAGAGATATTTCTCCACCATCTTGCCCCATGTTGCACGTTGCGTCTTCGACACTTTAGCATATCCGTAACCTGGAAAGTCAACAAAATACATGCTGTCTTCATTGATACGGTAATAGTTCATATGCTGGGTCTTACCCGGGGTGGAGCTTGTCCGAGCCAGATTCTTGCGGTTAATCATTCGGTTAATGAGGGAGGACTTCCCTACATTGGAGCGCCCTGCCAGAGCAACCTCTGGCAAAGCATCATCAGGGTATTGATCAGGGCCAACGGCACTGATTATAAATTCGGCAATATTAACTTTCATAGGACTTCCTTTCTAATGCACACTACTCGGTGGCTCACTGCTAATTTCATTATGATGCTCTACTAATGCATGATGCAAGACCTGATCCATAGTAGATACTGGTATGAACTCCACATCATTACGCACGCTCTCTGGAATTTCTTTTAGATCACGTTCATTGTCTTTTGGAAGAAGGATCTTTTTATATCCGGCGCGGTGTGCAGCGAGAGATTTTTCTTTCAGTCCACCGATCGGCAATACGCGTCCACGCAGGGTAATCTCACCGGTCATCGCTACATCCTTCGAAACATAACGCTTCGTGAGTGCGGAGATCAACGCGGTAGCAATCGTAATCCCTGCAGATGGGCCATCCTTCGGAATCGCACCTTCAGGAATGTGGATATGAATATCAATCTTCTCATAAAAATCGGGCTGGAGCCCCAGCTCCTCCGCCTTCGAACGTGTATAACTGAAAGCAGCCTGCGCCGACTCCTTCATTACATCGCCCAGTTGTCCAGTAAGTGTCAGCTTGCCCGTTCCCTGCACAACCGTCACTTCGATCAGCAGCGTATCGCCACCAACCTCAGTCCAGGCCAGCCCAGTTACTGTACCAATCTGGTCTTCGAGCTCTGCCATACCGTAACGGTATTTCGATGCACCTAGGTAATCCTTGATGTCATCCGGCAGAATGACCACACTTTCTTTTTCCTTAGACACAATCTGTTTCGCGGCTTTGCGGCATAACGCTGCAATCTGCTGCTCCAAATTACGCACTCCGGATTCACGGGTATATTCACGCACGATACGCAATAAACTGTCGTCCTCGATGATCAGTTGATCTTCTGCAAGACCGTGATTCTTCTTCTGCTTCGGCAAAAGATAACGGCTACCAATCTGCAATTTCTCCAGTTCTGTATAACCCGGAATGAACAGCATTTCCATCCGATCGAGTAGCGGACGCGGAATGTTATGCACCACATTTGCGGTAGTCACAAACATAACGTTCGACAAATCAAACGGCAGCTCTACAAAATGATCACTGAACGAGTTGTTTTGTTCTGGGTCCAGCACCTCAAGCAATGCCGAAGATGGATCTCCCCTGAAATCTGCAGCCATCTTATCAATTTCATCTAACAGAATAACCGGATTAATCGTACCTGCCGTCTTCATCCCTTGGATAATTCGGCCTGGCATTGCACCGACATAAGTCCGGCGATGACCACGGATTTCCGCTTCATCACGCACACCGCCAAGCGAAATGCGAACGAACTTACGATTGAGTGAACGGGCGATGGAACGAGCCAGTGAGGTTTTGCCCACACCTGGAGGCCCTACAAGACATAATATCGGACCTTTTAGCTTCTTCACCAGCTGTTGAACAGCTAAATATTCCAATACCCGCTCCTTTGGTTTTTCCAAACCGTAGTGGTCCTCATCGAGTACCTGCTCTGCCTTCTTGATGTCGAGATCATCTTCTGTCTGTTCATTCCAAGGAAGACCCAGCAGCCAATCCACATAATTGCGAATTACGCCGCCTTCCGCTGAGCTTACTGGCATTTTTTCCAGACGATCGATTTCCTTCTCCATCTTCTCTTTTACACGTTCAGGCAAATTCTTTTCTTCCATTAGAGTCCGCAGCTCTTCCGCTTCTCCCACTCGACCTTCCTTCTCACCGAGTTCTTTCTGGATCGCTTTCATTTGCTCGCGCAAATAATATTCCTTCTGCGTCTTCTCCATCTGCTTCTTCACACGTTGATTGATCTTGCGTTCAAGCTCCAGCACTTCACGCTCATTATTAAGAATATCAAGAAGCTTCTCCAGCCGTTTACTAACATCAATCGTCTCTAGAATTTCTTGCTTATCCTTAATTTTTAGCGATAAATGACTCGTAATGACATCCGCAAGGCGACCGGGCTCTTCAATATCGGATACAGCAGCCAGTGTCTCTGGTGTCACTTTTTTGGATAACGTTATATAGTGTTCGAACTGATTAAGTACTGTACGCATCAGCGCATCACACTCTTGATCGCTATCTTCTTCTTCTGGTAGCTCGCGCGCCATGACCTCATAATACTCATCATTATCGATATAATTAATAATTTCGGCTCGTTCTACACCCTCAACCAGTACACGAATCGTACCGTTTGGCAGCTTCAGCATTTGTCGCACATTCGCAACAGTACCGACCCGAAAAATATCGTCCTGACCAGGCTCTTCAATATTCACTTCCGACTGTGAACAAAGAAGAATCAAATTATCTTCAACCATAGCTTTTTCTAGTGCCCGAACTGACTTCTCACGGCCCACATCCAAGTGAAGAACCATGCTTGGGTACACAAGAAGACCTCTTAGCGGTAATAAAGGAAAACGACGACCTTTTGTTTTATTTGTCATCATCGCTTTCGCACCTCCCATGGCTCTCAATTAATCTCATATGAATTCATTCTAACAAAAGCAGCCCCAAAACACCAACAAAGTACTTGCAATTTAAGAATAAACAACCTTATTATCCTTAAAAAACGGCAACGTTTCGCAAAGAAATGTAAGGATTATGGAAAGTGTGAATCTATATTTTAAAAAAGGAAGCAGCAGACACACCTGCAGCTCCCTTTATTTAACAGCGTTAAGTCTCGATTTACTCATTCAAAACTCAATACACCCTAGCTCACATTTGAAGTTATAATTTAAGCTTAGCCCTTTGCAGATTCCCCAGCGGCATCAGCCTTCAGCAGTGAAGGTGCTGCAGAGAATAGCTCGCCAGCTACTGCAGGAAGCCTTACATCTGCTGTATCGGCACCAAACAGATGACGGAACACTTCTTCCACCGTTTCCATAGGTATGACTCGTAGAGGGGCGAGATCAGCGAATAGGGACTGCCAGTTTTCTTTTGGAATAAGCACCGTAGTAGCTCCCGCCTGAAAAGCAGCCTCCACCTTTGCAATTACACCACCAACAGGCTTCACGCGGCCATGTATGCCTATCTCACCAGTGATCGCTACGGTATTGTCCACGGGTAGACCACGAATGGCGGAGACGATAGCAACTGCCATCGCAACCCCAGCAGAAGGTCCGTCAATCGGTGTACCCCCAGGGAAGTTGACATGCAGATCATAACGGTCCGGCTCCAGATTCATGGTGCGTAGTACGGTCAATACATTCTCAACCGAGCCTTTGGCCATGCTCTTTCTCCGAATCGTGCGAGAACCTCCACCGATCTCTTCCTCATCTACTACTCCGGTTACGTTCAGTCTACCTTGACCATTCTGCGCAGGCGCTGCGGATACCTCGATTTCGAGCAAGGTGCCCATTCCTGGCCCATACACTGCAAGTCCATTAACTAATCCAATCTGAGGCGCGGAAGGAATTTTGCGTTCTGTACGAAGTGGAAGCTGGCTACTGCCTGCTACCCATTCTACATCAGCAGCGCTTAGCGTATCTCTTTGCTCAGTTAGCGCTAATCCAGCTGCGAGCTGAATCATATTAACCGCCTCCCGGCCATTTGTTGCATATTGCTGCACTACAGTGACTGCATCCGGGCTTGGCTTCAGTCCGATCTTCTGTATCGCATCACGCGCGATGACTGCAATCTCATCCGGCAATAGCGGACGGAAATAAATCTCCATGCAGCGCGAGCGCAGCGCGGGAGAGATCTCATCCGGGGAACGCGTAGTAGCGCCAACTAACCGGAAATCAGCGGGTAAGCCATTTTGAAAAATATCATGAATATAAGCCGGAGTATTATTATCCTCCGAATTATAATATGCGCTCTCTAATAGCACCTTCCGGTCCTCCAGCACCTTTAGCAGCTTATTCATCTGAATGGGGTGAAGCTCACCGATCTCATCCAGAAAAAGAATCCCGCCATGCGCCTTCGTCACCGCTCCCGGCTTCGGTTGCGGCACACCTGCCACGCCCATAGCTCCGGCGCCTTGATAAATAGGATCATGCACCGATCCGATTAACGGGTCGGCAATACCACGCTCATCAAAACGAGCGGTTGTGGCATCGATCTCTGTGAATTTGGCGTCACTTTTAAAAGGGGAAAGGACATTTTTTTTCGCCTCTTCCATGACTACACGCGCTGCGGCAGTCTTGCCGACTCCTGGCGGACCATAGATAATTACATGCTGCGGGTTAGCGCTGCATAGTGCGGCCTTCAGGGCGCGCAGCCCGTCTTTTTGCCCGACAATATCTCCAATAGAAGCCGGCCTAGTTTTCTCCGACAATGGTTTGGTCAGTGAAATCATTCGCATTTTTCGAAGTTTATCCAATTCCTTGCGCGACTCTCGTTCTACCGCTGTCTTATTTGTCTTTTGACCCCGCAGCAGATTCCAAAAGTATACGCCGATAACCAGCGCGAAAAAGAGCTGCACGATCATCACAACTATACTTAATTCCATAGGTCATCCTCCTGTTTCGTTCAGTCTACCTTTCCACCTTTGGCTACTATTAGGTAGTATAGCCGTTTCGGTAATTAGTAAACGCACAATTGAGGATTTGTTGAATTGAGTATCTCCATGCGCCGAATTCGCTTAGTAGGCAGAGTATCCTTTGGCTTGGAATGGGGATGCCATTGCTTGCTTACCGACAATTGCGGAAATCCTCCCTGATTATTCGTCGCATTTGCTCCCTACGTTGACAATTGCGGAATTTCTCCCTCATTATTCGCTCAGAAGGGCTCAAAATGTGGAAATCGCCCATTAATTAGGGAGTTTTTCCGCAATCTAGCCCATTTCGAGCAATATCAAGCATAGATCAGGGAGAATTTCCCTAATTAGTTGGCGTCCCTCGGTATCCAAACTTTGCTCCATTCTCCATACTCGCTAAGCACGCAAAGTAACCTTCAGATGGGTAAGTACCTTGATTACTCTACAGCCCTCGGTATCCAAACTTTGCTCCATTCATCACACTCACTAAGCACGCAAAGTAACCTTTTGTTGGGTAATTACCTTCATTACTCTACAGCCCTCGGTAACCAAACTTTGCTCCATTCTCCACACTCGCTAAGCACGCAAAGTAACCTTTAGATGGGTAAGTACCTTGATCACTCTACAGCCCTCGGTAACCAAACTTTGCTCCATTCATCACACTTGCTAAGCACGCAAAGTAATCTTCAGATGGTTAAGTACCTTGATTACTCTACAGCCCTCGGTATCCAAACTTCGCTCCATTCATCACACTCACTAAGCACGCAAAGTAACCTTTTGTTGGGTAAGTACCTTGATTACTCTACAGCCCTCGGTATCCGAACTTTGCTCCATTCTCAACACTTACTAAGAACGCAAAGCAACCTTCAGATGGGTTAGCACCTTAATTACTCTACAGCCCTCTGTAACCAAACTTTGCTCCATTCATCACACTTACTAAGAACGCAAAGAAACCTTCAGAATAGTATGCCGATTGCCGATAATTGCGGAAATCCTCCCTGATTATTCGTTATATATGCCCTCTACGCTGACAATTGCGGAATTTCTCCCTGATTATTCGCTCAGAAAGCTCAAAACGTGGAAATCGCCCATTAATTAGGGAGTTTTTCCGCAATCTAGCCCATTTCGAGCAATATCATGCATAGATCAGGGAGAATTTCCCTAATTACTTGTCACTACTTCACACTTTGCTACATTCTGCTCAATCCCAATAATAAAGAACATCACGTGCCAGTTTATACTCAATATTTTTAACACCAACTCCCCTTCTTACTGGAGCCAGCCAGCCTTTTTCGCATAAATTAACTAACATCGTTCGTACAGTCTTGGGATCTAACCCAAAGTAATCTGACACATCTTTTGGACGCACTGTCCCAGCTTTACGGACAACTAAACGGATAATTTCCTTCTCAGCGAGTAGAAGTCTACCGCCCGGTGCACTAACAACCTGATGTCGACTTAGCGCCATAGTCAGCAATGTGATGCATAAATCAGGCCGCTCGTTCACATCATCATAGGCAAATGAAATTACTTGGTACCCCATCCCGTACAGGAAAGTTTCACGATTCAGCTCATTGCTATACTTTTGTCGGTCCATGTCTCGTACATGTGCTGTATAACCCTTGATCTCGAACAACAGCTTCACTGGTCCTGGCAAATACGCAAAGTCAGCAAAGTATGATCGTCCGCGCCAATCCAGCACCTCATACTCCGGATGGAGATCATTGAAATCCCCACGAAGTGGCCACCATACATTCTGTAAAAACATTTCTTCGGCATGTCGATGCCCTCTCTCCAACCTCCTCCGCCTTTCACCTGTCCTGCTTGTTAGATGTCGCTCTATAAATGCTTCATGGGCTTGTTCATAATTCATTCGATGTTCCCCCTATAAAAGTAAGCGTCAAACAGCCCACACCTTGACACCAAGATGAGGGCTCGATTTTAGAATGAGGTTAGGATTTCAATACCCGACAGATCGGTGGCAAAGCGGCTGACCAAGGCAAGAACGGGTCCAGCGCTTCTGGATCTTTCAGATCAGGGAGTTGTGGAAGCTGTTCAAATAGAAACTTCAAGTACTGGAACGGATTCAGTCCGTTTTCTTTTGCCGTTTCCATCACGCTATAGATGACTGCACTAGCCTTGGCTCCGCGTGGGGTGTTGGCAAAAAGCCAGTTTTTGCGTCCAATCACAAACGGTTTAATCGCCCGTTCGCTGCGGTTATTGTCGATCTCCAGGCGTCCGTCCTTCAGGAAAGCGGACAACTTCTCCCATTGATTCAGGCAATAAGTGATCGCTTGGCCCAGGGCACTCTTGGGCAGGACGCGAGACTTTTGCTGACGCAGCCATACTGAAAAAGCATCCAGAATCGGGCGGCTGCGCTCCATTCGGACGTTCTCTCGTTCTTCCGGCGTCGCATCCTTCAGTTCTCGCTCCACCGCGAACAACTGATTGCAGAAGGTGAGTCCCTGCTGCGCAGCCGTTCCAATCCTGGCTTCGGAGGCGGGCAAGGCCTTCAGCGCTTCGTCAAACTTGCGGCGCGCATGGGCCCAGCACCCGACCAGAGTCACCCCGGCTACCTTATGGTAGCCAGGGTATCCATCCACGTGCAGGTATCCCCTGAATCCGGCCAGGAAATTTCGGGGATGCTCCCCGCCACGCGCCTTGCAGTATTCGTACAACACGATGGGCGGTCCACTGCGTCCGGTCCGATACAACCACAGGTACGACTGCGACTCGGCGGACTTTCCAGGCTCCCGCAGCACCTGCAGCGTCGTTTCGTCCGCATGCAAAATCTCCTGCCCTAGCAAATGTTCTTTCATTCGCTCAAACAGCGGCGTCAGCCATTGATCTGCCCCATACATCATCCAATTTGCCAGGGTCTGCCGCGAGAGCGTCAGCCCGAGCCGGGCAAACTGTTGCTCCTGGCGGTAGAGAGGCTGACTCTCCACATATTTCTGGTTCATGACATGCGCCAGAATGGACGGTGAAGCCAGACTGCCGGGATAGACCGATTTCGGCATAGGAGCTGTGACAATTGGAGTCTGAATCGCTTCGCGTTCACACCGGCGGCAGGCATACACCTGCCGAATGTGACGCAAGACTCTGACTTCTGCTGGAATCACGGTGATTTCGTTGCGGGTCTCCGTGCTCATAGGATGAAGGTCTCCGCCACAGCACGCACAAACCTGCTCCTCTTCAGGCAGTTCATAGTGAAGGGTATCGATAGGTAATTTCTCCAGTTTGGCCTCGCGAGTGTCCGTCCATTTCTTGCGGCTGTAGGTAAGGGTCTCGGTTTGCGGCTCTTCGGAAGCCGGGGTCGCTAACACCTCGGCTTCATTGAACAGGTTCATCTCGAGCTGATCCGGATGGGTCTTCTCGCTGGAGGTGCCGAAGCGCTTATGCTGGGCCAGACGGAACTGTTCCTCGTACCACTGAAGTTTAGCGGTCAATTCGGCATTTTGCTGTTCCAGCTTGGCCTTTTGTTGTTGGAGTTCTTCTATTGTAGATGAGGGGTTCGCTTGATTTTCCATACCCTAAAATTTCGACAACACGGATGATTTCCCTGCTACCAGGCCTGCAAAAATGAAAAATCCGTTAAACGACGGTCTGAGCCTTGACCTGTTTATGGGCCTGCCGCTGGTGAAGGGAAAGCCCATCCAAGAGCCAGCGAAGTTCGCGAAAGGAAAGGGCAACCGGCGAGTCGCCAGGGCCCGGCCACTGGAAGGTTCCTCGTTCCAGGCGGCGGTACAGCAGCCAGAAGCCATTATGTTCCCAGTAGAGCATTTTGAGTTTGTCGCGCTGACGGTTACAAAAGACAAACAGACAAGGCGCGAACGGATCGAGCTGAAATCGCTCCTGAACCAGGGCGGCCAAGCCGTCGATGGACTTGCGTAAATCTGTGCTGCCGCCGGCTAAATAGACCTTTTCCGGCAGCGTCAGCATAAGGCCTCCAGCGCTTGAACCACTTGACGAAGCAGTTCAGGAGAAAAACCTGTCTGTACGTCAAGAGAGGCCGGACCGATACGAAGCGTCAAGGAGGAAGACGAGGAACGCGGAGAAACGGTCACCGGAATAAAGGAAGGGGAGGAAGAGCAAGGCTGGCTGGAATCGATTTTGCGGAGCCAATATTTCAATTGATGTAAGGTCAAGCCCTGTGCTTCGCACCAGGCAGACATGGAAAGGCCACTGGTCCGATAGTCCCTGATGCGTTCTGTCCACTCATACTGGCGTTGTTCGGCATTGGTCATCTGGCAGATCTCCTTGATTTAAGATATGCCTATGATCTCATGGCTGGCGTTGGGTTTACAGGTGGGCTAGGTTTGACGCTTACCTATAAAATTAATTTCACGTAAAAAAAAGAACGCCCCGTTCCCACCACCAGATAAACCGGGGTGTAACAGGGCGTTCTTCGCCACCTATTATTAACGAATCATAAATTCGTAAAAGACCAGATTACTTCGATTGCACAGGAGGTGCAAGATTAGCGTGTGCACGGCCTGGAATTTCACCAGTTTCCTCATACGCCACAACAATCGCATCAATTTCCTTCTTCAGCTCGTTCACTAGTTCCGCTTCAGGGACTTTACGAATCATTTGTCCGTAACGGAACAACAAACCTTCCCCACGGGCACCAGCAATACCGATATCTGCTTCACGTGCCTCACCAGGACCATTAACGGCGCAGCCAAGCACGGAAACTTTAATAGGCACCTTAAGCTTCGAAATGTATTCTTCCACCTCATTAGCGATGGAGAAAAGATCGATATCCAGTCGGCCGCAAGTTGGACAAGAGATCAGCGTTGCCGCGTTAGAGATCAGACCAAAGGTCTTCAGCAGCTCGCGTGCCACCTTAACTTCTTCCACTGGATCAGCGCTAAGCGAGATACGCAGGGTGCTGCCGATGCCCATAGAGAGCAGTGCACCGATACCCGCGGAGCTTTTTACTGTACCGGCAAACAAGGTGCCGGATTCTGTAATCCCAAGGTGCAGCGGATAAGGAATGACTTCCGCAGCCTGACGGTAAGCTTCGATGGCCATAGGCACATCGGATGCTTTTAGCGAAACGATAATGTCGTGGAAATCCAGCTCTTCCAGAATGCCAATATGGTATAACGCACTTTCTACCATAGCTTCTGGAGTCGGGTATCCGTATTTCTCCAAGAGATGATTCTCCAAAGAACCGGCGTTTACACCAATCCGAATCGGAATTCCTTTTTCTTTACACGCTTTAACTACCGCTTCTACCTTCTCCCGACGACCGATATTCCCCGGATTAATCCGTACTTTATCGATGCCGTTCTCAATAGCCATCAGCGCGAGCTTATAGTTAAAATGAATATCCGCTACGAGTGGGATATGAATCTGCTTCTTGATCTCCTTAATCGCGGCGGCTGCCTCTTCATTGTTGACAGTAACGCGTACCAGTTGGCAGCCTGCTTCCTCAAGCCGTAAAATTTCGGCTACAGTAGCCTCCACATCAGCTGTTTTGGTTGTACACATGCTTTGAATCGCAACCTCGTTGTTTCCCCCAATAATGAGCCCGCCAACATTGACAGGACGGGTTTGGTGTCTCAAGAACATGATTTTTCTCCCCCATAACGCCAAAGCTCCACCCCTTCGCAACCGCTAGTGAAGCGGGATAAGCGGAAGAAAGGTGGAGACAGTGACATGTATTGTTAAGGTAAGCGACTTACGCGCTTTCCTCTTTCTTCTTATCTTTCTTAAGGTTCAATTCAGGCAAAGCCTTCTCTTGAACGACCTGCTCCGTGATCACACAATCCTTGATATCATCGCGTGAAGGAACTTCATACATCACATCAAGCATGATGCTCTCAATAATCGCGCGCAATCCACGGGCTCCCGTATTGCGTTTGATCGCTTCCTTGGCAATTGCTTCAAGTGCCAACGGTTCGAACTTCAGCGCTACGTTATCCATTTCCAGCAGCTTGATGTATTGTTTCGTGAGTGCATTCTTAGGCTCGGAAAGGATACGCACCAGCGTATTCTCATCAAGCGGCTCCAAAGTCGAGATAACCGGTAGACGGCCTACAAATTCAGGAATTAATCCGAATTTGAGCAAGTCTTCAGGCAATACCATCGACAAATATTCGCCAGGCTTGAGATCCTTTTGTCCTTCAACCGCTGCGTTGAAGCCAATGACTTTTTTACCGATACGGCGTTTAATCATTTGCTCCAGACCGTCAAAGGCACCGCCAACGATGAACAAAATGTTCGTCGTATCAATTTGAATAAACTCTTGATGAGGATGCTTACGACCACCTTGTGGAGGTACAGAAGCAACTGTTCCTTCCAGAATCTTCAGAAGCGCTTGCTGAACACCTTCACCGGATACGTCACGAGTAATGGACGGGTTCTCGGATTTACGTGCCACTTTATCAATCTCATCAATATAGATAATGCCGCGTTCGGCTTTCTCCACATCATAATCTGCTGCTTGAATCAGCTTAAGCAGAATGTTCTCAACATCCTCGCCGACATACCCAGCTTCCGTTAGGGAAGTAGCGTCTGCAATAGCAAAAGGAACGTTGATAATCTTCGCCATCGTCTGTGCAAGCAAGGTTTTACCCGAACCTGTTGGACCAAGCAAGAGAATATTACTCTTTGTCAATTCAACATCTTCGATCTTGCTTTGGCTGTTCACACGTTTATAGTGATTGTAAACCGCAACAGACAGCGATTTCTTCGCTTGTTCTTGACCGATTACATATTGATCCAAAATGTCGCGGATTTCCTTTGGTTTTGGGATATCCTTCAGATCAAGCTCTTCCTCATGACCGAGCTCTTCTTCCACGATTTCCGTGCAAAGCTCGATACATTCGTCACATATATAAACGCCCGGTCCTGCTACAAGCTTACGAACCTGCTCTTGTGATTTGCCGCAAAAAGAACATTTCAATTGCCCTTTTTCATCATTAAATTTAAACATCTAACCACCCCTTTAAGATTTCATCGGTGAAGAAAGAACCTGGTCAATAAGCCCATATTCCTTGGCTTCTTCCGCGCTCATGAAGTTATCGCGGTCTGTGTCCCGTTCGATTTTTTCAAGGGGCTGACCTGTGCGATCTACATAAATTTGATTCAACTTCTGTTTCGTCTTGAGGATCCAATCGGTATGAATCCAAATGTCGGACGCTTGACCTTGAACACCACCGAGCGGTTGATGAATCATAACTTCGCTGTTAGTCAGCGCATATCTTTTGCCCGGAGCCCCAGCTGTTAGAAGGAGCGATCCCATGCTTGCCGCCATTCCTACACAAATGGTTGAAACATCCGGTTTGATATATTGCATCGTATCGTATATACCCATGCCGGCTGTTACTGAACCACCGGGTGAGTTGAGGTACAAGTGAATGTCCTTCTCGGGATCATCTGCTGCAAGGAACAGCAGTTGAGCAATAACCAGATTGGCGACATCATCGTCAATCGCACTGCTTAAGAAAATAATGCGATCCTTGAGCAATCTGGAATAGATATCGTATGAACGTTCCCCACGACTTGTTGATTCCACAACCATTGGTACCAGACTCATGCCACCAACCTCTTTTCTCTATACAGATTAGTCTTATCGTTTCAAAAATATTTTAACACGTTCACGGCTCGATGTCATTTTTTCACTACAGCAGACCTGTCCACTGCTTGTCAATAATGATTGTCACGCCATTTTTTCAATACCATACGCTCATACGAATACCTATGTACTCACATATATCTGTGGCCGAGGATAAAAATAAGGCACGTAACGAAACTTACGTGCCTTATCATATCTGTATGGAGGCCGACTTACTTGGCCGTTCTAGGTAGTGTTAAAAAAATCTTACTCAGCTTTAGTGTCTTCAGCAGCTGGTGCTTCTTCTACTGCTTCAACTTCTACACTGTTGCTAACAAGGAAATCAATGGTTTTGCGCAAAGAAAGTTCTTCGCTCAAGCTGCCCAGGGAACCGTTAGCTGCCAAGATGCTGCGAATTTCTTCAGGAGTACGTTTGTAAGCTTCAGCCATAGTAGCCAACTCTTCGTTAACTTCTTCTTCAGAAACTTCAATGTTCTCTTCTTTAGCGATAACTTCCAGTACCAGGTTGTTGCGAACGCGTTTTTCAGCATCGCCTTTCATTTGGTTCTGCAAGTCTTCACGTGTTTGACCGGAGAAGCTAAGGAACATATCCATGTTCATACCTTGTTGACGAAGACGAGTGTCGAAATCACGAACCATGTTCTCAACTTCACTGTTGATCATTGCTTCTGGGATCTCAACTTCAGCGTTTGCTGCTGCTTTATCAACAACTGCGTTCTCACGAAGACCTTTCAGTTCATCCTGTTTACGGGATTCGAGCTGAGCTTTCAGATCCGCTTTGTACTCTTCCAAAGTTTCGAATTCACTTACATCTTTAGCGAACTCATCATCGAGTGCAGGAAGTTGTTTGCGTTTGATTTCGTGCAGTTTCACTTTGAATACTGCTTTCTTACCCGCAAGGTTCTCTGCATGATATTCTTCTGGGAAAGTAACTTCGATATCTTTGAAATCTCCAGTGGCCATTCCCACTACTTGCTCTTCAAATCCAGGAATGAAGGAGTTGCTACCAAGCTCAAGAGAATGACGCTCAGCTTTTCCGCCTTCGAACGCTACGTCATCAACGTATCCGTCAAAATCGATCACAGCGATGTCGCCGTTAGCTGCTGCTTCTTCTTCAATTACAACGAGTTCAGCATGACGCTCTTGCAGACGAGCAAGCTCAGCGCTCAGCTCTTCTTCAGTCACTTCAGCTTTTTGTACTGGAACTTCCAGACCTTTGTAATCGCCAAGCTTCACTTCAGGTTTAACCGTGATCTTCGCTTTGAAGATAAAGGATTGACCTTTAGCAAATTGCTCAATATCAACTTCAGGACGGTCTACAGGGAAGATATCAGTTTGTTCAACTGCTTCACCGTAAGCTTCAGGAAGAAGAATGTCGATTGCATCTTGGTACAAGCTTTCTACACCAAAACGGGATTCAAAGATCGGGCGTGGCACTTTACCTTTACGGAAGCCTGGTACGTTAGCTTTCTTAACGACTTTGTTAAAAGCTTTATCGAGTGCTGCTGCAACGCGTTCTGCGTCAACTTCTACTTCAAGAACTCCAAGGTTCTTCTCTATTTTTTCCCATGTTGCTTTCATATTATACTTTTCCCTCCAAAATATAGGTTCACAAGTTTACTTCAAAAAATGATACAATCCACGCACAGAATAACCATTATATTATATACAACATTACTTTATTTATCAAGTAGAGAAGTCTTTACAAAACCCTTGATCGCACGATAAGCTCCCTCAAATTGAAAGCGCATGCCGTCTGTAATGCCGTACATTCCACGAGTCTCCTCCTCTTGCCGTGTACCGTTTAAGCTCTCAGATACAAACTGGTGTAACGCCCCTGCCCAAATATCCAGCAGCGCATCTTCTCCATCCAGTAATTTCCGATACTCTTCCGATCCATAAATCGACATGACGAACTGACCCCAGAGCTCCTGTGCAAAATAATACAGCGTAGGCTCGTGTACCTCCGCCTGTTCGGCTACCCGCTCCAGCACCTGACTCACCTGCGGTGGAAAATCCTCGGTCTGCAGCGGCACACTTTCAATCTCTACGATTGCTGTTTCGTGACCACGAATCAGATTGACAGTACCCTGCATCCCACGCCGCCGAAGGGTCTGCAGGGTCCGAAATTGCAGCAGTGGGTGAACATTATCCCCCTGCAGCCAAGCCGTCAGCGCCTCATCGACTCCGCCGCCTTCCAGATAAGAAAGCTGCTCTAGTGCTAGGATTGTCGCCTCTGACAGCGGCTCATTCATTACCCGCTGCAGCAGCTTTTGAGGGTACCCCGCATCCTCGGTCATTTTTGATTTGGCCAAAAGACGGGCCATATCTTCTTCTCTTAAATCTTCGTCTTCGGGGTGAACGGCTCCTTCTGCATCTCCATTCTGGGACGCATAGGGGAACGCCGTTTCCAGCCATTCCAGCAGAGACCGCCATTCCTCGTAATTCCGCTCTTCCTGTCCTTGACACTGCAGCAAAAAACGAAGCAGTTCCATCGCTTCCCCGTACCGTTCACTCTCCAGCATCACCGTAAGCTGGATTTGATAATAGTCCAGTGTTTTGGGAAACAGGACGATATTTTCTTTTGTGGCGGGGGAATCTGAATCTTTAATGAGGGCACCTCCTTATAGCTAATTATGTGAATTGAATTCTAAAACGTCATAAATGTTATTAAGACCTTAAGCTTCATCCGAAACTTAATAATTGTAGATTATAGCATACCCCGTACTCTTTTTAAAAAACAGCTTGAAAAACTTTAACGCATATGATAAGATAAATCCTGCTTGCTTTTCAGCCATCATTCATGTCCCGGTAGCTCAGCTGGATAGAGCATGCGCCTTCTAAGCGCAC
The DNA here is from genome assembly GCF_037963325.1 of Paenibacillus sp. FSL E2-0201. Taxonomy (NCBI): domain Bacteria; kingdom Bacillati; phylum Bacillota; class Bacilli; order Caryophanales; family Paenibacillaceae; genus Paenibacillus; species Paenibacillus sp. FSL E2-0201. The sequence continues at coordinate 5,399,423 of NZ_CP150154.1, forward strand.
GGTCAGGGGTTCGAATCCCTTCCGGGACGTCAGTGAAACAGCCTTCCTTCGGGAAGGCTGTTTCTGCGTTCAGGGGATGTGAAGCACCGGGGTCTTCGGAGTGAACATCGAAAACGTCCGCTTCGCGTCAGCCCATTAGGGCTGCATCCCGTACGCGACATCAGCATAACAGCCTTCCTTCGGGGAGGCTGTTATTGCGTTCTGCGGTAAAAACACTCGACGTATATGCTTAAAGAATACTCGGTTCTTCAGACGTAAAATGTAATGCTAATTATCCGACAGGTTGTTGAATAATATGTGGCTGGGATGATAGCGATTGTTGTTATTAGAGGCTTATTAGAAGCATTCTAAGATGCTGTGACGACTAGGTACGCACGATTAACTATATTGGTTGAAGGAACTTGGAACTGGAGTGAGTATGGCCGGCGTTCTTCGGTACATCCTAGGGTACTGTGACGGCGGTACGCTCGATTAACTAGATTAATTGAAGGAACTTGGAACTGGAGCGAGTATGGTTGACGTTCCTCAGAGTATCCTAAGGTGCTGTGACGACAGGTACGCTAGATTAACTAGATTGCTTAAAGGAACTTGGAACTGAGGGCGAGTATGGTTAGCGTTCTTCAAAGTTCTTAAGGTGCTGTGACAGCTAGGTACGCTCGATTAACTAGATTGGTTTAAAGAACTTGGAACTGGAGCGAGCGTGGTTAGTGTTCCTCGGAGTATCCTAAGGTGCTGTGACGACAGCTACGCTCGATAAACTAGAATGATTGAAGGAACTTAGAACTGGGCCGAGTATGGTTGGCGTTCTTCAAAGTATCCTTGAATGTATATATAGATGTGTTACGTTCAACTCATTAGGTTTGTTAAGAAACTCGTGGCTGAAGCTAGTACGGTTGGCGTTCCTCAGAGTATCCTAAGGTGCTGTGACAGCTAGGTACGCTCGATTAACTAGATTGGTTTAAAGAACTTGGAACAGGAGCGAGTATGGTTGGTGTTCTTCAAAGTATCCTAAGGTGCTGTGACGGCTAGGTACGCTCGATTAACTAGATTGGTTGAGGGAACTAGAGGCTCGACGGTGGCGGGTTATGAGCTACTTATTTCGGATTCGCGGCAGTTTAACTGGATGAGGAACTTTCAGTTTTTGGAGCTTACTTAGGGTGGATTTTCCGCAAACAGATCGGATGGGTTATATCCTGCCGATATTATAACATTAGGGAATTTCTCCCTGAAATTCGCCTGTAATCGCTAAAAAACAAACTTTTTAGGGAAATCCTCCCTAAATATTACCTAAAACCCTCTATTTAGGTGTAAATCAAGGATATTAGAGGGAGGATTTCCCTAATTATGCTTCCAAAGACGATAAAGCACTGAATTATAGGGAGATATTCCCTAATTACGAATAAACAACTTCATTCCATTAATGCCCCACCAATAACCCATCAATCCGTCGACAATCTATCAGCAATCCATTAATCATCCATCCTTCAGCAACCCATCAAACCTTACAAACAAATAAAGGCCTACAGGTTCCCCCGTAGACCCTACTTCATTACTTCCGGCGATTTCCCAACCACAGCGGGAATCGAAATACAAAATTGATAAACAAAACTACAAATACAAGTACCGCTGCCGACTTATCAGCAATTTGACGTGCATCTTCTACAATCGCCTCGGATTGTACATACCAGAGGTGTACGGCCAGGGTTTCACCCGGTGAGAACAGATTGAAGTCCCACATTTCACCTGAGGTACTGAGACCGGCGGTAAGGATAATAACCGCAGACTCCCCGAAGGCGCGTCCAGCAACAAGACAAATCCCAGTAACGATGGCAGACATTGCAACAGGTAGGACTACCGTGCGGATCACGTGGAATTTAGTCATCCCAAGCGCATAACCAGCCTCGCGTATATCCCCAGGAACGGCACGTATCGCTTCCTCTGTCACTCGCGCAAGCATAGGTAGATTCAGTAGCGCCAAGCTGACGCCCCCGCCAAGAATCGTAAGACCGATATCGAAATATTCCGCAAAAATCGCGAGTCCGAGCATACCGAACACAATCGAAGGAACCGATGACAGTGATTCTACGCAAATACGTAGTGCCCCTGTAAACTTATTATCTGGCGCATACTCAGCCATATAGATTCCCGCACCCAAACCAATTGGAACAGAAATAATCAGCGAGATAAACAAAATGTAAAAGGAGTTGAACAACACCGGGCCAATCCCACCACCTGCATCAATCTCTTCAGGTTGTTTAATCAGGAAATCGGGCCGAAGTGCCGGTAGACCTTTACTAAGAATCGTGAAGAGCAGCCAGAAGATCAGCAGCATGACTAAAGCCCCTAACGTATAAAACCCGATGGTCGCGATTTTATTGTTTCTTTGGGCACGCGCGGTATGCTTTGTACTTGCGAATCCGTTCACGCTGCATCCCTCCTTTTTCTACCCAACACGCGGATAATCAGAATTAATACAAATGATATTACTAGCAAGAGAAATGCCATCATATGTAGCGCATAGTTCCAAGTAGAGTCAAACTCTACATTAGAAATTTGCATAACGATGTTACTAGTCAGCACCGATGCTGGCGTGAATAACGTCTTCGCCAATTGCGGTGTATTCCCGATAACCATAACTACAGCCATCGTCTCACCCACAGCACGAGTCATACCCAGAATAACCGCAGAGATAATTCCCCGGCTAGCCGCAGGCAGTATTACACGCATGATTACCTGTAAACGGGTAGATCCAAGAGCATATGCTGCATCCCGATATTTGCGCGGCACAGAGACAATGGCATCATCACTGATTCGGCAAATCGTTGGCAGCACCATTAATGCGAGCACAAGTGCAGCTGCTAACAAGCCGTCACCTAAGCTCTCCCCGCTAATCCTGCGCAAGAAAGGAAGTAATACCGTTAAGCCTATATATCCGTAAACAATTGAAGGAATACCTACTAACAAATCTAGCACTGGACGGATGAAAGTCTTCATCCATTTTGGAGCAATCTCTGCACAAAGTACCGCCATCCCCACCGAGATAGGAACTGCGATCAGCAGTGTCAATGCAGTTAGAGAAAGTGTATTTACAATAAAGGCAGCCGCTCCAAAAGAATCCTCTTCCGGCGTCCAATTAAAGGAAAAGAAAAAGTCCGCAGGCGAGAGATGGCCGAACAGAAGCATAGCCGTTTTGCCGATAAATAGAATTACAAGTCCAAGCACGAAACAAAGCGCGAGAATGCTGAATAGAAAATAAAACTTGAACAATTTGTTGCTAAACAAATGTCTACCATGACGTTTGGAGTTAGCGGTAACCTGCGTTACGCTCTCTTTTCCCCTAGTTGCCAAGCCGTGGACTGGTGCCCCCATACTTTCCCTCCTGTAAGCGGCCACCCCCGTATCAAGATCGGAGCTGGCCGCTGTTACCGTTCAATATGATCTTTAGATGATATTAGCCCTTCATTGCTGCGATCGGAATGAATTTAAGCTTTTTCAGGGAACCTTGTTGGAACTTCTTGCTTTGTACGTATTCGATAAATTCTTTTGTTGCGCCAGTAGGTTGGCCCTTAGTCATGTAGTAACCGTAAGCCCAGATCTTATAAGATCCATTGATTACGTTGTCTGTAGTAGCAGCTACACCGTTGTGTTTAACTGCTTTTACGTCGCCACTTACATATACAAGGTCGATATAACCGATAGAGTTAGGAGTTGTGCCTACTGCTGTTTTCATGTCACCGGAAGAACCAGTTTCTTTGTAGTTCTTAGCTTTTTTAACGATTTCTCCGCCATCCAAAGCTTTAGCTTGATAGTTAACGCGTGTACCGGAACCGAAAGAGCGAGTGATAACTACGATATCAGCATCAGAACCGCCTACTTCTTTCCAGTTCGTGATTTTGCCTGCGAAAATGCCTTTAAGTTGTTCAGTTGTAAGGTTATCTACGCCAACATTTTTATTCACGATTGTAGCAAAAGGAATAACAGCTACTTTGTTCGCAACTTGGCCGTCAAAAGCTTTGAAGCCTGGTACGTCGATGCTAGCATCCCAGTCGCAAGCGCCGATATCGGCGATGCCTTTTTTAACAGCTTGAGGTCCAGTTACTGAACCTTTACCTGATGCTGCGATTTTCACTTTAGGGTGCAGCTTTTGGAATTCTTTTGCCGCTTGAAGCGTCAATGGAAGAAGTGCGGTCGAACCGTTAACTGTGATTTTACCTTTTAGTGAATCAGCTGCTGCTGCAACCCCTGCGAAAGATGCGGTTACCGCAATTACAGCCGTTAGAGCCGTTACTGTTAGCTTTTTGAAAATCTTCATTTGTATTATTTCTCCTCTCGGCTCTACGCCGTTAAAATATGATTAGGGATATTTATTATTTCGACAGTTGCAAGGCTTTACCGCCTTGAACTACCCATACACCGCCGTCACTTACGATAGCAAGCTTGCTTCCATCATTCGAAACAGCTACTTCAGATACATCTTCAGTGGAGCGGAACAGCTCAGTCTTAGCACCATTGTTATCAATGGAATAAACTACTGTGCTTCCATCTGCCGCTGAACCTGCCACAACCAAGCCGTTCTTAACGCCAGTAGACCAAGTTACTTCTACATCAAGTGCAATTTTGCTGCTTGTTCCGTCTGCTTTTACAACCTTCAATGTGTTAGCTGCGTTACCTTCAGCATCTGCGCTCAGATAAACCACGCTGCCATCAGCAGAAATTTCAGGGTACAGCTTGTTATCCGGTGTAGTTGTCAGTGCAGCTGGTTTAGCATCTTTTGTAGCCAGGTCTAGCTTGTAAAGCTGCTCTCCAGCAGAGCTGAAGTCTACAGTAAGAGAATCTTCTGTGCTGTCCGCATCGTTCTTAGCAACACCCGTCAAGTTAACGATATAAACGGCACTCTTTTCGTCAGTGGAAATGCGCAGTTCGGATTTATTTTCAACTTTGTCCGCCAATACGGATTTTACATCACCAGTTTCTACTGAGACTTTTGCAATTTTTTCTTGCTTGTCTCCTTGGATGAAGTAAATGCTTTTACCATCGTTAGACCATACCAGATCTGTTTTTACGCTATTATCAGTACCCAGTATCTTAGTAGCTCCGCTCGACAGGTTAATCAGATTCAACAAACCAGTCTCATCGTTGAAAGCTCCCCACTGACCATCCGGCGATACCGAGAAATCCACTGCACTGTCATTTGATGAAAATACTTCGTAGTTACCTGGTTCAGTGCTGAATTTGATAAGTTGAGCAGTTTCAGCATCACTTTTGTTCGCAATCAGATTTCCAGCTGCTGTCCAGTGTAAAGTATCAAACAATCCTTCAGGACGAGCAAAGCTTAGAATCGTGCTAGCATCAGCATCCAGCTCTCCGCCTAATGCATAAACTAACTTAGTAAGCTCCACATAGGTTTTACCGTTATAAAATACTGGAGCAACGGTGAACGTATCGGTATTACCATCTACTTGATAGCTCTTTGAGCCTGTTTTGAGTTGGACATTATGTAATCCTTTGCTGTCATTAAGTTCAAACCCGCCAGCTCCAAGTACTAACTTAGCTCCAATTTCACCAGCTACCTGATTCAGAGCGTACAGCTTGTAACCACTGCTATTAATGGTGTTAAACACAATCGGCGTACCGTTTACATTCCAAGTAGCTGTACCTTCTTTAACTGCTGTTTTTGCAGCGGCTTGATTGGTAGCTACAGATTTTACATTACTGCCGATGCTAGCTGCAGATACACTTCCAACGCCTACTGTTGCAAGAAGTGCTGAAGCCAACGTTGCGCTAATCCATTTACTGTTTTTCAATTAGATTCACCCTTTTCGTATAGGTAACTGCTAATGTCATTTTCGTCTACAATTGTCAACTCTGTTGCAGAGGAATGTTATGGAAATATTAACTATAATTATTTTTTTGAAAAAGTAGGTATATTAGCGTAATAGACTGCACTATCTAGATAAACCAAATGGACTAGACACCAAAAAACCTCATAGAGTATTGCTCTGCGGGGTGCAGTAGCTTTACTCCATGAGGTTTTTTGTAAATGTGATCTACACTAACTCTTCATTTAAATGCTTTTCCAACGTTCTCCGTACAGCTCCTGGGCCTTTGAGCATCTCATAGAAGTAACTTTCAATCTTGCTACCCAGACCGATTTCATATAAAGGTACACCAAAGATCTTCTGATTATCTAAAATCTCGTGCACATTAGAGTTCGAATCTCCCAAAGTCACTCCCTGCAGATGTGCTTGAAGTGACTCCATTAGAGGATCGGGACTTAGCTTAAATGAATTCCCTTCATCATCCACTCCGATCAAATAGCGGCACCATGCAGCAAGGGCTAATGGAATCGCCGTCAAGTCAGCTGGATTAAGATCTTCTCGTAGTACATAGGATTTGATCGTTTCCCCATAACGAATGCCCACCTTCTGCGACGTATCTGTCGCAATTCGCTGCGGGGTGTCCGGAATATATGGATTCGTGAGTCGCTCTTGCAGCACTTCATCCAAGAATTGCTGTGGTCCTAAAATGATAGGATCTACAACTACAGGCAATCCTTCCTTGTACCCAATCCTCTCGACTAATGAACGTAGGGTCTGATCCTGCATCTCATCCGAAATCTGCGTGTAGCCTAGTAGACAGCCAGTAACCGCTAAGGCAGTATGTAAGGGATTCAGACAGGTCGTAACCTTCATCGTTTCAACTCGGTTCACGGTCTCACGATCAGTGAATATAATGCCCGCTTCTTCTAATAAAGGTCGCCCATTCGTAAACTTATCCTCAATAACCAGATATTCACTAACTTCTGCGTTAACGAAAGGTGCGGTATGAGCGTTTCTCGAGGTAATAAGTATGTCCATACCGCCAATCCCTTGCTCCTGTAAGGCATTACGTACAGCCTCGGACGGACGAGGTGTGATTTTATCAATCATCGACAAAGGGAATGTTATCCGACTCTCGTCTTCGAGATACACTACGAATTCATCCTCCACAAGTCCTTTTACAGCCCATGCCTTGGCGATTGTAATCACGCTATTCTTCAGCATATCCCCGTTGTGTGAACAGTTATCCATACTAACAAAAGTCATCGGATACTGCCCTTTAAGATAACGACCGTAAGCAAGTGAAGCGATCACACTCATGCTGTGGGAAGGCTGCTCCGGCCCTTGCTCCATATCTTTTTTCACAATATCAAGGTACTTTCCATTAGCATCTGTTAAAGTGTAGCCTTTCTCTGTAATGGTGAAGCTGGCCATCTGCAGGCTCGGATTCTCAAAAATTTCAACCAGACGGCAGTAATCCTCCGCTCGATTTGTGTTCGCCATTACAGCCTCGGTAATGCTGCTGATGACCTTTTTCGTAAACTCGCCATTCGCATTCATTAATACGAGAAGTGTTAAATGATCATACGGTTTATAAATCTTGTCAATCAGCTCGTAGTCTGAGGAGGTAGCGGCGATAATACCTGTATCTGCTTTTCCAAGCTCCAACAGCTTCTGGTGAGCATTTGCAACAAATCCACGAAAAATATTACCCGCTCCAAAATGAACCCATTCCGGCCTAACGCGCGTATTCTCCGCCACCTGCTTATAATCAAACTGAGGAAGCTCCACGTCAGCGTCCTTCCATGCCTCTGCACATGATTGAATACTCTCTCTTGTCAGAAGCAGCATTCACTTCACCCCCATCGTATTGTCGAGACTGTCCCATACACCAAGTAAATACATGATCCCCATTGCTCTATCGTACAGCCCGTACCCCGGGCGGCAAGTCTTCTCTTCACCCCACAAATGACGACCATGATCTGGACGCACATACCCCGTATATCCATTCTCATGATACGCTTTAACAACCTCTGCCACATCCACACTGCCATCCCGTCCACGATGAGACACCTCAATAAAATCTCCGTTCTCAAAAACCTTAACATTTCGAATATGAGCAAAATGAATGCGATTACAGAATTCCCGAATCATAGCCGGCAGATCGTTCTTCGGATTCGTACCGAGCGACCCAGTGCAGAAGGTTAATCCATTATACGGACTATCTACTGCGTCAAGTAAACGACGGATCGTATCACGGCTGCGGACAATGCGGGGCAAGCCAAAGATCGGCCAAGCAGGATCATCGGGATGAATAGCCATTTTGATATCGACTTCTTCACAGACAGGAATAATGCGCTTCAGAAAATAGACCAAGTTCTCGAACAGCTTCTCTTCCGTTACATCTGCATAAGCGGCGAATAGCTCATCAAGCTTCGCCAGACGCTCCGGCTCCCAGCCAGGCATCGTAAATTCGCCAGCCCCCTCCAGAATACGATTCACCATGTCGCGAGGGTTATCATTAACGGCTGCATTTTCATAAAAAAGAGCATTTGAGCCATCCGGCAATTCCTTGTACAGCTCCGTCCGAGTCCAGTCAAAGATCGGCATAAAGTTGTAACAGATCACTTTAGTACCGACCTTGGCTAACTTCCGGATGGTATCTATGTAAATATCGATATATTTATCACGCGTCGGGAGTCCAATTTTGATATCATCATGGACATTCACACTCTCTACTACGGCAGTGCTAAACCCTTTGCCCGTAATTTGATCCGCAACCTTTTGGATTTCATCCATTTCCCATACTTCGCCCGCTACCTTATGATGCAGTGACCAGACAATGCCCATTACCCCCGGAATTTGCCGGATATGATCAAGCGTAATGTTGTCATTGCCTTCTCCATACCATCTCCATGTCATGTTCATCTGGATAAAAACCTCCTATAATTTCATGTGTCGAAATCTTGTATACAAGATACTATACTCAAATATTAGAGTTAAACATTGGATTTTGTCAATGACTTTAATACATCTAATAAAAACTTGTATACAAGTTAAAATGAATATATAATGAATCTTAATTACAAATTCAATGGCAATGGAGACGTAACTCATGTCCACCAAAAATGATATTTTGAACCTATTGAAGCGCGAAATCCTTAATCTAACGCTAAAGCCTGGAACCATTCTGAGTGAGACCGTGTTGTCCGAACGGTTTCAGATATCCAGAACACCATTGCGCGATGTACTTAAGCAGCTATCCCTCGAGTCCTATATTGATGTGTATCCGAAGAAAGGGAATCTTGTTTCGTACATTGATTTGGAATCGGTTGAGCAGATGATCTATTTAAGAAGTGTTTTGGAAAAAGATATTATAAAAGGTCTATCCGGCAGCCTTACTCTTAAAGGTATTATGGAACTTAAGAAGAATCTGGAAGAGCAAAAAAATGCCATCCATCAAGAACATGCATTTGAGCACTTTCTTGCCTTGGATGACGCCTTTCATAAGACGCTATTCTCTTTAGCAGGACATGAATTTTTGTGGGAACAAATTAAGTTCTCCCATGTGCATTATGAAAGATACCGCCGTCTGCATACTCTAAAGCAAGAAAAGCTGGAGAAAATTTTAAGGGAGCATCACATGATCCTGGATTGTATGACAAACCATGAAACGGATAAAGTGGATGCATTAGTCCAGCATCATTTGCGTGAAGATATGAACTCCTTATACTTGCTGGAGAATTTTGCGGATTATATCAAAACGTAATACACGCGTATTAACAGAGCCTACTTAAAAACAAAAGGACCGCCTCATGCAGCCACGGTCCTTTTTTCATTTATCATTGTAGTTAAAATGACAAACTATCTTTCAAATCGGAACCACCCGAAATCGAACTGACTTCCAGGCAAGAAGATAAACGTTACTTTCTGCTCTCCTGTCACTTTCTCCAACTCAAATACTCGCTCTACATATCCATCTGATTGTGTAAATTCGATCAGTTGATGGTTAGACTCTTCACCCTCTTCGAAGCGAATATGAATGGTATTCTTATCGATCGGTGATCTTCCGCAAATAACAAGCCTTGAAGCACCTTCCATGATAAAGTCCATCTGCTCGAACACAAGGGATACGTTATTCCCGATTCCTTCAACGCCCTGTTCAGCGATGGTAAATGTGTCACCGTAAATACGATCGCAATCTACAGCATGGTTCTGCTCGAACGCTCGATTCTTTTTCACAAATGAAAAGCCTTTAATATGCACCTTCTTCTGCAATACGAAACAAATAGAGCTGATGCCAGTGAGTCTCTTGGATAATCGATAGGTTGCCTCCTGATAAACATTCCATTGTGATTCCTTCTGATAAATAACGTCTGCCAAAAGTTCACTGTTCTCTTCGTCCGGCATGCCTTCCCAAATCTGGAGCTCGTAGGCTTCGTTAGACAATGCGAATAGGGGAATCGTTATCAAATCCGAGCCGTAAGGTCCAAAGTCAATCTCACGATAGGCAACCTGCGTCTCACCATCTCGACTCGTAGCTACGCCTCGTTCATTTCCGTTTCCGACTTCACCTTTAAACTCGTCATATAATCCACCAGAAATGAATCCATACGGATCCTTAAAAGCCGTTCCCAGACCGCTCGCCGTAAATTCCAACTGTGAAATCAGCCTTGTTTTCTCCGTACCGTTCTTACTCATACAGCGAACGCGGAAATTCCCATCTCCTAATGCCGTGATTTTGGCTTCTTTTCCAAACGATTCGATCCGTGCTAAATTAGACTCGATCCCAGCGTCATTTACAATGCTCCATGCTACTTCAGAATAGGAAGTATCTACAGGGTAGAGGTTTGCGCTAACGATCATTTCTCTTCTAGATTCATTGAACTGTTGCCCAGAATGACTTACAATCTCTATTTTCCGTAAAGGAATTTCTTCTTCATTCCCCAGCACACATGGCATATCTAAATTTCTTGTGTTTGCCGAAATACCTACTCTACGATCTGGCACAGGGAGTGATTGAAGCTGTAGCTTACTGCCTTCTACACCTCCCGAAGTAACCTCAACTGTAATCGTTCCAGCCTCTAAGCTGGCAGCCACAATCGCCATTAACTTGCCGCTAAACAAGCGTCTACTCGTTCCTTTGTAAGGATCATAGTCCGTGCTATCTCCATTATCTAAACCGATTAACCGCCCTGCTCCGTTCACTTGAACTTGTACACGATTGTTGGCATTCTCAACGGTATGACCCATCTCATCCTCCATCGTAATTTCGACGAAGATTAAATCTGTACCGTCCGCAAGAAGTGTATCCTTATCCGCCTTTAAGCAGATTCGACTCGCATCACCAAACGATTCTCTGATGTCTACTGCAATGATTTGGCCAGCTTCATTATAAGCGATGGCTTTAAGCTCGCCTGGTTCATAAGGAATCTTCCACCAGCCAGCTAACTGCGTCCCATGTTCATGGTCGATATCATAGGTCCCTACAGTCTCACCATTGAACTGCAATTCTATCTTCGGCGCATTTGAGCAGACTCGGACATCGATCATCTGGCCTGGATTAAAATCCCAATAGGTGAGAATATGCACCATCGGATTGCTCTTGTAATTCGTCCAAGCCGATTGATAGATATAATAAGAATCCTTCTTAAAGGTCGCTGTATCCATCTGCCCGAAGTACGAGTTCTTCGTATGATACGGTGTAGGTTCACCAATATAGTCAAAGCCGGTCCATATGAATTGACCTAATGAGAACGCCGCATCTCGCTCCGCAATAATACACGCTTCTGCTGACTTCGCTCCCCAGCTTGTAGAGCTATTGCCTAGCGCAGAGCATTGCTCATCGTCGTCAGCCAAGATGGATCGCTCGAATGGGAAATGATATATTCCCCTACTCTGCACAATAGAGGCGGTCTCACTGCCATAGATGATCCAGTCAGGATGCTCCGCGTGATGCTGATGGTAATATTTTTCCGCATAATTGTAGCCTGCCACCTTTACGATGTCCGCACATTTCTGAGCATTCTCCCATGGCATATAGTTCGATCCAATGGTCACTTTCCCGTTGCCTCTTGGATCATATTGAACAACGGCTTCCATCAGCATACTCGTTATTTCTTGGCCTCGTTCATCTGCATGTGTATCATAAATTTCATTGCCAATACTCCACATCAGCAAGCTTGGATGGTTACGATCTCGCATGACCCAGCTACACACATCTCTTAAGGCCCAGTCCTTGAAAAATCTTGCATAATCATATGAAGTCTTCGATCGTTCCCACATATCAAAGGCTTCCGAAACCACAAGCAGCCCCATTTCATCCGCTAAGTCCATAAGCTCTGCAGCAGGCATATTATGAGCGGTACGTACCGCATTCACACCCATGTCCTTTAAGATCTTAAGTCTTCTTCGCAAGGCTGCTGTATTAAACGCCGAACCCAATGCTCCAAGATCATGATGCTCGCAAACTCCGTTAAGCTTAATTTTCAATCCATTAAGGAGCATTCCCTCTTGCGGATCCAGTACAATCGTTCGAAAGCCTATACGCTGTGTTACTACCTCAATGGTTCTCCACACTTCTTCCGAACCCTGATCAGATGCCATATATTGCAATTCCGTTTTTAGCTGATATAAATGCGGCTCATCCATGCTCCATAATAAAGGCGTATCTACAGATAGCACCTGACTTACACGAGAGGGAGCTTGTGTTTGTTCTCCTGCTGAGAGCTTCTCTACACAGGTCTTTATCACTCGGTCCTGATGTAGAATGGTTTGCGAAAGCCGCATCTCTTCCGTGATGTTCACATCGGTATCGACCTCCACTCGCCACTCGCTATCCTCTTGCACCGTATGAATATAAATCCCATCTGTCACGATGTGACTGGAATCTCTTGTCTTGAGCCATACATTCCGATAGATCCCCGCTCCTGAATACCATCTACTATTCGGACTCTGGTGCACGACCTTCACTAGAATTTCATTTTCCCCATCTATGAGCATATCTGTAATCTCGTATTCAAAGGAAGAATACCCGTATTTCCACTCTCCTACCCATTGATGATTAACATAAATCTCCGAGTCCATATAAATACCATCAAAGCATAACAATCTCTGCTTATCGTCCTTCTCCTTTATAAAACGCTTTCGATACCAGCCAATGCTATCCTCATACAAGTCTAAAGTATTATAAATCAACCAATCATGAGGGAGATCTACGGTATGAAAATCCAAGAATTCTCCATCCGTCACTTCTAAGGTGCTCTTAGCAAATTCCCAGCCTTCATTAAACAATCTTTTATGATTCAATATGTATCTTCCTTTCTTCTCGTAGGAGTATGAAACAAAGAGAGGGAACATTAGAAGGAGCGGCCCTACTGGACACACTCCTCCTAATGTTAATATTTAGTATATTTTGCGTTGAAGCCGGTCTGGGATACCGCTTTTTCGATAAAAATACGTATTGATGATATCTCTCCACTCGCGAGCATGCAGTGCCTGTTCATGCAGACGGTCTGCTACCTGCCCGTGTCTGCTATCGTCTATTTTCCCCTCAAGAGATTGCCACATCTCTTTCAGTTGATCTGCCTGTTCCACACCTTCAAAATGCGAATCATAAATATGCTCTATGACGGTTTTACCAGAATGAAGCGTATGCGTATACGGGACATGATGGAAGAACAGCAATAGCTCATCTGGACATGTAGTTACCGATTCATACAGATCTACATTCGCACCTTGATACTGTCCGACATATCCTGTACCTGTCTTCATAGTCCGGTCTACGCCAATGCCTTGTAGGTCTGCAAAATGATACGTTCCCCATTTCGAATACTCATATCCATCCACATTTGGACCGTAATGATGATCCGGATTGACCATCCAACCTACCCCAAGCGGCGAAGTATAAGATTCATAGATATGCCAAGAGGCTAGCAATATCTCACGAATAGTATCGATTAACTGCTCATCCTCTGCACCGAATGTGAGCATAATCCATTCCTTCGCAATTTGCTCTGCACTTAATTCTGGATTCCAAGCGAGTCGACCGTAACCATACAGATTGGCCTGTGCTAACAAATGCCCTGTCCAGTTATGGTCATTGCCAATGTTCGAAACAGCCGCGAAGCCGCTATATCTATTACCATACATGGATCCATCAACAACCCGCTTTACCGATGACTCCGAATCTGTTGCGTACGTATTAAAATCAAGAACTTCCTTCCATTGAGGGACGAGGTAGCAGACATGACGCTGTTGGCCTGTATATTCCTGCGTAATCTGGAATTCAATCATCATATTCGTGTGCTTCATGGCACCGAACAACGGAGATACGCCTTCTCGCACTTGGAAATCCATTGGACCATTCTTCACCTGTAAAATAACATTCTCCATGAATCGGCCATCCAGCGGTTTAAAATGATCATATGCCGCACGTGCGCGATCGGTAGAACGATCCCGCCAATCCTGCTTGCAATTGTAGACAAAGCAGCGCCAGATGACGATTCCCCCGAAAGGCAATAAAGCTTCAGCTAGCATATTTGAACCCTCTGCATGATCACGATCATAAGTAAACGGACCTGGACGATTCTCTGAATCTGCTTTTACGAGGAAACCACCGAAGTCTGGAATCTCTTTATAGATTTCTATAGCCTTAGCCTTCCACCATTGGCGAACCTCAGGATCTAATGGGTCCGCTGTATTCAATCCCCCGAGTTCGATCGGACTAGCATAGTTAATACTTAGGAACAGCTTCACACCGTAGTTACGGAAGATATCTGCAACCCTCGCGATGTCTGGAAGATAGCGGTCCGTAATAAACATCGTCTCAAACCGATGTACATTGACATTGTTTATAGCAATCGCATTGATCCCTATCGAAGCGAGCATTCTCGCATAATCTTGCAAACGATCAAAGTCCTTAGTGATTTCGTTGCCCGCGTAGAATATCGACTTCCCTGCGTAACCACGTTCGATGCTTCCATCGATATTATCCCATTGATTCATCATGCGGAGCGTATTTACCGGATGATCCAACACGTCCAACGCTTCAATAGATTGACCCGTTCCAAGTAAGCGTAAGAATGCAAATACGCCGTACAGTAATCCAACAGGTGTTGCGGCACCGATTGCAATGCAATTCTTCTTCACATTTGTTCGAATGACATATCCTTCAAGCCCAACCTCTGTCCTCTCAGCTTCGCTAAAGGTATGCGAAAGAAGTGGATGATGACTGTCAAACGTACCGATTGCAATACAAGCTTGCTCAGCTATATCCTGAGACTGAGTAATGATAGCATCGATATTAAGCATTCCTTGTATGCCGCGTGTTAGTTCTTGCACAGCACTTTTGATCACTGGGTGTTCCTGATTGGAGGTCAAGATGTTATAACACCATGAAGCATAGCGCTCTCTTATGGCGCTCGATTGGATATTAGGATATTCGAGCCAAGCTTTATACCCTGCGTTATGTAATTCTGTTTTTTTCTTTTCCATAATTCGGTGTCCTCCATTAGTGTAAGACTTTTATGCCTAAATGTTGCTAGCTATGCAATGGTTCTCTTATACTTTTGTAAACGATAGATTAACCGCATCCCTACTATATAGGAGGAACACGAATGTGACGTACCATGCGCAGCAGGACTTACAACCGTTCCATCTCTATTTTGTATATAAAAGAACTAGTACAAATACAGATGACTATCAAGGAACATTCCATGCCCATCAAGGTGTTGAAATTCTTATTGTTCATGAAGGTAAAGGTACGCTGATTATTGATCAGAATAGTTATGAAATAAAACCAGGGATGATCTGTATTTTCCAACCTTACCAACTGCATCATATTCAAATTGAAATTAATGAGGCGATTCCTTTCGTGCGTTCGATCGTGCATTATGAGCCTAGCCTATTTAAAGCTTATTTTGAGAAGTGGCCTATCTTGCAAAAGTTTTTTAATCATATTCATAGTGGCGATTTGGCCTCACCTCGATGGTATGAACAGCAGGACCTTCAATCCCTGACAGCTCTTCTGAAAGATCTGGATGAAGCGCTTCCAACTTTGCACAAAAATGATTTCCTTGAGGAGGTTTCGTTGTTTCTCATCACGTTCCTACATACTTTAAAGCCGTTATGGGATACACAGCATCAGACGGTCTCCAGGGAACAACTGCTCCGCAAACCACATCAGGCAGAAAGTATCATGGAATGGCTGCAGTTGCATTACAAGGAACCTTTGCGGCTGGATCAAATGAGCAAGGATCTGCATCTTTCACCCCATCATTTATCCCACTTATTCAAAGAATGTACAGGCAGCAGTATTTCCAATTATTTAACGGTAAAAAGAATGCAAGAAGCGGTTCATCTTCTGACTTCAAGCGAATACACAGTCGCGCACATCGCCGAGGAAGTCGGAATCACGAATTGCTCTCATTTCTGCAAATTGTTCAAAACTCATTTCGGCACAACGCCTAATCGATTTCGGAAGCAATGGTATATCCATCATTAGGTTGTTGAATATTCCATCTGCCTCATTCCTAGTTAACATCATATCAAGCCGGTTCGTGAACAAGTATTCACATCTTGTGTAAAAATGCCGCTACTTTGCGATTTATACCTGATTTTAAGCAGCTTTCAGCCAAAAATTGAATACTTTACATTTTCTGGATTCCGGAGCACAATAATGAGCGAGCGCTCACTCATTATCGTGATGGAGAGCACTCTGTAACACCATTCAGTATCCCAGACTATTCAGAATCGAGGAGATGAATATGGGTCCAGAATTTCCAGTCATTTCAGTGAGCCGTGTCAGAAAAGCTTTTGGAGACAAACAGGTTCTCGAGGATATTTCGCTTCAAGTCGAACGTGCAGAAACCTTCGGTATACTAGGCCCATCTGGCTCCGGAAAAACAACGCTAGTGAAGCTGTTAACAGGTATCGATGTGGTGACCTCAGGCGAGGTAAAGGTGCTTGGTGTCACCATGCCTAAGCTATCCATCCTGCAGCAAATTGGATACATGGCTCAATCCGATGCCCTATATACAGAACTCAGCGCAAAAGAAAATCTGGAGTTCTTCGCTGCGCTATATGGACTTAAAGGTGCGGAGCGCGGCAAACGTATCAAAGCTGTTATGGAACTGGTGGATCTGCAAGAGCATCTGCGCAAAAGAGTAGATCAATACTCTGGCGGAATGAAGCGCCGCTTATCCCTGGCGATTGCGCTGCTCCATGAGCCTCCGCTACTTATTCTTGATGAACCTACCGTTGGCATTGATCCTGTACTGCGTTTATCTATATGGAAAGAATTAAAAGCCCTGAACCAGAAAGGCACCACGATTGTATTAACTACGCATGTCTATCTGAAATAAATAGCACATAATAATATTGCACATCATTACATAAAAAAAGTGATCACAAGCCTTTGTACTCAAAGGTTTTTTTGTTTTGTTTAGTTTTTTCACTGCACATCACAAAATTTTGTGTTAACATTTAATTCCAGCGGTATCTTAATATATTTCAGAACATATTTTTGCACATATTGATAGTGTTATGGAGGGGGGATTTAGTTGAACGAATCTCACAAAGCGGAAATCATAGAATTTAACAATGATAATATACGATTTACGCTAGTTCCTGTGTGGTTAGACTGGGGGCGTAAGCGTGATGGCAGTATTATCGAAAAGCAAGTTGCTGCAATTGGCTTAAAAGATATTTTGAAAGATGTACATATTATACATGGGCTAACCTCTTTTGTATTAGGGGAAGACAGCAGGTGGAGAACAAAAAAATATAACACACAACGAAAACATGTACACAATATCATTCAGTTTTTAAATTACCTAATAAAGAACAGAAGGAAATTAAAGATCAATAAACTATCTGATATCACCATACAAATAGGTACTGACTTTCTATCCCATTTAAGTTTTAGAAATCATGGAGTAGCGATAGAGGATACCATTATTGAGAAGGATATAACCATTGATAGAGCGACGGTATTAAGCATCAGTAAAACCCTTACTTATTTCTATATCTGGTTGAAGAAGTAAGCGTCAAACAGCCCACACCTTGACACCAAGATGAGGGCTCGATTTTAGAATGAGGTTAGGATTTCAATACCCGACAGATCGGTGGCAAAGCGGCTGACCAAGGCAAGAACGGGTCCAGCGCTTCTGGATCTTTCAGATCAGGGAGTTGTGGAAGCTGTTCAAATAGAAACTTCAAGTACTGGAACGGATTCAGTCCGTTTTCTTTTGCCGTTTCCATCACGCTATAGATGACTGCACTAGCCTTGGCTCCGCGTGGGGTGTTGGCAAAAAGCCAGTTTTTGCGTCCAATCACAAACGGTTTAATCGCCCGTTCGCTGCGGTTATTGTCGATCTCCAGGCGTCCGTCCTTCAGGAAAGCGGACAACTTCTCCCATTGATTCAGGCAATAAGTGATCGCTTGGCCCAGGGCACTCTTGGGCAGGACGCGAGACTTTTGCTGACGCAGCCATACTGAAAAAGCATCCAGAATCGGGCGGCTGCGCTCCATTCGGACGTTCTCTCGTTCTTCCGGCGTCGCATCCTTCAGTTCTCGCTCCACCGCGAACAACTGATTGCAGAAGGTGAGTCCCTGCTGCGCAGCCGTTCCAATCCTGGCTTCGGAGGCGGGCAAGGCCTTCAGCGCTTCGTCAAACTTGCGGCGCGCATGGGCCCAGCACCCGACCAGAGTCACCCCGGCTACCTTATGGTAGCCAGGGTATCCATCCACGTGCAGGTATCCCCTGAATCCGGCCAGGAAATTTCGGGGATGCTCCCCGCCACGCGCCTTGCAGTATTCGTACAACACGATGGGCGGTCCACTGCGTCCGGTCCGATACAACCACAGGTACGACTGCGACTCGGCGGACTTTCCAGGCTCCCGCAGCACCTGCAGCGTCGTTTCGTCCGCATGCAAAATCTCCTGCCCTAGCAAATGTTCTTTCATTCGCTCAAACAGCGGCGTCAGCCATTGATCTGCCCCATACATCATCCAATTTGCCAGGGTCTGCCGCGAGAGCGTCAGCCCGAGCCGGGCAAACTGTTGCTCCTGGCGGTAGAGAGGCTGACTCTCCACATATTTCTGGTTCATGACATGCGCCAGAATGGACGGTGAAGCCAGACTGCCGGGATAGACCGATTTCGGCATAGGAGCTGTGACAATTGGAGTCTGAATCGCTTCGCGTTCACACCGGCGGCAGGCATACACCTGCCGAATGTGACGCAAGACTCTGACTTCTGCTGGAATCACGGTGATTTCGTTGCGGGTCTCCGTGCTCATAGGATGAAGGTCTCCGCCACAGCACGCACAAACCTGCTCCTCTTCAGGCAGTTCATAGTGAAGGGTATCGATAGGTAATTTCTCCAGTTTGGCCTCGCGAGTGTCCGTCCATTTCTTGCGGCTGTAGGTAAGGGTCTCGGTTTGCGGCTCTTCGGAAGCCGGGGTCGCTAACACCTCGGCTTCATTGAACAGGTTCATCTCGAGCTGATCCGGATGGGTCTTCTCGCTGGAGGTGCCGAAGCGCTTATGCTGGGCCAGACGGAACTGTTCCTCGTACCACTGAAGTTTAGCGGTCAATTCGGCATTTTGCTGTTCCAGCTTGGCCTTTTGTTGTTGGAGTTCTTCTATTGTAGATGAGGGGTTCGCTTGATTTTCCATACCCTAAAATTTCGACAACACGGATGATTTCCCTGCTACCAGGCCTGCAAAAATGAAAAATCCGTTAAACGACGGTCTGAGCCTTGACCTGTTTATGGGCCTGCCGCTGGTGAAGGGAAAGCCCATCCAAGAGCCAGCGAAGTTCGCGAAAGGAAAGGGCAACCGGCGAGTCGCCAGGGCCCGGCCACTGGAAGGTTCCTCGTTCCAGGCGGCGGTACAGCAGCCAGAAGCCATTATGTTCCCAGTAGAGCATTTTGAGTTTGTCGCGCTGACGGTTACAAAAGACAAACAGACAAGGCGCGAACGGATCGAGCTGAAATCGCTCCTGAACCAGGGCGGCCAAGCCGTCGATGGACTTGCGTAAATCTGTGCTGCCGCCGGCTAAATAGACCTTTTCCGGCAGCGTCAGCATAAGGCCTCCAGCGCTTGAACCACTTGACGAAGCAGTTCAGGAGAAAAACCTGTCTGTACGTCAAGAGAGGCCGGACCGATACGAAGCGTCAAGGAGGAAGACGAGGAACGCGGAGAAACGGTCACCGGAATAAAGGAAGGGGAGGAAGAGCAAGGCTGGCTGGAATCGATTTTGCGGAGCCAATATTTCAATTGATGTAAGGTCAAGCCCTGTGCTTCGCACCAGGCAGACATGGAAAGGCCACTGGTCCGATAGTCCCTGATGCGTTCTGTCCACTCATACTGGCGTTGTTCGGCATTGGTCATCTGGCAGATCTCCTTGATTTAAGATATGCCTATGATCTCATGGCTGGCGTTGGGTTTACAGGTGGGCTAGGTTTGACGCTTACTTGAAGAATAACGAAATGCTTCCTTATGTTGATGAAGAACTACTACAGGAGTTTAAACGTAAAAACCACCATAATGGTGAACATTACTATGAATCGATCTTTGATCCGATTTTGCCTTCTAAAAAAATTAAAAAGTTAGAACACTTCTTCCCTATCAAATACCTACCATTGCTTTTGGAGATCTCTATATTAAAAACAAATCCTATCACTTTAGGATTGTACCTTCAGATGTTTGGAGGATTACGCGTTTCCGAAGTGGTCAATATTAAACGCACTCAATTTTCCCGAACTGTTAACAAGGGGGATTTCTTATTAAACATCGAATCCAGGAATATGAGAACAGATTTAAAAGGAAGTACTGGAGGAGGATATGTTAAGAAACAAAGAAGACAACTTGTAATTCAAATCAAAGACTGGGGAGACATCCTCTATAGACAGCATTTAGAGCTATATAAAGAGTCAAATAACCTGTTGAATTACTCCCCGAAGGGTGCCCTGTTTGTAAATTCTCACGGAAGAGCATTATCAGAGCCTAGCTACCGTTATTATTTCAAGAAATTAAAACAGGAATTTTGTGATTTCCTAATTCAATATGGAGATTCTGAAGATAAAATAGTAGCTAATCATCTTCGAATAATAGATTGGAGTACTCATATTGGAAGGGGAACATTTACAAACATGATCACTGAACAAACTGACAACATTGCAGAAGTTGCATTTTTAAGAGGTGATTCTAATCTGATGTCTTGTTTACCCTACTTAGCTAAAACAACAAGAGCTAGAGATCGAATTGAAAAACGTATTTCAGAAACCCACGAGGATTTTGTACCTAACTTAATTAATAAACATGCTCTCCAAAGGAGAAAATAATGCATTATACGGTAAGTCAATTATGTACCTTTTTCAAAGAAAAAGGATATATCGTGGGAGAAAAAGCGGCATATGGCATGTTGAATAATCACCCCCATGTCATCAAAGATCCTAAAATCATGATCCCAAAAGAACATGCACAAGAACTTGTAGAACAATACCTGTTAGTCC
Organism: Paenibacillus sp. FSL E2-0201; assembly: GCF_037963325.1. Lineage (NCBI taxonomy): Bacteria > Bacillati > Bacillota > Bacilli > Caryophanales > Paenibacillaceae > Paenibacillus > Paenibacillus sp. FSL E2-0201. The sequence continues at coordinate 5,420,760 of NZ_CP150154.1, forward strand.
CCGAGGGCTATATACTCGCTACTGAGGCACTTAAACAATATAATATTGCACAGAATAAGATAGATTCATTAACGGAAGCAGGTACACTAAACAAATGTTTTCGTCTTCTTAATGGTTTTTGGAGAGTTTATATAGATTCCACCAAATTGGACGAACTACAAAAAGACTTTATCACTTACCAGCAACTACACGAACACATTCAAGCTCTCGGAATTACGATTGGTGCTGAGTATATTAGAAAAGTGATGAACACTCATCCTAATGCGATAAAAAGCGAGAATAACAAACAAAACTTACTACACAAGGACGAGGCAAAAGACATTATCAATGGGATAATACCACCTGTTGGTTACCTAACTGTAGATGAAGCTTGTAAACACACAGGACTAAATAAAAACTTAATTCAAGCACTAATAAAAGACAAAATAATCAATACATTTATCCCGAAATACGGAAGACAGAGAACTTTTGTTAATCTACAACAACTGCAAGAAGTATCGGATAGAGAAGCGAATTATTATTCAGTGCCTGATGCAGCATTACTATTGGGTACTTCTCGTACCCACGTATATAAAATAATTCAAGACGGCACTCTCAAGAATTTTAAACTCGACAAAGTAAAACAAACAAAAAAATATTTTTTAGATAAGAAAGAAATCCATCAATTGCAAGCGGATTATTTAAACAAAAAGAATGAAATTCAAAAACCTTTTAACAAAGCCTATTTCATCAAACAATTTAGCGATGAAATATCACATAAATCGCTTACAGCCGAACTTCGTTTGAACAAGGAATTATTCTCTAAATTCATCATCCACATTCTAAACGATTTAAACGATCGAGAAACGAGTCTACAGAACAGAAAATGGGAGTTAAGTAATACATTTGATAAAGCCATTACCCACCTACCAAGTTTAATTCATACACTGAGCAAAGAGTTCCTTGTTGCTTTGATTGACAATGAACAGATTCCTTATTACGTAAAACAAGATTTCATGAGATTCTATAAGTATGCGTGTAGAACACAGCGCACATCCCCACACAAGGTCTACATAACAAGAAACCGAACAAAAAGCACAATAAGCGAATCCAATGAAGACGAAATATATCCTCCTGCGATTTATGGCCAATTTTATATTCATGCAAAAAAGGTAGATCTCCATATTCCACAAGCCATTCAAAAGAGAACGTATGCTAATATGTGGCTGTTCTCGACTTTACTATTAACAGATATGTGGAGAGCAACGGATCTATTTTACGAATTTCCACGCATCGACATAGACATACTAAATATTTCTGATTGTGCATGGTTCCAAACAAAAAAAATGAATCAGAACCAGGTCCATCTAGTAATAGAACAATTACGCTTATCTTTGAATTTTGCGAATGTAGGAAAAACAGGTGCTGAATTGCTTTTTTTAATGATACCTGAATTAGAAGAAGCCATCGCAACTGCTGCCGTCATATGCGAATTACACAGCAGGGACCTCCCAACTAGCAACGTGGTTCAGAAAGGATTTCTGCTAGGCACATTCTTTGAGGGAATCACGCCCGAGAAATTAAAAACTAGTTCTTCAGGAAGAGCAGTTCACATGAAATACTTCGCTACAGATGAATTATTAAAGCGAACAAAATTCAGCTCTCATAAACTATGTAAGAGCACCATGACTTATGTTTATTTTTACGTAAGTGAAAAAGGTGAAACTGGAGATATTGATACCCGTAATCAAGCGGATAAGATTTTAACAAAAGGACGATCTCATCAGCAAGAAAATTCCGTGATCCCTTATGTAGCCTTTTCAAACAAAGACGGGTCCATGGATAACGTATCTATCAACTTATTCAGACGTGGTCACTTTGGATGGTTGTATAACTCAATGGTCTCGCACGTTGAAAGTAGTTTATCCATTCCGCAAAGCATGGAAAAAAGAACCGAGTCGATCGAAGAATTAAGAGATGAATTCTCTTTGCGAGAATTAGAAGATTGGGCGGAAGGCTTACTTCAAAATAAAAAAAACAAAGAATTTGTAGTACGTCGACTCATGAAGATGTCCCGAGAAGAATTAACACAAGAGGTCGTAAAAATCTACAAATGCGAAAAACCAAGCCGCGATGGTCTAGGTCAATGTTTCGTGTTTCCTGATTGCCATTTTCCCGAAAGATCCTCATGTATTGGTTGCCCTGAGTTCATCCCTCAATATCAATTACTAAAGGAAGCACAATCTGAATTTTTACGCCTAACGGATAGTATTAGAAACAACATTTCTGAATCTCTTCGCCTTAGGGACTCTATGTTTTTGTATCGACTGTATATCGTTATCGGAGAAGCTGTAAAGGAATTCGGTAGCGAGAAGGTCAATGCATACATCTCCTTAGAAACAATATCGAACGAATGGCAAGAAGCGAAACAATATCTCGAAATACCAAAGAAGGTGTAATTATGGAGTTAAAGCAAGTGATCAATTCTAGCGGAACATTAAAAACCATTTTGATCGAGGATGTGGTGTTCCATTCCGATGAAATCTCTAAGTATAAAGATATTTTTGATAGTTTAAAAACACTAGGAATCATTGAACAGGGTGAATTTAGTGATCGACATTGGTACACCTTTGACGAGATAAAAAACGTGATTGTCCCCTTGCGCTTTGAATTAGATGTCTACGCTGAATTACAAATATCACTCAAATGTTTCATTGCAAGCCAACTGGCCATGTCAAAAGCAGCGAGCACTGTAAAGCAGACTCTAGAAAATTTAAAAACAATCATTTTTGAAACAAACGGCATTAAATTCGATAATTTCAACTCTTTTTCATCTCAATTGGAGGTTACATCACCTGGCCAAGCATACCGATATAGTCGCCACTTGATAAACTTTTTGAATTTTCACCCTATAAAAAATCGAGACAAATTCCTGGAACGCTGCTACACTATTTCTCGAATAAACACAAAAAATAGAGATCTACCTGAATTAGATGATATTATCGAATTCGACAGGATCGTGAATGATTATTTTCGAAGAACGCCCGTAGAAGATCATTTAACGTTTAAACCCATCCAAATTTTTTGGATTATCACAAATATCGTTCCTCTACGTCCTTCTGAATTCACCTTAATAAAAACGAATTGTTTAGAGAACAAGAACGGAAACTATTATATTGAGGTCCCAAGAATTAAGAACGGCGAAGGTGAAGGTATTCATTACCAAAGCATTCAGATCACCGATGATATCTATTTCTTTATTAAAGAGTTTATTCTACGCCAAAAGCAACTGGGCATTGAATCATACTATCTTTGTTCCTTGGAATTTCATGAGCGTTCATATGAATCCAGTTGGCCGCGCAAAGCTACCGATGGCTCGAAATCATTCCAAGATAGAGTCACATCTACCCAACTTCATGGGTTACTCAAACGATTCTATAAACAAGTCGTTGAAGGTATGTACAATGAGCATACATCCATGCAAATAATACCTGCTCACACTAGACATTTTGCGATTATCAACATGTTCCTTCAAGGCTATAACATGCTTTCCATTGCAAGAATGGCTGGCCATTTAGATTTAAAAACACAAGATAATTATTACAGCCATGCAAAAACATTTGCACAATCGCATGTATATAATTTATTGCGTACCAGCATGGGAGAGAAAATGGGACAAAGCATCCCCAATGGGATATTCGGATGGAGACAGACACTTCGAGAAAAGTCGGCACGATTCATTAGGTACTCTCACGATGAACTCAACGATAATTACCGAAAAGTAACGCATGGATACTGCAAGAGTGAAAATTTCCCTTACGATTGCGCCGAAGATTGCCGTGTCTGTCTCCCCCATTTCATCTTCAAACCTAGACTCGATGAAGAACGCCAAGCTGGAACGTGGTTGGAGAGTTACTCCAAGGAATTAGAACAAAAAATCGACTCAACACTCGATTTGATGATTAGCACAAGCAAGAGTCTAAGTAAGCTATCCAATCCACTTACCGAAGCCTCTTTCTCAAACGCTTCAAGGCAACTACAGCAATACATGGACCACAAATTATTAGTAGATTTTAAGATTAGCGAAGGTGAATACAATGGCGGGGAAATCTAATTTTACAGATGATCAACTTATGGATTTAGCTGACGAAATCAAAGCAAAATACAAAGGCAAAGAATTAACCCCTTCTTTATTAGAACGAGAAACAGGGATCGGTCGCATGACCTGGAAGAGACGTATTGACGATTACCTTAACGAATTGAACAACCCCCTGGTTCGAGATATGGGAACAAATTCAGACGATATGATTTTATTCCCCAGTATTGAGACCATTTTCACTAGGCACGGATATAACGTGGATAGCCATGTCAAGTTGGTTAATGCTCTTCATGAACTAGAGTTGTTAGTCCAAGATCTTTATAAAGAAAAACAACAACACAAAGAGCAATCGAAGAAGTACGAGAAAATAAAAGATTCTTTTGAAGAGCAAAACAAAAAAATTCAAGCCTTAAAAAGCCAGAAACAATATTACGAAACAAAGTATAACCAACTTGTAGTCTCTAGTTTAGAACCTCATTTACGCAAAGAGCACGGCATTACTGTGGATATCATTGATTTCAACAAAAATAAAAAGTTATATGAAAAACTTGATTCTTTAGAAATAAACTTTCCAGAACCAGAGGAAACCTTATCACAGAAAAAGATTGAGGAATTGGAAGACGAGTATGGTTTTTAGCACGTTATTTCCACTTCACATCGCGTGTTATTATTGAAATACAAATAGATAAAAAAGGAGCTGTGGCTTATTTGCCTAGCTCCTTCCTACTACTTCAATAATTTCAAAATCAGCATGCGCGCGATCGCATTCAGAAATAGGGCAGGGATGCTTTTCAATGCCCATAATCTCCTGTAAAAAGCAGGATTAATGCGTTCAGTTTATTGACCAATCAGATGTTCTAGTTGGCCTATTCGAGCGACTGTGATGCCAGAAGAAAATCGCGAGGACTCATCTTTTTCCATTAAACTAACTGGGAGGATAGTTTAGTATTGATAAGTATCGCATAAAATTGTTTGACACTGTTTATATGAGGTTGGATAGTATGGAGTGATTTGGTAATAATACACCTAATCAACCTTTAGGTGGGATAACATGAGAAGGATTTTTTATGTGTTGTTTGTTGCGGTAATGTTTTTAACAAGTTCTGTGGTTCTTGCAAAGGAAAGCCCTTCCCACACATCAAAATATCACAAATTGGATAGCACTATACTAAACAAAGTCAAGCAGAAAGCGACTTTCACATTACTCGTTCCTGAAAATATGCCTAACAAGTGGACAGTAGAACTTAAATATCCTTATCCGTTAGACACTAACAAGCCAATTCCAAGCGTTAGGTTACACTATTTTGATAAAGATGAAAACTATATTTTAGGAATTGAACAGCACAAGGCTGTCGGGTATAAAATCAAAAAAGAAACAATAGATCTTGATGTCCGTAATAACAAAAGTACAAGGATAATTGTTGAAGAAGATTTCAAATTTAATTCGAGCGGTGAAATTATTAGATTTAGCGGAGTGGAAGCACGGTTTACCCCTTGGGCAAGTAACACGCTTGGTGGATTTTTACGATGGGTAAATGATGGTACTTATATTGAGATGGATAGTAGCCGATTGTCCAAGAAGGATATGATTGAGGTAGCCAAATCAGTAAAATGAATTATTGAACTCCCATGGAAGAACGGAATTACTTTCATAATCTGTGGTGTCGTGTGAGCGACATGGATGGCTAACGGATAACTTTAGTTCAATAAACCAACAGTAGTCTAGGACTTTTTTTTAGTTTAAGGTAACTGTTAGATCTTTATATCGGAACCTTCAGAACGAGTTCTTTTAGAATTCGCTAGTGAGCAGTATGCGTCTACTGCACAGTGTCTTCGTACTGCGCAATAGAATATTTTTTCTTCTTAAAGAGATACTAATCAAAATTTGATTATTTCACAGGGGGCAACAATTCTGAAAAAACTAATAATTTTCTTTGCTTTTTGTTTTTTAGCATTTGGAATTTCTCCATATGCTGCCGTAGCATCAAATGATCTCTTCAAAACACCTGCATCAAAACAATCTGATCAGTGGAAAGTTGAAATCAAGAAAGTTGAGAAATATGACTCTAAGATGTCAAAACCTCGTAAAAATGAAAGTGAAATGTACAACATTATCATCACCAATATCGGGGTTGGCTTAGAAAATGTAGTGTTTAACTCCTATAGAGATGAACCAAATACCCAAACAAAGTTCGGATTAAGCATTTCAGACGATCATCACAAAATTTTTAAACATGGCGAGATAGTCGACTTTTCTAATTTCCCTATTTCTGTTGATTCAAAGGAACTTCAAATCGAGATTAGTTGGTACGGAAAACCTTCAAATAACGAATCCCATGATAGAAAATACAAAGAAACCTTTACTTTCACACCAGCAAAATAATAGATGCATATTGGGCACTTCGGTGCCCTTTTAGTTTACAGTTTACGTCTACTGCGATGTATCTACGCACTATGAAAATGGGCTTTCGTCCTAGATCAACCCTTATGTCACGAAAATGCTGTGAGTAACGGCTATAAATGATACTGAAAAGCAGCCAAAAGGCTGCTTTTTTCAATTTATGCTTGAGACAAATAACAACTATAGATTAGATAAATCGTATTTTTTAGTGATATAAATGACACAAGTCGAAAAATGCTAAAACGAGGAATGAAGATATTTAAGTAGGTACTAAAAAATAATCAGAATACATTTTTTTCTACTAACGTCTGCAAAGCTCTCTCAGGTGTTAATGGTGTTTTTACTGCTTCATACACTTGCGAAGATTCCTCTAAGAACAATATCTTTAATTCTTCAGTATCTATACAAACACGCTTTTCCTTCAAAAGAACAATACGCTTTATGATACCTGAGGCTATAAACGCATTGGGTTCCTGCGGATTGAACGCTCTCTCATTAAGATTCGGCTTTCCATTAAAAAAGAGACATTATTCGGTCCATTTATATCGAGATATAGGACATTTAAATATTTTCTAAGAGATTGATCAAACTCCTTTAGCTTATAAAGATGTTCCGCCATTCGGAGTATAGTATTGCTGTATAGCCCCCACTGATTATTTTTAGCATGTTCGATTAGTTCGTCTAATAGCAAATGCCACTCAATATCACTTTCACTTGGTTCAATTCCCTGTTGTACCAAACAAAGTGGGAATGTTCAATTGTTGTTTAATCCAACGAAAGAATACTTCAATCTGCCAACGTGCCTTGTACATCTGAGCAATCTGTTCTGTAGTAACCTGCATCAGATCTGTGGCAACTCGGATTTCCCGGCCTTCAAAGTCACGGAAGATCACAATGCGGTGACGGTTTTTAGATCGACACTGAGATGTTCCAAGTTGACAGGTCATATCACGAATAACTGGTGAATCCTCAACCTTTTGGCGACGCAAAGCACGTGGTTTTTCAAGGTGAACGTTATCTCTTAAACGAACAATGAACGACTGTCCATCTTCTTTAAAGCGATCTAGCCGTTCGAGTTTTCCATAAGCTCGGTCCATCACCATAATGTAGTCTACGTGGACCAAAGTCTCACTCATCGGTCCGACATGTTTTGATCCAACGCTTTCGCTTACCTTCAGCGGTTGTAGACTTTCAGCCTGTAAAGCGACATGCAATTTGATACCTGCTCGTTCACCGTGATACGGTGCCCAAGGTAAACGGGTTTTACCGACGGTCATCGTTGTAGAGTCAATAAGAAGTAGTTCTTTAGGAAAGGCTAATTTCCGACGTGTTTTTCGATTACATTTGCTAATAAGTAGGTGAAATAACGCTTTAAACACAGCAAAAGGTACCTTAGCAGCTTTGCCTGAGAAACACGAATAATGTACTTGTGGCAAGTCACTTTCACGGGCATGATCGACGCCAGCACGATAGCTGTTCCATTGGTTAGAAGCAGCCAAACACCAATATTGCAGCAAATGATATACGGTAAATTTGTGGCTTTATCTTTGTATCCTACAAGGTTTATAACGGACTCGACGTCTTCTGGAGTCAAAAGAGATTGAAGGATAAACGGGATCGTGGTAGACTTTTTCATGGAGTCGTCACCTTTCGGTTTGTTTTGTAGGAGCACAAACATTCTACCGAATTGACGACTCTTTTTCTACCATTTAGTGGTTAATCATCAGGCCTAATTTTGATATAATCTAGTGTAATAAAAATTTGACACTAACTTCCCTACTAAACATAAAAAAACCATAGTCTGCGGCGCTTAAAAACGGATTTTATCGATTTTAATTTTGTTCATGACTTTGATCCCCGCAAACCGGTTGAGGAAATACTGCGAGCCTTGGATGACTTGCAGCGTCATCGCTAGGAATTTAAATGGTGTGGTTCAGGGCAATAGCTTCAGGGATATTCTATATCACCTTATAATTTTTGTAATGGAGCTCTTTATGAGTTAATTCGTATACGTGTTGACAATGACTTGAGACGGAATCATCATGAGTAACAATAATTAGAGTCATTCCTTGTTTATGTAATGTATCAAATATATTTAGTATTGATTCCTCCGTTTGCTCATCTAAAGACCCTGTAGGTTCATCTGCAAGTAGTATTGCAGGTTTCTTTATAATGGCCCTTGCAATGGCAACTCTTTGACGTTCACCTCCCGACAATGAAGAAATATGTCGCTTCATGATGTGTTCAATTTTCAAATCATATAGAACTTCTTCTATTTTGTTTACAATTTGCTTTTTTGGTATTTTTAAATACTGCAATGGAAGCGCAATGTTTTCATACACATTTCTGTCATCCAGAAGATGAAAGTTTTGCGTTACATACCCTATGTTATCTCTGCGGTATTCTGCTTGCTTTTCTGCAGAAAGCTTAGATATATCCGTACCATCAAAATTCATTACTCCTTCTTCAAAAGGAAGTAGACCACCTATAATATTAAGCAGTGTAGATTTTCCACAACCACTTTTTCCTTTGATTGCAGTTGATTCACCTTCATTTATCACAAGATTTAAATTATCCAAAATGTATTCATAATGCCTTCCATTTTTAAAACGCTTCCTAATTCCAGAGAGTTCAAGTAACATAATTTATTTATCTCCTTCATTTTCATTATCAATACGATCTAAAAATGAATTACTCAATATTTGATATCCAGGAAAAGCACAGACTATTATACTAATTGTAAAACTCAACAATAATAAAATTACATATGTTATGGGGTCGCCAATTTTTAATATTTGGCTGAGTATTAAGAAGGCAGTTAAATATGCTGATAGCATAATGCTGCTTATCTCCATCCATTGACTTTTGACAAGGTTTTTTTTTGTTGCACCATTTATATAGTGAACCCATAAATAGGAATTCCTTCTCTTTTGCTGCAATATCATAATTATAACAAAAACCAATAAATTTAATGATGTTGTAATAATAAATATTGATTCAACCAGCAATTTATCTTCCTGTAACACAGTCATTAGGCCTCTATACTTTTGAAAATGAGGATTTAAACCAATAAAAGAATAATTGTCCATTCCAGATTTTTGTGCAATTGCTTCTATTCTTTGCATAGCTGTTTGTATTTTTTTTGGATCATTATCGGTCACCACATATCCGTTAATCATAGCAAAATAGCTTATTTGTTGAAATAATTCATCGTTTTCTAAGACTGGGTTACCAAGATCCTGATAGGGAAGAATAAAATATTTATCAAGATAAAACTCAGTATTGTTATTGAAGTAAACCTTACTGTTTTCTTTCATAAAACCAATTACTTTTACGTTAAATGGTTTATTGTAATAATTAATAGAGGTTACATCTCCAATTTTGTATAATTTCTTATAGGAAGATCCTAATATGACGGGCATCGTTCCATCTATATCTTCGGCGGCTTTTTCGTTCCAAAGCGAACCTTCACTCACAGATAAATTAAAAAAATCGATGACTTGCTTATTCATCTGAAAAGATTTAATCGGCGTAAAAAAATTATTATTAACTTCCACTTGAGGTTTGGAATTTCCTTGCTCGTAACCCTCAATGAATTCCCCTGATATTCTCTCATCTTTTAACAGAATATGATGATTAAACATTGCAAGATACTGAAAATCTTTAGCTTCATTTAATTGGTTATAATATTTCTTTAATTTACTCAAATAATCGGGCTTACTTACAAAGTCTTTATATTTATCACCGTCATAATAACCATCAAGTAACTGATAGATTGCCTTTCCTTCATAGACTTGCTGAAGACTTTTACTTTCATATCCTAGTTCATTCACAAATGCCACAAATGTACCAGAGATGATCAAAAAGAGGGAAACCTGAAAATAGAGCATAGCAGTTATAAATTTATATTTTCTAAAATAAAATTTAAGTTCATTTAATATCACCTTCCAGATGCACCTCTTTTAGAATATAAGTAATCTGAGACTAATATTATACTTATTAGTATCCACGAAATTGAAATGAAAGTTAAAATCACAAATATCATTTCTTTTAGTAGAAATAAACTTTGGGGATCATAGGCGAGGAGTAATATAATACTAATAACTCCCGAAATTAAAAAATTAATAAGTAGTCTGGTGAAGATCAGTTTATTTATACGTCGTTTGGATATACCCAATATAAATAACACTGATGTAACTCTTTTTTCTTTCTCATACCAATATCTCACCAATGAAATTACACTAATAAACAAAAGGAAGTAAAACTGATAAATAAGCAAACGATAAATAAAGGGAATATTTGTCGTTCTTGCTACCCCTTTTTGTGAACTTTCAATAACCATAACTGAGCTATCTGACTTAGTAATGTTACTAACAATACTAAGTACGGTGGATTTATTATTACTGTCCACAATGATTTTTGAACCTGGCAATATAGGGAGGGGATGGGGTTTATGTAGTAATACAAGATAGTCTGTAGGACTTGCAAATGAAGCCCCCATTACACCTTTAACTTGATAATTTTCTCCTTGGAAATCTATATATTTATTCCCCTTATTATCTTCTTTTATATAAGATATCATTTCTTTTCCAATTACCGCCCCATTTTCTTTATCTTTATCTAAAAAAAATTGACCAGATATCATTGGAGGTGACCACTTCCCATTGTTAATCAAAAGTAATCGGAATGTATCATTGTATTCGACAAAAACCCTGTAATTTAGTTTAGTAGAAGGGTTTTCCAACCATTTATTATCACCATTACTAAACAATGCTGCATAATGATTGGTATATAGTTCATTGGATAACTCATGAAATTTCTCTTGTTTCATCAAGTATGTTTGAAAAACATAAAATACTAAATACAGTATAATTAAAACAATTAGAATAGATATATCTCTTCGTCTTATTGTCCACATTGAATTTCCTCGATTCAATAAAATAAAGACTGCTCTATCTCAAATGAAACAGACGAAGCAATCTTTATTCTAATCTTATTTCTTTTTTACAAAAAAACTATATTTTTATTTTCCCCAGTATGTTCTAGCTTCTGAATTTTCAAAAATCCCAGGTCTATACCATGGGGATTGTGCAGTGGTACCACCTGTACCCCATTGTCTACCACTAGTTGTTCTAACGGTACCCTTGTTATCTTCCATTTGAGCAGTAGTGTAATGAAGTACATTTTTCCATACAGTATAACCATACGCAGCGCTCTCAATGTCACCCGAATTATCAAGGGCATCTCGAGTTTTGCGCTCCCCATGATGTTCATCTGGAGAAGATGATGCCATAACGCTAAGGCGCAACTCACTTGTTGATGAATTGGTATAGTAACCTTCAGATTCACTCCATCCTCCCGAAGTCTTACCCACGGAATCGGCAAAACCAGGGACAGCCGTAGCTAATAATGCAATACTTAATAGAGAACTACTCAACATCAATTTCATACTTTTTTTCACTATTATTCCTCCTTGTTTTTTAATTACCATCAATACCCATTAATAGTATCATTTTGATTTTTTTTCCTATAGTCATTTTCGCCTATTTTATTACAAAATAAAAGAGAAAATTGTCGATTTTATTTATATTTCGCCTTTGCTCGGAAGTATCTTTAAAGCATATAGGGGCAGGAATTTCTGCTACTTTCAAAATAAAATAGAGTAATAGCACGTCTATTGATTAACCAAAATAAGAATTAATAAATTGAAAAAAGATCGCCCTTTCTGTAAAATCGTATGCACCATACATCACGATTTGAAAGAGGCGACCTCATGAAAAAGTCTACCACGTTTACAAACCTACTTCAAACTCTTCTTCAAGAAGAAGATGTGACGTAAATCCTAGAAGAAATAGGTTATAAATATACAGCAAGTAAATTTACAGCTCACCAGTTGTTATTATTCTTCACTCATTCTGCTCTTGGTGAATGGGAAAGCTATCGTTCTGTTGTTGGCAAGGCTGTTACTTGTGGCCTTCGTCTTGTTAATCATTCAACTTTTTCTGCAAAGGCTAGCGATGTGCCTTATGAGTTTTTCAAGCAGACTGTTTCATCTACTATTGTCCAGATGCAACCGAGTTGTCAGACGCAGACTACGTACTCCGAAAGACTTGTTATTAGTAGATTCCACCACCATTTCGGTAGGCAAAAGCCGTCTCCCCTGGGCACTCTTTCACGGACAACGAGCAGGCATTAAACTTCATGTTGCACTTGACGCTACCACCGAACAACCTGTTCAAGTCATTGAAACCATCGGTACCGTTCACGATGAACCTATTGGCGAAAAGCTGCAGACAAGAATTATATCCTTGTGAATGACCGTGCTTACGGAAAAATCAAACGATTTGATCAATACGCTAGAGAGAAGCAGTATTTTGTAACTCGGATCAAGGAAAATGTCATGATTGTAAAATCCCATTCGTTAAAACGGCAGTCTGTTGAATCGTCGAATGTAACGAAAGATATCACCTGCTACTTAGGAACACCGCAGTCTCAGTCAGAGCTTCGTCATCGTATGGTCATATTCGAGGACAACAATGGAAATGAAATTCGCGTAGTCACCAATCTTATGCAGGTATCAGCCGAACACATTGCTTAAATGTATAAGGCACGCTGGGGAATCTAGATGGATCAAGCAGAACTTAAATGTCCCTGTTCTTTTTGATACAACGCCGAGGAATGCCGTATTTAATCAAATGTTCGCTACACTCATGACATATGTGCTCTTAAAATGGCTCTATGACCATTCGAAGTCATTTGTAATCCGATGTAAATCAATACCGCTTATTCGATTTAAGGAACAAATTAAAGAATCAAATACAAATTGAATGGATTTTGGCTATTGCTAGAGTACTTAAAAAGTACGTCTATTTGTCGAATCCACTAAATCCAGTATCCGGTTAATCAACAGGCGTGCTATTTAACCTTTCTTCGCCTTAAATATCCTGTCAGTCATACTAATCAACACTTTCACAAAAAGGATGTTTTTAATTTTCAGTTGTATTACTTTACAAAGAAGACCATCAGCCCGGCAAAGATATAGCATTATGTAATAGTCCTGTCGGAAGTATACTTGCACTAATCCACATGCTTATCTTCGCCCATTGAACTTTCTTTGATCATACTAGAGAGCCGTCTCATTATTAGTTATTCAACTGGACAACAGCTCTCTAACTTCTCAAAACCAATAAAATTTAAAAGCAGCGACAAAAAAAAAAAAAAAAAAAACCAGTAATAGCAAGGGTTTTGCTGCTACTGGTTTTAATATTAGTCTCAACCATATACCAAAAAAATCTCAATTATCGACCAAATCGATCTCAAGTATATCCGTTTCTCACAAATGCCACTGTTCGTGACATAAATACAAAGAAAAATCCCGATTTTCAATGAAGGAACAACGGGGTTAGGTCAAAGAAAATAAAGTTTTAGACTCGATAATAAAGAGATAGGCTGACTAATCATTATTGGAATATACTAGTTAGAAAATGACAATGAAAAGTGATTAAACTATGGCAGAATAATTCAATCATTTATGCGGAAAATAACCCAAACATTCATGGGGGGGATTCTGTTCAATGTTACGTAAAGGCGTTTTGATTTTCTTAATCTTGTTAAGCGGCATTAATGTAATGAGTAAAGCCACAGCATCCACCAGTTCAGGGATCACATTAGTAGACGCTTTCCAGATCGGTCTTACAGAAGCAAGAAAATGGGATGCTCAGGCGAATCTAATCTCGATCACGAGTGTTGGTGACACAGGCTCAACACCACCATCTACACTTGGTAATGATGGTAAAAGAGAAGTTTGGAATCTGCTCTTTGGAAATGGTCAAAGAAATGAAATTTTATTCATTAACATAAAAAAAGGTAAGATTGCGATTATGCGAACTGTACAAGAAGATATTCAAGACTTTGAAATTATTCCACAAAGTGATCTCATACTTGACTCACCTAATATGGTACAGATTGCGATTAAAAACGATGTTAAACCAGGGGAAGGATGGGCTAAAGGATATCATTTCAACGTTATAAAAGACCATCAAGCCTTGTTTTATGGAGTAATAGGGCAGAACAAATACGGTATGATGACAAAATTGTACATGGACAAGACAGGGAAGGTTCTGGGTTCCGAAACGAAAAATGAAGGACTGAAATAACTTTTCCTCCATGAACTCATTGAACTCCCATGGAAGAACGCACTTACTTCCATAATCTGTGGTGTCGCGTGAGCGACATGGATGGCTAACGGAGAACGTTAGCAATAATGGAATATATATTTTAAAAACCAATTTACGATTTCTGAAGCCAAAAAGGAGGTTAAATTAATGAGAATCCCTCTGAAGTGGGTAAAAGCCCTACTAAACCTTAGGGATAATCCGTTTAATATCTTATATTGGCTACTGCTGATAGCTTTTGTATATCTTTTGGTAGGTGTTTTAGGAATGAACTTGTCATAAATTCTTCCTTTAATTGAACGTATGAAGCCAATGGGAAACGTTAATTCAATGAAACAGCGACAGTTTAGGACATTTATTTCTCGTGCTTGGCTGTCGCTTTTCAATTTCTCTACGTATGTAAGCCAATCATGTCAAAAAGATAGATCATTTTTGGGATTCGTCAACACACTTTACATAGCATATAAAACCCCTTATCGTTAAAGGGACTACTTTCGAATGTTGTGCAATTTTATTAAGTGCAGCCCTTACGTTTGTGCAGATTTCCATTGTGTGCAATAAGCGCGTATTAGTTACGCCCATACACCATAAGGATTTGTAAAACAAACCAATCATCTTGTGCATCATTTTTTTATGATACTCACGTCATGGACGAAGCAGAGAAATGTGATCGCCTCGGAATGATCCGTGACGGCAAGCTGCTTGCCGCCGACACACCTGCCGGACTGCTTCAAGCCACTGGCTCAACTTCTATTGAAGAAGCCTTTCTATATTATGGAGGTGTCCGTTCATGAGAATCCGAGCGATCACCTTACGGATTTTGCGACAATTTATTCATGATAAAAGAACGATGGCCTTAATGTTCATCGCACCGCTCCTCGTTCTAAGCTTAATGAGCTTGGTATTTAACGGTGATGCCTATGAGCCAACAATCGGAATATCCGAAGTGCCATTAAGTATCTCAGCTGCGTTAAAAGAACAACAGGTCACAATCCAAGATTATGCCAGCGCAGAGTTAGGAAAAGACGCTCTAGTAGAAGGAAAGATTGACGCTTTGATCACTTTGGACGGAAAGGCCGGAGAATCACCAGGCATGCCCCAAGTGTTGTTAGAAGGCAGCAATCCAACGGCCAACAAGGCGGTAATTATGACGCTTCAACAGCTATCTCAGAAGCTTCTTCCTAGTACAGAGACACCATTACAATTACAGCCCCAGATCAGCTACCTATACGGTTCTGAGAATATGAAGACGATCGACCGCTTCGGTCCAATTATGATTGGTGTATTTGTTTTCTTTTTCGTATTCCTGATTGCCGGTGTTTCTTTCCTGCGAGAGCGGACTACAGGCACCCTTGAACGTTTGCTTTCCACTCCTTTAAAAAGATGGGAGATTGTACTCGGGTATGTATGTGGTTTCGGCATTTTCACCGTATTCCAAGCGCTGTTGATCTCATGGTTCTCCATTCAGATTCTTGGCATTATGATGACAGGAAGCTTTGGTTACGTAATGCTGATCACCTTACTCCTGTCGATGACAGCTTTGACGCTGGGCACGTTACTATCTGCTTTTGCAGCTAACGAGCTACAGATGATTCAATTCATTCCACTCATTATCGTGCCACAAGTTTTCCTCAGCGGACTGTTCCCACTCGACACCCTACCACTGTGGCTACAGCGCATCGGCTACGCGACCCCGATTTATTATGGATCAGAAGCGCTTATGAACATCATGATCCGTGGCAAAGGATGGAACTCCATCGCTTTGGATGTCTATGTGCTGATCGGATTCTCACTACTGTTCATGATTCTGAATGTATTGGCACTGCGCAAACACCGGAAAATGTAGCCTCACTAAGAACTTTCATCGGTTGAACGGAATGAACCAAGTTTGGAGGATAAATGTAATGAAAGAACATGATTCTGCGGATCAAAATATAGAAGAGCAGTGGATTGAAGAGCTGCTGGCCAGAAGTGAAGACGATAAATTGACACCGAAGCAGATTTCCATTTTGCATGCGGCGATTGAGGTGTTCTCCGAAAAAGGATACGCTGCTACAGCGACTAGTGTGATTGCTCAAAAGGCAGGCGTAGCAGAGGGAACGATTTTCCGATATTACAAGACCAAAAAAGATTTACTGCTGTCCATCGTAGCTCCCACCATGAGTCGTATGCTCGCCCCTTTTGTGCTACGGAATTTCAACGGGGTACTTGACGTACCCTTTGACAGTTTTGAAGAATTCCTGCGGTCATTCATCAGTAATCGGTTGGAGTTTGCCCGCAAGAATTATAAAATTCTAAAGATCCTAATTCAGGAGATCCCTTTCCAGCCAAAGCTCAAAGAGCAATTCACGGAGAATATTCTGAGTAAAGTGCTGGAACGTTTCATCGAAATTGTTGAACATTTCAAGGCAAAAGGCGAAGTCATTGAATTGCCTGCACCCGCTATTCTACGCTTCACTATTTCATCCGTTGTAGGGTATGTGATTAATCGCCTGCTGCTACAGCCAGAGAAGGACTGGAACGACGACGAAGAGATTAACCTGACGATCCATTTTATTATGCATGGGATTGGTGGAGCCGCGGCCCCTATTTGATGCGCACGCCCGTTCTGTTATCATAAGAACTATATAATAATCGGACTTTTCGAAGAACAAGTTACGAGGAAGGAATTATGTTATGGGCTTTAGTGTAACAGAACGGGTAATTAAGCTGCTGTGCGGCAAGTCTATTTTTGAAAAAGGATTGGCTTATCACCAGTCTGGAAGCGTCGATATCCTTGATATTGAAGAACGAAATGAATCCATCCCAGATCTGCCCAGATCTCGTTATGAAGCGCTCGTTCAAGGGGGCATTGGCTACGAAGTCATGGTTGTCATTGATATCGATGGTGATGTATCGGCAGAGTGTACTTGTCCCGCTTACTCACATGGGGGGCCTTTCTGCAAACATATTGCTGCCGTATTGATCAGCATTGATGCCCTTGAGTCTACCGGAGAACAAGAGGAGCCTTCCGGGGCTTCCCGTCTTTCTTCTATAGAAGATACTGGGGTCTTAACCCCACGTATTGTTACGGATTCTACGCGAGACATAGGAGGAAATTCCAGAGATCAGCATCTGGTGAGCAGCCTGTTAGGCATGTTCAGCAACCATAAACCGCGTCCGAGTGGTACTGGAGCTTTTGTGGACAATAGAATCCCATTAAATGTAGAGTTCATCTGCAAGCCATTCACTTACAGCTACACCGCTACCATGCTGGGGATAGAAATAAAAGTCGGCTTGAAACGTCTATATGTCGTTCATAAAATAAGAGGTTTTCTGGAACGCATTCACCGTGGAGAAACCTTCGAGTTCTCTAAGCATTTCATCTATGATCCTGCCATTCACAGCTTTCGGAAGGAAGATAACATCGTTCTTCAGAAGCTGATTGAAATTGTCTTAAATGAAAAAATGTATCGTGACAACGTCACTAACTACTCTCCATATGGTGGTAACCTGGGAGGAGATCGCCTGCTGGCTGTCCCTCCTTTTTTCTGGGAGACGCTTCAGCCTGCGCTTTCAGAGGTTTCATCGGTTTATCTGCAACAAGGAGAGATACTACACGAAGGCATTCATATGTCTAATGAAGCACCGCCTCTTAGCTTTGCATTCGAGCAAGCCGAAGGCGAAGGATACCATCTGGATATTCAAGGACTGGAGCAGATCTCAGTTCTGGAAGACTATGGACTCGTGCTGTCTGAAGGGAAGCTGTTGAAGCTATCCCCTCAGGAATGCATGCGCCTATCTGAGATGAAGAAAATGCTGGAATCTTCACGGCGAGATGGCATCGATATCGCACCTGAGCAAATGGAGCCTTTTATGGACAAGGTTATTCCTGGACTGAAAAAACTGGGCAACGTGCATATCGCCGACTCCATTGCTGATCGAATTGTACAACACAAGCTTACAGCGAGGCTTTATCTGGACCGTGTGAGAGATAGACTACTCGCAGGGTTAGAGTTTCAGTATGGTGACATCATCATCAATCCTTTAGATGAAAATGCCCATGTTCGCGGTACGAACTTGATTCTTATTCGCGACGGCGAAGGTGAGGCCCAAATTCTGGAGCTAATGGGGCATGAATCCTTCGCCAAAACCGAAGGCGGGTATATTATGACGGATGAGGAAGGTGAGTACGATTTTTTGTACCATACGATTCCGTTGCTTGAGCCACTGCTAACGGTCTATGCGACCACCGCTGTCAAAGATAGATTGTTCACGGGGACCACGCCACCAAAGGTGAGCATTAGTTGGAATGAGAAAACCGACTGGCTTGATTTTAAATTCGACATGGGTGGTATTCCCGAATCTGAGATTGTGATGGTCTTGAAATCACTTCAGGATAAACGTAAATACTACCGCTTGCCCGAAGGGGCGTTGCTGCCGCTGGAAAGTGAGGAGCTTCAAGAAATCATCACCTTTATGAACGAAATGGGTATTCGGGAAGGTGAGATCAAAGGTGCCGCATTTTCTCTGCCGATTGTACGTGGTTTACATTTGACCTCCGCAGACGAGAAAAGTGACTCCGTTAAGCTTGGCAGATCTTTTAGGCGGCTACTGGCGAATATGCACAACCCTGAGAACCTTGATTTTCCTATACCAGAAAGTCTAGTTCCTGTGCTTCGGGATTATCAGCAGTATGGATTTCAGTGGCTGAAAACATTGGCCCATTACCGTTTTGGCGGTATTTTGGCGGATGATATGGGTCTTGGAAAAACGTTGCAAAGTATCGCCTTTCTGCTCTCTGAGCTTCCAAATATTCGTCAGAGTGGTCTGCCGGCTCTTATTGTCGCTCCGGCGTCTCTTACCTACAACTGGCTTAATGAGCTCAAAAAATTCACGCCTGAAATTAAGGCTGTTATTGCAGATGGAAGTTTAACGGAACGCGGTCGAATTTTAAAAAATGCAGCAAAGGCTGATGTAATCATCACCTCTTACCCGCTGCTTCGCAGAGATGTACAGTTGTATGCTAAGAAATCTTTTCATACCCTAATTCTCGATGAAGCACAAACTATAAAGAACCATACAACGCAAACCGCTCAAGCTGTGATGGCTCTTCAGGCCCGGCATCGTTTTGCACTTACTGGGACTCCTGTGGAGAATGCGCTGGAAGATCTTTGGTCCATCTTCGGCACTGTTTTCCCTGGGCTGTTTCCAGGCAAGAAGGCTTTCCACGATCTACCGCGAGATGTTATTGCTAAGCGGGCACGTCCCTTTTTGCTGCGGCGCTTAAAGAGTGATGTGTTAAAGGAGCTTCCTGAGAAAATCGAGTCCCTTCAAGCCTGTGAGCTGCTGCCTGAGCAGAAGAAGTTATATGTCGCTTATCTCGCCCGTTTGAAAAAAGAGGCGCTTAAGCATCTTACACAAGATAGCTTTGGCAATAATAATCGGATTAAAATCCTTGCGGGACTCACCCGTCTGCGCCAGCTGTGCTGCCACCCGGCTCTTTTTGTGGATGGGTATGAAGGAGGCTCCGCCAAGTTCGAGCAGCTCCTTGAAATCATCGAGGAATGCCGCAGCTCAGGTAAACGAATGCTAGTATTCTCCCAGTTCACAGAAATGCTTGGCCTAATTGGACGGGAGCTTGGATATCAAGGCATTCCATATTTTTATCTAGACGGTCAAACGCCTGTGTCACAGCGGATAGATTTATGTAATAAATTTAATGAAGGAGAGCGGGATATTTTCCTGATCTCTTTAAAGGCTGGCGGAACCGGACTCAACTTAACAGGGGCTGACACTGTAATCTTATACGATCTGTGGTGGAACCCTGCCGTCGAACAGCAAGCAGCGGATCGTGCACACCGAATCGGGCAGAAAAAAGTAGTGCAAGTCATTCGACTCGTCACCCAAGGCACTGTGGAGGACAAGATGTATGAGCTACAACAGAAGAAAAAGAACTTGATCGATGAGGTAATTAAGCCAGGTCAGGAAGGGTTATCTACCCTGACAGAACAAGACATCCGGGAAATTCTGATGATCTAGGTGTAATGATGTTTGGAGAAAAAAAGGGATATCCTTCAGCCAAATGGCTTTTGGGATATCCCTTTTTCTGTAGTAAATACGTCATATCACCATCAGATTATGCGATTGTAACTCCTGCACTAGCGTAGCCTGCAACGGTTGCTGCAACATCAAGGCCAGCCGTTACCGTTGAAGTAAAGACCAACAACAAGCGCTCTCCCACAGTTACAGGAATGCTCAAACCTGTGGTATTACCACTGCTAATAGATCCAAGAGAAATTAATCCTGCAAGTGCAGGACTTAATGTAACTAAAGCCCCAGGTACTGCTGTGAAGGTATTGTTAGGTGTAGTAGATCTGTATAATTGAGCCGTGATTGTTACTGTAGAACCAACCAAACTAACGGAAGCTGTCGTACTGAAATAGGCTGCCATAGAAGTAAGCGTTCCAGTTCGAGGAACTGAGAACGCAAAGTTCAGCAAGGTTCCAGCTGCTCCTGTAAGATCTATAGTGCCACCTGTAATAGCGATATTTGTTGCAGTGCTACCAAAACCAATCGCACTTGAAGTATTCAAAAGACCTCCCAATACTGTGGTCATAACAGCTGGCAGACCAGAAGCATATGGAATAATGGCTCCTGAACCCGTAGCTCCTGTTGCTCCAGTTACGCCTGCAATTCCGGTCGCTCCTGTTACGCCTGCGACTCCGGTTGCTCCTGTTACACCTGCGACTCCGGTTGCTCCTGTTACACCTGCGACTCCGGTTGCTCCTGTTACGCCTGCAATTCCGGTTGCTCCTGTTACGCCTGCAATTCCGGTCGCTCCTGTTACGCCTGCGACTCCGGTTGCTCCTGTTACACCTGCAATTCCGGTTGCTCCTGTTACGCCTGCAATTCCGGTCGCTCCTGTTACACCTGCGACTCCGGTCGCTCCTGTTACGCCTGCGACTCCAGTTGCTCCTGTTACGCCTGCGACTCCGGTCGCTCCTGTTACGCCTGCGACTCCGGTCGCTCCTGTTACGCCTGCGACTCCGGTTGCTCCTGTTACGCCTGCGACTCCGGTTGCTCCTGTTACGCCTGCGACTCCGGTTGCTCCTGTTGCTCCTGCACTTCCGGTTGCTCCTGTTGCGCCTGCATTTCCTGTCGCTCCCGTTGCACCTGTACTTCCCGTCGCCCCCGTATCTCCTGTGGCACCGGTTTCTCCGGTAGCTCCTGTATAACCTATATATTCACTATACAATTCAGAGTATACAAGCCGATGGGCAGTCACTAATTGGCCTGTGCTGCTTTTCCCCCAAACTGAGACTTGAATTGGATCGTCTATCTGAGCTGATGTTGTGAATAAAAATTCGAATGAATCAAAATCTGCATAATAATCTTTCGTTAGCACTTGATTAGGACCCACAGTATGAAGTTCACTAACATATAGTGTTCTTGTACCGTTCATATAGTAGCCTTCGATTTGAATCATAGCCGCAGAAACATCGCTCTGATTAACAAGCTTAATAGTAACTAGCTGGGTGGGTCTTTCTCCGCCTACCAGATTGTTTTCTATAGGTCCAGTAGATAAATAACTCAAGTTATCAACTCCTTTTATTTTTAAATAGATTGCCTACAAAAAGATTGTCCTGCAAAAACTCTAAATAGTTGCGTTACTATAACATTCCTCCGATCTACTCTAAATTCGCTAGCAATGAGCCTATTATATTTTTCAGTTAGAAATTTCCGGCTCTTAATAGTAATATTCTTATCTTGATTTAAGGTGTGGACATCCATCAAAAGCTACTACTATACATATTAAATACTTATAAAAACTCTGAACATCTATCGTCATTCAATAGGCTGTAGATCTTAAGAGCATTAATCTGTTCTTCCCATAACATGTCTCATTAACAAAACAGAGGATAGCTCAGGAACCTTATTTACGCTCCAGAGTATCCCCTCTTTTTACCATCAAACTACGTGAATAAATTAAGTCAATTCATGAACAGACCAAACGATACCCGCTGTGTTAGCGCCGCCCAAATCCAAAGGAACCGTCAAGCCATTTGACACATAGAACAAACCAATAACATCACCTGCTGTCAGTGCAAATTCACCAGCCAACGTTACAGTCCCGCTTCCCAAAATAGCTCTCAAAGTTAGAATAAGCGCAACATTCACATCCAACACTGGAAATAATCCACTAACCAGATTTGTTGTTGTTGGAGAAGTTCTCTGAACTACGAAAGCTGGATTGATCGCACTGCCGAGACTAATTGAGATTGAGGCAGTTGTGGAATAGTTGATAGTAGCTTCAATTGAATATCTGCCGGTTGTCGGAATGGTATAATTGCCCCCAACTTCGTCGAAAGTCGGGCTATCATAAAATGGTGTTGTTACAGTCCAACCTGTTATTTGTGAGGAAGTGGAGACCGACAATGAAGATTTAAATGCCGAAAATCCCTCTTGTTGAATATTCGGACCCGTGACTCCTGTAGCTCCGGTAATACCTGTTACTCCAGTTACTCCTGTTGCTCCTGTTGCTCCTGTTGCTCCTGTTGCTCCTGTTGCTCCTGTTGCTCCTGTTGCTCCTGTTGCTCCTGTTGCTCCAGTCGCTCCGTCTGCTCCAGTCGCTCCTGTTACTCCATCTGCTCCTGTTGCTCCGGTAACTCCAGTTGCTCCTGTTGCTCCGGTAACTCCAGTTGCTCCGGTAACTCCAGTTGCTCCTGTTGCTCCATCTACTCCGGTTGCTCCAGTCGCTCCTGTTACTCCATCTGCTCCTGTTGCTCCTGTTGCACCAGTCACTCCGTTTGCTCCCGTTGCTCCTGTTGCTCCTGTTATTCCAGTTGCTCCTGTTGCACCAGTCACTCCGTCTGCTCCCGTTGCTCCTGTTGCTCCTGTTACTCCAGTCACTCCGTCTGCTCCCGTTGCTCCAGTTGCTCCTGTTACTCCAGTCACTCCGTCTGCTCCCGTTGCTCCAGTTGCTCCTGTTACTCCAGTCACTCCGTCTGCTCCCGTTGCTCCAGTCACTCCGTTTGCTCCCGTTGCTCCAGTCACCCCGTCTGCTCCTGTTGCTCCAGTCACTCCGGCTGCTCCCGTTGCTCCAGTTGCTCCGTCTGCTCCCGTTGCTCCAGTCACTCCGTCCGCTCCTGTTGCACCAGTCACTCCGTTTGCTCCCGTTGCTCCTGTTGCTCCTGTTGCACCAGTCACTCCAGTCGCTCCGTCTGCTCCTGTTGCTCCAGTCACCCCATCTGCTCCAGTCGCACCTGTCACTCCGTCTGCTCCCGTTGCACCTGTCACTCCGTCTGCTCCAGTCACTCCTGTCACTCCGTCCGCACCTGTCACACCTGTCGCTCCTGTTGCACCAGTCACTCCGTCCGCTCCTGTCACTCCGTCTGCTCCCGTTGCTCCAGTCACTCCGTTTGCTCCCGTTGCTCCAGTCACCCCGTCTGCTCCCGTTGCTCCAGTCGCTCCGTTTGCTCCCGTTGCTCCAGTCACTCCGTTTGCTCCCGTTGCTCCCGATGCACCTGTCACTCCGTCTGCTCCAGTCGCTCCTGTCACTCCGTCTGCTCCCGTTGCTCCAGTTACTCCGTCTGCTCCTGTTGCACCAGTCACCCCGTCTGCTCCAGTCGCTCCTGTCACTCCGTCTGCTCCCGTTGCTCCAGTTACTCCGTCTGCTCCTGTTGCTCCAGTCACTCCCTCCGCACCTGTCACTCCGTTTGCTCCCGTTGTTCCAGTCACTCCGTCTGCTCCAGTTGCACCTGTCACTCCGTCTGCTCCCGTTGCTCCAGTCACTCCGTCTGCTCCAGTCGCACCTGTTGCTCCGTCCGCTCCCGTTGCTCCTGTTGCTCCAGTGACCCCGTCTGCTCCATCAGCTCCTGTTGCACCTGTCACTCCGTCTGCTCCCGTCGCTCCAGTCACTCCGTCTGCTCCTGTTGCTCCAGTCACTCCGTCTACTCCTGTTGCTCCAGTCACCTCGTCTGCTCCATCAGCTCCAGTCGCACCTGTTGCTCCAGTCACTCCGTCTGCTCCCGTTGCTCCAGTCACTCCATCTGCTCCTGTTGCACCTGTCACTCCGTCTGCTCCCGTTGCTCCAGTTGCTCCGTCTGCTCCCGTTGCTCCAGTCACCCCGTCTGCTCCATCAGCTCCAGTCGCACCTGTTGCTCCAGTCACTCCGTCTGCTCCCGTTGCTCCAATCGCTCCGTCTGCTCCTGTTGCTCCAGTCACTCCGTCTGCTCCTGTTGCTCCAGTCGCTCCGTCCGCCCCTGTCGCTCCAGTTACTCCAACTGTTGCACCGAGTAATTCAGAATGAACAAGTCGGTGAGCAGTCACGATTTGACCTATACTATTTTTTCCCCATACTGAAATTTGAATAGGATCATCTACCAGGCTTAAAGTCGTAAATATAAATTCAAATCCATCAAAATCTGCATAATAATCTGATGATATTACTTGTTCAGGCATAACGTTAAAAAGTTCACTAACATATAAAGTTCTTGTCCCATCTATATAATATCCTTGGACGAGAACCGTAGAAGAAACAACATCGCTTTGGTTATCGATTTTGATCGTAACATGTTGAGTAGGTCGTATACCTCCCACCATGGTATTATCAATCGGCCCGGTAGATAAATAGCTCAATTTCTCAACACTCCTTTAGATTATTGCTGAATATTTTTCCCACGCTGCTATTCGATGAGGATCTACTAATTGCCCCGAAGCCTGTTTTCCCCAGACCGAAATCCCTACCTCTGCTTCAACCTCGTCTACTGTTGCAAACACAAATTCAAATACATCTAAATCAGCAAAATAGTTCCTAGTAAGAACTTGGTTAGGTGCGAGATTTAGCATTTCATTCACGTACATCGTTCTTGATCCATTTAATAAAAAGCCTTGAATGACAAAATTATATGGATTAAGAGAATCACGGTTAACTACTTTTACTGTTACGATTTGAGTCTGTCTGACCCCCAGAATTGAAGTATTATCTATAGGTCCAGTTGAATATAAAGCCATCTTTATTCACTCCTCTCTCCCACTGCAGTTTGAAAGATTACAAACTATAACACTAGTAACATGGTTCATAATTAATAGCTCTATATAGTAATATTCTGTATTTAAAATTAATGTGTGGACATTTATGCAAAGGAATTGCCATTCGAGTAATGACTACCTTCTATACTTTGAATTCGCAATCTACTAATCGAACAATCTAATACTCAAACATCTTCTAGATTTCACTGAGTAACACACCCTATTGCTTTTTTCGAAATATTCGTTATACTGATAAAAATTATTCAAGCATCGATGAGCGGGAGAGTAGTTAACGTGTTCTAGTCCTCAGCGAGCCGGGTAAGTGTAAGCCGGCACAGATCACCTAATGAAGCGCACCCGTGAGATGGACTTCTGAACCCAAGTAGGAAGCCCCGGCTAAAGACCGTTATCCTGTAAGGTGGCTAAACGTCTGTTTAGCAACGAGAGTGGTACCGCGAGCGCTTAAGCCCTCGTCTCTTTTGAGACGAGGGCTTTTTTGTATTTTCTAAGGAGGGTATAACATGTTAAAGCAAATCATCAAAAACAGCATTGAACAAAGTGTAAAAAAAGTGTTCCACAGCTTAGATATTTCCTACCCTAAGGATGTTGCTATTCTAATCGAACAGCCAGCGAATCTGGAGCATGGTGATTATTCCTGCAATATTGCTATGCAGCTAGCTAAAACCCTGCGCAAATCTCCTCTCGTCATAGCCGAATTAGTAAAAACAGAAATTAAACTACAAGAGAGTTACACAGGTCTTTTACAAAAAGTCGAAATAGCTGCTCCTGGTTTCATTAATTTGTATATCGATTGGCAGGTGTGGGCTAAACATTCCTTTGATCTACCTGACAGCACAGGGGAAAAGGTCATCATCGAGCACACTTCCATCAATCCCAATAAAGCTGCTCATGTAGGTCACCTGAGAAATGCTTGCATCGGCGATACACTAGTCAGAATAATGAAAAGAACCGGATATAATGTTGAGGTCCATAACTACGTTGATGATCTGGGCAACCAGCTGGCTGATACAGTTGTAGGTTTATTAAATGTACCTTTGGAAGGAGATCATCAACGCTTCGGTGATTATTGCTGGGATCTTTATGCCAAAGTGAACAAAGAATATGCACGGAATCCAGAGATGACACACAAGCGCACGGATATGCTGCATGCTCTTGAACAGGGTGACGGCAATGAGGCGTGGCTGGGCAACCTAGTCGCTGAACGTATCGTGAGAGAACATGTAGCGGAAATGAAGCGTTTTGGTATTCATTATGACCTGCTGGTATGGGAGAGTAATATTTTAAAAGAGGGATTCTGGACAGCCGCATCTGAGCGATTGAAGCAAACGGCAGTTTTTGTACAGGAGACTGAAGGTAAGCTTGCGGGATGCTGGGTGCTAAAGCAAGGGACAGACGTAAACAATGAAACGGATTCCGAGGATCATCAGATGGATAAGGTGCTTGTGCGTTCGAATGGTATTTTGACGTATACAGCCAAAGACATTGCTTATCATCTCTGGAAATTCGGTCTACTAACCAAGGATTTCACCTATAGTGAATTCTCATCCGGCTTATGGACCACAGGATTAACTGGAACCCAAGAGCCTTATGGACATGCAGACCGTGTCATTAACGTGATTGATTATAGACAGGAATATCCGCAACAAATGGTTAAGCAGGCTTTAAGCGCACTAGGTTATAACGATCAGGCAGAAAAGCTCCATCATGTAAGTTACGGTGTTGTTTCTCTTAGTCCGGCCTCAGCTGCTGAGCTGGGAATAAATATTTCAGAAGGAAAATCTTCTTATGCCATGTCCGGACGCCAAGGAATTGGCGTAAAGGTGAGCGATTTAGTGAAGCTTATGGAACAGAACATAGAACATTCGCGCTCCGATAAAGAGGGGCTTTCCAGCCACATCATTGCAGCTGCTGCCATTCGTTATTATCTGCTGCGGTTCAATCTGGGAACGGAAATCGTGTTTGATTTCAAACAAGCTACAGAAATATCCGGGAATACCGGGGTTTATCTGATGTACACCTATGCTCGTGCTAGCAGTGTTTTGAGCAAATCTACAATCCCATTCAGCACAGACGCCTCAGTACTTCAATTCCCTATCGAAATGGAAAAAGCAGAACTTGCTCTCCTGAGACAGCTTAGCCTCTGGCAGGAAACATTGTATTCTGCCAGTGTAGAATTGACGCCGAATATACTCTGTACCTACGCGCATACCTTAGCCACACTCTTCAATAACTTCTATTCTTTATGTCCGATTTTAAAAGGTGAGGCAGGAACCATTGCCTTTCGTCTCTGGCTCACTTCGAGATTTAAGGACACTTTAGGGGATGTACTTGAAGTGCTTGGGTTACCGACACCGAGCCGTATGTAGCACAAAAAAAGGGCAATCTCCACGCTTATCACGGAGATTGCCCTTCAAATAATATGATCTTACTTATAAATGTCTATCACATTTCCAGCTTCCACGCAGAGACGATCAAAGTCTTCGCGCTTGATCCGGATACCGCCACTACGGTAACGATTAAGCGTATCTTCCGCTTGCACTTCCGTACCGTTAACAGTAATCCGACTGTTGTCAGAGCCCGTAAGGTGATAAATAAATTCTACCTTAGTACCGGCATACTCAAAGCTAAAGTGCATTCCATCCAGTGACTCCGGCAGAATTGGGTCGATGATTAAATCCCCGCCTTCCGTACGGATCCCCAGTGCATTGGAGATTAACTGGTTCATGTAGATCCCAGGACCGCTGGAATAGATTCTCCATCCACCTTTGACCGCTACATCACCATTACGCAGCTTATCGAAATTCTCCTGTGCCTCATAACGGGTGTTAAATTTACCATCCGAGCTGCTGAAATAAGAGTTAGCCTGACGTAGTTCAGCGTTTGGCACCACGTCACGGATTCCGATCGGATTGATCGCCGCTAGGCCATTCCAGACCTGATCGGTTTTCCCTAGCTTAGCCATAGCTTCTACATAACGGATGTGGGCATGTACATATTGAAGTCCAATTTCCCGACCGAAGTTAGAAGCTTGCTCCGCACGTTTGAAATGAGTGCTAACGCCGCCAACGTATTGTGCTGGACGGTTCATCAGACGAACGCCGTCTGGGCAGAACAATTTATCCTGGATCACTTCATAGTGCGCTTCGGCTTGTTCTGGTGTAAGCAGCTCACTGATCATACTGCGCGTCATTGGCAGCAGACGGTATTGAATTCCGGTTTCTGTATCGCTTGGATGTACCATAAGCTTCACCTGCTCAGGGTCCTCCATATACAGGAATCCAGGAATTACCTCAGATTGGAGCATATGAGTGTTGAAATCCTCACGGATTCCCTCTACCATCGCTTTCAGCTCTTCAGAACCTGCTGGATCAACTTTATGAAGCACTTCAGAGAACTGATTCAATGTCTGATACGTAAGCGCCACTGTCCAGCTACTCACCATGTACTGCTTCAGCTGTGGATTTGCCGGCTGGAGTGTATCATCCCAGTCTCCATCACCGTAAGAAGACAAATGCGTGTCATGCAGGAAGTGATTCTTAATATAAGCAACTTCCTTCCGTGCATGATCCAGCAGCGTCGCTTTTTCCTCTGTAAAATCAAAGCTATGCTTACGAGTGTACGGCACAGTC
Source organism: Paenibacillus sp. FSL E2-0201 (assembly GCF_037963325.1). Taxonomy (NCBI): domain Bacteria; kingdom Bacillati; phylum Bacillota; class Bacilli; order Caryophanales; family Paenibacillaceae; genus Paenibacillus; species Paenibacillus sp. FSL E2-0201. Next base: position 5,450,076 of record NZ_CP150154.1, read on the forward strand.
GCTTGCAAAATGCTGTAGTCTTGCGTTACTGCCAAATAGTCACCAAGCACTTTGAGTGGCCATACAATAATATCTCCATGGCTCTCCTCTTGCTGAATCTTCGTATATTTATCAAACATGAACCACTGCGGCCAGTTACCGTCATCTTCATATTGATGAGCATACAGGGTAAGCAATATTTCACGAACTTGATCGTATTTTTGCGTAGCCATGAAGTATTCTACTGGTCCTTGACACACGTCACGGGTTCCCCAAGCAGCACCGCCATATTGTTCCAATCCGTGAGGGACTGAATAATGGACGAGCATATTATGGGTATACCACCAAGCCAGAGCATTTACCTTAAACAGCTCGCCTTCCGACCCATCACCTAACGTCAAACGGAAGCCATTCATAACCCCGCTATAGAACTCTCGGTATGCGGAAATCTCTTCTTCAGCTGTATGACTGCTCGATTGAATCTCCTTACCATCCAGAAGACCTTGAATGTTCAATGTCCACTCACTGCTCTCCGACAGTTCCAGAACTGCTAGCGGTGCATCGGTCTGCTCAGCATGAGAGACAAGTCTACCTTCATTTTGAAGAGTAAAATCTGCTCCCTGTACCTGGAATTTATATTGCAGATCAGGATATTCTCCTGCACTTAGTGCGCTTCTGTCAGCCGAGAAAGTTACGGTTCCCTCTTCTTGCTTGAATTGATATGGAAGCTCGTATTCGTTAACGTTCATTGTGATTTGGTTAGTGACTAGATAGCGATAAGCTTTTCCGCTTTCGGTACGCACATTCAGGAATATCTCCGGAGAATCTACAGTAGTGTAGTTCGTAATAATGAAGCATTCGCCATCAGTTCTGTAATACCAACGGGCATAGTTGAAACCAACCTCGAATAGAGAAGGCATGGTCAACAGACGGTATTCACCATTCCACTGCACATAGATACGTTGTCCTGAAGCTTTCGGAATGTTAAGTGCATTTCTTGCATTGGTCATGAGTTTGTTGAAGTTAGTATTACCAATAACGATTTGAGAGTTAAATATTCCGTACATATAGGAAGTCGTAGTGATGACCTTATCGTTAAGTCGGGCATTATCCCCACTCATTAGAATATGTCCATGAGGGCGCTCTACCTTAAGTTCCTTTTCTTTCAATACAACATGCTCATAATTTTCCGTGAAGAAAGACAGAAGCTGGTCTCCCTCTTTCTCTTCTTGAAAACGAACCGGGAACAAGGCATCGATCTCTTCGTCCGTCAGAGAGTTTGCAGCCAGAGGCGCGCCCAGCTCTTTCGTTAGGAAAGAACGCTCGAGCGTTGCTTCAACTTCTAAAGGCAACTCTTTTACAGTTTCCCAAGCCGCAGTAACATCCTTCGCGAATTCTAACGAGGTGATCGCTTCTGGATGATCTTGCTTGAACAATCCATAAAATACAAATCGGGCTTCCCCGCTCAGCTTCACCCGCTCCGATTGCAGCGCAGTATAAGCGAATTCATATTGATAGATTTCATTACTTAATTGCTCACGACTCAGGCTTTCCGGTTGATTGGTCTCTTTATAAGACAATCCAAAGAATTGGAAACCATCCGTTGAGAAGCTTGCTGCTTTAGTGATTGCACCCTGTTGTAGATATGGAAATTTGCCACCTTGTGGTTGATTCTGTCTGGAGCATACTACATATCCCTTTGACTGATCCTCGAATACGGCATGATCAATATACTGTGACAGGTAGGCTTCATTACTGCGAACAGCACCGATATCGGCAATACCCACATCTTGTCCGTACACGAGATCCACATCTGCGTCTTGCCCTGAAAGCTTCACATCCCAGAACCATGCGCCTTGAGCCGTCGGAGTAAAAATAACCTGATACTCAATTTTTTCCGCAGTACCTTCCCAAACTAAGCGGTTCCCAGCCTTACGTACAGTGCTTGAAGAATGAATGCCAAGCAAAGGAACAGCTTGAATGCTTCCATTACTATGAATACGTAAATATAGATTGGACAAGGAGCCATCCACAATATTAGGCAGCAATTGATTGATCATTGTCCGTTCATGGAGAACTTGGAACAAGTCCCCACTGTTTGTAAAAGTGAATGATAAGTCTCCAGCGTTTAAATGGATGTTAGAATTCATATTAGTAGTCATATTCTTGCACTCCTCTAGTACGACAGCCTGTGTCGTGTATATTCTACTTAAGCTAATGTTAAGCGAAAATCGCGTTCTTTAACCTCTTGGCTATTGGGACCCACAAACAATTTGAATTGTCCCGGATCACTGCTAAAGCTTAAGTCGCTATGATAGTAACGAAGCTGTTCTTCCGTAAGCGTAAAGCTCACTTCCTTGCTTTCTCCCGGGGAGAGGCTGATCTTGGCAAAGTCTTTCAGTTCCTTCATCGGTCTGACAACTTCCCCTGAAATGTCGCGGATATAGAGCTGCACTACCTCTTCTCCTTGTACATTGCCTGTATTCGTCACCGTAACAGTTACTTTAATAGGCTGATCCTTCGTCATTATTTCACCGGAAATAATCAGTTCACTGTAGCTAAATGTCGTATAACTAAGACCAAAGCCAAATGGCAGGAACGGCTCGTTAGGAATATCCAGATATTGTGAGACATAACGTTTGTCCGCACCCGGTACATGTAGAGGACGTCCAGTGTTGAAATGATTGTAATAGACCGGAATTTGCCCAACAGATACAGGGAAAGACATCGTTAATCTTCCTGACGGATTCTCGTCACCATACAGTAGACTGGTAATCGCCGCGCCGCCCTCGCTTCCTGGGAACCAGGCTTCGAGAATAGCATCCGCGTTCTCGATCACACCGCTAAGATCCAGTGGGCGTCCGTTAAACAACACCACCACAACAGGCTTACCCAGCGTCTTCATACGTTGCAAAAGTTCACGCTGCGCTTCCGGCAAGCGGATATCTGAACGACTTCCAGCTTCTCCGCTCATATCTGAATGTTCTCCAAGTGCCAGCACAATCACATCGGCTTCCAGCGCTGCCGCTTTCGCCTCCAGCCATTGCTCTTCTGTAAAGCTCTCAATCCCGGAGCCTTCTGCAACGGTAACCTTACCTGCGGCTGCACGAGCTTCAAGAGCTGGAACAAGACGGCTAGCTTCTTCTGTTGAACCCAACCAGGACCATGGTCCAAGAATATCTCCGTTATTAGCAAACGGTCCGATTAGCGCAATCCGCTGCTCTGCCGCAAGCGGCAGAACCTGATCATTCTTTAGTAGAACGCAGGATTTAACCGCTAATTCCCTCGCTGCTGTCCGGTGAGCCTCACAGAAAATTACCTCGCGCTCTTTCTCTATATCTGCCCCACGTAACGGATTCTCAAACAAGCCCAGTCTTTGCTTCAATTTCAAAATACGAAGTACGGCTTCATCAATGATACTTTCATCCACTTGCCCATCAGCTACAAGAGATGGCAATTGGTGAACATAACACTCTGTCATCATCTCGATATCCACGCTAGCCTTGATAGCTTTAAGCGCTGCTTCAGCCTCATCCTCGGCGACACCATGCGGGATCAGTTCCTTCACCGCGCCCCAATCCGAGATCAATACACCGTCAAAGCCCCATTCCTCACGCAGCAGTTGACGAAGTAACTTAACATTCCCACTTATTGGAATACCGTCAATTGTGTTGAACGAAGTCATAACCATTTCTGCGCCCTCATCTAGTGCTGCACGATAGGCTGGCAGATAATATTCCCGTAGCTGACGTTCTGATAAATCGACCGTATTATAATCCCGTCCGCCTTCGGATAGACCATAGGCCGCAAAGTGCTTAACGCAAGCCGCCAGACGATTTACATCATCCGTCAAGTCATTCCCCTGGAATCCGCGTACAAATGCACGGGCAAACCTACCATTCAAATAAGGATCTTCACCAGTAGACTCCATCACTCGTCCCCAGCGCGGGTCTCGAACAAGGTCCGCCATAGGTGCAAAAGTGACGTGTACACCGGAGACTGCCGCTTCTTTAGCCGCAATCTCGGCGCTTAGCTCTGCTCGCTCCATATCCCAAGAGCAGCCAATCGCCAATGGCACCGGAAAAATCGTCTTAAAGCCGTGCACGATATCCGCCATCATCAACAATGGAATACCCAATCTATTTTTACGTAAATGAGCTTCTTGAACGGCTATGACTTGCTCTGCGCCCGAAAGTCCAAGTACTGAACCACTGTTCTCAATCATGTGATCTGTAATCCCCATGGATGCCATAGGACCAGTAATTTGGCCTCCTTCTTCCGCTCCTTCATAAAAATTTGCCGCAAGCTGCTGCAATTGTGCTATTTTCTCCTCAAGCGTCATCTGGTTTAGCAGCGACGTCAGTTGCTGGTCTTTCATCTCAAATCCTCCATAATATCTCTTTCTGTAATTGCTCATTATTCTTTGTTGTACAAGAAATCAAAAGTTGTCTTCAGATGTTCCTCCCAGAATCCCCATTCATGCGTTCCCGGGGTCTCAACATATTGAAAGGTATACGGACTCGCTTGCATATGAGAAGCAAATTCCCGGTTCATCTCTACAAATGGATCTTCCGAACCACAGCAAGTCAGAATCGAAGGCAACTTACGGTTATCGTCGACCAATTTAGCCGCTATAGCATATAGGTCTTGATTCGGCTTAACTTGTAAGCGTTTTCCGAAAGTGCCTGCCATCTCCCTCGCCATATCCGGAGACATCTGCGGGTCTTTCAATCTTTTCTGAATATCTGTAACACCCGATAAAGAAACTACTTTGCTGTATCGTTCGGGATAGGTAAGCGCACATTTTAGGGCCCCATATCCGCCCATCGACAGACCGGCAACATATGTCTTTTTCGGATCATCATCCAGTCTCATCATTCGGCCACAAAGCTCAGGAAGCTCATGCGTAACATAGTGGAAGTAATCGAGTCCGTACTCCATATCTGTATAATAACTTCTGCCTACCTGAGGCATTATGACTGTGCAGCCATACTTGTTAGCATACTGCTCAATGGTAGTCAGCCGGTACCAAGTGCTAGCATTATCACCAGCACCATGCAACAGATAGAGCGTTCCTCCGGTGGTGTTGCCCGAATCGACAGGGGAGATTATACTGATGGACGTTGTCATTCTTAAGGTAGGAGAACCGGTCTCAACGGTTAAAAGGGCCATATGTCATCTCCTTACGGAACCTTCTTTTAAAAATATAAATAAGTATATGCTTACGCTATAAATTATCCTTCTATTTCTCGCTCAAACGATTACCGTCCTTATAAGGACGCCAAAGGCGTTTATGCTTATATATTAATCTTCTTACAAGATCCTCGCTTAACCAAAACAGACTCGAATACCACATGTTTGTTCTCCGATTGTCCCGAGATCAGATCAAACAGAATTTCAACACTGGCTTTCGCCATATCCACCCCAGGTTGGCTGATCGTATCCAGCGATGGGTGATAGTATTCTGCCATCTCTATACCGTCAAATCCGATGATCGAAATATCATTTGGAATCGATAGACCCAAAGATAATAAAGCTTTGGCAGCTCCGATAGCAATAGTATCTGATGCGGCAAATACAGCGGTAATGTCTTTTTTCTTATTGAGCAGTCTTTTCGTAGCCGTAAAACCAGAACTTGGACTGTATTCACAATCCTCTACCAAGGAAGCATCATACTCAATCCCATGATCCTCAAGCGCCTTGATATAACCCATAAGACGTCGGTTACCGGTAGTATGCTGAACCAAAGGAAATCTGGCCAAAAAGCAAATGTTCCGGTGTCCAAGTGAGATCAGATAGCTCACAGCTTTATAAGACTCTTGCATATCATCAATGATCACACTGGAGAATACGGCAGGATCAACATCCTTCGTAGTCGTGATAGTAGTCAAAACAAATGGGATTGGCAATTGTTTGAATTTTTCTTCAGAATGGTCATATGTACCACCCATAAAGATTACCCCGTACAAATTCTTTTCCTTTACGAGCTGAAGAGCAGCATTGATCTCATCCACACCATCTTCAACATGCTGGATCAGAAGCGGACAGCCGCGGAGATTCACTTGACGCTCTACTTCTTTGATCATGTCTGCAAAAAACGGGTTTGCAATTCCCTTAACCATAAGCGCTATCGTATTAGAACGCGTTTTTTTCAGATTGCTCGCATTTCCATTTGGAATATAATTATGTTCTCTTACAACAGCCATTACTTTAGCTCTGGTTGCATCACTTACGACACCGGAGTTATTAATTACCCTGGAAACCGTGGCGATACCAACTCCTGATAGCCTTGCAATATCCTTGATATTCATAATTTCTCCTGTTTCACCCCTATAATGAGCTCCCCCTTCATCTGATAAAATCAGCTTAGTGGAAACCCCTGAAATGATGGGAAACGTTTCCCATGACATCATTTTGACTGTTTTCGTATTCAAATCGCTTAATACGTTCATTATGGACAGATATTTTTTAGAAGTCAACCTATGTTTTTTGACAAAAACCAACTCGCGTTTCGAATTTATTTTATATTTTTAAGGGGTTTGGTACTAATTACTAGTTTTTCCGCTTTAATTGACTTTAAAATAAGAATAGAATACCATCGAATTAGCTATTTAATATCTGCTTAGAGGAAACGTTTCCACCTTGTTTTCAATCATATTGACTACTAAATCATCTAATCTCAGCTTGGAATCTTAGAGAGAGAGGGCTACATTTTATGTTAAACATGACTCGCTTCGAAGCTCAGATCCGTGAACGTGGATTGAATGTGTTCAATGTTTGCGTGCTTCAAAATGGAACTCTAGTGGGCAAACTGGATCTCGCAGAGGATATTCGGCGCTTGCAGCATTCGGTCAGCAAATCTTTTACATGCATGGCGGTGGGCCTGGCCATCGAAGAAGGAAAGCTAACACTAGATACAACATTAAAAGATGTGTTTCCGGATTACGCATTCACTCATAAGCAAGCCCTTCCCTCGATGCAGCCTGGTGAATTGACTTTGTTCGATTTACTGCGAATGAGCACAGGTCATGATTCCCCTCCATTTTGGGCTGAAGAGAGATTAGCATTGAAGGACGTAAACTGGATACAACATTATCTATCTCTGCCATTGGACAGAAGTCCCGGGGAACAGTTTACCTACAGCAGCGGGGATACCATTATGATCTCTGCAATGGTACAGGCCAGTGTCGGACAAACCGTAAAAGATTACCTCGTTCCCCGTCTCTTTGCCCCACTAGGCATTGAAAATGTCGATTGGGAAATGACCCCTCAAGGAATCACCCTAGGTTGTGCCGGTCTTCAGATTAACACGGAAGAATTAAGCCGATTTGGACAGCTTCTTTTGCAAAAAGGAGTATGGCAAGGGCAGCAGCTTATTCCTGCAGCTTGGATCGATTTTGTCACGCAAAAGCAGATTGAGAATAATGGTGATGGCGATTGGGGCCAAGGGTACGGCTGTCAATTCTGGCTGTGCACACACGATGCTTATCGTGCTGATGGCGCTTACGGACAATTCTGTATTGTTGCACCGGATGCTCAAGTAGTAATCGCTATTAACAGTATGGAAGATAATTTGCAAGCTATACTAGACACTGTCTGGGAGGAAATCTGGCCGCTTCTTTAGGTGGGTATATGCAAGATAGGCTTCTCGGCAGCTTTTTTTCGTATAATTAGGCCAACCAGGATTATTGGGTTGGCCTTTTTGAGAGGAATTAGGGAAAAACTCCCTGTATTTAGCCGATAATTTCTAAAAATGAATAGAATGAAGGAAATCCTCCCTAAAAATCGAGGGAATTTCTATATTCGCCAATGAATTAGCTAAATTACAGGGAGAATTTCCCTAATTATTAGTTTATTGAGCAGAAATCTCTGAATTATAGGGAGATATTCCCTAATTATCTATTAGAGCTTCGTTATCTTTGATGCAGGGTGCTCTGCACGCAAAAACAGCCTCCCCGAAGGAAGGCTGTTACTTGCCCCAGGCGGGATGCAGCCCTTTCGGGCTGACTGCGAAGCTGATCCTATCGATGCTTTTGCTCCGACGAACCACCCGGGCTTCTCTTTCCCTGCACGCAAAAACAGCCTCCCCGAAGGAAGGCTGTTACTCGCCCCGAGCGGGATGCAGCCCTTTCGGGCTGACTGCGAAGCTGATCCTATCGATGCTTATGCTCCGACGAACCACCCGGGCTTCTCTTTCCCTGCACGCAAAAACAGCCTTCCCGAAGGAAGGCTGTTACTCGCCCCGAGCAGGATGCAGCCCTTTCGGGCTGACTGCGAAGCTGATCCTATTGATGCTTTTGCTCCGACGAACCACCCGTGCTTCTCTTTCCCTGCACGCAAAAACAGCCTCCCCGAAGGAAGGCTGTTACTTGCCCCGAGCGGGATGCAGCCCTTTCGGGCTGACTGCGAAGCTATTTCTATCGATGCTTATGCTCCGACGAACCACCCGGGCTTCTCTTTCCCTGCACGCAAAAACAGCCTTCCCGATGGAAGGCTGTTACTTGACGTCCCGGAAGGGATTCGAACCCCTGACCGTGCGCTTAGAAGGCGCATGCTCTATCCAGCTGAGCTACCGGGACATATAAGAAATAATGATATGTATTGACGCAACGATATTTATTATACCGTATTCAGCAGATTTTTCAAGATCAAACATTTTGGAAAATAAGTCATCTTCATCCTGTTTTATTAATTACGAGGGTACCAAGCTATTTTCATAGCTCAAGGATACCCTCGTTTCTACTCTACTCCAAATTCCGAAAATGCTGCTCCAGCTGCTTTTTTAAATCTCCGTATGTCATTAATTCTCTCTGAAATTTGGAACGTTCATCTTCTGGCGACATAATCATACTGCCTGTAAACGCGCTCGAAGTCACATCTTTAAAAGCGTCATGCATATTGTTATCAAACCAATCGGTAGAAGTATCCGCATCGTTAGTGAGAATACGGACAATCTCGTATCCTTCCTCGCGCTGATCTTCTACGATATACACCAAAAGCGCAGGATCACTAACAGCACCTGGCAGCACCCCTACTTCTGCACAAGGTGCACCGTCATACTCCATCATTCTGCGAATCTTGGCATCTTTAATATAATACACCTGTCATCCTTCCCTCCTGGCAAATTCCTCTCTCCCCTAGTGTTCGGATAAGGACATACATTTTATGCCTTCCTTCGGCATATATCTGTATTACTTGGCAAAAAAGTAAGGACAACAATCGCACAATAAGAGAGGATGAACCATCATGTGCGGAATAACCGGATTTATCCAGTGGCGCGGAGATCTCACGCAGCACTCGCAGTTGCTGGTCAAAATGACTGAAACTTTAGCAAACCGCGGACCCGATGCAGCTGGAACTTGGATTTCAGGCCCCTGCGCATTCGGTCACCGCAGACTTAGCGTTATCGATCCAGAGAACGGCGCGCAGCCTATGATCACCCGCCATGAGGAACAGGTATATGCGATTGTGTACAACGGCGAATTATATAACGCACCCGAGCTCAAACAAGAGCTTAAGCAGCGTGGGCATCAATTCCGTACCCAATGTGACACCGAGGTTCTGCTGCATGCCTATATCGAATGGGGGCCGGATTGTGCAGAGAAGCTCAATGGAATCTTTGCCTTTGCGGTGTGGGACGGTCTTCGAGATCAGGTCTTTTTTGCACGTGACCGCTTAGGTGTTAAGCCCCTGTTCTATAGTAAGGTGGATGATGTCTTAGTTTTTGGCTCAGAGCCTAAGGCGCTCCTGCAGCACCCCAAGGTACAGCCTGTCGTAGGTCCCGAAGGACTAGCAGAAATCTTTATTGTCGGCCCAGCCCGCACTCCCGGACACGGTGTATATAAGGATATGCAGGAACTTCGTCCGGGGCATGCCATGATCTATAGTCGCGAAGGTCTGCGCAGTTATGCTTATTGGAAGCTGGAAAGTGCAAAACACACTGACAATGAAACAGAGACAGCCGCTAAGGTGCGTGAACTGCTGCAGGATACGCTCGAACGTCAGCTGGTTTCAGATGTTCCTGTTTGCTCCCTCTTGTCGGGAGGGCTGGATTCCAGTGCGCTAACAGCACTTGCAGTCGATTACTACAACCGAAACGGTCAGGGACGAGTGGATACGTATTCCGTCGATTATGTCGATAACGACAAGCACTTTAAGAGTCATACTTTTCAGCCCGGAGCAGATGGACCGTGGATTAAGCGAATGGTCGATGAATTAAATACAAACCATCACTATATCTCATTTGATACGCCGGAGCTTGTAGAAGCACTTGATAATGCCCTGTACACACGCGATTTACCGGGGATGACCGATGTGGACTCTTCTTTATATTTATTTTGCCGCGAGATTAAAAAGAATGCTACTGTAGCCATTTCCGGTGAAGCCGCTGATGAGATTTTTGGCGGATATCCTTGGTTCCATCGGGAGGAGATGCTCTCCTCAGGTACTTTCCCTTGGTCAGTTGCCCCTAAAATGCGCGCAAGTCTATTATCCCCTGAAGTAAATGAATGGATTCGGCCGCTGGAATATTTGGGTGACAGATACAGTGATGCAGTAGCAGAAGTCCCAAAATTGGATGGGGAGACAGGTAAACAAGCACAAATGCGCGTAATGTCCTATTTAAACATCACCCGCTTCATGCCTACTTTGCTCGACCGTAAGGACCGAATGAGTATGGGCGCCGGACTAGAGGTACGTGTTCCTTATTGTGATCATCGCCTCGTTCAATATGTCTTTAATATTCCTTGGGAAATCAAGAACCTGAACGGTCGTGAAAAAGGGATTTTACGTAAAGCGCTTGAGGGAATTCTTCCAGATGATGTGCTATATCGTAAAAAAAGTCCATACCCAAAAACCCACAATCCAGCCTATTTAAATGCAGTACGAACACAAGTATTGAACATTCTAGATGACTCTACTTCGCCAATACTCCCTTTAATTGATGCTGCCAAAATCCGTGAGATCGCCGCTTCCCCAGAATCCTCTACCAATCTCCCTTGGTTCGGTCAGCTCATGTCCGGTCCTCAGCTGTTTGCGTATCTGGCGCAAGTAGATCTCTGGCTGCGAAAATATAACGTCTCCATCCAATAGGCACTTAGAAAAATAAGAGGTAAACGACAAACCAAACAGCAAGTCTCCTTATCCGGTGACTTGCTGTTTGGTTTATTTTCGCATTTTTTAAAAATTAAAATTATCAGGATCCGGACCAAACCGGTGATCTTGGTTCAGATCTTCGATGGCCTTGACGTCCTCATCGCTTAGCGTGAAGTCAAAGAATCCTGCATTCTCCTTGATTCGATGGGCATTCACCGATTTTGGAATCGTAATGACGCCTTGCTGTAAATCCCAACGAAGCACAATTTGTGCGGGGGTTTTACCATACTTTTCAGCCAGCTCGTTGAGGAGGGGGAGATCAAGATTCCCTTGCATTAGCGGACTCCAAGCCTCAAGCTGAATGCCCTGCTCATTGGCATACTTCAGCAGCTCGCGCTGAGTTAACAGCGGATGGAATTCCACTTGATTCACCACTGGCACTACTCCCGTATCCTCGATAATCTCCTTCAGATGATGAATCTGAAAATTACTCACACCGATGGACTTGATGAGGCCCTCTTTTTGCAAATGAATCAGAGCCTTCCATGTCTCCCGATACTTCCCTGCCACCGGCCAGTGTATGAGATACAAATCTATATAGTCCAGCCCCAGCTTACGCCGGCTAACCTCGAATGCTTTCAGTGTTGATTCATAGCCTTGATCAGGGTTGCGTACTTTCGTCGTAATAAACAGTTCATCACGGGCCACTCCACATTCACGAATAGCTTGTCCAACGCCATCTTCGTTATTATAACCGGCAGCCGTATCAATACTGCGATATCCTAATTCTATTGCGGTTTTGACCGCATGAATAACCTCTTCGCCATCCTTAGTCTTATACACGCCAAGACCCAGCCACGGCATGGTCACTCCATCATTTAAAGTGGGTCCACCCGAGAACGGTGCGTTCAATTCACTCATCGCTTAACCCTCCAAGCTTATTGTTATTTCATTAATCTTACTTAACCTAAATTCACGCTTCAGAAGCAAGCGCTACCACAAGAGTATAGCAGACTGCTTCATCATTCCCAAAATCCTCATAAAAAACAGTTGCTGTGTAAAATCAAAAGAGGCTTGCATCTTATCCGCAAGCCTCTAACTTTTTTATTCAACTAAATTATTCTATCTTATTTAGACATTCTCAAAAGCAGGGTCACCACTTCCGCTCTCGTCACCGGTTCATTTGGAGCAAATCGGTCATTTCCTTTACCTTGGATCAGACCTGCCTCATATGCCGCTGCTGCATAATCTTTTCCCCAGGCAGGAATTTGATCAGCATCAGCAAAAGGCAAGCTAGTCTTCGTACCACTCTTCAAATCGAGTGCACGTGCAACCATCGCTACAAATTCGATCCTGGTCACCTTACCATCAGGACGGAAAGAATTATCCTCGTATCCCTTAATAATTCCAGATTTGACTGCACTAGAGATGTAAGGTTTCGCCCATGACGGAATGCTAGTTGCATCTTCAAACGGAAGAGTTGTAGTGTCCGTATCCGAGAGTTTCAACGCACGGCCAAGCATAACCATCAGCTCACTGCGTTTCACCACAGCATTCGGACGGAATGTTCCGTCTTCATAACCATTGATAATTCCACGTTCTATTGCGGTAACAATAGAATCGAATGCCCAGTGATTCGAAATGTCCGGAAATTTCGGTAGATTAACCGAACCTCCGTTGTTTCCGTTGTTTCCGTTATTACCATTATTGCTGGTGTTTCCGATGTTGCTATTATTACTATTGTTACCGTTGTTGCTATTGTTTCCGTTATTGCCCGAATCTTCATTTGCCTTGATAACCGTTAAGACAAACGTCTTCTCAACCTGAACGCCGTCTTTTTCCAAAATTGCTTTCAACGTCACTGGAGTAGAAACAGTCGGGCGCTTAACCTTACCCGTATTCGAAATTATATTCGGCTCGCTTGAAGACCAAGTGATTGAGCTACCGCGCTTTCCTTCCGCTCTCAACACCACGTTTTGGGTTACCGAGTCACTGGAGTCGCCGGTAGCAAATCCAATGGTAAGCTCCTCTCTATCAAGCTCTACATCGGTAGGCTTAGGTAGATCACTCAAAGTGATTGCTAATCTTTTTGTACTGAGCGGAACGGTCACGATACCTTTGGCGTTATCAACAACACCCTCAGAAGACTCCAGAATGTTGTTAACCATACTAGGCAATTGAATGCTGATTTGTGCATTGCTCGTATCAGCCTTGGCTTGCTCCAGACTGGTCGTAAATGTAACCACAAGCTGGTTTGCTTTTCTAACCACATTGTATCCTACTCTTCCACCTTGGAAAGCAGGATAGTTCTGAACATCCGCTACCACATTGTTGTTCTTATCGGCATCCATAACCCAATCTTTAGGAATACCACGTCCCACAATAATTTCGTATTTTGTGTTCTGATCGTAGATACGCTCAGTGATCAGCGAGTCCACCAATACCTTTGAATTGACGGCCTGCCCCCACATATGCTGGGCCGATCCGCCACCGCCAGGCGTACTACGCACACCAAGTTCATCATTGGTTGCCGTCCAAGGGCTAGATTCTGCGGTAGGGTAAGCTACGCCTTCCCACCAACTAAACGGTCCACTCATGGAGTTTTCAATCATAAACTCGTAAGCTTTAATCCCCATGTCTCTGTATTTCTCACCGCGAAGCGCGGCGCTGCCGTAACCGGCGTTATACGCACTGGAGTAGAAGCCATGCGGATAACCGCCAAAGTTATAAATAGAATCGGTTGTCCCTTCCTTGACGCGTCGCTCCATACCATAGGTATAAGTATCATCTAGCATCGTCAGGTTGATATTGTCCTCTGGCTGGTTCGCACCATACAAATATCCATCCCACAGCCATCTTCCGAACAGGAACATGGAAGCCCAGTTGGCATCACGGGAGTCTTTCATCCGGTTCTCGTCATTACTTTGCACAACAGATGCAGGAATATAGTTTAGTGCTTTGTCGGTAATTGTTTTTTGCAATTTGGCTGTGAAAGCCGCGAGCAGATCCTCGTATTGAGCGTTAGCCCACTCTGCCTCTGCCAGATAACTTGCTTGACCTTTCACCTTATACAGCTCACGCGCGATGTATTCATAAGATGCCAATCCTGTCAGAGCGGAGTAATTGTCAATCGTCCAATACCCCAATGAATCTATGGCTTTCGTTTCTTTCATAATTCGACCATCTCCAGCGCGGTCGCTTTCAATGCTTCTTGCTCCGAATTTTACCCGCTTATCGAAAACGGTACCCTCTGATCCGTCATCGGCTTTCATCTTTTCATCAAATAAGGATGTATCGCCGGTTTTGCTCAAATATACAGCATACGTCCACGGAAGCTTCCAGTTGGCATCCCAGAACAGGTTTGGGTCCACTTGACCGGTCTCGATGTTAATTCCGCCGGTAAGAGGTATGCTTTCCAGATACTCTCTTGCGTGTGCAAAGTCACCGCTCTGGATCAATTGAACAACAATCCCGATGGTATCGTGAGAGTAAAGTCTGGCATAACCATTCTCACCCACATGCAGATAATTGCCGTCTTTAATAATCATATTGTAAATGTAGCCTGCTTTAAAAGCATTAACCAGCTCTTTATTCGGCAGATCGATATCAACTATTGTGGACAGTCTGTTATTCCAGTAGGATTTCATCTCACTGTAGTTGCTGTCAAACGTACCTAGTTTCGACACTTGCTCTCTCGTTAAGGATGTAAAGCTCGTTTTCCCCGCATCGAAATATTCATACTTATCCCCTTCAATAGCAAACTCTCTGACAACAGTCTCACCAGGTTTGATCGTATAAACTTCGTTTGCAGCCTGATTCATCGGAACCAGATTGGCAGATACAACCGGCAGCAGGCGCGTCTCATCCGAATGATTGGTAACCGTCATTCTGGAATAGTTAATCACGTAGTCTTTGCTCTCTACCGTATGTTTGTTACCAAACGATTCAATTTTATAGTCCATATTGTCTTTAGCAAACTCATTTATAAAGACTGGCAGATAGCCTTCGGCATTATACCATTTGATGCCTGATGTATTTGTCGCACCGAACGTAACGATTTGTTTCGTTGCCACAAACCCATTTTGCATAGGGCGGGTTCCGCCGATCTGATAGGATCCGTCAAGGAAAGCCAGCGTGGCGTTCTTGTCACCTTCAAAACCAAAACCAGCGGTCATTTTAGGGTTCAATTCGTACTGATATTTCATTTCCAGTTGCAATCCATCCATTGCATTCAGTACTTTTGAATACACCTTGATCCGTTCTTGCTCGGATGCACCGATATTCAAAGCTTGTGCTTCCTGGATTGCTTGATGCAAAGCATCTGCCGACTGGCTGGTGTAGCCAATTAGGGCCGCTTGGCTGATCGTCTTCATCTGTTTAGCCATTACATCCAGGTTCGTACTTAGCGCTAGGTTATTAAAGGCTGTTTGCACCTGATTTAATGCCGTATCAAGCTCTGCCTGTTTAACATCTACATCGTTCAAGCGCTCATGAGCGCTGCTCAATGCTATCTCCAAGGAAGACCAGCTCTGGAGCGTGTAAAGTTGTCTGTTATATTGCTTAAGCTCTTCAATCAAGCCCTGCAGTGGGGCTCGATCCACGTTACCTTCTTTCACAATTCTCATGATGCCCGTGCCCAGACTCGCTTCAGATTTAAAGACACCTGATGTCGATTTGCCAAAGTACTCCTTTTGAGATTCAAAGTTCTTAGACATAATGACCCAGCGGTATTCTCCGGAACCCCGATCTTGCTGAGTCAGAACGAGCGCATACCGCGTATCCTGAAGGAGACTGTAGCTCAACTCCGCAGTAGTGAGACCTCCGTCCACAATCCTGTTTTTGTCCACTGTCGTTTGGACCAGCGGTTCTCCAGTCGGCAGCCCTTCACTGTTTACTGCATGTAGTTTGATGATCAAGTCGCTCACAGGCTCTTTATATCTTTTGACATTCACCTGAACATACTTCATATCAACAGCTTCCTTCACTATGAAGGTTTGATATCTATCCTGTTGATCGGTTTTAGCACCGAAAGTATACTCCTTGAACGCTTTATCCGTAAAATCAATTACAATGTTCGATTCTCTCTTCACCAGACCAAGCTGCGCTGCTACCAAAGCATTGATAGCGCTGTCAACTTCCGTCTGCGTTGCCTCTGTTCGATCAAGGATAAGCTTGGCAGCTACCAGCGTATTCACCAGAACTTGCCACGTCTCATTTGTATAAAGACCTTGTGTCATATTGCTAACTCGGTTGTATTCATTTTGCAGCGCCAATTTATCCGCAAGTGCCATACTGCTTAAAGCGAGTCCAGAGAATGATATATTTCCGTTCTTCGCGACAACCTTTGTCAAACGCCCTTCAATTTTCAGCTTCACATTCGCAGGCACGTTAACTTGATATTTATAGTTCTTGGAAACAGAATCGCCGTATACGCTTCGGGTTACCGAGAGTACATCGTCAGTATAGATATTGAGATCTACATCCGCTTGCCACAACCCAAGACTAAATACTAGGGTGGAATCCTGTGGCTGCGCTGCTACTTCAATGTCCCAGCCAACATTGTTATAGCTTCCTTTGTCACGACTGGATTTTGGATAAAATAAACCCGTCCCAGTGTCATTTAATCCATATTCAAATCCTGGCATACCATTACTCCAGGTATAGGACATGTAATCGGCATCGGTGCCTCTGTTCAACTTACCCTCAGTTGCTGTATCTCCATATACACTGAAGGTAACTGAATTGGGGCCTGCCTTCTGAATTCGTTGAAGCTGATTCAAATTATCCGCTTTAAAATGTAGCCAGTCGATATCTCCCGTATGTGTTAAATTCAGTGGAAACTCGCCATTGACCACGCCTTCATTAATCTTAGGAGCAGGTGCTGCGGGTGCGGCCTGCATAGAGTACACAGGACCGATAGATGTGATGAACAAGCACATGAGTACAAACTTTGAAATGACACTGTTAAACGACTTTTTCATTTTCCCCTTAGACCTCCTTAAATGATTGTGAAAAAAATGGTTGGACTTTGGTTATGGCAAAGTCCAACCGCTTGATAACTAGTTTTCACCGTATTTACTTTGAAGATCATTCAGCAGCTTTTCAACCGTCAAGCCGTCTTGCTTAAAGATGATTTCCTCTACGCCTTTAAGCAGATCGGCATGAAACGCTTTGGTTTGTTCAGGGTAAGCAAAGGGCATGCCGACTTTTTCCATATTGTCGAATACCGCTTTCAATTCAGGATTTTTCTCCAAATATTTAGGAAGCAGAGAAGATACTGCCGGTGAATATCCAACTGCCTCAATTGCATTCAATTGTGCTTCATCACGTAGCGCATACTTGATCACTTGCATAGCTTCTTCCTTATGCTTGCTGCCGTCCAGTATCGACAAGCCGTGAGAGTACGCGCTTTGTGCTTCTACCGTACCTTTTGGCATCGGCAGAGCAATCAATCCCATATCTGGGTTAGCTTCTTTCAAATGACCTACATACCATGGACCAGCCGTGGACATAGCCCCTTTTTCTTGACTGAATACTTCGCCGTCCCATGGAGCCCCTACTTCAATTGGAGCAATAGCAACTTTATTTTTGAGGAAAAGGTCCACGAAGAACTGCACACCAGCTACGTTTTCTTTGGAATCGATCGTTTTTCCGAAGCCCCAGTCTCCACCGAAAGCGTGAACATATTGAGTGATGTGGAATGGATCGATACTGCCGATAATACCTTTCATACCATCTTTAGTCATGGCTTTTGCCAACTCAACAACCTCATCCATTGTTTCTGGATATTTAGTGATTCCTGATTTTTCAAACATCTCTTTGTTGATCGCCAGCATAGAAGTAGAAGAATCATAAGGAATTCCGTAAAGTTTATTATCATCTGTCCAGCCTTTGTACAGCGATCCAGTAATACGTTCTTTATCAAACCCCACTTTATCGATCATATCATCGAGTGGAGCGAGTACGCCTTTCTTGATATACTCATAGTTTCCTTCATCCGACATAGCTATGATATCAGGTCCTACCCCGGCAGCAATCGCCGTTGGAACCGCTTTCCAAAATTCATCACTGGTTGGGTACATTTGCATCTTAACTTTAATGTTCGGATATTCCTTATCAATACCGTCTACCATAAATTCGAAGTTCTTTTGCTCGGACGCATTAGCCCAGTATGCCATCGTGACTTCGACGGTTTCTTGCTTCTCCGGCTTTGCCGCTCCGGCGTTGTCTGAAGCTCCATTACCAGAGTTACCGGTATTGGATTTGTTGCCACACGCTGCCGTAGACAGCATCAACATCAGCGAGCACAATAACAGGACTGACTTCTTTCTCATTTGTCACTACCCCTTTTATTTAAGAAGATTCACCGTAAGTGGTGTTATCTTCATCTTAGCTACACAGCAATCGAGAGCAAACAGAGGATCTTTACATATCTTTGTGATTTTTTACTTTACCATGTTAGTCTTTCGGTATTCGTTCGGTGGGAGCCCATAAATCTTCTTAAAGCTGATATAGTAGTTGTCAATACTGTTAAACCCTACTCTCTCCGCGATCTCATACGTTTTCAGCTTTCCTTCTTTAAGTAGCTCTAGAGACTTTTTCACACGATAGCCGTTGATATATGGAATCAGCATGGAACCCGTTTGTTCCTTAAAAATACGGCTCAGATAACTGTTGTTCAGACCAACGTAATCGGCTAGCTCATTCAGTGTCAAATCTTGATTGTAATTGTGGTGAATATAATCAATGACCCTTTTGATCTTGTAGTTCGTAGATGTCACCGCATCCGTATAACTCTCCTGTAGACTCTCCAACTCCTGGATTAGCAGCAGATGAAGATGCTCCAAACGCTCGGCTGACATGATTTCCTGCATTCCTGTATAGTCTTCCTCCCCGCTGTCCTCCTTCATATGGGACTGAATCTGGCAGTGGAGATTCACGCATATTTCCAAGGTGGCATGCCTGCTTAAAGATCTCTTCTCCTTGATCGTGGCAAACATCTCATGAACTATAGCAATAGCAGAAGATACGTGCTTTTCATCCATTTCCTTACGGATACGCTGTTCAAACAGGGTACACAGTGCCTTATCACTCATTTCCTTGATGCTGCCTGGTTCGTAGACAACAACGTTGCTGCGATCCTCATAAAATAGCATTTCAGCAGATTCCTGAGCTTCATGATAGGCTTTGGGAATATCAAGCAGACGGGCATGCAGCCCGCTGATAAGAAAACTAACTTGTATGTTCAAAAACTGTTTTAATGTCTTTTCAATTTTACGGATGAGTCCCCAGCGTTCTTCAAGAATTTCATTCATACTTCTGATGCCGGAATACGTTTTTATAATAACCAGCTCGTTCGGACTCATCAGAAACAGCTCTAGCTCGCTGTACCGATGCAGCACCTCTTGCAAAATGTTGAGGATCGAAAAGCCCAGTAAATGCTCCATTCCCTTATTGTAACGTTCCTTCACCTTGTCATATTGATCAATCAACATGACGATGCAAAGCACATTAGGCTGCTTCAGATTCAAATCGTACAGCTTTGTCTTTTGCTCAATTTCCCACTCATGGCGAACAACACCGACCGCTAAATCCCGTAAAAAAAGCGTTTTCAACTCATTGCGGTTCTTCTCCATATTTTGCTGCAGAGAAACAAAATGATCTCCCACAGGCTGGTGATTCAACTGTGTCCGGACGCGGCTCAACGCTTCAAATACAGCGGACTGTGTCAGATTCGGTTTATGAATATAATCGCATGCACCTAGCCTAAGCGCCTCTTGGGCATATTCAAACTCATTATGGCTGCTCAGAATAATAACTTTGCAGGCATGATTGGTATGCCGGAGCTGACGGAGAACCTCCAGCCCATCCATCAAAGGCATTCGGATATCCAGAAAAACTACATCCGGATGAAGCTCATCCACTTTCTCCAAAGCCTCTTTGCCGTTAGCGGCTTCGCCTACTAGGTAATAGCCATGATGCTTCCAGTCCACAAATGTCTTAAAATTCATTCGGATAAAGGACTCATCGTCCACAATCATGATTTTCATGCGTATCCTTCTCTCCTTGTTCCATCGTGGTTCTGAGAATCCTCCAAGCTAGGGATCAGAATAAGAACCGTAGTTCCTTCCCCTTTTACGCTATTGATAGTCACCCCATACTTTTCTCCAAAATGAAGCTTCAATCTTCTGGAGACATTGCCCACACCAATGGAATTCATCGTTTGACCGTCTGACATTTCCTGTTGCAAGAGCCTACTTAGCTGTTCCTCTGAGATCCCCATCCCGTTATCCGAGATCGTAAACTGAATATCGCTGCCTTTCCTCTGCACACGTACACTCAAGTTATATTGACGGGAATCTTCTGCAAAGCCGTGAAACACCGCATTCTCTACAAAAGGCTGCACCATAAATTTTAACGTTCTGCATTCCAGAACATCCGGCGCAACATCGATTTCATAATCAAACACATTGAAATACCTGAGCTGCAGCAGTTCCAGGTAACTGTGTATAAAGGCCGCTTCTTCCTGAATAGAAACAAACTCCTGAGTATTACGTGTGGAAAAGGATAGAACTTTGATTATGTCATCTACTGTTTCCGTAATGTTGTTCGCCATTTGAGCTTGCGCCATCCACTTAATCACGGAGAGCGTATTATAAATGAAATGCGGATTAATTTGATTTTGCAGCGCATTAAGTTCTGCACTCCGCTTCTTCTTCTCTTCAATCTTGGTTTGCTCAATCAAATCTTTGATTTCGACAGTCATTCGGTTAAAGGTACGCGACAGATGCCCTACTTCATCCAGACTATCCTGCTGAGCGGTAACATCAAAATCCCCCTTCTCTACCTTTCGCATCAGTCGATTGAGTCTTCGGATCGGATTGGAGATGCTACCAGATACATAGAAAGCTGTTACAAAACCCAGCACAATCAACAAAAGAAGAAGCAGAGTAGAAAAATTGCGTATTTGGTTAATTTCAGCGAGCAGTTTGTCACGGAGAACGATGCTGTAGAAGTGCCATCCAGACACATTGGATTCATCGTGAACAACATAGTAGTTCTCATCGTCCGGCTTCATTTTTTCCATAACCTGACTATATTTCATCCCAATCATGGCCGGATCTGAACTGAACACAACCGTCCCTTTTTCATCCACGATGAACTGGTTTACATCCTGTTTGTCGCCTAGTCCGCTGAATAGCTTCTCAAGCTTATCCATACGGAAATTAACGAGCAGCACACCAAGCTTCTGATAGGTACCCACATCGACCAATACACGACCTACAGATAGCACAGAGCGGGGCTTGGCATACATCTGTTTTTCCTCATGCATGCCTACTAGAATGGGTCTCTCTGCATTATTCACAATCGTTCGGTACCACGGTTCAGTCACCGGACTGTAATTATAATTGAATGTCGTATCATAACCCCTACGATAGATTAATGAATTGTTTACAGGGTAGATGAGAATGGAATCAATATCGGGATTAAATGTCATCAACTCTTTAAAAACGTTATCGCTTATGTAACGGAAATCCATACTTTTTTCAAAAGTCTCGTAGGTTACAGCAGAATAATCTTTCGACAAAATTTGCATAAGCCTTTCATCATAAAAAGGCTGCTCCGAGGATTTGAACATACTGCTAACAAACGAGTCCGCAGTGGATACCATCTGCTGATTGGTCTCTTGAAACGATTTCACAATACGAGATTCAAAAACGGACATGGCGTAAATGTAAAAGTAAATACTAATCACCACGAGAGGGACAATCATCAACAGCGTGTAGGTCAATAACAGCTTTTCTCGTATGTTGCGATCCCGAAACCGACTCCATTTCCGCATGAAGATATCCCTTCCCACTGTAGAAAATTGTTGTATTATGACGAATCAATCTTATTCCATATCCTAGTTTGCTTCAATAGCAAACTATGTAAGCTGAACTATTCATACGAATTCGTTCAACTTACATAGTATTTTGTGATTTAACTTTTAAATTAGCGTCCGGCCATATGCTGCTGAATCTCGGACAGAGATAACTTCGATGTTTCCGAGACAATATAGTCCGCTTTTGACAGAATCTTAGCATCACCAACCCCTACAGCAAACATCCCCGCACTTTTTATCGCCTGAACTCCAGCCTCTGCATCCTCTACTCCAACACAATAACGGGGGTCAACCCCCAGCTCCTCCGCTGCCTTCAGAAAAATATCCGGAGCCGGTTTTCCATGAGCCACACTCTCCGGAGCCGCAATCACATGAAAATATGAATCTACCTTCAACTGCCGTAGCAGTGTGCCGGCATTACGGCTGGCCGAAGCCAACCCGATCGGTATTCCGGCATACTCGAGATCATGGAACAAATCCAGGATGCCTGGCAATATTTCAGATTTATCCACAGTCTGAATCAATTGCTTATAATTGTTGTTCTTCCGATCAGCCCATTCCTTTTTTTGTTCCAAAGTGAAGGTTGCACCGCCATCCGGTAGTTGACTCAGTATTTTTTCCAAGGAAGCCATGCGGTCGATCCCCTTGAGCTGCTCATTAACTTCCAGGTCAAAGGGAATACCCAGCTCATCTGCCAGCTGTTTCCACGCTTCATAATGATATTTCGCCGTATCGGTTATTACTCCGTCCAGATCAAAAATAAAGGCTTGAATCTCCTGATGTTCTTTATTCACTTCGCTCAGCCTCCTTCATGTCTGTAACGATACGATCCTTCAACACGTATTCCCGGCCATGAATGAGCAAGGTAAGCTCACCAAATCCTGAAGTTAGGCGCTCCACTTCCAGCTTGCTACGGGTAACCGTCACCTGCAGACGCTCACCCTGCCAGGCAAGTGGGAAAGACAAGCGCTCCCAGGCCTGTGGAAGTTTTGAGTTCAGGCGAAGAGAGCCCTCCCAGGAACGAACCCCGCCAAAACCCATGATCGCTGTCTTCCAAATGCCGCCAATCGAAGCAGAATGAATACCTTCATCGCAGCTATGCATGTTCGTACCTAAATCAATGCGGGCTGCCTTGGCAAACATATCGTAAGCCAATTCCAGTTCATTGACATCGCTAGCCAGCATACTGTGCGTGGATAAGCTGAGCGAAGAGTCATGCAACGTTTTCGGCTCATAATAATGCCAATTCGCCGCTTTAGTCTCTTTAGAGAACCAGTCCTCCAGTAAGTAAAACAAAACGAGAATGTCCGCCTGCTTCGAAACCTGTATTTCACTGAGCTGGGTCATGCTGTAGTCGGCAAGAATGGAAGCCACCTGCTCCTGATCACGGTACTTCTTCAGATCAATAATTTGCTTGTTCAAATAAGTATCGTCCTGCGGAATGATGAACGAATGCATATCCGGCTGCGGCAGATAGATCTGCTTGGATTTATCCTCCCATTCCTTCAATCGCTCGGTTAGAGCCAACTTACTTTCCAAAGTCAAATAAACATCGCTTTGCGCTTGCATAAGCTTGCGGGAGCATTCAATTGCTTTTGTCATATTCCAGTAGGCCATATAGTTGGTGAATGCATTGTTAGAGACATGTTCCTTATATTCGTCCGGACCAATCACATCACAGATATGATACTTCTGTTCCTTATCGCTCCACTCTAGCCGGCTTGCCCAGAAGGTCGCTGTTTCGAATATAATCTCATATCCGTACCGGTCCATATATTCCTGATCACCGGTAGCCTGATAATAATGCCACACGCCATATGCCACGTCCGCTGTAATATGCTGTTCGATTTTGCCTGTCCAAATAAAGGTTGGCTTTCCGGTAACGATATCTACAGGGCCCCACTCTGGCGTCTCTTCCTCGCCGGTTGCTGCGGATTCCCAAGGGTACATCGCGCCGCGATAACCATTGTCACGCGCTTTTGTTCTCGCACCGTTCAAGGTGTGGTAACGATATTCCACCAGCTTGCGGGCTGTTTGCGGGTTCATATACAAAAAGTATGGCAGAATAAAAATTTCTGTGTCCCAGAATACATGTCCCTTGTATCCCTCTCCTGTCAGTCCCTTGGCTCCTACAGAGAAACGACTGTCATGGGCAGGTGTCATCAGAAGCAAATGATACTGTGCAAACCGGATAGCCAACTGATCAAAGGAGTCGCTGCTCTTGATCTCAATGTTCGTTTTAGCCCATACACTTTTCCAAGCCTGCTCGTTTTCATTGAATAGTACATCAAAGCCTTTTTCTGCCTTCTTGCTGAGATATTCCCGGGCGGTATCCTGCAAAGCTTGATGCGCGGCCCCCCGATCTCTCCACTCCTTATCATAACTCGTATGCACCGAAGCCACTTTATCCAGCGTAATGCACTTGCCTACTTCCGCTTTAAGCTTGTAAGTCAGTGAAACTCTTCTGCGATCCATGCTCGGAGCTGGCGCAGTTGTAAGACGTACGCCCCCCTCATACATCTGATGGACACACGTATGTACAAATTCAATATTCGACTCCGATGTCGTTGCGGTAAGCTGGAGCACCTCTTTATCAAACACCCTCCGCTCACCTTCTATAAAATGCTGTGCGCCCGAATTTGTCATCTGCCCGTTGATACCGGAACGAATTGTAATTTCCGCGGATTTCGTCAGCGGGGTGATTTCCACCCGCATACCCATTAGATGCCGGTCCTGTAGCGATACGAACCGCAAGAAAGTCATCTTAAACTGATCGCCGTTCTCGTCCTCCCAGAGGATGTCACGCCGGAGCTCTCCTTGCCGTAAATCCAGCTCCCGACGGTAGCTGTGAATTTTCCCTTTTTCTAAATGAAATGGTTTACCGTTCAGACGGATATCGAGCTGCACCATATCTGCGGCATTCGGAAGCTCAGTAACCTCCTGATTGGCAAAGCGGTTAAACGCTCCTGCAACAAACAAGTTGCGGCGTTCACCCGGATAGGACTCCTCTGTAGCAGCTCTTAGACCAAGATATCCGTTACCCTGACAAAAAATTGTTTCAAACTTCCCTAAAAATCTAGCATCAAACTCTGTTTCCGCAATCACCCATCCGTCATCGAGCGCATTCAATCCTGTATATTCAATCACTTTACATCCTCCTGTCTGAACGTATTCTGTATTAACCTTTCAGTCCTGTAGTCGCAATGCCTTGCACCATATGGCGCTGGAACATCAAAAAGACGATAATGATTGGCAGGGTCAAGAGTACAACACCAGTCATCGTGAGGTTTGGCCATTCAAAATAACGATTCTTAAGTGTGTTTAGACCAACAGTCATTACATACCAACGACTGTCATTCACCAAGGTCACCGGCCATACGAAAGAGTTCCACGTGCCAGTAAAACTGAATATAATCTGTGTACCAATTGCACCTTTAGATAGCGGAAGCATGATTCGGTAGAAAATCCCGATCTTGCTCAATCCGTCAACCTCTGCCGCTTCCTCAAGCTCCTTCGGCACGGTCAAAAAGAATTGACGCATCAGAAAGACAAGGAAGCCCTGAAATAGAAATGGAATAATGAGACCCTGATAGCTGTTAAGCCATTTCAAATCAACGATCATGGAGAAAATCGGAATAATCATCACTTGGTAAGGCACCATCATCATCCCGATCACCAGGAAAAACACTACGCCTCTGCCCCGATAATTAATACGAGCCAAGGAATAGGCAGCCGTCGTGTTGACAAATAAGTTACCAATCAAAATTCCGAACGTTACAATGATCGAGTTCTTATACCAAATCAAAATATCGGACGTTTCGAAAATGTCCCTGTAGTTTTCAAATGTCCACTGGCTTGGCAGCACAAGATGGCCGATGTCTGCTTTAGACAAAAGCGAAGTATAGATGGCGTAACCAAACGGTACGATGAAGAAAATAGAAAATGCGAACAGTAGAAAATAGCGTAATATTTGAGTTCTCCGGCTATGCATCATCTATATCTCCTCCTTAAGAAAGCGTTTTTGAAGCATGGAGAGTGCAATAATAAGGGCAAAAATAATAAATGCAGCTGCGCTACCGTAACCGGAACGGTTGAAGCTGAATGCCTGGCTGTAGAAATAAGTAACGATCGTGCTCGTTGCGCCGGCCGGACTTCCGAGCGAACCGTTTCTCGCCAAGGCATAAGGCTGGTCGAACAGCTGCATAACGTTAATAATTCCGGACATTATGACAAGGAAGGTCACTGGTTTCAACATAGGAACCGTAAGCTTCCAGAACTGCTGCCATCCGTTCGCTCCATCCACCCGACCCGCTTCATAAATATCGTTTGGAATGGTTTGTAATCCCCCCAAATACACTACCATGTAGAATCCCACATACGTCCAAACGGTTAGAATCATCAAAAATGGGAGTGCATACTTGACGTTGGCGTACCAGGAAACGTCCGGGAAACCAAACCATGTCAGCAACTGGGTTGCAATCCCGTCATTCTGCATGAACAAATACATAAATACAGTTGTCACTGCAATGGTTGAGGTGATATATGGCATGTAATACAGTGTGCGGAACACACCTTTAAGGCGCATCACCTTGTTCAAGTTAACTGCAATCACCAAGGCGATAATCGCTTGCAGCGGTACCGCTACTACTGTCAACAATAAGGAATGGCTCAAGGCCGTCCAGAATTCCTTATCCTGGACAATCTCCACATAGTTTCCGAATCCGATAAATTTCGCTGCATCCGGATTTAAGAAGCTGATGTCCTGGAAGCTGTAGATTAAAGATTGCAGCAGTGGGTAATAGAACCAGATCCCCATCAGAATCAAGATGGGGGCGACAAACAAGTAGCCTACGAACGTTGATGAACTTCCCAGTCCGGTCAGTCTTGCCCCGAATCCGCGCTTTGGATTGGGCGATATGCGCTTAGTTTCTAAATTTGGCGTCATGGTGTTACTCCTTCCACTTACGAACCCCTTGTTCGTATGTTTTTAGTAACTCCATCATATAAATTGCCCGATTCTACTGGAATAGAGGATATTTACAAGACTCCGAGGATTTTTACATTGTGCATTTATGACATAAGGCAGGCTGCCAACGACCGGACGCAAAAAAAGCGAGCCCCATGAACGGAGACTCGCTACTTTTTTGCTTCTTTAACGTTTAGACAGGAGGACGCTTTATTTCTCAATCAGTTTAAAATCATCGAAATGGAATTCTGGAGAAACAATACAGGATACTAGCGTCGGCTCTTTGCCTAACGTGCGAGCTGCCTGCCATACGCCTGCTGGAACGACAACCTGTGGCTGTTGACCTGCAGCAATATCGAGACCCAGAATAACCTCCTGCACATCCTCAGGCTTATCTCCACTACCTCCGAGACTAAGCACTATAGGACTACCGGAATGCCATAACCAGACTTCATCGGACAATACAGTATGCCAGTCAGATTGTTCGCCCTCGTGAAGCAGAAAATAAATTGAAGAGGCCGAATGACGCGATCCGGAGTAGCTATCGCCGAGCACTTCTTGCGATATTTCAAATTCGGAGTTCCAAAGTCTTTTGTACCAACCGCCCTCAACGTGAGGCTGTAGTCCGAGCAGTTCAACTAGCGGTGAGATTTCTTTTTGTGTCACGGTAGCTTCTCTCCTTCAAAGTTTGCATAAGCAACAATAGCTTCGTATGCATAAGGTTGTTTTTGCTTTTTACTTTAACGGAAGAAGCCCGAATTGTAAAATCTATTTACTGTCCTTACTCGCTTTGAATACTTCAGCAATCGCGCCAAGACTTCCCAGCGTTTCAACAGCACTTGTTGGCAAGAACACTTTATTCGCAGGACCTTTGGCGATTTCAGCCAGAGCCTCGAAGGAGCGATAAGCGAGCACCTGCTCATCCAGACCTGCTGAGCGAATCAGCTCAATGCGTGATTTTTCCGCTTCAGCCACCGCTTGAATCGCTTTCGCTTCACCATGAGCTTCCAGCTCCTGAGCTTGCCGTGAACCCTCTGCTTGACGGATTCGTGCTTCCTTGTCGCCTTCCGCTTTCAGAATCTTGCTCTGCTTATCCCCTTCAGCACGCAGGATCATATCCTGCTTGGCAGCTTCCGCTTCCAAAACAATCGCCCGTTTGCTCCGCTCTGCTTTCATTTGCTTATCCATCGCTTCTTGAATATCCAGCGGTGGCTTAATATCGATAACTTCCACACGCTCGATCCGTACGCCCCACTTCTCAGTAGCCTCATCAAGCGCCAAGCGAATATCAGTCGAGATTTTTTCACGCCCTGACAGCGTTTCATCCAATTCAAGCTTACCGATAATTTGCCGCATCGTTGCCGTCGAGATGTTTCTTACCCCATATACATAATCGGAAATTCCATAAGTTGCTTCCTCTGGTCCGACGACCTGATAGAA
The DNA here is from genome assembly GCF_037963325.1 of Paenibacillus sp. FSL E2-0201. Lineage (NCBI taxonomy): Bacteria > Bacillati > Bacillota > Bacilli > Caryophanales > Paenibacillaceae > Paenibacillus > Paenibacillus sp. FSL E2-0201. The sequence continues at coordinate 5,478,440 of NZ_CP150154.1, forward strand.
AATAATCGTGTCGATCTGCACCTGCACGTTATCCTTTGTGATTACCGTTTGCGGAGGTACGTTCGCTTGTTGAATCCGCAGGTCATGGTACGTACGCACCTGATCAATTACGGGAATCAGAATGTTCAGACCCGGTGTCAGCAGTCGATTGAATTTACCCAGACGTTCCACTACGCCTACCCGCTGTTGTGGTACGATTTTGACCGTTAATGCCACAAACACTACGACTACCACCAGAATAATTGTAATTATTGCCCATTCCATTAGTTCATGTCCCCCCATCGTTCTACCTCAATAATCGTCGTGCCTCTCTTCACTACTCTTACCACTTCATCCTTACCCAGTGACTCGTCAGAGCTCGCGCTCCACGTATCTCCGCCTACCTTCACTTGCCCGTAGCGCCCCTGCTCAATCGGCTCAATGACGACACCTTGCCTGCCGACGATTTCCGTACCTGTATCCTTGAATCCACGAGAACTACGAAATTTAGAAACCAGTGGTTTCGAGAATAAGGTCAAACCAAGCGCGACCAGTGAGCCGACCACCACCTGAAGCAAAATAGAATCGGGAACGAATAACGACACCACGCCTCCAGCCAACGCACCAATACTAAGCCATAGCAGATAAAAAGTAAGCGTCATCATCTCTACAACAAACAGGACACCGGCTGCGATCAACCAAAACACAACCATCGGTGAACCCACCACCTTCCGTATGATACTACTATAACGAAAAGAAACAGCGATGCGTTGCGTAATTCCGTAAAATAATTGCAGGCATGTATATAATTTATATTCATTACATCTGAGGTTATGTGTTCTGCATGAGTTTCCTGAAAAAGAGGACAGGCACCTTTTCTATCAAAGTTCCCCTCATTAAGCACCCAATAATTATAAAAATGTCCCCCTACATTACCGAATTTTATCCCTAGCTTAATCGCTCTCTATGCTTGAAAATAAGAAATGCCTCCACCCATATATATGAAATTAATCCTAATAATTCAACTCCCAACCAACTCTTCTACCCATCTTACCCTCTACCAGCATTGTTATATCTACAAGTTTATCAGAAAAGGAATTCTTAGAACAGCAATTTAGAAAGCGCTTACTTGTTGTGTGATGCTTCATGAGGACGCTATTTTTTTGCTGCTAAATCTATGAATTGGATGTCGGTAGAATGAGAGATACGCACAGGTGAAGGTACAGGTCCATTTTAAACTGCGGGAGGTGAACATCGGGATTTCTTGCCGAAAAGATTTCGAACTACACATTAAACCTCGGAGGTAGAAAATCAATGATATTCATGAAAAAAAGTTCACGCAAAACCTTTGCGATCGCGATGATCGCCGCGCTTGTTCTGACCCTTTTTTCAGCCCTAGGTAGTAGTGCTAAAACGGCCAACGCTGCAGAGGATTATAAACTGGTTGGTTATTACGCTTCTTGGGCCGCTTATGGGCGGGCTTACAATGTATCCGATATTGATCCTACCAAAATGAATGTCATTAACTACGCCTTCGCAGATATTTGTTGGAATGGCATTCACGGCAACCCCGACCCAACTGGCCCAAATCCAGTAACCTGGAGCTGTCAAAATGAACAAGCACAGCCCATTAACGTTCCGAACGGTACAATTGTGCTCGGTGACCCGTGGATTGATACCGGTAAGAGCTTTGGGGATGACAAATGGGATGACCCCATCAAAGGTAACCTGAAGCAGCTGTGGAAGCTAAAAGAAAAGAACCCGAACCTGAAGACGTTGATCTCCGTCGGAGGCTGGACCTGGTCGAACAGATTCTCTGATGTGGCGGCTACGGCTGCAACCCGTGAGGTTTTTGCCAACTCAGCGGTAGACTTCATTCGTAAATATAAAATGGACGGTGTCGATCTCGACTGGGAGTACCCAGTTAGCGGTGGGCTCGCAGGCAACAGCTACCGTCCCGAAGACAAGGAGAACTATGTCCTTCTTCTGCAAAAAATCCGCGAGAAGCTAAATGCTGCCGGTCAGACCGACGGCAAAACCTACCTACTGACCATTGCTTCCGGTGCAGGCCCGACATACGTGAATAACAATAATCTTGCAGGTATTGCTTCCATTGTCGATTGGATCAATATTATGACCTATGACTTCAACGGAAGCTGGAATAAGACTACAGGTCACAATGCTCCATTGTACTATGATCCTGCCGCTTCTGCGTCAGGCCTAACCGAACCGCAAAACTTCAACATCGACAAAGCGGTAACCAGCTATTTAGCTAATGGCGTACCCGCGAACAAGTTAGTGCTTGGCATGGGATTCTATGGCCGTGGTTGGGGCGGCGCTCCTGCAGCAGGAAATGGCCAATATCAATTGTCTGCAGGCATTTCGTCCACGGGTACATGGGAGAAAGGCAGTTATGATTTCTACGACCTCGAAGCTAATTATATTAACAAAAACGGCTATACCCGTTATTGGAATGATGTTTCTAAAGTGCCCTATCTCTATAATCCAACGAACCAAACCTATATCAGTTATGACGACGTAGAATCCTTTGGCCATAAAATCAGTTATCTCAAATCAAAAGGCCTAGCAGGCGCCATGTTCTGGGAGACAAGCGGTGACAGGAACAAAACACTGACCAACAAACTAAACGCCGATCTTGGCGGCGGAGTAGTGCAACCGACTCCGACTCCATCGGCTACTCCAACCACTACACCAACGCCAACACCTACGGCTACTCCAACCACCACATCGACACCGACGGTAACCCCAACGCCGACGGCTACTCCGGGTCAATGTGCAGCGGCATGGAACCAGACAGCTGTATATACTGGCGGTCAGCAAGTTTCTTACAATGGTTCAGTCTATGAAGCTAAATGGTGGACTCAAGGCGATCGTCCCGACCTTAGCGGTGCTACCGGAGTCTGGAAATTCATCAACGTATGCGGGACAGCAACTCCGGCTCCGACGGCAACAGTGGCACCAACCGCAACTCCCACACCAACGACCACTGTAACACCGACAGCAGCTCCAACACCAACTGCCACTGTAACACCGACAGCAACTCCGGCACCAACCGCAACTGTAGCACCGACCCCTGGGAGTTCTAGCTGGATTGCAGGAATCGCTTACAAAACGGGTGATATCGTTAGCTACAACGCCAAAACGTATACTTGCCTCCAGCCCCATACTTCACTTCAAGGCTGGGAACCGGCGACCACACCCGCACTCTGGAAGCTGAATTAAGACTCATTATTAACGCGAAAGGATCACCGTTTCTATCTACTCTCGCAGTCATATTATCCCTTTTGGAGGAATGTTAAATGAATATAAGTACACGTAATAGGCGAAGTAAATCTGCACGCTACATTGCGGCCTTAATGAGCGCCATCATTCTGCTTCCGCTATATACAAGTGCGGGTGGATCGTCGCAAGTAGCCTTAGCAGCAGGGACAACGCCTACTGCTCCCGCTCCCGCTGCAGATCATCCGCGTAAAATTGTTGCTTACTTCCCGGAGTGGGGAGATCAGGAGAATAAAGGATTTTATACTGTCGACAAAATACCCTGGGACAAAATCACTCACATTAACTATGCGTTCGCCAAGGTAAACGCTCAAACGAACAAGATTGATCTGATGGACCGTACAGCAGCTATCGAAAAAGATTATCCCGGCCAACTAACGAATTTACCGTATAAAGGACATTTTAATCAACTCGTAAAGTATAAGCAGTTATATCCCGATGTCCGCACCCTGATTTCGGTTGGTGGTTGGTCGGGTTCTGGTGGTTTTTATAACATGGCCAATTCGGAAGCTGGCCGCGAGACGTTTGCAAATAGTGTCGTAGATTTTCTACGAACCTACCAGTTCAACGGTGTAGACATTGATTGGGAGTACCCATCCGGTACCGGCCAATCAGGTAACCCGAATGACTTCGGTGTGGCTGAGCCACTGCGCACAGTGAATTACAACAACTATGTTCTCCTCATGAAAAAGCTTCGTGAAAAGCTGGATCAGGCAGGCGCACAGGACAATCAAAAATATGACCTAACTGTCGCCGCAACCGCCTCCTCCTGGATTCTAGGCGGGATGAAGCTCGGGGAAGCTAACCAGTATTTGGACTGGGCGAATCTTATGACCTATGATTTCCACGGAGCGTGGAATGGATATGTAGGGCCGCATTCCGCCTTGTATCCAGATTCTCGCGATACCGAAACAGCTGCACTAGGCACTCCGGTTCTGAATACCGACTGGGCCGTTCGATACTATTTGGGTACGCTTCCTCCGGAAAAAATCGTCATCGGAGTTCCTTACTACTCACGTGGTTGGAAGAATGTGAATGGAGGCATCAACAACACCGGTCTTTACGGTACAGCTCCTACAACCGGAGGCGGAGCAGACGGCATTTACGGAATCTGGAACGATCCTGCACCAGAGCAGCCTGCTGGCGCAAATCCTATCTGGCATGTGCTGAACCTGCTCAAAGATCCAGCGAACAAACGTTATTTCGATCCCGTTACCAAAACTCCATACTTGTTCAACGCAGATAAGAAGGTCTTTCTTACTTATGAAGATAAGGAGTCACTCGGCTACAAACTGGATTATATCAAGCAAAAAGGATTGGGAGGGATGATGTTCTGGGAGTTGACAGGCGATTACTCTGAAAAGAGTGATGGCACTTATACGTATGGCAACTCGTTGACCGATTTTGCCTATGACCAGCTTAAGACAGCCTCTCTGCCAGGTGGAACTCCGAAGCCACAACTACCTGCACCTACGAACTTCAGTCTTAGCTTTAGTGGCGCTTACGATCATCCGAATTATACCTACTCCCTGAAAATAACGAATAACACAGGTACAGATATCGCTGGTGGTTGGAAGCTTGAATTCGATCTACCGACAACCACCACCCTGACTTCTGCATGGGGAGCTGGTACTGTAGAGCAAATCTCTACGGCTTGGGACTTTAACCGTTACCGGATTACCGGGACGGCTTCCCAAACGATTGCAAACGGAGCCACGCTGGAAGTTCCGGGTATGATGAAGCTGAACTTCTCGGGCGGGCCGCAACGCATTACGCTGAACGGAAGCTCGTCCCAGCAGGAGTACGAGAAGTTGTATGGAGGCATCACGCCAACTCCTACACCGACAGCAACACCAACAGCTACCCCAACCGCGACACCGACTGCAACAGCAACACCAACACCGCTGCCTACTGCAACGCCAACGCCGACAGCTACCGTGACTCCTACTCCAACACCGACTGCAACCGTGACTCCAACACCTACACCGGGACAATGTTCGGCAGCGACGTGGAGTGCGACAACCGTGTACACTGGCGGACAGCGCGTTTCCTACAACGGTTCACTTTATGAAGCCAAGTGGTGGACGCAAGGAGATCGTCCAGATCTGAGCGGCGCTAATGGTGTCTGGAAATTCATCAGCGCATGCGAAACCGCAACATCTACACCTGCGGTAACTGTAGCTCCAACAGTGACGCCGACTTTGGCACCTACGGTGGCACCAACATCAACTGTTGTACCAACATCTACAGCTACCGTTGTACCGACGTCAACTCCGTTGCCTACCATTACACCTACTTCGGGAGGCTCTATTTGGGTAACTGGGGTAGCCTACAAAGTAGGCGACGTCGTCACCTATAACGGAAAAACATATTCATGCTTGCAGCCTCACACTTCCCTTCAAGGGTGGGAACCAGGTTCCACGCCTGCTCTTTGGAAGCTGTTATAATCCAGCCAATAAAAGGCTCTACATTAATATTCCCGAGTAATTTTACAACCTCTGAGTCTAGTGCTAATAGCGACTTTGGAGTCCGTTAAATTCTGAAATCATAAATGAAGCCACCTTTAAGATCAGCTGTGTCCGGTAATGGTCACGAACACGCAAAAAAACAGGGTGTCCAGCAGCCAATGGCTTTTGGACACCCTATTTTGTATAAAAATACTCTATTACTCAGCTAGTTCGCCTTCAGCTGCCAGCTTCTTCTCCAGCTTCGCTGTCAGCATTCGCAATGCAGCACCTCGATGGCTGATCTGCTGCTTCTCTTCCAGCGTAAGCTCGGCCATAGTTTTTTCATGCTCCGAGAGATAGAAGAGTGGGTCATAACCAAATCCGCCAGCACCGGAAGGTTCTGAGGTAATCCAGCCCTCCACCGCGCCTTCTGCGGTTAGCTCCTGTTTAGAAACCGGATCATACAGTGACAAAGTGCAGACAAACCTTGCTGTGCTCAGCAAAGGCTGGTCGGTGTCTTCCCCCTGCTTCAATCGCTCCAGCTCGCTAAGCAACTTCAGATTATTATCTCCATCCGTAGCATTTTCCCCTGCATAACGCGCAGAGTACACACCCGGTTGGCCATCCAAAGCGTCTACACAAAGACCCGAATCATCAGCGAGGACCGGGATTCCAAGGGCATCACCTACAGCTTTGGATTTTTTAAAGGCGTTCTCGGCAAAAGTGGCTCCGTCTTCTACCACATCAGGCAGATCCGGATAATCGTACATACTTTTCACTGTCAGCCCCAGCGGAGCAAAAGCATGCTCGAATTCGCGCACTTTCCCCTTATTCTTCGTCGCAACAATGAGAATGCCGCCGTCAGACCTCATGTTACACCTCTTGGCCCGGCTGGCCGGAAGGGATTTTGAGAGCAATTGCTCCCAGCGCTTCTTTCTGCGCAGCAATCAGTTCATAAATTCCCTTCTCACCTAGACCTAGCAAAAGATCAAGCTCTTGACGCGTGAACGGTCTTTCTTCGCCAGTGCCCTGAAGTTCAACAAAAGCACCGCCGCCAGTCATAACTACATTCATATCTACTTTAGCTTTGGAATCTTCTTCATAATTCAAATCGAGCAGCGTTTTATCCCCTACAACACCGACACTGATCGCCCCTAAGAAATCTGTTATAGGAAACACAGGCAGCTTGTGCTGAAGTGCAATTTTGTTAATAGCAAACGCCATAGCAACAAAAGCACCTGTAATCGAAGCGGTCCGCGTACCACCATCCGCCTGAATTACATCACAGTCCAGCGTAATACTACGCTCGCCTAACGCTTGCAAATTCACTACGGAACGAAGCGCTCGTCCGATCAGCCGTTGGATCTCCATAGTCCGTCCGGTAAGCTTACCGCGCGCAGCTTCACGCTGATTACGGGATTGAGTTGCCCGAGGAAGCATCGAATATTCAGCGGTTACCCAACCTTTTCCTTGCCCTTTAAGAAATGGAGGCACTTTTTCCTCCACAGTAGCCGTACAAATGACCTTGGTATCTCCCATTTCAATGATCACGGAGCCCTCAGCATATTTATTCGTTTGGGTCGTTATTGTCAGCGGCCGTAATTGGTCGTCGTTTCGCCCGTTTGATCTCATCTTTTCTGCCTCCTACATCGTATAGCTAAAAGTTTAGCGTGAGTCCCATTTCCCCCGTCATAAATACTGAGTAGCACAATGCTTGGGACGTAACGTCTTTTTGAGCAACTTTTATTCTACCAAAGAGGAGGCACAAAAGCATCTTTTAAACCTTAAAGGGTCATTCTATAACGGGATCTCATTCAAATATTCTGGTGCGGAAACAGGTTTACTGTAGTCCACATTATCCGTGTCAGTAATCGATTCCTTGCCATTCAAGCGAATTTGCACCAGAGAATCATCTGAATTTTGCGCAACCGTCAACACAACCGATTCCAGCATCTCAGCGGGTACTCCTTTACCGTCTGTGAACATATCGTCAGTCAAGGACACGGTAACTACGCCGTTCTGCCCAGCATCAACGGAATCAAGGATCGTTCCCTGTGTCATGACCATTTCCAGCCCATTACCGGATTCAGGACCCGCAATCAATTCGTTCAAAGCAGCAGTCAGCTGTTCTTGTCCGGCGGGTACAAAGCGGGTTACAGGAACATAATATTGGATACCGTCAGGGGATGTTGTGGAAAAATAAACAGTAACCGCACTAGAGTTCATCAGAAGTGGACCTTGCTTCGGCAAGTTAATGCCCATTGTACGGGATAATGGACGATCCAGCGGAGTTCCTTGTAGCGGCATCTCTGTGAGCTTTTTACCATCTACCCAGAGTTGTACGCCTTTAATCTCATCTTGACCGGTCAGCGTCCAAGTGATAGCTTCGAGGATTTTACGCTCATCCGCAGGATCATAGTTATTGAACTCTGAATTAAATTCCACAACCGCAAGATTAGATTTGTCTACCGTAACACTTACTTCTGTTCCTGCTGGAAGAACGCCTTGGAATCCTTTAGGCACTGATGAGGCATATTCTCCTTTGCTCACTAGAGCCATTAACGAGTTTTTGAGAGCGGAGGAAGCATCTTTGCTCTTTGGCAAGCTTAGGGATACGGGAGCGAGTAATCCATTACCATCTTCCAAAAATACAGTTGTCCGATCTCCGGAAGCAGTACCTTGAGCGCTTTTGGTGCTGCCTTTAGTTGCTGTCTGTGTATCCTCCTGTGTCACCGGACCAAATACACCTGAATCCAAAGTAGTACCTCCACTAGTCTGCAACATTTGCGCTTCAACCTCTGGTGGCGGAGCATCAATCGATGCCGATTCTGAACCAAACAGCCCACAGCCGGACAGTGCCAGTGGAACTGCGAGTAAGCAGACTGCGGAGATTCCGCGGATTTGTTGCATAGGTTTCATCATTTATTACCCCTTTCAAGGTTAGATATCATTTGTACTGCTATGTATACGAGACCTTTGTCCAAAAAATAACAACAGCTTATCCTAAATTGTTGGAAAAGCCTGTGAACTACTTCTTCATCTCAAGTAGGACCTGGATTTCAGGTCACTGAAACTTCCCTCTCTGGACAAATACTTCCGGTAAACGTACAATCTGAGGTAACAACAGTCCTTAACATCATACTAACGTTTGCTGTAATGAAATGACTTACTAAACAACGAGGTGACTGAACATGGCTGATGAAAAAATCGCAAAAATACCGTACAGTCTGAACAGCAAGGCCGTCGCAGATGCGACCAAATTCTGGCTGAACAAGCGTGGAGTAACTCTGGAGGAAATTGCGGAGCTCGTAATGTTTCTGCAACAGAAATACTATCCGAATTTAACGATGGATGAATGTATCCATAATGTAGAGATGGTGCTTAGCAAGCGAGAAGTGCAGAATGCTGTGCTAACAGGTATTCAATTAGATGTACTGGCAGAAGAGGGCAAGCTGTTCTCCCCCCTTCAGGATATGATCGAGAATGATGAGGGATTGTACGGCGTAGATGAGATTCTTGCCTTCTCTATCGTGAACGTATACGGCAGTATCGGATTTACGAACTATGGCTATGTAGACAAGCTGAAGCCTGGCGTTCTTAAACGGTTAAATGATAAAAGCACGGGACAGATCCACACCTATCTCGACGACATCGTCGGAGCCGTGGCGGCAGCAGCCAGTAGCCGAATCGCACACCGCAAGCAAGCGGAGCGAGAAATTGAGCTTGAACTGCCTCATACACCGGAGGATCGTGAAGAAGCCGCTAGAAAACTTGCAGAATATGATGAAACTCCGGAGTGAGGAGTTTCAGATGCACCAGAAGGTGAGTTTCTAATACATCAAATGTAACTCTGAGGAAAAAGCGATTGTTTCACAAGCCCTGCGGGCTGCTGGGACAATCGCTTTTTTTTTTGATGGGTTCTATGAATTCCTATAATTATTCACTACCAACATTTAGTTACTCAAATACAAAAAGAGCAGTCCTCACAAAGGAAGACTGCTCTTTAACAGCGTTATACATCATCTATTCCACGTCGATCTTGCAACATACTCTAACTGATATGCTCTTCAACACTTTAAGCTCCGGCGAACAAGAAACCGCCGTCTACCTCCAGCATCACCGCCCGCTCCCGGCGCACTAACTCCGCCAAATGCGCTAGGGTCTCACTCATCGCAAAGCGCATCTGGTGAACGGTGGTTACCCGGCTTCGAAACAGAACTTCGCACACCGCAAACGCGCTTAGCGGACCGTTTGCAAGCAGGGCACCCGCTGTATCCAGCCGCTCCTCATGATGAGCGAGCAGGCTGTTCACCCGGTGCGCGAAGCCAGCGAAGGGCTCGCGATGCCCCGGGAATGCCATGCTGACCGGGTAGCTGCCCAGTTCCCGCAGCCCCTGAAGGAACGTCTGCAGCGGCTGGGGATCGCTGCCTGGCAGCAGGCTGACATTGGGCGAGATCTGCGGCAGCACAGCGTCCCCGCAGATCATAAGTCCGCTGTCAGCATGATACAGGCTCACATGCCCCGGTGCATGTCCGCCGGTAATAATGAGCTGCCATTTACGGCCGCCCATCTTGAAGGGCTCCGCCACATTGAAATAAGAAACGACAGGCTGCGGCTCCACCTGGGAATTAAAGCTTTCCAAGTGGGCCTTAATCCCGTTCGACCACTCATCTGTCATCCCATGCCGGATGAAATAAACCGGTAATATCTCATTGATGTCTTTGCTATTGTCTTTCCCAGCATTTTCCTCAGCGCCATTGCCTCGATCATCACCAAAGCCATCGCCCCACATCAATCTAGCCTCCGCATGGGCGCGCTCCGTCATCCACACCTTACAGCCACTCTGCGACTGCAGCCAGCCGGATAATCCATAATGATCGGGATGGTGATGCGTAATGACGATATCCCGTATATCCATCCACGACAAGTCCAGCTCCTGCAAAATCCCGAGCCAGCAATTCTCTGTATCCGGGCTGCGCGGACCCGGATCGATAATAGTCACTCTTCCATCATCGTCCGAAAGAATATAGCTGTTCACTTGACGAAGAGGCGAGTCCATGGGTACCGAGACTTGGAGAATGTTCTTGTCCCATGAAGTAAGCTCTGCCTTAGACATGGAGCGTTCACCACCTTTAAATCTTTTTCCGGAAACCATTTAGGGACGTGTTCCACCAAATATCATCCGCGTGGACCTTTCTGCATCATAAACTTCATCTTCATAGCTGCCATGTACAGCTTCGAGCTGCAAGCCCGCTTTCTCAATCATTTCCTTGAACTCCTCCAGTGAATAAAGCTTCACACGCTCATGATATTGACGAGGCGTAGGGTCATTCTTAGTGGTTAGAATGATGTCCTTCTTCACATAACCATCCTCAATCCGGCGTGACTCATCTATCAAATTCTCTCCGTCCTCACGCGTAGAATGCGGCACCAGATGACGAATCACATGCGCAGGATTCAAAAAATCAATAACGAACTTGCCACCTGGCTTCAGCAGACGATAGATTTCACGCAGAACCTTTACTTGCTCCTCATCTTTTTCAAAATAACCAAAAGAAGTGAACAGATTAACTACGGCATCGAATCCTCCATCTAGTGGTAAATCACGCATGTCGGAACGGATCCAGGTTACTTTCTCCGCCCCGACTTGAGATCGAGCTTCACGCAGCAAGACCTCCGACAAATCCACTCCGGTAACCTCGTACCCTTCCTTCGCAAGTGCCAGAGAATGACGTCCCATCCCACAACATAAATCCAGCACTTTCGATCCTGGAGGCAGTCTCAGCCAGGCGATCATCTGATCTACTTCTTTACGTGCTCCACCGAAATCTCGGTGTTTATACACGATCAGATAATCCTCTCCGAAGCTCTTTTCATACCATTCAGTCATGTTGTCTCTCCTCCTACAGGCGTCATTCTGCAACTCCTCTTATGTATGCTAATGTAACGCCATTGTACAGTCTTTTGCTGACAAACTCAAAGAAGAGTCATCATCGTGACCTCTCGGCCTTTAATGACAACTCTTTTTGTAACTTCTTTACACAAGCTGCTGTAAATAGACCCTTGCTTCATAAGGACGAAGCTTGAAAGAACGAATATCCTGATCTTTTGACTGCGTGTAATTACTGATTAATAGCTCCAGATGATCTGGATTTGAATCGAACCCCGCTGGCCATTCAAATTCAGGCTCTCCATCAAAAAAGTTCAAAATGACCAACAGTCGCTGATTCTCTAAAGTTCGGGTATACGCATAAATCTCAGTGTGCTCTGCTAGCAGTAGATCATACGATCCGTATACGATCACCTTGTATTTTTTTCTTAACGCTATCAGTTGTTTATAGTAGTTGTAGATAGAATCCGGATCTTTTACCGCATTGCCAGCATTGATCTCCATATGGTTGGAATTTACTTCAATCCAGGGCGTCCCTGTTGTAAAACCGCCTGCATGTCCATCGTCCCATTGCATAGGGGTACGGGCATTGTCACGGCTTTTATGATGAATCGCAGACATAATCTGCTCTTCTGGAACACCATTTTTTCGCTTCTCTTCATAATAATTAAGGGTCTCCACATCCCGGTATTCATCAATGGAATCGAAACAGACATTCGTCATGCCGATTTCCTCTCCTTGATAAATATAAGGTGTGCCCTCCAACATATGAATAAAGGTCGCCAGCATTTTGGCCGAAGGAATCCGGTAAAAGAGATCGTTCCCAAACCGGGATACCGAGCGCGGCTGATCATGGTTACATAAATAATTCGCATTCCAGCCTCTGTCATGCAGAACCGTCTGCCAGTTGCTCATGATCTTTTTCAGCTCTAGTAGATTCCAAGGGACCACATCCCATTTTCCACTACCCGGCGAAGCGGCATCCAGAAACATATGCTCAAACTGAAAAGTCATATTCAGCTCCCTACGTCCGTCACCTACATAATCCAGCGCCTGCTCTGGTCCGAGTCCTGAAGTCTCTCCTACCGTCATAATATCGTAGAAATATAGCACCTTATCGTATAGATTTTGCAGCAAGGTGTGTACATCCTCCAGATTGGAGAACATACCATAAGCCCTTACAGTAGGTGTCCCGTTCGGGTTGTCTGCATCTGGATAGCCTTTCGTCTTCACGATATGTGCAATCGCATCAAAGCGAAATCCATCCACGCCCTTCTTCAGCCACCACTCCACCATCTCATGCAGCTTATCAATGACCACCGGATTCTCCCAGTTCAGATCGGGCTGGTATTTAGAGTAGAGGTGAAGATAATATTCATCCGTATGCGGATCAAGCTCCCAGACCGAGCCGCTGAAATAAGACTCCCAGTTGTTCGGAGGACCGCCATTTTTACCTTTTCGCCATATATAATAATCCCGTTTAGGATTGTCCTTCGACGACCTGGATTCTACAAACCAAGGATGCTCATGTGACGTGTGGTTCAGCACCAAATCCATCATCAGCTTCATTCCACGTGCGTGCAGTTCCCTGAGAAGCCGGTCAAAATCATCCATCGTGCCGAATTCCTTCATAATGTCACAATAATCACTGATATCATACCCGTTATCATGGTTAGGTGATTTATAAATAGGGCAGACCCAAATCACATCTACACCTAGGTCCTGTAAATAATCCAGTCTGGATATAATCCCTTGTAAGTCTCCGATTCCATCTCCGTTACTGTCCATGAAGCTGATCGGATAAATCTGATACACGACGCTTTCTTTCCACCATTTGGGGTTCATAACTCGGTTACCTCCTATTTAGCTATATGTAGAGTTTAACCACACAGAGCCTAGTAGATAACAAATTCCCCCTACTTGGTTAGTCCTTTTTGATATTGCGAGGGCGTAAGTCCAGTCCATTTTTTAAAAGTAGCACTGAAGTGGCGCTCTTCACCGTACCCCACCAATTTGGCAACTGCGTACATCTTAAGATTTTGGCGGAGCAGCTTTTTCGCTTCTTCTACCCGGTATTGATGCAAGTAATCGAGAAAATTCACACCAAGCTCCTGGCGGAATAGTGAACTTAAATAAGTATTAGAAACATAGGCTTCCTTCGCGACATACTCTAGTGTCAGATTGGTATTATATTTATTACGAATGATCTCCATTGCAGTGACTACTGTGCGATGCAGCGGTCGATGGTTGGAAAAAGCCTCTACCACATTCTGCATAACCTTATTCAGAATCGTAGACAACTCTTCGAGTGTTTCTATCTGTGGTGCCTGCTCCATCCAATTGACCAAATGCTGCTTCCATTCGAAGCCAGCGACTTGTTTCTCTTGCGCGAGTCTCTTTAATCGAACTACAAAAGCCGTGGCTCGAATATTCACCTCTTGCTTAAGACATCCCGGATTGCTGCGAAAACGATCGAGCCATTTCTCCAGCAGATCAAGTGCGAGCTCATTGCTCCCAGCACCCACCGCCACAAGCATTTCATCCTCCAGCACATTTAATTCAGAATCATCTAAAATCCCGATTTCCTGCGGAGTGCCACCTATTACTCCCGTTCCTTCTGTATAGTAATAGACACCGCCTTTTCCGTTCAAAAATCGCGATTCCATCGCCTGAAGTGCTTCTTTATACGACAGATGAGCTTCAGAAATATCCGAACGACAGGAGCCAACGGCAATACTGATTGATAATTTGAGGTATTTCTCCAGATTACACTGCAGCTTCTCAATTTGCTCTTTCAACTGGAGGGGCGCTCGGTAAAGCTTGCGAGAATCCGTTCCGGCTAAGCCGCTGCCGATCCAGAGCAAATTATTGCCGTCATGAAAAGTTTCTATCTTTCCTCGATAGATGGGTGACAATGTCTCACTGATAATGTTTAATGCTGCGTAACGCAAAAGTACAAAATCCTGCCCTGTGCCTGTAGCGGAAGGCGGGTCAAAATCAAAGCTGACGAGACCAATCTGCGGCCCTTCAAAGCCAATCGCCATCGATAACTCTCCGATCAGCTCCTGTCGCCGTTCTAGCGGAACCGGTGGATGATAAATCCATTGGGAAAGGACCTGGCTTTTGACAAGCGGTGCATTTTTATGCCAGGAACGGTCTCGTTTAAGCTGCTCATCCTCTTGATTGCGTTGTCTTTCAATGAGTTCCTTGGCCTTCAGTACCGTCTTCAAAATTTCCTCAGGGCGGCAGGGCTTCAGCACATAATCAACAACGCCTAGGGAGATCGCTTGCTTCGCATAAGAAAACTCATTATAGCCGGATAAAATAATCGACCGGAAGCCGTACCCTCTGCGCCGCGCGACTTCAATCAGCTCCAGACCATCCATTTGCGGCATACGGATATCCGTTAACAAAAGATCGGGCTGTTCTTTCTCCATCAAAGCCAGCGCTTCACTTCCGTTCCCCGCCTCACCCATTACCTCAATCTGATGAGACTTCCAATCAATCATATTTACGATGCCCTCACGAATCGTATCTTCGTCTTCGGCAATCAGCAGCTTCATCATTTATGGACCCTCCACCGTGATATGAATAATAATACGTGTGCCAGCCCCTTCTACACTCTCCAGTTGCAAAGAGGCTCCCGCAAAAAATAAGGACAGTCGTTCCTGCACATTCATGAGCGCAAATCCTGTACGTCCAACATTCTCTTCTTCAGCTAAAGAGTTTCCCCTCGCTAAACGTTGATGTAGCTCTAAAAGTCTATCTGCTGTGATCCCCACACCATTATCCTGCACTTCAAGCACAATAGTTTTCTCTATACGATAAGCACGAACCGATATCAGTCCACTGCCAGACAACGGCTCAATCCCGTGAATCACTGCGTTCTCGGCTAGTGGCTGCAGCAGCAGCTTTGGTACAGTAAAATCCTTGATACTCTCATCCAGAGAAATTTCGAATTCAAAACGCTCCTTAAAGCGATTTTTCTGCAGGAACAAGTAATTGGTCACCAGCTCCACTTCCTGCTCCAAGGTAAACGTATCGCGTCCATCATTTAAGCTCAGCCGAAACACTTGAGAGAGAGAATACACCATATCGGCAATTTCTTTATCTCCCTTTTTCTCGGCTTCCCAACAAATTGTATTTAACGTGTTATATAAAAAGTGCGGCCTAATTTGAGCTTGAAGCGTTTTCAATTCTGCTTCCTGTTGCTTCATTCTTGAGGCGTATACATCATTGATGAGCGATTTGATCCGCTGCACCATTAGATTATAACCATGCCCGAGTAAGCCGATCTCGTCATTTCCTTCAAAAAATACCCGCTGCGTAAAATCACCTGTCTGCAGTCTGCGCATCGAACGGGAAAGCTTCTTCAGCGGTTTCGTAATAGCGGCAGCTGCCAGCCAAGTAACCATTAGGCTAACTACTAAACACAGAACAGCGATCGTCATTGTGACCTGTAAAATCTGACCAAGCTCTTTAACAAGCTGCCGCTTGGAATGAGCCACCACCACATACCAGCCCGTCGTCTCCGACTGAAGATGCGACACAATCCACTGCTTATGATCCGCTGTAGATTCCAGCCTTTTCTTCACAGTCAGATTAGGATCGCTGTCTGCAAAATACGGAAGTTCCAGATCTCTTTTGCCAATCCAGCTCGGGTTCGAAGCCGTAATAATCAGCCCGTTCCGATCAATCACGAACATATCCACATCATCTTCAGCATTGTCGAGATATTGACTCCCAATCTTCCCTGCATCTACACCGATCACAGCGAGTCCTGCCGGCTTTAAGGTGTAAATATTCTTGATGATTCTGGAAAGGACAATCTTATGATAATGATCGCCTACAAAAATACCGTCCGTGGGTCTGGAGAGACCAAAGGTTGGGCTCCCTGCTGCTTTAATAGCTTCCTGATAATACGAGGTTTTGATAAAATCCGAGTACTTCATACCTGTCGTCAATCCTGCCTGATTCGCAGCAAAAGGCTCTGCTCCATTGTTATCTTCTAAAGAGTATAGAATCAGAGATTGAATAGAATTGCCTGCAACCATAAGATTGGTAACGGTCTTAAATACAGAATTACGTTCCTTTTGCGCTTCAGACGATGCTAAAAGCCGCTGCACACTTTCATCCAGAAAGAGTGTATTCGAAAAAGATATCATGCCTCGCACCATTTCATCGATCTGCTCTGCTGTTTTTTTGGTAAGATGATCCTGTGACTGCTTCATTTTCTCCACAACCTGCTGCGAAGAGATCTGATAAGAGTTCCAACCCATAGCAAATATGGTCACCAGAAGCAGAGGAACGAACCATAACAACAGCTTAAATTGGAGCGGAAGATGGCGATAACGGCTGAGTAAGCGAAAATTCCGATTCATGAGAACCACCTTCATTTATATTAGAAAGATGTGTAAACCAAGTATAACTGAAATCATTCAGCCCTGAACCGGCTTTTTACATTCGCTAAAAAATGCCTACATTATTCTTAAATATGGACCATGTTTCTATTAGCTAGAAACTCTTAAGATGAGGATGCAAGCAAAAACGCCTTCGACGTCTCTTATAGACGGTCAGCGTTTATGCGAGAAATATAAGGATAATGTATAGCGTGAAACTTATACATTCTTATATTTCAAGAAGAAACGACGTTGTCGGCTTCCTCGATAGATAACAATCGTTTCTTCAAAATACATCATTCTAAAAAGGTGGGTTTTTGATGAGAAATAAAGGAATCAAGCTAATGCTTATGAGTCTAATGCTTCCAGCTCTGCTTGCAGGCTGCGGTGGCGGAAATAACAATGCGAAAGCTACAAACGCTCCTGCGAATGACAAAGCCGAAGCTACTGCCGAGGCAACAGCGAACGTAGCGGAAAACGCACCAGCCGAAAAAATTACACTGAAGTTCTTTACCGCACTTGCGGATCGGGCAAACGGTTCAGGCAAGGTGGAGCAAGACATTATCGACGCTTATATGAAAGAGCACCCTAACGTCAAGATAGAAGTGGAAGCGCTTCAAGATGAGCCTTATAAATCAAAAATTAAAGTATATGCTTCCAGCAATCAGATGCCTGATATCATTCAAGCTTGGGGTCAGCCTTCTTTCCTGAGTCCACTACTCGATAATGACTTGCTGCTTGAGCTGAACAGCGCTGACTTCGAAGGCGATCAATTTGTTTCCGGTTCCATGGACGGCTTCAGCAAAGATGGCAAGCTGTATGGATTGCCACGCAGTGCCGACTATATGGTCATGTTCTATAACAAAAAAATCTTTGCTGACAACGGCATCGAGGTTCCAAAGACTACTGCTGACCTGCTGGCAGCTGTCAAAACATTGCGTGCCAACAAAATTAACCCGATTGCTATGAATGGTATGGATGCATGGACGCTGCCAATCTGGTATGAGTTCGTTGCTCAACGTCAAAATGGTGATTTCAATAAGATGGATGAAGCTGTTGCACGTAAAATATCCTTTAATGATCCTAGCCTTGTTGCAGCTGCAACGGAAATGCAAGATTTCGCAAATGCTAAAGGCTTTGCCGATGGCTGGTTAACCGCTGATTATGGCGCAGCACGTAACTTGTTCGGACAAGGACAAGCCGCTATGTTCTTTATGGGCGCTTGGGATTCCGGCCTAGCTACAGATATGAACTTCTCTGAAGAATTCCGTAATAATGTAGGCGCATTCGCTTTCCCTGGTTCAGATAAAGGTAAATCAACGGATGATGCTGCTTGGTACGGTGGTGGGTATGCAGTAAGTAAGAACTCCAAGCATCCTGATGCTGCTGTTGATTTCTTGAAATATTTCTTCGCGCCTGAGAACTGGTCCAAGATGTTATGGCAAGCTGGCGCGGGTACACCTGCGCAAAAATTCGATGAATTCTTAACGGGTAATGAAACTCAACTCCAAAAAGAACTAGTAGATGTCTTCAGCTCAATGACCTCTTCCAGCGGAACTCCGCTGCAGGATATTGGTAACGACGAGTTCAAGCAAAAGGTAATGGAGGCTCACCAAAGCCTGCTCTCCGGCGCTATGAATACAGCGGAATTCGCCAAAGCGCTTGACGCTGCGTCCGATAAATTGGCTGGTAAATAAACACTAATACTACTAGGTATATGAATGACGGCGCTTCTGATTTAACATCATAAATAGTGGCGTACAACCCCCGACTTCCCCCAGAGGTCGGGGGTTTGTTGTTCGGGCATAAGCGCCTTCGACGTCAGAGAAAATTATCATTCCATAATTTAAAAAATGTGTACAATCATCTGAAATATACGGCATGTTCCAGGGTCTGGCTTCCCGTTACGATGGTAGTAGATAGATTACTCTTTCAAAGGACGGAGATTTCCATGCACAGAGTGTTAAGCGACAAAAAAGCGATATTCCTACTCATCGCACCCGGGCTATTCCTGTTTGCTTTTATGATTTGCATCCCTATCTTCATGAGCGCTTATTACGGCTCTACAGACTGGGGCGGAATCGGGAAGTACAATTTTATCGGCTTTGATAACTATCGTGAAATCCTATTTCATGACAAAGTATTCTGGACTTCGCTGGGCAATGCCCTGTTACTGACTGCTGCCACTGTATTCTTACAGCATCCCTTTGCTATTCTCATAGGGATTTTCCTGACCAATTCCGGCAAATACGAAAAAATATTCCGGACGATCTTCTTTATCCCAGCCGTAATTTCTGTTGTGGTTACAGCCAAGCTGTGGAGCGGGATTTTTCATCCCAATTACGGATTGCTCAACAAGTTGCTAAGCGGCGTTGGACTGGATTCACTCACACATGATTGGCTTGGAGATCCGAAGACAGCGATCTGGTGCATCATCATTGTTGTTATGTGGCAAGGCTTTGGATACGCACTGCTGCTTTATTATTCAGGTCTGCAAGGCATTCCAAGTGACTTAAGCGAGGCCGCAAAGATCGATGGTGCGAACAACTACACCCTCTACACGCGCATCATCATTCCGCTTCTGTCGCCTATGATGCGAGTTGCCATTATCATCGCGGTTACAACCTGTCTTAAGCAAATGGAAACCGTGTTCTTAATGACTAACGGCGGCCCGGCGAACAGCACGCAATTCTTAGGGAACTACCTTTACAAAACCGCCTTCTCATCGTCGCTATACGGCTACGGTAATGCCATATCCATCCTATTCATTGTGTTCTGCCTTGTACTGACCGTAATACTCAACAAGGTTCTGAAGAAAGATATCGGAGAGTTTTAGAATCCCTGTAACCGGAGGAAATCATATGAATAATTCATTAGCACCTGCCGCTTCGCCCCCCAATCTGAAGCTTCATAAACAGAAGCGCAGTAAACCTACAACTGGCAAAATCCTAATGATGGTGTTTCTTTGTCTCATCGCTTTGATTCAGTTATTTCCGCTCATCTGGCTGATCGATTACTCCCTGCTAAAGAGTGGTGATTTCTTCGGAAGCTCTTTTCTGAAATGGCCATCGCCACCGCAATGGGAGAATTATAGAAACGCTTTTACCTATGGGCGTGTACCACGCTATTTTGCCAACAGTCTTATCATTACAGTAATTACCGTTGCGCTGTCCGCACTAGTGTCACTGATGATGGGATATGCGTTCACACGCATGAAATGGAAGCTGAGTGGTATTGTGTTGTCACTCATCATGATGGGCATGATCATTCCTATTCATGCGACATTGCTGCCGAACTTTATCCTGTTTAACAAGCTCGGAATGCTGAACAATATGTACACGCTGATTCTGCCTTATTCGGCTATTGTCATTCCAATGAGCGTGCTCATTATGACCGGTTTTCTTGAGACCATCCCTCGCGCGATTGAAGAATCGGCGGTTATCGATGGCTGTGGCATTTACGGTGTGATCTTCCGCATCATCCTGCCAATTACGAAACCCGCACTCGCTACCATCTGTGTACTCAATTTCATCAGCACCTGGAATGAATTCATTATGGCGAACACCTTCCTCACCTCAGAGGATCTCAAAACCATTCCGTTCTCCATTATGAAATTCGCCGGAGAATATTCGTCCAACTATGGTGCTCAGTTCGCGGTTATGACGATCATTGCGATCCCGACCATCCTGATCTATCTGCTCTTCACAGAACAGATGACCAAGGGAATTACCGCCGGAGCGGTTAAGGGATAACACAAAAAACACGGAGAACTCTAGCTTCTCTTCTTTCTCCAACATTTTATTGACATTAACTTTCAACTCGTATATGATCTCCTTAGGCAAAATCACAACGAATTAAATCAAAAATTTAATATATCCCGTAAAGGGGAGTAGCTGTTAAATAAAGTCGTCAATACGAGAATATGAGGATATTCTCCGGCTTTATTGGCAATTCAACATTGTTAGCGAGACCTTTACCAATCAGGTTAGACCTTTATTCCAAAGGCTAATCTGTTTGGTAAAGGTCTTTTTTATATAAAATTGGTTAAAATGGTAAGGTAAGTATCTTTTAGTAGATATTTGCATAAGAAAAGGGAGGACAACAGTAATGGATTGGGGATTATTATTAGAGTACGGCTGGGTATTACTAGTTCTTGTAGCACTTGAAGGACTACTAGCCGCAGATAACGCACTGGTATTGGCAATTATGGTTAAACACCTTCCTGATGAGGAAAGAAAAAAAGCACTATTCTACGGATTAGCCGGAGCCTTCGTGTTCCGCTTCGGTTCACTATTTGTCATCTCTTACCTGGTTGATATTTGGCAAGTACAAGCCATCGGCGCACTTTATTTACTGTTTATCGCGGGGAACCATATCTTCCGAAAACTATTAATCAAGAAACCAGTTACGGATGAGGCAGCTGAAAGCGGTACGGACGGCGCAGTCAACAAAAAGAAATCCAGCTTTTGGTTTACTGTCTTTAAAGTAGAAGTTGCTGACATCGCCTTCGCGGTGGATTCCATCCTAGCCGCAGTTGCACTTGCGGTTGCACTTCCTGCAAGTGGTCTTCCAAAAATCGGAGGCCTTGACGGCGGACAATTCCTCGTCATCTTTGCCGGCGGATTTATCGGATTGGTTATTATGCGTTTTGCAGCTTCCTTCTTCGTTAAGCTGCTTCACACCCGTCCAGGTCTTGAAATTGCAGCCTTCTTCATCGTAGGCTGGGTCGGCGTTAAGCTCGCAGTCATTACCTTGGCACACCCTTCACTTGGTGTTCTTTCCGAGGATTTCGCGCATAGTACCATTTGGAAGGTTACCTTCTATGTTGTACTCGTGCTCATCGCTGCAATCGGTTGGTTTATGAGCAGCAAGGTAGAAGAGAATGTTGGAGAGAGTCCAGTTAAAGAAGTAGATAAACAGCTCCATTAATTGTATTTGTATTGTAAAAAAAAATATAACCCGAAAGACATACCCTGAACTGTAAAGGTGTTTGTCTTTCGGGTTATTTTCTTTTTTTCTTATTGACCTATAATCTGATCGGTCTTTCCTTGCAGCTCCACCAGCTTCATAATCACCGTAGCCGCCAGCGCTTTCGATACCGTCTGTTGCGGATTAAACTTGCCGTTGTCATCCTTTAAGATTCCCAATTTCACAACAAGAGCCACTGCACCCTTTTTGTTAATAGATGAACTATCGCTAAATTGACTTACAGTCACATCTTTATCAAGATAGGTTGTGAGTTTGTTGTATTTCAAAAAATTAGCCAGCAGAACAGCAAGCTGTTCCCGGGTTAATTTACTATCAATTTGGAGGCTTTCATCCTTATTGATCCACTTACGATCTGCCGCATAAGTAACAGCATCATAATATGAATTTTCAGGCTTCACGCCAGCCACAGTTTTTCGTTCATTATTATTATAATAATTGCTGAAATTCGGATTAGAAGCCTTAACAAGATAGGTTATCCAATCACCAACAGTTATTTCTTGATCCGGGTTCACTTTACCATCGGCATCCGGAGTAAGCACATGATACTTTACTAATTCTGACAATGGCTGTTCTGCTGCGTGGCCTTTGATATCCGTCGCAGATATTTGAGTATCTTGCTGACCGAGATAATCATAAACCGCAGTCCATTTTCCAGTGGCTGCATCTAAAACCTGATACAATCCGTTAGATTCATCAAAGGTTGTATCATATACCAGCTTCACCTTTGGCGCGACATAACTGCTATAAGTATTGTATCCGCCAACCTGAGTGTATCTTAGCTTAGTCTGATATTTGGGTTTATAACTTTCGAGTGCTTCCTTCTTGGATATTTTAGCATCTGGCGATAATGTGATCTCATCGATACCGCTTATCCGATTCCCCATGTAAGAAATCAGTCTGCCGTAAAGATCCAAGCTTACCGTAATATTGCTGTCACTCACAGGAATCCCTTGATGATATCTAATAAACTGGTATCTGAATGCAGATCCGTCTGAAGTCACGCTTGAATTAGCTCCATATTCAACAAGCTTTAGCTTCTCGCTCGCCTGAGGATATAGGCTATTAATTATACTAAGCGCTTTAGACTTAGCTTCAGCCTCACTAAGCTTCTTCCCTCCAACAGGAGCCGGCTCTTCTTTTTTATCCTGAGTAACACCATAGGTTTGAACTTGGTACTGCAATATTTCACCGGTCTTTGCATCTATTTCAGCAGAGGATTGTTCTGGAAAACCAGCACCAATGAAACGTTCATTTCCATTACCACCCCAGTATAACTGCCAGATCTTCCGATTCGTATCCTGATAGTCATTTCTCAAGCTTTGAGAAATCAATTTACGATCTGCTGGAATGTAAGCTACCTTCTTTACAAGCTGTTCCGCTTCTTTTGCAGAAAGCTCTGTAGTAGAGCTTCTTGCTTGAAAGACATCCTTACTCTTGGCTATATCTGAATACACGACTGGAGTGGATACGGATTCTTTTCCTTCATAATCTATTCTCTTGCCGGTCAATGCATCGATAGGATATAGAGATTGATCCACCGGACGCCAGCCTAGAATCCAGTTGTTGGGTTTTCCGTTCTTATAAATAGGAATGTAAAAAAGACCTACATCAAGCTGATCCGCAAATTGCTTCTGTGCTTGCTCCAAGGTAATCTTAGGCTGTGCAGACGGATACTCAAGCCCTTGAGAAGACTTAGAGAATTGAATTACATCTCCGTTCCCATCCACAGCTATGTTAATGCTATCCGATCCAGAGGGAAGACCATTCTTCATGATATTGAAGAAATAGCCATATTGAACAGGACCGAATAAAGCGCTCGAAAAATAATTATAACCAACATTCTCATTTAATTGCAGATCACTGCTCTTAACCGATGAAGCTGCCTTAGCCACAAAAGCCTTGGCGATCTCCAGTGCCTGCGTCTGCGATATTTTCGGTGGATAATAGGATTCGTTATTCTCACGTGGATATGAAATATACGTACTGATGATATCTCCATTAATCGCATCTATCTCGCTGCTAAAGCCATATCCCATATTCCCTTCTTGCATTTGCCACTGAATATTCCAGATCATTTGATTTGCTGGAGCGGGGTAGCTTTGGTTAGATCCCAGTTGAACATTGTTTACCGTTGCATTTTTTAGGGATGGGAATAATTCTCTTAGCTTTGCAATCGCTTGCTCCTGCGTGAATTTCACTTTTGTAATATCTGCCTCGGACGTCGTTGTAGTAGTCGGGGCTTGTGCGCTAACCTGGGTTACCACAGTGTTGCTGCTAACAGATGTAGAATCGGCAGCAGCCAAGCTTGGTGGTAACAATAATGCGATTGCCACTGAAGTAATCAATACCGTTTTAGCTGTCTGATGAACAAAGTGCGTGTTATTGCTTTTCAAAAGAATTCATCCTCCTCTAACACGTGATTCATAACATTATACAGATAATTTCTTATATTTTCCATATTTAATTAACGACAGGAAATTACAACATTTATGTAATGTATGCTATATAAGCTATAATGGTAGGCAGCTACAGCTTCAACTCATCTATGAAAGGGGGCCACCCACATCACTGACTGGAACCTTCAGCCGCTTATAGACGGTATTACTGGCCTAGATATTCGCAGTTGTCTAATCGTTCAACATGGAAAACCCATACTGGAGCATTATCGCGAGCCTAAAATTGCAGTAGAGCTTGGCAAAATTAACTCATGCACCAAAAGTGTGCTCGCCGCTCTAGTCAGCATAGCCATAGATAAACAAATCGTTCCACCACCGGATACCCCTATTTCACTCTTTTTCCCTTTATTAAAAGAGGATCAGGACCCCCGAAAAAGAGAGATCACGATCGGTCACTTATTAACAATGACAGCTGGCTTTAACTGGACGGAGTTTGGGGGGCAGAATTCTTTTCCGACCATGACCAAAACCGCAGACTGGATAAAGTTTGTGCTCGCGCAGCCGCTTGCGCATACGCCTGGAACCGTGATGACTTATAACTCCGGATGCTCTCAGCTCTTATCCTCGATTCTGCGGGATTGTTCTGGACAAGACGTGGCTGCCTTTGCCGAAGATCAGCTGTTTCAGCCGCTTGGCATCGAAAGCTATCGCTGGGATAGTGATCCGCAAGGCATACATACTGGTGGTTTTGGCCTTTATCTGAAGCCAGAGGATATGCAGAAATTCGGTCTCCTTTATTTGCAAGAGGGGCGCTGGAAGGCTCAGCAGCTTATTCTTTCAGACACGGTTCAGAAGTCCACTCACCCATATGTTGAAGCCACACTTCCACAGAAGGGCTTCTACGGCTGGCACTGGTGGGTATCCTCATTCAATGCAGGCACAGAGCAGCAGCCGAATGAGATCCCTTATTATTTTGCGCTTGGTTTCATGGGTCAGCACATTATTGTGGTTCCAGCCTACGAGCTGGTTGCAGTCATCACTGCGGATAAATATAAGAAACGCTCACCTGCAAATGTCTTCGGCCGATTTATTGTACCTGCTCTTCTTGGGCGATAGGGACAGGGGATTATATGCAGCTTTATGTGTGGATACCACCTATAGAGCTGCAGCAGCCCTAGACGGATAAAGTCTTAGGCTGTCTCTGTTTTCTTTGAACTAATTTCGTTCTTAACTAAATAGATTATATTTCATGGATATAAAACAAAAAGGAAGCCGATCACATGGACCGGCTTCCTTCTTCTTATGATTCAGCTGCGATGTAAAGCTGCTCAAGTCGTTACTTTGGCATATACACCAAAGAACAACATCATCTCTCCGATGATCAGGTAATTAGGTATAAGGAAGAGCAAATCTACTGCGAAAAACACTCCAAGTAAACCTAATAATAACACTAAATGGAACATCCCTAATCTTTGCTGTGAACGTCTATATTTATGGAAGACCAACGAAGTAGAGAAGAAGTAGAGCAACACCGACCCAAAAATAAAAAACACCATAAATATATAATCCAGTTGTTCCAGAAATAACAGTTGGATCGAAGCAGCAATCATACTCAAGGAGATATAAATAAACAAATGTCCATAAATTATGGTCTGCCCGGCAGTCTCTATACTCTTGTCCACTTTCTTCTCAACATTATCAAAATATTGCCACCACATCGCAATAATTAATAAGAAAGTTAATAATGCAAATAAAATAGATTGCCAGGTCCAGTGGCTGGACTGCAGCACTGCAAGTATACTGACCACTGATTCACCAAGCAGAATGAGCGTGAACAATGAGAAGCGCTCTAATAAATGATGAGTGTTTATAGGGCTTTTCACCAAGTATTTCCGCCCGATTAAGGGGAGCAAGATGTCTACAGTAATTCCTGCATACAGCACTGCATAACGAACCCAAGAATCGAAGAAAAGTGATAAAGAAGAGATTACTATACCAATCCAAAATCGACTTCCCAAATACCAGGCAGTGCTCTTTCTATCGTCCTCTTCATTTTTATGTACCGTAAGATATTGAATGGCTGTCATGGCTCTTAAACCAACATAACCTACTAAGAATGGTACATAATGTTGATCAAAATCAACCGATAAGCTAGCTGTCATGATTAATACAAAGAATAATTGTAGAATCAGAAATATTCGGTGTGAAAAAATGTCTTGTCCAAACCTGTTAACAAAAACCGATTGCCCCACCCAAGCCCACCAGATCGGAACAAAGATTAAGATAAACTTGGATAAGTATTCAAGTGGAATTGTACCCGTCTCTACATGCAATAAGACATGACTCGCTTTTGAAACTGCAGCTACAAACAGTAGATCATAAAACAGTTCCAGCCAGGTCACTTTCTTCTCAGCCATTGATGTTGATCTGTGTTCAGTTCCCGATGTGCTATTATTCATCGTTTTGCTCCCTTGGTTTGGATGTGTTGGATCCCTGACACAGCTAATTCCGCCACTTCATAAACTTGTAATCCAGAAAATCAACAAGCAAGAAGAGGACAAACCCCACCAAGCTGAACAGCATAATTCCCGCATACATTTCCGGATAATCCAGTCTTAACCAAGCATCCATGATGAAAAAGCCCATACCATGCTCGGTACCATAAATCTCCGTGAAAAAGAGGACAGATATCGCCGTTCCAAGCGAAATACGAATCGTACTCAGAATGACTGACAGTGCACCCGGCAGTGTCACATGCCAGAATTTCTGCACTGTACTTGCCCCTATACTCGTTAAGACATCATAGGTATTCTCAGGAATAGCCTTCACACCATCCCTAACCGAAATGATAATCTGGAACAAGAGAATCAGCATAATCATTAAAATTTTAGATGTTTCACCAAGCCCGAAGAATAACATCACAACCGGAAGCAGAGCAATTTTTGGAACAGGATAGGTTAAGTAGACCACAGGGTCCAGCAGCTTATTCCAAGTCAGCGAACGTCCCATCAGAAGACCAATGAGCAGCCCAATGATTAACGCAAGCACTACACCTGCAAAAATTCTGAACAAGCTATACCCCACATTCAAAGCAATATCCTGTGCACCCAATTGAAACATAGCGTTATACACTGCGAATGGACTAGGCAAAATCGAATGATTCATAAGCAAATAGGCAATATACCAAACCACATTCATACAAAAGAACACAAACACCAGTCTTATTATGTGATGAATCCGACTTTTTCTCACCATATCTCCTGCATTACCTTTCTGATTCGCTTAGTCTGCTCAAAGAAATCTACACTGTCCCGCTTATCCTCATGCTTCATATGAAACACCAATTGATTATCGATAATTTCCGGCATTTCTTCTTTGTTAGATGGCATGACAATAATTTTCTGTCCCAGCAGAATAGCTTCTTCCACATCATGGGTAACAAATAGGGTAGTCGCCGGATGCGTCAACCAGTTATCCAAAAAGAGAAGCTGCAGCGTTTCCCGCGTAATCGCATCCAGTGCGGAGAATGGCTCGTCCAGCAGCAAAATGGTGGGCAAAATAGCGAATGCTCTAGCGATTGCCACTCTTTGCTGCTGTCCCCCACTGAGAGATAGAGGATAACGATCAGCTAAATCAGAGATTCCCATTGATGAAAGCCACTGATTAATCTGGTTCTCCCGTTCTTGCTTGGTTGTGCTCGCAGTATGCGAGATTTTCATTGCGATTTGAATATTATCATGTACAGTCTTCCATGGGAGAAGCCCATAGTTTTGTGGTACCAGACCGATCAGAGTTTCTTTATCATGCACGGATTTTTCATTAAAAAGTATTTGCCCCATATAGCTCGGCAGCAAACCTGCGATCGCCCGTAGTAACGTGGATTTGCCACTGCCAGAGGGTCCGATGATCGTGTAAATCCCATGCTCTGGCAAAGATAAATCCATCTGTCCTAAGGCCAGTTGACCCGTCTTGTATTCTACTTTAAGACCCTTAATGACGAGTCCCTTATTTTTTGAATTGGACATCAGAAATCACATCTTCGGCCGAGATATTTTTGCTAAGCAAACCTTTTTCCCGTGCCCATGCAAATGCAGCTTCTACTTCTTTCACATCCACTTGATTGGCAGGAACATAATCAGGCACCTTAATCTCATCTTTCAACGTTTCTGGATAGCCAACTTCTTTGATCACAAGATCGATATATTCGGATTGATCATGAGATTTCATATACGCTACAGCCTCGTCATAAGCAGCATACATATTCCGAATCGCATCTGCCTTAGCATCAATAGCAGTTTGTGGGAAAGCCAATACAAATGGATTCACTCCCGCGGTATGCGTGGAGCTAAGCACGCGCAAGCCTGAGGTTTTACCCATAGTTACAAATGGTTCAGGCAAAATAGCTGCATCCGCCTTATTGTTCTTAAGCAATTCTAAACGGGTAGGGATTTGTGGAACCTCAGTTACCGTAATATCATCCTCCGTCAAACCCGCTTGTTTCAGCATCATCGCCACCGTATATTGTGTGGAAGTATTTTTGGACAAAATCACGGTTTTGCCTTTCAGATCCTTCACATCTTGGATGGCGTCATTCCCAGTCAATAAATCGAATTCACCAAAAGTTGTACTAGTGATCTTCACATCCAGCCCAGCTTCATTGTAGATAGAAATCGCAACTAGATCAGCGCTGATCCCCTCCAGCTTACCAGCTTGAAAAGCGACATCACGATCTTTTGCACTCTTGAACGTTTGAATGTCTAGGTTCACTCCATGTTTCTTATCAAAGCCTTGCTCATGAGCAATCACAAAAGGAATAGCATCAATAGAAGGCAGTAAGCCAAGCGACAAAGTAACAGGTTCTTTTGAAGCCTCTGCTGCGTTTCCCTCTGTCGATGTTGTATTCGTGTTATTCTTTGAACCACAACCTACTGCAAGTACAGCAATGACAACGACCATCATCGACAACATCAACATCTTTTTTAAAGATTTTTTCTTCATAAAACTCTCCTACCTCCATTAATCTTTCTATAGTAGACATGCCTCTATTCTTTGCAATCTGCAAAAGAGCATGCAAAAAGCCCTTAAGCTGTTCCAGAACGCTTCAGGTATTGTAATTTTACATCAGTCATCATAGCTTGTATATTCATAAATTAAAATAGTTAGATTTATCACATACTAAGATGCAAAAAATCCGAACCATCCTGCAAGGAATCTCCCCTGCAAATTGCTCCGGATTTTCGCTACCTACACCTCATAGTTCACTACATAATTCTGTAGCTCTGTATTGTAGAAGCCGATACTATACTCAGTTACCTTACCCAGCTCATCATAAGAATAGCGTGTTCGTTTCAGCAAAGGACACTTCTTTTCCAATAGTAGGATCTCCTCTACCTCAGGCGGAGGGACAGCGACAGAAAATTCATCACGTAGCCTCTCAAGGGAAACACTCCGCTCTTCAAGCAGCTCATACAAGGACTGGGCATTCAAATCAAGTAGATCCAAATCATCCATACCATTTACTAAATAATGCGTGTAATGAACGTATGGATTATCATTGAGAGTGTATATGCGTTCCAAGCGCAAACAATGTTCGCCGAATAAACGGTACGGTTCACTTCCGACCTCATTAAATACTCGCTCCGCCTTCAGCCATTGCTTCCGAATTTGGTGCCCTTCATCCACCAGAATTTCCGTGAACTTTTTCCATTTGGACAGCTTGGAGGATGAGGTATTACGGATCACCTTCGTCCCCTTGCCGCTACCTTTCTCCAGAAATCCTTCTTGGACAAGCTCCTGAATGGCACCGCGTACTGTGATCTTGCTGACATTGAATTCCTGCTCTAGCTGAGGTTCGGAAGGAATATTTAATCCTATAGGATAGACTCCGTGTAGAATCCGATCCTTTATAATATTTGCGATTTGCAAATATAAAGGCTTATCTTTTCGGGACAAACTCAAGAGGTTCACTACCTTTCTACATCGCCTACGGATAGAGTCATAGCTCGAAGGACATCCGCTTCTGAAGCCATGGGAGTGTCGCCCTCGACAGTATGAGCTAGCATACTAGCGGTAGCGGCAAACTGTACGGTCTGCTCAGGTGTAAATCCTGTTAGCTCGCCATGCACAATTCCGCTCGTATAGGCATCTCCAGCCCCTATTCTATCATAGACGAGAAATCTCAGCGTATCCGAAAAGAAGAAGCTCTGATTCTTATAAAGAAAACCACGCAGTGAATGTGAGTTGTCGCCATGAATACTGCGATGGGTGCCAGCGATCACCGAGATATCGTACTGCTTCGCAACTACCGGAATAAGTTCGAGCAATTGCTCTTCACGTTCAGCTTGTGCAGTACTCATCCCTAAGATATGGATCGCGTCCTTCTCATTCATCATTACGATATCGGCCAGCTGCAGCATCTCCTCGTAATGCGGCTTCGCTAGTGAATATCCTTCCGCTCCCCACAAGGACGGACGATAGTTGCAATCAAAGATCACTGTTCCACCCTGCTGCTTGACCGCTCTAGCTAAAGATTTCATGTGATGACGCACACTTTCGTTCATAGCCAGCGTAATGCCGCAGAAATGGATCACATCGAGACTTCGAGCAATCTCTTCATAATGATATGTTTCCTCAGGAGCCGTGTTGAAGCTGCTCTCCAGACGATTGCTGTAAGTCACCTTGCTTGGACGTGCACCAAATCCATTCTCCAAGAAATACAAGCCTAGATATTCTCCTCCTCGCATAACGAAGTTTGAAGAAATCCCCAGCTTACGCAAATGCGCCGCAGCGGCTTCCCCCAAAGAAGTATTCGGCAAACGGGAAACCAAAGCACCTTCATGCCCGAAGCGTGCCAGTGCAGAGCTGACATTAACCCCGGTGCCAGAGAATGAATAGTTTAAGCTGTTTCCTTGTGATAGCAGCTGAACTCCCGGCACCTGCAGACGCATCATCACTTCTCCGAATGCCCCGATTCGTTTAGGCATATTTATCTGTCAGCCTTTTCATAATTCCAAGCAAATCACGCACATCCTGGATCCGGGTCTGGCCCGATTCTTTATCGATAATGGATGAGTAGACATGCGGAATCACTTGTGGCACCCCTGCTTCAAGCGCAATTTCCAATATTGCCTCGAAATTGTCCATATCAATCCCACCGGTAGGTTCGAGTGCAAACCCTGCCTCAGCACAGGCCTTAGCGACAGAGCGGTATTCCTCTTCACGGCTTAAACCCTCCATCGGGAAATACTTCAGTGCATTACCACCCATATCCCGAACTAGCGCAATTGCTGATGCTATAGGTACAATCGCCGCTTCACTCTGCGCAGCGCTGAAAGGTCCTGTAGAAATATTCACATAACCAGCGTGACCGGAAGGGGCGATCATGCTGTTGATCCAGCTGTCTTTCCCGCCAAGATTAGCGCGCGTAGCTCCAACCACCGGGAACACCTGGTTAATATGACTCCCCGGATAATGCTTAGCAATCTCGGCAACAATTGCCGCTTGGCGATTATCTCCTGCACCTAAGCCAATCGATACCGCATCTTCAATTTCTTGACCATACTGCTTCATGGCTGTTACGGCTTCTTCTGCCGTCTTATAATCCTTAGAGAGCACACCGACCAGCACATATCCTTCCGCCGCTTCATAAATCGCTTTAGCATTAGCGATATCTTTTGCGAGTACATTTAATGCGGTGCGACCCTTATAAAAACGTTGTGAAATCGTCGTCATCTTATTGTCCCCCTATTAATTTACGAATACTGTCTACAATCACGAGCAGATCATCCCCCAGAAGCGGCCGTGGGTCAATATCGAAATATCCCTGCTTCACTCCATAGTCGCGGGTATAGATCGCAATCTCGCCTTGCTGCAACCCCTCTACCAATTCCTTCGCCGTAATACCGGCCTGCTGTGGATCCACCTGAACTCGGCCGCGATAGATGGCACGTCCCGCCTCATCCTGCACAATGGTTACACGAATACCAGGAAGATCATTCAGCACCATCAGTGCCTGCAAAGACGCTTGCTCGATGTCACTTCTGTCTTCCTTCACCATGTATTCCTCCAAAGCTTGCAGCAGACCAAAGGTTGTTTCTTTACCCACTTTCATACTGCGTCCTATTCCATACAATTGGACCTTAACCCATTTCACATAACTACGTTTACCGGCAATGATTCCGGAAGTAGGCCCTTCAATGGCCTTGGACCCACTATAAATCGCCAGGTCAGAGCATTTCACATATTTACAGAGGTCTTCTTCCGCTGCAGCATCAACGATTAGCGGCACCCCTTTACGCTTGGCGATCTCCCATGCTTCTTCAACAGACAACATATTTTTCTGCACCGCATGGTGGGACTTCACATACAGAATAGCAGCAGTCTGCTCACCAATAGCGTCCTCTATATGTTCAGCCCGGCCTTCATTCGCATAGCCTACCTCAATTAGTTTACCTCCACCTAGATAGACCATCGTTTCCACCGGAGCTCCGTACTGTACATTATGACCCTTCAGAATGATGATTTCGTTGCGCGGAATGACCTCTTGGTGCAGACGTTCACTGCGGCGGCGGTTACCTTGGGTCACTAGCGCCGCAACGGACAACGCAATACCACTGGAGGCTGAGTTGACGATAATCGCTGCTTCAGCACCGAGAATACGCGCCGTGTAATCTCCGGCTTTATCCACCAAATCCGCTATTTCTACGTAATTCTGTCCACCTTGCTTCATCGCATTCATCACAGTATCAGTAGGAGCCGACACCCCCAGAATGCTCATTCGACCGCTAGCATTAATTACGCGTTTAAGCCCGTATTTCGCATTTAATGAATTCCCCACCTATAACCACTCCTTTTGCGTGAATTACTTTATCCGCCACTCTTTCTTCCCCTTCAGAATCAATAAGCACAGTAGGTTCATGCTGCAAGGTGAACAGGGTCAGGTTAGCAGGATCACCTACCTGTATTCGGCCTAGCTCCGGTCTGCCCAGCCATTCTGCCGCATTTGAAGTAACCGCTGCCATAATCTCATCCAGAGCATAGCCCAAACATAGAAACTTGGAAAGTACATTAGACATGCTAAAGACAGGTCCCTTCATCCGGTTCACTCGATAGATATCCGTGCTAATCGTATTCAGTCCTATGCCGTTACGTTTAGCAGCCTCAGCTACCTTAAAAGAGAAACTTGCTGTTCCATGCCCCACATCTAGATGAACTCCTCGTTCGATAGCCTCAGTCAGTACCTGAAGCGGCTGACCGTCTGCAGCAAACAAATTATTCTCTTTTCCGTTGAGATAATGGGTAACAATATCCTTTTGCTGCAAAAGAGGCATAACCTCTCTGATATCTGGCGGTGCTGAACCGATATGTACCATTAACGGCAGCCCTGTCTCCAATGATAGGCTTCGTGCAATATGCAGCGGCTCAATTCCGCTAGGCCCGACAACGCTCTTGCTGATCCTAGCCTTTAATCCTACGATCATCTTCCCGTAAGTTCGGACAGACTCCAAAACCTTCTCCTTATCAATCCATTCCAAGTTGGATAACTCATCAATTCTTAGTAGTCCAATCCTCGAGATATTCAAGAACGCCAGCACATTCGTCTTAGCTAGAGATGCGTCCTGAACCAGATCACCTATCCGATCCGCCCCACAGCTACCGGCATCTACTAGAGTTGTCACCCCTTGCCGGACACCGATCTCATCAATCTCATCGCCATACGGATCAAATTCGCGAAAAGCATGCACATGCATATCAATCCAACCACTGGATACGTATGCACCTGAGCCTTCCCACACCTGCCCCCCACGGCCCTCACCTGCCGGAGTGATCTCAGCGATTCTTCCATTCTCGATTACAATGTCGATCTCTTCTCCGCTTACTCGTTTCACCTGACGGAGCACGTATCTTTCATCCATTGTTCTCACCTTTTTCCATATAACATTATAATGTTTAAAATACCACGAATAGCACAGGAAGTAAATATAACGTTATAATGTTTATGAATAAAAATAGACGAGACTGTCACAAAATTAGAGCAACCTACTTATGTGAAGAATTCTTTTTGAGAGTAATTAGGGAAAATCTCCCTGATTATAGCCGATGATTGCTTTAAATGAAAAGAATTAGGGAATTCCTCCCTAAAAATCGGGGTAATATCTATATTCACCACCGAATCAGATAAATTAGAGGGAGATTTTCCCTAATTATTAGTCATATAAGCAAAAATCGCAGAATTTCAGGGAGATTTCCCCTAATTATCTATCAGTTTGGCCATCTCTTGCCCACAATCTACTGAGGTAAGCTGCAAATGACCGAAAACGCAGAGCAGCGATCCTCCAATACAAAGGAGAATCGCTGCTTTCTTAATCTATGAAATTAATAACCCTACATGTATCTTAATAACAGCCTTCTTAATCTTCATACCCGACTGACCCATCCCAGGTCTGTGTACATCATGCGGGAAAAAGACAGCGAACATACCCGGCTTCAAAGTTAACAAAATCTCTTCAGTTGAGGGAGGATAAAGCGCATAATCTGCATCGGCATCGTAAGGCTTAGTAGCCTCGATCTCTTCTTGCAGCGGTGACCAGCCGATCGTTTCTTCACCCTCGATCAGATAATGCACATCAATGTAAGACTCATGCTTTTCAGCAACCTGTTCCTCTAGCGACTTCGCCTCTAGCGCCATAATCGAAACATAGATCTCGTTCCCGCGGATCTCGATTCGCCCGAGATCCGGTTCGTGTTGTAAGATGACTTTCAATTCCTCAATAGCCTCTACAATGACTGAATTCTCATATCTGCTATGCTCTTCCCAAGATGACAATGAACCTAAGATCATAATGTCTCATTCTCCCCACATCTCAATTATCTTACAGAGGTTGTTCAAAAAGTCCGCTTTTGACCACGAAGTAGCCTAAGAAGCTTACTCGACATCGAATATTGAATTCAGGCGAATCTTCCGGTGCTCACGTAGCTTTCACTCCGCTCCTCAGTTTCTACCTTCATCCAATCTTCTCGGTGCTGAAAACCATACTTTTTGAGCTCGCACTTATAGGAGCTTTTCACTAACTGCCGCAGCAGTTGTTTCTTTATTGATAATGGACTGCTCGCTAGTTTTTTTGAAATATTCCACATATAAAATATCCAGCAGATAGAGCTGTGAGATCTTAGCAGATAATGAACCGCCCTGCAGAGGGCCCTCATTAGCACCACATAGTAAGGTTAGATCCGAATACGATGTTAAAGGTGACTTTTCAAATCTCGTAATGGACACCACTTTAGCGCCTCGTTCCTTCGCCTTTCTTGCGACCTCAATACTATCCTTCGTTGAGCCGGAATAAGAAATGATTACAGCGACGTCTCGCTCAGACATTAGCGCTGCTGACATCATCTGAAGATGTGAGTCCATCAAACATTCTGTTTTGTTTGTAATGCGCATAAATTTAATTTTGGCTTCCATTGCCGTGATTAGAGAAGAGCCAACGCCGAAGAATAATACACGTTCCGCGTTAATCATATAATCAATGGCTTCATTGATCTTCTTTATATCAATTAAATTATAGGTCTCGTTCAGTGCACTTACATTTGTGGTCAGCACTTTGGAAGCCACTGCTTCAGTCGTGTCGTCCATTAGAATTTGATCCGTAAGCTGCGGGATCTCATTCTCCACAGTGATACTATGAGCTAGTGCAATCTTGAACTCTTGGTACCCTTTATAACTTAAAGATTTGCAAAATCGAAAGATACTTGATTCCCCTACATCGCACGCATCTGCAAGATCAGTAATGGACATATAGACAACACTTCTCGTGTTCTCCAGGACGTAGTCCGCTACCTTCTTCTCCGTATTCGTCAAATTATTGTACTTGGAATGAATTGAAGTAAAAATACTGATTGTTCGCAAATAAGCCCCTCCTTTACAATGGTTTAATATGCGAATAAAGAGGAAGCTCCTAGCAAGCCTGCCTTATTCCCAAGTGAGGCCTTAACAATTCTTACACCTGCAAAACTCTCCATAATTAAAGACTTTGTCCGTTCTTCTACCCTTTGAACTAAATCTTCTTGCTCCATAACACCACCCCCAA
Source organism: Paenibacillus sp. FSL E2-0201 (assembly GCF_037963325.1). Lineage (NCBI taxonomy): Bacteria > Bacillati > Bacillota > Bacilli > Caryophanales > Paenibacillaceae > Paenibacillus > Paenibacillus sp. FSL E2-0201. The sequence goes on from NZ_CP150154.1 coordinate 5,514,926, forward strand.
TGATTATAGCGGATGGATTAAAAATATGAATAATAGAGGCTAAGCCCGCAGACACCTCAGTTATCCAAGAATCCAAGATCTGTTTCAGAGCTTCGTCCCCGTTGTGTATTTTATCAAAAAGAACCTTCCCGTCTACACATTCGGGATCTGCCTGCTGAGCCATCTTGACTAAAGCGGTGGTTGAAGCATACTTTTCATAAAAAGGCAGTCCCTCCACCGCATCTGACAATGGATGTGTAAGGATATGGCCAAATTCGGCCGCCACTCCATCTGCTCCTTTATAGATTTGGCGGTTCATTACAATTGCACCGCCGATGCCCGTGCCAAACGTCAAGCATAAGAAATTGTTAAAGTTCTGGGCAGCACCATAATGAGCTTCACCTAATGCTGCTGAATTCACATCGTTCTCTACCATAACAGGTTTATGAAAATGATTTGTTACAATTTCCTTAATCTTCATCCCTGTATATCTAGGTATATTTTCGTTAGCATAGACAATAAATCCTTCTTCAGCATTGACTTGACCAGCCGTGCTTATAGCGATGGCATCAAAATCATCATATTCTGCAATTTTCACAAGCAATCTTGCGACTACATGCGGACCGCCCAAATCACTTTCTGTTGCATACTCTTTAAAATTATCAACATTCCCATACTCATCGCAAATACACATTTTGGTGTTGGTACCGCCAATATCTACGGCTACAATTCTCATTCCCATCTACCCTCTCTGGCATTCTACTGAATAGCGCTCACAAACCTTTTTGTAATCTCCATTGGTCTTGTAATCGCTGAGCCAACTACCGCTGAATAGACCCCTAAATCAAACATCGTCTTCAGTTCTTCGGGCGTAGAAACGCCACCTTCAGCTATCACAGGCACAGAGAAGTTGCTTACGATTTGTTTGACTAGCTCGAAGTCTGGGAGTGAACGGTCTTTAGTGTATGCTGTATATCCGCTTAAGGTCGTTCCCACAAGATCAAATCCCAGCTCGACAGCTTTAGCCGCTTCTTCAAATGTAGAGCAGTCTGCCATAAACAGCTGATCTTTGTAGGTCTCTCTTATGTTAGGAAATAGTTCTGAAATGGTAGATCCATCTGGTCTAATTCGGTCCGTCGCATCCATAGCAATGATATCTACGCCTTCGCGGTAAAGCTCATCTACTTCCTTCAGGGTTGGTGTTATAAATACTTCTGAACCTTCATATACCCTCTTGATGATCCCGATGATGGGTAGATTCACTGTTTTCTTGATTTCTTGAATATCAGCTACGCTATTAGCCCGAATGCCGGAGGCACCGCCCAAGTATGCTGCATATGCCATTCTCCCCATAATAAACGGACTATGCAGCGGTTCTTCGGGTAAGGCTTGACTAGAGACGACTAGTTTATGTTTTATCTTTTTAAGTACATTATTTTCAGTATTCATCAGTAACCCACTCCACTTTTTTATTTATTCTTTAACTGCTCCTGCAGTAATCCCATTGGTGAAGAACCGTTGGAATAACATGAACACTAGCAACATCGGAATTGCAGCAATGGTGGCTCCGGCCATTTTATATGCGAAATTAGGATTCAAATCCTGCATTAAGGTCGCAGTACCAACCATTAATGTTTTCATTTTGTTCTCTTGGCCTATAACCAGCTGCCACAAGTAATCATTCCAGACTTGCACGAAATTCAGAATAAATAAGGCTCCAATACCAGGTTTAATAATTGGCACCATGATGCGAGTAAAGATTCTCCATTCATTTGCACCATCTATTCTCCCAGCTTCTCTTAAAGCGTTAGGCGTTAAATCGAAGAATCCTTTTAACAGGAACACTCCAAATGCACCCGCGACGTTCGGCCAAATCATACCGTTATAGGAATTCACCATTCCAAATTGCTGTGTAATCCGGAATAAAGGCACAATCATAATTTCTTTAGGGATCATCAAGCTCGATATGAAGATAATGAAGATGATATCTTTACCTTTAAAATTGATCTTTGAGAAAGCATAAGCTGCCATAGCGCCTACAATAATAACGATAATCGTAGATACACCTGAGACATAAATACTATTAAACGTCCATCTCAAAGCCGGTTGGTTCTGAAACACATCTACATAGTTGGAGAATGTAATCGATTTAGGCCACCAGTCTGGAGGCATCTTCACAACATCTGAACTGTTCTTGAGCGAGCTTGTGAATAACCAATACAATGGAAAAAGATTAAGGAGCGCGAAGAGGACAATGATAACATTCGATATCACATCAAACTTCTCTCTCTTCTTCTTGTTTCTAATTTTCGACATGTTGTATTCCCCCTCACTTCACCTTAATCATGCTTCGCAGCTGAGGCACAGATAATAATAATGTAATCACGAACATGATAACGCCTACCGCAGAAGCTACACCGAGTTGATTGTACTTAAATGCATTATTGTAAAGGTAGTACATCAAGGTTACCGATGAGTTGTTCGGTCCGCCGCCGGTTAATAGCTGGATGACTACAAATATTTTTAGAACAGCAATAATATTGATAATCGTAATATAGGTCGTTGTAGGTCCTACAGAAGGAATGAGGATCTTCGAAATCACTTGCCATCTGCTTGCACCGTCGATTTCTGCTGCTTCAAAAAGCTCTTTAGATACACCAATCATCGAAGCTATATACAGAATAATGGCTTGGCCTACGTTCGTTGCGAAGGTCACAAAGATAACCACCGGCAAAACCGTCTTTGGATTTCCTAGAAGATTGATCGTCCCAAAACCCATATCTTTATAGATAAAAGAAATAAGTCCGTTAGCGGGATTCAACAGGAAGCTCCACACCATACTCATAACAACCATGGATACCATGACCGGAATATAATAGCTTCCTCTTATAAAGGAGACGTACTTAGCGTTCTTATCAAATACAGCCGAGGCAACGAATAGTGCAAAGCCCACGGTAAGTAGAACGATAAAGACTACGAATATAATCGTATTAAAGGTAGCTTTAAAGAATACCGGATCATTAAACAATGTGGTGTAGTTAGCCAGACCCACAAACTTCTCACTATCATAATTAATTTGGTATAAACTCAGGCGCATCCCTTCTAAGATCGGATAGACAAGAAAGGCTAAGAATACTATCATCTGAGGTAAAATAAACAGATAACCTGTAATATTCTCTTTTAGGTAATTACTACGTAGTTTCATATCGTTTACCTTTCTAATTAACAGCCCTTGGAGCCTCTTCAGACTCTAAAGGCTGTTAATCGTTTATTGTTTACCTGTTCTTAGATTATTGGAAAATGACAGAGCTAGCTTTATTCGTATCAATCACTTTATTACCATTGGTCTGATAATCTTGTACAAACTGTTCTGGTGTCTTTGCTCCCATGTAAAGCGCCTGCAGATCAGGGTACAAAACTTCTCTTAATTGGCTATATCCTGGAACGTTACCCGTGAAGTTGAACAAATATTTTGAATTGGCGTCATAAGCAGCAAAGAGTGGATTCTCTGACTTCAGTTCTTCGGCCACCGAGCTTCTCACAGGGATACCATTCTTAGAGGATTTAACTAATTCAGGATCACTTGAAAAGAACTTCACGAAATCTTTAGCGACTTCAGTCTTCTTCGCATCTTTGGACTTAAATACACTAGCACCCACTACATAAGTAAAGGATAGAGGATCTCCGCTTTCAGACGGAATATTAGCAAGACGCATATCAAATTTAGGAGAAGTGCCGGATTCCATATTTGCTTTTGAGCCATTGAACAAGATTGGATTGGTGAAACTGATCGCTAGCTGCTGATTCTGGAACATGGCATTGGCGTCATTGGAGGATACAGATTCTGCACCTGGATTTGTATATCCACCGTCATATAGTTTTTTCAACCATGTAGCAGCTTTAACACCATTCGCATCATTCAGAATAATGTTTCCTTGATCGTCAAAGAACTTATTGCCGAACATTCTTAAGTATGCAAGGTTCCAAGTATCTCCTTGGTTATTCACAGCGTACAGTGCCATTGGATAAGCATTAGAATATTTATCCTTCGGAAGATCATTTTTCAGACCGTCCAAGATTTGTTGATATTCATCCAAGTTCCAAGTCTTAATTTCGGACTCTCCACCGATGAACTTTTCTAAACCAGCCGCTTTAAACATGTCTGCGTTATAGACCAAAGTACCTGGATTATGTTGGAATGGATAGAAGTACACATCTTTTCCGAACGTTACTGCATCCCAGTAATTTTGTGCGATATCACTTTTTGCGTTATCATCGATGATGTCTGTCAAAGGCTCCAACGCACCACGGTGAACATAATCGCCCATAGGGAATACGCTTTCAAAGAAGACATTCGGCGGCGTACCTCCGCTCAAGTTAACATTGAGGAGTTGGTCGCGCTGATCCCCGGCAATGACTTCGACTTGAATGTCAGCATCATATTTGTCGTATTGCGCTTTGAACTTCTCAGCAGCGGCTTTAAGGAAACTATCATAGTCAGCACCGCTTTCGGTTGCATCCACAACACCCTTCCACTGAGGGGTCAGCCATACTTTAATTGCCACTTTTTCCTTGCCTGATGTAGAAGCATTATCGGATTTATTAGAGCTTGCTGCATTGTTACCAGAACATCCTGAAATTAGTGAAATAATTACCATTAATGCAACCATTGTCGAGAGTAAACGTTTCTTCTTCATTAATAATCCTCCCTAAAAGTTTTGTTAGTATTATTTTTTCTGAATCGCTTCGTGTTTTATAAGCCAGTCCAGAAACAAATCCTAATCTAAAATCCGTTTGACATGATTTTGCACCAGATCAGCCATGTTTCGATGTCCTTGTATATCAAGATGCATGTAGTCAATTTCATTCATCGATACATATTCTCTGGAATCCATAAAGTGGATATCTGTGCCCTTAAGCAACGCTGCAAGATGCTGCGATAGCTCCATAGATTTCTCGCTACAATTACTTCCCATCGGCTTACCAATGGGAGTATGGATATACTCTGCTCCAATAGGGGGAGGAGCGATCACAAGCACTTCTGGAGCTTTTCCCGCGTGTCCTGCCCCGCTCCCTTTAGCTTTAAGAGCAAGTCTAACGATACCTTGAGCGATGTTATATGAAGTGAGTGCAAATCTTTCTTTCGTATCATTCGTTCCAAGCATGATCACAACCAAGTCAAGCGGTGCATGTGACATGAGGCATGGATAGAGGTAAGAAATTCCGGCTAACCCTTCAAATAACGGATCCTCACTGACACTGGTTCTACCGGGAAGCCCTTCTTCTATGACACGATAAGAGTTGCCCAGTTCTGTATCCAGAAGTCCTGTCCAACGGATTTCATCCTTAAACCTTTGGTCAGTCTCTGCGTCGTAGCCCCAAGTATTGGAATCGCCAAAGCATACGATCGTTCTCTTCATTGCATTAACCACAATATTTTTCGATCGCTTGATCAATCAATTTCATAATGTCTGCGATTGGACCAGCATCTTCAGCGGCTATCCCTTCAAGTGGTGCTCTTACACTACCAACGTTTACACCTCTTAATCTCAGAACCTCTTTAATTTCCGCATACATAGAACCCTTGAGGGAACAAAGCGCGATGATGATATCGTTGATATCACTTTGAAGTTGTCCTGCTTCCTCAAACTTGCCGGCAAGAACAAATTTATTAGCTTGCAAGAACAGCTCCGGCATAACAGCATAAGTGCCACCAATACCTGCATCAGCTCCCATAATTCTTCCCGCAACATATTGTTCATCCGGTCCATTAAATACCACTACATCTTTTCCGCCCACTCTTTTGAAGCGTTCAATATCCATAGGTGGCATAGAAGAATTCTTAACACCGATAACCTTTTTATTAGCAAGCAGTTTCTCGAATAAAGCTGGGGTTAGTGTATATCCCGTAGTCTGAGGGATGTTGTAAATGATGAACGGTAGAGGAGTTGCCTCCATAATATCGCTCCAATATTTAGTTACTGCGCTATCTGGTAATTTAAAATATATAGGGGGGATTGCAGATAGTGCATCATATCCTAAGCTCGCCGCATGTTTTGCTAATTCGATACTATCTCTTGTAGAAGGCGCACCTACATGAGCGATCAGCGTCATTTTACCTTTCAAGTTGTTAGCTACGTAGCTAAGTACCGCTTTGCGTTCGTCCAGACTCTGGTAGATACATTCTCCAGAACTGCCTCCCACATAAACACCTTGAACACCTTTTTCAAATAAATAATCACATAAGGCATGCGTACGGGATTCAGAAATATTCCCTTGATCGTCATAGCAAGCATAGAAGGCAGGTATAATTCCGTGGAACTTGGTTAGTGTCATTGTTTATTAATCCCCCTTAAGATGTGAGCGGTTTCTGTTCTACATATTCAAGATATCACTTAAATTTAATTCTGTAAATTATTTTCTCTATTTTTTATAAAATAAAATTTATTTCCACCAGGAAAGGTTCATTAATAGAAAAACATTTTCTTTTAAGTGAACTTTCTCAAAAATAAGATCTTATTCCCTATATATAAATAGATTATCGTACTATATATGCGGCCCTAGTTATTATCAGAGTATCACTATCTACAGCTTAAAAGTCAGTTCTCCCATTTGGTACTTATTGGATTTTTAGTATAGCTTTTATGGATAATGTTCTATTTATTTGATCCCGTCAAAAATGTCCTTATCCGGGAGACACTTCTCTTTCAACGGCATACAAAACCTAATTAACACACAATGTTCACTAATAAAACTGTGTTTTTACGGTGGACATATCTTTAAAAAACTAATATCTATGTTATAATGAAAGCGTAATCAAAACAATATAAAATATATTGTTTCTTCGCCAAAGGAGGCTGGAGGAAATGCTAGCAGGTCTTAAGGAACTTAAAAATTGGGTAACGGAAAATTGGAATCCAACGATGCATTCAGGTAATGAGGATTATCAAAAAATGGAATATTCCGTGCAACGTCATTTGCACACTCCAAGATCCCCAAAACCACTTACCTATGAAGAAGAAGCTCGTATCAAGACAGTTAAATTCCATTAATCTCACTACATTTAGATACAGATTGACCCTATAATAGAATCTTGTCCTAAGGCCGCCAGATCCGGAAGTCATTCCAGTAGAGCGGTCTTTTATTATGTCTTGAGATTATGTAACGAATAACCTTTTCCATATTGACTCAATTACTTGAATCAAATCCATACCAAAAAACCTCCCTCTCCATGACAGCATCCCATCACTTCGAAAGAGGCTTCCTAGTATCATTTTATCTTATACGACATTTCTTCTTTTTTCTGCAAGTCCGAAAGCTTGACCGTCTGACCTGCGTTCAATCTCGAATGTTCCGACGCGAATGCGATCAAATGGCTCTGCAGGGATGCCGTCGCCGAGGTCAAGCCTTGCGATGGATTGCTGTCAAATTGACGCACAATCCGCAGGAATGAGCTCACCATACGGTCATCGCCGCCTCCATGACCATCGCCTTCCACATTGCAGCCAATCTCAACCTTCTCACCCGATACATAGCGGTACAGCGTGAAGGATCCTTTGTCCATATCCCCGATGATCTCGCCTTGTGTTCCCATAATTTGAACCCGACGTGTGCCGCTCTGTGTCAGCCCTGACATGATGAACGATGCATTCGCTCCGTTCTCGAACTCCATGTTGACTACCTGGTGATCCACGACATTATTATCGCAGTGATACACGCAGCGACCCCACGGTCCTTCCTTAAGCGCCTTCAAGATCCCCTCTTGCGACAAATCATTCGTCATATAGCGTGCCCAAGGGTGTTCCGGAGGCTGAATATATATTTTCATCGCCGAGAAGGCGCATTCCTTCTCAACCTCACAGCCGTTGATACAGCGATCCGCGGAGCCTTCCGGAGCGTTCTCCGCCCTGAAATGCAGTAATGATCCGTACGAGCTCACGCTTGTACACGGTTGATTCATAAGCCATGAGATGAGATCCAGATCATGACATGATTTGGCCAGGATCATGGGACTCGTCTCCTCCGAATTGCGCCAATTCCCGCGGACATAACTGTGTGTCATATGCAGGTAGCCCACATTTTCGGTTAATTGAATCGTACCTATCGTTCCGAGTTCACCGTCTTCGATGCATTTTTTGATCCCAGACCAGAACGGGGAATATCGCAGGACATGGGTTACTACGAGCAGTCGCTTATACCGAAGCGAAGCTTGCTCCAATTCGATGCATTCTTCCATGGAAGGAGACATCGGCTTCTCTAGCATGACATGATAGCCTAGCTCCATCGCTTTCATCGCTGGAATATAATGCATCCGATCGAGCGTAGCAATTATCATCACGTCCGCAATTTGTCCCTGATCGAATACTTTCTCCCAAGAATTGTAGACATGCTCTGGGGCAATTCTATGAATTTCTGCAAATCGATTTCTACGTTCATCATCCGGCTCAGCTACGGCAACAATCTTTAATTCATTCGGGAACTTCTCCGCGTAGGGCCCATAAATATATCTCCCTCGACTGCCAGCGCCAAGTAATACAGCTGTTAATGTTCTCAAGACTACTCCTCCTCTTGCGCACCTAATGTACTTCCATTGTAAGGCGGTAGGAACGGAGGCAAAAGAGATCGTTACTGACATTTCATATACATTTATTGACCTTGATTCGGTATATGGGTCCTTGTCATACGGAAATCTTGCGGCGTTGTTTCGTTCTGCTTCTTGAAGAAGCGAATAAATGCAAGCGCTGAGTTGTACCCCAGGGCAGCAGCAATTTCATTCACTTTCATCGATGTGTTGAGCAGCATATTTTTTGCGATCAGGTTACGATAGTCGTTCACATATTTAGATAACCCAATTCCAGTGATTTGCTTATAAAGCCGGGACAAATACGATGGATTCAAGCTCACGTAATCAGCCAGCGCATTTAAGGAAATATCAGTGGAAATATGTTCTTCAATATATCGATGTACCTTATTCACGACCTCTGTCGGCAATTGCGTACCCCGCAGCGCATTCCATTCGAAGAAGCACTCCGCCATTTGCGAGAAGTATTGAATCAGCTCCGACCATGATGCGGAATCTCCATAGCGATATAACTTATCCAGATCCATCAGCGTATTGATGTAATCCCGAATTTCCCGATTCTTATGGATATAGAACAGAAAAATAGCTGAAAGCGAATGATACAGTTCGATCTTCCGCTCATTCGGCGACTCCTTATCATTCCAAATGAACGTTAGTTCAGCATACAGCTTGTTGAATTGCTCCCGATGATTATTCTCGAGACAAGACATCAGCAATTGAACACGGGCGTGATAGAAGGCATCGTGGTAGTTCCCACTCAGATCACCGTTCACTTCTCTTTGAATGTCTTTATCGGTCAATATGACCTCATTAAATAATCCATGTCCTTGTACCAGGCCGTATTTGATCGAGTGAAACCGATCAGATATGTTATCCCATGTCGTTGCTTCACTTCCAAGAAGGAAAGAAACCGATAAACTCAGCAACCTCTTGCAATTTCCCTGCACGGTCTCCAGAATACCGCTCGTATACCGATGAGCTCTGATCCAATCCTGATCCCCATATTCGGTAGACGATCCATCCGGGATTTTCGGTTGAATCATCCAGACGATTTTGGATAACTCGAATACAACGGAATAACATCTGACCTGCATGGACAAATACTCATCGCAAATGTTCTGTACGGCGTAAGTCAACAACGCTTTATCCGGCGTCGTGAACATTTCTTTCCATGCGTCTACCCTGCCTATGAGCAAGTAAACCGGCAATGTCGCATCAAGCCGGATATCGATTTCTTTGAACGCCTGCTTTAATTGGCTATCCGATACATGCTTGCCTTGAAAGAGCTCCCACACATACTCTTTTTGCAGGGAGGGCAATGCCAGTCTCATTTTGGATTGCGCTCTAGCGATCATCTGTTCTTGGTTATTTTCTTCTTCAATTTTCTCAATCGCCCGTTCTACGGACTGAATAATTTTCTCATCACTTTCGACCTTCAGAATATAATCGAACCCACCGTACGTAATTGCGCTCTTTGCATAATGAAAATCATTGTATCCTGTTAAGAAAATAACTTTGCAGGCCGGCCACTGGGATTTGATTTCCCGAAGCAGTTCAATCCCTTCCAGTCCAGGCATCTTAATGTCGGAAATCACGATATCGATACGATGATGAGACAGTACCTCCAGTGCTTCTTCACCTGAATATGCCTTCATAACCTCGAGTTGCAAATGATCGGTCTCATTGAATAGCTCCAGAAGACCATCGACAATAATGGGAAGATCATCGACGATTAGCAGTCGGTACATGCTGATTCCTCCTCTAGTTCGTGCTCAGATTGATTCTTACTTGAAGTCCACCAAGAGCAGAACGTGACACGGTAATGCCATATTCCTCACCGTACCGCAGTTGTATTCTGCGATGCACATTTATGATTCCGGTTGTTTCCTCCATCTGAATCGTGGATTGACGCAGTCGCTTCTGAAGCTGTTCGATCTCCGCATCGGAGATGCTTCGGCCATTATCTTCGACATAGATGGAGAATGCATCGCCCACCCGCTCACAATGAACCCATAGCTCACCCTGCTGAATCATATTGCCCAAGGCATGCTTATAAGCATTTTCGATGATCGGCTGCAGAATCAGCCTCGGCACGAAGAGATCGGGAACATCACCTTCGAACTTGACTTGAATACGGTCTCCGTAACATATGGTTTGCATGTCTACATACGTGCGAGAATGATTGACCTCCAGCCCCAGCGGAATATCATCTTCGTCATCGCGAGTAATGAACTGAAAATATTGTCCGATGTACAGGCAGAATTGATAAGCCTTTTCCTTCTGATTCTCAGATTTAATTAACCGGCACAATACAAAAAAACAATTATATAAAAAATGAGGATTAATTTGCGATTGCAATCGTTTCAGTTCGGAACGCTGGTTCCTGATTTGCTGCTCGTAATTTTCCTCGATTAGTGTTTTCAAGGATCGGATCGTATTATTAAAAGCTTGGTACAAATATCCGAACTCATCGGCTCCACGATCGATCACGATCGGCTCCAGCCTATTCTGCTGAACGCGCCGAAAGGAATGCACAAGTTTCATTAATGGCCGATAGATAAATCGTAATAGAAAGTAAGAGAAGAAAACGACAATACCCACAGCTAGCGCGCAAGCCCACCAGAACAATGTTCGATAGATCTCAAGAGAACCCAAAATCGTCTCTTCGGGAATGCACATAATCGAATAGGAATTCCAGAGACTGGAGTATTTATATACCGTAAGAAACCGCTTACTATTATACATAATCGTCTCGTATCCTTCGTTTTTTTGCAATTCCCGCTTATCTGCAGCGAAGGATTTCATTTGTTCCAGCAGTTCCGGATCCATGTTACTCTCGATCTCCCAACCACGTTCCAGATTGAGCAATACGCTCTGTCCACCACGCGAGCTGCCGATTTGAGATAACGTTTCTCTGATTTTGGTAGTCGATAATTCAACCGCTACGATATAAATCGGATTTTTAACGGTATTAATGGGATATTGCATGGAAATAAATAATCGATCGTTCCAGTAAATGAAAGGTTCTTCGTATAATCTCTTGTTTTGCTGCATAGAAGCATATTCCTGCTTATTCATCGAGGTTTCAAATTTATTGCTAAGAATCGTTCGGTCGATAAGAGGGATATACGCCCTTGCTTCTTGAATAAATGGACTTGAGTTCTTCATCAATTCAAGCCGTCTTTGGATATCTAATATTTTTTGCGCACGATCGTAATAACTCATGTAATTGCCTGTAGTTGCAATTTCCATCAAGTCTTTGTCCATCACATAGTTCGGCAAATAGCGGCTGATCCGGTCTGCTTCCTTGTCGAGTGAATCCAGATAGAAGCGAGTCGTATTTAGAATAGACTCGGAAATTTCACTCCTAATATTGTCCGAACCCTTCTCATTAATCAACCAGGTAATCGCCATGAGCGGAAACAAGGCTGCCAGAAAGGCAGCCATTATTTTCTGGAATATAGAGGAATCTTTAATCAAGAATCGGATTTTCATCGTTTGTTCTCCTGCAATGCAATGTCTTAGTTTGAGTGCCCTATTTTATTCTTTGACACTCCCCATCACAATTCCTTTAATGAAGAACCGCTGCAAGAACGGATACACGATTAGAATCGGAAATGCTGCTACGAAAATTTGAGCGGCTCTGCTTGTACGATCGGACAATTTGAGCATTAATTCTGCCCTCTCAGGTTTAATAAAGCGGAAATCCATTTTGATAATGATCGTCTGCAGAAAGGTCTGCAGCGGATAATTCTCGGGATGATTCATGTAAATCATACCGTCAAACCAGCTATTCCAATGCCCCACCATGGTGAAAAGACCTGTCGTTGCCAATGCCGGCAACGATAGCGGCACATATATTTTCCATAAGGTAGTAAATTGACCCGCCCCATCGAGCAGCGAAGATTCCTCAAGTTCTTTGGGCAGACTGCGATAGAAATTCAGCAGCAGAATAACGTTGAACACCGTGACCGCTCCTGGCAGCACCAAAGCCCAGATTGTATCGAGCATTCCAAGGTTCTTCACGGTTAAATAGTTTGGAATAAGCCCGCCACTGAATAAAATCGTGAATACGAAGAACCATGAATAGAAGGTCCGCAGCCGAAATTGGCGAGAATCTTTGGATAATGGATAGGCCGTGATAATCGTCAGGAACATGCTGATTGTCGTTCCCATAAGGACCCGCTGAATCGATACCCAGAATGCACGTAAATATTCAGGTTTTCCAAATACGTTAGCATAAGCAGCCGTTGTGAATTCAACTGGCCACAGGATGACTTTTCCGGCGGATGCTGCCTGCCCGGAGCTAAACGAGAGCGCCAAAATATGAATAATAGGCATGAGGCATAACAAAGATACGGATGCCAGAGAAATGAAATTACATATCAAAAACAATTTCCTTCCGAATGATCTGTTAGTACGCACGATGTATCTCCCTTCTAAATTACCGACGATTGCATTAGAAAATGCGGTAATTCGCTACACGATAGGCTAAGATATAGGACATAGATACGAATACGAAAGAGATGACTGATTTCAGTAGTCCTACGGCCGTAGCGAAACCGAACTGTGCTTGCTCAATCCCCATACGATATACGAAGGTATCGATAATATCCGCGCTCTCATAGACCGGAGGACTGTATAGATTGAAGATTTGATCAAATCCGGCATTCAGTACATTCCCGATACTAAGCGTAAACATGAGAACGATAATAGGAAGCATCCCCGGCAGCGTCACATGTAACGTCTGCTTAAAGCGTCCTGCGCCGTCGATCTCCGCTGCCTCGTACAGTGACGGATTAATACCGGTAAGCGCAGCCAGATAGACAATCGTACCAAATCCGAACTCTTTCCATACATCCGATATGACCATGACATAAGGAAACCATTTATTGTCTCCCAGGAAAAAAACAGGGTCGATACCAAACAAGCCAAGCACTTGATTGAGAATACCGGAAGATGGAGACAAAACATCGATTAGAATACCGCTTAACAAGACCCATGATAGAAAATGCGGCAAGTACACGAGCGTCTGGAAGGTCCGTTTGACCCATTCTTTCCGCAGCTCATTCAGCAGTATCGCTATGGTGACCGGAACGACCATGCCTGCTACAATTTTCATCACCGCAATGTATACTGTATTGAAGAATATCCGGCCGATATCGGGGTAATCCATCAGTAACTGAAAGTTTTTAAGACCAATAAATGGTGAGCCGAACAACCCTTTATTCGGTACGTATTTCTGAAAGGCCATCGTAATGCCGGCCATCGGGATATAACTGAAGATGAGGACCAATACGATCCCAGGAACCAACATCAAGTGAAGCGGCCACTCCCTTTTCCACATACGCGTTAATACATTCATGCCATCCACCTCGCTATAGGACTAAAAAATAAGAACTAGATTAAAGAAAAGAGAGGTCGTTTGTGTCCAACCCCTCGATTCTCCTGCTATCATTGTTTGTTAGTCGCGTACCATTCATTGACTTCTTTGGTCATTTCGTCGCCGCCAAGCTTTTTCCACTCTTCCACGAATTTATCGAATTCATCCACGGATACTTGATTCATCATAATCTTGAAGTATACTTCATCCCGCTTCTTCTTCAGGATTTCTTGTCGATCTGCCATGGTTGGAGTCGGTGCGCCGTAGAATTTGTTCTGTAAGTATTGTTTATTGTTCTGAATTTCAGGAACAAGTGAATATGCGCCTTTTGGACCTGAAATCAGATATTCCCACCACATGTTAATATCGGTACCGTCAACATACTTCATGGCACGCTCGTAACGAGTTTTTTGATCTTTCGTCTCCAAAATGCTCTCGTCTTTGTTCTCGATCGCTTTTGGCAATATTTCACCGTTATTATCCTTTTGTTTACCAACACGAAGCGGGCTTAGAAGCCAGTAGTTGTTGCCTTTCTCCTTCAGGTCTTTACCATACTCATACACTTTCTGTTCTGGCGTCGGATGATTATCCACGACAATCCAATGGTTCAGCAATTTAATAACGCCTTCCGGATGCTTCGCTTGCTTGGAGATAACATAATATTCGTCAACACCCAAACCTATCTGCGATAGTGCAGGTTCGCTATCCACCGATGGAATCGGGAATACGCCCCACTCTTGTACGACTTTACCATCCTTTACTGCGCCTTTAGCGAGCTGAGCCGGTACCCAAGACTGGCCGTATACGATACCTGCGTTGTTGTTATAGAGGAGCTCTGCTGCTTTCTCCACATCTTTAACGACGAACTCAGGATCAATTAATCCTTTCTTGAACATTTCCTGCAGCGCCTTAAGTGCGTCTTTCACTTGAGGCTGAATGTCACTGTTGACCAAATTGCCATTTCCGTCTTCCATCCAAAGATTTTCATAAGCATGGTAACTATTCAAGAATGCTATTAGTCCTGTAACAGCTGTGGACTGGTTGTTAAATGGATCTTTGCTAATTACAATTCCATACGGTTTCCCAGTGCCGCCTGGATCTTTTGTTTTGAACGCTTCGGCGATCGTCAAGAGATCAGCCATCGTCTTCGGTTCCGGCAGGTTCAATTTCTTCAGCCAGTCCGTGCGTACATAGAGGAACTGATACTGGTACGGATTATAAGAACTTGGAATCCCCATGAGTTTACCGTCGAAAGTGGCGGTCTTCAGTTGCATTCCGCCATCCATCGACAAGAATTTCTTCGTCTCATCCGTCGCATTCTTGTCATATACGTCCGTGATATCCATAATCATATCCGCTTCGGTCAGCTCTTTCAGCTGTGTAGCATTAACCTTCATGAAGTCCGGAAGATCATTGGAGGCGATGGACATCTTCACTTTTTCCTTGAATTGAACGTCATCGGCGGACACCCATTTATTCGTGAGCTTCACACCGATATCTTTCTCATACGCATCATAGACCGAGTTCTTCTCGAAGCTTTCGCCCTCATCGAATTTGAGATACTGATCGCTTGCCGAAACTGTTGAAACTTCAATCACTTCATTTTTTTGTTCCACAGGTGTCTCAGGCTGCTTCTCAGGCTGCTTCTCCCCTTCATTTGTGGTTTTGCCGCATGCCGTGATAGTTAAACTTAGGATCAATGCGACGATCAGAAGTATTTTACTTTTTTTCTTCATATTACCCCTCCACATTGTCTCAAAATAGGTCGTGCATCTACTTCATGCAGCTTCTCTTCCTAGTTCTAGTATAGGAAAGGGAGTGATCCCCATCTATATACTAGTCTTTACTTTCGTATACACCTCTTGACTACCGTCAGGCTTGCCCCTAGAACGCACAAGAGAGGGGGAGTCTCCCCTAGGTTAGGTTGACTCCCCCTTCGCTTCGTTGAAACGTTACCGTGTAACAACTCAAATATTCAGCTCCCACGATATTTGACAAGAGCTGATGCGCCGCTTCTTGCTTCATTTTCAATTCTTCATCATTTTTCGATAAACCTAAGCGCACGTTCAGATTGATATTCAGCTAGACCTTTTGCGAATTGTTGATCGGGAAATCCTCTATGCTGTAGCTTTAAACCCGCTGAAGTTAATGATATATGGTGATGCAATTGATAAAATAACAGCCTATCCGGATCAAGCTTATCGTTCTTAAGATACCGATAGAAATCTCCAAATCGCATCTCCAAAAAACTATGCTCATGCTCAATATCAAAAAACATGGCCCCTTCGATATCGATCAAAAAGGGTTCCAGCTTATCATTAACCAATACATGGTCAGGACCCATTTCCCCGTGAATAAATCCGTACTGCTGTCTGGGCTTAATTCTTGATTCTAACTCATGCAACTTGTCGAGCAGTTTACTTTGATTAGACCCGATCTTTTCTATATATTGAGAGGCATAAGCTAGCTGTACTTTCGTATTTTCCATTTGTAAGAAATGACATTGTTCTGAGATGATCTCGTTAGCATTCACTTTCCCAAAGATACGCCTTTCGTTGGTATGCATAGTAGTAAGCATGTCCCCTAGCCGCTGAAACACTTTATCTTGAACACGTAAATCAGCATGATGAAAATAGTCTTCTGCCTTACGTCCATCTATATATTCAACGAGCGCATAATCAAATGGGTAACGATCTTTTTCCTTATTTAGATCATAAAGTGCAGGGGTCTGAATTCCATGTTGTATTAAGAACTTATTGTTTAATTCAAATAAGTCACTTCCATAGGATCGTTCATTTATATCTTCATTGGCTTTTTCTTCTTCAAAATAATTCATGGAAAGATCCCACACATACAAAACGCAGGAAAATCCATTACTGCACTCCATCTTGTAGACCACCTTTTGTGCGCCACCATGCATTCGCGAAACAGAAGTAACTAAATAACTGCTGCCAAAAACCCGTCCAATATAATCCTGCAAATCAGCCTGATCGAGATGACAAGTAACGTTCATTTACAACACTCCATTTATTAGGTTTTGCCGGCTTCACAATAGTAAATAAAATCCAGCCAAAAGTATAGACTTTTTCTTTATGATCAATTATCATATTGAATTAGGTCTTGAAAAAAATAAGCATACAAAAAGCCTTTGGATTTGATTCCAAAAGGCTTTTTTTTGATGAAATTTCTAACGAAACCAGCATATCTTGTGGTTAAACTTGACGTTCATTATCCATGCACTTTTTATACATTTTTTCCGCTTCAATAGGACTCTCTTTTGCCGTCATATGGCTCGGAATGACCCGATAAACTTGAACCGGACCGCCGAATACAGCTGATCTATACTTCTCCACATGCTGCTTGGACAAGGGGCGATTATAGTAACCCGGTACATATTTATTCATCATTTCCTGAAGTACATGAGTGGCTTCATCCAAATCTGTGATCGGTTCTGCTTGTCCGAATATCATTACGCTCATATAAGCTGTATCCGTTTTCGCAGGTACCGGATCCGTAATGGTTCCGTATTCCTCACATACCGTAAAACACACCTCTGAATTATCACTCATCACCTGATTACGCCTTCCATCTCCAGCCCCGTGAAAATAGAGTTTCCCTTCAGTCCATACATAATTTAGTGGTACAACATAGGGGAGATTGCCATCAACCAACCCAAGATAACCCAATCTCGCTTGCTTAAGGAACCTTTCAATCTTCTCTTGATCCAGGCATTCCCTGCTCTTGTAACGAACCGAATTCATATTGATATCTCTCCTTTAACTCTAGCGTGCGGCAACGACCAAATTGCGAATACCAGCGTTGTTACGGTAGTATATCAATGTATGGATTGCATTAAAATATCCAAAAATCACCGTTTAGAGCAATCCATAATTAATATTATTATGATAGGCTTCTATTTGGAGGTGTGTACGATGATGAAAGTAATTCGTAATGATAAGAGACCGATCTGGCAGCAATTGCTTGATCAAGCGATTCATAATATTACTAGCGGAGTCTGGGCGCCAGGAGAATTACTAATACCTACCCGCGAACTAGCTCACATCGTAGGTGTCTCACGCTCAACTATACAGATCGTCTATGAGGAATTGTTAAGTCGAGGTTATACAGTTACCTCTCGCCGAGGAGGAACGCGAGTTAGTAAATGGAAGCAATTCAATGTTTCAACGAAGGAAATAGAAACAGGGGGTCCCACACCTCCTTCACTCTCCTTGTTAGACTCAGCTGTTGATCATTTACATGACTGGTTCAGAGGTAAAGAACAGCTAGAAGTGGATATTGATTTCAGTCCTCATGAACCCTATTTGGATGAACAATTTCAAAAAAGCTGGCGGCAATCGCTGCTACACGCATCTGCTGAAATGGATTTATCAAGCTGGGCTTACGGTAATTGCTACGGTTACACACCATTACGTGAGCAAATACAGCGTTATTTATCCCTTGAACGGGGCATACATATCCAAACCAATCAGATTCTGTTGACCTCAGGAGCTCAACATAGTATCGACTTAATCGCACAGTCGCTTTTAGCTGATGGGGACAGAGTTTCAGTAGAAGATCCCGGTTTCCCAGCTGCTTGGATGGCGATGAAATATCGAAGAATGAATGTGGTACCTGTTCCCGTTGATGAGTATGGTCTAGTGGTGGAGCATATTCATCCTCAATCCAAACTGGTCTTTGCCACCCCTTCACACCAGTGCGCAGTAGGGGTTGTTATGTCGGAGCCCCGCCGGCAGCAATTGCTGCATAAAGCGGTTCAAGAACGATTTTGGATCATTGAAGACGATTACGACAGTGAATTCCGGTATCGTGGGGAGCCGCTGCCAACGTTGTTTAGTCAGGCATCCAATAATACTTTGTATCTCATGAGTTTCTCTAAAATGATTGCTCCTGGCATTCGTATTTCAGCTATTATAGGTTCAGTCGAGGCAATCGCTCAACTAGCGAAGGTACAGGAGCTGACTTACCGTCATCTTCCGATTATGGATCAGCTAACACTAACCCATTTCATTAAAAATGGTCATTTTATGCGGCATATGAGAAGAGTCAGAAATGTATATCGAAGAAGACACGAAGTCATGACAAAAGCTATTATGGCTAGTGGTTTAGGGGAGCGTTTTACACTCAGTGGAGTAGAAACAGGATTGCATATGTTACTTGAGGCTGAGGAATCATACGACGAAGAAACTGTGACAAATTTAGCCCTACAACATGGAATACGTGTTTACCCTCTTGGACCCTATTGTCTGGATAGCAAAAGAAAGGGATGGGTATTGGGGTTTGCAAAAGTAGATGAAGCATCCATTGAGCGGGGGATACATTGCCTTGCGGAGATAATCCTATAAAATCATTTCCGTGAATCCCTTGGTTACGCCTTCATTTTAAGATACTTGGCTTATGCAGATAGCAAATAAATAAAGCCTCTATCCCGCCACTCGGAATAGAGGCTTATATTATTCTCATGCCTTAATACTCACCTTTGATTACAAAATACGAGCCCCGAATTGTACCGGCTAGTTTAGACTTCTGCCTAGCAAACTTAAACTTCTCTTCTAACTCTTTTGGGATCTCCATCCCCTCAGAGAGCTTAAAACCAACGGCCCGCTTCTTAGGATCATCAACCGTATACATGACATTAACCTCAAGACCATCTTCATAAAAGACATAGGTGAATTTGATGTTTTCTACTTGAAAACGCGAAGTTTCTAAAGGTTTGGCCGCAAACTCAATCTTTCGTTCTTCTTTCAAAATCCGGTTCACATAATCAAGATTATCCTGACTTTCGCTAGCTGGGACAACTGTGAATTCATGCTTGTACTTGTTCATAAAATAACGGGCTTCATTCGCACGTAAACCAGCAAGCGCTTCTGCTACAGGTGAAGACTCTAATCCAACCGTAGATACATTATTAAAATCAACGATATACGACATTTCCATCTCTCCTTTTCTCTCATTATTCCCTATCAACAGGATACAATAACTAAAATTTTAACTATATTATATCAAAAACATTCTACTTCATATATTCAAATCTATCCTCGCAACAGGTTATAGTATGCATTACTCGGTGTATCTTCTTGTGATTACATTGCCTTTCATCATTCTAAAAAAGAGTACCTGCTACAAGGAGGTCGAGACTCATAGCCTTTGTCCTTGGAGCAGGTGCATTTGTGATTAATCTAGCTTCAAGCTATGATTACGCGAAGCTTGTTCGATATGGCCGAAAGCCCAATGGGAGGACGGAACATCTGTCCATGTCGGAACGCTTGAAGCCGGTAATGGCTCCCTACCTAGCACGCGGTTGAATACATCCACAGCTTCTGCGCGTGTTAAAGCTCGATCTGGTTTAAAAGAACCGTCCGGTGTATCGGACATCATACCGGATTGGATAACCAATCGGATAGAGCGCTCTGCCCAATGACCTTGAATGTCGCTAGCCACTCCATCGCCTTCGTTCGTTAGCTTCAGCCAGCGGCTGATAATAACAGCCATTTCGGCACGGGTCAGCTCAGCATTAGGCTTGAACGTACCATCTGCAAGTCCCTTCATCAATCCAGTACTTTGAATAAGCGCGGCGGCTTGGTATACCCAGTGATCGGCAGGCATATCCGAGAAAGAAACAGTTGCAACGGTGCCTTGCTCGCCAGCACCGATTCGCGACAGCATCGCGGCAATCTCGGCGCGGCTAACGCTCTTCTCCGGTTTGAAGGAGCCGTCAGCATATCCGTTAATATAAGAGCTCTGCTGCTGTTGCTGATATAGCGACCAGTTGCTTATATGAAGAATTGAAAAGGTACTAAATTTTGTAACTGTAAATTTCAGACTTAACTGTCCGGTAGCATCGATTGCGATTTCCGGCTTAATTACGACCCGTTCCCCATCGCTATGTTCGATGAATATGGCAAGGTTGTCCAGCCATTGCTGGCGCTCCTTCGCATTATCAGGAATCAGTGCCGCAGGCAGTGGCAGTGACAGACTAACAGACCGGGATGGCAAATTGGTCTCGATTGTCATCGGACGGCCGATGAGTTGGAGGCCTCCACTTCCCAGCACAGCTTTGATCGCTCCTTCTTTAAGCGAGCGTTCTTTGACTTGATCCTGTTCCGCTTGATTCTTAATCGGAATGATGCGGAAGTAAATATCGCCGGTTATACCTGTCAAAGAGGCATAAGGAATGAGCAAACCTACGTTGGCCGTACGAATCTCCAGGTTAATATGTTCCTCAGCCAGCTGTCGGGTGGCTCCCGCAGGAAGGTTTACGTTTACTTGGACAACATCGTCCTTTGTATCAGGGATGACAATGCGGGCAGTATCAATCCCCGCTGCTGAAAGCTTCTCTACGATTTCATGGACATTATCGACAGACAATGTAATCTCATCTCTTCTCTTGCCGTCAGATCCAGTGGTACGAATGATAATCGCAAATAAGATATGGTTGTTATCACCGTCATCCACCGGAATCAAAATCTGTTCCGTTTGATTCGGTGGGCTGGAGCCTCCGACTGTTACTTCAGGTTCCAGAGTAGGCTTTAGAGTTGGAGTTGGAGTTGGAGTTGGAGTTGGAGTTGGAGTTGGTGTCGCTGTTGGCGTTGGCGTCGCTGTTGGCATTGGCGTCGCTGTTGGCGTTGGCGTCGCTGTTGGCATTGGCGTCGCTGTTGGCGTTGGCGTCGCTGTTGGCGTTGGCGTCGCTGTTGGCGTTGGCGTCGCTGTTGGCGTTGGCATTATCGGTTGATTAAACACTTTAATTTCTTGAAGATCAGGACCCGTGCTGCCATCTTCTCCAACTGCATGGATCACAATCTGAATGTAGCGCTTGGAGATCTCTTTAGGAAAAGAGACCGAATCTGTCGTATAGCCATTATATTGTCCATCCGTATGGACAAGGCTAGCGTAAGTCGTGCCTGTGACTGTTTCAAACGGACCGGTCACGCTGTCGCTGACCTTCACTTCGTAGGATTGCAGATAGACGGTATCGACAACAAAGATTTCATTATAAACCGCGCCTGCACTCATATCGAGTGTGATTGTCCAAGGCGCATCGGATTGACTGCCAATCCAGCCAGTCTCCAATAAATCGTCAGTCAAATGGCCGGTCTGACCGCTGGCGATTCCTTTGTCGACTGTAACCGGTACGCCATATGCCAGGTTAGTGCTGTCTTCATTAACGATGATGGTTCTCTTTACCGCGACAGCTTCGTTGCCTGTGGTATCAGTGGCATCATAGCGAATGGTATACCGGCCCGCAACAGTCGTATCGATAGCCGGGAGCTGGACATTGTTCAAGCTGTAAGTGACTTTGGCTGTCAGATCCATGTCGACATTATCAGTTACCATTACACCAGGATCATGGAAGGACGTACCATTCCTAACCAGCACGGTTGAAGCACCGTTAAGCGTGATGACCGGTTTTTCCGTATCGGTAGTAGGGCTGGCATGTTCGTCAAGTTCAGGACTTTGGAAAACTTGTGACCCGTAGGATATGTACGCTTTGCCGCTCGGCAAATAAGCGATACCATTGGGATTATATTGCATATTCAGCAATAGCTCGAATTCGGACGCAGCTACAGTACCGTTCGATAAATGATCACTGTTAATGCGATAGACATTATTATCAGAGTGTCCAAGGGCATATAGATGGCCGGCAGGACTTATCGTTATACCTAGCACAGGTGTTGGAAGTCCTTGAATGACCGATGTCGCAGCCGTTGCTCCTGGCACGAGCTTGTAAATGCCTTTACTTGTGTAGTCCGTGAAATAAAGGTTGTCTGTGGCATCAAAAGCCATGCCGTATACAAAATTAAAGCCCGTATAGTAATATGCGGTGCCGCTATTTGCGGGAAGGGGAAAATTGACGAGTGCGCTTTTATTGATTTTATAAATATTTCTATCATATCCGTCAGTCGTGAAGAACAGATCTCCGGCTTGGTTCAAGGCGACGGTCATAACAATACCTCTGTCCAGCACTTTCGTGACCTCTCCCGTCTCGACCGAAATGCGATAGATGCCGCCCGGCTCTCGCTGAGCTACATAAATATAGCCGTCATGGTAAGCGAGTGCTCTTGCGTTTTGAACCGAAGCACTTATAAATTCGCTTGGAGATAGGGAATAAGGAGCCTCCGAAGCCTTGGCTGCGGGAAGGCTTGCAAATAGAATTATCAATGACATTAATAAAGATAAAGAACGTTTCATAAAGGGGCTCCCTCCTCTTTCAAGTTGTAAAATAGATTAATGCTACTCTAGCAAACTGTGCTGAGCTGCCCTCATACAACTACAGCTTGGCTTGCAGAAAATCATAATCCCCATAGTTTCTAGCGACAGAGCATGGGGATTATATGGTCTCCCCTGTATACTTTTCTAGCGCTTCATATAGCCCCCTTTTATGTGCGCGTTTAACGATTAGACCAAAGATACTACGCTGTATCCAGAGTGGAATGCCAGCGATGAGCGTATTTTGTAGTAATAACACTAAAGCGGTGTGTGCGAGCAATTTAGGATTACCTTTTGAATCAGTTAAACCATCCTCCATTAGCCCGTAATGAATACGAACAGACTGCTCGAACTGACTTGGTGGTGTTAATCGTACACGGAATACAACCGGATCATCGTCATTATTCGTAAAAGTATGTGGTGTCTTCATCGGGGCAATACGACGTTCTCCCGCTACTAGAATGTGGTTTGTTTTGCCTAATGTTACCGTGAGATTGCCAGAAATCACTTCAAATTCTTCTTCAAAACGATCATGAATATGTAGTGGAGGACCTTTGCCATGTGGGGGGAGTGCAACTTCAATTAATAAGTATTCACCCTTCGTATCCTTTGCTGTTTCTATAAAAGTAATTTGTTCACCCGTAACTCGATTAGTTACCGTTTGTTCCACACACGCTCACTCCTTGGGGTAATCAATTATAAAGTGAACTAAAAGGGCAAGCTGCCACTTTAAGCCTCAATTCTTTCAATAATAGAGAATAAATAAATTGTCGAATAGTGAGTGCTGTCATCACTTTGTCATATGACAATATGGATTTTTATGTAATAAACAAGAATAACCACTCAAAGTAAGCGACATAGTACACGCTTCACACAGAACCGTGGGCATACAGCAATGAATTGCAATTTAATAGGGCACCCCTTGGATGCCCTGTTATCTATTAATCGTAGATAAAACTTTAAAGAACTTTTTTTCTCTTCAATGTCTTCCATTGAGATTGAAGTAATATTGTTGCTTTAATAACTCTTTTGAGCGATCATCTTCATTAGAATCGTTACCGCCTCTGCTCTTGTTGCCTTATCATTAGGAGCGAATTCGTTATTGCCTTTACCGGATACAAGGCTAAGATTCTTCAATGCCGCTACCTGCCCCTTCGCCCAATTTGGAATTTGAGCGTCATCCACAAAACTGGTTACAGCACTGTCTTCCACCTTCAATGCTAATGCTTTGACGATCATCACAGCCATCTCTGTGCGTGTAATTTCTGCGTCTGGACGGAAACTGCCATCCGAATAGCCTTTAACAATGCCTAATTGTACAGCTTGCTCTACCGCTTGCTGCGCCCATATGCCAATCTTCACCGAATCGGTAAACTTTAACTTCTCAGCATCTATTTGCGGCTTCAACGCCTTCATTAACATAACTACAAATTCCTCACGGGTTACGACGCCATTAGGTTTGAACATGCCATTCACATAACCGTTCACGATTCCGCTCTGTGCTGCTTTAAACGACTACCGGAATAGGGGGTGAGCCATATATTAGTTCCGTCAAAAGTGCCTCCAATATATAGCTCGCTACCTCTCGATCCGTCTGGCCAATTGCTTTACCCTGTCATTTCTCCAGTGGACGGATTGACCTTCATCAATCGGTCGGCATTATAGGGTATCATCCAAATACTTGTACCGTCATAAACGCCGCCGACAAAGGCAGATAATCCCTTTGAAAACCCACTTGGCCAGGCTTGGTATCCCGTAAAAGCGGTCCCCAGCACTTCGTTTTCAGGAATGGAGCCACTATATCCGAACCCGTCCTGATTAGAGATATTTGCAGCCGCTGCAACGGCCGATATGCCGCCAATACCTGCCCCATACTTCCCCGGAAGTACACCTATTAAAAAAAGAATAATCAAAACCATAATTGCCAATTTGCTGCGTAGCCTTATCACTGTTCTTCCGTCCTTTCGCTTAGAGAATCGGTTGTTTTTTGGAAACCTTAACGTAATGCCACCAACCTATCCATGCTTAATCAAGCCGTTATCCTATCTCGATGTTATCTTGTACTATTGTTACATCCGATATGGTGATCAGTCTGTAACCCCGACTACAATTCACAAACGAATGGAGTCAAGTATATTTTTCTAGCGAAATTTCCATAATGGATTCTTACCTCCACGCAAATAAAAACTGGAACCCGTTATCGGAATCCCAGTTTTTTGGTAGAGAATACTTATTAGAGGACGTTCTAGCATCAAATATTAATTGACATATAATTCTTTCCTTCAACAAAACCTAGACTTTCATACATCGGTTTAGCCATATCAGACGAATGTAGCAGGATTTTTCTAATTCCTTGTGCCTTCAAATCGTCTATTGCTTCACTAACAAGTTTGGATACAATACCCTGGCGACGATAATTAGGGATTGTGAAAACATTAGTCATATATGCAACCCATACAACGAGTGACTTATCCGATAATGAGGAATCAAAGTAGTTTCTAAAAGTTTCATCCATGCTACTATTGTCCTCATGAGATAGCAGTATCTTGCGAAATTCAATTAACTGCGGTATATCCGTTGCAATAGCTTTTCGAAACAGCACGATTGACTTCCTTCCTATTCAAAACATAGATTTTAAATATTGTGCTGCAACGTAGCGAATGATGTTGCCCTTGCAATAGCGAACAGCTCGCAAGCAATGTTGGACTGAACGTTTATTTCATTCAGTATTCGCGCGCTGCATCGAACCACTGTTGAGCCATCTCCTCTGCTATTGGCTGACCAATCAGGTGATCAGACTGACTGAGTTGCCACACCGCTTCACCAAGGTCTTCACGTTCAGTGGTTTCAATGCCTTTGAGGTTGTTGAAGCGCACGGTGAAAGCGGTAATAGCTGCCTCGGCTTCGGCAAAACTACGAGCCTCGGACAAAGTTGCCTGTGCAACGTTGTAAGCTTCATTAGCCAGCTTGGCCTGACGTTTAGGCCACGACGAAAACGGGCGGCCGAACTCAGTCGTCCACCACTCAGCCTTTCGTAATTGGCTCACTGAAGCATGGTCGGTCCAAGGGCGGGTTACAGCGCGAGTTTTCATTTGCTGTTTTAGACGCTTGCCAGCAATCTCTTCCACATTATAGGCGATAAATCTAGTAAGCAACGGCCACGCGTTCAAGGTCGGCAAGCCACCCAGATCAGGCATGAAGCGCAGCTCCAAATTCGTTAACTGGGTATGATGAGCCATTAAGTCCAGGTCGCAAAAGTCTCCCCACAAACTCAGTGAGGTTAGGTTTGGGAACCGGTTTAGACACTCCAGCGAAATCGGCTGACCTAACGGCGTATTCTGTAGCGTCAGGCTCGTTACCTTGTGCAGCTCACCCATGTCAGGCAGCAAGAAAGGAGTATCATTCTTGCGTCGGCCGGTGCGCGGCGCTAGTGTCAGAGAAGATGGCATATCTCCTGTGGCCGAGAAGCGTGATAGGTCGCCGGATACACTCAGGCGGAAATGCCGCTTCGGAAGTCTCAAGCTCAGAGAGCTCCCGGACTGATCCAACTCGATATGCAAGCCATACAAATTAGACTGAGTGGCATCCGCCACCGTGTCTGCAGAGAGGATCGGAGTCCACGTCATCTCTTCAATGGGACGTTTCTGTGCCCAGTCAAAGAAGCCTTGGTCACTGCCTGTATAATGCAGAAATCGCGGCCAAGGAGAGCCCGCCGGGGTGGCAAAGACATCAAATACGGTCCAATCAATATGCGTATCAGGTGAGACATGAAGGTCTGCCTTCTTCCCCAATTGCGACGGTCCAATGGATAGACTGCCCACACCGGGCTTAATGACAAGAGTGTGACTAAGTGGACCTGTCAGGTCGATAGGATAACCACCAACTTCTCTAACTGAACCAGCTGAAGGACTAGCTTGGCTATCATTTGGCATTTCTATCATCCTTTCTTCAGAAGCATATCCAGACCTAACTATTCACGCCTGACTCTATCTTCTGAGCAATAAATTGTTTGAATCTTGTAAAATACCGCTCTGATGCTTCCCAGCGCCTAAGATCCAAATAGGGCATGTCCTGCTTGCCATATTGATCGGGCGGCTGATAATACCGGGAAACATAAGTTCCATTATCCAGTGTATAAAAATAATATGCTCCATCCGGTGTCTTGATTTCAATCCGACCATGCAGGAGGTCTCCGTCCTCGTCCGTATGCGCTTGACGGAAGCTGTAGCATTTGGAGCCGTCCCAGAACCCGTCATCCACCTCTTCTTCCTCTTCCGAATATAATTCCTGAATTACGGGGTGTTGCAAAATATCTTCCACATACTGTACCTCAATGTTTCGTAAATAAAGCTCAGCCATATTCGCGCAGGTCAGCAACATCGTCCAGCAATCGCTAATCTCTGCTAGTTGTTCCTGAGACTCTTCTGAAATGTCCTCCCACTCAGAGCCTTCATCTATGGTTCTCCTCAACAAACCGACAGAATGATCTTGCTCCAGCCAAATATAATAGTGATGCCGGTTATCATTCATATACACGCTAAGATCCCGCTCTTCTCCGTCAGCATCTATATGCTCCAGTTGAACTTTGAAAAAAACGTCTTGCTCCCAAAATCTAAAAGACGGCTTGTCACTCGGCATTAAAATACACTGCGTCAACTTCAATATATTTTCCTCATTGATCGTGTTGTGGGTGAAATATAAATGAACAGCTTTCTTGTTAGTCGGGGATTCATTTATTTTTTTCAGTACGGAACGCCCTTCTTTAATTATGTTCACTAGTGTGCCAAAGGAAAAGTCGGCTTCATCTTCCTCCTCTTCTACATCCAGAAAAACTTCATCGATTAACACCTCATGAATATCCACCGGAAGCTCCTGAAATACGCCGTCCCCTTCCCACACATTTACTAAGCAGGGAATCGATTTCTGTCCGTCAACTTTGATGCTGTACTCATCATCCTGAACTAAAACTGCAGCGCTGAGATCACCTTTCACAATCGTTTCCCCATGATTGTAAGAGCCGCACAATATTTCCTCAATCATCAGATTGCCCGAAACATAAATTTCCTGACCGCCTACAGCTATATTTTTCGCACTCATATTACCGGTCACCATAAGTCCAATAGCACCGTCTGTTTCTTTGTTATAGAGATTGTCTACAGTAAAATTCCCATCTATAAAAATGATAATTACCTCTTTTTGTTGCGGAAATGCCTGCTCCCAATCCAGATTAAGAGAAGGCAGTGTTAAATCCCCTTCATAATAAGCGGCAAGCTGCTCGTCACTGAAATCCTGGTAAAACTTCGCCCACCAAGATCCTTCCGGAAATTTATCTGCTAGTTGACTAATAGGAATGAATCGGAAAAGATTGCTCATAACATTATTTTCCCTTCATCTTTAAAATTTCCATTATTTTCTCATATGTAAAAATTAGGGTCAATCTTAACTTTAGGCTTGATTCATCAAATAATCTACGGAGCGACATCAAAGGCACTACCAAATATATCAAAAAGAGCAACCCTTACATGAAGTATGGGTTGCTCTTACTTTTATGAAAAGAGATATCTTACCTGTATGTGCTACGGTCCAGCTTATGATTATTTTTGGATCAATCAAGCTCCGCGTCTGCGCATTCCGCCTCGAGCCTTGCAATGACCTCGAAGTGGGCTTGATCCGTGAAGCGAAGCACCTCATTTTCCTGTACGATTATCCCTTCACGAATCCGCCCATCCAGCCAGTCGCTGATCCATCCGGGAGCATACCCGCCTTGACCGAACTCGCCGCCAAAAGCGATTATTGTCTCATATACATCCAGATATTGTTGACGGCCCGTATTCGGATAAGCCCTTGTGTACAGCCAGAACTGCACATCGTACATCAGAATAGAAAGCTCATCCGCATGAAAGGAAAAGTGTCCTTTCTCTTCAACGATTCGGGTACAGACTTTACGGATCTTCTGCTCAAGCTGGTCCACCTCAGGCACACGACTACACAGCTCCGCGAGCAAAGGTGAGAACTTGCCTACGGCTACTTTTCGCAGATCCTCTTCTTTATCTTCTTGAGAGGTATCATATTCCTCCTCACTCACCAGACCGCGGATAAATGTCTCGAAGTCTTGCGCGAGGAACGTAATCTCATAATCGTCTTCCTGATCCACATGAATCACCTCCGGTTCACCGTCCCTCCCGCAGTTCCGGTAATCCAGCATCACAACATCATGGCCTGCCGAAGGGCAGTCACAAATCACCACCCCGATGTCAGGATACCCCCACTCCTCAATCATGAACGGGCTGCCGAGATCGCCGCAGATTGAATAGCTTTTCTCGCGCCCAATGCCCATAATGCCTGTTATCGCAATATGATCCTCAGCCCATGAGGTCGCGTCCTCCGTCGGGTAACAAGTATTGTAAGGAACTCCCCCATTATGCTGCTTCATCAGACGGATATAGGAGGCAGGAAGCTTGTAACCAAGCTCTTCTTCTACGGAAGCAATCAGTTCATCCGTAGGCGGATCAGAGACATATTCTCTTATTGCATAATCGCTATCGTCCCAAAACTCGGAGAAATTCATCCCTTCAAAAGGAATTGCAGCCGTCCTCGAATCATTATGCGAATTTTTAATCACCCGTCTAGCTGCGGCGAGTTGTTCTTTGCGTAGCTTGCGCTGGCTAAAGTTCAGTAACATGGCCGTATTCTCGTTGTCAGGATCGAGGTCATGGGCGATACCCAGCACTCTCACTGCTTCCTCATATCGGTTCAGATAATAGTAGGAATACCCTACTCGAAAATGCCACAACGGGTCATCCTGCCCCTGTTCTGCAATCATCGCAAACTGTTCAAGCGCTTCTTCATAATGACCCAGATTGTTATACGCTCTTGCCAGACTGCTGATCGCCTCGTAATCTCTGTCCTCTGGTGAAATCTCCATCAAGGTATCAACTATCTTCTGATGTTCATCATCTTCATGCCACTGTACCAGCTGTGCAATTCGCTCTTTATCCATGTCTACCTCCCCAAGCAAATAATCAAGTTGCTAGAATATAGAAATATAGTTTTCCCTATTCTACCAGATAGGAAGTAGGTATTGAAAATTGAAATAAGGCCTAATTATTGGTACAGCCATATCCCTGAAACCGTCATGATTGCTGGCAGTGCAGACTCGTCCACCGCCACATTGTCGTACCAGCCACCCACCGCAAGGTTAAGCACTAGATAAAAGGGTTCATCAAAGGGCATCACGCCCGGCTCCTGGCGACGCTCAGCAAAGCAATGGCCATCTACCAGCCATCGAATTGAATTTGCATCCCATTCCAGTGCATAATCACGGAATTCATTAATCGTCCCGTTTTCAAACTGGTACGAAAACTCCTCGACGATTTGATGTTCCCAATCCTTTCCGTAGTGCAGCGTTCCGGATATTTGCTGGGGCAAGCGGCCTTTGGCTTCCATGATATCAATCTCGCCGGAAGCTGGCCAATGCCCATAAACTTGTTCCTGCGGAAGCAGCCAAATGGCAGGCCATATCCCTTGCCCTAACGGCAGCCTTGCACGCACGACTAACTTACCATAGCAAAAGGAAAAACGGTCCTTTGTATCCAAACGGGCCGAGGTATACCCAAAATGCCGCCCATCCTTTTCAATGGATTCGCTGCGCGCACACAAGTTTAAGCCAAATTCATCGATATATAGGTTGCTGGAATGATCCGTGTAATACTGCTGCTCACCGTTGCCCCAACCTGGGTCTATAGGATTACCATTGTTATCTAGCAAGTCGTTGCCATGGCGAATATTCCATAACTTCAGATCAGTATTACTAGCTAAGAAATTTTGTTCCCATACAAGCTTGTTCATCCTTTGCACACTCCCCTCATTTAATCACAGCATACTTAAATTTTGCGGCTGGTCAAACAAATCTAAAAAATTGGGATAGGGTCAATAATCCTGGGCTTTTTTTCCTATACGCTTTTTCATACGATGAAATAGAAAGGGGGCACGGAACATGTTCCAATACAGAACGGAACAAATGAAAGCGCTTGTTAAACAGTGGCAATTGCAAAGCATGGTTATCCCGGGAATCCTCTGGATGTTTATCTTTTGTTATATCCCCATGTTTTGGCTCATTATTGCATTTATGGACTACAGCATCGCCAAACCTTTACTAGAATCACCGTTTATAGGGCTGAAGCATTTTCACGATTTTATGACAGATGAGCGTTTTTGGCGTTCGATCCGCAATACCCTGGGGATGAGCAGCATTAAGCTGATCTTGGGTTTCCCCATTCCTATCTTGTTTGCCTTAATGCTTAATGAAATACGGAGTCTTCGATTTAAGCGTACGGTACAAACCATTTCGTACCTGCCGCACTTTATTGCCTGGACGATTTTTGGTGGCATTGCACTCAATTGGCTCGGTGAAGGAGGTGTGATCAATCAGCTGATGATGGCAATCGGGTTTCAGGAACGTGAAATCCTGTTTAACAGCGACCCTAAGTACTTTTGGTGGATTACCTATTTCACCGATATTTTGAAGGAGACGGGTTGGAGCGCCATTATCTACATAGCGGCAATATCCGGTATTGATCCTGGACTGTACGAAGCAGCCGAACTGGATGGCGCAAATCGGCGGCAGCGAATGTGGCATATCACCATTCAGAGCATACGCCCCACCATCGCTATTTTGTTCATCCTCGCTGTCAGCGGGATACTCGGCAGTAACTTTGAGCAGATCTTTATGTTGAAGAACAACATGAACATGAAGATGGCGGAAAGCCTGGACTTGTATATCTATAATATGGGGTTGGTCTCCGGGCGCCATTCTTTCTCAACAGCCGTCCTGTTTGCCCGCTCTATTGTGGCGCTAGGTTTGTTGTTTTTGGCCAATCACACATCCAAAAAACTAACCGGTGACAGCATTTTTTAAAAGGGAGAGGACAGAGGTATGGAAAGACGCAAGAGGTTTCGGCAAATCGGAGTATTTGAGGTCTGCAATACCCTGCTGATGCTGGCGGTTTGTTTTTTAACACTGTACCCGATGTGGTTTGTATTTATTAACTCACTTAATGCGCCGCAGCAAGCATCACTGGGCACCGTCAATTGGTTTCCCAAAGAATTATCGCTGGCCAGCTATAGTGTTGTGTTCAATGATAAGACGATGATGAACGGTTTTTACATCACCACCCTGCGCACGGTACTTGGGACAGCGATCCATGTATTCTTTACCGCCGTTATAGCTTATGGAATGAGCAAGTCTAATCTAATCGGCCGCAAAGTGTATCTCAAAATTGCATTGATTACAATGCTGTTCTCAGGCGGTCTAATCCCTACGTTTATTCTGATGACAAAGCTGGGCTTATATGATAATTTTTGGGTATTTATTATTCCTTCCATGTACACTTTTTTTAATATGGTCATTTTTATGAGCTTCTTCCGCACCATTCCTGACAGCCTGGAGGAATCTGCGAAGGTAGACGGCGCTTCAGACTATGGCGTCTTGTTCAGAATTGTATTGCCCAACAGTATGGCTGTCATTGCAACCATATCGCTTTTTTCAGCCGTTTATCATTGGAATGATTATTACCAGGGCGTTATCTACATCCGCTCGCAGGAATTACTGCCACTGCAGACCATGTTGTACAAAATTATTGCAGAGAACTCCATGTCTTTCATGCAGCAGCAAGCTATGGCACAATTCGGCGCTAGGTTGCCTGGCAACTCTATCAAATTTGCATCCATGATGGTAGCCACACTGCCAATTCTAGTAGTCTACCCCTTTATCCAGCGCTATCTGGTCAAAGGTGTGATGATTGGCGCCATTAAGGGATAAGTGTATGCGTATAGAAACGGGTATCCAAAAATTCAGAAGCAGCAGAGAAAGGATGATTATGTCATGAAACGCAATCTCATTAAGCCAGGTTTGACCCTCGTTCTGGCTATAATTCTGACGCTAGGCATGGCCGCATGTAGCAACAATTCAGCCAATAACAAACCAACACCACAACCGACGGACAGTACATCACCGCCGCCGAATGAAGCAACACTCAATCCCGATGAACCAGCATGGAAACTCGACACCAGCCCTGTGGATCTGACCTGGTTCGTTGGTGCTAACTGGTATGCCCACACCTGGGGAGAAAGCTTGACCTCCAAGTATGTAACGGAAAAAACAGGTGTTAACATCAAGCTAGAAGTACCCTCCGGCGAAGCGAACGAGCATATTACTTTGATGATGACCTCCGGAAAGCTGCCCGACTTGATCTCGATGGGTTCGTGGGAAACGGCTGTTAAAAAGCTATGGGAAGGCGATCATGTCTATGCCTTGAATGAATTGGCAGATAAGTATGATCCCTACTTCTTCAAGGTGGCTGGAGACGGCACACTGAAATGGTATCGCCAAGAAAATGGTAATACCTATGGTGTTCCGAATGATTCATATAGCCCTAACCTGATGCATGAAACCGGCATGACGGCCGCCAACCAGACTTTTCTGGTGCGGAAGGATCTGTATGAGGAGATGGGCAGCCCAGACCTGAGCACACCAGAGGGCTTTCTGAATGCATTGCAATTGTTGAAGGATAAATATTCGCAGTATAAAGGTCAGCCGATCAGCCCCTTCTTTGCACAAGGGAATGTCCCTTACGGGATGACCGAATATTTGCAGAACCTGCTGGCCGTTCCGCATGAAAAAGACGGTAAAGTATACGACCGCATTACCGATCCCGATTATATCGCCTGGCTGAAAACCTTCCGTACGGCTTACGAGCGCGGGCTGATTAATGTAGATTTCCTGGTGGATTCCGATACTCAGGTAGAGGAAAAAACGAACAACGCACGTTATTTCATGATGGTCCGGGAGTGGACTGGTATGTCGGCTGTCAATCCTATGCTGGCTGCAAGTGGAAACCCCGATTCTTATTACATCGCAGTCGATGGGCCAAAGAACAGCAAGGGCGACAGTCCTAAGCTATTCCCCGGCAACATGGACGGCTGGATGGTGACGATGATTAGCAAATCCACCGAAAATCCTGAACGGGCCATCCGCTTTTTGAGCTATCTGGCCAGCGAAGAAGGCCAACGGGATATATTCCTTGGCAAAGAAGGCGAAACATGGGAAATGGTAGACGGCAAGCCGCAGCTGAAGCCTGAAATGGTAAATTTGCTCGAAACTGATATTGAGAAAATGGAGAAGGAATATGGCATCATGGATACCTATTGGATGATGCGAAACCCTGTAATCATCAACCAGTGGAGACCAGAGAAAGCTCCTGTCATTAAGCAAATGGAAGACTTCGCTAATAAACGGGCTGATATTGATAGCGGTATCTACAAGGGCTTAGATCCACAGGGTGATTCTGATGTATCGGTAGCCTGGTCGCGTATTTCTCAAAATTGGGAGGAAGTTCTCCCTGAGCTGATTACGGCCAAGAATGAGGCTGACTTTGATAAGGTCTTTGAAAACTTCCTTGACCGCCGCGAGAATTACAGCTTCGGCAAGGTGATGGAATACCGCCAGGCTGAACTGGATGTGCGAAAATCCAAAATGGCAGAGTAATAATCCCCGTATAAAGATTGCTGCCGGTCACCGAAATGGTGGCCGGTATTCCCTTTTTCACTAGTTATAACCATTTGGAAAAACAGCCTAGTTACCTACCAGGCGGTTTGTAATATATGGTATATTACAAGGGTAGGAGGCTGCTTAAATGAAGTATCTGCTGACTAAAATGAAGAGGCTTTACCGAAATTCACGCATTTCGAAAAAATTGTTTCTGGCCTTTAGCATGATGATTGCCGTTCCTGCGATTGTAGTATCTTTTTTATTTATTCGCATGCAGGAAAGCCAGCTATACAAGGACGCTATGGCCACCGGCAGCAGCCATGTCTCACGGCTTAACGAACAGCTGCGTAGCAGAATGGGCGTTATTGAGAACGCTTCCTCTACTGCGCTGAATCAAAAGGCATTTGTAGATTTTATTCACTCCAATATGCGCGGAGATGGCCTGCGTCTCGTAAAATTTAGACAAAATCAATTTGAGCAAATGCATAATATTATTCAGAGCCACGAGATGATCAGTGAGCTCAGTTTCTATGTCGATAATCCAAATCTATTTGAGATTTGGCCTGAAATCTACCATTATGACAAGTTTTGGCCGCAGGACTACTGGGTGACCCTTCGGGAGGAAGGTGGTGCGGCATTCCGCCTATTTGCTTTTAAGGATGGCGAGCATACGCTATCTTATTACCGACTGGTACGCCTACAAGGGCAGCAGCAGAAACTCCCTACCATTATGGAAATTCGCGCCCAGCATAGCGTCTTTTTCAGTGACCTGCTTGAGGATAGCGGGGGAGATTTCTTTTCTGTAGTGATGGACGGAAGCAACCCTTCCCGCTCTGTTTACAATCCTGATCATCTCTTTTCTCAAAATGCCAGGGAGGATTTGGATAAAATTCTGGGCAGCATTCATCAACAGCTGGATGTGCTTCAGCAAAGTAGCCCCAGCCCCATTAAGGTTGAGGTCGGCAACCATACTTACTACGCATTGTACCGGTACATCGCCCCCTTGAACGCCTATGTCGTAGATATTGCCTCTCATCAGGCACTGATGAAGGGTCCGCGGAGCTGGTATCTACTCGTTGTAGCGATCACATTATGTGTACTGCTCCTGATGCTGCTGCTCGTTTCACATACTACCCGGCGTATATTCAGGCGGCTGGACAGGGTTCTGGCTTCTATGCGTAAGGTGCGGCAAGGACAATTGGATGCAAAAATCGAAACCGGTCTCGGTGCGAACGAAACCGGTGATGAAATTGATGAGGTGGCCGTCAGCTACAATAACATGTTAGACGAGATCAAGCATCTGATGACTCAGGTGGTAGATAAGCAACTGGTTGCCAAAAATGCTCAACTGCACTCGCTGCATTCGCAGATCAATTCGCATTTTTTATATAACGCACTGGAATCTATTCGTATGCTCGCGGAGGTTCAGCGACAGCCTGCGATCGCCGACGCGTTGGTGTCTCTAGGTTCCCAACTGCGTTACAGCATGCAGTGGCGCAGCGATACGGTTGCCCTTAGCGAAGAACTTGCCAACATACACAGCTATATCCGCTTCATAAATTTTATGGAAGGCGGCAACATTGTATTGATGGCTGATCTCCCTCAGGAGGTGCTGCGTTATACAATTCCTAAAATGTGCATGCAGCCCATCGTCGAAAATGCCGTTCATCACGCGGCGCCTTCAGGCGGCAGTGTAAATATCCAAATTACCGTATCTGTAGAGAATGAAAGCCTTCTGCTAATAAAAATACGAGATGATGGTGCAGGTGTTAACCCAGAGATGCTGTACAATTTACAAGCTGTGCTACTAGGCGATATGGATTCGCCGATTGTCACCAGCAAGAACGGACTGGGCCTAGAGAACGTGCATAAACGCATACAACTTCATTATGGCAAGGGCTGCGGTCTTTGGATTGACAGTGTGCAGGGTGCCTATACCTGTGTGACCATACGCTTGCCTTGGGAAAATGTGAATCTTGGAGGATGGTAGAGTATGATCAATATTCTGATTGTCGATGATCAAAAGCATATTCGCGATGGACTTCAGGCCATGCTGCCCCAATTTCCCCTGCAGCTGGACAACATTTACTGTGCCGTAAACGGCATCGAGGCCTTGGGAATATTACGTCAGCACAACATTCAACTGGTAATTACCGATATCCGAATGCCTGATATGGATGGGCTAACACTGATGGCCCGGAGCAAAGCGGAACGCATCGAGGTGGAATACCTGATTATTAGCGGCTTCAGTGATTTTGCTTATGCTCAAAAAGCCATCGAACTCGGGGCAAAGGGCTACCTGCTTAAGCCTGTGAAACGTGAAGATTTACAAACCGCGGTAGAACATGTAGCGCATGAAATAAAAACCCGGCAGGCGCTCTCGCGCAATATGGAGCATATCTCCCGTCGTGCTCAAGAGACCGACCGCAAAGAACTGAGTATGTATATGCAGGGCGCGGTGAGCGATGAGTCGTGGGTCCTCCAGACCCAGCAGCAGAATCTAAAGTTATGGAGTAATTACCGCCTATGCCTGCTGCGGGAGGAACTATGGATTAACCAACCGGGGGCTAATAGTAGCCACAGCATGGAATCTATTGCCTATCGTGTATATGGCAGACAAGGTTGCATATGCCTGCAGCACCGCCCGTATCTGATCCTCGCGGTGGATGCGTCCGTAGATACGGGCGCCTTTCCGTCCGCTCTTAAGACAGGACAGATCGATGCCATCACTGCCATGACCAGCCCGCAGCAAGGATTGAAGGCACTGCCCCTCAGCTATACACAAGCGCTTGAGCTCTACCGCCACAGTTACCTTTTTCCTGAAAAGAGCTGCATTCTACCTACGCATATTGTAAGGCTGGAACAGCAGTGGGAGCTTCCCTATGAGGAGCTGTATGCCCTGTTCCAATTAGTCGGTAGCAAGAATAGCGGTGCAATTACCCAAGGTATTTCTATGATATTTCACAAAGATACGCTGCAACGCTATCACATCCAATACACCCAGCAGCTATGCCGTGCCATCGTGCAAATGCTGGAGGAATACGTACGTGTCATCCGCCCATACATGGGAGAAGAAGCGCTGGACATCGAATGTTTGCGTAATCTATTCGACTATCCGGGTATTCGCGATTATATTCAGGCGTTGCAACAACAGCTGCTTCGGCTGAACCAATTCTATTACGAATATAAGTGCAGCTACCGAAACTCGCAGGATTTGAATGAAGCCATTCGTTTTATACACGAAAGTTATCATAAACCACTGGACCTCGCGATGGTATCCAACCACGTGTCGCTTAATTATGCCTATTTTTCTAATCTGTTCAAGAAGAATATCGGCAAAGGCTTTGCAGAATACCTGCGCGACGTGCGCCTGGATAAAGCTCGGCGGCTGCTGGCTGAGACCGATCATAAAATCGTAGAGGTAGCCACCATGGTAGGGTATGAAAGCTATAAAAGCTTTACACGTGCCTTCCGGGATGTCATGGACATGCAACCCACAGAGTACCGCCAAATGATTCGCCGGAAGCATGACAGAGAAGACAATTACCAGGACACAGCGCTATAAATAGTCAAAAGCCAAAAAATTGGGTTATAACAAAAATAATTGTACCTTTTAGCTGATTATTATATTCGATAGAATAGAGTTGTTCCTAAATGAAAGCGGTTTCGTTTTCTATTATTTTATTAAAGGAGGGCAAGTATGAAGCGAATTCACAATACGGAGAGTGGTTTTAAGCAGAAGGTATTCAGTTTGTTCTTAGCGGTAGTGCTGTTGGCTGGTGTTGGTCTAATGCCGACTTCGAAGGTGCAAGCAGCAGTAACCACAGTTACCTCTATGTCTTACTTTTCAGCGGCAGACGGACCTGTCATCTCAAAATCAGGGGTTGGACACGCTAGCTATGGATTCGTCATGCCTACATTCAATGGAGGCTCTGCTACCTGGAATGATGTTTCCGATGATGTCGGTGTAAAAGTGAAAGTTGCTGGCAGTTGGGTTGATATAGACAGTGCCGGCGGCTATACCTACAACCAAAACTGGGGACACTGGAGTGACGGCGGCTTGAATGGCTATTGGTTCACGCTCTCCGCAACCACTGAAATTCAGCTGTACTCCAAAGCTAACGGGGTAACACTGGATTACACCCTAGTATTTCAGAACATAAACAAGACAACTATCACCGCTATGGCGCCTACACAAGGGCCACAGATTACGGCAGGTTTCACCGGTAGTGCCGGCTTTACTTATCCTACCTTCAACAACGATTCGGCGGTAACGTATGAAGCAGTGGCTGACGATTTGAAGGTATATGTAAAACCTGTAAACAGCAGTACCTGGATTGATATTGACAATAACGCAGCCAGCGGCTGGATCTATGATAACAACTTCGGACAATTCACTGAAGGGGGCGGCGGCTACTGGTTTACCGTAACGGAGTCTATCCATGTAAAATTAGAATCGAAGACCTCTTCAGCTAACGTCATTTACACTCTCACCTTTAATAAACCTGTAAGAAATTCATACGTCCTCACTCCCTATGAGGGAACGACCTTTACCGCAGATGCGAAAGGCGTCATAGGTGTACCGCTGCCCAAGATTGATGGGGGAGCACCTATTGGCACCGAGCTCGGAAATTACGTTTACCAGATTAACATCAACGGACAATGGGTGGCTATGAGTGATTCCAGTCAGAGCGGATTTGTATACGCCGGTAACGGCTATAACAACATGTCCGATGCCAACCAATGGGGATATTGGGCTGACTATATCTATGGGCTTTGGTTCCAGCCCGTACAAGAGGATGTGCAGATTCGTATCGGCTATCCATTGAATGGACAGACGGGCGGAAATGTGGGCAACAATTACGTCAACTACACCTTTATTGGCAATCCCGATGCCCCGCGTCCGGATGTATCCGATCATGATGACATTACTATCGGAACACCAAACGACCCAGCCATTGAAGGCATGAATCTCATCTGGCAGGATGAATTTAACGGAACCACGCTCGATACGAATAAATGGAGCTATGAGCAGGGTTATTATATCACTGACGATCCCAATAGTTGGGGTTGGGGCAACGCGGAACTTCAGCACTATACAGACAGTGCACAAAATATATTTGTACAGGACGGAAAGCTAAACATCCGAGCATTGCACGATTCCAAATCCTTTCCGCAGGACCCAAACCGGTATGCACAATATTCCTCCGGTAAAATTAACACCAAAGATCAGTTGTCCTTCCAGTACGGAAGAGTAGACATTCGTGCCAAGCTGCCTACAGGTAATGGCGTCTGGCCAGCACTCTGGATGCTTCCGAAAGATTCCGCCTATGGTGCATGGGCCGCATCCGGCGAAATTGATATTATGGAAGCCAAAGGACGCTTGCCTGGCACGACCAGCGGCGCCATACACTTTGGTGGTCAATGGCCGGTGAACAGATATATTGCGGGTGAGTATCACTTCTCTGAAGGCCAGACCTTCGCCAATGATTATCATGTGTACTCCATGGTCTGGGAAGAAGATAATATGAAATGGTATGTAGATGGAAAGTTCTTCTTTAAAGTGAGCAGAGATCAATGGTATTCCGTAGCTGCACCGAACAATCCGAATGCCCCATTCGATCAGCCCTTCTACATCATTATGAATTTGGCGATCGGCGGATATTTTGACAACGGTCATACCCCGGACCCATCCGATATCCCTGCAACAATGCAGGTCGATTATGTACGTGTCTATAAAGAAGGCAACAGCCAGAATCCGGGTAACGACGTACCGGTTACCGGTGTAACCCTGAATCAGACCACTGCACAGGTGGAAGTCGGACAGACTGTACAGTTGAACGCCAATGTAGCCCCGTCTAATGCAACGAATAAGCAGGTCACTTGGGCCGTGTCGAACGCCAACGTCGCTTCCGTGAATCCGAACGGTCTCGTGACGGGAATCGTTCCGGGCACGACAACCGTAACGGCTACAACAGCCAACGGCAATAAAACAGCCACTTCCACCATCACTGTTGTACCGGCATCATCATCCGGTGTTATCATTGTTGGCGATGAGGTGCGTGGCTTGAAGAAAATAGGCGACGACCTGCTGTTCTATGTGAACGGCGCAACCTTTGCCGACTTACACTATAAGCTAAATAACGGTGGGCAGCTGAACGTAGCCATGACCCCGGCAGGGAACGGTAACTATACCTACCCTGTAAATAACCTGCAACAAGGGGATACTATCGAGTACTCCTTCACCTATAATCCGGGGCAAGGGGCCGTCGATTCTCCGACACTCACCTATATCCATGGGGTAACCCAAGGAACACCGGAGTAATCTAGATGAACCCTAGGCAAAATGCATAAACACGAATAGGCGAAGAGGAAGTGTTGGAACTTCCCTCTCGCCTATTTTGTTGTTTCTGTCATGCTGTTCTCCTCGGTGGAAGATCGGCTAGCTAGCCTCATGATTATGAGCCGCCTATTAAAAAAAGAAAGTGCGAAAAAGCCGGTTCATCACCGGAAGCTTTTCTCACCTTCGCTCTCTTGTCTAAATTAACGCGTCGAAATGTCCCTCCGAGTTCACCGTCGCCGTCCGGGGATCGGTCAAACCGATGCCCTTGAGGCCTCCCTTCCACTCATTCCGCCAGAGGAAGGGGTGATCTTGTAGCGGAGAAGCCGGTACAAAATTTACGGGGCTGCTACTCCCGCTTTTCTGTACGAGTTGGGACTCCAGCAGCCGGATTTGCCGCTGCAGCTGCTCCCGGCGATAAGGAGTCTGCATCTCGCTTCCTTGTGCTGCATTCACTTTATCCAGTTCCATCATCAGCCGGTTCCGCTGTTTTTCCAGGGAACTGACCTCACTCTGTGTACCGCCGTAGGCCGCAATGGCCTGTAACGGACGGATGCCTGCTACTGTCAGTGCTGCCATGATCCTTCACTCCGTTTCCTTGGCTTCCACTCCAAATTCAACCAAATTTGAAAGTTCTAATCATCTTTATTACCCGCCAATCCTCTTCATGACAACATCACAGCCTCAATTGGAAAATAATCGTCGTATAGTCACATTTGGCCGCTTGTTTCGACCATACCAAAGACCCACCGAAGGCTGGCTAAAGTCCCTTTATTGCCCCCTTACTCGTCCTTCAACCCCCACTGATACAAAAATGACAGACACTACTGTTAGGACAAACGTCCATACCAAGATAATGAGGTCCAGCTCGAAATATATAATAATGAGAATGGTCCACTAATTGACTCATCAATAGCTGTTTCCGCTTCAAGTCCGTTATAATGACAATCGATTGGTTCAACGTCATATTTAATTCAATCTTCGGTAGAAATAATTCCCCCTCATAATACATTGATTAAAATTGCATTCCGTCCTCCCGATCAGTGCCTCTTTGGATATATAAAACAATAATAAATTTTAGATACTTTCTTGTTAGTTTCTATTGATGTAATATAACGTGTTCATGATCAGTAGATTCCTTTCAATTAACAAGTATAAGAGATGGAAATAAGGGCTAATTTAAGACCATCTGTTATGCAAGGGGCTCAGCATATGACATATGGAGAAATTCTATTTCGTACGGCAACGTCTTTCGTTGCTCTACTCTTATTGACACGTCTGCTCGGTAAAAA
Organism: Paenibacillus sp. FSL E2-0201; assembly: GCF_037963325.1. Taxonomy (NCBI): domain Bacteria; kingdom Bacillati; phylum Bacillota; class Bacilli; order Caryophanales; family Paenibacillaceae; genus Paenibacillus; species Paenibacillus sp. FSL E2-0201. Next base: position 5,557,274 of record NZ_CP150154.1, read on the forward strand.
ACAAGTCGGGCATCTAACGTTCTTCAATTATGTAACAGGAATCACCTTCGGCTCCACCACTGCGGAGATTATCGTCAACAGACAAATCACGCTGCTGCAAGGAATATCTAGCTTGATCTTATGGTCGCTCTTGGCGTTCATCGTTGCTTGGATCGGATTGCGCTCCGTCAGAGCACGTGAGATTCTCGATGGCCAACCTACGATTCTCGTCAAACAAGGCAAAATTCTGGAAAAGGCATTGGCTAAGCAGCACCTCAACATCGACGATTTAAGCATGCTGCTTCGGAACAAGGATGTCTTCTCCCCCACAGATGTCGAAGTTGCTATTTTGGAACCTGACGGTCAACTCAGCGTGTTAAAAAAAGAAGAAATGCTGCCTGCAACAAAAAAGGATGTAAAAGCAACCGTTATGCCTATTCACAATATCCCGACTGAGCTTATCGTTGATGGTAAAATCGTAGAAAAAAACCTTACTAAAATAGATGTTTCCAAAGTCTGGCTCAACCAGCAACTAAAGAAAGCCAACATTCATTCTTTTGATCAAGTATTTTACGCAGAGCTCCAATTGGACGGATCGTTATATATCGACAAATACCAGGATTCGATTCCATAAAAAGACCCGATAGCGACAACTTGAGTTCGTCCGACCTTCAACAACTTTAGAAATGCCCCTCTACAACCAAAAAAAAGAAGGGCTTTTACTTCTGCAAGTAAAAGTTCCTTCTTTAGGTACCATATCATGCCTCGCCGCAAAACGTCCCCTTATTTAGGGTCCCCTTCTCGATGCTGTCTGCCTTAGAAGCAGGTGAACGAGCGAATCCGATTCAAATCAATACCGAAGTACCCCCAGAAGAGACCGAACCATCTGAACCCTGCAACAGAATTACGCCCCACGAATACCGGGAAGAACCAGAATTGCTCGCCGTTGTTCAGCCAAATGTATGTGTTGCGGAACAGACAGCCTCTGATCGCACCAGGGTCGATGGCAAATGCAGTGGCCGACATTTGCGGTACGAATTGCGGTGGAGGTGCCGTCGGCGCTTGAACGCCTCCCGGTGCAGCTCCTGGAGGTCCCGGAGTCCCAGGAAATCCACCTGGTCCACCCGGTCCTCCTGGTCCTCCTGGTCCTCCTGGTCCACCCGGAAACCCTGGGAATTGGCCGCTTCCCGGCGTTGGAAAAAATCCCATATGTGATCGCTCCTTTCAATGAGTAGGCACAATCATCATATGCATTCGCGGAAAGAGTGTTTGGGCGAATGCCAATAAATAATCCACGCCCAGCCGAAGCTGAACAGTAATGAAATTTAGCCACCTAAAAGCCTTTTTCACCTGCTTCGGCTCATAAATATGGACGAATATCCACTTATACTGATTCCTAATTTGACTTAGAATTACCGTAGAAGATTGAAAAAGGCTGTGATTCTAATGTTAATCAAAAGAGACAAATGGTTGCAATATCGCATCCTTCGCAAAGGTTCCTCTCTCGCCGGACGGCTGCCAGAGACACAGTTGCTTAAGAAGAACGCATTAACGAATATGCTGCTTCACTATCAAAGCGTCGTATTGAAACCCCACAACGGGAATTACGGAAGGGATATCCTGTTCACTAAAAGAAACGGTGCAAACGCCTATCGTATTCATAACGAAAAGAAAGCACGACTGGGAGAGCGTTACCCAAAGCTTAGACAAGTCGGGTTCGATATAGGCATCGACAGGAACTGCCGGATTTGGATCATTGAAGGCAATTATCAACCGGACTTACGCCCATTCCGGCTCCTGAAAGATTCTTCAATGCACCGCAGAATATTATGGTATAAGAAACATTAAAACGAAAAAAAGACGACCAGCCTCTTATCTTTGGCCTGTCGTTTTTTCATGTTTGGTGCCTATCCTTGATAATACCCCGCTTGCAATTTTACTTGCGTCTTTTGTTACTTACAACACGCGTCACTTGGAACTTATTTACCCCTACCTGTATAATGGCAAACTGGCTGTAAGAAGTGCCGGAAGACGTATAAGGTTCCGCTTGAATATTTCCACTAGGCGTTCTAACCGTTGCAGTGATTCTAGTCACCAAACAGACTCCACGGCTAGAAGCTTTCCAAGTCTCGTCACGCTGAACCATCACTACATAAGATGGATGCATATTCAACTTTTCCAAATGCATTAAACGATGTGGAGTTAAAGATCTGTACGGGGTCATAACCGCCAGCTTTTCTATTTCCCATCCCCAAAACCTCCCTTATTATCGATATTATTCATTAAATGCAATTGCATCGTTTTATTAAGGTATAAAGGTGGACAAGAAAAAAAATACATTTATCCGATGGTCACAAGGATACGACAGCTATACAAGGAAAAAAGTAGCCGTAAAAGCGAATGTCGGACTGTCAAATTTCTGCTACTTGCGGTGTGTCTCACCATATGGGTTAAATGCTCTTGGTTAGCCATTCATAGAAAAGGATTTCATGAACCCTTAATCAGGTTGGTTGCCCATGGTGATCTCGAATACGGCTCTCAATGCCGAGTGCAACCTGGCATGAAAATGCAAGCAGGAGTATTTATTTTTTCTTCCGGGCTCGGTATTGCTGCGGCGTTACGCCGACTACCCGTTTAAACAGGTTGGAGAAGCTGCCCAGACTGGTGTATCCCACCTGCTCTGCAATATCGGTAATCTTAAGCTCGGTTTCCTCCAGTAATTGCTTGGCCTTCTGCAGACGTTCCTGAATAATGACATCCGATATCGACAGTCCAGTCTCTTTCTTGAACAGCCGGGACAGATAAGCGGGGTTCAGATAAACATAGGCGGCCAATTCATCACGAGTAATCTCTTCACTCAGCCGGGAGCGGATATATTGTCTGATCTTGGTGACCACGGCCGAGGACATATTATGGCTTTTCTGCAATAACTGCATTGCGGCTTTCAGGCAATCTATTGCCCAGTTCTGCAAAGTGGAGGAATGCTTCGGGTAATTCTCCTTGTCCATCAGCGATTTCAACTCGGAAGAGGCGTGGGCGGATAAGCCTTTTTTGGCCAGTACAGTATGCAGAATGAAAAGAATGCCGTGGACAAGCTGCCGGTGCAGCTCACGGGTCCAGCGGTCTGCACCGATACTCACGAACCACAGCTTCACCCGGCGCTCCAGCTCCTCCAACTCGCCCAGTTCCAGGATGGTCGCCCACTCCCCGAAGATATGCATTGGAGCGGCCAGAGGCATGGTGCCAAGCGGTTGATCATAAGCCGGATCATTCGGGCCGAACACCTGACGGGAATGCTTCAGATTCCGCTGTTCCCGTTCAGTGACGTATGTGTAGGCGCTCATCATCTCGTGCAGCAATACGCCCGGGCTGATATAGACAGACAAGGAGCAATGCAGGAGCTGCTCGCAGGTGTTCAAGAAGGTCTGGCAGTTCTGCTCCAGTGTGTGTCGAACCGCATTCATGTCGCCCCTCACGTAGACAATTGCCAGGTTATGGCCTACCTGATCCTGCAGCACAGCCCCTCCCAGCCCGCTCAGCAGCAGTTCTTCCGCCAGATTTCGTAGCGCATATTCCATGATGGTCTCATCCCGTGCGCTCAGATTCTCCTTCCATTGCTCCAGGCCGAGCAGAGCGAGAAAGTAGCGGTCTCCTGGCTGCAGATCCAGATTGTAGGTATTCGCCGAAATAGTGAGCGATTCCAGGACGGGCGCGGCCCGCTGGCTGAGAATATCCTGCCAGAACCTTTCTACCAGCAGGGGAAGCTGATGCTCCCACTTTTGTCGGTACTCGCGGATGAGCGCCTCGAATTGCTGCTGCTCCCTCTGCTTGCTGATTTCTGAGAGCGCCTCATGAGATATCTTCATTAATTCTTCATAGTCCACCGGCTTGAGCAAATAATGGAATGCACCATGGTAAAGAGCGCGCTGTGCATACTCGAAATCGGCATGGCAAGTCAGCATAATTGTCAGCGTGCCGGGAGAATACTGCTTCACCCAGGCGAGCAGCTCCAGCCCACTTCTTCCGGGCATCTCAATATCGCAGATAAGCAAATCTATGGCTTGCTGCTCCAGGCAGGCAACCGCCTGATCCACATTCTCCGCCAGCCGGACCTCCTCCACCTGCAGCGCGCTCCAATTCACGCCCTGCTTCAGACCTAGCAAGGCGAAATATTGGTCATCAACGATTAGAACTCTGTACATATGAACTTCACAGCTCCCTTTGAGCGGGCAGTCTTATCTCCACCACCGCCCCCCCGTCAGGGATATTATGGAAGGTAAGCCTTGCCCGGTTGTTGTAAAACATCAGCATGCGTCTGTATACATTCCATATTCCCAGATGGTGGTCTGTAGGCTTCTGCTCATACAAACCCAGATTGAGCATCTCCAATTGAAGTGCGGAGAAGCCCGGCCCGGAATCCCGGACCTGAATGGCAATGCAGGCATCGCTGTTCTCCCCGGCTTCTTCCCGGACCGTGATCACGACCTCGAATGGCTTGGCGTTGTTGACGAATCCATGCTTGATCGCGTTCTCGACGAATGGCTGAATCAGCAGCGGCGGAATGAGGTTGGATTCAAGCTCCTTCGGCAGATGGACTTGATAGGACAGCTTGTCCGGATACATGACCATCTGAATCTCAATGTAGTTTTGAATATGTTTTAGCTCGCTGAGGAGGGGAATCCAGGTACTATTGGTATTCATAATGAATCTGAAATGGGAGACCAGATGGCTTATCATTTTTTTGATCAGCGAATACTTCTGCAGCTCCACCAGATGAAAGACGATATTCAAGGAATTCATAAAAAAATGCGGGTTGATCTGCGCCTGAAGATGCTTGAGCTCCGCTTGCTGCACCTTCATTTGCTCTTCATACACATCAATCTTGAGATTGCCGATATGCTCGGCCATCTGGTTGAATTGCCGGGTGATGATCTGGAACTCCCTGCTGTTGCCTTCCTTCAGCCGGTGCTCCAGATGCCCCTTCCCCAGAATACGCATCCCGCTGGTCAAATGCTGGATCGGCTTGAACACAAGCCGACTCAGCAGAGCCAGAAGGATAGCCATAATGATAATAATGGCTATGGGAATGGTCTTGATGATCCTCTGGAAGATCGGCAGCTCATCCAGAATAGATTTCTCGTCCAATAGAATAAAGACATTCAGATTGGAGTATTGCGAAGGCTTGTCAATCAGCAGATAATTATTGCCGTTACTGAGACGAATCGATGCATCCACGGGATGGGCAGGATTATTGAGCTGTCTACGGATACGTGTAAGATCCTCCCCGGCGAATTGGCCCCATAACAGCTTACCGTCATTGCTAATCATGCCGATCTGCTCACTACCTCCTGTAGACTCCAGTTGGGTCAGGGGCTGTGCCAAAGCGTCAATGCTGATCAGAACACCCATCAGGAGCCGCCCGCTCTTGTCCGGCAGCACCTTGAATAGCAGCGGCTCTCCTCCGATGGTGACGGTCTCCCACTTCAGGGAAGCTGGAAGACTGGAAGCATTCAAGCGCGTGGACAATCCGGTAGAAATCATCTCTTTCTCCTGATAATATTCTTTCTGGCTACTGAGGAATAACTCATCCCGGTCCTGATGGTATACGAACACACTACGGATAATCGTGTAATAGCTGACATCGCTGTACCACTGGTCCATTAGCTTACGGATGGACAGATAGTAATTGACACTATCCGGACCGCTGTCCGAATAGAGCTCCAGTAGCATGTTCTCATTAGCGGTACGCAGTAGATAATGGCTGGTCTGCTCCAGCAACTCGTCGAGCGTACCTAAGTGAAGGGTCAGTGTATCGGAAGCAGATTTTGCGACTTTCTCCCGAACGATGTTGGTCGCATAGATGTTGGTGTAATAGAGAAAGAAAAACAGCGGAGTGACCAGCAGCAAGACCAGGGCACTCACTTTGAATCGCAAGGATAATTTCACATTCCCACCCCTTAGGTACATTTGCGCCTCGGCTGCAGGAAAGGGAAGGACGGTAGCCGTCCTTCCCCTCAGCCTGTTTATTTAGGATTGTTTTGCCTTCCAGGCATCGTATTGCTTCTGAACCTCGGCGCGGATGTCCTCGATTCCGTTGGCTTTCAACTTTTTATTGTATTCTGTCAGTACTTTGTCTACACTCAGGCTGCCCGTTTCAAGCAGCGGACGGAATTCCTTGATGATGTTGCTGACGACAGATACCTGCGTTTTGACAGGGTCCGTATTGAAGTTGAAGCCGAAAGACTTCACCTTATGGGCCTTATCGTTGTAAGCCTTGAACTTCTCCCACTTGTCAGCGCTTTCGCCTTCCCAAAGGTAAGTTAAGGTCTGGTTGCCGAACATCCATTCAATCCCCGGCGCCCAGCCGGTATCGGCCCGGGTCGCCACGCCGTCGGGAAGCTTGATGAAGTTCTCCTTGCCGTCCACCTTGACGTATTGCCGGTCTTCCACACCGAAATCAATCAGATTGACCAGATGCGGGTCTGTATGCAGCAGGTTCAGCAGCATCATCGTCCGCTCCGGATCAACGGAGGTGCGTCCAATGGCCATCATGGAGTTGCTGACGCTGGCTGTGCTGATCTCGGGATCATTGCCCTTCAGCTTCACCAGCTCAATTCCGGTGGCGATGGAATCTTCCTTGTCGGAGTCCGGTTTATCCGAGCCGAATTTCATCCAGGTCTTGCCCGCTTTGAAAGCATCTTCAGTACTGGTCTTGGTCGTTGCGGCATCCTTATTGATAAAGCCTTTGCTGAACCAATCGCTGTAGAGCTTCATCCGGTAGATCGCAGTGTCGGATTCCATTGAGCTGATAATCATCTTATCGGTCTTGGTATCCAGGACGATGCCGGCGGGAGCGCCTGCAACCAGCTCGTAACGGAAGTTTTCTTTGATGCTCTCCCTGGTTTTGTCGAAGTAGCCAAGTGTGTCTGAACCGCTGCCGGAGAGCCAGATCGGCGCAATAGCGGGCTCCTTCTCCTTGATCGTCTGAAGCCATGGCTCCAGATCCTCCAGAGTCTGAATTGAGTCTACATCGAATCCGTATTTGTCCACAAGGTCTTTGCGGAACATAATGGTGTGGCTCTCGCCGATTTCCTTATTGGTTGGAATGGCATAGATTTTGCCGTCCACCGTTCCGCCGTCAAGAAAACGGGGATCCAACGTCTCCTTGATCCCTTGTCCATATTTGTCCAACAAATCGTCAAGAGGTAGGAACGCACCCTTGGCAACGTTGTTGGCGAAATCGGCCCAGTTGGGGGCAAACGTTAAATCGACCTGTTCCCCGGATTGATACGCCAGAGCCATCTTTTCGGCCCAAGAGGACCAAGGAAGCCCCTGGAAGTCAACTTCGGCGTTGATCTTTTGCTTAAGATATTTATTGATCTCCTCCACAACCGCCTTGGTATCATTCTGCGGGAAATTTCCGACCGTGTAAACGGTTAGCTTCCGGTAAGTTGAAATATCGAGATTGCCGCTCTCCGTGCCCCCGGTAGCTGTAGCTGCGGCACTGGACTCTGCCTCGGACGGATCGGAAGCGTTAGAATTTCCTCCGCTACACCCGGTAATGCCCAGTATAACGGCGGTTAGAGCAGCAAGCACCGCGCCTGAGCCTCTTTTTGTTCTCATTTGTTTAAACCTCCTCAATGATAATTCGGATCATATATTCTAACCGGCATTTTAGCCAGAGTTAGACAGCTTAACCTTTGATAGCTCCTATTGTAAGGCCTTTGGTGAAGTACTTCTGGAAAAACGGATAGATGAACAGAATGGGACCTATCGATACAACGACCATGGCCATCCGCAGGCTTTCGGTCGGAACCGACTCGTGTACAAGCAGGGCCACACCGCTTCCCGCCAACTGGTTCTTGAAGAACTCCGCCTGACGGATCATTTGAATCATGACGTACTGCAGAGAGTACTTGTCAGTGTCATTAATAAAGAGCATCGAATTGAACCAGTCATTCCAATACATCAGCGTGGTGAACAAACCGATGGTAGCGAGCACGGGCAGCGAGATCGGAAGCACAAGCTGGAAGAAAATCCGCCATTCTGATGCCCCATCCAATTTACCAGATTCTATCATCTCTTCCGGCACCGTTTGTTGGAAGAAGGTTCGCGTAATAAAAATATAGAATGCGTTAGACAGTCCGGGAAGAATGAGCGCGATCAGCGAGTCCTTCAGATTCAGATAGTTAACGTATAGCAGGTAGAACGGAACAAGCCCTCCCGAGAACAGCATCGTAATTAGAAGATAGAAGTTAAACACCTTTTTAAAGGGAAAGTCCTTCCGGTAAAGGGGGTATGCATATAGTGCAATCAGCAGTACGGCCAGAAGGGTTCCGATCAGCGTAACGGTCAGACTGATTCCATAAGCTTTGATCAGGGTCTCCGAATGGTTGAACAAATACTGGTAAGCGGATAAATCAACCTTGTCGGGAAAGAATTTATACCCCTCTAGAGTTAACGTTTTCTCATTGGTTAAGGAAATGGCCACAATCAGCACAATGGGCAGGATGCAGGCCATGCTGAAAGCAATGAAGAACAGGTGAAGAATAATCTGGGCGGTCTTTGGCCCCTTGGAGTAAGAACTGATATGGGATGCAGTATTCATTATGATCCTCCGTTCTAGAAAAGTGCCGTATCGCGGTTCAGCTTACGGGCCAGACTGTTCGCTCCAATGACAAGAAAGAAGCCGATGACAGATTGATAGAAGTTCGCCGCCGAGGACATGCCTAGGTCATTGAGCTGGATCAAGCCCCGGTACACATAGGTGTCGATGACATCCGTTGTCGAACGCAGCGCACCGGAGTCGAGTGTAACGTGGTAGAACAGCCCGAAGTCCGAGCGAAAAATGCCGCCCAGGTTGAGAATAGTAAGAATGACCATGATCGGCGTGAGCAACGGCAGGGTAATCCGGGTGATCTGTTGCCACTTGCTGGCGCCGTCCATGACGGCGGCCTCGTACAGTTCCTCGCTGATACCCGTGATGGCGGCGAGATAGATGACGCTCCCTATACCGATGGAATGCCACATCTTGGTAGCCCATAGAATGTAGGGCCATGCATTAGGATGCATGTAAGCATTGACTGAGGAATAGCCGAACATCGGCAGAATATGCTTGACCAGGAAGCCATACTCCGGGTGCAGGAAGGCATAGACGATGAAGCTGACGACCACCATGGACAAGAAATTCGGCATAATCATAACGGTCTGGAAGAAACGGGAGGAAAGCTTGCTGCGGACCTCATTGATCGCAATCGCCAGGGAGACGGAGAGAATGAGGCCTGAGATAATAAAGACCACGTTGTAGGCAACGGTGTTGATGGTCACCCGCAGGGCATCGGAGGTAGCGAACAGGAAACGGAAGTTGTCTAGCCCCGCCCATGGACTGCCCATAATACCATCCACGTAGTTGATGTTCTTGAACGCAATGAATAATCCGAACATTGGGATGTAGCAATTGATGAAGAAGATAATGGAGGTGGGCAGCAGCATAAGCAGCAGCACCCGGTACTTCACGATATTGCGCAGCAGCCGGTCAATGCGGCCCATTGACTGCGTATAGGACGGCTTGGTTACAGCTTTCGTTGCAGGGTTTGTCATAGGTTCGAACCTCACTCTACTTAATCTGGATGGATTCATTATAGTAGAAGAACAGAAACGAATTCTCTCTTGCAAATGACCTTGTTTATTCAAAAGTGACTTCATGCTCCATATGGATATTTGGAGTTCTTTTCATAATTAATCACTCTTATTTCAAGAAATTCCAGCGCAAAAATACCCCTCCTTATGATACAGTAAACCGTATCATAAGGGGGGCGAAAACTATAACAGGAGCCGCCGAAACATACTCTCATCTAGAATTAAGCTCTTTTACTTCTATGATCTTTTTACTAAACTGATACTTTACAGTAACATTCTCAATAATCTCAGTATTCTGGTAGGCAAGAGACCCCTCAAATGCTAAAGTATCATTGTCTTTCCACACTATCTTATCTGCATAGCTATAATTTTCATGATCTGTGCGAATCCATGTATCTAATTTTTTTTGCACACCATATTTAACTCTTGCAGATTCTATTAATTCTGGACTTACCCTTCCCTCTTCAATATCATTAATTTGGACGAAATTACTTTTATTAGAGCATGTTAGTATTGCAACTAACTTATGATTTGGTGAAGGAATAATTTTTTTAACATACATTGATGGTGTTGAAAAACTTAGATACTCTTCAAGCACATTGTCTTTTATTCTCCAAATGACATTTTGACTTCCATAATCCGAATAATTATTAAACAACGTAAATATCATACTTCCGTCTGCTAATTTAACAATATAAGGGCTCTTATAACTTTTTGACAAAATATCGACGGCAAAAGCAGCCGCATCGGCGATTTTTTGATTCTCATTTTTTATAAATGGTTGAAGTTCTTTTAAAGCTTTTACTCTCAACTTTTGATCATTAAAGCTTTCTACCAGCCTATTAATAGCAATATATACATATTCATTATTATCACTTTTCAAAGCATGTAGAAATTTTTCGGCATCATATTTAGTAGCAGGCTCTAACTCCATATCTTCAGCTTTTAGGTAACGTATGTAAGGCTCAGAATTTTGATTTTTATAATATTCTGTTGCTAATAAAGCTGAAGCAGTTGAACTATACAGGATAAGACAGGCGACCAAAACAACCCACTTTTTAGAGATACCTTTTCTTCTTTTCTCTATTCCATTGTGCTTAGCCGCTTCAATTAAGTTCTCATCAATGAATCCGATCTCCTTAAATAAATCTTCTTTTTTCATAGGTTAACCCCCTCTTGATTTAGGTAAGCTCTAAGTTTTTTTCTTGTCCTAAATAATATAGATTTCACTTTGCTACTACTCATATTAAATCTCATGGAAAGCTCCTCTATCGAATACGAATACCAGTACCTTCCAATAAATATGTTTCTGGCTTGCTCATCTATGCCATATAAAAATTGATTTATTAAGCTCGCTATCTCACCTTCTTCATACTCTGTTTCTACCGTATCAGGGGAAGCTAAACATTCTTCTAGTTCAGTTAGAATGACTTCAAACTCACGATTACGCTTTTGCGCTTTATTATAACCATATTTATCAAGCGCAATATTACGGGTGATCCTCCCCAGAAATACCGGAAAATTTCTAGGCAGATTAGGCGGTATTGCATTCCATGCTGCTAAATATGTATCGTTCTCACACTCTTCAACATCAGACAAATTTGAAATAATGTTTCTTGCAATCACTCTGCAGTAAGCCCCATATTTTTTCTTAGTCTCTAAAATAGCTTGCTGTGAACGCTGTAGATATAAGTGAACTATTCCTTGGTCTTCCATCCGCTGTTCTCCTTTTCAACACTCTTATCTATATAGTAGAAAGTTCGTAGAAATGGTTGCACTTATACTAAATTTTTTTTCCAGCTCATAAACTGCAGGTAGTTTGATCATACAAAATATATAAGACAAAACCACTCCCGACAAAGGAGTGGTTTCTTTAAATAGATTTACTTTGTTCAGCTATCATCTTCGCTTACGCATCCCTGCATTTCACTGAGTAAATGTTATTTTTTCTTTACGGGTATCCATATTTCCCCTGTAACATTCACTGCCATACCATAATACATTTCGAAACTAGGACCATCAACCTGTTCGTATTCAGAGGTTGGAAACCATTCGGAGTATATGCGTTCCCACAGTTTTTGCAAATCACATTGCGGCTCCGGGAAAATAGCCCATGTTAATGCCTGGACAGAGAGCTTTGTAAATCTCTCTGGAATTTCAAGCCCCTTTGGTAAATTGTAACAAATCATATACTTGAAAGATTCTCCCGTGTGATCATATAAGGCAGCGTGCAATACAGTATCACCAAAACGTCCTAGTAATTCATTCATAAGATCAACACTACCATCATCATCACATTTTCCACGGAATTGAGGAACTTCAGAGAACGCTGTTTTCATGTCCAAATTTATTAGACCATATACTCCGAACATCTCAAAAGGCCCTCTTTGTTCAATTCGATAATTCATCTCGACATCTCCTTTTATAGAAATATGAAAGGACATCCGAGGATAGGCTTTTAGAGAAACGCCTTTATCGCGTGCAGATATCGGTATTATCCCATGAAGATTCTTAAACGCTCGCGCAAACGCTTCCGGCGAATCATACCCATATTTCATAGCTATATCAATAACCTTTGCATTTGTTGTCTGCAGCTCAAAAGCCGCCAATGTCAACCGTCGACGTCGAATGTACTCAGATAACGTTATTCCAGTAATAAACGGAAACATTCGTTGAAAATGATAAGTAGAACAACAGGCGATCTGCGCTATGTCATCATATGAGATTTTATCCGTTAGATTTGTTTCTATATATTCCATCGCGCTGTTCATCCTCTGCAACCAATCCATCGTATTCCCTCCCTTCGAGATAAATTTTAGTGTAGTTAACAAATGAAAGCCGTGCATTTACTGCACGAAAAAGTCAGTACAAAACTTACCTTTAGGTCATCTCTACAATCCAAAATGTTCTTTAACTAACTTAAATTGTTCCTCCACGCTCATACTTGGTATTCTTTCAACGGTTTTAATCCCTATAGCAGTACAGGCGTGCTTAATCTCATTAGAAAACTTAACCATAGATTTGTTTCCGTGCTTAATCGTTTCCTCTGGGTTTATCGTATAGGCGTTGATGCAGTCCAAAATCATCTTATGATCTTCTCTAAAGTAATATAATCGTTCTATCTCTTCGTCAGACGTATACAAACAAATCATTCTCTCTTCTGGTATAAAAGGTAATATACGTTCAGGCATTATGCCTAAATCAATAATTATTGGTTTGTCATTAGGCATTGTTAACAAGTCAATGATAAAGAAGTCCATCATCTCTTCGACGATTTGAAATAGCCATTGGCAGTGCTCATCTACGGGTTTATTGAACCACTTATTCCAATCCAAATCAGGATTAGGAAATTGAAGAGCAGGGTAATCAACAGGACTAGTGAAAGGTCTATATTTTAAGACATCATCACCTAATGTTTGAAAGCCTAGTTCCTCTACGAATTTTTTGGTCATAGTAGTCTTTCCGGCACAAGGTCCACCATTAAGCCAATAAACATGTTTTAATTGTTCCTTCAAATAATTATCATTTATCTTCATCCGATACACCCCATATGATTTGTGTAGTATCTTACTTTAACACGTCGGTTTCGGAGAGGTGGCGGATTCTTATCTTCCTATAACAGTGAAAACACATAGAAATGCTCCTTTCTTGGTACAAGTAGTTATATTCTATGAGTTGGGTTAAATTCCCTATCACTTTATCTTTAATATGATTTTTCCTTTTGCCCTTCCCGATTCGGAATACTCCATTGCTTTTTGAGCTTCTTCAAAAGAAAATATTTGATCAATTACAGGCTTTATTTTCCCTGCCTCTATAAACTCTGAAATGATCTCTAATTGTCTCCCGCTTGGTTTCATGAACAGGAAGTTGTATTTAACATGGTATTGCTTCTCTAATTTTGTTAGCTTACGGGTAACCAATCGAAAAAGACTCGTTTTTATAAAGCCAGACCCATATTCTTCTCCGAAGCGCGCATTGGGCAGCCCAGAAACCGATACAATTTGCCCGCCTGGTTTGACTATTTTAAAAGCCTTTTCTAATGTTTCTCCGCCAATCGTATCGAATACTCCATCATAATTTTGTAAAACCTCATCAAATTGTTCTGTTTTATAATTAATTATTTGATCGGCTCCAAGAGATTTGACCAGTTTAGCTCCGGCATCACTAGTAGTTGTAGCCACATAAAGCCCCATTGCTTTGGCAAGCTGGATAGCAAAGGTTCCAACGCCGCCCGAGCCAGCTTGAATCAATACTTTTTGCCCTGCCGACAGCTGTAATATATCATGTAATGTTTGATAGGATGTAAGCCCGACTAGTGGGATTGACGCCGCTTCCTCAAAGGAAAGGTTGTGAGGCTTTAAGGCTATATCGTCCTCATGTACGGATATATATTCAGCGAAGGTTCCAATTCTATTCTTTCTTGGCCGTCCGTATATTGCATCACCTATTTTGAATTTTGTTACTTTGTTTCCTACTTTGGTGACTATACCTGAAAAATCATTTCCTAAAACAAGCGGCATATCGTATTTCAACAGCATACGAGTTTTGCCATCGCGCACCTTGAAATCGATAGGATTAATACTCGCCGCATGGATTTCCGCCAATACATCATAATCACCCACTGAAGGCGTTGGAGTGTCTGCCAATAGAAGAGGACTTTTTCCGTATTTTTCAATGATCATCGCTTTCACAAGAATCCTCCTTTTCATTATCGAGATGCGAAGCATGTAATTGTTAGTCTACTTCGTCTGTATTTTCTAGTAATATTGTTCCATGAATTCATCCAGATGGTTTATAAGATTTTTTAACACTCCTAATTTTGTTCTAACATCCATAAAATAATAATTTTTAGCGCCTTCTTCCCGCACCATAATGATTCCAGCTTCTCTTAAGATCCTCAGATGATGTGAGACAGCAGGTCGTGAGAGATGAGTTTGTTCAGTAATCTCACCTACGCGTAGTCCGTTCGTACAAGTAGTCTCCATAAGTACAGTAATAATAGATTGCCGTGTCTCATTACCAATGGCCGAAAAGACCTTCTGGCATAATTTGAAATCTTCTTTGATGACTTCAACTTGTTGCTGTTTATTTATGATTCTCACCGCTTTCATCTCGTTCAATCGTTTAACTTAGCGAACCATTTGCTGACGAGTATGTCATAACAAGATATCCTCTGCAACCTTGGGAAAGAAAATCGAGATTACAAGGGAATTTTTTACATTATTCTCATCTTCCAATGGGCTTAGACAACTTGGAGGTTATCCAAATAGGAAAACACGACAGTAAAAGCAATCATAATGTTTTGCGGGATGCGGAGAATGGAATCATTTTTGATTGAAACTTTTCAAATCACCATAAACTCATTGAGTAGTATAAGAATTTCGTGCCGAATCACTAGAAAGGGACTGGAAAGTCACAGAGGGTAAGACCGTTGATTTTTATAAGAGAGAAATAGAAAATTTAAAGATAATCTTGAATAAATAAACCTAACATTATTAAAATACCAAATAGCAAGTACGACTGGCCCTTTCCGCCAAAACGGCAGAAAGGGCTTTTGCTTTCAGTAAGCAAAACTACCCCACCAGATACTACATTATTTTGTGAACCCAGAATGCTTACAAAAACCCGTGTGTGCTGATTTTACCCAAGCGGTGCAGTCCCCGGATATCTTAGGTTTTCTTTCGTTGTAACCTTCCAGCTACCTACCCGATCTAATATTTAAGTAACGTTACGAACATCCTAAGACTTTTAGTCAAGAAAGCAGGTAAATCTTTGCATATTAATCCTATTGTCGTCAAAGCCAAAGCTGGGGACCCAGAAGCATTCGTGCAGTTGATGCAGGAGATAGAGTTACCTTTATATAGAACTGCAAGGGCCATCGTCAACAAAGACGAAGATTGTGCAGATGCCCTGCAAGAGACGATGCTTAAAGCCTTTAAGTCCATCCATACACTCAGAGAGCCCGCTTTTTTCAAAACGTGGATCTTCCGGATTCTGATTAATGAATGCAACAAAATGATCAAAAACAACTCAAGAGCCCTCCCTTATGGAGAGCTTCCCGAAGTCCCTTCCATTTCCAAGGATTATGAGAAAATCGAATTATGGGATGCCGTTCAACATCTTGAGGAGAATCTACGGATTGTCATTCTCCTTCATTACCTACAGGACATGCCGATCAGTCAAATTTCCGACATTCTCGAAATTTCTAAGGTAGCCGTGAAGACCCGGCTGCATCGCGCCCGCAAAAAGCTAAAGCATTCATCTCAATTCAATCAAGAAATGGAGTTGCGACATGGTAAACACTAAGTTAGAAGAACAATTAAAGAACTGCCAAAGCCTACTTCCCGATGAGTTATCGGATATTGCCCGCTCCAAGCTGAATGAGACTTACCAAATCATCAGGGAAACCGATAATTCCATTTCCCCCGTTCAGAAAAAGAAAAATGTACCAGAAACTTTTAATAAATGGTGGATTTCCACTGCAGCCGCTGCAATTCTTGGAGTTACAGTCCTTGCTTCCGGCTTTGTATCGCCCGCAATGGCTGATGCACTCAAGCAAATTCCGGTTCTGGGACAAATCTATTCATTATGGGGCGAAAACAACGGAGATCCCGGTGTTCAACAAGCCGAGGATTTCATCACAAACGTAAACCTAAGCGTGACCCATGGCGATGTGACCATAAATATCCCAACGTTGTTATTTGACGGAACCCGAATTCTTATGAACATAACCACTCCTGGAAACCGTCTGGCTTCGGAGCCCAATTCGCCGCCTTCCGATGCCAATAAAGGGGCGGTGGATACGTTAGAGGTTCTCTATAAAGGCCAATCTCTGAACGCAGGTTACGAATTCATGGACGGTGAGACTGCTTCCAGCCTAATGGTTCAGGTTTTGAACACTTATTATGAGCCAAGCACAACAACACAGACTGTCCAGTTCCCTGATCAGTTTGACTTGACTGTAAATGTAACGTTAAAGGGTTACGATGTCCCGTTCGAATTCGTTCTGCCTGTTACAAAATCAACGCCCGTTACCGCACTAACTTCAGATGAGACCAAGCATCACGATAACATTAACTTGCAGATCAGTAAGGTAGAAATCACCCCAATCACAACGCAGGTATCCGTTGAGTACAAAACCAAACCGGGCCAGAGCATAGAAGAAATGCTCGCTTCTATCCCTTCGAAATACAAGGGTGCTAACGGAGGCATCATCGCTCTTCAGTTTGACATTGTGGATGAACATGGCGTTCAACTGAAGCCCATCGGTGCTCACCCCTTAAGCGAATCTTATAATGTTCGTTTTGAACCCTTCAAGACTATACCGAGTACCGTAACCATCAAACCGTACTTAGTCGTTTCCGAAGGTCAAGCCCCAGCTGGGACTAAAGGACGGTGGGAAGACAACAATATGGTCAAGGAATATATCCCTGAGCTGGAGACTGTACTTTCGGTGCAATAGTTCATTTGTAAAAAGGACACTACTCTCTAGGATGAAAAGGGGATGCAAACCTACAAAAGACGAAGCCAAATCTGGCTTCGTCTTTTGTAGGTTATTTAGCTGAAGCCAGCTTCGATATTTTCTCCGCACAGCTCATTTCCTTATCACTCTCAGACTTAGGCTTATAATCGGCCAGTTAGATTCATCCTTTGTGATAGTCATACGTTTGCCCACCTAAAAATGTGAATGACGTTCCCTATGATGTGATACGGAATCCGACGGATTGCTGCTGCAGCTTCCAGAGACGGCCGTACAATCCGCCTCGTAGTAGTAAAGCTTCATGCCGTCCCTGCTCCACCAGTCGGCCATCTTCCAGCACGATAATGTTGTCTGCACCACGTATGGTCTTCAGGCGATGGGCGATAACAATAACGGTTCTTCCCGTAATCAGTGCATCAATTCCCTTCTGGATTTCGGCTTCATTTTGCGGGTCAAGCGATGCAGTAGCTTCATCCAGCAATACGATTGGAGCGTTCTTGAGAATTGCGCGTGCAATGGAAATCCGCTGCTTTTCCCCTCCGGAAAGCGTACTGCCACCCTCTCCTACTGGCGTGTCATAACCAAGCGGCAATTTCATAATGAAATCATGGCAACGGGCCATTTCTGCTGCTTGTTGAATATCCTGCTGTGACGCGCCCGGCCGTCCAAAGGCAATGTTGTTTCCGATGGTATCTTGGAACAGGTACACATCCTGAAACACAACCGACACAGACCCTAACAAATGTTCTGGATCAATCTCTTTAATATTGCGTCCGCCTAGCAGAACACTTCCTTCGTCAGGATCATAGAAACGTGAGATCAAACGCAGCACTGTACTCTTTCCGCTGCCGGAGGGACCCACGATTGCAGTTAATGAGCCTTGCGGCATTTCTATGCTTAATTGTTTGAGAACTGGGTCACCTCCATAACTGAAGGTAACATTGTCAAAGCGGATGGTACTGCACTCGGGAAGCGAGGCTGTAGTACCCGTCATTACCGGCTGGCGAAGCAGGTCTACGATGCGTTCACCCGCTTGTTCGTTGTACCGGAATTCAGCATAGTTGGCGAGCGCCGTCGTCAGTGGATCATAGATGCGTGTGCCGACAATAAGGAATACCGCCAGCTGCAAAACACCGAGCTCCCCGCCTAACAATAGATGCACACCTACGTATACCATTAAGGTCAGACCCGCACGAAGAAGAGCCATAGCCGTTAGAATGACCGGTCCGAATATCCCTTCAAGCTTCACACTTTCCTTCATCAAAGTTCTAAAAGAGTTATCCAGACGAACAAATCGCTCTCCCGTCAGATTGTAGGCTTTCATCACCCGTATACCGTTTAAATATTCCTGCAGCCGGTTCGCAGCGTTCAATTTAGCCTTCATATGATCTGCTCCGAGTCTTCGCCGCAGTCTGCCCGATAAATACATGATCAAGAGGGCAATCGGCAGCGCTACGAACATGGAGATTGCCATCTGCCAGTCTAGGAACAGCAACCCCGCAAGTGCGAATATCGGCAGCACAAAAGCCCCTGCAAGCTGTGGCAGCAGATGAGAAATCCCTGTCTCCACCAATGTGAAATCGCCCATCATCATATTGGCCAGATCACCAGGGTCCCGGCGAGTCAGGTAACCTAGCGGAAGCTTTCGCAGATGCTCTGCTAATTCCGCCCGTCCCTGCGCCGCAACATTGTAAGCCCCGCGGTATGCCGAGCGGTATGCCGGAATTTCGCTCAGGAACATCAGTATCATGACAGCAGCTAGTCCCGCACAAATCCACCAAAGCCGTTCTATCTGAAGCTCTGCCCCCACCGTAATATAAGGAGCAAAAATTAACCGCACCGCCTCAATGACAAGCGCGAACGGAAGCACACTGACTAGATTGGCTAGCAAAGAAAAAAGCACAGGCTTTAGCAGCTGTTGAGGTTTACCTGCGGTAATATTATGCAATACCTTCATAGCTGATCCCCTCCCTTTTCCATATGCCAATCTCCAGTGTCACTGTAGGCATGCCACATTTGAGTGTAAAGTCCATTGAGATCAATCAAACGATCATGATCTCCGCGCTCCACGATTTCCCCGTCTCTCAGTACCAAAATTTGTGCAGCTTCACGAATAGAAGACAGGCGGTGGGCAATGACAATAACCGTCTTCCCGCGCATAAGCTCCGTTAGTGCCAGCTGCATATGATGCTCATTCTCCGGGTCGGCAAAAGCAGTCGCTTCATCGAGCACAAGTACCGGCGCATTTTTGAGGATGGCCCGGGCTACCGCAATACGCTGCTCTTCACCGCCGGAGAGATAGACACCACCTTCACCGATTAAAGTTTCGTACCCCTGCGGAAGCCGAGAGATGAACTCGTCGCATTGCGCAGCTCTGGCTGCAGCCTGAACTTCATCCAGCGTCGCTCCCGGTTTGCCAACGGCAATATTCTCATACAAAGTGTCATAGAACAGGAAGGTCTCCTGAAATACAAAGGCAACTGTATTCATCAGTTCATGAATCGCCATATGACGGATATCCACGCCACCGATACGAATCGCGCCCTCTTGCGGGTCCCAGAACCGCGGCACCAGGCTGGCCACCGTCGATTTCCCTGAACCTGACGGCCCAACCAGCGCTGTAACCTTCCCTTGTTCTGCCCGGAAGGAAACCTTACTGAGCGCAGCCGCAGCCCCCTCTTCTTCACTGTAGGAAAAGGTTACGTCCGTGAATTCAACGTCGAAAGCATACGGTGACAGCGGCATTGTTATCTCTGGTACAGGCTGCTGTGCCAAAAGACGATCCATCCGCTCTACACCTTCTCCGATATCCCGTGTGCTTGAAGCCAGCATAAGCAGCTTATAGAGCGGAGAGGATACGCCAGGTGCCATAATTAGAAAGAACAGCAGCACAAGCGCAAAGGACATGGAGTCCGGCTGGCCGCTTAGCATAAAGACACCCACCGGTAAAATAAAGGTAAACGAGGAAGCCAGCAATGTTTTGAACAGGATATACCCTGATTGATAACGGTCCGTAAACTCTAGACAATAATCACGGTATCTGGTCATATCACTGTAGAACTTACGGAAGGAATGCACCGTCTGCCCGAACACCTTCACCGCCGGCATCCCCCGTACATACTGCACCGCCGAAGCATTAATCTGCTCCAAAGAATCATGATACTGCTTCACGCTGGTTTTTCCCTTGCCGCTCATCATAAGTGCCGACTGTACAACCATTCCTATGAGGATCGGTAGAAGACAGGCAACAGCTAACGGCGGACTCAGCCAGAACATTGCCACAATCATCAGCACCGTAGACGCCAGCGCACTGACCAGATCAGGGAGCTGATGCGCTACGAAATTTTCCACCTTGTCGACCTTCTGTTCCAGCGTCTTCTTCACTGCGCCGGTTGAAGTTCCGTTCAGGAAACCAAGCGGCAGTCTGCCCAAATGTTCGGTCATTCGCACACGCAGATTATACTGAATACGAAAAGCCGCAATATGCGAGCACATAATACCGCAATACGAGGTCACCAGACCTCCAATCAATCCGCCGAGTGCAATCCATCCCCAGCGAATCATGGCATCACCATCGACCTGTCCAGGAGACGCGGCATGCCGCAGTAGCTCAGCCAATATGAAATAAACAGATAAAAACGGTACCAGCATTAGTACGGCGCTGACAGATGACAATACGCCAGACAGGATCAGCAGGCCCCGCTTCTCTCCGGCAATCTCTAGCAGTCTCGACATGCCAGTTTTGGTTTTACTCACAGCTGTTCCCCCACTCTTGATAATTACGCACAAAAAAAGTGCACTGAGAATGATTCTCTGTGCACTAGTGTATAAGAATGCTGTTCACGGTTGCTACCGCTTCTGGGATTATAACTAATCAAATCAGGAGCATCTGTTTTCGATACGCGCTTACATCCAAGTTCCTACAGAACGCTGTCTGCTGCTAATCAAATATTCTCCGGGACGCACACCGAACTTTTTGCGAAAGGCTGCTGAGAAATGGCTGACATTCCCGTATCCAACCCTGGAAGCTGCTTCACTTACAGTCATATTCCCTTGTTCCAGCAGCTGCTGCGCCCTTTGCATCCGTTGTTCGATAACATAGGCATGGACGGTATAACCGAACATTTCCTTAAAACCCTTTTTCAATTTGAACTCATTGAGGCAAATGATGCGAGAGAGGCCAGCCAGCGTCGGTGGATGTAAATAATCACGCTGGAGAATTTCTTTGGCTAGTCGCAGGCTCTCCATATCATCTTTAGACAGCTTAACCGAACCTGGAATCCGCTCCGCTTCATATAAAGATTCATTGAGATAGACCGCCATCAGCTCCAGCATTTTTCCCTCCAGATAGAGTTCCCGCATACCCTGACCATAGGAACAATCCGCAATTTGCGACAGAATGAGCCGGATAGATGGCGTGATACCACTTTTACCAAAAAACAAACCCGTTCCTCCTCCGGCTCGGAGCCGTGTATCCTCAGTCAATCCACTGGTCATCCGCTCAAATTGTGCCGGACTCATATCTATACTTAGGAATCGGTAGCCTGCTCCGCTAAGGTACGTGCAATTCTCACTTCTTACTCCCCCGTGAAGCAGCGCACTTTCTCCTGTATCTATGGCAAAATAGTCCTGCTTCAGCGAGGTTCCCCATTCAATTCCATGGCCCATGCAGAATACAAGCTCCGTACGTGGTGTTCTAAACTCGCCCTTCGCTTCAATATCACGGTTAAATCGGAGATCAAAATCCGTCATCTGAAGATACCCATGCGTAAGCAGGCTCCGGCAGCTGCCTTCCCCTAGTTCGACCGGTGGTTTTATCTCAAAGTGGCTCCCATCCAGCTGGTAAGTAAAATTAAACCCTTCGCATATAAGCGTCTTATGGGCATCAATTGTTTCTGCTGCATTCAGACCATCGCTACGCTCCATGCTCATCCCTGCTTCCCCGTACTTTGGATTCATTATATATGTATTGAGAATGATTATCAATTGAATGTTCTTTTAGCAAATACGCATACACAACAAAAAACTTCCCCCCTAAAAGTGAAGAAGTCTTAAACGCATCACTTCTGAAGACATGGCCAGCTATATTTTCAGCTCCCCAAGCTTGATTAGCTCGACAACCGCTTGTGAACGGTCTTTAACGCTTTATTGTTCACCAATTTAATTTGCTAATTCCTCCAATCGTTCAATTAGCATTGGAATCGCTACTTCAACCCAAAACTCCAGAGAAACATACCCACTGGACATACCACCGTGACTATATTTCTCACAATAGATTTGTTTGTCTAAATCATCTAAGTTACCTCCTGTTAATTCCTCAAACGCGTATTTGAATCTCTGTGCAAACGCCTCACCTGTACATGGATAAGTCACTTCTTGAAAGTAATTCTCTAGCTCATCCCAAAGATATGGATCCCCTCTTAATCCCCAACTATTTGGCCGCTCATTAAAAATAACTGATACTGTCTTTAGCATTACCAGCACCCGCTTTCGAAGTGGTCAACTATAACTGAACTACTGTATCATTTTTAACCGCCAATTGTTCCAAATCTAATTATAATATCCCTGACTACAATTAGGTGATTTCACAGCTGGCCAAGACTTAAACTATTTATAAATTCAATGAATATAGGGAGAAGATATATATGATTATTTTTTCGGAAAATTCAAAAATACCAGATAAATATGCAGACTTTTTAAAAAAGATTGCAACTTTCTATGGAGAAGAAGAAAATTTCAAGGATATTGTAAACGACACTATGGAAATCTTAAGACTATCGTTTAAAGATGATATTTCTGATTCAGAATTGTTAAAGCGCGCAAGCCTTAACGGTATCATTAATGATCTGGATGTTTTTATGGAAATGGTAAGTGACAATCCTGATAAAACTAAAATAAAAACAGTTTATATGGATGAACTTAATGCTTTGTATTACACGATAAATGACATTTTCAGAACACTATGAGGAAATTACACCTCTAATTCAATTCAATACAATACAGGAGTTTCCGCGCCCAACCGGAGAATAACCAGTTAATCCCTTTTCATGTTGACTGGCCGAGCTTTCCTTGACGTGACAGAAGACCGCAGAACAGCTCATAACCATGCAAGAAAGGGATTTGGCAAAGTCCGTAAATACACATCATCAACAAAAAGCCTTCCCTCACCCCTAGAGGTGGAGAAGGCTTAAGCGCGTCACTTCCGAAGACATGGCCAGCTATATTTTCAGCTCCCCAAGCTATTGCATTGGGCTTAATCCGTAATCTTCACATTTCCAAACACGGCCTTATTCCTCGAATCATCCCCCGGATTGCTAAGCGCTATGCCAATATACACCTTTCGATTCATCGGGATCTGAGCAGTTCCGACCGTTTGCCAGCTATTCCCGTTCGTCGAAATAGCCCCTTTGAAGGTATTTCCGCTTCTGGTCAGCTTTAGCCATCTTGGAGCCGAGGCAGCCGCAGTATGGTCGACCATATTGCCCGCTGTCTCTGCACGATACTGGAAGGTTGCCCCATTCTCAGGGGTAAGCATCATATCCGCGTGCTTCGAATTATGCCCCAGCGACTCGCGAATCATAATACCGGCCTTAGCCCAACCGTCCAATCGGCTAGTGGACTGTACTTTTACAATAATCTCCGCATTGCCACTCACGGATTTGTATATATAATTCAGTTGATCACCACTTCCCCAAATATCCGTAGAGGTGCTGCTGAGTGTAAATTGCTTATTGGATGAATTGTAGGTAACGTTCCCCGGCATGGAACCGATATTCCGAGCCTTCCATCCTACTGGTAATTGAGCCGGATAGTCTTGTTCTACCGGAGGCGTCCAGCCCGGCGTCGGCCAGGTTTCACGTTCCTTAATATTGGCCAACTCATCTTCTGGCCAGGCCCCGTAGGCAAAGAACGACAGGCGCTTCACATCCGGATAATTCTCGCGGATTCCCTTGTAAATCTCCTGATATTGATCATCAGTCCAGTCATTATCCAGTGTGGCTACAATCTCCACGTCACTGCCACTGATCCGGTCGCTCGTATCCTTCAGAATGCCGTAGGAAGTGCTGTATACCCAATCACTATTGAACTCCCAGTCATCAAAGTACGCCATCGGTGCGACAAAGTCGATATCATCCTTGAATTTGGCTACATTCTGTCCAACCTCTGTAAATTCCGGCGGCAAAATATACACACCGAGCTGCACATCCGGATTTGAGGATGCAGAAATATCCTCACGGATATCGCCTACATACTGTCCAATTTGTTCAGTTCTCCATTCATTCCACTGCTCACGCTGAGGGGAATCTGTATCGAAGTTAATGCTGAGCGGGGAATAGCCGAACTGCGCCTGATACTTCGCAACCGTATAATCACTGACGTCCATGTTGTAATTGTCGAAACGAATCCAGTCTAGCACAACACCGTCAACAGCATAATTCTCGATCACTTCCTGAATGATGGAACGCTCATACTGCTGCACTTCGTGGTGAATCGGATTGACGAAGTATTCATTGCCGTTAGAACCTGTGAAAGGAGTCTGAACCCCGTTAACCAGCGCTTGCATCTGCCATTCATCGTGAGCAAGGAAGGCTTGCTGATCATGGAACTGAGGAATCCAGGCATGAACCTTGATTCCTGCAGCATGGGCTGCTGTAATGACAGCCTGCAGGGCATCGAAATTCTCGTAGCCTTGCGCGATCGGAGCGATATCGCTCTGATAAAATACACTTCCAGACGGAACCTCATCATCTTCATCCTGCTTCACGTTCATGCTGATGACATCGACACCGTAGCTTGTGGACAGCTGGATGAAATTATGGACATCCGCCGTATTCTTAAACTGGTTTACGGTCCGTACAATCACTTCCGTTTCAAAAGGGGGATTACTCTCCACATCGGCCTTAGCCGGCACGGAACCACCTGCTATCGAAGAAACCAATACGAAGCTTAACATTGCTATGAATTTCGACCTCAGCGCAAATGCCATAATATCGCCTCCACAAGTATAAGATTTTATAAAAGTCTTATTTCGTCGCGTTGATTTTCTTGACATTCTCCTGCCATTTTTCGGTTCTGAACTCAAGCAGCTTATTCAGGCCCGCTTTTTGGGTGTTCTTTTTGGCTGTCTCCAGTGCCGACAATACCTCTTCATCCGACTTCGCCTGAACCATTTGTGCGTAAGCAAGGGTATAAATATCCCCTACATTCTGTGCGATGATGCCGATCTCCGTATCTGGAAGCGGATCGGTATTCACAAATTCCGTAATGTCCAGCGCGGTTTTCCAGGTGACCGTGGACTGCGCCACTGTCTCCCATGATTTCTGGTTCGCAGAAAGCAGCGCCTCGAGGCTCATTTTTGCCGTATCAATAAAGGTCGTATTTCCTGCCCAGTTAAAGTCCTCGAATTTTCTCATCGTTTCCGTACGCTCGTTAGCAGGAGTCGTCTTGTATTTCTCGTTCGGAATTGGTGCTCCGTCTGCGCCCTCCTCATCCCAGTACAAGCCTTTAGGACCGAAGAAAAGCACCTTCTGTCCCTCTGGACCCGTAATCCAGTCAAAGTAAGCGAAGATGGCCTCCGGATCCTTGGCCTTTTTCGTAATGACATTGACGTTCCAACCCAGTGTCTCGAAACCGCTTACAAACACTTGTGTTTTGTCTAGTCCGGCTTTATGAATCGGCCATATAATTTCATAACCGCTGTCCGGATTGTTCGCAGTCAGTGCACGGTGTCCCTCGGCTCCATACGTAGTGATATTGGATTCGACCATGACCGCTACCCGGCTGGTATTGACCTTTTCTTTGACCGCATCTTGGGTTTGTTGCAGTGCATCCTGCGTAATCAGCCGTTCACGATACAGCTTATTGATATACAGCACCATCTCCTCGTAGGCAGGATCGTCCAAGATAGATGACAGCTTGTCGCCTTCCGGATATCCCATGAGTGAAATGAACTTACTGGTGGAGTTCTCCTTAAAACCGCCATACATAATTTCCAGACCTGCCCCCTTCTCGCCAACCTCCAGAGGTACAACATCCGGATACTTCTCTTGCACCAAGCGTAAATATTGATACAAATCATCAAAGGTCTCCAGCGTCGGTCTGCCGAGCTCATTATAAATATCTTTATTTACCATCCATCCGCCGTTGCCGAATTGCCCGGATGTATACCAGTTGGGGATTTGATAGATTTTTCCGTCATCTGAACGGAGCAAATTCAGGGTGGATTCCTTCACATATTTCTTGAAGTTCGGATACTTGTCATAGTAATCATCCAGCGCAACAAGTTGCCCTGCCTGCACCAGCCGTTCCACTGAGGATCCCCGGTCAGTAAAAATGACATCCGGTAAATCACCACCGACGATCATCGTGTTGAGTTTTTCTCCGGCCGCACCTCCCGATTGAATCGGTTCAACAGTAACCTTACGGTTCTCCTGAATCCATTTTGTCGCCTCATTATCCCCCCAGGGTGATGTCGTAAGCCAGTCGTAATTTCCATAGAAGCTGAAGGTGACGGGCTTAATCCCGCTGCCGTCATCAGTGGCGACCTCGGTATTCAGATTTTTCTCGCTTGTGTTTGGTGAAGTGTTAGAATTCCCCCCTCCGCTACAGGCAGCGAGAAGAAGCACCAGCGAAGTCAGCAGAAGCGATACCCATTTCATACGATTGCCCATTCTTTTCCCTTCTTTCTACATAATATGGAGACTGCTGCTATTCTTTCAATGAACCGATCATTACGCCCTTAACAAAGTACTTTTGGAGAAAAGGGTACGTCAGGATAATCGGAATAGTAGCGATCATCATCGTAGCCATGGTCAGTGACTTCGTAGTAATCGTCCGATTTCGGTTCATATGATCCAGCGCGATGGCATTCGATGAACCAATTTGGGTCATAATGTTGGAGTTCATAACCTGCCGCAGCAGAGTCTGTATGGGAAGCAGTTCGTCCTTCGTAATATAGATCGCTCCCGTAAACCAGTCGTTCCAGTAACCAACCGCAGTAAATAAAGCAATCGTGGCCAGCACCGGGCCGGAGACGGGAATAACGATTCGGAAGAAAATGCCGTAGTTACTGCAACCGTCGATTTTGGCCGATTCCTCAAGCCCCTCAGGCAAAGCGTTGAAGAAGGTGCGGATGACAATCATGTTCCAGACGCTGATGATGCCGGGGATAATCAGAACCCAAAAGGTGTCCAGCATACCCAAAGAGCGAACTAGTAAATAACTAGGGATGAGCCCTCCACTGAAGAACATCGTAATCATGAAGAACACCATATATTGTTTTCGAAAAAGCAATGTTTTCTTGGACATTCCGTAAGCTAACAGGGCCGTGAAGAAGACGGACAATGCCGTGCCGCTCAATGTTCTAAGAATGGTGATCAGAAAAGAATTCAGCAGGCGATGATCCTGAAACACAATATAATAATTTTCCAGGGTAAATGCTCTCGGCAACAAGGTTACACCGCCGAGCGCCGTATCGCTCCCTAGATTAAAGGAAATGACCAGCGCGTTCCAAAATGGGTACAGCATAAGTAGCGCCAGCAGCGTCAAAAGGATATAAATAGTCCGCTGCATGATTTTGTCGCCCAGGCTTAGTCTCATTGTTCACCTCTCCTAAAAGGTTTATGGAGCATTACTTACAGTCGATACATCCCAATAAAACTTGCATCGGAAGCATTCGCTATGAGTAGTAGTACCTACCAGAGACTAACATCTGCCCGGCGCGCGATTTTGTTGGCCATCACCAGCAGAATGACACTGATGACTGCTTTAAATAGTC
This sequence comes from Paenibacillus sp. FSL E2-0201, assembly GCF_037963325.1. Classification (NCBI taxonomy): domain Bacteria; kingdom Bacillati; phylum Bacillota; class Bacilli; order Caryophanales; family Paenibacillaceae; genus Paenibacillus; species Paenibacillus sp. FSL E2-0201. Next base: position 5,585,149 of record NZ_CP150154.1, read on the forward strand.
CTACCGCTGTCGCATAAGAGAATCTGGCATTCAAAATCCCAACACGGTACACATAGGTGTCGATAACATCGGAGTAGGGTCGCAGAATTGGATTGGTTGCCAGCAGCAAAATATCCTCGAAGCCCGCACTGAGCAGACTGCCGATAGCAAGAATCATAAAGATGATGATAATGGGGGTAATGCTGGGGAGTGTAATTAAGTGAATTTGCTTAAAACGGCTTGCTCCGTCTATAGAAGCGGCCTCATATAGGGTCGGATCAATGCCTGCAATTGCAGCCAGATAAACAATGCTCCCAAATCCGACCTCCTTCCATACATTTACACCTACTAGAATGGACCAGAAGTATTTGGGTAACGCCAGGAAGTTAACCGGCTCCCCGACTAGATTGAATCGCTCCAGCACATAGTTCACCGTTCCGTTGTCAACGGATAACAGCGAAAATACAAAACCAGATACAATAACCCAGGACAAAAAATAAGGTAAATAGCTGACGGTCTGGATAACGCGTTTAAAGCCCATATTCCCGATCTCATTCAGCATCAGTGCAAGAAGAATCGGGGCAGGAAAAGAGATAATCAATTTAAGCAAGCTGATCACAATGGTATTTCGCATCACATTCCAGAACTCCGGTGCCTCGAAGAACATTCTGAAATGCATAAATCCAACCCAGGGACTCTTCATAATGCCGCCAAAAATATCGTATTGCTGGAATGCCATAACCACACCATACATCGGAATGTAGCTAAAAATGAATACAAAGATAATTCCCGGCCAAACCATGGACTGCAAATCCAATTGACTGGTGAATTTCTTCCATCTACTTGGTTTCTCGGCCGTGTTCATCCGTTTTTCCTCCTCTGGACGATTCTAGTGAAACAACGGCAAAAACGCTTTGTTCTTCTCTAGCATTTCATCCAGCAGTTGTTCTGCTACGGTGACCGAAGGCACGAGCGGATGATGTACCATAGCCTGCAGGGCCATATCCCTGTCTCCGTGCACAGCCGCCTCGATGGTGAGGCTCTCGTATTGCTTGACCGCGGCTAGCAGGCCTTTGATGGACTGAGGAATTTTGCGCATCGGAATCGGCAGCGGACCTTGTCTAGTTACCAAACAGTTCACCTCAATGGAGGCATCGTCCGGCAAGAAGTCAATCATTCCGTTATTCCTTACATTCAACGTCTGTATATCGCGGGAATCATTATAAATGGAGCGCATTAGCAGCACTGCTGCTTCCGAGTAATAGGCTCCGCCGCGCTGCTCCAGCTGCTTTGGCTTCTCCTTCAGCTCTACGTTCCGGTACAGCTCAAACAGCTCCTCCTCCACCTTCTTCACTACCTCAGCGCGCGACCCGGTCGTTACTGCTGCTTCCTTCTGTTCCGCAAGCATCGTGTCCGTCAGATAGTAATAGCTCAGGTAATAAGAGGGGATGGCTTTCAAAGCATTCAGAAACCGGTGGTTCCAGGAATCAAACGGCACATTGCTAGCCTTGTAGCTCTGAGGGTAATCAATGAGCTCCTGCAGCTTGCTCTCACCGTCAATCACGACATCGGATACCCAATGCAGATGGTTTATGCCGACAAACTCCGCGTAGATCTTCTCCATAGGAAGTCCGAAGAACTCGGAGAGCCACTTTTGAAAACCGATAGGCGAGTTGCAGAGGCCTACGCTTTTTACGGATGAATGTTTGTGAACAGCTTCAGTCACCATACCGGCCGGATTCGTAAAATTCAGCAACCAGGCATCCGGAGCCAGCTCCTCAATGTCCTTGCAAATATCCAGAATGACCGGAATAGTCCGTAGTCCTTTCATCATCCCTCCGGGACCCGTCGTCTCCTGACCGATGACATTGTATTGAAGCGGAATTAATTCGTCCCATTTTCGCGCTTCCAGCATGCCCACCCGGATTTGGGTACAGATAAAGTCTGCTCCGGCGATGGCCTCCCTGCGCTCAAGCGTCTGGGCCACGGTAATCGGCAACCCGGACTCAGCAATCATGCGCTTGCTCAGTTCCGCAATCGTATGTAGCTTCTCACTTCCCGCCTCAATATCCACCAGCCATATTTCGCGGACCGGAAGCTCTTTGTAATGCAAGATGATGCCTTCAATAAGCTCAGGCGTATATGATGAACCCGCTCCGATAACAACGAGCTTCAAAGAATCCTTCATAATAATAGCCCCTCCTTACCCAGTGATAGACGACCAAGAACCTCCTGATTTACACGCATACCGCTGCTTTCCATCGCCAGAACGACCGAGCCTACAACCGGCTCCCGGGTTAGAATCCTTAGAGTGCCGTTTGGAGCCAAATGCTTCACTCTCTGTTCAATGGCCCGCCGGATGATGCCTGAGCGATCTCCCTTGGTCAATAGGCTGCCTGCAAGTACGATGTCAAAGGAATCTTCCTCCATAGCCAAATGGCGGATTGTCGATGCCGCTGCCAAACCCAGCTCATCCCCTTGCTTGGTCAGCAGTCCGATGGCAACCTGGTCTCCTTCATCTGCCGCTTGAAACAGCAGCTCAGCAATATGGGGAGGCAAGTCTCTGGAATGATCCAGGTGATCCTCTCTTAACTCCGAAACACTGGAATAGCCCAACAAATGAATTAAACGTTCGCTTAAGACAGTCTCTTTCTCTCTTCCTTCATCCGCCCGAAGAACGCTACGGAATACCTCAATACTTAGATCATAGCCTCCGCCGTAATCACCGAACCGGTAACCAAATCCACCACATTGGTACGTAACACCTCGCTGATTTTTACCGGCGCAGTTCACTCCCGAGCCGCAGATCAGCACGACCCCATAATTACTCTCTGTACCTGATCGCAAGGCAATCCAGGTATCGCAGGAAATCTCAGTTCGGGGAAGGCCAAGTCTGCTGATGATTGGTCGTAAAATTTGAAAATCGGATTCTCTGTCCGCTCCAGCCAGACCGAACCAGGAATACTCCAACTGATCCTTTGTCAGCCCTGACGCCATAATCGCTCCCGATACGGCCTGTTGCAAACTATTCTCCGCCTGTTCACGATTATTTTGATGATTTCCGTTCTCTCCCCTGCCTACACCGATGACCGCTCCCAGTTCATTTGCAATCATTGCGTAGGTTTTGCTGCCCCCTGCATCGACTCCCAAAAAGTACTTCACAATTCGTTTCACTCCTAATATTTAGGATAACCTTACAGATGCGGTAGATTCACGCACGAGAAGCTGAGGAGCGAGCTTCGTTACAATAGCTGGCATCACCTCCCCATTAATTAATTTCATCAGCAAATCAACACCAATGCTGCCCATTTGCGCCTCAGGCTGTCTGACTGTCGTCAATCGGGGATAAAATTCACCTACGAACTGCTGATCATCAAAACCAACCACTGAGATATCCTGAGGTACCAGAATTCCCTCCTCACGCAGGGCTTGAACAACACCTAGAGCAATAAAATCGTCTCCAGAAAAAATGGCTGTGGGCAGCTTATCTTCACGAATCCATCTCTTAGCTACCTCATAACCGCTACTTACCGTAAATCCGCAATATTCCGTACCAAAAGGCGTTAGCCCCGCTTCACCCAGCGCCTGTACATAACCCCGCTTACGCTCCGCTACACTCAGGAACACCGAAGGGCCACCGATGTAGGCAATCTGGGTGTGTCCAAGATCAATCAAGTGTTTGGTAGCTTCATACCCCCCTTGATAGTTATCGACGACAACACTGGGAACATCCTCATGCTGGAGCTGGTTATCCAGCAAGACAAACGGAATGTTTTTTCTTTTCAGCTCATCCACATATTCTTTTTCCTCAATCGGAGACAACAGGATAATCCCGTCAACGCGGTCCTTCTGAAACAGGAAGTTAACACCTTCATCCTCATTCTCGGCTATGGACAAGGCCAAGAAGTAACCCTGTTCTGCCAGCTTCCGGTTCACCACGCGAATCACGCGGTCATAGAAAGAATCGTTAAAGTTGGTAATCGACATACCAATGACTCCCGTTTTGCCCCTCACAAGACTTCGCGCTGCTGAATTAGGCTGATAATTCAATTCCTCCATTGCTTCGAGCACTTTCTGTCTATTAGCTTCACGTACAGATGGTAAATTGTTAAGCACCCTGGATACGGTCACTACAGAAAGTCCCGACTTTTTGGCTACATCATGTATATTCATCTAAGCTTCTATGCCTCCAAGTTCAATAGTTTAAACGTTATAACTTTTAGGGAAAATAAAAAAGATTAACTCAACTCGTCACAACTACGTCCTGACTGAGAATCGAACATTGAATGTCAGTTCCCCCTTTATAGAAAGTATTAGAACTTTTCCAAAAGTATAAAGGTTTTAACTTTAACATGATTTTACAACCATTCCCAATATCCGTCAATCCATAAACTGCAGCCAAAATTAATATTCCGGACACTACAAAAAACCTTCCCTCACCCCTAGAGGTGGAGAAGGCTTAAACGCGTCACTTCCGAAGACATGGCCAGCTATATTTTCAGCTCCCCAAGCTTGATCAGCTCGACAACCGCTTGTGAACGGCCTTTAACGTTTAGTTTTTGCATTACATTGGAGATGTGGTTCCGAACTGTTTTTTCGCTGATAAATAATAAACCAGCGATATCACGAGTCGTTTTGTCCTGCACGAGAAGCTCGAAAACTTCGCGCTCACGATGAGTCAACAGAAATTTGCTGTGGTGTTCGTTCCCCTTCAATGGTGTCACCCCTCCTTGCCCTGGGTTTGTTTGGTATAACAAGGTAAAGGGATACAGTCAAAACATATTATGTATTGATGAAGTTAATGGTGCTGTCATAACTACAAAATGGGCTTAACCATCCGGGGCTTATTACATGGCTTTAGTGAGGGCTTTCACCTGCAAAACGTTGAAATTTCCTTGGATAAAATCATCTCCTTACAGGGCAAACTACAACTTGTTGTTTCTTATTAAAGGAGGTGTAAATATGAGTAACTCGAAAAATAATCAACCTACTAAAGCAGAGGTACAAACTACGAAATTAAACAAATTGCCACTAGTGGGTAAGTTTGAACCGGAATTCTCTGCTGAGGAAGCCGCAGAAGTATTCAAAAATCACCCCTCTGCGGAACATGAATCCCATAATGAACAATAAATTAAAGACGACACAGAATGGGGCTGTCGATAAGTAGCTTTTTTCTATAAGTGAGACGGTCCGGTTAATTATAAAAATCGTAAACAACACAGAGCAGCGATTCTGCCATTATTGGAGGAATCGCTGTTTTGTGTTGTTGGTCGTTAACTGCCCGCTTCAACAGTGTATTCATCTTCTCCTTCTGAGGGTTACAGAAAGGACCCCGATGGCGTTATTAGTAAATTCATTGCCTTTTTAGCAGAGTTTCGGACCCCAGTGCAGCTATTCCTACTAAGGAAGCGGTCAATGTTGGGTGACTTTTAAGCCAATGGCGAGTATGAGGTCCGTTAGCGATCCAAACTCAAAATATGCTGCATTTAAGAGCAGATGTGTCCAATAGCAGTTGCTTACGCGCAAATAAATGATCAAATCAAAGGAAGTGTTAACTTGCTAATACCCGGATGTAATTAGATATATTTCTACAAACTCAACTCCCAGTCCCGGGAGTTTTTTTGTCTTGCAAAATATAACTATGAAATACATCACAATTTTATATTGACAGTAAATGTATACGGACTTATGATAAATCCAGCATAAATGATAACGATTATCATTCACATATAAAAAAGGGGTGCTTCATTCAATGAAATTCACATATGCCGTGCCTGCAGGTCTAATTGCAGCCTCCATACTATTTACCGGGTGTACCAGCAACAACGATAACAGTAATAGCAACACAAGCAACAATAACTCTACAAATGCCGCTGCTAACAGTACCGTAGCAACGAATACATCTGATACTTCTGCAGCAACCACTGCCGACTTTACATCAGCGGTTGAGCAATATCGTACATACGTCATCGAGCAATGTGATGAATTTGTAAAGCAAACAGAAAATTTCACAAACGCAGTTAAAGAAGCAAAGATTGAGGATGCGAAGGCACTTTATGCGCCGGCCCGCATGTATTACGAGCGAATTGAGCCGATTGCAGAAGCACTTGGTGATTTGGATCCGAATATTGATGCCCGCGAGAATGACGTAGATGCTGCTGAATGGCGCGGCTTCCACAAGCTTGAGAAAGCGCTCTGGCAGGACAATACAACTAAAGATATGACCGAGGTTGCTGACCAATTATTGAAAGATGCCCAGCTTCTGCGTGCAAAAGTAGAGACCGTAGAGATCGATGCTAATCTGCTCGTTACTGGTGCTGTAGAACTGCTTAATGAGGTTTCTTCTTCCAAAGTAACAGGTGAGGAAGAACGTTACTCCCACACAGATCTTTATGATTTCGTAGCTAATGTTGAAGGCGCCCAAAAGATATACGAGCTGTTAAAGCCAGAACTGGCGAAAAAAGACGCTGAGCTGGAAAAAACGATTGGTGAACGGTTTGCAGCTTTGCAAGCTGAGCTTGCTCCTTTCAAATCTGGAGATGGATATGTTTCCTATGAAGAGCTGAAAGAAGAAGATGTGCGTAAATTGAGTCAAAATTTGGATGCCTTGGCTGAGCCATTGTCCAACATGGGAACTATTCTAGGAGTGTGACCATCATGAATAAGCAAAACAGATTTACCGATTTACCAGCTAGTGCAGAGGGTGCCCCTCTCAATGAAGAATCCAAGAGCAATCCTATATTAGATAAAAAACTAAGCCGCCGCGATATGCTGCGGCTTACTGGCGCCACTAGTCTCGGTCTACTATTAGGTGGTGGAGGTGTTGGCGGAATTATGGCTGCGCATAATGCCGTAGCTGAGCCAACAGTTGCCTCTGATGGTGATTCCATTCCTTTTTACGGGAGTCATCAGGCCGGCATTCTAACCCCTTCACAGAACTTTATTTACTTCGCAGCCTTTGATCTCACCACAACAAAGCTATCCGATGTTAAAAAGCTAATGCAGGCATGGACAACTGCCGCAGCTTCTCTTACTACCGGCAGCCTCATAGGCGATGTCAATGATAATCCTAATCTCCCACCCTCCGATACAGGTGAAGTAGATGGTTTAAACCCTTCACGCTGTACGCTTACCTTTGGTGTCGGACCTTCTTTTTTTGACAGCAGATTCGGCTTATCTTCCAAGCGTCCAACCCTATTAGCCGATCTTCCGGCATTTACGGGAGACAACCTGGATCCAAAGTGGTGTGGTGGAGATATTTGTGTCCAAGCATGCGCTGATGATCTGCAGGTAGCCTTCCATGCCATCCGAAATCTGGCACGTATCGCTCGCGGCACAGCTGTACTCCGCTGGACTCAGGAAGGCTTCCAGCGCACAGGCACAGCCGACCCTAAAGGAACGACGCCGCGTAATCTTCTGGGATTCAAAGACGGTACGGGAAATCCAGATACTAAGAATGAAGCAGAAATGAACGAAGTGGTCTGGAACAGCAGCAGTGACGGTCCTTCATGGATGAGCGGCGGCACTTATATGGCAGTTCGCCGTGTACGTTTCCGAATTGAGGTCTGGGATCGTTCTTCTTTAAGCGATCAAGAAGCCACCTTTGGCCGTTATCGCCATAACGGAGCACCTATCGGTGCAAAGGATGAATTCGATGATTTGAATCTTAAAGCGGCGGATGCATCCGGGAAACCTGTCATCCCGCCGGATTCACATTCTGCTTTAGCGCATGGTGACGGTACAGTCAAGATGCTGCGCCGCTCCTACTCCATTTCCAGCGGATTAGATGCCGCAACAGGTCAGCTCGATGCAGGATTATTATTCATTAGTTTTCAACGGGATTTAATGAAGCAATTTGTTGCGATCCAGCAGCGTCTCTCCAAGAGTGATCGGCTAAATGAATATATGACGCACACCGGCAGCGCAGTGTTTGCCTGCTTCCCAGGTATCCGCAAAGGCGGCTACATCGGGGAAGCACTTCTAGGCTAAGCCAGCCCCTAAGTTTCTCAATCGAATGTTCCTGTCCATTATTGAAAGGGGATTATCCCGATGTACTCTCTTAATAAACGGCTGCTATCGAAGGCAGCCGTACTGATTCTGTTTAGCATCGTATGTATACTGATGCTATCTAACCCGGCGGCGGGGGCGGAGGGTGATGGCTCGGTCGACGAGCTGCTGCCGCCAGTCGGCAGCGCGCTCGTCGAAGCCGGCCAGAGCCGCTGGGACGCGGCCGCCGCCGATGTAGAAGCGTTCGCTGCGCTGTGGCGCACCGCGAACGCAAACACGCCGGACCCGGCACTCGCCGGTCCGGCTGCCGCCGTTGACGCCGCGCTTGCAGACGCGGCGGCGGCCCTTGCGGCGGGCGATGGTGCGCCCACCAAAACCGCACTGTCCACGCTTGCAAGAAGCGTGGACGCGTATGTCACCGCCGCCTCCGGCACGGACGGCGGTGACACTGGAGCCGCCGGTCGGGAGACGGCGGCGAAGCTGTTGCCCGCGGCAGAGCGCACGCGGGATGCGGTGCGCAGCGCCGACTGGAGCGCGGCAGCGGCAGCGTACCGCGACATCGTCAGCGGATGGAAGCCGGCAGAGCGCAACATCCGGGCCGACAATTCCGCCGTCTACAGCTTGCTGGAGACGAAGATAAGCCTGCTGCGCATCGCGCTGCAGGCAGAGCCGCTCCGCGAGGAGTCGGCGAAATCAGAAGCCGAGGCCTTGTATCAGCTCCTTGCCGATTACAGTGAAGGCAAAGCAATAGATGCTGGGGATACTTCCAGCAAACCAGCATCTATTGAAGGACTGATCAGCCACCTCAATAAAGCTTCTTCCACCGCAAAAGCAGGCAATAGCGCAGAAGCGGCTAATATCATGGAGCAATTCATCGTAGATTGGCCCTCTGCTGAAGGACAAGTGCAGATCGCTTCTCCAGCGGTCTATACCAATATCGAGAACGAAAGCGCAGCGGTCACCGGCTATCTGCTTTCTAATCCGCCTAAACTAGATCAGGCTTTGAAGATCATGGATAATATGGTCTCTGAGTTGACTCCCTTGGCAGGTGAAACAACCTATAATGCTTGGGATGCTGCACTTATTCTTCTTCGTGAAGGACTAGAGGCAATCCTCGTATTATCTGCCCTTCTTGCTTACCTGAAGCGCAATGGAAATGCCAAAGCACAAAAATGGATTTGGTCTGGCGCAGCTGTAGGACTTGTAGCGAGTATCGGATTAGCGGTTCTACTCACCTATACCATTTCCCGCGCTGCATCCGGTGGAGCACGTGAGATGATTGAGGGCATCACGGGTCTTGTTGCCGTCATTATGATGCTTACCATTGGACGCTGGTTGCATAGTAAATCAAATACTGCGAATTGGAACAACTATGTTGGTCGACAGGTGGATGGAGCGTTAGCCAAGGGTAATCTATGGTCATTGTCCTCCGTAGCAGCGCTCGCGATTTTACGTGAAGGTGCAGAAACCACTATTTTTTATGTAGGGATGGCGCCTTCCATTAAACTGTCTCAGTTGCTGCTAGGAATCGGAAGTGCTCTAGTGATTCTAGGGATTGTAGGATACGCGATTATTGCCTTAAGTGCAAAATTGCCAATTGCCGCCTTCTTCCGTACAGCTACACTTCTTATTTACTATTTAGTGTTCCGCTTTCTTGGAGAAAGCATTCACTCCCTTCAAGTCGCTGGGAAACTTCCCGCACATGTACAGGATGGGTTGCCTTCTATAAGCTGGCTCGGGATGTATCCGACTTGGGAAACTTTAGTGCCTCAACTGCTTGTCCTTGCGTTTATTGTGTGGGATATGTTGCGCAATAGAGCACCAAGAGCTTCACGAACGGCATAGCATAGCCATAAGAAAAACGGTTGTCATCCTTTAACGATGACAACCGTTTTTCTTAGCATTTAAAAGAAGCTGATCCGATGGCCATTACATTTAGAAATGAGGCTAGATTTACCGGTCCGTCACGCCCGTTAGGTTACGCCGGTTTAGTCCGGTAATCCCTTGCAAATACAGTCTAATTTATGAAATGGATTCCATAGCAAGCTTTTTTATTTGGGAGGTAATTTACGGACGATATGATAGAATAAAAAGACTATACACTATACACAAGCACCAAAAGGAGGCTGTTGTTCTCGAATGGCTAATATTAAAGAAATCGCCCGTATGGCTGGTGTTTCCGTGACAACGGTCTCGCGAGTACTTAATAATCATCCTTATGTAAGTGAAGCCAAAAGAACCGCAGTCCTAAATACGATTGAAAAGTTAAATTACTCACGTAATATGAACGCCGTTCATCTGATTACCGGTCGTACGCAAGCCATTGCAGTTATTATTCCTTACATAAACTTATTTTATTTCTCTGTGATCATCGAAGGACTAGCCCAAGAGGCACTTTTAGCACAATACCGACTAATTTTATGCCAGACCGATTACCAACCTGATGAAGAAATAAAAGTACTGGAGATGCTACGCAATAAAGAAATTGACGGCGTGGTTATTGTCTCTACAAGCATGAGCTCAGAAGTTATTGAAGAATATACAGCATATGGTCCCATCGTGGTCTGCCAAGATAGAGGGAATTGCCAGTTCTCTTCCGTTTATATTGAGCACTATTCCGCTTTTCGAAGCGGTCTTCAATACTTGAATGATAAAGGATACCGCAGGATCGGTTACTGTGAAGGCAGACAACATGGCAGCAGCAGCTCTATCCGGCAAATCGCCTTCCGGGACTTTCTAGACACAACTGGTCAGCCTTATCCTGAAGAGTGGATGATATACGACTGTGTAACGGAAGAGGATGGGGTTCGTGTGCTTCACCATCTGCTCCAAATGAAGGAACGGCCTGACGCGCTAATTATATCTGGCGATCATGTTGCGGCTGGTCTAATCATCGAAGCCTGGAAGAATGGTATTCGAATTCCTGAGGATTTGGCCGTCATTGGATTTGACAACCAGCCTATCGGCCGAACGCTGGGTCTGACCACCATAGATAACCAATTGTCCGAAATGGGTACGACAGCTTTTCGGATCATTTATGATCAGATTCAGAATAATGATAGGCTTCCGGTCCACTATAAGCTTGAATATCGCATTATTGAACGTTCAACGGTATAGCTCAATTCAGGCGCTGTTCAAAAACGGTCCACTTCGCAGTCATCTGCAAGTGGGCCGTTTTGATTTAAATCTATGAGTTTATGCGTGATTGCATAATATCCTTTTTGTATTCATTTTTACCCCTTGCATCCGGATAGATTTTGTTTTATTCTGAATATGAAAATAATTTTCTTATTTTTATAAATAATTTTAAAAATAATTTCAATGGGCTACATTAGAAGTCGAGGTGAATGGATGTCCCCAATTTTATATGCACTTGAGCATGAAAAGTCCAAGCTCTCTCAAATGGAGCGGAAGCTGGCGGAACGGATCCTGTCATCACCAGGTGAAATTGTTCATATGGGCATCACAGAACTCGCAGAACAATGCGGTATTAGTCCTGCTACGATTACACGTTTTTGTAAGGTTCTGCATTTCAAGGGTTTTCCAGATTTCAAAGTAAAGCTGGCTGCTGAGATTGCTCATAGCGATGCAGCTCCTCAGGATGGCGGTTCTTCTTATCAAGATATTGTTGCAGGTAATCCACTCTCCGTTATTGTGGAAGCAATGCAAATGAACCATCTGACATCCATTCGAGATACAACTTCACTTCTGGATCTGGAACGACTACAGGAAGCCGTTAATTTATTATGCCAAGCACGGCGAGTGGATCTATATGGAATGGCTACCTCCTCCATTGTCGCTCAGGATTTCTATCAAAAGTTGATCCGTATTGGCGTGAATTGTACTGCTTTCGCCGATTCCCATATGCAGATCACCTCTGCCTCATCGCTATCTGAAGGTGATGTCGTGTTCGCAGTATCGTATTCCGGAGAAACCCCAGAGACCATTGATGCTTTAACATGTGCCAAAGCCAGTGGAGCAAGCACTATTGCTCTAACCTCTTACGGCAGCAGTACCTTGGCCACTCTAGCTGATATCCCACTGTTCTCCTCCTCCTTGGAAAAAGGAATGCGACGAGGCGATATGGCTTCACGTATTGCCCAGTTACACATCATTGATATTTTGTTTACTGGAATGGTCAGCACCCGTTTTGGGGATTTTATTCCTAGACTGGAGCAATCTTATTTGAATGTCCAACATTACCGAAACAAACGAGGAGGTCAATCTTAATGAATATTCTTAAGTTCAATAGTGATGAGGATTTCGTACAAACTGGTGCGAATCTTATCGCCAGTCTGCTTCAAAGCAATCCTAAAGCGGTGCTCGGTCTTGCGACTGGAAGTTCCCCAGTGGGTGTTTATGCTAAATTGGTTGAAATGAACCAAAAAGGGCTTGTAAGCTTCTCGAAAGCCACTTCTTTCAATCTTGATGAGTATATCGGATTGCCTGTCGATCACCCGCAGAGCTATCGCAGCTTCATGAATGAGCAATTATTCAATCATATTGATATTGATCCCGCACAGACACATATCCCTAACGGCAACGCAGCAGATATGGAAGCGGAATGCCTCGCTTACGACAAAATGCTGGAAGAATACGGACCGGTTGACTTGCAGATTCTCGGGATTGGAAGCAACGGCCATATCGGATTCAATGAACCAGATGCTAATCTGAGCAGCAAAACCCATGTCGTTGATTTGCTTGAAGACACACGGGAAGCTAATGCTAGATTCTTCGACTCTTTGGACGATGTACCACGGCAAGCGATAACTATGGGCATCGGCGGCATTCTGAAAGCACGCCAAATTCTTCTGCTAGTACGCGGTGCTGGCAAAGCTGAAGCTATCCGTAATGCCGTTGAAGGTCCGATAACTACCCAATGCCCTGCATCTCTACTGCAGAGCCATCCGAATGTTATCGTCCTTGTAGATGAAGGAGCAGGAAAATGGCTGAAATAAATAAAGAACAAGGTAAATTACTGTTTGGTAAGGTGCTGACTCCCCAAGGATTAATTGAGCGTGGCGTAATTGCCGTATCGAGTGAGCAAATTCATTACGCCGGTGAGGCAACATGGCTTCCAGAAGTTTACGCGCACTGGCCAGCTGATGGTCAAACATCAGAAGACCTGCTCATCCCTGGATTCGTAGATGTTCATGTACATGGTGGGGCTGGCCACGACTTTATGTATAGTGATGCTGAATCTTTAAATGCCATCACTAAATTTCACAGCTCCCAAGGAACTACTACCATGCTAGCTACGACTATGACGGCTTCCAAGCCAGCTATTGACCAAGTATTTACTGAAATAAATGCATATCGCGCCACTGAGATGCCATACACACAAATCGCAGGTATGCATTTGGAAGGGCCGTTCATCAGCCCGAAATGGTCCGGTGCTCAGAATCCTGAGCATATTGTTCTGGCTAATATTGAGTGGCTGGAACAATGGGAGAACGACTATCCGGGCATGATCCGGCAAGTCACATTGGCTCCGGAACGCGAAGGTGCATTAGAGGCTATCCTATGGCTGCGTAAGCATGGGATTACCGCCGCGCTCGGTCATACGGATGCATCCTTTGAAGAGGTCATTGCTGCGGCAGATGCCGGATTAAATCAAGCCGTGCATATGTTTAATGCGATGACACCGCTACATCACCGCAAGCCTGGTGCTGCTGGTGCTGTAATGTTCGATAAACGCATACGTGCAGAGATCATCGCCGATGGCATACATGTTCATCCTGCAGCCATTTCTCTAGTGGCTAATCTAAAAAAAGATAACAATTTGTTATTAATTACAGATGCTATGTCTGCTACTGGACTTAGCGATGGTGAATATACGATCGGTGATTTACCTGTACTGGTTCAAGATGGCATTGCCACACTTAAAGATAACCCTGCTGCTTTGGCGGGCAGTACACTTACCATGATCCGCGGCTTCCGTTATCTCATACAAGAAGTAGGGCTCAGCCTAGAAGAAGCCTCCCGCGCTGCAAGCCTTACTCCGGCAATATCCATTGGAATGGAACGCTCCATCGGTACCTTAGAACCCGGAAAACGCGGTGATATTCTGCGACTTGATGCTGAATTCAATCTGCAAAGTGTATGGATTGGCGGGCGCCAAATTACCGTCCAATAAGAATGATGTATAATAAAAAAGCAACAATTCTCGCCATAAAGGTGAGGACTGTTGCTTTTTTATTTAAAAATCAAACTATTTATTAATAATTACGAGTCGGGAAAATTCGCTCAACCATCGTTCTGAATTCATCCACAAAACCTTTGATCGGATGACCCGCACGAGCCTCTTCTGCGTAGACATTGACACGATCTACAAAGTCTGGATTTGCTGATACGTATACATCCTTAATGGTTGCATCATGTTTTTTAATTTCAGCAGCGATTTTCGCTTTAATTTCTTTTGTAACTGTATCTGCTGCTTTTGTATGAATAGTGTTATTTGTGTTGTTCGTGTGAGTCGAATGAGTACTGTTCATGTGGGTAGAATTACTTCTGTAATTCGTACCATGGGTACTATTAGTGTAGTTTGGAGTGGTGCTGCGAATGCCCATTCCAGTTCCCAAGCCATCCGTCATCCCGGTGCTGTTTCTAGTTCCCATACCCATTCCGTTACCAATGCCCATCCCCATATTGACATTATGTTTCGAACCGTTGCTGTTCAGCAGAGGCCCATTATTATAAGTATGGGTTCTAGTTCCGGTCGTCCCTGTTCCTGTCCCCAAACTTCCCATTCCGGTTGTTCCATTTCTGTGAGTGCCCACACCTGTCGTCCCCGTACCCAGAGTCCCCATGCCAAGTGTTCCGTTTCTGGTTGCAGGTCCAGTACTTGTTGTACCAGGAACTGTATTCACAGTACCTCTTAGGGTTCCGTTCGTCCCATTCGTTACCGCCCCTGTATCATTCATTCCATCGCGTCCTATTTTCACTCTTCCAGTACCCGACATGACCCCTGTCGGTCCATAATTGTGAGGTACTGTAGACGATTTTGCTCGATAGGATGTAGTTCCTTTAGCCCGCAGACCAGTAGTTGTATCATGTAACGTTACGGCGACATACGCATTCTTACCTGCAAGCATTACGTTCGCTGTGCGAACTTCAGGCATAGCAGCAATACGATCAGCGAGCTCCTGACTGACCTCCATTTTAGTAATATTATGCGTCCCCATCGTTCCTCCGCGTACGGAGTTTACACCGATACGTCCGTCATTTACCCCCCGGACACTATTAGTTTGCACATTAGTCTTCTCTGCCGTATTCGTCCCACACCCTGTAATACTCACCAAGCCTAGAAGTAATGCGGCTGAGACTGACATGCTGATCTTGGATCGCATCATGAATTCATCCTCCATCTCTATTGTTGTATGTGTGCAGCATAACAGTCGTTAGGATGACCTTCCGGCGAACAAGCTATCCTGAAAGGATTTGGAACTGTGCCCGTTTGACCGTCACCTGCCAATGCATATCGGCGTATCTTATAAACAGTAAGCCGTATTTCAACGAGTCGGTAGTGCTCCGCAAAAGTTAGGAGGCGCGTGCATGAAAGTTTTATTCACGTTTTATGTACCGAGTGGCGGGGTGGAGACTTTAAATAAGCTGCGGTGTGAAAGTCTCCAGCGTGATGGGATCGAATGTCATGTTTTATATCTAATGCCTGGTTCAGGAAGCCAGAATAAGGCTAACTTTCCGGTGTTTATTTCCTCTATAGATGAGGAGATTAAAGAAGTACTTGAGACCCATAACTATGATGCCATTATTGTTACATCGGATTATTTATTGCTGAAGCGTCTGCGTGAGCTTGGTTACAGCGGTATTTTGATATACGAATCCCAAGGACTTGGAAAACGTAGTCATGCAAAAGAACTAATCAAAGACGCTGTCCCATATTTCCGCTCCTATTGTAATGCTGTCCTAATTCCACCAACGGATCATTTACTGGAGCTGTTTATTGAAATCTGTCCATGGCTACATCGATATGTCATTCCCAATATTGTTGATGTCCAGTCCTTTCAGCACATCCCTGCCGAGCCTCCGGCTGATCCGGTCATCGCTTGGGTCGGGCGTCTGGAAAGCAATAAAAATTGGCGCGAATATTTGAGAATTGCCCATCAACTTCGCCTTCACAAACCAAACCTTCATTTATGGATGTTTCATGACCCTGAATTAGCCACAGAGGATCAAAAGCAGCCCTTCCAAGAAGAATTGCAAAACTTAGGTCTGAACGACCGTCTAAGTACCTTCACCAATATTCCTAACCATGTAATGCCGATTTATTATTCCTCCATAGCTAATTCTGGAGGGTTTCTGTTATCCACTTCTATTACAGAGGGTTTTGGATATGCTGTTGCAGAAGCCATTTGCTGCACTTGTCCTGTACTTAGTACGGATTCTGACGGTGTTAGATCTTTTATTGTGCATAATATCTCAGGCAAATTTTATCCTCTTGGCAACATCGAAACGGCGGTCAAGGAAGGGTTAGAGCTAATGAACAATATGCCACTGCGAAATGCACTCCGCCAGCAAGGAAGGAATTATATGGTTACACGTTACGGTACGGAAAAATATGCGCAGTCATTTCGTGAAATGATGAACTCCTTTGCCATCTTCTAACTTCTAACTGCAAAAGAACCTTCAAACCACTTTATTTGTGGATTTGAAGGTTCTTTTATAATTGTGGGACATACTAAGATGGATTTCTTGATACAATCTCAAACAACACATTTTGAAATATTTGTGTGCTTTTTTCCCAAGTGAAATTCTGTGAAACCTGTTCACCCTTACGAGCTAATCGTTGGCGTAAAGCCGGATCTCTGATTAAGGTTATAATATCATCTGCGAGCCTATTCTGAAATCGGTAGGACATTAAGCAGTTATGGCCATGCGTGCAATATTCCATATTCCCACCTGAGTAAACCGTAACGAGCGCTGCACCACAACGCATAGCCTCAATCCCTGGCAACGAACCTGTATCATACGTACTCGAACTCACAAAAATGTCGCTCTCACTATAATGGAAACAGAGTTCTGTATCATCCGCTGGAGTCCTTATTTGGTAACGTTCATCGTTCACCAGAGTTTGCAGCGTTGCAGATTCCGCTTGTTCTCCGGGAGGAGAAATCAAATACAGTTCAACCTCCGGGTGGTAGGCTTTAACCTTGTTTAATTGCTGAAGTAAATAATCCTGCTCACGGTGAGCTGAGAATCCACCCTCTGGCTTGCGCATAATCGCAGAAACTACCAGCCTTTTTTTAGGATCACGGACTTGCATATTTTTAAAAACGGGACCTACTCCGATCGGTACAATTCTCCCTTTAATGCCATGATTCATTTGGACAATTCCTTGTTGCCAGCGTGATAGAACGAGTAGGTTAGTCGCAATATTATATGATGAAAAAGAACGGCTATTGTCAGGTAAAAAGGCCGGCTCATAACAAAGCGCCAATCGAACATGAACACCTTTACCCTCTTCACTTGCCCGCTGCGATACTTCAACTGTGGTATAGAAGTTGGAAATAATCACATCTCCTACAGGAAAATCGCTTGCTGCCAGTTCACCTTCTTTTGCATAGAGCAGTTCACATTCCGTCTCGTATTCTACAACACCATCGCTGGGTAAAAGAATCGTTACTTCATGACCAATCTCTGTCAAACGATTGGCCAATTCCGCTAGCATACGCTGGGCCCCGCCCCTGGTAAGAGTTAGAACAGGAAATATTAACTTCATCTCCCTCTCTCCTTTTGCAACAACCGCGATAGAACCCTGTGATGTTTTGCTTGTACTTGTTCAATCTCCTTTTTCTGCTCCTCTTTGTGAATGACTGAGCCCATCTCATTATGAACTCGGTAATCAAGCAGCGGTTCCTCTATTTAAGACCATGTATAATACGGTAAAATACGCAGCCAAAGATCATAATCTTGTGTATATAATAATCTCTCATTAAATTTCCCAACTGCGCGGAAGATACCCATATGAAGAAGGACCGTACTTCCATTCACCGGGCAGCCTAACATCATGGTCTCAATAAACTTTGCCCTGCTGTCAAAAATCATACTTATCGTCTCGGAAATCCGCTCACCCTGCTCGTTTATATAATAATAGGCTGTATAATTAAACGAAGTACCTGTCCTCTTGAGCATTTGCATCTGGTGTTTGATTTTATTCGGATGAAATAAATCATCAGCGCTCAGCCAGGCAAAATAAGTTCCGGTAGCCGCATCTATTCCTTTATTTAACGCGGAGGCGGTTCCTCCATTGTTTTTTCGTATATAAACAATCTTATCCCTGAAAGGTTCAAGCTTCTCCATCCAAAGCGTAGACCCATCATCAATTACAATGATCTCTATGTTCGAATAGCTTTGTTCCAAAACGCTTTGGATGGCGAGATCCACATATGGACAGTTATAAAAAGGAATGACCACCGACACTTTAGGTTCTTCACTCATGCGCTCACCTCCTTCACCTGAAGCTCGGCCTTTATACTGTTTTGCAAGCCAATAAGGCATCTACCGGAGCATGACCTTCACCAAACGCCTCACGAAACGATGGGTTTTGAGCATGATGAAAACCTTTAAGTACTGTTACAGCATACCCCAGCTCTATAAAGTCCTCTGGCTCCCATCCGCTCCGGTGCTTTTGATAATATTCTCCTTGCAAGTGATAATGATCCATTCCCTCCTGCGGAAAAAAACCCCGAGGTGTAAATACGACTACACGATTATAGGCGATTCTCTCTGCCATCCCGAGTAATCTTTGTCCTTCCTTCCTTTCAAAGTGTTCAATTGAATCGATAAAAGTGACCGCTGAGAACGTCTTTGGAAGGAATAATTTATCCATATGACAAGCATCCCCGTGCACAGGAATAATATGAGGTGCTTTATATTCACGATGCAGCAGGTAAGGTCTGTGAATTTCTAGTCCAAGGACTACTGCGGCTTCATACCGTTCAAGCAGGGTACCGGTGCCACTGCCGATATCCAGTATACTTTCACAGAATTTTAACTGCTCCAATAAGATTGGTAGAAAGTCATTCACTTCAATTTCCCGGTACATAACTTTCTTACCCCCCCATAGAAGAGATCAAGTGCTGGAGCGGAGCCTTGTAGCGAGCGTTAGTTGCAGCAGCCTCTGCCATAATGACATCGTAATATTTAAGCGTCCCCATCCCTTCATGATTACGGTAAGCAGTGAGTGACTGATTCAGCATCGCGGGTGCATAACCATTCAGAATCGCACGGTACCATAAATCATAGTCATGTGTATAGGGAAGTGATTCATTAAAAAGCCCAATCGCTCCAAACACCTCTCTTTTGAACATCACCGTACAGCCATTAATAGGGTTACCGTGCAGAAAGCAACGTAAATACTCCAACTGATTCGGAAACAGAAGTGAGGCGTTCATCTGAAGTAACTGAGATTGACCGTTAATATAATTGAAGTTGGTATAAGAGATGAACAGGTGGTTCTGCTCCATGAACAGCACCTGATTATTGATTTTGTCACGGTAGAATAAGTCATCTGAGCTGAGCCATGCCACATAATCTCCAGTTGCATGCAAGATGCCGTGATTCAGTGCGGAGGCGGTTCCTCCGTTGCTTTTTCCCAAATAATGAATTCGCGGAAAATACGGTCTTATCAGTTCTGAATGAACGGTCGAGCCGTCATCAACGACAATGATCTCGTAAGGCTCCCAAGACTGTGATAGCACACTTTGTAAAGCATGCTCTATATAAGGGCAGTTATAAAAAGGAATCACTACCGATACTTTCGGTCTCATAACATCCGTCCTTCCCAGTTCGCACGGCAATAGTCCAAAATATCTGTTAAGGACTGACTAAACTCAATTTCTGGCTTCCAGCCCAGGGAAGATACATCTTCCTCCGGTGTTGCAGAAGCATCTGAAAGGATTAGTCTATCCCCCGCCATTCCGTTTTCTAGAATAGAGGGTGCAGCTAGTTCTGGTCCCCAGTCCATTGGAACCGAAGTTGTGGAAAGGCTTATCAGCTGTTCCGAGATATCTCCAAGTGGCCGCTGTATTCCTGAATCAATTCGATAGATGGTTCCATTAGTACCTTCGCGCAATATAAGGTCATAAGCTCTTACAGCATCGCGTACATCCAAAAAATCACGTAAGGCATAGCGAGAGGAAAGTTTAAAGGGAGGGATTTCTTCGCCTGCATACACTTCACTACGAACAATATGCTGTGCCAATAATGAGCAGAAGCCGGTAGAAGGACCGGGACCGATCAGGTTGCAGGGCTCAGCCAGTAGAACGGGCTGTTTAAACAAGGTGCCCCAAGCTAGGGACACCAGCTCTTCTATTGTTTTGCTAAGGCTATATGGATGTGGTGGTCCTGCCACCACACCCGGTTTGAATTTAAGCCGTGAGCCTGCTACAAGAATCCGACTGGCAGGTAAACTTCGCATCGCTTCTAGCAAATATAACGTAGCCATCACATTCGTCTCCATAAAGAGCAAAGGGTTGCGCCAAGACTCAGGCACCGAATTGTTTCCTGCCAAATGAAGGACAGCCTCCGGTGAAGTTTCCTTGATCATCTCAGCTACGGCCTTCCGATTGCTTAAATCACAGTGATAAACCTTAACTCCTTCTGGAAACACAGCGGAAGCCAGGACACCCGCTGTTGATGACGGACGTACCACAGCGGTAACCTCAGCGCCTCCTGCCGAGAACAAATGAACAGCATGTCGACCGGTGAATCCGGCCGCCCCGGTGATTAGTAGTTTTTGCCCTTTCATGGGGACATCTCTGACTGTTTCATCCAGTCAGCCAGTTCTTGCAGCATCAGGGGGTACGAAGGCAACGGAAAGTTAACATCCGTTCTTGTATTCACTAATGTACGATCTTGGACATGTTCATCCTCAGGAATGATTTCCACATCCTCTTTATGAAAAGCAGCCTGAATATACTGAAGCAGCTCATACTTGCTCACCGGCTTCGGATGCGCTAAATGGATCAGCCCCGATACCGTGGAATCCAGCAGTGTATCCACTGCTTTGGCTAATTGAAGTGTAGTGACCCCATTCCACATCACCCGGCGGTATCCTGACACTTGACCACTCTGTGACAGGAACCAATCCATCAGACCAATACCGCCTGAACGGATTTCCGGACCAATAATCGAAGTGCGGATTGTAAGATGTCCAGGTTGCCGCACCTCGCCAAGACTTTTTGAAATCGCATAAGATGACGTGCCATCAGGTACATCCTCTTCTGTGTACCCCCCGCGTGTTCCTTCAAACACGCAGTCGGTACTGATATGAATAAGTCTTGCGTGAACAGCTTCCGCCATTCGCCACAAGTGGTGAGGAAGAAATCCATTCACGTGGTAAGCTCCAATTCTGTCACGTTCTGCGAATTGATTGAGTACCCCCATCGCATTAATGATGCAATGAGGGGAGACGATATCGACCAGCTTCTCTACTCCGGCTATATCGTTCGCATCTACATACAGCCCGCCAAGATCGCTCTTATCCCGGGTTGTATGGAAGACGTGATGCTTGCCCTGGCGGCGAAAATAATCCGCCAGCATATGCCCCGCCATACCGTTTCCACCAAGGATAAGCAGCTTCATTGCAGAAACCCTCCCCGAATCAGGATGCTTTTGATCTCTTCCTGATCCATTAGATTTGTCTCTGAACTGAAGCTATTAAAGGAGACATGAGGATAAGCGCTATAATGTGCCTTTAATTCCGGCATGTTCAGCGTAGGGAGAATTACTAGATACTGTTCATCGTACACGACAGTGGTTAAGCTTTCGAAATCACTCATTAGAATCTCGTGTATTTTCTCCCCAGGACGAATTCCGGTCTCAACAATACTTACATTGGACTCTCCAGAGGCTTCGATTAACACCTCTGCCAAATCGATAATCCGGCAGGTCGGCATCGTCATGACAAAGATTTCTCCACCTAAGCTAACCTCAGAGGCTTTAAATAACAAGGTTATCGCATCGCGTAATGTGAAAAAGAAACGGGTCATTTTCATATCAGTAATGCGTACCTGTCCCTTGTCCTTGATCTGCTTCATGAACAAGTGCACTACGCTGCCGTTCGTTCCGAGCACATTACCTCCACGCACGGTTACAAAACGGGTGTTTGAGCCAATTAGGTTCGCGTAGACGAACAATTTTTCCCCAATCGCTTTGGTCATCCCATAGAAGTTCGACGGGTTCGCAGCCTTATCAGTAGAGATGTAAATGGCTTTCTCAACACCATTCACAATGGCAGCTTCAATCACATTCTGAGTACCGACTACATTGGTTTTCAGTGCTTCATAGGGCTGATCTTCACAGACCGGAACATGCTTAAGTGCCGCCAAATGGAAGATGTAATCCACGCCGCGGCAGGCGGCGATCAGCGCATCCTTGTCACGGATATCGCCAATGATAAAACTGAGACGGTGATCCTCGAACTCCCGGCTCATTGCCACTTGTGCAGATTCGCTGCGGGAGAATACAATGATTTCCTTAGGATTTTGAGGCAGAAGTTGCCTAATCAGTTCATGCCCCCAGGAACCGGTGCCGCCTGTGACCACAATCCGTTTATTATTGAACATGCAGGTTCCCTCCAAGCAAAAATTTAACTACCTTTACCGAAACATCCGGAGTCAAGTAACCTTCCGGAGCCACCCAATCCCGGCGAAGCGCCGTCATCAGCTTGACGCTGCGCAGAATACTGTTCTGATCTACACCTGACACCACATTACTTCCGCAATCCACCGTTTCTGGACGCTCCGTTGTTCTGCGAATCGTCACGGTTGGCACTTTCATCAAGCAGCATTCCTCCTGTACGGTCCCGCTGTCGGTGATGGCACACAAGGCATGCTGTTCCAAATAAACAAAATCAAAAAATCCGAAGGGCTCATGAAATTCAACGAGAGGGTTCATTGGAAGAGAGAATTGCTCGGTTAGTTTGGAGCGAGTGCGAGGATGAATGCTGCATATTAAACGAATTCCAAAATGCTCAGCCACAGCGTTAAGACCTGACATAATTTGTACAAGGGACTCTGGATCATCTACATTCTCTGCACGGTGTGCTGTTACAAGGAAATACTGCCCTGAGGTAAGCTTCAGCTGCTCCAGAATGCTGCTAGACTGGATCCTTGCTTCAAAATGAGTCATGACCTCATGAATCGGATTTCCAGTTAACACAATACGTCTGCTAGGGAAGCCTTCGCTAATTAGATGTCTTTTACTCTGCTGTGTATATGGCATATTAATGGTTGAAACGGCATCTATGACACGGCGGTTTTTCTCTTCGGGCACTTTTAGGTCATAGCAGCGGTTCCCCGCTTCCATATGCACCACCGGAATACCCATTCGTTCCGCCAAAATCGCGCATAGCGCGCTATTCGTATCCCCCAGAAGCAAGACACGGTCTGGCTGTTCTTTCTGTAAAATGCTTTCTAGCCCTCCGAACATAGCGGCAAGCTGGCCGCCGAGTCCTGCTTGCTTATCCTGCAGCACATAATCCGGCGCTCGCAGTCCCAGCTCCGCAAAGAAAATGCCACTGAGACTGGCGGTGAAGTTCTGACCGGTATGCACCAGAATGTGCCGCTCAGCATGTTCGTCGAGAAGCGGAATGATAACACTGAGGCGGATGATTTCAGGCCTCGTGCCCAAAATCGTCATGATCTTCATGAGTTCACTCCCCTGCCTGTTTGATGATGGTCTGTCTTGGCTCAGTCGGGTGGACTGAGTGTGAAAAGAATAGGGCTCTTATCTGGACTCGGATAATCTACGAGAGTTATACTGTTTATTGCGCGTTTCCGGCCGGATTCGCGGGCAACCGGGGGATTTTTACCCTTCTTTCCGCCCATTTGACTGGATTCGCGGCAATCTGGGGGATTTATACACCTCTTTTTGCTCATTTGGCCGGATTCGCGGCAATCTGGGGGATTTTTACCCCTCTTTTCGCTCATTTGGCCGGATTCGCGGCAACCTGGGGGATTTTTACCCCTCTTTTCGCTCATTTGGCCGGATTCGCGGCAATCTGGGGGATTTTTACCCCTCTTTTTGCTCATTTGGCCGGATTCGCGGCAATCTGGGAGATAAGTACCCCTTTTTCCGCTCCGCTAGCCACCTTCGCGGCAAGCGGAGCATTTACGCCGTGCGCCGCCGCCCACTCCGGCGGGCCCGGCGGCGCTTGCCCCCGGCGGTGCTCCGCCGCCGGGCAGAGCCCTTACGCCGCTTGCGAGCAGCGCGGCGCAAAACCAACGGGCGACCGCTTCGCCGGCGCGCCCGGGCTTTGCCGCGCCGCTTGCGGGCGACGCGGCTCGGCAGGCCCTTGCTTCGCGGCGGCAAAGCCGGCGATGCTGCGGGCAATTCAGGCAGGACAGCGGGTGATTCCACCACGCTGTCTGCCTCGCGCACCGGCGGTGCGCTGCAATAGCGGAGGCTCCACATCTCCGCAAGACCCTGCAGGCGGCTCCGATAAGCCGCCGGGCCATAAACGGCGTCGACGCGCTCCCGCGCTTGGGCGCCTATGGTTATCGCCAGTCCCGGCTGCGCCAGCATGACGTTGACTCTTTCGGCCAGCGCGGAAATGTCCGACGCTGGGACGAGATTTTCGCTGCAGCCTGCTGCGTGCAGAATCTCCCGCAAGCCCCCGGAGTCGTAAGCGACAACGGGCTTTCCAAAAGCCATTCCTTCCAAAGCGGTCATTCCAAAGCCTTCACGGATCAGACTGGGAACAACCAGTACATCCATCGCGCAATAAGCAGATGGAAGACATTCAGCATAACCAACAAATTTAAAGCGGGTATACAGTCCCTCAAGCTTTACCTTGCGGACACAGCGATCATAGTAGCTTTTGTCACCGGCTGAGCCTATGACAACAAATTTCGTATTGGGATGGACTGCGTACACAAGCACAGCCATTTTCACAAAATGTTCCAATCCTTTTTCCTTATTAATAAAGGAAGAAATATAACCGACCAGCTGCTCCTGCGGTTTAATCCTTAGCTCTCGCCGGTGTTCGCCCCGAAGCTTGCTCCAAGCCTCAATCATCATCTCTTTGTCATTCCAAGAAGGGGGTAGCTGGATTACTTTCTCCGCTCTCACTTCCTCTGGAAAGCAAGCTGCTGCCGTCTGTGAAATAGACAGAATCTCATCACTATTCCGATGAATCAGCCCTACACTAATGGGTGTATACTCATTGTCAGTTATCGTCTCTGATATTTTCCATACCACCGGAATGCCCAGTGACTTGGCAGCCATTGCCGGCAAAGCATGCACACAGGTACTTGTAATAATAAACGACGGGCGCAGAGAGGCTAGCCAGTCTGTTAATTCGTGATACTCCCTGCCTTCCTGAAATTTACGAGCATCTGCCTCGAGCCCTGCATAAGGAGTGTACATTCCGTATAAAAGAGGAATCGAGAGCAACTGTACACTTATTCCGCAGCTTCGAGCCTGAGCAGTCAGCTTGCCGTCCTGAGGTGCAACGAGAATACAATTAAAGTACGGAGAAAGCTCCTGAGCGAAAAACAACAACAGCTTTTCCGCTCCGGTAATACTGCGTGTATTGGATACATGTGAAAAGAGGACGATTGTAGCTTTATCAGCCATGGCGTTTCGGCGCTCCCTAACGAGGGCCTGGAGCAGCCATTCACCTCCCTAAAAGTTTTACGAAGCGTTACTCAAGTCTCTTACTTCGCAGTAAAACTCGCTTCGAAAGCATCCGCTTAGTTTTACGAAGCGTTACTAAGTCTTTTACTTCGCAGTAAAACTCGCCTCGAAAGCATCCACTTAGTTTTAAGAAGCGTTGCTCAGTTTCTTACTTCGCAGTAAAAATCGCGTAGAAAGCAGTCGCTTTTCCCGAGCCCCCGCCACTCAGCTATTCAAGCCGCTCCAGCTGCAATTTCTTTTCATAGGTTACAGGCATACGCTGAGGTCGGTTCTACAGTATATCGAGGAAAAACAGATGCCGGCACGACACCTGTCCCCTGCTAAACGCACATTTCCATATCCAGTTCAGAAACAAGCCTAGCCGTAAATTACCGCTAACATCTGGTAAATACGTTTTGCGTAGGTGTGATCCTTAAGCGTCCGTTCAAAAGCGCGCAGTGCGATCGCCCGGCGTTCCTCCTCATGAGTTAGGTAATAACGGATTTTATCCATCATTTCCTGAGGGCTTGCAAAGGTCTCAATTTCTTCACCCGGTTTGTAGAAAGATCCCATATCATCTCTGGCATCCACTAATTGCAATGTGCCTGTTGCTGCAATTTCAAAGGTACGCGGATTAGGAGAAACAGCTGGAATCGAGAGCGTATTGTTGTTAACTACTTCATCAATGTGCGAGCGGTGGAGGTTAATGACGATTTTAGAGCCACTGTAAGCTACCGCTGTTTCTTGTGGCGACATCCACTTACCAATTTCAATACGGTCACCGTACAGCGGGGCCTCAGGCAGACGATCCCACCAGATTCCGTTAATCACCGTGTTATAGTTCATCAGGTCAGGAAGAATCTCACGGAAGAAGTTGACCCGGTTCCAATAGGCGGAGCCAATAAAGCTAACTTCCCGATTCAATGACGAACGTGTTGTAGTAGGACGGTAATGCTCTAGATGAGCAGCAAAGGGGAGATAATGGACCTCAGGGCAACCGAGTCCCCGGTAGAAATCAATACAATTACGTTCAAGTGTGAATACAAAATCGTAGTGTGCCACAATCTTGATCGTAAAGTCAGTGTAATAAGGATCATCTGTAAGCCAAATCGCTGTCCGGACGCCACTAGTGCGAATCGCATCGATCTGCTCAAGCGGTAAATCCATACCGTCCAATACCAGTACTAGATCCGGTCTTTGCGCTGCAGCCAGCTCTACTAGATTTTGACGCACGTCCGTTATCGTAACTTGAGCTGTTAATTTTTGCAGAGCGCAAAGAACCGCATCATCTAAAGGGGAGTAAGGGTATCCTTTGCCAGAAGCGACATACATGACATGAATATTCCGTACCGGAAATACTTCTTCAGGACGACCATTCAGAATCGCAAGACGCCCCCGTAAATAGCCCTCATCATAACCGCCTTTGAAACCACTCAGGCGACCACGCAGCTTTTCTTCCTCTGGAGGTGTCAGAGGTAATGGTGGTGTAGGCATAATAAATTCATTATTATTCATAATCCTCGCTCCTTTATCCCGTTATAGATTTCATACACGTGAAGCAATCACATTCAACAAATGAGGCAAACGCGCAGTGAATGTATGGTTGCGCATTGTAGTCCGTAATCCCCGTAAGGCGTAGATTCGACGCTCTTTTTCATGCTTCAGATAGTACTCAATCTTCTGCTGCAATTCCTTTGCGGATCCAAAAGTATCCAGATCATAACCAGGCCGATAATAATTGCCCAGGTCCTCACGTACATCCGTAAGCTGCATAGTACCGCAGGCGCTGATCTCATAGGTCCGCGGATTAATGGAACGTGAAGGAAGGCGGTAGCTATTCCGGTTATCCTGTCCTTCTTCCCACGGGCGGTGAATATTAATGACTATTTTCGCACCACTGTAGTAGTTCGCTGTTTCCTCAGGCGGAATAAAGCCGTTGCTAATAAAAGGCGTAAGCTGATCATAGGTGGCGAGGCGTTCCCAAAATCCCCCGGCGATAAGCACCTTCTTCCCCTTTAGATAAGGTGCCAGTTCATCGAACAGCTCTGTCCGGTTACGAAATGCATTACCAATAAATACAATGTCATACTGATATTGCGGGCCGGTACGGCGTGGGTAGAACATCTTTGGATTGACACATAGTGGCAAATAATGAACCGATGACACTCCAAGGGATTGATAGAACTCCACACAACCCAGCTCATGTGTAAATACGTGATCATAGTGCCTACAAATGACTGAAGTGTCCTCTGTAAAATAAGGATCATCCACAAACCAGATGGCGGTGGGGATGCCTAGCTTTCTTATCTCTGAAATCTGCTCTAAATGATTTTCCGGGAATACGTGAAGTCCATTCATTACTAATACTGCCCCAGGCATTTCCCGTGCCGCGGTTTCCAGCATCGTTTCAGGAGTGCTTATTACAAGCTCACTTACAAGCTGCTGCAGTGCCTCCGTTACGCCAGTGTCGATCGCCTGAAATCCTTGAGGAACATACATTAACTTAAATGGTCGGCAGGCTTCGACCCCTGGAGTATTCAGACGCTGCACAGCTTCACACATGCCAAGACGATATCCTTCGTGATAACCGTCGCGATATTCTCGCGGACGCTTGTGTTTTTTTCTTTTTCTCGCTTTCACGGCCTTCACCCTGCCCCGTCGTATTCTCAAGACAGTATAACTATATGCGGAGTCAGCACTCGCCTCATGGACATCTGTCTTTACTAAAACTAAATTGGCAGATGCCCCCTGTCTTTTGCCCGGCTTGCCCGAACCTTAGATGATTTCATCCACTCACAGGATGCTGGTATACTATAAGAGGTAGTTCAAAAAGTCCGCTTTTGATCACGAAGTACCCCAAGAAGATTCCTCGACATCGAATATTGAATTCAGGCGAAACTTCCGGTGCTCACGTAGCTTCCACTACGCTCCGCTCCGCTCCTCAGTTTCTACCTTCTTTCAATCTTCTCGGTGCTGAAAACCGTACTTTTTGAACACGCACTATAATGGTCTAGCTCGAAGCTCTAATCTCGTCATATCTGTCCGGAATAGATTTTTTTCTGGCATTCACAGGGGGGCACTATGAATAACACCACGCTTTACTTGCGTCATGCAGAACTGCTTCGTGATCAGGTTCCATCATTCCAAACCTATCCATTTCATCTGCCAGCCGTAAGAACACTGGATCGGCTTATTTTTCAAAAGCCAGTAACCTTTCTTGTCGGGGAGAATGGCACAGGGAAATCTACCTTGTTAGAGGGAATTGCTGCTGCGTGGGGCTTTAACCCTGAAGGTGGCACACTTAACTTCTCTTTTAACACTCGTTCCTCGCATTCGAGTCTCTATGAGTATTTTAGAATTGCTAGAGGGGTTAGACGTCCGAAGGACGGCTTTTTTCTACGCGCGGAGAGCTATTATAATGTGGCTTCCTACATTGATGAATTAGATGAACAGCCTGGTTTCACCCCACCGATCAAGAACTCCTACGGAGGGAAATCCCTGCACGAGCAATCACATGGAGAGTCTTTTTTCGCAGCGTTCGTTCATCGTTTCGCTGGCCGTGGACTTTATATCCTTGATGAACCTGAAGCGGCTCTATCTCCGCTGCGGCAAATGTCTCTGCTGGTGCGTATGCATGAGCTTGTTCAGCAGGACTCACAGTTTATTATCGCAACCCATTCACCTATTCTGATGTCCTATCCGGAAGCTGAAATTTTTCTTCTAGAGGGTGAGGGCATCCGTTCTGTCGCCTTGGAGGAGACGGAGCACTATACCGTGACCAAAGCATTTATGAATGACCGTCAGGGCATGCTGCGTGAGCTTTTAGAGGATGAATGAATAGATAAACAAATAAAAACAGCAAGTCTCCATAATCGGAAACTTGCTGTTTGATTTGTTCCTTAACTTAACGTCTTACAATCCCTACGAGCTTGTGTACAACCCATCCGAACATGACTACAACCATCATATCGAAGCACACATTAAACAGGAATAAATGCTTACCGATATCAGCCCTTCCGTCCCCAAGAATCGGAACCAAGAAGGAGAAAATCCCTATCAGCCCTAATAACATCAGCAGTTCACCGGCAACTCTACCACGAACATCCCTACTGCGGAAGTATTGGAACAATGCCCCGGCAAAATACAGCAGATAAAATAGGGAGAGGAATCCAAGCGTATGCGGAATATGCTTGTTCTTGAATTCGCTCCATCCGCTATAAGTATACGATAATGCGCCTGCTGGCTTATTTTCACTCTTCTCATAGTTCCCTAAATAATAAGGGCGAATCGCCATACTGTTACTCGCAGCATATTCCATATTATCTATTAACCGTCCTGGATGTTTTAAGTAGAAGAACAATACATCCTTATGGGATACCCGGTCGTAGAAATCCGGTACCAGCGAAGGATCATCCTGTTTGATCACTGTATCGGTCTGAAAATAATTCGTGCCCGCAAGTACCTCCAACCGCTCCGGCAATCCGAGATCCTGCAAATCTCCCTTCACATCCGGTGATTCGTTTAATATCCCAAAAAACACAGTCTGATACAGGTTAATATGCTTCAGCTCTTTTGGCGCCGTCACGTACATAACGATGGATACCAGAAATATCGCAATCGAAAAGCGTAAGGCCAGCTTTCTCCATTTTCGTTCACCATCAAGCGTCATAAACCGCAGGAAGATCAATGCAAAGGCAATCCCAATCGGCGCATTCTGGATTTTAGAGGTGACCAGAAACAGAATCGCGATAAAGAACAAGGTTAGCCCTTTTGTCGTAGGCTTTTCTTGGCTAGTTAATCTTAACCCCAGCGCAAAGGTCAGCAGCATGAACACCATCGATACCGGTTCTCCAAACAAGGAGTTAAAGTATGCCAAATACCCAATATCGTAAAATACAAATAATATAGCTGCACCTAGCAGCAGCCCCATAACATAAGAGCCGCGAGCATTGTACTTCACCAGCAGCCAGGTAGCCACCAGTAAAAGAAGACCATAGACTGCACCAAGCAATCTAACATCAAAAAAGCTTCCATGGATAAGCCCACCGATCAATCTCGGTACAAGTACGAGCAAAATCTGTGAGGAAGGATAAAAGCCTCTGAACAAATTCTCATACGCAAAACGGGAATGACTGTAATTAAAAAACTGGTCGGTATACGATGCTGCAGTATCATAGTAGTTCAGACCGATGGTATTCATCATACGCAGAAAGTCTCCATTATCGGCAACACCAATAAATGGTCCTACGAAAAGCAGATAAATAATGAGACCGCAGCCAGCAAGGCTTACGAGATACTCCGGTTTCCAGAACTTTTTCATGATTCCCCCTATCTCTGTGGTAACAGCTTCACATATTCGTCGGACAAATTCATTAGCTTCAATACATACTCATAATCGCTCTGATATTTCGAGAAGTCCGTTACCGGCTTGAGCGTATCCAGCGACACCGCTTCACCATCTGCAAATCCTTTTCCAGGGACATAGAGAATGTCATCATTAAAGAAGGAGCCGGAAGGCAAATAATACCTCATCCCTAACACATTACGATCAATGTTGAGCAGGTCATGACCAAAGGCTGTATAACCTTCTTGTTGTAGTGAAACACCCATTAAATTAGCGATCGTAGGAAGGATATCTAGTTGTCCTCCGGTACGCTCTACTACTTGCCCTTGCTCCATTCCCGGCACACGTACAATGAATGGAATATTAAAGCGGCTAATCCGTGAATCGTATGGAATACCAAGTGCGCTTTCCACTTGCTCTGGTGGAACGTCTTGAGGCTGCAGGCCAAAGTGATCGCCATACATGACCAGAACAGTGTTATCCCACAATCCATTTTTTTTCAAACCTTCTATTAAAGTACCTATGGCATAATCAGTATAGTTTATAGCCGTCAAATAATCACCAAGCATCGTATCCTTCAAGTTATCAGGGACAGTGATTTTCTTAAAAGAATCTGGAATTTTAAACGGATGATGACTGGATGCTGTCACCATCTGTGCGTAGAAAGGAGTACCTTTCTTCTTCAGCTCTGCCAATTTTTCGACACCCGTGATATACAGCTGTTCATCGGAAGCACCAAACGCATTAAAATGATCATTTGTAAAATAATCTTTGTCGTAATAGCCGTTAAACCCAAGCGCCGGATACAGCTCATTTCGATTCCAAAACCCTACTTTATTCACATGAAAGGTGTACGCCTCATACCCTTTATCCCTTAGCAGTCGTGGTAAGCTTGGCAGCTCTCTATCCCCGAATCCGGTAGACATAGCCAAAGTACCAATCGGATAAATAGACGTATTACTCATGAATTCAGCGTCAGACGTATTCCCTGGACCAATCTGCTGGTAGACATGAGGAAAATAAAAGCCCTCATCCGCTAGCTTATTCATGACTGGCGTCAGTTCCTGACCATTCAGGGATTGATGCAACGGGAAATTCTGAAAAGCTTCTAATTGCAGCACAATTACATTTTTACCCTTTTGTGAGCCAAAATAATCAGGAGTCGTACCCGCTGCCTTGTCACTATATGGATAGGAAGATTGCAGCGCGTCAACCTTCGCAATTGTATCTTTAATATCACCCGTTCCAATGAGATTGTTATCTTCATTAATCTTAATCGCAGCAACGACTTCATAATTTAGAAATCCGGCAGTTTCTGCCTGTACAAGCTCATTTGTAATCCCCCGTGCAGAGTGGACAGAATATGCCGATAAAGAAAAACCTCCAATAATGGATACCAGAATCACCACCACATGCACGAATCCTGTCTTCCGGGAACTAAGGCGTTCACGCGGGTAGGTCTTTCCTTGTTTCCATCTGCGAATCAAACCATAGATTGCGAAGATGACAAAATCCACGAAGAATAAGTAATCAATACTCTTTATGGTAGATTCTACGCTTGCCTTCACTTGAAATACCTGATTGATTTCAGATAAGGCCAGGTAGGTTGGAACAGAACCAAAGTGATTAAAATATACAGCGGCTGCGAATATCAACAGCGATAAAAAGCCGTTAATTATCCAATAGACGGTTGTTCTCACCCTAGATGGCGTAATCACCGTTAAAATCCCCATAATAAAAAGGACTGGCGCTACATCCGCTGCAATCCATTCCCAAGCAATTCTATCAAAGAACAACACTCTCAGAAGCAACAGCTTTAACCATAACAATATAACAACGATAAAAAAATGGGCGCGATCCGGCCCTTGCTTTTTCACTTATAATCCCCTCTTACATGTTCATTTGTTCGAAATATCAAATCTATTCTAGTAAATTGTAAAATATCAGGTTGTTCTAGTATAACAATACTTACTTTTTTTATCAAAATGGTAGAATTATCTTCTACAAAAAAGAGATGCCCCGCTACCCTTCCGGCATTGGAACATCCCTGTTAACTATGAGTTGATCAATCTTTAGACGATCGAAGTATGCTTAAGCAATCTTTTAATAGAACGGTTAGCTTCATTTAGAACAATTTCTTTATCTACAGTCTTCAACAGGCCTCTATCCATCACGATCTCCCCATCGATAATCGTAGTTTCCACATCCGCCCGGGTAGCGGAATATACAATTCTAGAGATGGGATCTACGTCGTAGGAGGGGAAGGTGTGGAAATTGAAGAGATTCAGAAGCACTAGGTCTGCCTTTTTACCTACCTCAATACTGCCGATCTTCTCTTCCATTCCTACCGCCTTTGCCCCGCCTATAGTTGCCATACGAAATACACTTCTCGCATCCATCGTCGTAGGTCCATGTTGAGGCTTCTGAATAATTGCCGCAAGGCGCATTTCATTAAACATATCTAGATTATTATTGCACGGTGCACCGTCAGCACCTAGACTTAGTGACACATGATCATGGAGCATCCCCGGTGTATCTGCAATTCCAGAGGCTAGTTTCAGATTTGAACCGGGGCAATGACTTACATGGACTCCGCGATCTCGCAATATGCGCTGCTCCTCAGCATCCAGCCAAACACAGTGCGCCAGTATTAAGCGCTCATTAGCTAATCCTAGATGGTCCAGGTAGACGATGTTACGCATTCCGGTCATCGCCTGCACAATCTCAATTTCCCCTAAGTTCTCAGAAGCATGGGTATGGACCTTCACATCATACCTTGCGGAGAGAACTCGTACCTCGGTTAATAAGGGCTCGGTACAGGATATTACAAAACGCGGAGAGAACGCATATTGAATTCGGCCATTGCCATAGCCATTCCATTTTTCAAGCAAATCCACACTTTCCTGCAAAGAAGAAGCAGTGTCTTCTTGCAGTGCTTCAGGCACATCTCCTCCTTTTTGATCCATCATCACCTTGCCGGACAATGCCCGAATTCCACTTTTAGCAATAGCCTGAAAAGCATAGTCCGTATGATGGACAGTCTCCATATCAACAATCGTAGTGGTTCCGCTGGAGATCAGTTCCCCAATACCAAGCATCGCCGAATAATAAAGGGATTCTTCATCATGCGCAGCTTCTAACGGCCAAATCCGTTTACGCAGCCAATCCATAAGCTCCAGATCATCTCCCTTCCCACGGAATAACGTCTGGCATAAATGAATATGTGTCTGAACAAAACCGGGGATTAAGGTCCGGTTTGTGGCATTGATTACCTTTTCGTCTCCCTTCGGGATCAGGTCAGTGCCGATCTCTACGATGATATCGTCCTTAATTCGAACATCCCCGACAAGCATATCCTCCTGCTTATTCATGGTAATGATTTCAGCATTTTTAATTAGGATGTTCCCCATTGTGCTTCTCCCCCTCATTATTCATTCGTTTGCCGCTCCACGATGTAACAGAAAAAGGCCACAAAAATATGCCTTAGCATATTTTCGTAGCCAGAAATTTACGGTTCCCGGTAGAGACCCTTAAACCAATTATTAAGGATATACGAAAAGAAACTATTCTATTCCAAATTTGAATAAAGCAATCATAAAACAAAGACAGGTTTAGTGTCAACATAAGTTATTTAAAATAACACAAAACTTAAATTTAGATGTTTTTACGTAAATATCAATAATACGTTCCTTATTAATGTCATAAAACCTTACTCAAAATTTAATTTCCCGCACTATTATTCTAATAACTCATAAATTCCGCTTTTTATACTCGTCCTATTACCCGAACCGATAGCCGCACTTTTAATAAAGTAATAGCGAGGAGGAGATCAAATGCCAACAATTTCTCAAACCCCAAGTGAGTTGCAAGCATTCATTGCCGCTGCTGAAAAAGCATGGTTCGAGGTCTACGATTCTGCCGATTCCCGTAGAGTGATCCGCATTGACGGTGCTGATTATTATCGTCTGCCGGTTAGATTCAGCACCAGAGCGAAGGTCATTTCATATTTTAGAAAATACTGGGGTATTACAATGAGCAACACCATGTTCTGTAATTTACAAACCGTTTCTAGAAACAACAGACTCTACGTAATATCGGGAGATACAGGCACCATTACTTTTATCCCAAGAAGACTCACCGTTACGGGTCGCACATCAACAAGAATACGCCTTACAGCAGTTCTGTCGATAGATGATATGAGCGATGAAGATATCGTTAACGTTCGTTATCTAATCGGCGTATCAGGAAATAGACTGCTCATCCTTAACCGAGATCAAAAAAATACGGACCCACGATACCAGACCTGCCGTTAATGAAAATCTCCATAATCTTATAAACACAAAAACGCTCCTAAGTAGAAATGGAGGGATCACCCAACCATCTCCATAGGAGCATTTTCTTTGTGCATCTATTTACCGCCAGCTATACCTAGACGCAGTCATCGTTCTAGTACACAACCAGCTTGTTTATGTTGAAGAATCCGGACGATGTTCCGGTTTCAGCACCTTCTCGAATACTGGAAAGTTCGCCGTGCGGTTTGGAAAACCCACTTCACCTCTATGGTCATAACCAAGGCGAGGATAAATTTCTAGTGCTCTAGTATTCTTCGCATAAGTATCTAACCGAATACTTGTGTAACCATTACGTGCTGCGTAATCCTCTGCAAAAGCAATTAACCTAGTCGCAATCCCTTTACCCTGAATCTGTGGATGGACTGCTAAACGATGCATAATCAGATGTGGCCCTTGATTTTGCTTCCACTCGATCTTCTTATATTCCTCAGAAGCATTCTCATCCAATACAAGAATACCTGCGATAGCCTGATCCTCTTCACATACATATAAGGTACCCTGCGCGATATCCAGTTCGATAATCTCTCTATTCGGATAGCGCTCATCCCACTGGTCGCTTCCAGCGGCCTGCATAACTTGTACACATTTTGAGATCAATTCCATGATCTCTTCTATCTCTTCCTGTCTAGCTTTTCTGATCCCATTTCCTACTTGCATCCTGCTATCCCCTCTTTCTTATCGACATCTGAAAACCGTTTAAATAGATTCTCGTTTTAGAAGTCTATCATATTCGGAGACAAATTCCGATAGTAGGATGATTCCAGAGAGGAAGCAGTCCCTCTAAGTTGAGGGACACGAAAGATCAGTATAACGCGTCATAGATTAGATCTCCGGGTCCCTTCCTCTTAATTCACCTGCTGCTTAATTAAACTCCAGTTTATGCCCGTCCTCGAAGCCCTTGGCGAAACCGGCGTCGAACCCCACGTTGTATGCTTCGGTGTAACCCTGCTGATAGGCGTCTGCCGGTGGCGTCTCCGGCGAAACGCCCAGATCCGGGGGGAGCGGAATAACCTGTGGAGCAGGTGGAGCCCCGACAGCCGGCACTACATGTATCGGTGCGTGAATAACTCTTACCTTTCGAACAAGCTTTCGGCGGAGCCTTCTTTTCTTACGTACCAAAAGGCCTTTCTTCGTCTTACCGTAACGAACGATTTTCCGAGTATGCCCTCTGCGAGGTTTGCGGGCTAGACCTCTACGCACTTTCGTTTTACGCGAGAGCAGCAATGTACGTCTGCGGGTTCTGCCCGAACGTAATGTTCTAAGGCTTTTTTTCTTCATGCTTCTATTCCTCCTGTGCTCCATGATCTCTGGAGGTTCCTACGGCGTATGCCTTGCTCAGCCAGGGCGCAGCAGGAATTCCCCGTTTCGGTTGATGCAGTGAAATCCCGGACATCATCCGGCACATCGCGCTCTGATACCCACTTAGGATTCTAATATTGTCGCTCAATTTACGGGCCGTCAGCTCAGATTGCCCCGTCAATTCGGCGATGCTCTCCAAGATGGCCGCCAATGCAGCCTGACTGCGCGAAATGGAGCGGATCATCTCCAGCTTGACGGCATGTTCAGAGAGACGGTCCCCGCTCATTTGCTGTCTTCCCCAAAACTAAACCCATCACCTGACATGTCACCAAAACCTTCTCCGCCGCCATCATCTTCACCACTGCCCAGCACTGCTTTTAAATTGCTGTAGAGTCCATTCTCCAGTTTGGTCAGCCCTTCAACCATCTCCACGATGACTTCGTGAATAGAGAGGGATTCCTTTAGCTGCTCACCATGGGATTCGAAAGCTCTAGCGTGGATATGATGCTGTGCCCACTGCTTTACCTTTTCAGCTTCAACCGCCTTAGCTTCCAGAATCATTGCAATGTTCCACTGGATAGTGGCGGTCGACTCCAGCATTTGCAGATATGCTTGTTCTCTGCTCATCATCCGCCTCCTGCTCCTATAGCGTTACTCTTCGTCTTGACCGTTCAATTCCTTAATTACTCTGCCTACCCCTTCAGCCATGGCTTCTTCCAGATCTGCAAGTGCGTTCAAGTAAGCAATAATATTCTTGTTTACCTGAGTTGAGCTTTCGATCATCCCGCTGATACCGTCAAAATCGGGATCTGCATCTGGCAGATCGTGGACAATTTGCGACATACGGACAGCCACGTGGCGCTCTGCGTCTAGAATCCGCGCCATCTGTTCGTGCGTATGGGCCATGTGCTGCAGGACTTTAGTTATTTTATTCTGCACCTTCATGTCTCCTTTGCTCAAACGCCCTGCTACAGCATATGCGGCAGAAGCCGGGACGGTGCCGGGGATATAAGAGGCCGCCAAGCATTTCAGCGAGAAATATAAGGCATAAAGTATGGTGTGAAACTTAAACTTTCTTATAATTGAATAGAAAATGTTAATAATTGCTGCCTGCCTATAAATGGATTAAAATGTGAAATGCACATTCTATCATTCACAAAGATTGGAGGGGGAACTATGAAGCTTGGAAGCCAACGGATCGATTTGGCGCCTTTAAATGCTGCAGAGCTTTCACTAGCCACAGAAAACTACGCGGAACTTCAGCAACATTTGGGTTTAAACGCCATTAGTGCCGAGCTTGACGATGACATGCAATATGCGATGAAGATACGGCTCAAAAAAGTGCGGCAGGAACCAGAGCATTACCTATGGTTGACCAATTGGGCGATCATTCATCAGAAAGATCAATGCATTATCGGGTTCATTATTCTTAAAGGGTATCCGAATGAAAAAGGCGAGGTTACTATAGGTTACGTGATTGATGAGAAATATAGAAGAAGAGGATACGCTACTGAGGCATTGCGGACGATCAATACGTGGATTCTCAGCCATCCCCAAGCCATCTATGTAATCGCTGATACTGAAAAAGATAACATTGCCTCACATAAAGTATTGGAGCGCTTAGGTTCAGAAAGGTACCTAGAGACTGAGGATTTGATCTGGTGGAGAATCGCAAAAGAACTTTCATGAGCTCCCGACTCCCTTCCTACTTTCCAATATTACAAAAAAAGCACTGCCACTTATGGCAGTGCATCCTTTAGCTTCTCTCCCGCCTCCCGCAGAGACTGGAACGTGCCCGCATCACTCCACCACTCCTTGAGGACATCATAGCTAAGCCTGCGGTTGGCAGCATATATATTATTTACATCGGTAATCTCCAGTTCCCCTCTCTTGGAAGGGGATACTTGGCGAATGATATCAAACACAGCTTCATCGTACATATAAATACCTGTTACACAAAATTTAGTCTTTGGATGCTCCGGCTTCTCTTCGATATATGCAATCCAAGCAGAATCTTGACTGTCGAATACGGGAACACCGTATCTACGAGCGTCATCCACCGGCTTCAACAATACCTTCGCTGTTCCTTCAGGCTGTCGAAGATAGCTCTCCACATAAGGCGTCAGATCATCCATAAATAGATTATCCCCAAGCAATACGACAAACCGTTCTCCAGGGAAAATGAATCCTTCTGCTAAATCAAGAGCCTCTGCAATGCCTCCAGCAGCCTCCTGAATTTTGTAGGTCAGAGATACACCAAAGGCTGCACCGCTGCCTAAAAAATCCGTATACAGACCAGCAGACTGCTTGCTGATGACCAGAAGAATGTCGGTAATTCCTCCTCGGCGAAGCCGATCTATGCCGTAACACACCATAGGATATTTGCCGACCGGAAGCAAATGTTTGTTCATAAGCCGGGTCAGCGGTTGAAGTCTGGATCCTGTTCCGCCCGCCAGTATGACTCCTTTCACTTACTTTCCTCCTCTTTATCTAAGTCCTTTGCCTTCGGATCTGCACTTTATATGAAAAGTATTGGATCCACATTCCATTTGTTCATAAAAAGCTTACGATTTCGTTCCACCAGCTCCTGCAGCCCGGTGTGGTATACCTGCTTAAAGCTCGCACTTCCTTCATGGTGTATAAGGCAATCCCCTGCAATGAGCAATCGGTATCCCTTTAGCCTGGCGCGATAGCAATAGTCATCGTCCTCGTAATGTCCAGGTGAGTATCTCTCATCCAGCAGACCTACGGAAGTAAGTAACTCTCTTTTGAATAAAAAACATAATCCTACCAACCGTTTAGTCTCCAGCCATTTTTGAGGATTGGAACGGTTAGTTCTCTCTGCAGCCTTATGAAAATCCAACAGACTGTCATAATCAGTCTTCACCTGTTGACGTCCACTCGCATAGTTAGTCACAGGTCCAACAATACCTACTTCAGGAGCACTATATAATGATCTCTTCAGATTGGTTAACCATCCGTGGGAAACCACCACATCATTGTTCAGCAGCAATAATTCATCACCCGATGCTAACAATAAGCCCATATTGCATGCGGATGGAAAACCTCGATTCTCAGGCAAAGAAATAAACGTTATACGATTCGCGCGGCAATAGGCATCCGTTCCATCCGTTGAAGCATTGTCTACAACGATGATCTCGTAAGGCAGCGGAGTATAGGCACGAATCGATTCCATACAGGACCGCAGCAGAGGCAATGCGTTGTAGGTCGGAATAATAATACTGGTCATCGTCATATCCGGTTCCTCCAAGCGGCTACTTGTCTGCGGTATTCGCGCTGCGTTTCATTATTTCGTAGGCCCCCATCATCACGACGGGAAAGCACCTCAAGGAGAGCCTCTGCGTGATCCCCTATGATCAGTTTCTCCACTGCATTTCCAGCGCCTATGTTCGCCTGACGCAGCCGATTATGCTTAATCACATTTACTGTTCCCACTTTCTCCACCCTTAGCTTTTTCAATACAGAAAGAGCTTGGGCTTTAGGAGGAACTATTAATTCACGGTAGCCTATGGTCTCAAGCGCTCGCCGAGAAAGCGCGTGCGGGACAGCCGTCATAGAGCTAACTCCGAGATCGTACCGTCCTAGAGCATAATTCAGAAACAGCTTGCTGCGAGTGACATCGTCGCATAATCCAAAAGAAGGCATCAGTGGATCCAAATCATTAAGAGCCACATCAATTCCTCCATCTACCGCAGCTGTGAATAATTCGAGCTGAGATGCAGGAATGACCATGTCTCCGTCCAGAAAGAGCAGAATATCTCCTCGACTCAGCTTCGCGCCAATAGCCCGCCCTACGTCATGTCCGACAGACTCCGGACAATGTACAATTACAGCTTGACGATGTTGTCTGGAAATGGGAAAGCTGCTATCGCTGCAACCGTTCAGCACGACGATTATTTCAGCAGGCTCCAACCGGGATGCCTGTTGTAGCAGACGTCCCAAGGTCTGCTCCTCGTTACGCGCGGAGATAATAACCGACAAGGTCCCACGTAAGCTCGGTAGTTTCATTGCCTCACGACCTACCTTTGATTGCCGAGACAAAATAGGCGATCGAACGGCAGCGGCTTCTCTTTTTACAGAACGATTCGCTGCCCTTTGACGGGGTGCCCGTGTCGTTTTGGACGGACGAGCTGCTGAACGTTTCTTTACCGTACGAGTTGCTGTTCCTCGTCGAACGGTGGAGCTGCTAGATACTTGTAACAGAGCAACCATCATCTCACCATCTCTCTGCGCCGGGTTCCGTCGCTAAACCCTGCCCTGTTTCCCCGGTGTTCAAGCAAGAGGGATACAGCCTCCATATGATCTGTTGTAATCAACTGCTGCAAAGGATCTGTGCCATCTTCCTTACGTCTGACTGCATTCAGTTTCCCTACATGTACTTTGTGAGCAGCCACCACACGTAAACCACTCAGAACTGCCTGAGCATGTGCCAAAGGGGGACGAGATAATGATTCACTCCCTAAGATTTCAAGCGCTCTCCGGCTGATTGCGTGCGGAACTGCCGTCATCGAACATCCTTTTAGATCCGGACGGCCAAGCAAAATATTGAGTGCATGTTTGGACAGTACTACCGGATGTGGTGAAAGTTTTCGTACCGGTCCGGAATAATCATTAAGCGCTATGTCTGCCCCACCGCTAATAGCGGTGACGAAAGGACGTAGCCCCGTAGCAGGAATCACTAAATCTCCATCTGTAAACAAGAGAACCTCTCCCTTGGCTGCCTCTGCTCCCACACTGCGACCAGCGTCATGACCAAGCGGCAACTCATAGGAAATAACATGTGCACCAAGCGAAAGAGCAATTTCTGCCGTTTGATCGGCTGATCCGTTGACGACTACAATAACCTCGCAGCGCGGATGGACCCCTCTAGCTCCGGATATCACTCCCGCAATGGTTTTAGCTTCGTTCATAGCCGGAATAATTACGGAAACATAGGGATTTGGATGGTTAACGATAGGGACTGCAGCGACTTGCCGCACTGGGCGTGAAGTCCGCCGCTTGATCCGAGAGACCCGCCGTCCTGTGCGGCGGGCAGAAGTACGTTTGGGCTTCATGCTCATCCACCTTCCTTACAGAGCCTATTCGTCAGGCTGAGGGTTACATCACAGTTTATGTACTGCGCCGAACAGGGTAACGGCCTTTGTCTCCTGTCGAGTGGAAAACAGGACAAATGTACTCACCGCCAAACTTTGGCTGAGACATTTGCTTGTACCTAGTATGCTATGGGACACCGCTAACCCTAAACGCTGCATTATCCCTTATTTGAATTGCTAATGGACTCCATAGACGCTATTGTCCGGAAAAACACCAAAGAATGCCCTATTCCTAAATTACGTTATCTGGATCCGGAAGCCGTAGCGGGTGACTAGGACTCGGCGGTACATGTAGCTAACGACCCAAAAAACAACAGAGCAGCGATCTCCATAAGAAGAATCGCTGCTCTGTTATTTTAAGAGAGACGATTTGAAATTTAATCAAACACTCGATCATCCACTGCCGGTTTGGCTAAAGGAGCGCCGATAGCAATCCAAGAGATGACCCCATAGAAATGAGGAGTTTCGCGCAAGCGCACCACTTGTATCACTGCATCTCCATTAGCTCTGCTCTTTAAGGAAGCATAGAAGTAAGGTTGATTCGTCATGGCGACGAGCACATAACCCGTATGACCGAAGTTCTCATCGAATGATACGGTCACCTCCACACTCTCAGCATCTCCATTGAACATAAATGCTGTCATACCGAACTGCTGAAGCGCCTCTCGCTTTCCTGCAGTCTGAATCGGACTGAAGGATAGATGTTCAGCATTGACAGAATTCACTGCCAAATGGGCTCCGTTTACTGCACCGGGCGCAATATGATAATCCTGAACGCTTTCTTCCTCCAGATGACGGGCTTGAATGGCAAATGAAGAGATTTTGGAAGCTACAACCGCTTCATCCTGAAGCTCCGTCGTCCCTACTGCACCATCGGCCA
The DNA here is from genome assembly GCF_037963325.1 of Paenibacillus sp. FSL E2-0201. Taxonomy (NCBI): domain Bacteria; kingdom Bacillati; phylum Bacillota; class Bacilli; order Caryophanales; family Paenibacillaceae; genus Paenibacillus; species Paenibacillus sp. FSL E2-0201. The sequence continues at coordinate 5,627,764 of NZ_CP150154.1, forward strand.
GATGAGTGGACTCGATGCTGCCTGCCTTAAGCTTCACTCCGTCGATGCTAGCATCCTGAAGCAGCGCTGCGCTACGTGTTTCATCCGCAAGATGCTCCAATTTGATGATACCGGGCTGCAAATGTCGATCTGCCACGATCTGGTCAGCAAGATGCTCTCCATACACACTCCATGGCTGCAAATGTAAAGAATTCACTGAACCTTCGGCCAGCTTTTCTTCGGTAATACTTCCTTCCGGCAACAGATCGGCGCTACGCACCTCTTCTGACAGATGCCCTAAGGTGATGCTGTCGGATCGAATGTGACGACTATCCACCGCATCCGCTGCCAAATGACCACCATAGACGCTACCAGGAGCCAGATGGAAAGAATGGATGGATCCACCCTCCAATTTTTCTCCTGTGATACTGCCATCCGGCAACAAATCGGCGCTAAATACTTCTTCTGCTAAATGATTCAGGGCGATGCTTCCAGACCGGAGATGACGGCTATCTATCGTATCACTCGCTAAATGTCCCCCATACACGCTGCCCGGAGACAAATGGAAGGCATTAATAGATCCACCCTCCAATTTCTTTCCGGTAATACTGCCGTCTGGCAGCAGATCAGAGCTACGAACCTCTTCTGACAGATGAGCCAGACTAATCTCTCCGTGTCGGATATGACGGCCTTTTATTGTACTTGGACTCAGATGACTTCCATTTACACTTTCAGGCGCTAGATGAATAGAGTCTACGGATGCTTCCGCCAACTTCTCGCCGGTAAGGCTACCATCTGGCAGCAGGTCAGCACTACGAGCCTCTTCTGACAGATGAGCTAAAGTGATCTCACCATGCAGGATGTGACGCCCTTCTACTGTCCCCGAACTCAGATGACTACCATCCACACTTCCAGGCACCAGATGAATAGAATCTACGGATTGATTTGCCAGCTTCTCACCAGTAAGGCTACCGTCTGGCAGCAGATCAGCACTACAAGCTTCTTCCGACAGATGAGCCAGCGTGATTTCACCGTACCCAATATGTCGGCCTTCTACTGCACCCGGACTTAGATGACTGCTCCCTACACTTCCAAGTGCAAGATGGATAGAACTTACCGATTCTTCTGCCAACTTCTCGCCAGTAATACTGCCATCCAGTAACAAGTCCGCACTACGCGTTTCTGCTGCCAGATGAGCCAGTGTGATTTCGCTATTTCCGATATGGCGACCTTCTACGGCACCCGAACTCAGATGACTGCTCCCTACACTTTCAGGTGCAAGATGAGTAGAATCTACGGATTCTTTTGCCAGCTTATCCCCGGTAATACAGCCTTCCGGTAACAACTCCGAACTACGTACTTCTTTAGCTAGATGAGATAGGGTAATCTCACCGTATCCGATATGCCGGCCTTCTATTGTATCCGGACCCAGATGATCGCCATTTATACTTCCAGGTATTAGATGACTTGAATTCACAGATTCTTCTGCCAGTTTTTCTCTGGTAATACTGCCGTCTGGAAGCAAGTCTGCACTACGTGCATCGTTAGCTAGATGAGCCAGTGTGATCTCACCGTACCCGATATGACGTCCTTCTATTGTATCTGGGCTCAGATGACTGCCATTTACGCTTCCAGGTATTAAATGAATTGAATTCACAGATTCTTCTGCTAGCTTTTCTCTGGTAATACTGCCGTCTGGAAGCAACTCTGCACTACGTGCGTCGTTAGCCAGATGGGCCAATGTGATCTCACCGTACCCGATATGACGTCCTTCTATTGTATCTGGGCTCAGATGACTGCCATTTACACTTCCAGGTATTAAATGAATTGAATTCACAGATTCTTCCGCCAGCTTTTCTCGTGTAATACTGCCGTCTGGAAGTAAATCTGCGCTGCGTGCATCTTTGGCCAGATGAGCTAAGGTAATTTCACCATGCCCAATATGACGACCTTTCACTGTATCTGAGCTCAGATGACTGCCATTTACACTTCCATCCACTAAATGAACAGAACCTACAGATCCCTTTGCGAGCTTCTCGCCGGTAATACTACCGTTAGGCAGCAGCTCAGAACTAAAAGTCTCTTCTGCCAAATGAGCGAGTGTGATCTCTCCATGCCGGATGTGACGGCCTTCTACTGCACCAAGACTCAGATGATTTCCGTTCACACTTTCAGGTACAAGATGAATAGAATCAACGGATTCTTCTGCTAGCTTCTCCCCAGTAATACTACCCTCTGGCAGCAAGTCGGAGCTGCGTGCATCTTCTGCTAGATGAGCCAGCTTGATCTCACCATATCCGATATGCCGTCCTTCAATCGTATCCGCACATAGATGGCTGCCGTCTACACTGCTCGGTGAAAGATGCTGGGAATCCACAGCCTCTTTGGCCAGCTTAGAGCCGCTTATACTGCCCTCTTGTATTTGAACCGTAGAGATGGAATTAGGAATAATATGGCCATTTCCAATGGACAACGGCCGGATATGCGCTCCGCCGATGCTTCCCGGATTCAAATGTCTGCTCTGAACCGCACTGTCACTAATGGATTTTGATTGAACTACATTCACAGATAAATGCTCTGCCTGAACTGCCGACGCTGCTAATTTACTAGAATCTACACTTCCGTCGGCAAGCTTAGCCGAAGTGACCGATAAATCACTAATCTTATCTGTCGATACACTTTCCGGGGACAGCTTTAACGACGTCACTACATGATCTGCCAGATGATGCGGCTGCACTGCTCCAGCAGCCAAATGAATCTCCCTCACCGCAGCAGAAGCCAGCTTATCGCCTGAAACCGAACCGGACTGAATCGCAGCTGCAGTCACACTATTTTCTCCGAGATGTCTCCGTTCCACAGCTCCAGTGGCAAGATGATCTTTATCTACCACAGCATCCTGCAACGCACGGCCGCTCACGCTGGCATCGGCTAGATGTTTCTCCTCCACTGCACAAAAAGCAATATGCTCCCCACTCACCACTTCACGGGCAATCGTGCTTCCAATGACCGATCCTGCTGCTAGTTTCGCCGAGCTCACCACTCCGTCGGCTAACTTGGCGGAAGTTACGCTCTGTGGACGAAGTTGCTCCGCACCTACAGACTCTGAGGCCAGCTTTTCTCCAGTGACAGCGCCAGAGGACAGATGATGAGTATAAATAGCTTCATCCATAAGCTGCTCCGAGCCTACCGACTCCGGAGCTAAATGAGAGTGGTTCACAGCCTCACGTTCCAGATGATTGGAGGAAACAGCCTGCATAGCGATTTGCGGTCCGCGTATGGCGGATTTAGCAATATGTCTTGTGGTTACAGCTTCATCTGCTAGCTTATGTGCGAGTATGCTTTGATCAGCGATTTTCGATGAGGTGACCGCTTGCTCAACCAGCTGTGCAGTGCCTACCGCACCTTCCGTTAGCTTTAAAAAGGAGATACTTCGGTCAGCCAGATGTCGACTCGTTATTTCCCCGTCGCTGATATGGGAACCGTGCACGCTTTCTGCACTTAAGTGGATACTTCTCACCACTTCTGCACCTAGCTGCTTGGAACCGATAGCGCCATCAGCTACATGTGCGCCTTCGATTACACCCGACTGAAGCTGCTCCTTGCCGATCAGCTTGCTGGCAAGCTGCCCTGGGCCGATCGCTCCCGGAGCCAGATGTCTGGCGGTTATCAAAGCATCGCTTAGATGGCGACCTTCAATCACAGCATCAGCCAGCTTGGAGCCGCTGATTTCACCATCGGCTATTTTATCGCCTGATACCGCTGCATCAGCTAGCTTGGAACGGTCAACACTCCCATTTGCGATGTGGCGGCCCGAGATGCTGCTGCTTCCTATTTTGTCACCAGTTACCGCCCCATCCTCCAGTAGCTCTGCCGTAATAATCAGATCACTCAAATGACGGCTCTCAATGGATTTATCTGCAATTTGACCGCCGCCAATAATCCGATCCGCCAGCTTCTCCGGACTAATACTGCCGTTCTTCAGCTTCTCTCCACTGATGGAATGATCCAGCAGTTTACCGCCACTTACGCTTCCTTCGGCTAAATGCTCACCTACAATGGATTCAGGCGCAATTTTCGAAGAAGTAACTGCCTTGTCCGCGATATTGATACTCTGTACAGCGTAATCTTGCAGCCAAGGTGTACCAATAATGCCGAACTTCAGCTTTGAGCCGTCAATGGTGCGTGGAGCGATTTTAGCCCCGGTCACTGCTGCATCCGATAGATCATCTGTATAAACAGGCTGGAACCGCTCTTTTTCAGGAGCGAACCATATCGTCTCAGGAAGATTATCCGCCTGTTTCTGAAGCTGTGTTTCCACTATAGGCTCTGGCTCTGGTTGCAGAACGGGTACGAAAATCGCTTCCTCTTGAACGACTTCAGCTATTGCTCCTCCACTTACCTGAACATCCGCGAGCTCTGCTTTACTGACTCCGTCACTGCCGCTCCCCGAATCCTTTGAACTGCTTTTGCTTTCCAGCATAGTCAGTTCCTTTATATTGGGATTATCTACATAGTAGAGTCGTTTTTGTGGACTGCGCGGCTGCTTTTTTTTGGAACCCCTCACAAGCAGTCTCCTCCTTCCATCTAATGTTTCTCCTAGGCATCATATGCAGCGGTATGGGCTGATGACACCCTTTTGCAATAAGCCCTTTATTAGATTCTGATGAAATTTATACTTTCTTATATTTATAAAAAAAGGCTTCTGCCGCCGCGCATTCGTCCACCCTGACACGCGGGTACAAACATACAATGACAAGAGTAGTAAAGGCGGGAATCACGTGACCGAAGAAACAGGAGGTACAGACATGGGGCATAAGCTCGTTGGAATACTACTAAATGCCGATATGCACCGAGGCGTTCCCCGGCTAAAAACAGGACAGGAGTCTCTATCCAACTATGAAGAGGCGGCCGCTGCATACGGCTTAGTCCCTTGCTTCCTGAAGCTCGCGGACATCGATACAGACTCAGGCTTCAGTGCCGCCTATATAAAAGGTTCTCTTGGATATAAAAGCGTTGTAGTACCTACGCCCACTGTCATCCATAACCGGGCGATATACAGCCAAAATAGTCCAGGGATGCAACGTCTGCTGCGGCACCATCCTTTGGTGTACAATACATGCAATCGATACGGCAAAGATGAGATCCATGAACTGCTTGAGCAGCATGAAGAGCTTCGTGAGGTATTGCCTGCAACAACAGGAGTATCTGGACTCAAACAAATGATGAATCATTACCCAGATCTTATTCTTAAACCATGCCGTGGAAGCATTGGGCATGGTGTCATGCGGCTGGTTCGCAAAGGAACACAGCGCTGGAGCCTAAATTATCTCTCTCCCTCAATGCGGCGCTGGATAAGCACTCCCGTCTATCAGGGGGCACTGCCAAAAGCGCTCCGAACACGTCTTGCCTCCGTCCCTTATCTCGTGCAGGAGCGTATTCCCCTTGCGGAGATTGGAGGACGTCCATTTGATCTACGGGTCACTGTTCAACGCGGCTGGGGAGGGGATTGGCAAGTCACGGGGCTCTTTGCCAAACTGGCACCCCCTGGGGGTTTTGTCTCCAATATAGCCCGTGGAGGCGAAGCGTTAAGCTCTTCCTTTGCACTTGAAAAAGCTTTCACTAGATCAACAGCAGCCCATATCCGTATGTCTGTCGAAGCACTTAGTCTTGTGATCGCACGTTGTCTCGAACAAGACCTTCCAGGTCTAGCTGATATCGGACTGGATATTGGCATTACTAAGGACGGCCAACTCTTCTTCATAGAATGCAATGGCCGCGACCAACGCTATGGATTTCACAAAGCCGGCCTAACAGAGATTTGGAAGGAGAGTTACCGAAGACCTATGGGATACGCACGTTTTTTACTAGAAAAGAACAGTCTCATATATAACGGTTATTGATTTGTCTCCTATTCTATGTCAATATAATGCAGAGCAGAGACGGCCGCATACAGCCGTACTGCTGTATTATGGAAGGGAGATGGGCATGGTAAAACAATTGCTGCGGCTGATGACCGAGCTATCCTCGCACCGATGGATTTCACGGATAATGGGGTCTTTTTCTCATAGTAGACTCAGCCGTTTTCTAATCCCGGTATTTATTAAGACTTATCAAATCCCCTCCGCGCAGGCGGAGAAGAATCCTGGAGAATATCTCACTCTTAATGAGTTTTTCAGCCGCCGGCTGAAGCCTGGCATGCGGCCTATTGCAACCGATGCTGACGCTTTAGTTAGTCCCGTAGATGCAATGATTACTGCTATGGGCGATATTAATTCTGGTACGATTATGAATGTAAAAGGGCAGGATTATAAGATCGAGGATCTACTAAATCATTCTCCACATCTGGAGCTGTACAAAAAGGGCTTTTTCTTCGTCCTTTATCTGAGTCCTACAGATTATCACCGGATTCACTCTCCCCTTACTGGACATAAGGTGGAGAGCGATTATATTCGTGGACGAGCCTACCCTGTCAATGATTTCGGTATGCGACATATGAAGGGTGTATTGAATCGTAACGAACGTCTCATTACGTATATCGCTGGAAGCTATGGTGAAACCGCAGTAGTGAAGGTAGGCGCGATGAACGTCAGCAGCATCCGGTATACGGATGCTAATGCTACCGAGTGGCAAATCGGCGATGATCTAGCCTATTTCGAGTTCGGCTCCACTGTAGTGCTGCTTATGGAAAGCGGTACTTTTACCCCAAGACCTAACCTTGAGGTCAACTCGAAGGTAAAAATGGGAGAGTTGCTGGGGACGCTGCATCAGCCTTAGTAAAGTTACGATATAACAAAATAAGGGTATCCCTGACCGATTAAAATCGGCGCCGGGATACCCTTATTTTGTTTATTTCACTTTAGGGCTTGTTACACTAGCATAATAATCGAGCACATTTTTGATGATCACAGCTGCTTCAGCTCTTGTGGCCGAAGCTGTCGGATGCATTTCTCCACCACTGCCTCCATTAACAATACCAAGATCTTTGAAGGCATAGACCGCTTCTTTAGCATAACCTGCGATAGAAGCATCATCTGGGAAGTCATGGTTTATCGCTTGCGGCAATTCAACATTCAGTTTCTTCAATGCATTGAATAGAATTACACACAAGTCCTGACGGCTAATGCTGCTATTTGGAGCAAACATTCCATTACCGATACCGTTGATCAGCTGATTAGAAGTACCAATCTCAACATAGTTTTTATACCAAGCATCTTTCAGAACGTCAGTAAATTGCTTTTGATTCTCACCCATGCTGAAGTTGAAACTTTTTACTACCATGGCAACAAACTCGGCACGGTTTACCTTCCCGCTTGGATCAAAGCTTCCGTCTGTGCGTCCGCCGATAATATTTCTCTCCATCAGCGCTGCAATTGCGGATTCTGCCCAAGTAGGAATTAGAGCAGCATCTTTGAATTTATTCTTGAGCTCTTGTCTGATTAGTTCCGGTGTCTTAGTTTTTTCATCTGTTTTTGGAGTCTGCTGTTCTCCAGGTTTTATGACTTCTCCAGGAATCGACGGTACTGAAGGTACCGCTGGGGTAGTCGGTGTTGGTGTGTTTGGTTGACCGCTATCTCCACCTGATCCGCCGCTGTAAGGTTTAACGATCACAGAAATCTGCACCTTCAGACCAAGCGGATTACCTACACCCTCCGGCAAGATCAGATCCCCCTTGATAGTGTATGTTCCTTCCGCATTACCGTTATAGCCTTCCTTGTTCCACTGAACAGAAATGACCCTATTCACCTCGGTATTTAGAGTTACAGATACTGACGCTGGCAGCTCCAGCGCGTCAAATCCGGTACCGTAAGCAACGCTCTTACTTGCTAGTGCTTGCACTGCCGTAATCTCCGGAGTCGTAACGATCTCTGGCAGTACATCGATCTTAATGGTTGCCTTCAGGTTCTTTGGATTGCTGATCCCTTCCACAGGTACTAGCGCACCATTCAGGATATAAGTCCCCTGTTTATCGCCATTGTAACCTTCATCGTTCCATTCAATGGATATCTCCTTGGTCTCCCCGTTATTCAATGTAGCTTTAATTGAAGATGGCAGCTTCAATCCATGAAATGGAGTCCCGAATGGAACGCTCTTACTTTCCAAATCCTGCACGGCGGTAATCTCAGCAATACGAATCACCTCCGGCATTACCTGAATGGTGATGGAAGCTTTCAGATCATTCGGATTAATCATTCCTTCTTCCAGAACCATAGTACCGTTCAGTACGTATGATCCTTCTGCATTACCGTTATAACCAGTAGGGCTCCATTGAACAACAAGTTCCTTCATCTCGTACGTATCCAGTGTTACTGTAACTGAAGATGGCAATTCCAACTTATCAAAGGCGGTGCCAAACTCAACATTCTTACCCTCCAGCTTCTCAACTTTAGTAATCTGGATAGGTTTAGTGCCCTCTGGCAGTACAACCACTGTTATAGAAACAGTTTGATGGGTACTGTTCAACACACCCTCTGGTAGCTCAAAGCTGCCTGCAAGCGTATAATTCCCAGCTTTGCCGCCGTTATAATCTTTACCGTCCCATTGTACAGGCAAGTGAATTACCTTTTTGTTGCCCAATGTCGCTTCCACTGTAGCAGGTAGATTCAATTCTCCTTCAGCAGTCCCGAACGGTACACTTAGTAGTTGCGGCTGAACAATCGATACAATGTCTCTGGCATGGGTATCCTCTGTCCATTTGGCATAATACACCGTGCTTCTATTCAATACTGTCTCTGCGGTTAATGCATTACCGGTCCCTTCTTTATTATCAAACCAGCCATCAAAAATGTAACCTTCACGTTCCGGTGCCATAGGTAAGCTACTTAATGCTTCACCTTTAAGTGCGGTTACCTTAGTAGGCGACGGTGCGTCCAGATAATTCTGATCGAAGGTTACTTCAATCGGCTCAGCATAAATGAGTTCAACATATTGCAAATTAGCATTTAATCCGTTAAAAATCATATACACATTTTGTTTTCCAGTCACTTTGCTTCTGTCTAGGAAGGTTTCCGCTGTCAAATAATGATCAATATAAGAATTTCCGGGCGTTTGCTTGGTGCTTGCCATGCCATAATTTCCCCAAGCAGCGCCTGCTTTCTGAGCAAAACTAATGCTTGCAAATTCATTACCAAGTTCAAAAGAACCTCCGCCGCTGTAAGCATCAGCGTATGCTCTTCCTGTTGTGGTAGCTCGTTTAACTGGTTTACCCGTATTGTCCGCCTCTGTATAGAACTTAAAGGATGGAGAGGTTCCGCCTTCACGGGCATACTGCACTCTGACTTCCACAAGATTGGTCAAGTCAACCTGACCGAAATAAACAAGGTCATTAGAATTGACATAGCTCATGGCCTCCGTGCCACTTTCAAATCTGAACTGGGTATTGGTTGCATAAATCCATGGTGCATTATAAGGATAAATTCTAATACCGTTCTCTACCTTCAACGTTTCTCTCGGAGCAATATTGATCGGCATGGACGATAGGCTCAGATCTGTTATAGCCGTTTTCAAAGAAGCTATGGCCTCTGCAACAACCTCATCGTTGATCGGCTCGGCAAGAACAGCCTTGACCTCTTCCAGCACAGCGTTGAATTTGAGCTTTTTGTAAGCTGTGTATGCACTCATATCGATGTTTTGAGCAGCCTTGATATCCGCATCTAACGCAGATGTGTCTACATTGTCCTGCTTTAACTGAAAGGTTAGCCAGTTCAAGTCAATGCCAGCACTCTCAAATACAATTCTAAGGGTATGCTCGCCCTCCGACAGATGAATATCAGGGATTCTGAAGGTTTTCCATACCCCTTTAGTCGTGGTAAGGTCAAAGGTTCCCAGTAGCTTATCGCCATCATAGACGCCAAAGGACATTTGGGCGACATCCGATTGACTGGAACGAATTCGTGATGTGACTTTGTACATGCCTTCTTTCTCCACATTTACCTTATAGGAAATGGCTTCACCTTTGCTTGTGTTGGTGTAGCATAATCCGCCGTCTACATCATTGCTGCTTACCGGCGTGATTATTGGAGTAATGGAGGCAAATTCCGTTTCAGCTACTTTCAATTTAGTATTTTTCCCAATCTTCTTTACTGCCAAAGCTACATCACTATTGATTCTGACATAATCAAAATCAACAATAAATGGATCTGTGAGAGTCTGACTTCCGTTGGACGCAAGTAACCCAAACTTCGGATTGGCATAATTCGCAGTTGTACTGCCTAGTGAAATATATTCCTTGCCGTCAGCGCTGACATAACCGGAGTAGCTGTTACCTATTTTTTTCAGCCGTAAATATAGCTCTTTCTTTTCTCCGAAAATACTAGTGAGCTGACTGGCAGACAGTTGTCCGATGGTAACAGGCTCCGTGCCTCCGGTTTCTTTGGTCATGCCAATGATCTTGCCGCTACTGTATTCATACTTCACCCAGATATAGTTATTGTTATCCTGTGAAGCTGTGATGCCAACGCCGTTATAATTTTGATTTGGCGCTTTGCTCATATTAATTTTTACGGTTGCTTCCCAGTTGCCGAAGGCTTCCTGCTGGAAATAGTTCTTCAAATCTGCATGATCACTCCAGAAGTCCCCTCTTTCAGCGATGATTCTCAAATTGCCGGGAGCAGTGCTCAAAGACCAATTTTTGTTGTTTTCTGTATTGGTAGCAGTCTCTTTATTAATCGTCCAGAAGTTGCTTAAACTCGTAGTGTCGAACTCATCGCTCTGTGGTGTCGTACCAAACTGTATCACATAGGAATTCGCCTGATCGGAGCTGATACATTTGATCGTCACTCTTTTATTGATGAGATCTACATTGGCTGTCGCTTTTACACCATCATTCGATTCAAACGTAACTTTAGGTAAAGCAGCCCCGTTACTGAGACCTACATCATAACTGAACCTGGTCTGCGCAAAGCCCTCAAGCGGCTTACCATCAATCGAGATACTCTTTAAATAAGCATAGGTCGGATTCTCAAAAATCGGTTCCAAGCCTTCCTCCGAAGTGAAGATAACCTTGTAGATCCGTTTCTCTCCTCCGGCCGAAGCAGTAATTACAGCAGCCGGTCTATCTTTATCGGCTTGTCGTACACTTACGTCTACACCGGCTGTCGCCGTAGCTTTGACTTCAGGGTAGCTGCTTATTTCAGTCGTTTCACCAAACGCCTTATAGTCGAGTTTCAATGGATTAAATATCTTGATCTTTTTGCCGCCTACCGTAATCTCGGAGAGCTGCGGATCACCCGATTTGTCCGTATTCACCCGGAACCAATCTTTTCCCGGCGTGTAATTGACCACGTAATCAATCTTTGCCGTTCTTGCAAAGGCTGGAGATTGCATCAAGAAGCTCGTGATATTCTTAGCAGAACGCTGCAATTCTCCTAAAGTCAGACTGCCGTTAGCAAGCGATGTCATCGTATTAAAGGTACTGTTATTCCGGTTCTTATGCGTTTCTGCATAATCGTTCGGAATTACCATGTAAAGATCGTTTTGGGCACGAACCATAGCTTTGCCATTGGTTTCATCATAACGATTGGTAGTGGCATAGAAGCCCTGGTCCTCACTCATCTTCGCCCACCAGTCTGTCATGACAATACCGTCAAAGCCCCATTCTCCGCGAAGGATGGTGGTATTCAGATCATAGTTACTGGAAGCCCAAGTACCGTTTACCGGACCATAGGACGTCATCACTGAACGCGCCTTTCCACTCTTCACAGCCATTTCATAACCTTTCAAATAAATCTCGCGCAGCGCTCTTTCAGAGACAAGTGCATTCACAAGATGTCTATCCGTTTCCTGATTGTTCGCAGCGAAATGCTTAATCGTTGGTGCCGTACCGTTCTTCTGAAGACCCCTTGTCTGTGCAGCAGCCATGATGCCTGTCAGTAACGGATCCTCCGAAAAATACTCGAAGTTTCTCCCGTTCAGGGGACTTCTGTGGATATTGATTCCCGGTCCTAGCAGCGTATCAATATTGTTAATCAACATTTCTTTGCCAAGAAGATCGAATAATCTTTCATTGAGCTCCGTGTTCCACGTACAAGCAAGCATCGTCCCGTTCGGGATACTGGTTGCCTTCTCTGCATTGGTCTCCATCCGGATGCCTGAAGGGCCGTCTGCCGCACTGTCGATAGGGAGTCCGAATTTCAGCAGATTTTTAGTGACACCACCAAAGGCGGCAGCGGTGCCAGCAGTAACTTTAGGGCTGGACATCCCTTCCCCTAAAATAATGGCCCCTAGATCGTTGTTGGACAATTGTGCGATGAACTGGTCCATAGTCACTTTTTGATTGTATACATCCAATAGGGTATAACCCTTGTCCCCAGTTTGTGGAATGGACGCAGGGAGATTCTGTTTAATTCTCTCATCCAAGTTGGTAGTTCTTATCGGTACCTTTTCAGTAACAGTGGTAAAAGTACCATTTCCATTCGGCTGACCTGGTTTGATGCGATCAAATTCCTTAGTAGGCGCGAGCGCTTCCTGCAAGGTTTCTACAACCTTCAAAGTATTTAGACTGTATACTCCTTGCTTTACGCTGTCACTTACACTGTTGCCTACATAAATATTATAGTCACCAGCTTCTAGGACATAAGATGAATCATGACCTGTAATTCCGCTGTCATCATATGAAGCCATATCTTTGGTGTCATATGTGATGGTGATTGACTGTGCTTCCCCAGGCTGTAGCAGCCGGGTCTTAGCAAAAGCAGCAAGCTCCTTGACCGGTTTACCAAGTTTACCTTGTGGTGCACCGTAATAAATCTGTACAACTTCTTTGCCTTCCACCTTACCTGTATTCTGAACAGTTACAGTCACCGCAACCTCATTCTCACCAGCAGTGACATTGTCAGTAGTGATCTTGAAATTGGTATAGGACAACCCGTAACCAAATGGATAGAGCACCTTATCTGGAGCAAAGGTCTCAAAATACCGATAACCAACATAAATATCCTCACTATAAGAATTCTCAGTTTTGCTGCCAAAATGTGCAGTAGAAGGATAGTCAGCAAGTGTAGCTGCAATCGTATCGCTCAATTTACCGCTTGGCGTAACGTCTCCGGTCAGCACATCAGCTACTGCGCTCCCCCCTTCCATCCCCCCTTGCCATGTATACAAAATAGCAGCTTTGGGATAGTTTTTAGCCCATGACATATCGATAACGTTGGCTACGTTCAATACGATGGCCACTCGGTCGAATTTGGCATAGACCCGGTCAAGCATATCAACTTCAAGGTCTGTCAGCTTATAGGCACCCTTGACGTCCGTATTATCCTTATCTTCACCGGCTGTTCTGCCGATGATGACCACAGCAGCATCCGTTTTTGCTTTTGCTGCATCCACAATTTCATCGGTTAAAGGCATTTCCGCCTGGGACCATGGCTCTGCTGCCCAGCCACCACCGCCGTTGTTGAAAGGATTCTTTTTGATCCAGTCGGCGTAGACCTTCGCCAGCTCTTCATTTAACTTGAGACTGGGATTGTTCCGAAGCCCCTCCAGAATCCCGTTCACATAATCTACCCTTACAGCACCCCCAGATCCTGTGCCTGACTTGTAATAATGCGCTTGTATGCGGCCAAATACAGATACATTTTCACTCTTCTTGATAGGGAGCACTTGTTCATTCTCATTTACTTCTGACCCTGCTAGTTTATACTCCGGATTTTGCAGCAGCACGATACCTTCAGCGGCCACTTCCCGGGATACATCCGCTAAACCCGGGAGAACCTTGGCCATAACGGTAGAACTGGTACCAGGCGTTATGATTGAGGTTATCAGAATGCAGCAGAATAATATTTTAAGTAAGCGATTACAATTATTCCTCATACTTATCACCATTCCTTTCGATTAAGGTACAGCTTAGGATAATGGGTCATCGTAAAATATTCACTTCATAAATCAATAGGATGAATTTTCTTTCAGGAAGGAGTTATTCTCTAAAAATAATTTGCGCCAGCCGCTGTGGAGTAAGGCTTATTCAAAGATCAAGTAAGTTACAGAACAGAACAAATCAGAATAAATCTAAACCGGTTTAGATTTTGTGCATAATTCCCCTCTATTTCCCTGTTTTTTTGAGGAAGAACAGTACCAACTAACCCATCTTACAAATTAAAACGTGCGAAAATGTTCATTGATTCCCCCTTTACTTTTGAACTCACATTGAATACTATCATCAGAATTATCATCCTAACATAGAAAATCCTCATAGATTTATTGAATATACTCATATATCACAAAGACAACAAGATCCAAGCAAACCGTCGCAAAAGGAAAAACAAAAGGACAGCCCCGCGGCTGTCCCTTAATCCCTATTTACACATGTCCCTGCTTAGCAACATCCCGTGCCTTGGCTGCCACCTGTTCCGGATCACCTAAATAAAAGCGGCTGATTGGATTAATGTCCTCATCCAGTTTGTACACGAGGGGCACACCGGTAGGAATATTGAGCTCCAGCAGTGCTGCCTCATCAATATCCTCCATAAATTTGATCAACGCTCGCAGCGTATTTCCGTGAGCTGAAATAAGCACTCTTTCCTTTTTACGCACAAGGGGGACAATGCGGTTTCTCCAGAAATCGCCCACACGATGAACAGTATCCTCCAGACTCTCGCCACGCGGGATATCTTCCGGGCGAGCACTGCTGTAGCGAATATCGTTTCTGGCATACCGGGGATCATCCAGCTCCAGCAGAGGGGGCCGAACCGATAAACTGCGTCTCCAGAGATGCAATTGTTCTTCACCGTATTTTATCGCCGTTTCACTTTTACTGAGTCCCTGAAGTGCGCCGTAATGCCGTTCGTTTAGCTTCCAGGACTTTTGCACAGGAATCCACAGCAGATCCATTTCATCAAGAACATAGTTAAGTGTTTTGATCGATCGTTTGAGTACCGAGGCAAAAGCAAGATCAAACGTATACCCTTCATCCTTCAATAGCTTGCCAGCAGCCTTGGCCTCTTGAATACCCTTCTCGGTTAAATCGGGGTCACTCCAGCCCGTAAACAAATTCTGCACATTGTACTGGCTTTCACCATGACGTATAAGCACGATTTCGTACATTTTCTCTCTCCTCCCACCTATAGCTCTAGAACTCTGTCACGTGTGATTTTTACGATGCATTACAAGAATAATACTCTCCTTAGTAATAACCCATTCACTCAAATAAATATCGACTACTAGCCAACATTGGACTTTTGAAACATCATCTGATGCGAGGTGTTGATTTAATTGCAGAATGCGCAACAGATCATCCTTATTTTAACTCGTAAAAAGATTTCGTTGTACTTCGTGCAATAGATCACCGTGATAATCTTTAGAATCGGTGTTTCCCCTGCATTTGATTGTAAGATGTGCAACAGAATGCAAAATTACCCTCAAAGGAGTTCATTCTATTGTATAAAATACAACGTTAAGGATGATTAACCCTTCAGTTTGCCAAAAAAACCGGCAGCCTGTTGGCCCCGGTTATTTAAAGTCTTTGGTCATATCCAGCGTTGATATACCTGCTTGCTTAGTTTAGAACCAGCTATCTATGGCAAAAGCACTCGACTGTTTTAATCGTTTTAAACGGTTTCTAAAAATCCTTGCGCCTCCACTTTTACAATCAGTGTTGCAGATTCGGCGTCTGATCACCATCCTATGTGTCTCCCCTTCCAAGATGTTATGTAAATTCTCTGTAAACTAAACTGCAAAGTATTTACCCTTGGATGACATATCTGAAACAAAGCATGGAAATCAGCGGATCTCGGATGGACTTTTTCCGGTGTATTGCTTGAACTGGCGGCTAAAAAAGAAAATATCACGATATCCAAGAGCATCCGCTACCTCAGTCACATTCATTCCTGCGTAAAGCAGCAAATGCTGAGCACGCTCAATCCGGGCACGGATGACATAAGATTGAACGGATGAGCCGGTAAGCTCCTTGAACTTAATTGAAAAATACCGCGGTGACAGCCCTGCACGTGCAGCAAGATCCTCTACGCGATGCGGAATTCCGGGATGCTGGCTCACATAGTTCGCTATTTCGTGAATAATCTCTGTTAAATGGTTGCTAGCATAACGTTCTACAGGCTTCACTCGGTCCTCCCTAAGCAGATGAATCATTAGTTGTTTTAGAACAAGCTGCCCTTCTTCCTCAGCCGCGTACGTATCCACTAAGAATAGTCGAACGTAACGAGCAAGCAGATGCTCAAATTCAACCGTTTCTGCAAGTACGCGATAGGGCAGCGGAATCTCCGTCACCTCTCCCGTGACATCAAAATGAATATATGTAAGGACAAGCGGTCGTTGCGGATTATGAGTAGCGCTTGTATGGTCACCCGGACGGAACAAGAAGCAGCTACCCTTGCCCACTTGGAAGGGTTCCCCGTTACGTATAACCGTCCCTTCCCCGCTCCATACATAGAATAAATCATAATTTTGCAGCGACTTCTCTCTTTTTTGCCATTTCCAGCTTGGTTCGCACACAATCTTCGCCAAGGCAGGTAATATAACAAAAGAGGACGGCGATGCGTGCAGCATAACGTTCCCTCCTAAAAGTTTTGTTAGCATAATCTTCTTGAGTTACTTCGCAAAACTCTCTTCGTAAGCATCCACTAAGTTTTGTTAGCATAATCTACTTTGAGTTACTTCGCAAAACTTGCTTCGCAAGCGTTCACTTCGTTTTGTTAGCATAATCTACTTGAGTTCCTTCGCAAAACTAACTTCGTTTTGCTTTCCATCCCCACCATCATACCTTGTCATGTTGCACTTTGTACATCTTCCCATGCCAAAAGCAGGCGCTTTACTCCTTCTTCCAGCTCCACTGCACTCAGATGGGCAAAAGCAAAACATGCGGCTGGTTCCCCCTGCGAAACTTGATATAACGCCGCATCTCTGAAATCTGTACCGCGCCTGCGCGCCGCCGAACGGAATGCTACGAATTCTTCGCGACTGCGTAGCCACCGTGCATATACTTGCAGCCCCGCATCTCCGGGTAGCAGCTCAAACAGCTCTTTAAGCTGTTCTGTCAGCAGAGCCCTAAGAATACGGCCGCGCTCGCCGTAAATACGGGTCATCCGACGTAGATGACGACCATAACCGCCAGTATTCATAAACCGCGCTAACGCACGCTGTTCTAGGAGTCCTACTGGTGAGGGCTCATACAGCGCCTTTGCGGCGATCGTCGGTTTCACCAGAGAGGGAGGAAGCACGGCAAAGCCAAGCCGAAGGCCAGAGAACATCGTATTTGAGAAGGAGCCAATATACACAACCCGATCTCCGCGATCTAGCGCTTTTAAAGGCTCAATTGGACGCCCTGACCACCGAAACTCACTGTCATAATCATCTTCAATAATAAGCGCATCATGCTGCTGCGCCCATTCCAGTAAGGTCCGCCGTCTTTCCAAGGGTAGTACGACGCCTGTAGGAAATTGACGACTCGGTGTAACAAACAACAAGCGTGCATCCCAATCCTCCGGGATAAGCCCGCTTCCATCCAGCTTGCCACTCAGCAATTGACCTCCAGTGATCTCTAC
The DNA here is from genome assembly GCF_037963325.1 of Paenibacillus sp. FSL E2-0201. Taxonomy (NCBI): domain Bacteria; kingdom Bacillati; phylum Bacillota; class Bacilli; order Caryophanales; family Paenibacillaceae; genus Paenibacillus; species Paenibacillus sp. FSL E2-0201. Next base: position 5,645,235 of record NZ_CP150154.1, read on the forward strand.
CGCTCGGCGAATCCCATGAAAACCCGGGTCCTCTACGACAGCCGAACCTCCCGCATCTAGCAGCAGCTGGGTCAATATAACGATGCCTTGCATCGAACCGCTAAACAATACGATATGCTCAGCATCCGCACGAATTCCGCGGGTAATCCGCAAATGCGCAGCAATAGCTTTCCGAAGTCCTGCATCACCTTGAGGCGGACAAGTGCTCTGCAACAATCCGCCTTCTTTGCCTCCGGCATAAGACAACGCACTGCGCCATTCGGAATACGGAAAATGCTCCATCCGCATACCACTGCTCAGGAAGCTCACAACATGCTTGCTACTTTGCTCATATAAGGGTGTCGGACGCGCGAGCAGTCTCCTGCCCCATGCTGATAGGGGGATTGTTGTCTTAGTTAATCCGCTTACTCCAGCCGCTGATTCCGAAGCCTTATTTTCACCCTTATTATTACCAGAAGCTGAAGAGAAGCTATCCTCCGATACGAATGTCCCCCGCCCAGTCACCGTCCTTACATAACCATCAGCGAGCAACATGTCATACACCTGCGAGACCGACCCGCGCGACATGTCATAGTGCATTGCCAGACTTCGTGTAGAAGGAAGCTGAGTGCTGCCTGGGAGAGTTCCCTCCAATATTGCAGCGCGGAGCGCGTGATATAGCGCTAGATATTTGTAACGGTATATCGCTAGATATTGATCGTATGCCAGCGTGATATTCATTGTTCCCTCCTTGGCCCGCAAGTGGCCCATTAAAAACAATCTTAATTGGTACTTTTTAATTGTCAACCACTCTACTATTCTTGAAAGAACATCTACATCGGAGCAAACGCTCTACACTATTAAGAAAAGGACGTGATCCCTATGCGCAGAAAAGAATTTCAAGTAGATCAGGAGGAAGAATTGGTCTCTTTTCTAAACGGAATGAGCTTCGGTTTTCTCGGGACAAGCGATGAACAGGGGCTGCCGAGGGTGACTCCGCTGAATTTTGTATATACAGGTGGGTGTTTCTATTTTCACGGCAGTCATGCTGGTGGCAAAATGAAGGCGATCCGCAATCAACAGAAGGTCTGCTTTACTGTAGCGGATGAGTATGCACTGATTCCGTCTTATTTTAGCGATCCAGAGATGGCCTGCCCAGCAACCGCGTATTTTAAAAGTGTTACAGCCTACGGCACAGCCGAGCCTGTCGAAGACATTAGCGAAAAAGCCACCGTGCTCTCCTTATTTATGAATAAGCTTCAGCCCGAGGGTGGTTATGATCCCATTGATGCGGAAGACCCTAGGTACCGTTCCCGTCTAAAGGGAGTTGCCGTTGTACGTATTACCCCCGATGAGATCACTGCGAAGTTTAAGTTTGGGCAAAATTTAAAAGAAGAAGGACGTTCTGGAGTCATCTCCGGTCTGTCTGAAAGAAATCATCCACGGGATGCAGAAACCATTGAAATGATGAAAAAATACTGCCCCTACCACTCCGAATAATATATAGGATAGACCTGATTCTCATACAAAAATGGGCATTATGTATAGTGTAAAACTTATACTTCTTTAAATTTTAAAAAAACGTATCTTTCCAAGTGACGGTTGCAAGCCGCGGTGATATAATGTTAGGCAATGTTAACAGTATGTTATCCCCAAAGAACCCTGGAAGGATGAAACTGATGAATCCACTAGCTGGACAATTGAACGAAAGCATCAAAGCAGGAAATGAACATGTGTATGATATGCTCTCTACGCTTGGCAAAGAAATTTACTTCCCTAAGGAGGGCATTCTGAGCCAATCCGCTGAAGCAGGTGCTCACGCCAAGAAATACAATGCAACCATCGGGATTGCCACCGAAGGCGGCGTGCCTATGCACCTCGGCATCATTCAGGATAAGCTCTCTGCTTACAATCCTAAGGATCTGTATAGCTATGCTCCACCGGCAGGTAAACCTGAGCTACGTACTGTATGGCGTGAAAAAATGCAACGTGAAAACCCATCACTTGAAGGGAAATCCTTCAGTAATCCTGTTGTGACCAATGCCCTGACTCATGGGCTTAGCATTGTGGCTGACCTCTTCGCAGAGCCAGGCGACGCGATTATCTATCCAGATAAGAACTGGGAAAACTATGAACTAACCTTCGGAATCCGCCGTCATGGGGAGACTGTTAACTATCCACTTTTCACAGAAGAAATGACCTTTAACAGTGCGGGTCTTGAAGAAGCGCTGCTGGCTCAAAAAGAACGCGGAAAAGCGATCGTTCTGCTGAACTTCCCTAACAATCCTACTGGATATACTCCAGGGATGAAGGAAGGCGATGAAATCGTCGCTGCAATCCTTCGTGCGGCTGAAGAAGGTATTAACGTGGTTGTCGTAAGCGATGACGCCTACTTCGGACTGTTCTTTGAAGATTCACTAAAGGAATCATTGTTCGGTAAATTAGCTAATCTTCACCCACGTGTGCTTCCAATTAAGATTGACGGAGCGACTAAAGAGGAGTACGTATGGGGCTTCCGTGTTGGCTTCATCACTTATGCCTCGGAAGATAAGGATCTGCTGGCTGCCTTGGAGCAAAAAACATTAGGCATCATTCGCGCCACCATTTCCAGCGGTGCACATCCTTCGCAGACCTTTGTACTGGATGCACTGAAATCACCGCAATTCGAAGAACAGAAGGATGAAAAGTTCCAAATCATGAAAGGTCGTGCGAATAAAGTAAAAGCGCTGCTAGATAGCGGCAAATACGGCGATGATGTATGGACATATTATCCTTTTAACTCCGGATACTTTATGTGTCTGAAGCTTCATACCGTTTCGGCTGAAGCCCTTCGGCTTCACCTAATTCATAATTACGGACTGGGCACTATCGCTCTCGGAGAAACTGATCTGCGTATTGCCTTCTCTTGTATCGAAGAAGATCAGCTCGAAGATCTATTCGATCTTGTATACGCAGGCGTACGTGATCTGGAAAAAGCTTAACCCATCTTTCATATTCCCTACAATCAGCTCCGCTTTTGCGGGGCTGATTTTTTTCTGGACTCCTCCGGCATTGGCCTATACATGCTTCTCTCTCCGCACATACAATACGATGTACACAAGTACAACACACACCGAAAGGGGAATGAACATGAGCGAAGAAGTAAGAGGCGGATTTAACGGTTGTTGTGGCGGTGGATTCACAAGCACTGGCGCCATTCTGGTTCTCTTTATCCTGCTGGTAATCATCAGCCGTTCACTCTTTGTCTAACTAGAGATGACATTCTGGGGAGAGAGCCTCGAGCTCTTTCCCATTTCCCGTGGTACGTCTCATTCCCCATCAATCATATCCCCACTAAGTTGGGCTTTGCTTCGATGCGTACTCAGGTATGCGGGAGCCCCAATATATACTTTCTGATACGTGAAAAAAAGGCTCTCTCATCCGTAGAATACTCTACTTTTGAGAAAGCCTTTTTATTTTGAAAGAATACCTTACAAATCTTCATCAGCTATCCGTGCCGCTTTGCGGGACAAGTATGCCTTAAACAAAAAGGATACCAGAATACCTGCTGCGAATGTACCGATCACTGGCAGTAGTCGGTCACCAATAGAAGCTAAGAAAGGCAATCCAAGAATCAGTGCCACTACCAAGTGCGCGCGGAATACGAATTGTGTTGTGTTATCCGCCTTACTGCCTTCAGGAAAGGGATACACTGTCAGCCAAAAAGATTCACTATGCAATTTGCGAAGTGCCGACAACTGCACCCCAATAATGAACAGGAAGAACAAATAGATCGCGGTGCCAAAATAACTGTCACGGTTCAACCAATTCAGCAGCAAGGCCAGCACCGAAATCCGCATGATGATTCCGAAGATATCTCCCCGGGCGAAGCTTTTGGTCAGCAAATAGCGGTAAGCCGTATCCTTGCGCCAAGGCAGCCGAGCCCCCCATTTGGAAAGATATCGTCGAGGATACACCCGCTGCTCACGGCCTGGTACATCCACGAACCACCCCAGAACCATCAGCGCGCGTCCACCTTGATTCTTTTCCATGGTGATTAGTCTTTCCCAAGGCACGGCGTGACGTGCAGGCACAGACAATGCAACCAGATAGGCTACTGCTAAGAGTGCCATAAATATCAGGCTTCTACCAGCAGGCTGCCACAACCAAGCAGCTATAATTAATCCTCCTACTGCCCAGCGTAAGAACGTGAATATGCCAGCCATCGGACGCGACAGCATAGCTATCTCTTTCCATAAGCCGTAACTCGCGATTAGCTTCACAGCGATCAGAATCAATATTGTAAATAACAGTCGCTTAGGAGAGTCATCTGTACGTATGTACAACGGCCAAAGCGTAATGAGTACAAATAACAATCGAATAATCTTCCATACGTTTCCACTCACCCACGAAGGTGCGAAATATTCCTTCATTCGGTGTCCTTGAGGCAATAGAAAGATTGTATCCGGGGTCTGCAAATAAGTTCGGAAGCTACTATGTACTGCCGCAGGCAGTAGTATTGCAAGCATAATCCAACGGATGGGAATACCTTCTGGTACATTCTGTAACAACGATGTATACCAAGCTGAGAAGACAATCAACACAAAGAGGAAGACCATCGCTACGCCGCTTTGAATGATATATCCCACATAAGGAAGCATACTTCCCATGAATCGACCTCGCCGCGTGCGCCGCAGCTCTTTCAAATCCATATTATTTCCCTCCCTGAACCAGCTCGTAGAACAGCTGCTCCAAAGTCAGCCCCTGTAGTCCAGTGGTTGCCGCTATTTCTGCCAGCGTTCCCTGAGCAATCACCTTACCTTTATGCAGCACTATAAAGCGGTCGCAATAATTCTCAATGGTAGAAAGAATATGAGAGCTTAGCAGAATAGAGGAGCCCGATTTTTTCAGATCCATCATGAAATCAAGCAGAGAGCGTATCCCAAGCGGGTCCAGCCCTAAAAAAGGCTCGTCGATCACATATAACGCAGGACGTGCCACGAAAGCACACATGATCATGACCTTCTGCTTCATCCCTTTAGATAGATGAGTCGACAACGTGTCCATCTTATCTTCCATATGGAACAGCTTGGCTAAATGTAAGGTGCGGGTTTCGTAATCACTTTGTTCTACCCCATACGCTCTTGCTGTAAATTCAACATGCTCGCGTACCGTCATTTCATCATATAGAAGAGGCGATTCAGGTACAAAAGTTAACGCATTGTGATATCCGATGGGATCTTCAGCACGGGTCTTACCCTTTACTGTAATATCGCCCTTGTGGGGCGACATCAATCCTAAAATATGCTTCATGGTCGTACTTTTCCCTGCTCCATTTAAACCAATCAAGCCAACCATTTCGCCAGGCTGCACCTGAAGAGCAATATCATGCAGCACCGGCTTATTCAGGCTGTATCCACCACTGAGGCCCGTAATTTGCAATACGGGAGAGTTATTCATTGACCGTCACCTCTCGGAGTTTTGTCTTTCAACCACTTTGGCGCTCCCTTATTCTTACGGTTCTTCTCACGTTCCGCATTGCTGCTGCGTTTACTCCGGGCAGGAGTTGCACCTCCACGCGCACCTGCGGAAGGATTCACACTACGCTGAGAATCGCGCTGAGGTTCTCCGCTTGCCTCGTTTGTATGAATCGTAGCCAGTCTTTTGGCAGGTTGCTGGCTTGTTCCGGCTGCTGGCGACTGCACGACTGCATTCCCAGATGTTCGTGCCTGTGGTCTGCTGCTCTGCGGAGAAGCTCCATCGCGGCGTTGTCCACTGCTCTCATTGCGTCCCCGCCCACTACTCAAAGCGTTGCGCGCTTCATCTGCTGCTAGCACCTTGCCACCGACCATTTCCCGCTCTTCAAGGGCAATATCCAGCTCACGGGCAAATTTACGCATGATAAAGGTCTGCTGCTCTGTCACAATCGTTACGGATAGTCCGCGTTTTCCCATCCGACCCGTACGACCCGCACGGTGTACATAATGCTCGGAATCAAACGCAGGATCGAAACTGACTACCAGTGACAAATTCTCAATATCCAGTCCTCTGGCTGCTACATCACTGGCAACGAGTACACGGAATTTCCCCTCGCGGAAACGTGACAATACATTACTACGTGTTACCTTATCAGCATCACCGTAAAGGGCCGCTGCGGTTAGTCCAAGATGGTTCAGCTTAGCTTCAACCTCTGCAATATCATCTGTAGCATTCACGAACACAATCGCTTTATCCGGATTGTAATGACGGATGACTCGACGCAGCATGTCTATTTTGTTACGTTCTTCAGCGACAACATAATGATGCTCCAAGCTCTCAGCCGTCATTACACCAGGAGCGATGCCAACTTCTGCCGGGTTCTTCATTTCACGATTAGCCAAGGCCTTCGTCTCCGGTCCAATCGTTGCTGACAGCATCACGAGCTGGCGTGAACGCAGCGCACTGCTAACAATTTTCGTTACCTCACCGGCCCCGCTTAACTGGAACATTTGATCCGCTTCATCTAGAACAATCGTGCTGACTTCATGCATCTTCAGCTTGCGAAGTCCGATCAGCTCCCGGATTCGGCCGGGCGTTCCCACAACAAGCTGTGGATGCTCACGCAGTTTGTCGATCTGGCGTTTGATAGCTGCTCCGCCAATGAGGCCCATCACCCGAATCCCGCGGTGTTCACCATAACGTTCTGCCTCGCGTAAGATTTGCATCGCCAGTTCCTGTGTAGGGGCAAGCACCAGCTTTTGGACCACCTTCTGCTCCGGGTTAATCGTTTGAAGCAGGGGCAACAGATAGGCCAAGGTCTTACCCGTTCCAGTCTGGGAAGCAGCAATAACATCTCTTCCCTCCAGCAGAAGTGGAATTGTCTGCTCTTGTACCGGGGATGGGGCGTTAATGCCGAATTCCGACAATCGGGTAACTAGGTCTTCTTGAATGCCGATAGCCGCAAAAGAAGCTTTATTCATAAGTGTAATTCATCCTTTTCGCTTGAGATAATATCTTCATTATATGCCAAAAAGGCCTCTCCACCAAATGGAAGGCCAATAATGCTGACAATAGGCTCTATTTTCTGTTCATCGCGTTATAAGTAAGCTTGTCCGCCAGACGAGGAAACAGTCCATAAAGCCGAATACCAAACCCCGCTAGACCCGGAAGATCAATCTCTTCTTTGCCAGTTTCCATGACCTTTACGATCTTGGAAGAGACATGTTCTGGTGTCATCATCATCCGAGCTACGCTCTTTTGATAATTGCCGGATGGGTCAGCTATTTTGAAAAAATCAGTCGCAATGGGGCCAGGGTTCACAGCCGAAACGATAATTCCGCTCTTCCGTAGTTCCTGACGGAGTGCATTCGTGAATCCGAGAACAGCATGTTTGGTAGCTGTGTAAGCCACAGATTTGGCTGTGCCGATCTTTCCTGCCATAGAAGCCACATTTACGATTTGGCCGCTTCCCCGCTCTAGCATATGTGGAACAACAGCCTTCGTACAGCGAACAATCCCCATGTAGTTAACATCCATCATCTCATCAAACTCATGAGGCTCCATCTCTGTAAAAGAGGCGAATTTACCGTACCCAGCATTATTTAGCAAAATATCAATTCTGCCGTAAGTCGCCAAAATTTGAGCAAAGGTCTCTTGTACACCGTCGGCATCTGTTACATCGCAAGTATACAGTCCAAAAACGCCCGGAATACCGGCCGCCGTTTCTTTCAGCTTCGCTTCGGAACGTGCCACTAGGATCGGAATTGCCCCCCGCTTACTAAGCATTTGTGCTGTTAATGCACCAATACCGCTTGACGCTCCAGTAATCACAACAACCTTATCTTTGAGTACCATAAAAAGTATTTCAGCTCCTAACTCTTGCCTAAGAGATCATCACCTGAATGTCCATCTCTCCAACCCCATCCATCAACAATGGAATACTAAGTGCTCTGCGAGGCAAAAAAGACATGCTCTCAAGCTTCATAATTTGAGGCGGGCTTATATCCACTGACACTCCCTGATTATAAAGAATCGTACTAGCATTCCCACTGATCATATTGCCAAGCTCTGAAATTGCACTCTGACCCATCTCATCCATCTCCGTAATCACATAGCCACCCATCATAATCGATACCATTCGCAAGGCTACCTGCTCCGCGATACCAAATATAATATTTCCGCTCAGCTGGCCAGTCATTCCCACTTGAATCCATATATGATTATCGATCAGTTCAATTTCTTTAATGCCTAAATTCCCAGTGGAAGGCGAGACCTGAATCACTTGTTCTATAACAGTCCGTGCAGATTCTAAAAACGGATTAATTACTTCTGCTTTCATTAAAGTCCAGTCTCCCCCTATATCGTGCTTTAGTCATATACCAAAAGTCCCAAGTAATATGGATTTATTATACTTTATATATCGGCACAATTCAGCAAAAATTAATGTATATGTCGAATTCCAACCCAAGTTTGTTTATGCAGTAACATTGCTCTGTCGGGTATTATCTCCTATAATTTAAATCAAATGCCAACATGGAACGTAAAATATCACCCCATCACTTTCATATTCGCTTGTCCAAAGGAGGTATTACATGAACATCAGCCAGCTGGAGACACTAATAACGATCTCCAAAACGATGAGCTTTCGCAAGGCCGGAGAACTGCTTAACTTGACCCAACCAGCGGTTTCAGCACAAATCAAGAGCCTTGAAGAAGAGTTCAAAACACAGCTGGTTGACCGGAACCAGCCTGTTACACTAACCGATCGAGGGACTGTATTTCTGGAGCATGCGGAACAAATTGTGACGATTGTCGAGGAGCTTAAACAAAGACTTGCGGACCTTGAAGATAATCCCCAAGGACATATTATTCTCGGCACGACTACCTCAATCGCCATTCAAATTTTACCGCGTATTTTATCCTATTTTAAAGACCAGTTCCCTCATATCAAAACATCCATTTCCTCTATGTCCTCGTCTCAAATTTATCAGCATGTCGAGAGTGGCATTGTCGATGTCGGCATCGGCTATTTGATCGGACGTAGTCCGAGCATGACTACTTCCATTCTTTATTATGATACGTTCGAGTTGGTGGTCTCACCGAGACACCCCCTGGCTCAAGTTAAGACCGCAGGTATAGAAGCCCTAAACAAAATCCCGCTAATTCTGCTCTCTCCAGATACAGTGGGCCGTAAATTTGCCGATGAGGTATTCGCCAAGCATGGCATAGAGCCACAGGTAATTATGGAACTGACCAGCAGTGAGGAAGTGAAACGGATGGTCGAGCTCGATTTAGGTGCAGCCATTATTTCCAAGCAGTCAGTAACCGCTGAGGTTCGAGCCGGTTCCCTCAAAATTGTGCCTATTATTGAATTGGAAGTCACACATCCTGTAGGTGTCATAACGAAGTCTGGGAAATACGTGAACTCTGCCATGAGACAGTTTCTTAGTGATCTCAAAGGTATGCCGGAGACACAATTTATTGGCTCTGAGTAACACACACCCAGAAAGTGGAATCGATACTTCTGAGCGTATTGCATAACCTTGTTTAAAGGAGTTGATCTTGATGAAATTTGACCTGCATACACATCATTTTCGCTGTGGTCATGCCGATGGAACGATTAGAGACTATATCGAAGCTGGAATTTCAGCGGGTCTAGGGGTAATAGGCATTTCTGACCATACCCCCTATTTCGGAAGTCCTTCCGAACAGGCTTTTCCTCAAATTGCTATGGGTAAGTCTGAATTCTCAAATTATGTTGAGGAAGTCCTCTCCCTCAAAAAAGAATACGAAGGTGTAATCGACGTTCTGCTAGGCATCGAATCAGACTATTTCCCTGAGCATGCCGAGCTTTACCGCAAAACATTATCTGCCTACCCTTTTGATTATGTGATTGGATCGGTACATAGTGTTGGCGGCGTTAGTATCTTTAACAAAGGTCGCTGGAAAGGGCTTAGCAAGAATGAACAGATTCGTGTGAAGTCTGATTATTACCGATTGATTGCTGATTCAGCCCGCAGTGGCATGTTCCAAATTCTTGGACACATTGATGCGATGAAAGGGAACTACCCGGCCTTTTCCGATATTCCTGCACCCAAGCCCATTGATGATTGTCTGAAGGTGATTAGTGAATGTGGCGTGGCGATCGAAATTAATACCTCAGGCGGAACCAAGCTGGTTGGCGGCTGGTATCCATCAGAAGAGATACTGGAGCGCGCGCACCATTTTGGCGTAGAGGTTACTTTTGGTTCGGATGCGCATAAGCCATCCCGAGTCGCTGAAGACTTAGATGCGGTAGCCACACAGCTTAAAGCGATAGGCTTTACACATTGGGTTTACTACAAGCAACGCGAGAAAATCAAAGTTTCTCTGTAATACTTTCTTATATTTAAATAAATGCACCAAGTGTTATTGGTTTAGTGGTGGGGTTACCCTCCGTTAAACCAATCTCCGCTTGGTGCATTGTCGTTTATTTATAGGTTATCGCAGGTAAACCCTTGCTGCTTCAGGGTGCGCTTCGCATCTCCGTATTCCGGATTAATATCATAAAAATGAGCAATTGTGCTCGTCCAATCCCTCTCCGTTAATCCCTGCTGCTGCATATATTCACGGTGGGTTTGATTATACGCCTCCAGGAGACCTTCCACATCCGGATTGTATTGCTCCTCATGAAACACTCCTTCCATCGGCAGCCGCGGCTTCTGTGCAATCTCTTCCGCTGGATATCCGACACAGAGGCCGACGATAGGGAATACGTACTCAGGCAGTTTCAACAGATCAATAACACCTGCTGTATTGCGGCGAACACCCCCAATAGGAATAATCCCGAGTCCCATGGATTCTGCCGCTGCAATCGCGTTAGCCAATGAGATACCGACATCTGTAGCGCCAACGAGCAGAGCATCTACATCTTTTACCGCTTCAAAAGACTTACCTTCCAGCTCACTAGCTAATTTTGCCCTATAGAAGTCCATACAGAACACCAGAAAGACGGGTGCTGCTGCTACATGCTTCTGATTGCCGCACAAGACCGAAAGCTGCTCCTTACGCGCAGGATCTTTAATAGCTATAATTGAGACCTGCTGTCCATTTACCCATGAGGGCGCTGCTTGGGCGGATTCGATCATTATCTTTAACTTCTCCGGCTCCACTTGTAAATCAGAATACTGCCGGAAAGAACGGTGATTCATTAACGTCTGGATTACATCATTCAAAATGTTACGCCTCCTTCTCAATTCATTCGACTGTTTGTTAATCATAAACGATCGGATAAGGTCCTGACAAAAAAAATGGACCCGAATCATCGGGTCCCAAAGCATTTATATTTTTAAAAGGGGGTCATGTACTTAGTTTAACCGGACACTGTTAGAGTTTCATAACGGCATTATTTCATTTGTGTAACAATGTGAATACTTTCATTACATCGTCCAAGGACCCTACTCTGGGCAACACTCGCTCCAGCATCATACCGTTCTTAAGCATCACACGTTCGGATCTAATATTATCTCCTCGGCAGCGTCCTTCAATCCGTGTTATCCCAAGCTTATGAACACTGTAATTCAAGAATAAGCCAACCGCCTCTGTCGCCAGTCCGCCTCCCCAGTACGCCGGGTCTAGCATGTATCCTAAAGTGGCCTTTCCCTCACGACGGTTCCAATGCTGTAAAGCAACTATACCAATCAACTTCTGCTGCTCTTTCAAATAGATACCCGCATGTAGTGCACAAGGATCAAATGCAAATAACATCCGGTTCACCAGCTTCTCCACCTGAGCAGGATCTGATCCAGCGCCATTGCGTATTTGAATATGTGCCTGCACTTCTGGATGGGAGAGCAGCTGCTGCAAAGCAAAAGCATCCTCAGGCAGGATCAGCCTCAGGTCGACCGCCATACCTAATTGCGTCTGGAACGATACTGCCTCATAGGTGCTCATACTCTCTCCCCTTCATACAGTTAAAAGTCCAGCCTATTCATCCGATGAATGGTGCAGCGTTAGCACCGTTAATTCAGGTCGACATAAAAAACGAAAAGGCATGACTGTTTCGCCAAAGCCTCTATTCACATATACTGGCATTCGCTTGGCATCTGTATAATACAATCCATTTATGTATTTTTGGGATCCGTAAGGGGTGAATGGCGCACCTACAAACGGCAGGCGAATTTGTCCCCCATGACTGTGTCCGGATAGCTGCAGGTGAAAAGAATGAGTCTCTGCTGTATCAGCATAGTCCGGTTCATGCATCATCAGAAGGGCAAAGGTTCCTGTTGGCACACCACTGAGTGCCTTCACAGGATCAGGCTCGCCATGTAGCAGATCATCCAGTCCCGTCACAGCCATAACGGCTCCGCCTCTTTTTAGAAGATAGGATTCATTCCTTAACACTCGAAAGCCTGCCGACGTAAGCAGATCGATGATCCGCTTCGTATTTTTGTAATCATGATTGCCTAAAACCGCATATTTCCCTAGCGGAGCACTCAGCGATGCCAATACAGGTATGGCGTCTACAAGATCCTCAGGATTGCTGTCTACGATGTCACCGGTAAAGCATATAAGATCTGGTTCTGCCTTAGCTATACGTTCTGCAAGCCGTTCCAAATCACGGGCATCTTTATTAAACCCAAGATGAGTATCACTAAAATGGACAACCTTCATCCCTGAAAAAGCAGAAGGAAGATCTTTGAAAGACAGCTTCAGTTTAGTAACCTCAATCCAGTTTGGCTCCCCTTGCCAAGCGTAACCACTTGTAAGCAAACCAGCGCCGATTACAGTAGCCGCACTTCGAGCCAGGAATTGCCGGCGGGTCATTGTTGTCTTGCCCTTAGATCGCCGTCCAGAGGTGCTAGAATGGGTGTCTTTACCCGAATTAGTATGTCCCTTATTGGGAGAAGCCCCAGACGATTGAATCTTCATGCGGAGTTTCTCCTTCCGTTCAGCTTTCGTTTCGAGCCGTCAGTACAATTCTACATTCTTCTTCCGGTGTATCACTATATGCGGGTGCAATGCCTCTCTTAGCAATTTCTGTTTTTGGGACTCGTTTCATCGTAAATGCTACTTCTACCGTCTTCTTAAATGGAAAAGGATCCAGCACTAACGTTGACTTATCTTTCCACTCCACGGTTATCGTACGACCTGATGTAAAACTGAAATCTTCACTTCCGGAGAACCCTTCACGCCACCATGGATGCTCCTCTGATTTCGGGCTCCCCGGCTCATTTAAGGCCAAATATAGGGATAAATCATCACAGAACTCTAAAAGACGGGCATCATAATAGAGTTCATCTTCACCAATTGGCTTGGATACTTCTAGCTCTCGGTGAATACGGGATCTACGTTCTTCCTCATGCTCTTGATATAAAGTCAGTTCTGGATAATCCAATCCTGAAATCTTAATGAGTCGTTCAAAATGCAAGCTGCACAAAAGCGCTCCATACGGTGTTCGCGCCTCAATCTCGTCAAGTCCTCGCTTATAAAAGGTTAGCTTCGGCACTACAGGAAAATCAATAAAGCTGTAAGGCGCATGCTCCGCATCGTTCCAGAAGGGTGTCTCATCCAAGTCAATCCAGCCCCGGTCATGTTCGGCTACCGCCCAGAGCACCTCATCTCGGCGCCCTTCTTCCGGCACATGCTCTTCCTTGAACCAAATGGCAAGCTCTCCAGCTAACTTCCCGTGATCATGCTGTTTAACCATTACAATTGCTCCATCATGCTCCCGACAAATCACGATTATTCCTCCCTGTTGTTCCACACTAACGTACGTTAACAATGGACATTATAGCATACACTATTCCTTATTCTGAGAAATACCAATTTCCTATTCCCTACCAATTATAAACAAAAAAGCTATCCCCAGCGAATTAAAATCCACCTTTGAGGATAGCTCAATATTAAAGATCTGGCGGTACTACTTATTACACACCTAACCAGCGTTTGAACATATGTTTTGTCGTCTGCTTGTTAATTTCTGCAATGGAGGTAGTAAGAGGGATACCCTTCGGACAAGCGCGTACACAGTTCTGTGAGTTACCACAACCATCAATACCGCCATCTTCCATCAGAGCGTCCAATCTTTCATCAGCATTCATTTCACCCGTAGGATGAGCATTGAATAGGCGTACTTGTGAGATGGCTGCGGGTCCGATAAAATCCGTCTTCTCGTTGACATTCGGACAAGCTTCCAAGCATACGCCGCAAGTCATACACTTAGATAATTCATAAGCCCACTGCCGTTTCTTCTCCGGCATACGTGGTCCCGGCCCAAGGTCATACGTACCATCGATTGGAATCCAGGCCTTTACTCGTTTAAGTGCGTTGAACATCCGAGTACGGTCAATCACTAAGTCACGCACCACCGGAAATGTCTTCATTGGCTCAATGCGTACAGGTTGTTCCAGATTGTCTATAAGCGCTGCGCAGGCTTGGCGAGGTTTGCCGTTGATCACCATCGAGCAAGCTCCGCATACTTCTTCTAGACAGTTGGAATCCCAGCATACCGGAACGGTGCTGTCACCTTTGGCATTCACAGGGTTACGCTGAATTTCCATCAAAGCACTGATTACATTCATACCCGGACGATAAGGGAGCTCAAATTCCTCAACATAAGATGAGCTTTGTGGATCGTCCTGGCGGGTGATGATAAACTTTACGTTTTTGGGAGCTGTAGCAGTTTCCGCCATAATGGTTCCCTCCTCAAATTGCCTAATTTTATTTCATTAAGCTTGCCTCGCAAGCTGTTTCGCTGCTTAAAAAATTAATCCTTCGAGTAATCACGTACCCGTGGAGGGATCAGTGAGACATCGACTTCATCGTAGGAGATTTGTGGACCGTCTGCAGTCCAGGTTGCTTTCGTGGTCTTCAAGAACTCCTCATCATTACGATCCGGGAATTCCGGCTTGTAATGAGCACCGCGGCTTTCATTGCGCATTAGAGCGCCCAATGTCATCGCTTCGGAGAGCTCCAGCATGTTCCACAGCTGGCGGGTGAATGCCACACCTTGGTTATTCCAGCGTGACGTATCATTCATATTGATATTGCCGTAGCGCTCTTTAAGCTCTTTAATTTTGCCAATGGTCGCTTCCAGCTTCGGATTGTGCCGCACAACCGTCATATTGGCGGTCATCCATTCGCCCAGCTCCTTGTGAATCACATAAGCATTCTCTGTACCTGACATCCCTAGCAGAGACTCATATTTGTCTGTCTGCTTTTTGTGGAAGTTATCGTATACCGTTGAAGAGATATCCTGTGATGATTTCTTCAGACCTTTAATGTATTCAACAGCCTTTGGTCCTGCGACCATACCACCGTAAATGGCAGATACCAGAGAGTTAGCGCCTAGACGATTCGCTCCATGATATTGATATTCACATTCGCCTGCAGCAAACAGACCAGGAATATTCGTCATTTGGTTGTAATCAACCCACATACCGCCCATAGAATAATGCACAGCCGGGAAGATTTTCATCGGTATTTTACGAGGGTCATCCCCCATGAATTTTTCATAAATTTCTATAATCCCGCCAAGCTTCACATCCAGCTCTTTTGGGTCCTTGTGAGAGAGGTCCAAATACACCATGTTCTCACCGTTAATGCCCAGCCCTTGATCCACACACACATTAAAAATCTCACGTGTAGCAATATCACGCGGCACCAGGTTACCGTAGGACGGATATTTTTCTTCGAGGAAATACCACGGTTTTCCGTCTTTATAAGTCCAGATACGACCACCCTCGCCACGTGCCGATTCCGACATTAGGCGGAGCTTGTCATCTCCTGGAATAGCTGTTGGGTGAATCTGTATAAATTCTCCGTTGGCATAGTGTACGCCCTGTTGATATACCGCACTTGCAGCTGTCCCCGTATTAATTACGGAGTTTGTCGTTTTACCAAAAATAATACCAGGCCCACCGCTAGCCAAAATAACAGCATCCGCAGGAAAAGTCTCAATCTCCATCGTCTTTAGATTCTGAGCACTGATGCCGCGGCATACGCCTTCGTCGTCGATGATAGCTGAAAGGAACTCCCAGTTCTCCCGTTTGGTTACGAGACCTTCAGATTCCCAGCGACGCACCTGCTCATCCAGCGCGTACAGCAGCTGTTGGCCTGTCGTTGCGCCAGCAAATGCAGTGCGGTGACGCTTCGTTCCTCCGAAACGACGGAAGTCGAGTAGTCCCTCAGGTGTACGGTTGAACATTACGCCCATCCGGTCCATGAGGTGGATGATACCTGGTGCCGCTTCACACATCGCCTTGACCGGTGGCTGATTCGCCAGGAAGTCACCGCCATAAACGGTATCATCGAAATGCTCCCAAGGAGAGTCGCCCTCTCCTTTCGTATTTACAGCGCCGTTGATGCCGCCCTGTGCACAAACGGAGTGTGATCTTTTTACAGGCACTAATGAGAATAATTGAACATGCGCACCGGACTCCGCTGCCTTGATGGTAGCCATCAGGCCGGCCAGACCGCCGCCCACGATAATGATATTTGCTGTTGCCATGATAGTTCACTCCCTTTATCGAAAATATCAGAAAGGATTCTGGAATCTAGTCCTGAGAGGTAATTACTTAGATGAAAGTCTTTATGGACTGAGCTATGGAAGCTGCGGTTTGAAATTCGGTATCACGGAAAGTGACTAACGAAATGAGGAACATGAACGTTACAAGAACAAAAATACCGAGACAAAGGTAAGAGGATACCCGCTGTGAACGAGGTCCTACCGTGATTCCCCAGCTTATCAGGAAAGACCATAGGCCGTTCGAGAAGTGAAAGCATGCTGCAACGATACCGATAATATACAGTGTCAACATCAGTGGTTGAGTCACGATATCATGCATCAGACCGCCCAATTCTTCGTGCTCAACACTACCCACTGCCACCTGAACCCGAGTTTGGAACAAATGCCAGACTATGAAGATAAAGGTGATAATTCCTGTAATACGTTGCAGCGTATAACGCCAGTTTCTTTCAATGTTGAAACGGTTTAAGTTCGGCTTGGATTGATAGGCAATATACAGTCCATATACGCCATGGTATAGCAGAGGAAGCCATATGCCGAACAATTCCAGGAAGAAGACAAGCGGCAGGCTGTTCAGCCAGATCACACTGTCAGTGAAACCGGAAGCGCCACCCTCTACAGCCGCAAAATTCGTCATCATGTGCTCAATGAAGAAGGCTCCAAGCGGGATAACGCCTAGCAAGGAATGAATCTTTCTGGAATAAAATCCTTTCATACAAAGTAACCCCTTTCCGATTAAAACAGCGTTTTCATTAATGTGTATTCACCGCCGGAACTACATTTGACACAGGATAACGTAGACTATGTAATGACAAAATGCCTATATTTACCGCTATCCCCTAGTTTCCCGGACTTTGTTTTCTTTTTCACAAAATGTGAATATCTTGTGTCACTTTTCATGTTACTCCTTTTTCCCTTATAAGGGAATTGCAATCTAATTATTAATCGTTATACAATAAACGCATAAGAATAGATTTTATATGATAATAATTCTCATTTAGAGAAGCAACATTTTCCGACAAATCTTTTATTCCCTTATGGAGCAAGAAGTATTGTCTTCAAGGCTATGAATTTCGTCACTACTGTTTATAGATTGCACTACGAGAGGAACATAAATATGTTTGACGATTTAGATGTTTTTGCAGCGGTTGTGGAGCATTCCAGCTTGAATCGCGCCTCGCGCCAGCTCAATCTGTCCCAACCTGCCCTATCTCGTAAAATCTCCAAGCTGGAAGAACGTCTAGGTGTCGCGCTGTTTAATCGTTATGGCAAACGGCTGGAGTTAACCGAGGTTGGGCGTCTCACTTATTCCTACGCACTTGAACAGCGTCAGCAGCGTTCTAAATTTCTGGAGGCTTTGTCTAAATACAAAGAAGGCGAGCCAAAGCTGGTCACCTTAGGGGCGTCACTCACTTCACTGCAGACCACTCTGCCTCCACTGGTTAACGCATATATGGAGAAGTACCCAACTGCGGAGCTGAAGCTAATCACAGGCCGAACGCATGAGATTGTCTCCTCTGTCAGTGAAGGGAAATCAGATATAGGTCTGATTGCTTCCTCTATTCAAGAGCCTGGACTGCGCTGTATTTCTCTGTTTGAGGATCAGCTTAGGCTGGTTGTTTCTGAGCATCATCCTCTAAATCAGTCTTCCAAACTGACCATGGATGATCTGTCCCGACTGCCAATGATCCTTTTCTCCAAAGGCACCTGGTATCGCCGTCTAACGGACGATCTGTTCCAGCGCTGCGGGATTGATCCAGACGTACGTATGGAAATTGACTCCTTCGAAGCCATCGTGCGGCTGCTGCCGACGGTCAATGTAGCCGCATTACTGCCTAAGTCTTATCTGCGTCCGCAACTGTTAAACGGTGGTGGGCTGGTCTCTCTGCATATTAAAGAGCTGGAGCAGACCCAGCGGACTACCTGTCTGATCTACCGTGACGATGGAACCCTGAGCACAGCGGCCCGCAGCCTGGTGCAGGTTACAGAAGAAATGTTTCTGACAGAACGAGAGAAGTAATCCCTGCCTCTCTCGTGCAACTTAAATTTAAAAAGCCCTCCGTCCAATGAAAGGACGAAGGGCTTAACTATTTAATCTTGGTTTACAACCTCATTCTCAAATCGATCAATACTTTCATTAGAACCAATGAGTACCATTACATCGCCTTCGCTCAAATGATCATGTGCCGTTGGAGCAACGATAATTCCACTTTCCCTGTTCAGGGCAACAATACTGCAGCCATATTTTGCTCTTGTATTTAAATCGGACAAGCTTTTTCCGTTCATGCAGGACGGTACGGTTAGCTCCACGATTTTATAATCTTTTGACAGTTCAATATAATCAAGCAAATTGGGTGTCACCAGCTGATGTGCTACACGAATGCCCATATCCCGCTCCGGAAAAATAACCCGGTCCACGCCTAGCCTGGACAACGCACGACCATGAAGAATCGAGATCGCCTTGGCTACAACTTGCTTCACTCCAATCTCTTTTAACAAAATAGCCGCCAGAATACTTCGCTCCATATTGTCGCCGATCGCTACAATCCCACAGTCAAAGTTCCGTACGCCGAGCGAGCGCATAATTCCTTCATCTGTAGCATCAGCCACTACCGCATGCGTCAGATGATCGCTCATATCCTCCACGCGCTCCTCTTGGTGATCGATGCCGAGCACCTCGTAGCCCATTTCCATCAGCTCAAGCGCGAGACTTGAACCGAAGCGGCCTAAGCCGATTACTACAAATTGCTGTGCTTTCATTTCGGATTAACTCCTATCCAATAATTATTTTACCTTCTGGGTGCTTATACAATGGTTTTCCCTGCTTTGGTCCAAGCGCATACACTAACGTTAATGGACCCAGCCGACCCGCAAACATCGTCAGACAAATCAGAATCTTGCCGATAACAGACAGTTCAGGTGTCAGCCCCATACTTAGTCCAACCGTTGCAAAGGCTGAGGTCGTCTCAAATAGTATTGCTAAGAAATTACTATCCTCTGTTGTGGACAGTAACATCGACACAGAGAGGACCAATAGTAAAGCCAGTAAAGTTAACGTCAACGCTTTATAGATACGCTCCTGCGCCAATCGATAACGGAACAGCACAACATCTTCACGCCCGCGAAGCATCGCGATTACTGCACCAATCATAATCGTAAAGGTCGTAGTCTTGACCCCACCGCCTGTTGAACCCGGTGATGCTCCAATAAACATAAGGATAACCATAAAGAACTGTGAGGCTTGCCGCAGTCCGGCAATATCCACCGTGTTGGCACCAGCGGTTCGGGGCGATACAGACTGAAAGAATGCGGATAATATTTTGCCGCCGAGATTCAGATCACCCAGTGTGCGCTGATTCGTAAATTCAAATATAAAAATAACCAAAGCACCAATAACAATAAGCCCAGCCGTGGTAGAGAGTACAACTTTGCTATGCAAAGACAATTTACGTTTTACACGAAACTCCACCAGATCAGACATGACAATAAAACCAATACCGCCGGAGACAATCAGAAACATCACCACAATATTCACTAGCGGGTCATATACATAGTCGGTTAAACTCCGAAAATCCCCAAAAATATCAAATCCAGCATTATTAAACATGGACACTGCATGAAATATTCCAAAATAAATGGCCTTTCCCAGCGGCATATCAAACGCCCAACGTATGGACAGCAGCACCGCTGCACAACCCTCAATGACTAATGAATAAATAAGTACTCTTCGGATCAGTCGAACAATCCCCTCCATAGAACCTTGGTTCATGGCTTCCTGCAGGATTAACCTGTCCCGCAAAGAGATTTTGCGTTTCATCATCATGGCAAATAAGGTGGCCATTGTCATAAAACCTAAGCCGCCAACCTGGATAAGCACCATAATCACGGTTTTCCCAAAAATGGTGAATGTCGTCCCGGTGTCCAGTACCACGAGTCCTGTCACACAGGTTGCCGATGTAGCAGTAAACAACGCATCAATAAAACTCACTGCATTCTTACTAGTACTCGAAATGGGAAGCATAAGCAGCAAGGCGCCTATCAGAATAATCGATGCAAAACCGAGCACCATAATCTGAGGCGGAGAGAGCTTCAGAAACTTTGATTCAGAAACTCTGCGAAACTGTGAAGCCACTATGCTCACCCTCTTATCTTAATTTAAAGAATTCCAACAAAAAAAGCACTGGAAAACCAATGCTACCCTTGGTTCCTGCAGTAAATTAGCCTACGAGGTTAGCTGACGGATTCGGACTGTGCAGGCTGCCCTATTCGTTCCTAGAACGAAATTCACCCCTGATGAATAAAGTCACCTTTTACGGCGTATACTCATCTTTTCATTACTTCTTATGGTTCCCCCGTTTTCACCTGAAATTCGGCTATATACAATTGCATACAAATTATATCTGTTATTTCGATAAATCACAAAGACACAATTAATGGTGATTCATATGAAAAATGCGGTTTGGAGAGGATGTACCAGAAGGAGTGCCTTTTCTCATCACTTTTCCGTGTTTTCCCTGCAATTGCATCGTTTTTCATGAAAAATGAAGAAATGATCACTTTAAATTCATGGTATATATTCAGTTTCCTATTCTATAATATCTCTATTACCCATAAAAAAAATATACGATGATTTTTGTAACTAACATGGCACTAATACTATAATGGAACATAACATTGTCAGTTTACAAGGAGGCGTTACATGAATCCCGTTGGCCAGCCCTTACAGCAACGTGCCCTCTCCAAGAGGCTCATCATCTCGGGCATTATCGGTCTTATTCTATTTATTATGTTTCAGATTGCCCCCTCGGTGCTAAATAGCCCTGCCGGGGAAGATACTACCGTCATCAGTAAGGCGGAAGCCCGCGACAAAGCGATATCATTTGCGGAACAAAAGTTAAACTATACCAAAGCACCAAACGATCAGTGGAATGTACTTTATGAAACGGATTCTTCCTTTTACGGTTATATGTCCCGCGAGAAGCTTTTGGAGGACTATACAAAAAAGAAATTGGATCAACGATATCCTTTTGACATCTTTCGTGTAACACTTAGTCCTTCAGCGGAACAAGAGCCACTGATCTCCGTTGACCTCAATATGTATACTGGCGCAGTTGTCGCCTTCACACAAGGAGCAGAAGGATCATCTGCAGAATTGCCAAGCAATGTAACCACTGGCGCAAAAGAAGAGGACAAGGGTGCTGACTTGTCTTTGGCACAAAAAGAAAATCTTGCCCGCCCCTGGCTTCAGGAATGGGATGTGAATCCCGCCAAGCTGCAAATTGAATCGAATGCAGGAAACTATGGGCTCGTGTATACTGACCGTTCCGTTCAGATCGGCGAATCCTTGCTTCACTATTATTTCGATTTCGCTGACGAACAGGTATCCAGCTTTAAAGCCGGATTTACTGCTCCAGCTTGGCATACCTCCTACGTGAAGGACCAGACCTCTCTCGCGGAAAAGCTTACTCTATTCGGTTACGGTCTGCCTACCTTAGCTTTAGGAATTTTGGCACTCATCTACAGCATACTTAGAAAAGAACATACCTCCTTTAAGCGCGGAATTTTCCTAAGCTCGGCTTATTTTGTAATCATGATGATCAGCACCTATAATATGCTTCCTGAATCTTCGGGCGAAGGACTCGAGGCTCAGATCACTTCCGTCATTATGTTCATCATTTATGCCTTATATAGCCTGCTAATGTCCTCCCTGCTCTATTTCTCTTTAGTTGGAGGGGACGGCCTTTGGAAAAAAGAAGAGTGGATGAACCCATGGCCTCGTGCTAAAGAGCCTGGCTATGGTAAATACGTGCTGGATAGTATCCGGGCTGGATACATCTGGGCATTCGTGCTACTAGGGGTACAGACCCTTATGTTCATCGTATTATCATTGACTTTGCAGAACTGGTCCACTACTGACGCTACTCAATCTCCTTACAACATGAGATATGCTTGGCTGCTGCCTATCGTTGCATGGCTCGCCGGGTTATCCGAGGAAGCTATTTATCGTTTTTTCGGAATCCCTATGTTGAAAAAGGTGTTCCGGAGCACGTTCATCGCTTGCCTGATCACTACGCTGATATGGGCGTTTGGTCATACACTTTATCCGATCTACCCTATCAGCTCCCGTCCTATTGAGCTTACCGTGATCGGGCTGCTCTTCAGCTATATTTTCCTTCGTTACGGCTTTATTGCCGTCATGTTCAGTCATGTCGTGTTTGACAGCATTCTGATGGGCGCTACGCTGATCTTTATGAAGGAAAGCGTGAATGTCGGAGCAGGTATCTTCGCGATTATCATGCCGTTCATAGTCGCCTACATTGTCTACCGGTTTAATCCACCACAAAAACCTGATCCGAAGCCGGTTGAACCGACATCTATCATTTAAAGAAGTAACGGGTGGATAACCGATAATAAAAAAAGGTGTCACAGCAGAAACCTGCTATGACACCTTTTTTATATTTACGCAATCAGGCCCTATGTCGCCGGCTCTTCATCCTTGAGCGCCTCAAGAATTTGACTAGCCAGCTTTTCGCCAATAGAAAGTGATTTAAAATCCTCTATGGAGGCTTCTTTAATTTTCTTTAGCGATCCGAAATGCTTAAGCAGCGCCTTGCGCCGCTTCTCACCTATACCTGGTATGGAGTCCAGCTTAGAGGTAACCATGGACTTCCCGCGCTGCTCACGGTGGAAGGTGATAGCGAACCTATGCACCTCATCCTGAATCCGTTGTAGCAGGTAAAATTCCTGACTATCCCGAGCTAAAGAGACGGGTTCTGGCGGATCTCCAACCAGAAGCTGAGCCGTCTTATGCTTGTCATCCTTAACGAGACCGCAGACCGGAATGAATAACCCCAGCTCGTTCTCCAGAATATCAATAGCTGAAGAAATCTGCCCTTTACCACCATCGACTACGATAAGATCTGGCATCGGAAGGTTCTCTTTCAGCACCCGTTCATACCGCCGCCGGATGACCTCGCGCATCGTTCCATAATCATCCGCACCCACTACTGTACGAACTTTATATTTACGATACTCTTTTCGCGCGGGCTTGCCATCAATGAAGACAACCATCGCAGAGACTGGATTGGTCCCCTGAATATTCGAGTTATCGAACGCCTCGATCCGGCTTAAGCGTTCGAGCCCCAAGCTCTCGCCTAAGCTCATTGCGGCACCAGAGGTACGTACTTCATCTCGTTCAATAAGCCGGAACTTCTCGTCGATTGCGACTGTAGCATTTTGGCAGGCCATACCGACCATCTGCTTCTTGAGTCCACGTTGTGGCACCAGCACTTTGATACCGAGCCACTCCTGTAGAATAGAGGCGCCACCTGCGGCATCAACAACACCTGCTGCTGATGCTTCCGCAGCGGCGATTTCACGTGCCTCAGCTTCTTCAGGTGATTCGGGGGTATCTTCCCCCTTTTGTAGCTCTTCTTCAGCTGGAGCAGCAATGACAATTGCCGGTTTAGCTTCTTTATCAACCACTGCTTCCTCGTCAAGCACATCCGGTAGAAGAATCTCCTGCGGCAGGGCAGGATTATCACTGTAATACTGCGTCACATAAGACATAAAGTCACTGTAGGCTTCCCCATAGAACGGAAAGACGGAGGAATGGCGCTGGATCATCTTCCCTTGTCTCATGTACAGAATTTGTACACACATCCATCCCTTATCTACGGCATACCCAAATACATCGCGATCCTTAGTATCCGTAGTGTTGATCTTCTGTTTCTCCATCAATGCATCAATATGGATAATTTGATCCCGCAGTTCCTTCGCCCGCTCAAAATATAATTCCTCAGCAGCCTCCTGCATTTTCTGCTGTAAATCCTTCTTAACCGCATCATGCCCTCCGCTTAGAAAAGCAGCGATATCTTGCGTAATCTGCTCATACTCAGATTTCTGCACTTCCTTCTCACAAGGCGCCAAGCATTGGCCCATGTGGTAGTAGAGACAGACCTCCTTCGGCATTACGCCGCATTTACGGAGCGGATACATACGGTCGAGAAGCTTTTTCGTTTGCTGTGCTGCATAACCATTAGGATAAGGACCAAAATATTTTGCTTTATCTTTAATCACCCGGCGTGTAACTTCAAGCCGAGGGTGAGCTTCATTCGTTATTTTGATATAAGGAAATGTCTTATCGTCCTTCAGAAGAACGTTATAACGCGGCATATGCTTCTTAATCAGATTGCACTCGAGAATGAGCGCTTCCATGTTGCTGGACGTAACAATATATTCGAAGTCAGCAATATTAGCGACAAGTCGCTGAGTTTTACCATTATGACTGCCTGTAAAATAAGAGCGAACCCGATTCTTTAGTACCTTCGCCTTGCCCACATAAATAATGGTGCCTTCTTCATTCTTCATCAGATAGCACCCGGGCAGATCGGGTAATAGAGCCAGTTTGTTGCGGATATTGTCCAAATTGATCCCCTCCAGCTAAATTGGACCAAGCTAAAACGCCTTCGGCGTCCTTTTAAGGACGGCAAGTGTTTATGCGAGAATTATAAGGATAAAGTATAGAGAGAAACTTATACTCTTATAATTCCATGATTAGTTGGCTTTTAGCGCACAAAACGCCTCCGGAATGAACCGAAGGCGCTGAGCGGCAGGGCCGAGGCCCGAACAGTAGCATTTAACAATTATTGATGTTTAGCTACGATATTTTTCAGGGATTCTTTGGAGTTCAATCCCACAACTTTATCTACCGGTTGACCGTCTTTGAAGAAGATCAGGGTTGGGATACTCATAACGCCAAAACGGGAAGCCGTTTCCGGATTCTCATCCACATTCAATTTTGCAATCTTCACGCTGTCTCCCAGTTCTGCGGACAATTCGTCCAAGATTGGAGCAATCATCTTACAAGGACCACACCAAGGAGCCCAGAAGTCTACTACTACAGTACCTTGACCTTCCACTTCGTTACTGAAGGTTTGGTCAGACACGTTCACGATAGCCATGATATTGTTCCTCCTCTAAAGTTTTACGAAACATTAATCCATTCTAAACCAAAGCTTAGTTTATGGAAGCTGCTCCGAAAATATAAGTTAATAAATTGTTTCATGTAATATGATAACCAAATTACCACTTACCGACACAATTCCAGTATAACATATCTTTAAGGGATATGTTATATATCACATACAATTATATTGCCCTCAAACTAATTTTATTTACGTTACTCTTTTCTTTACAATCTCCCCAGCCTTTCGGTATACTCTAAGAAAGCGCATTAAATGTCAATGACTTATTTCATAATGATCAACTTAATTTGCATCTTAACAATACAGGCATTGTCCCTGTAAGGAGGCAGAAGCTATGGATGTCAACGCGCAAGTACGGGACCCACGAGAACACATCAACGAAGAACCCCGCAATGATCTAGGCGATTTAATGAATGGATTTTTCGGAATGACTGCATTTATGACCGTTGTCTTTTTCGGCATGGTCATCATTAAGTTCATTTCGGAGTAAGGGAATCATCGTAATATAAAAAGAGGCTGTCTCAAAAATAGCGAATGCTA
This sequence comes from Paenibacillus sp. FSL E2-0201, assembly GCF_037963325.1. Taxonomy (NCBI): domain Bacteria; kingdom Bacillati; phylum Bacillota; class Bacilli; order Caryophanales; family Paenibacillaceae; genus Paenibacillus; species Paenibacillus sp. FSL E2-0201. The sequence goes on from NZ_CP150154.1 coordinate 5,671,206, forward strand.
CTTGGGGCGGCTTCTTTTTTTAAAAAAGTAATTTAGAGAAAGAAAACAGAGAACAGCGACCCTCCAATAAACGGAGAATCGCTGCTCTCTCTGAATTTTAAGGTTTTGAATACTCCGGTTTATCTAATTGTCCCCCGTTGATTCTCCCCATGCAGTGGAATAACATCCACAAAAGGAGCAATACGATCCATCAAACGTTGGCCTTTATAGATCTCCTCGCCATCCTTGCTTGTAAAGCTAAGATGTTTCTCCAAACCATCGAGCGGATAATTCGAGGTATAGAAGGTTGGTTTACGGTTCATCCGATAATTTAGAATCGCGCCAAGCACGTGATCACGCGCCCATGGATTTAAGTTCTCTGCACCAATGTCATCAAAGATAAGCAAATCGCAGTTTTTCATCGTATCCACGGTTTCCTTTAACTTCTGGCCGTCCATCATAATCGATTTTAAATCCTCAATAAAATCCGGCATATATACGATAACTCCAGTATAGCCGGCAACAGCAAGCTCATGAAGCAAGTAACACATCAGAAATGTTTTACCTGTTCCAAAGGTTCCGTGTAAATAAATCCCGCGTGAGGTCAGACCTTCATCTTTAACGCTCGTAATATAATCAAATATTTTATTAACCGCCGAGACCCGGCGTGGATCCTTGCCCATAATATCTATTTCATCATAACCGCCATTAAGCACACGCTCGTCCACATAAAAGCTGCGAATACGTTTGCGGATACTATCCTGGCTATCCTGTGCCACTTTAAGACGGCATGGCGTTTTGCGTTCATATAAATCCGTTGAACCATTCACAGTCTCTACCGTAAGTTTACTATAATGCCCCGGAAAATCATTTGGACATTTCTCAAGACCCGGACAGTTCGCGCAGTTGCGACTTTCCTCAACATATTGATACAGACGGCTCATATGAAGCCGCAGTCGCGATTCATCCAGCTCAGGATGTTCGGACTGCAATCCCTTCACAAGTGGATGATTGAATAACCCCTGTTCAAGATCGCGTTGACGCTGCCGTAGAGTTGGATTGTTGATCGAACGAAGTACATCGCCCATAGACTCCATAGTTCCACCTCTCTTTCATTACGGCGCTTGGGAAACGCCTTTTTTCTTGCTGGCTTTAATTTCTGCCGCTTTCTTCATCATCGCCGCGAATTCCTCTTCCGATACCGTTCCGGCACTTCCATCGTCCAGCCCAATCGGTATTTCCGGCTTGGCCGATCTGCCTGTATTTTTAGCATATGAACGTGATCGTGGTCCTGCTGCCGTGTTAGTTGTGGCACCCTTGCCCTTCACTTTGGACTGATCCCTGATATATTTTACAGCCTTCTCGTAGGTGTTCACTTGTTTAACCAGCATATTGGAAGCAATAGCCTCCACAAAATTGCGGTTCATTCGTTGTTCTCCACCTGAGGCTACCATAGTCATTAAATAATGAATAAGTACGTTGATTACTTCACCGCTTAGCTTATAGTTCAAATCTATTTTCTCGAACATATCCATCAAATGACTGGGTACTGCACCTGGGAAAAAGGTTTGAAGCAGCCGCGTATAAGGTTCATTCCGCAGCATCATATTATATTGGTGAATGTCGCATTTGGACAAAAATTGTGGTGGTACTTCTACATAATACTCCATCTCTACAGATTGCTCCGGTGGCGCAATAGAATCATCATTCTCTTCGGAGGCACTGGCTCGGATGGAAACAACCTTGGCAGCTGCAATTTCACGCTTTTCCTGCCGTTTCATATCTTGCCTGAAATGCTGGCTGGCTTTATATTGCAGTGCATCCAGTATTACCTCGCCTTCCGGCGAGAACACGCCATCTTCATCCAGCAGACGACATAAATCCTGTGGACTGAGTTCATACTTATGAGCTACATAGTTAATAACACCCATTTGAGTATGGTCAAAGCGAAGTTTTTCTACATGAGCCCGGTTCACAGACTCCCGTGGAAAACGCAAAATAATATCGCTATATCCAATCGCCTGTTCTCCCGATTCACGCATGCCGGGCTGACGCACAGAGGCCACTTCTGCAAGTGCCTGTTCCAGTTCATAATCAATGACATGTGTATTCAGTTGAAAAATATCATAAAAAGGCACGGAAATATTCTCTTTGCCTATGGATCTGCGACTCCACTCTTCTGGCTCTCGGTTCCAGAATTGTTCCCGTAAGGACAGCACAGCAAACTTGCCGATCTTATCGCGTAATAGCAACGTCAAATGCTGAGTAGCAAAAAAGTCAGCTGGCGATAGCGGCGGCATAAGCTCATATTCATATAAGTAATCATCGGTTTCCGGCACATAGATTCGACAGGTCTGCAACAGACCTACCGCTTCTAACCTGGAAGCCTGATCTATTAAATATTTGCGGCCTTTCTCATTCGGTTCAACGCCTAGCGTCATAAATAATCTGCGCTGTTGCTCCACTCCAGAATAGCCAATGCTATCTGCTGGCACATGTTCAACCAGCAAGCGATAGAAACTGATTGCAAAAGCTCCTACCATAGGTTGATACACAGAGCTAAGCATACGTCCATCTATAACACTAAGACCAAATTCGCGGGAAACGCAGTACCGATGATGTTCGGTGAAATGATGTAAGTTACTCATGCGCATCTACGGATACCCCCTTGTTTTCACGAATTCATACAGGATTCTATTCTATCATAAAAAACGTCGCCGGAAATGTAAATAAACTACCAATTCCGACTCTTTTCGCTATATAATCAGCTTTTTCTTACGATTATCTGCCTCTATTAAACAAGAAGAAACGGCTTCGCTGTCCTCTGAAAGAGGAAGGTTCCGTTTCTCGCTGAATTTCAAAATTGATTCTTAGCGCCTAAAAGCTTATATGTTCAAAAAAACGACTCTCACATCAGAGCCGCAGGTCTTCCAATTAAATCTTTAAAACATCTTGTAACCGCCAAAGCGCAGTTTTTGAATGGTCCATCCACTCAATATAGCACCTGCAAGACCAGCAACACCCGTTAAGTAATCAACAAAGTGGAAACTGGAGAGATGCTCCCAAAGCGACATCGCGCTTCTATCCCAAATGGAATAGACTACGACGGGTAGAATAATAAGAACGAATAGATAAGCGGGAAACCAGGTTGTCTTCATTAACATGTTAAGAATAAATCCAATACCAAACATCATCACAAAGAATAAAACGGTTAGGATAAACACTGGAATAAACCCCATGTTACCGCCACTACCCCTTTCTATAAAGAAGCGCACATCTTATACGAGCTAGTAGTAAGTTTACTAGAAAAAATGTCACGAAGCAATGAACTTTATTCAAATTTAGGCCTAATTCACTTACAACAGATTGTCATCATTTGCTCTAAGCAACTCGATTGCGATACAATGCATATAGATTAATGAATCGTACATAGTCTATGATGCAGGAGCTTCGTAGCAAGTTTTACACGATGTTATTCAGCGAAGCTTAGGCTTCGTAAAACTAAGTGTATGCTTTCGATGTGAGTTTTACGCGACGATATTTCAAGCGGAGCTTATGCTTCGTAAAACTTTTAAGGAGTGAGATCATGAACGAAGCCGCTATGACACTGGAAGGCTGGTATGCATTGCATGACTTCCGCTCACTGAACTGGACCGCATGGACGGCAGCAGATGATGAAGAACGTGCCGTTGCTCTGGAAGAATTACATGCTTTTATGCAGGAGTGGAGCACTGTCGAAGAAGCGAAGGAAGGCAGCTCTGCAGTATATTCCATCGTTGGCCAGAAGGCCGATTTCGTAATGATGTTCTTGCGTGAAAGTTTGGAAGCTCTGAACCAGCTTGAGACAGCCTTTAACAAAATAGCTTTTGCTCAATATACAACTAAAGCCTATTCCTACGTAAGTATTGTTGAATTAAGCAACTACCTTGCGGGGGGCAGCGATGGTAGCGACCCTATGCAGAATCCACATGTCATCGCACGTCTAAAGCCTGTTTTGCCGCAAGCAAAGCATATTTGCTTCTATCCAATGAACAAGAAACGCGAGCTTGCCGATAACTGGTATATGCTTGATATGGATAAACGCCGCGAGCTGATGGCTTCTCACGGATTAATCGGACGAGGTTATGCTGGTAAGGTGAAACAGATTATCACCGGTTCCGTAGGTTTTGATGATTGGGAATGGGGTGTTACCCTGTTCGCTGAAGATCCGCTGCAATTCAAGAAGCTGGTCTACGAAATGCGCTTTGACGAAGTCAGTGCTCGCTACGGTGAATTCGGACCTTTCTATGTCGGCAACCTGCTGACTGAGGATTCTTTTGAGGAAATGCTTAAATTGTAACAAAAAGGGTGAGTCTCCAGATCGTTATGGAGACTCACCCTTTTTGAATGCTATAACGAGGTTCCTGCTTCCTCATCCTCTTCGCTGTCATCTTCATCATCACGCAGACTTTCCAAAAATTCAGCCGTAGCCCGGTCACGCGCTCGCCCTTTTTCCTTTAAGCGTTCAATGCCAGGGAGAATGAGCAGATCAATTTCCTTTTGAACAACATACGCTAGATCGTACTGATTCTGATCCTCCAGATAAGATCCAACCTCAATCAGTCCGTTGTATCGGTCCAATTCTTCTCGGGTCAGCAATCCACGCACCTGCACGCTGCAGTGACGCATCTTATAAGAATCTTCCTTTTTTCAGAACCAGCGGAATCCCACCGATAATGAACAAATAGCGCATATCCACAACTTTTTTCAATTGAGCTGCAGTCCAGCCCTTGTAAGTTTTGCTGCCAACTACAGCAATCCCTTGTCCTTTACCTAGAGAAGCTACTGTTCCTTTATTGCTGAATGCGAATTTCTTCGGTTGTTGATTACGGATCGCAGCCACCAAATTATGTGCACAGCATTCTCCTTGTTGCATAGCAATTTGTGCTGTTGGCGGGTAAGGACGTCCTTCTGGGTTAATCATCAAGGAGCCGTCTCCAATAATGAAGATATTGTCTTGGCCTGGTGCACGTAAATATTCATCTACTTTCACACGACCACGCATAGCTTCAAATCCTGCAGCTTCAATTAGACGATTTCCGCGAATTCCGCCTGTCCAGACAATTGTAGAAGCTTTAATCTCTTCGCCTGATGCCAGAATTACACCGTTTGGTAGACATTCCTTGATCGCAACGCCCATCTTGAATGTAACACCCTTCTTAGTGAGCAGGTTCATTGCATATTCAACAAGTTCTGGAGCAAATCCAGGAAGAGCTGTTGGAGCAGCTTCTATGTTATATATATTTACCATGCTTGGATCAACGTCAAATTCTTTACACAACCCAGGGATGCGGTCCGCTAATTCGGCCACAAATTCAATTCCGCTAAAACCGGCACCACCGACTACGAAATTGATATGCTCCTGAGCATTGTTCTCGTTCTTGTATTTGGCAAATTGATACTCAATATGTTCACGAATCAAACGAACGGAGTTGATGCTCCGGATCGTCAGTGCGTATTTATCAAGTCCTGGGATACCGAAGGTTTCAGGCTCTCCGCCCAAAGCAATGACGAGATAGTCATACGAAAGAGTACCATCCTCCAAAATAATCTTTTTCTGCTGGGTACGAATTTCCTGAACAGATGACTTAACGAGATCGATCTTGAATTCATCGATTAGTTTAGAAATAGACACCCGAGTGTGTTCAATACTATCTGTACCCGCAGCAGGCATATGTAGATGGGTAGTAAAATAGTGGTACTCGTGACGGTTTACGAGCGTGACATCCGCTTCATTATAGTTCAAAGCCTTCTGTAAGCGCTGTGCGGTCAAAATACCCCCATAGCCCGCGCCTAAGATTACGATTTTGGGAATACTACTCATGTTCCGGCTCCTTCCAAGAGGTAAATCTGTCTTTGTATTTTTTATTGAAACAATGTACGGTCCTTTTTGTGAATTTATACACTTATATTTAGAAGAAATTCCAATCAAACTTAAAGGATTTCTAAATTGACCATATCCATTGTAAACCTTAGTGTAGTATTAATCAAACATTAAAATACTAAAAAACGTCACATTCTTATTGTGTTCTAAAGTCTTTCTTTGCAGGTATGTGTCACAATGTTTATAATAAGAAAGAATACAAGTATGGCAAAATGAATATATCAACTCGGAGGTGTAATATCCCGTGACACAAGAGCAATCCGGCGTTCCTATGAGCGACCTTTTAATCATAGGTGGCGGTCCAGCTGGCATGTTTGCCGCATTTTACGGTGGGATGCGTCAGGCATCAGTAACACTTATTGAAAGTATGCCCCAATTGGGAGGACAACTTGCTGCACTTTATCCTGAAAAATACATTTATGATGTAGCAGGTTTCCCAAAAGTAACTGCACAAGAATTGGTTGACAACCTGACACGGCAAATGGATATGTTCCAATCGAATATCCGGCTGGAGGAGAAAGTAATTTCTGTTCAGAAACGGGACGAACGCCATTTTGTAGTTACAACTGATGTAGCAGAATACCACAGTAAGGCTATTATCATCACAGCTGGTGTAGGCGCTTTTGAACCTCGCCGTTTAGAACTGCCAGACGCAGGACGGTTTGAAAAAGCCAACCTCCATTATTTTGTAAATGATTTAAATGCCTTTAAAGATAAAAAAGTTCTGATCAGCGGTGGCGGAGATTCCGCAGTAGACTGGGCGCTAATGCTGGAGCCGATCGCGGAGCAGGTAACCCTGATTCACCGCCGGGATAAATTCCGTGCGCATGAACACAGCGTAGAGAATCTGATGGCTTCCAAAGTTAACGTAATTACACCTACTGAAATTACAGAACTGCATGGTGACGAGTTCATAACTAAGGTTACCTTATCCCATATCAAAACCAAGGAAACACAAGAGATCGAAGTCGACAGTGTAATCGTCAATTTCGGATTTGTTTCCTCGCTAGGACCTATTGCAGAATGGGGTATCGATATTGAAGGGAACTCCATTGTCGTTGACTCACGTATGGAAACAAGTATTCCAGGCATCTTTGCGGCCGGCGATATCACCACATATCCGGGCAAGCTGAAGCTAATTGCTGTAGGATTCGGTGAAGCTCCAACGGCTGTGAATAACGCAAAAGTCTATATCGATCCGGAAGCTAAGCTTTCACCAGGTCACAGCAGTAATATGAAACTCTAATTCTATCTACTACAATAAAAAAGGGTATTCTGATAGGCCTATCAATAGCAGCCTATCAGGATACCCTTTTATGTTTGTGACTCGCGGTTTATTTATATGTAGCCAGCTACAAAGGTATACTTTGCGCTCTTTTAATGAAGAACCGCATGAACTGGAGAGTGTAAGTTTCGTTTGCGAATCTCAACGAGTAGAAGAGCGATGAAATCATGCTCTAGTTGCAATTCTATCGCTCTATGGTAAGAGTCTAGAAGCATCTCATCGGACAATTCAACCATAACGTTCATCTACCTTTCCTGTATTTGGATCTGAATCTATCATATCAAACTATCATTTTTCGAACAAGCGTTCGTGTTATCCACAAGTACATGTGGAAATCCTGTGTATAATATGTGCGTAAGCGTTACAAAGGTGATAACTGCACAGTGGAATATGGGGATAATAGTTATACACAGGATTGAACCACTTGTATACACCTAAAAATATATTTTTATTGTAAATAAATTACAATATAATTTACCCCAAAAGAACGCAACTAAACGCAATTTTATCTCACTACTCTATTATCGTCAATTTAAAAATATTTGTTAATTTACTGAGGTCTTGTATTAACCTCCAAAATCCATATTTTACCTGAATAATCCACAGCATAATCAAAGCCCAGTTCACCTATTCCCGGGAAGTGCCGCTCCATTAGTTCAATACATACAAGTGTTAGTCTACGCATCTCCGCTTTCTTCGCCGATGCTTTCATCCGGGGCAACGATCTGCGAAGTCCTTCACGACAAGAAAGCATCGTACCACCTTTACATAAATTGGTTACGAACAGGCCCGGTCGAGCTAATCTTCCTACCATGGAGCGAAACTCCCATACAGCACCATTTTTCACTACCTTGACCCGATAATCAATAGGACGCCCGCCAATCCTGGCGAGAGAAATCCCCTGTTGAATCAAATATCTGCGTCTGACCTTGACGAAATGGAGCGCCCGTCTCATGGATCTGAAATCCTTGTAAATTCGAGTTCTGTCCATATAAGTAAATCCATAACCTCGGCTATCCCGAAATACTTTGATTACACCGTAACCTCCGCCACCAACTATAGGTTTAATAACAACATTTCCATATCTCCGGAGCATGGCTAACAGTGAGTCAGCCGAATACACCCTCGTCATTGGTATATAATGAGAAACCCTCGCGTCACTGAGCAATGCTTCTGTCTTTAACCATTTACTAGCCAACTGTCTTCCCGACATCGTCCTTTCCCTCCTTTCACATTCCAGCCTACCCTATACATTACTCAGAAGAGGTCCCGCCCTCTTGTATGATTGTCCGTGTAGGAAGAGGCTATTAGCAAAAAGGGCTTAGAGCTTGTATCGACAACAATCTCAGCCATGCATAGTTAGATGGCAGATTTTGAAGAATCTTATCGCTGAGCAATCGACATTTTAATCGCAATGGATGAGTTCACTATAACTAGAATAATCTTCAAAATCGTTGTATTATTAATAGCGGTTACATTTTCAATTCTAACTATATAATTATGTCTCAGAGGTTCTCTAAAAAAACAGCGCGGGGAGGGCTCGGAATGGCTCAGTTTTTCGAGGTATTATATTGGGTGGCCATGCTTGGGATGTCCATCGTATTGGCTGGAACGACTATACTGATCTGCGCTATTGGCTTTAAATTCATTAAAGACAGACGCAGAGCATTGGGTGCTGGCTGTATTGCCTTTTCCCTTGGAGCCGCAGCGCTCATCGTGTTTATGATTAATTACAAGTTCATTATTCCAGCCTAAGTGTACCCTGAAACAAACAGAAGCCCTCTCACGGAATTCCGTCGGAGGGCTTTGGTTTGTATTGTACTCATATATCTAATGAAAGACGGATCATATCTACTACTTTAATCCCATTCTCAACAATCTCTTCACTATAATGTCTGATAAAAAAGTCTTTATCGATTCCGGTAATTCTAAATCCACATTTTTGATAGAGAGCCAGCTGCCCTACACTTGAATTCCCGGTACCCACTTCAATCGTCTTCGCACCAAGCAATCTCGCATTCTCAATCGCATGATAGACCAACCGTTTTCCTATTCCTTTACTTTGCTGCTTCTCATCAACGGCTATATTCACTAGTTCTACTGTCTCAGGCCTCGTTTGTAGCAAAACATAGACACCAATAATGCAATTTTCTATTTCAGCTACAAAACATTGACCTCTTTCTAAATACGCTTCAACAAGACTTTGTGAAGGATCGGCTAATAACAACAGATGCAAAGGGGGTTGTTCTTCTGCGTTTAATTTCCTTATCAGCATGCTTAGAGCTCCTTGTGATGACTTTTGTCATTGAGAATATAAAAAAAGCCTCCAAGCCCGATGTTCTAGAACTCAACATAGGACCTGGAGGCGTGTCGTTGCAATTAGCAAGGCTCTTCGTTCGGTTTCCCTGCATCCGTAGCTGTCCGGAAGCTTGAGCCGCAGCCGCAGGTTGCAGTAGCGTTCGGGTTATTGATGGTGAAGCCACCCGTCATGCCGGATTCTTCAAAGTCGATTTCGAGACCATCAAGGTAACGAAGATTCTCTTTCTCCACGACAACCTTCATTTCTTGGATGTCCATATATACGTCCTGCTCGGTTTCATTATCATCAAAGCCCATAGCGTATGAGAATCCACTGCAACCGCCGGGCGTTACTCCAATACGGAGGAACATGTTCGGCACTTCTTGTTCAGCAAGCATCGCCTTCAGTTGTTCTGCTGCCTTTTCGCTAATATTAATCATGATCATATCCTCCTATAAATTAGATTCACTTCATAAGAAAAACTTATGTTTAAGAGACCTTCCGGTCAAAAGTTGCTTTCTTAAAAATATATACTTAATAAACTCAGTATAACCCACTATTCCATTACCCTCAAGTCACAACTGCCTTATGCTTGACCTATCACCCCAAAATAAACCATCCATATCCAGCTGTTGATCCCCTTATAAGAGAGGTTTATAATAAGAAAGGCAAACATAAGTAAAAATTCGGAAATTTGTCACGGAGGCTAACCCTCCGCTTTATTTTCATGAATGAACAGCTACCGTCTGGGTAAGTCTGGGAATTATCTGCGGGCAATGGACCCCGTAAAACTTTCAGGAGGAATTCATAACATGTCTACTCTTTTCACCCCCCAAACAGACGCCCGAATGATGAACATTATTGAAAAAGTTCGCGGCGGCGAAAGATTGAATTTAGAAGATGGCGTTTATTTATATCAAAGTAACGACCTACTTACCATTGGTCAATTAGCAAATGAAGTTAATCTTGCAAAAAACAACAACAGGGTATATTTTATCGAAAATATGAGTCTATATTTCACCAATGTTTGCGAATCACATTGTGCATTCTGCAATTTCCGCAAAGATGATGGAGAAGAGGGTGCTTATACCCTATCCGGTCAGGAAATGGTGCAATATGTCGAACAGCATATTCATCCAGGTGTACGCGAATTCCATATCGTGGGTGGGCATAATGACAAGGTTCCTTTCCAGTATTATGTGGATTCTTTAAAAGCCTTGAACGAACGTTTCCCTGAGGTAACCTTAAAAGCATACACAGCAGCTGAGATCGATTTTTTCACCCGAATTAGTGGATTGAGTATTCGTGAGGTTCTGGAACAACTGCGTGCGGCAGGTCTTAAAACACTTACCGGTGGTGGCGCAGAAATATTATCCGATCAATACCGTAAAAAAATGCGCGTTGATAAAGCTAATGTGGAAGAGTATCTGGAGGTTCACCGTACAGCACATCAGCTTGGCATGAAGACCCATACAACGATGCTCTACGGCTCCATTGAGTCTCATGAAGACCGTATTCGGCACATGATGCAGATCCGCGATCTGCAAGACGAAACCAATGGTTTTATGGTATTCATTCCATTATCTATGCAGCCTAAGAATAAGAATGCAGGGATTATGCGCCGCAACTCCGCTTATGAGGATCTGAAGACAATTGCGATCAGCAGATTGATGCTCGATAATTTCGATCACATCAAAGCATACTTCATTAATATCGGCCCTCAGCTAACTCAGGTTGCGCTGAACTTCGGTGCTTCTGACGTACATGGCACCATTCTTAAAGAACGTATTAGCCATGCGGCTGGCGCCTTAACACCTGAAGGCCTCACACGCGATGAATTGATTTGGTTAGTAAAAGGGGCTGGACGAATTCCAGTAGAACGCGATACGTTCTACAATCCGATAAAGGTATACGAATAAAAGACTACCTTAGATCCGTTATCCTATATTGAAAGGAAGTTCGGTCAGCATGAGAACACTACTCGTTCTGGGCGGCGGCTATGGCGGCTTGGCCCTCATTCAAGAATTGCTCAATAATCATCTTCCTCAGGATATTGAAATTATCTTAATTGACCGAATGCCTTATCAAGGAATCAAAACGGAATATTATGCACTTGCCGCAGGTACAGTAACGGACTATCACTTGCGGATTCAATTTCCGGTTCATCCCCGTCTTACCATCCGTTACGGGGAGGTGAGTTCCATTGATTTGGATAGCAAAATCGTTACAATGGAGCCTGACGAAACGGTGTCTTATGACATTCTAGCCATTGCGCTAGGCTGTACTGACAATTACCATAACATCCCTGGGGCTGATCAATACACTTGCAGTATCCAGACCTTTGCAGGGACTCGGGAGACTTATCAACGCTTAAACGATGTGAAGCCTTATGGAACGATAAACATTGTTGGCGGTGGACTAAGTGGAGTGGAATTGGCGGCAGAGCTTCGGGAGAGCCGACCAGATCTTAATATTGCTATTCTGGATCGCGGTGAACGTGTCTTGTCTGCTTTTCCGGCAAAGCTGTCACAGTACGTGGAAGAATGGTTTCATCACCATCAAGTACAGACGCTGGGACGTGTCTCTGTATCCCACGTTGAGAAAGATGCGCTTTTTAACGGTACAGAAGAAATTCTTTCAGATGTTACGGTATGGACAGCAGGGATTCAACCCGTGAAGGTTGTTCAGGAATTAACAGTACCGAAGGATCGTGGAGGACGGATCATTCTGGACGAGTATTATCGTATACCTGATTATCCGGAAGTGTATGTGATTGGCGACTGTGCCAGCCTGCCATTCGCTCCAAGCGCACAAGCTGCAGGAGCGCAGGGTGAGCAGGTTGCTCAGGTAATTCAAGCCTTATGGCGCGGCGAGACCCCTAAGCTTCATGCTATTCGTCTGAAGGGTACCTTAGGCTCACTAGGCAAGAAAGCTGGATTTGGTCTGATGGGCCAACGCTCCGTTAAAGGACGGGTTCCACGTATTCTCAAGAGCGGTGTGCTCTGGATGTCGAAACGCACTTTAGGATAAACCTAAGGGCTGCTCTTTTCCGTATTTATAACGGAAAAGAGCAGCCCTTTATTTTTAAAAAATAAATTATATGTTGCGCGACTACTTAGTCAAGGTCTATATTGAACCAAGCCTCTAGCTCTTTGATTTTGGCAGAAATCTTTTCTTCTAGCTCGTCAACAGTATCTGCTGCAACGATGTCTCCTTCGACCATGGCGAAAGGTGTTAAATAACATTCCCCACAATTGTTCAGGCATCCGTATTCGATTACATCGTAATCGGGATTTTCCTCCAGCTTATGCATTAGTTTGTCTGTTCCGTGACCCATGTTACTGGCACAAAATTCAATAATTGGTCTCATGATGATCTCCCTGTTCCGCCTAACCATTTTATTTTTTAACTTTTTGTACTATAATGAACTTACGAAAGGAGTGATTGAGAAATGAGTGAGAATGCACAAAGCACCGAAATGTATGATGAAGTATTGGAAGTGCTGGATAAGCTTCGTCCGTTCCTACAACGCGATGGCGGCGACGTTGAACTAGTTGATGTAGAAGACGGCATCGTTAAGTTGAAACTTATGGGTGCCTGCGGCAGCTGCCCAAGCTCCACGATCACCTTGAAAGCCGGGATTGAACGCGCTCTTCTTGAAGAAGTAGAAGGCGTACAAGAAGTTATGCAAGTATTCTAATCCCATTCAATATCATTCCCGATCTTCCTCTTCAGGAGATCGGGATTTTCTTATTATAGTGGATTTACCCTTCTCCTACAACATACAGCATAAAACCCGCATGCCATTAGGCAGCGGGTTTTATGCTGTAATTAGAGAGTAAGCTAGCTCTCTGTCTTAAAATGCTGGAATGATCGAGCCTTTGTACTGCTCTTCAATGAACGCTTTCGCTTCTGGAGAATTCAGTGCAGCGGCAAGCTTTTTGATTGCATCGGAATCTTTATTGTCAGGACGAGCTACCAGGATGTTAGCATAAGGAGAATCCGTACCCTCGATGAACAAAGCATCTTTAGTAGGAACCAGGTCAGCTTCTAAAGCATAGTTAGTGTTAATCAATGCAAGATCCACTTCATCTAATTGACGACCTAACATTGCAGCATCTAGCTCGATGATTTTAAGGTTTTTCTTATTTTCAGTAATATCCGCTTGGGTAGATGTGATGTTGGTATCATCTTTTAATGTAATCAGACCATTTTTAGCAAGCAAGATTAGTGCACGACCACCGTTTGTAGCATCATTCGGGATGGCAATTTTCGCACCGTCTGCCAGTTCGTCGATGGATTTGATTTTTTTAGAATAAGCACCAAAAGGTTCAACATGAACAGCTGTTACGGATACTAGATCCGAACCGTTCTTTTGATTCTGGTCATCTAGGTAAGGCTGATGTTGGAAGAAGTTAGCATCCAGGTTCTTCTCTGAAAGCTGAACGTTTGGTTGAACATAGTCAGTAAATTCTTTGATTTCCAAAGTAATTCCTTGAGCTTCAAGCAATGGAGCAATAGCTTTTAGAATCTCTGCGTGTGGAACAGGTGAAGCACCGACCACCAATTTCACTGGTTCTGTAGTTGACCCGTTTGCAGCACCGTTGTCTGGCGCACTAGTGGCAGCCGAGTTAGAAGCATTATTGTTATTGCCGCAAGCAGCTAGCACCACAACCAGTGTCAGACTAAAAAAAGTAAGTAGTAATTTTTTCATTTTAAATCCCCCTCTTATCCTTGGTATTTGTATGAATAAGGCTATATATGGACGTACCTTATTTCCGTGTGAAATGCCGTACTAGTCGATCACCGGCCATTTGTAGCAATTGCACCAGTATGACCATCAAGACTACTGAGATAATCATAACTTCCTTCTCATAACGGTAATATCCGTAACGGATTGCTAGATCCCCTAGACCACCGCCGCCTACCATCCCGGACATTGCCGTATAGGAAACCAGTGTGACCAGTGTGATCGTAACTCCAGCGAGTAGACCTGGACGAGCCTCTGGCAAAAGAACGCGCATAACGATCTGATTCGTGGATGCTCCCATCCCTTGCGCCGCTTCGATTACTCCGCGATCTACTTCTCTTAACGCCGTTTCCACCAAGCGAGCAAAGAATGGAGCTGCACCAATCACCAGCGGTGGGATCGTACCGAGTACTCCGATAGAAGTTCCAACAACGGCTTTGCTAAATGGAATTAATGCTACCATCAAAATGATAAACGGTACGGATCGTAAGATGTTTACAACGAATGATAAGACCGTGTAAATTACTCTGATTACTATACTATTCGATCTTCCCCATAAATACAATAGAATTCCGAGTGGTAAACCAAGAATAATTGTGAACAATCCGGAAAATATTAACATTTGCAAGGTAGCAACTGTAGCATCCATCATTTCTTGCCAGTTTAAATCTGCGAAATTCATTACGAAATCACCTCCACTTCAAGACCTTGAGCGGTTAGTTCGGCTATTGTCACAGCAATCGCTTCAGCTGGACCCTCGAACCTTACAATCATTTGTCCATAAGGTACGTCTTTAATCGTTGAAATGGTGCCGTGCAAAATGGCAAAGCTAACACCTGTTTCTCGTACTACATTGGAAAGTGCGGAGCCGTAGGTCTTTTCTCCGAAAAAAGTAATTTTGACGGCCTGAGAGTTGTCCCCAGCAGCAGCGTCAAGCGCCGTACGAAGGGGTCCCTCATTCTGTGACTCACTACGGATGAAATCGCGAGTAACTTCATGCTGCGGCTTTAAGAATACCTCCGTAACTTTACCTTGCTCAACGATACCACCACCATGAATAACCGCAACACGATCGCAGATACTCTGAATCACGTGCATTTCGTGAGTGATCAGCACAATAGTCAGATGGAACCGTTTATTAATATCGAGCAATAGCTTAAGGATAGAGTCTGTCGTTTGTGGATCAAGCGCAGAGGTTGCCTCATCACATAGCAGCACATCAGGATCGCTGGCAAGTGCCCTCGCGATGCCGACCCGTTGCTTTTGCCCTCCTGATAACTGAGAGGGATACTTATCCCGGTGTTCTTCTAGCCCAACTAAGGCAAGCAAGTCTTTTACTTTTGTATCAATATCTGCTCTCGAAGTACCTGTGAGTCGCAGAGGAAAAGCAATATTATCGTACACTGTCGCAGATGATAGCAGATTGAAATGTTGAAAAATCATCCCAATTTTGCGCCGCTGTTCCTGCAGCTGACCTTGAGTAAGCTTGGTTAGTTCAATGCCATCTACCCAAACTTCCCCTTCTGTCGGACGCTCCAACAAATTAATGCAACGGATCAATGTACTTTTTCCCGCTCCAGAATGGCCAATAACTCCGAATATTTCACCTTTTTCGATAGACAGATTCAATCCGGAAAGTGCTGTGGCCGCTTGGGTGCCTTTTCCATATACCTTTGTTATTCCTTTTAGATTAATCAACGATCATCGCCCCCTTTATATTTCACTTATTCCATACAAAAAAAACCTCCGACGATCGATGCAGATCGCAAGAGGCTCTGTGTGTTTATTTAGACAATGCCTTCTCATCTGCCAACGACCACAAACCTTGCGCCATTGTAGGAATTAGCACCATGACATTTGTACATAACGCTTATCGCGCTGTATACAAATCGGTTGCCGGGCTTCATCGGGCCTATCCCTCCGCCACTCTCGATAAGATATAGAGTATAAAATTTATGTTTGAATTCGTACAGACTTTAATGCAAGCATAAGTATAGTAAGTTTCTTGTTTTTTGTCAAAAGGAAATATATTGAACGCTTATGATTTTACCCGATTTGGCTTGCTTATTTCCTTACGCAACTGCTCATTGCTGTAGCTATATGCTGCGATTAACGTCTTACAGTTCATTTCGAGGGATTGCTTTAAATCCTCTAGATGGCTATCTAAATCCTCAAGCTGAATTTTGTCATGCAAGCCTTGATGTCGCTGCCATAAATCATCCTGCATTTCGGAATTCATATAATGAATTTCAGCATTTCTGCGCTTGCGTAGATTCTCTAGTGGATCACGATAAGAGTTCTTGATCTGTTCCAGTTGATCCGCTAATGCTGGATGTACATTCAATAGTTGAAGTTGACGCAGCACTGTAAAATAAGAAAAGTGCGTTTTTAATTTGGAGGTTTTGAGGTCATAAAAATGATTCAGTACCGTTCCAAGCTTGTCCAGAAGAGAGAACACACGAATAAATCCATCTTTATAAAAATAAACATACCGCGCATAATCGCCTTGTTCCACTGGTGACATATCGTCCATATAACCAGCGATTACCGATTTCCGGTAAAAAGCAGCTGCGAACCAGCTTTGCTCCAATTCATCCAATGAGGAGATCAGTCCACGTGTCCAAATCTCCAGCTTGCGGTATTCATGGTCATTATCCTCATGGGCGTTCATTTCCTTGCGCAGTAAAGCTGCAAAAGTAGCCATATTCTCCATCGCATCAGCCAATACACCGCTGTTCTTTCGAGGCGGCTCTCCAAGTATAACCCGCAGCATATCCCAGTCCTCCTAAAGTTTTGTCCAGCACCACGATATACCGATTTCCACTTTATTATTCCGCAGGTAAAGCGACTCTATCCACGGTGGGAACTTTCTACCAAGGGGTTACAACGGTGTCATATGATTCTTCGGATTTTTTTCATTAACGATATTTCTCGTCCTACTCAGCTGCCAGACTCTTACACTCATATAGCACAGAACACCAAACAAACAAGCAATCAACAAAATATGAGCCAAGGCGGCAAATATGTATAATCTTTCATTATCTAAGGTGTAAACAACAGCAGCTCCACTAAACACCTGCATCAGGCACAGCAGAACAGCAGCTACGCCAAGAGCTCTTAGCTCGGGGTAATCCTTATGTTTCCAAAAAGCTAAATGTCCAAGCACCGCGGTAAGAATAAATAAGATCAAAGCCGCAATCCGGTGTGTAAAAACAATACCCACTCCCCCGGAAAGCTCAGGCACCCATTCACCGTTGCAGAGTGGCCAGCCAGAACATCCACCGCGTGAATCCGTATGACTAACAAAGGCTCCAATATAAACGACAACATAGGAATATAAGGCCGTAAAACAGGTTAAATTGCGGAAAGCTTTGCTAACGGGTTTCTTCTGAATCTCCATCTTTTGATCGTAATCATAATCGCCTGCTTCATGCCGTCTTTTTGTTCCAAGTGCAAGCATCAGAGAACTAGAAAAAGCGATTAAGGAAAAACCCATATGCAGTGCCATCACAGCAGCAGATTGGGATTTAATTACTGCAAGCGCTCCCATACCACCTTGTACAATTACAAACAACAAAGTCATAAATGCATAGACTAACAAGTCCCGACGATTTCGCGCATAACGCCAAAAAGCAAACATCGAAGCAAGTGACAATAACCCAGCCAATCCGCTAAACAAACGATGAGTGTATTCAATCATCGAACCTACAGTATAAGCAGGAATTAATTTGCCATGACAGAGAGGCCATTCATTTCCGCATTCCAATCCCGATCCAGTCTTCGTTACTACTGCTCCCCCTAGTACGGCTAGGAACATGATAAGGCAAGTAAGATAACTAAGCCATTTCAACTGATTTGTCGTCAAAAAATATCACCCGCAGTTTTTAGTAATGAAGAAGCATTTTAAAAAAACCACCGCTTTTGCTCAAACAGGCGAAAGCGGTGGTTTTCCGGAATTACTGTTGAAGACTTTGATGCACTTGAACCGCTTTATCCAGGAAATTCTCAATTTCCTCGCGGGATTTACGTAATTTATTAACGAACCTAACCAATTCACGTCCATCGGAATAAGCGACGAAGCTTGGAATCCCCATAATATTTTGTTCCTGACTAACATCACCTACAGCATCAACGTCAACCTCAACCAACGTTAAACGATCGGCATAGGCTTGCTCTACCTCAGGGATAAAAGGATCGATAAACTTACAATCCGAGCACCAGTCCGCCTTGAAGATGGCTACTGTTAAGCGTGGAGATTGAATGGCTACCTGAAATTCACCAGGAGAACTTATTTTGTCCATAGTTTGTTCCGTCCTTTCTTCCATATCTGTCAAATTTCTATTCTTTAAGTGAAGCAAATTGTCATGCAGAAGTCAAACCTATTCTCTCATACGAACACGCGCAGGCTGCAATTTCATCAGCGGATTCAACAATTTTTGCAGTGCACGCGGATAACTGGAGATTTCCTGTTTAGTAAGCACACCCAGTACAATTAGCAATACCAGGTAAATAACAACAACTGCAGCCCCTACAACAAGACAAGTGATCAGAAACGCCAGGCGTGCAGGCATTAGATCCGTTAACAGAATTCCAGCTTGGTTCAAACCAAAACCAATACCTCCGGACACAAGAACCGCAATTCCAAAGCCGCCCCACCGTTTACCCATAATTTCGAAAGGTACAATGGATTTTAGCATTCGTAAATTAAGAATAGTAATGACTACGAAACAAAGTGCTGTTGCGCCGATAATCCCGTATATCCCAAATACCTTACTTAGTAAGAAGCTTGCTACTAATTTAACAATAATACCCACTAGCACATAATACATTGAAATGCGTGATTTGCCCATACCGAGCAAGATGGAGTTCGTTGTCATCATGGTAATCTGAAAGATCGTTCCAATCGTAAGCATCGCCACAATTCCGCTTCCGTCCAAGCTGCTGAACAATAACCCGTTTACAGAATAGGCTGCTGCCACAAGTGCCAACACAATTGGCATTCCTGTCAGGATAGAAATCCGCAAAGCAAGTGTAATTTGCTTCTTCAAGTGTCCCTCATCACGACGGGCATAAGCAGCTGAAATGATCGGAATCAGCGAGGTACCTAGCGCAATGGCTAGAACCGGTGGAATTCCGGCCACACTTTGAGCACGCGTGGTTAGTATACCCAAAGCTGCTGTTGCACTCTCTCTACCCATCTGATCAATAAGCAGCGGTACAGCCAAAGAAGTATCAATTACATTCACTACTGGAATCGTAAGTGAGGAGAGCACGATCGGAATCGATAGTGTGAAAATATCTTTGTAAATTCCCCAAATCGGCAATTTTTGAGTGGTATTGTAATTTAATCCTTGCTGTTTATCCTCTCGGCGCAGCTTGATTGCAAAATAAATCATGACACCAAATGCTGCAATACTACCAATTACGCTACCGAAGGATGCTCCCGCAGCTATAGTTGTATTGTTATATCCCTGCTGTAATAGAATATAAGCTAGTAAAATAGCGACTAGTACGCGAGCGAACTGCTCTACAATCTGTGAAATACCACCAGCCATCATATTGTTACGCCCTTGAAAATATCCACGCATCATGGCAATTGCCGGAAAAAGTAAAAGCGCAGGTGCAATAGCCCTAACTGCCATCGCTGATTCAGGTACATCAGCAATATGTGTTGCATAGAACGGAGCGCCTATGTACAGCAAGGCAGTCATGATTACCCCTGCTGCTACTGAAAACAGCAATGCTGCATGATACACTTGTCTCGCCTCTTCAGGACGATTCAGAGCGTACCGCTCGGAGACCATTTTACTGAGCGTACTTGGAATACCTGCTGTAGCCACGGTGAGCAGCATTAAATAGATATTGTTCGATACCCCAAATGATGCTCTCCCCACATCATCAAAAATATGATCCAGCGGCACCCGCTGAACAAGCCCGAGTACCCTTGCCACCAAAGCTGCAGCAGCAAGGATAAGCGTGCCTTTTACGAAAGACTCTTTCTTGGACAAACCATTTCCCCTTCTTCACTGTTAAAATTAAAACCGGACGACCCAAATAAAAAAGAGGACGACCATAATAATTTGTAGCACAATTTTGACAACAGTACTACTAAACAACCCAAGTATTGATCCTACACTTACTTTGGCAGCTTTAGCTGGTGAAGAACCCACGATCAATTCTCCTATAAAGGCACCCAAAAACGGACCAATAATAAGTCCAAAGGCTGGAATTACAAATGGACCAAGGATTAGCCCAATCGTACTCCCGATAATGGATGAACGTGAGCCGCCAAATTTCTTAACGCCCCACGCCCCTACAACATAATCAGCAATAAATAGTACTACAACGATCAGCGTTTGAATGATCCAGAACCAAACACCAAAAGGCTCGAAAGAGAAGAACCAGCCATATACGAAAAAGCCAAGATAAATCGCTAGTGCACCCGGCAATATCGGATACACAGCCCCAGCCAGTCCTACGGCGAATAAAGCAATAATAAGAATCCAACCCAGGATCGTCAATACTTAACCCCCTAATAGCAAATATGCTCTATGGATTCACTTCGAATATAGCAATTCTTTATTATTGGCTGCCTAAAGAGGTTACCACTTCATTAAAAATATACTTTTGGACAACTTCAGCGATACCATCATTATTATTAGAAGCCACCACAGCGTCAGCCTCTTCTTTAACCGTCTCCTGAGCGTTGCCCATAGCGACCCCAAGCCCTGCCTGCTGAATCGCCGCAAGGTCGTTGAGGCTATCGCCAACTGCTATAACTTGGGACATTTCTAGCCCGAGCAGCTTACAGACTTCCTTGATTCCGGTCGCCTTATTCACACCTAGAGGATTAATCTCTAGATTATGCGGGGAGGAGTTCGTAATCTCCAGTCCACCCATATCTTGAAGGCGAAGCAGCAGCTTATGACGAAGCTCATCATCTTCGGTGTGATAACCGAATTTAAGCCATTCTCTGCCCGTTACATCCCCATCCCAGTTATCCTGTTTATGAACCTTTTCCGTAGAATAGGCCCAGAACCAAATGTCATCTTCCTTCGCAAGTTCATACATCTGTTTTACTAGCATAGGGTCCATCAGCGACCGGCGATAAATTTCGTGCGGCGCTCGCCACACCTCACTGCCATTCACAGTAATCATTGGTGTTCCAAGTCCAAGCTGCTCCGCATATGGAAATGCACTTGTAAAAGCTCGGCCTGTCGACAGACAGACATGAACGCCTGCGTCGACCGCCTTTTGAAGCCATTCCACCGTTGTTGGTGTAATAATTTGTTCATCATTCAGTAAGGTTCCATCCATATCCAAAGCAAGCAGGCGGTATTTGGCAGTCATTGCCACCCCTCCATTCTTGTATGCTCTCTAAAGAGCAGCTGTTTATTTTTTATTCCATATTCACCTTAGGGTCAGAGTTATTCGGTACCTGTAGCCGTTCCCTCCTTAGCAGGGTCATTAACATTATTACCTGACTGAAGGCTCTTCTTCGGAACACCATCAAGTCCGTATTCCCAATCATAAGCATCGAAAATTTTGCGTGCTACAGGCGCAGCACTTTGGGAACCAAAGCCACCCTCAGGAATGACTACGGCTACTGCCAGCTTAGGGTTATTACGTGGAGCATAAGCAATAAATACACCATTATCTCGAATTTGACCCTTAGCCACTTGCTGTGATGTTCCTGTCTTACGAGCAAAATCATAAGGGAAATCAGAAAAAGCACTAACTTCACTTCGCATACCCTGTTGTATTTCTTTCCAATAGGATTTATCGAAGGCTGTTACTTCATCCAGCACCTCACGACCGAACTCCTTGACTACTTTTCCATCAGCATCTGTAATCTTGCTAACGAGTTGAGGTTTGATCCGCTGTCCTTCGTTAGCAAGTGTAGCTACGTATTGCGCAAGCTGCAACACTGTATAACTACCTTGTTGACCGAAAGAAGCATATACAAGTGCCGCTTGTGCACTACCCGCAGCCTCTATATTGGTATAGTTAATCTGTCCTAAGAATTCATTTGGCAGACCACTTCCCGTGGATACACCAAGACCAAACTCTTTCATATACCTATCCCAGACATCTATCCCCTTACTCTTATACTTCTCATATAATCTTTTACCGACCATATCAACCATGAACGCATTCGAGGACTTCTCAATCGCTCTTGCAGGGTCCATAGAACCGTAGACATGTCCTCCAGAGTTTCTTACCTTGGTTTCATGACCTGTTTTACCAAAAGTCGCAAAGCCTTTATCTGGGTAGTAGGTTGAAGGTGTAAATAGACCTTCATTCAGACCCACGAGTACACTTAACGGTTTAATAGTTGAACCTAGAAGCAGCACCGATCTTAGTCCATTCCCTGAAGTTCCTGAAGAAATCGGGTTAATGGTACCGTTCTGGTAGTTGTCCATAATACTGTTCCAGACATCTGTAGATAAGGAGCCTGATGTCCAAATATTCGTATCGTAGTCCGGCATACTCGCCATACTGACGATATTTCCCGTATCGACTTCCATCGCCACAGCGTAACCCGTTAATGCATTAGGATGCGTTTTACCCTGTACAGGATTGGAATGCAGCCACTTAATCTGATCCATAATGGCCTGCTCTGTCTTCATCTGGATATTCTTATTAATCGTTGTCCAAACGTCGTTACCTTTCACAGGAGGGACAACTCGTTCGACTTTCTCAGCCATATTCTGTGGATTTACAGAAATTTCTTGATACCCATTTTGTCCCCGAAGCTCTCTCTGATACTGTAGCTCCAGACCGTCAAATCCGACAAATTCATCATCTTTGTACGTTAGTCCTGGCTCTGGATTGTTCTTCATAGCATTTAAGATATTCTTATAAATATTAAGGCTGTTTGCTGATTTAAAAGGCTTGATATACCCTATTGTCTGTACGGCAACCGTATCTTTATCGTAATGACGAATGCTTTCCTCGACAATTTCAAGACCTGGATATTCACCCTTATGTTCCATGAAATAGGCTACTTCCTGAGTAGTCAGATCAGCCTTAATCCGCCGTGCCATAAAGCCGAGTGATTTGCGGAAATATAAATCCAGCGCTTCAATAACATCTTCTTCTGTCATCTTTTCAGCATTTGGATCGCCATATTTATTGAAATCAGCTACCAGCTTCGCCGCCAATGCATCTGACTTGGCTTTAGCTTCCGGGGTCAGCGTAGTTTTACCGGTAATTTTATCTGTTTGTTTTGCGGTATACTCCTTATTGAGCGTAATATACAGCGATTGTACCGGCGTAGAGTACGCTAACTTCTCACCTTCAGCAGCATAAATTACACCTCGCATGGATGCAAGAGGTACATTTTTGGTATCTCTGCTTGTCTCCACTTCAGTTAAAGTCGGGCCTTCCACGAACTGCAACACAGCCAGGCGTATAATAATTACGCAAAATATAACGAACGTGCTAAAGAAAAACACGTTGAGTCGCAGGCCTATGGAACTTTTACTGCTGGTCTCATCTGGAGGTGAGGCCTGCTTACGGAAAAAACTCACAGTATATTTCTCTCCTTTTTCTCTAAAATATAAGAAACTATAAGTTTCACGTTATACATTATCCTTATATTTTTCGCATAAACGCTTACCGTCCTTTAGGGACGCCGAAGGCGTGTTTATTTGAAATAAGCCTGTTATTCTTGAATGGGTTCTGTCACAGGAGTTACATTCTTTTTTGGCACACCATCGAGCCCGTACTCCCAATCGTAGGCGTCAAAAATCTTTCGAGCCACCGGAGCAGCGCTGTTGGAGCCAAAGCCGCCTTCAGGTATAACAACCGCTACGGCCAGCTTCGGATTTTCTCGCGGGGCAAAGGCAATAAACACCCCATTATCGCGGTTTATATTTTTTCTGTCTGTTTTTTCAGAGGTACCTGTCTTACGTGCAAAATCATAAGGAAAATCATCAAAGGCACTAACTTTACTACTCATCCCCTGTTTGATCTCTTTCCAGTAGGATTTGTTAAACGTTACCTTATTAAGCACTTCTCTTTGAAATTCCTTAACCACCTTACCTTGCGCATCCGTAATCTTACTAACGAGCTGAGGCTTAATACGTACCCCTTCATTAGCAAGGGTAGCTGCATACTGGGCAAGCTGTAGTGTAGTATAGCTGCCTTGTTGACCAAAAGAAGCATAGATCAGAGCAGCCTGCGAACTGCCTGCGGCCTTAAGATCAGTATAGTTAATCTGGCCCGGTGATTCACCTGGGAGTCCACTTTTCGTAGATACACCCAATCCGAACTCTTTCATATATTCGTCCCAAACCTCAATGCCTTTATCCCCCGGATATTTCTTGTAAAGCTGTTTGCCCACCATATCGACCATAAATACGTTAGAGGAATCTGTAATCGCCTTTGCTGGACGTAGTGAACCATATACGTGACCCGATGAATTTCTTACGGAAGATTTATTATCCTTACCGAAATAGGTAATGCCCACATCTGTGTAAGTTGTTGATGTATTAAAAAAACCTTCGTTCAAACCAATTAACACACTTAATGGCTTAATCGTAGATCCCATAAACACAAGTGAACTAAAATCATGACCTGATCTACCAGACGAATTTGAAGTAATTGTACCATTCAGATGGTTATTCATGATTTTATTCCAAACAGTAGTTGGTAAGGAATCTTTGGTCCACACATTCGAATCGTAATCCGGCATGCTTGCCATAGCGACGATATTTCCAGTCTCCACTTCCATTGCTACGGCGTATCCTGTTAAAGCATCCGGATGTGTCTCACCTTGAACAGCATTGGCATGTAGCCATTTGATCTGATCCAATATAGCTTGTTCTGTCTTCATCTGAATCTTCTTATTAATGGTCATCCAAATATTATTACCTTTTACAGGAGCAACGTTCTGTTCAACCTTCTCAGCCATATTCTGAGGGGTTACCGAAATGACCTGATAACCATTTTCTCCTCGCAGCTCTCGTTGATACTGCATTTCCAGACCGTCAAATCCCACGTATTCTTCTGCTTTATACATAAGGCCAGGCGAAGCATCTTTTTTCATAGCACTACGAATATTCTTGTATAGCGCTATGTCTTCAGTCGATTTGAAAGGCTTCCCAAAGCCGACCGTTTGAACCGCCACCGTGTCTTTATCGTAGTGACGAAGACTTTCCTCCACGATGCTAAGTCCCGGATAATCGTCCTTATGCTCCATGAAATAGGCTATTTCTTTTGGAACTAATCCAGTCTTAATTCGCCGCGGTACATACCCTAAATATTTCTTGAAATCTAAATCTAATAAATCCAAGATATCTTTCTGAGTAAGCTTAGGTGCATTGGGATCTCCATATTCAGCAAAATCAGCCGCAAGTCTTGCCGCAAGCGCATTAGACTTGTTCTTCGCCTTCTCCGTAAATGAGGATTCCCCTGTTACTTTATCTGTTGTTCTAGCTGTGTAATCCTTAGTTAATGTAAGGTAAAGTGATTCCGTAGGTGTTGAAAAGGCAATCTGCTCTCCTTCGGCAGCAAAAATAATCCCACGCAACGCTGCGAGCGGAACAATTTTCGTTTCCCGATTCGTTTCTTCTTCAGACAACAGTGCTCCCTCAGTAAATTGCAAACCTGCAAGACGAACAATAATAATGCAAAAAACAAAAAAAGTGCCAAAGAAAAAAATATTCAGTCTCAGACCTACAGAATTTCTTGAAGATATCCCGTCCTTAGGCGGGGGCAGCTTACCAAACAAGCTCACCAGCTTTCTCCCCTTCTACAAGCATAAACGCCTTCTTCATCTTTATAAGGATGGTAAGTGTTTAAGCGAGAAATATAAGACATAAAGTATAGCGTAAACCTTATACTTTCTTATATTTAATGTCTGACACACCGTTACCTGCGACATTGCTCTCATGATGAAGGTGATTTCTAAGCTGCTTATTGTAAGCGTAGCACTCGCATTTAAGGTAGAGCTGTTGTAACTTGAGTTTATTGTACCACACCCAAGGAGTTCAGCGCCCTCACTCAGAGGGCGTTCTCCCTTATATGAGTTTCATCAAAGTCCTTCGGATTGAACCAATCTCCACTGCTCGCCCAAGTCGGATCCAATGGGATCCACGCTTGCCGATCACTTATATATACTTCATTCCAAGCATGTGCACCATAACCGCCACGTCCGTCATACCCTTGGCCTGTTACAACCCGTACTTGTAAGCCCTGTGAACGGGCCATCACTGCGTACAATCGGGCATAGTCTATACACACCCCTTGCCGAGTGTCGAATGTATCCTGTGGTGTCTGTTCATGCCAGACCTTGTTTTGCAAATAATTATCAGCTTTGGCATAATCGTAAGTTACACGCGAACCTACCCAATCATAGAGAAGTCTGGCTTTTTTTTCTTCGCCCTGTGCTTGTCCAGCAATGTCTTCTGCTGCTCCTATAATATCCTGAGGAATTTCGTGATCGATAACCTCATATTTTCTGCGAAGAATATCATTCATCTCAGCTGCAACGGTCTTCGTCAGGATAGGGAGCTTCTTCTGCACGGTCTCCCCAACAATAGGTTCAAATACAGCGGCAGCACTTTGACTATAGATTGGAGATGACTCCACATAACGGCTAAACCCACTCTCTGGATTTAATCCGACACAGATAAAAAGAGCAAGAACAATTACCAGGCTACGAGTTAAGCCGATAATTAATCCAACAATTGCTCCTCCCATTCGGCTTACTTGCGTAATCTTTCTATCTTTAAATTTCTTAGTACGCCGTAATTGCGGAAAAGGAAGCAACATGGATAACAATCCCAGGAGCATACGAATCAACATATAAGAAATCAGGAGTAACAGCAGAAACCGAACTAGCGGGGATTCCGATAGCACAGACACTGCCGTATAATAAATTTGCTGCCACTGGGTAAGCTTCGTATCAGGCAAACTAATCCCTGACGCCCAATTCTCTACATAAGGATTCAGGTAAGCCGCAGCTGGGATAGCTAGTACTAAAGATACTATAGTAAATAATCCTGTTCCCAGCAGTCCAAATAATCTTCCGGTGGCACTTGAGAAGCCTCTGCTCCAGCCTTGCAATAGTGAGAAGACTACAACCAGCAGGAGGGCGATGGAGATGATATTAGCATCACTCACACTAGCCATCCATCCGTTTATCATATCCGCTCACTCCTTTCGATCGCCTGCTTGCTCGGCTGTTATATTTTTTGAGTTCAAGCCTATCACTTATGTTTTTGGGCTTCCTCGATAAATGTTTTTGTCGTATCTGTAACACTCCACTTCCCAAGACTAACGCCACGGAAAGTAACCTCTACTTTATCTTCACCCGCTGCGCCCTTCACTTCAATATTTGGGGTTGTGATCGTAAATGTCCCATCTCCATTTGAAGTATACTTCGCATCCTGCGCTTCTTTAAGCATAACCTCTTGCGCTTCCTTCTTTAGCGTACTTACTGTTCCATCCGCCACCTTATTCACAGCGTTACCAATTTGGTCCATTGTAACACCACTATAGATGAATAAACCTACAACGATAACAATGACAATCGCCCATTTCAGAACGGTTTTGACCAAATTAACAACCGCAAACAGCAGGACAAGCGCAATAACAATAACTAGCCAATTTTCCCTTATAAACTGTGACCACACCTCTGGATCCATCAACCTCACAACACCCCTATCACCTAATTTCGTCCTAAGGATTCTCACTTCCCATAGACATAACGCCAATATTAATTATTATACATGAATGCCCATCATAATTCATGGTTCCACCCTCCGCGAAAGGTATACCCTACTAAACGATTTAAAAAAGCGGTATAAGCCCTCTCTGTCCCACGTAAAGTACAAGTAGTGCTTTAATTTTGTTCTTCATTATTAAGCCGTCCTGCGTTAACTTGTGCTGTAGGTGGCTCTTGGAGGTGTTTCCCTGTGAAAACTGCGCTGTGGCTATACTTATTTCTCTTTCTGGCTTTCTTCGATTTACATGCTCAGTATCCTGTCCTTACACCCTTTGCCATCTCTCTTGGTGCGGGACCCACCTTTATTGGCTGGATGATGGGCATGTACTCATTGACCCACCTTCCCGGCAATCTGCTTGCAGGCGTACTCGTCGATCGTAACGGCTCCCGCCGCTACATCGTCTTCAGCCTTGTCGCTGCGGGAGCTATTTTACTGCTGCAGGCTCATGTGCAGCTTCCATGGCATCTGCTAATGCTAAGAGCAGCGAGTGGATTCGTCCTCGCCTTCCTTTCTCCAGCATGCATGACACTGCTGGCTTCATTGTCATCGGATGCCACAGAGCAAGGTAAATATATGTCCGGACATGGTATCGTTCATACTTTAGCTTCAGTTGTATCCCCTGCAGCGGGAGCTTTTATTGTAGCAAAAGCCGGCTACTCTGGCACCTTCACCACACTTGGATGGCTGCTTATCGCAACAGGAGTCATGGCTTTTTTCAGTGTACCTGCGCCTTCAAGACGTACATTAAGCCCGCTAAGCACAGCTCAGTCACCAAAAATCCCTGCTAAGCCTTCTATTCCGCCGAAAGATGATGATCTCGTATCCAAACGTTATTACCTGTTACCTTTTTTCGTTTCCTGTTCACAAGGCGTGCTCTTTTTCGAGCTCCCACTGTCTCAAACAGGCAGTAACAGCATTCTTTCCACAGGCATCCTACTGTCACTCCTTAGTTTAGGTGCTTTGGTAACGCTCAGCATGCTCTTCCTGAACCGTCTTTCTCCGGGAGGAAGAATTGCAGCGGCATTACTGGGAATGGCCATCTGCTTCTTTGCACTCGCTTCATTCCACACCATTCCGACTGCCGCTATTCTCTTTATGCTTGGTGCGGCTAAAGGAGTGTTATTCCCTGCAATGGCATCACTTTTCATTAGTCTAGGCGGCCCTGGTCGAATGGGTCGGACCTTCTCCTTGCAGTCGATTGCCATGTCACTTGGTGCATTCGCTGGACCCGTAGCCGCCGGACAGCTAAGGGGATTCGTTTCTCCTTACTTCATAGCCTTTCTACTGCTCATGGTCGCGTTGCTTCTGCTCCCGCCTAAGAATACAGGGAAACTATCTGACCTCACTTCCAAATGGAACGGGCGAGCCGCATGATTCTTTGTTTTTACGACATTTCCCGGGGAATGAAGACTTTCCTGCACAAACGGTTGTTAAAAATGACGATCCTTCGGTAAACTATAATGAGTCTGAAGCTTGGGCCCATTTCCGGAGGTGATTTTCAGTTAATGTCCATTACGATTATTGTCGAAGGCAAAAACGATCGTAGCAGATTACGGCGTGTGCTGGTACCGGAAGTAGAAATCCTATGTACCTTTGGCACATTAAATACACTTAAATTAGAGTCCCTTCGGCAACAAGTAGGGGATGGAGAAGTGTACCTTTATCTGGATAACGACTCTTCTGGCAAAAAAATACGCAGTGTTCTCCGTGATGCTTTCCCCGATGCCGGTCACATCTATACTCGTCGCGGATATGCTGGGGTGGAGGGTACGCCCGATGAATACAATATCACTCAGCTTGAGAAAGCTGGATTGGAAGATTTCATCGTCTATCCTGAACCCCTTCCTTTTTAAGCTGAAACAAGCATAAACGCTTATCGTCCTTATAAGGACGATAAGCGTTTATGTGAGAAATATAAGGATACTATATAGCGTGAAACTTATATTTTCTTATATTTTCTTATATTTTATTTTAAAAAACGCCTTCTTCGTTATCCCTTCCAAAAAGGGGTATTCGAAAAAGGCGTCTTTGGTGATCGGTATGTTCTATTCCCGAGCCAATTCCTTCAGCTGAGCCGCAAGAAATTCAGGGGTTACGGTCTCCGTATCACCTGCGTCATACAATGCACGAAGACGATTGTCTCGGTCAACTAACGCTATACGGTTGGCATGTACGAAATTTTCTTTGGAATTCCCCGCGATTAGTACCTTAAAAGAATCAGTCGCCAGCTTACGAACTTCTTCCTGATCTCCCCGCAAGAAATACCATCCATCATAATTCGCCTGAAAACGGTCCGCAAACGTCTTAATAGCTTCCCGAGTATCATTCTTCGGATCAAAAGAGATAGAGACAAACTCCGTATCTTTACCAAAGCTGCCATCCTCAACCAAAATCTTCTGAGTCTGAGATAACAAAAACGTAGTTATAGGACATACATCCGGACACTGAGTAAAAAAGAAGTATACCAACCGTGCTTTACCTTGTGTATCAGCCAGAGTAATCTGGTCTCCATTCACATTTTCAAGAGAAAAGTCCTGTACTTCTCCGATTACTGGCAGTTTTTCTTTTCCTAAATTCAAAGAGTTAACTGCCAGATAACCAGCCATAATCAAAGCAAGTAATAGCAGAAGCCAAGTCCATTTATAACGCTTAAAGGTCTGCACGGACACGTATACCCTCCCTCTTCTTAACCGTGAATCGTATTTAATACAAGTACGATCAAACTAACTGTCAGGTAGTTAATGGAGAAGAGGAAGTTCTTCTTCGCCCAGACTTCATCATCTTTAGCCTTAAAGCCCATCAAGGTCAATACTAACCAAGCCAAGGACAACGCTGTTGAAATGATTAGATAAAATATGCCTGCGTAATCGTAGGCGTACATTAACACTGGAATAGGCAGCAAAAGGGCTACATAAGGAATCATCTGAAATTTCGTACGCCGCGTTCCTTTAACTACAGGTAGCAATGGAAATCCTGCCGCTCTATATTCTTCTTTACGTCTTATACCCAAAGCCCAGAAGTGAGGAGGCTGCCATAAAAACAACATGGCAAAAATCAGCCAAGCGCCTAGATCAACGCTTCCTGAAACCGCGACATAACCAATTACCGGAGGCATCGCCCCAGAAATTGCACCTACTGAGGTGCTCCATGTTGATGTCCGCTTCAACCAAAGCGTGTATACTACAACGTAAACGAACATGCCAACAATTCCAAACAGACCGGCAAGCATACCCGAAAAAGCAAACAGTACGATCAAACCTGCAATACCAAGCCCAATGGCGTATAATAATACAATGTTTGGTTTCAGTCGTCCTGTAGGAAGCCCCCTTTCACGGGTTCTTTCCATCTTCATGTCCAGGTCACGGTCGAAATAGTTATTAAAAACACAGGCCGAAGCCATAACCAGCATTGTTCCTAGCAGAGTTAGAACTAACCTGCCGTAATTAACATCCCAACCTGAGGCAAGCCAATATCCCGCAAAGGCCGCAATGAGGTTAGATCGGATAATACCGGGTTTTGTTACGGTAATGAAATCACGCCAGCCAGCACCTTCCGGTGGAGATTTTGCAGACATAGCTGCTGAGTCGGAAGAAGCTTGAAATGTTATATGATTGTCCACACCTAATGATCCTCCTTCTAAACGAACATCTAACGTTCTAGCCGAAGCATTTAAAACTTCGCTGTTAACTTTATCATAACAAACCCGTGAAGACTTTGACAGTCATGGGGCAGTAAGTTCATGAATTCGACAATTACGTGACAATAATTATTTTATATTTATTGCAATCCCCTTAATAACCTGAGCTGTATTTGGGTAATTATTAATAGAGAACTTCCGAACAACAAAGGAGAACTGACCAATGGATACTGCTACACATTTAGTTATGGGCCTAGGCTTAGCTGGGCTTTCCTTCGTTGATCCCATCGTTGCTTCTGATCCGAAACTGGCCGGAGCTGTTATGCTGGCAACGGTTCTCGCCTCTCAGGCTCCTGATGCTGATACTGCGCTGCGACTGAAGGACAATGCATTGTATATTCGTAACCACCGAGGAATCACACATTCCCTACCCTTTCTAATTCTATGGCCCGCCCTGATTTCCTTCGTGTTAGGGCCCTTATTCGGCTTTACTGATTTACAAGCCCTAAGCCATATTGCGCTATGGAGCTTCATTGGTGTAGGTGTTCACGTATTTTCTGATCTATTTAATACCTATGGAACTCAGGCTGCTCGTCCATTCACGGAGAAATGGATTGCCTGGAACATCATCCATATTTTTGATCCGTTTATATTTGGTAGCCATATCGCTGCCATCCTTCTCTGGATCACCGGTATCGTTCCACCGCAACCTTTATTTATTACGCTTTATGCCTGTACTATTCTTTACTATATTTGGAGAACCGTCGTTCACGCTCGCCTTACGCGTAATATCAAGCTTAAGGATTTACATCATAATGTCGGCGAACGTTATATTGTAATCCCTACAATTTCACTAAAGCGCTGGAACGTAGTAAAAGTAAAACAAGATGGCAGCTATAATGTTGGGCAGTTAGTGAATAACCGTCTGGAATGGTTCAAACATGCTGTTTGCTCGAATCATCCCGCTGTGGAGATATCCAAGTCGCACCCTGATATTCAGTCTTTTCTATACTTCACCTCTTATGCAGTAGCCGAAGTGGAGGAACTTCCTTCAGGATATATGGTGCGCTGGGGGGACGTGCGTTATTTACACCGCAAACAATACCCATTTGTGGCTGTATTAGTGATGGACAATCAATATCGACCTTTAAATACGTATGTAGGTTGGCTTAGCAGCGAGAAGCTCGATAAACGATTTTCCATTGATCCCGGTTCTTTACGATGAAACTGTAGACTTACGCAGAGATCTATTCTATAATCACAAAAAATCCCGGAGTATGGTTATCATACTCCGGGATTCATTTTAGTAGACATAGAAAGGAAGGCTCTCCTAATGGGTAAAGGACTTTCACTTTGGTTCGCTTGTTCTTCTATTCTTATTCTTACAGCCGCTTCAATCGCGATCAGCTATAGCTTTTGGTTGGCACTTCTGCTCGGGTTTCTCTGTGTTATGAATATTGGCTGGGGATTTATCCTCAAAGCCAAGATCAGACGCAAACAGGAAAGCCTAAGCGCTGATTAGATTAACGAGCTGGCAGAAATCCCATCCGCTCTTTAACTCCATTCAGCGTCTCTGTTGCAACAATACGTGCGCGACCAGCTCCTTCAGCAAGAATATCTGTGATCGCACCCGAGCTACGAATTTCATTATATCTTTGTTGTAAAGGCTCAAGCGTGGAAACAACCACTTCAGCAAGATCCTTCTTAAAGCCGCCATACATTTGTCCTTCATAACGATCGGCAATTTGCTGAAGTGTCATTCCAGAACACTCAGAATAAATACTCATCAAATTACTGATTTCTGGCTTATTAGCCGGATCAAAGATCACTTCACGTCCAGAATCAGTCGTTGCACGGCTGATTTTTTTACGAATTACGTCCGGTGAATCTAACAGAGCAATATAGCTTCCAGCGTTTGGATTGCTCTTGCTCATTTTTTTGGTGCCATCATCTAGAGACATAATTCGTGCGCCAACCTCTGGGATAAATGGCTCAGGAATGGTAAAGAATTCGCCAAAACGATTATTGAAGCGCCCAGCTAAATCACGAGTCAACTCCAAATGCTGCTTCTGATCTTCTCCTACCGGCACAAGATCCGCATTATAAACTAGAATATCTGCTGCCATCAGGGAAGGATAGACGAAAAGACCAGCGCCGACAGAATCCTTACCTGATGATTTATCTTTAAACTGGGTCATACGCTCCAGCTCGCCCATCGCTGTAAGTGTCGTCATAATCCAGCCTAGTTCAGCGTGCTGCGGCACATGCGACTGCATATAAACATTAGAACGTGCAGGATCAATTCCTGCTGCAATAAATAGAGCCGCTACAGACTCTGATTGCTCACGTAGCGCCGCTGGATCTTGAGCTACAGTGATCGCATGCATATCGACAACCATAAAGAAACATTGATGATCATCTTGCAGCTTCACAAAATTTTTCAGTGCTCCTATATAGTTCCCCAGTGTAAGTGAACCGCTCGGCTGAATGCCTGACATTACTTTTTTCATAATAGAGACCTCCGTTTGATGTAATTTCTAAGTTTCCGAGAACGCAAAAAAAGCCTCATCCGCAAGGGACGTGAGACCGTGGTGCCACCCTTATTCGCTGCTTAATCTTGTTAAGACAAGAAGAAAACAGCCTTCGTCTTCCGTTAACGGAGAAGATCCGGCCGGTCTACTAGGGCATCTAGCTCCCGTTCAAGCTCGGCGCTCAGGGGTCCATTCATCAGGAGTGTCCTACCGGTTCGCATCAACCACCGGCTTTCTGAAGGTACAATACCTGCCTACTTATCCCCGTCATCACATTATCATCATGAATTAATGCCTTCATCATAGAACCATAAAGAGAAGTTGTCAAATCACTTAACCACTACGGTATAAATCTGTTATGATAAGGTTATCCATGTTCTATTCGATTACAGTTACGATAAAGGAGCATATCTCATGAAACAGGTGACCAAAGGGCAGTGGGGCGGTTATGATACTTATATTTTGCACAGCCGTGAACTGGAAGTCACGCTTTTGCCGCGACTAGGAAATAACGTGATTTCATTGTTTGATGTTAAGAAACAACGGGAAATTCTACGGCGGCCTGATGAAAGCGATCAAGCTTTCTTTATGCAAAAACCTTACCATTTTGGCATGCCGCTATTAATTCCACCCGGAAGAATTCGTAAGGGCCAATTTCAGTTCGACGGTACAAGTTATCAATTTGACCAGAATACCGCTAATGACAATCATATTCATGGTCTACACCGAACTCAGGCCTGGTGTGTCAGCGATATTGAAGAAGATGAGGATGGTTGCGCGGTCACTACTGAATTCCGAACGGAAGATGATCCACATTGGATGGAACAATTCCCTATCCCACTTAAATTCGAAATGACATTTAGGCTTCAGGAAGCCCGATTTACCCAAACTTTAAAGGTTACAAATCTCGGAGATCATCGAATTCCTTTTGGGATCGGTTATCACACCTGGTTTATGATTGATGGAGAACCTGAGCGCTGGAATCTTAAACTCCCAGTAAATAGTATTTATGAACTGAACGATGAACTGCTCCCTAGCGGCAATCTAATTCCACTTGGTGATCTGGAAGCCTTGAACACCGGAATGAACATGCAGGGAACTAATTTTGATACTGCTCTTCGCATTGGAGAGAAACAGCCTGTAGAAGCCCTATTATTACGCGATGATGGTTATGGCCTCCGTTATACCGCTGACGAGAATCTATTCCGTCACTGGGTGCTATATACCAAAGGACCAGCAGATCAATTTCTGTGCATTGAACCCTATACATGGCTCGCAAATGCACCGAATGTATCCGATGACGCTTCCTTCACAGGCCTCTTAACGATAGAACCCGGACAGAGTCAGAATCTGACCACCTTGCTGGAAATGATTTATCCTGAGATTTAAAGCAGATATACATTATATCGGTCTTGCCTTGCGATTACGTAAGGAAAGACCGATTTTTTTGTATGATACCTAGCAACAAAGAATTTCTATCCTATCCTCACTTTTATTTCACTAATAATTACCAGCCTTAAAACCTTTCGAAGGGATGCATGAATTAACCTCTTAGCGCTCATACTATCTTCACAACGGGCGAAGGAGGTGACACACATGGGTCAAGCAGGTCAAGGTCGTAGCAGCCGTTCCAATAACCTGGTCGTTCCTCAAGCAACTGCGGCATTGCAACAGTTGAAATATGAAGCAGCACAGGAGCTTGGAGTAACGATCCCAGCTGACGGTTATTACGGGAACTACACTTCTCGCGAAACTGGTTCTCTGGGCGGTTACATCACTAAACGTCTAGTACAACTGGCAGAACAACAACTGTCCGGTCGTCAGTAACAACGTTATCTTAAGTGTTTTATCCGGCTAGGGCATATTAAAAAAGCCTAAAACCGAGTAGCTTTTGAGCCCTCTCACACTTCTTTCTGAAGCTGTGGGAGGGTTTTTGATTTTCACAAATGTTGAAAGTTTATGTAAATAACGCTTAACCAAAAAATTGTTCGGAACTTTCAGCGTAGGCATTACGAGGAGTACGAATCATCAAGTTGGCCATATTGTAATTGGACTCCAGCGTAGCATCTACAATCACCATACCCTTTCTAATGGCAAATTCATAAGAAATCTCACCATGTGTCCAACGACGCTTGTACTTCAGGCTTTCCAGCGCCATTAGTCGAAAAGAAGATTGCTGTCCATCTGTCATCCCTTCTTTCACATCAGTGAACCCCCCACTTCGCCCAGAAAGAGGATTATGCCGTATACCGAATTTGCCAATCATGTTATTTCGTATTTGCACAAATACCGTACCAGAAGATAATCCTGATAATTCTTCCTGAAGCTCCTTAAATACCATGTCCATCTGTCTTGCTAATGATAGCTGTTCTGTCTTAAGCATACTTTTCCTCCTAAAAGTTTTGTGAGACTTTGTTTCATCCGAATTCACTTCGTATAAAACTGTTTTTGTAAGCGTTTACTCTGTTTTGTGAGCTAGCTGAGTGATTTTTCTAGTTTCGCCTTATATAAGGCTTAAGACTCATTATAGGTTACTAATAAAAGGTAAACAACATTATTCGGCAAAATTGGGTTATTATCCCTATATATGCGCGAAATCCATAGAATTATTGTATATTAGTTTTTATAAACCGTGTTTTTTCGACATTTTGCCCTTAAAAAAAGCCCCTGCATCAGGGGCTTTTGCGTATTCATACTGAAATTCCGTTGTTTTTTCTACCGTAAAATATGTCTTAGTTTTGACTTTTTCAAACTAAGTGCTCCGTCATTTCCAAGAACTCATTAATGTCAGCTACAATCAGATCTGTAGCACCTTGCCAGAAGTCCGGCTTCGTCAGATCCACACCCAGATGCTTAAGTACCAGATTCTCTAAAGTCATCACACCAGTATCTTGCAGCAAGCTATCGTATTT
The DNA here is from genome assembly GCF_037963325.1 of Paenibacillus sp. FSL E2-0201. Lineage (NCBI taxonomy): Bacteria > Bacillati > Bacillota > Bacilli > Caryophanales > Paenibacillaceae > Paenibacillus > Paenibacillus sp. FSL E2-0201. The sequence goes on from NZ_CP150154.1 coordinate 5,708,258, forward strand.
ATCCGCAAAGGAAGCTCCTTCTTGCAGGGCCAGTCGATACAAGCCTGTGCTGAACATGTAACCTACGGTGTAAGGGAAGTTATAGAACGGCACATCCGTGATATAAAAATGCAGTTTAGAAGCCCAGAAATGAGGATGGTATTCTGAAAGCACCCCACAGAAAGCTTCCTTCTGTGCTTCCACCATCAATTCAGACAGCTCTTCAGCATTTACGAGGCCTTCCTTACGTTTCTCATAAAAACGAGTCTCGAACAAGAATCGAGCGTGAATGTTCATAAAGAAAGCAACGCTGTTCTGAATCTTCGTTTCAAGCAGCGCCAGCTTCTCTTCAGCATTGCTAGCGGCTTTAACCTGAGCGTCAGACACAATGACCTCTGCGAAGGTTGAAGCAGTCTCTGCAACGTTCATAGCGTAGTTCTGATTAAATACAGGTTGATCATCCAGCAAATAAGAATGATAAGCATGCCCCAGCTCATGCGCCAAGGTTGAAACATTGGAGGTTGTGCCGCTATAGGTCATGAATATCCGTGATTCCTTGCTCTCAGGGAAGGATGTACAGAATCCTCCAGGACGTTTCCCCGGACGATCCTCAACCTCGATCCAGTTGTTATCAAAAGCACGCTCTGCAAACTCGGCCATCTTCGGACTAAATTTGCGGAACTGGGTAACGATATCTTTAGCAGCCTGATCATATGGGATTTTACCTGAAGATTTGCCCACAGGTGCTTCGACATCTACCCACGAGAGAGCATCCAGCCCAAGCAGCTTTGCTTTACGCTGAAGATAGCCCACGAGTGCAGGCTTGCTATTCGTAATCACGTCCCACATCGCATTCAAAGTATCTTGTGACATACGATTGATGCTCAGCGGATCTTTCAGAATATCTTCCCAACCTCTTCCTTTATAAAGCTTCAGACGGAAGCCTGCTAAGTGATTCAAGGTATCCGCACAGTTATCTGCTGCTTCGGTCCATGCTTCTTCCCATTTGCGGAACATGGATTGACGTACTTTCGGATCTGGATCATCCAGCTTATTAAAAGCTTGACCTGCGGAGAGTAGCTTGGTTCCTTCTTCATCCTCAAACGGGATTTTAATCGAGCTTACAATCGTATCATAGTGTCCGCTCCATCCATGATATCCGTCAACAGCTAGTTCCAGCGCTAAGCTTTCCAGCTCTGGGCTCATCTTTTCACGGGCCAAATCACGGCTCTCGCTCAGCACGAACGTTAAAGGAGCAATCTCCGGACGAGCCATCCATTCTGCCCATACCTTGTCCGTAGTCTGACGAAGCACATTACTGAATTGTGAACTGATGCCTTCGAATCCAGCACGCATGCTTGTCACTCGGGCCGCCAGTCTTACTGCGCCCTTGTCCATTTGATTCTGAGCGCCCAGACAGTCTGCGAAGGAAGATACCTCCACTAGTCTTCCTGAACAGCTCTGAAGCAGTTCTATAACCTCGTCCAGCGCCTTGGTAGACTCAACATCCGTTGGAGCTACAGCATTCTTCACCAGACCCTGTAAAGCTGCAATATCTTGCTCAAGATTCTTTAAAAAGCTTTCTAACTCAGAAGACGACGATCCTCCAGGAAATATGGAATCAAGTTCCCAAGTCAGTGATAATGGTTGTTTCATCTGTACTCACCATTCCTTTGCTCTCATTTGGTTTTCTTTGTAATTGACTTAACACCATGGTAAAGTGAATAACGATACCGGAACATTCATAGCCGATAAACTTTAGGAGGGCATCCATATGAAGCCACTACAAATTTCACCGGAAACAGCCATTACGTTATCCAAGCAACTAGGCGTTCCACTGGAACACTTGATGCATATGCCCCAACATATTTTGCTACAAAAAATAGCTGAGCTATCCAAAAAGCAGAATTCACCGCAAGCTGAGGATGGAAATGAAGAGTCTCCTTCCGGGAAGGATTCACAATGATTCCCTTTAGTCATACCTGGCCTTATGACATTATTCTAGGCGATATGTATGTGCAGTACTGCCCTTTTTGCAACTCGGAGAATGTCCTTCTTCCTATGAAGCCAAAAGAATTGCAAATCGTTCGTGACGGCAAGAAAAAACTGCTTGTCTTCCCGTGTTGCAGCGCCAGTCCCACAGTTGTAGATAACGACGGAGATTACCTCCTATTCGATCGGGCAGTTCGATAAATAAAAGGTCATCTGAATCCCAATATTAACATTTTTATAAAGCGCAGACGAGAGCATTACTCTCTTCTGCGCTTTTTGTTGTTCGTAAACTTTAAGAACCTGAAGGCAATCCATCGGCATCAACATCTACGGCTTCACCGCGCATTTGTTCTCTTAGCACAACCCACTGCTCTCTGGCAGCCCGAATCATCGCAGCATCCATAATCTTCTGATCATTAATCAGACGGGAGAACCACATTACAGCCACAGAAAACTCTCCGATGCGCCGGTTAAGCTCACCGATCAGATACATGAGCCGGGCATCATTACCGCCTATTCCATCTTTTTCGTACACCTTCACATATTCATCTAATGAATAACGCAAAAAGCGTTGTTCTTGCTCTGTATTCCCTTGATATCGATACAACCAAGCAATGTGATGAAGTAGACTTGCAATAATCCGATCCTTATCGTTAATGCTTTGAGCGCATAGAAGTGCAAGTTTATAGGTCTCAAGCGCAGCTTCCCAGCTTCGTTTATCCCCAAAGTCACGGCTCTTCCAGCGTTTTCCTACCTGTTCATTAAATGCCTTTCGCTGCAACTCCGTCAGCTTGTCCGCTGAATTTTCTGTAGAGGCAAACCCGCAACTCGGGCAGACGCGTACAACATAATAATCCGGATTCTCGTTTTTGTAATATGCACAAAAATCAGCATCGCGGCGAATAGCCTTTTTCAGACTAGGACGTACGCGAGAGGTTGAGAATTCATGTTCACAATTGCAACATTTGACCTTAATAGAATATAGGGGTATTAAGTCTGGCAAGTACTCTCATTCCTTTCAGGATCAACCTGTCCCTTATTATTCCTGGGGCATGTTAACAAAATGATGTGCGGGACCCGCAAGGCGACTAAGCACGAAGGAACGCAGCGGCTCTTCTACACCAGTCTCCACAAGCGCCTCTTTCATGCACTGCAGCCATTCTTCAGCACGTTCTGGAGTAATGGGAATATGCATATGCCTTGCTCTCATCATGGGATGTCCATGTAATTCTGAATACAGTGGGCCACCGCCAAAAAACTGTGTTAGGAATTGATACTGCTTCTCCAGAACAGGAGAAATGTCTTCGGGAAATAACGGACCCAGCTGCGGATGAAGCTGTACTTTGGCGTAGAACACTTCCACCAAACGATGTAATGCCTCAGCTCCCCCTAAGTTCTCATATATACTCTCATTTGGATTCATCGAGGTTACCAGCTTTCTTCCATATTAATGAAACGTTTCTTAATTTATTATACCAAAAAAAAGCACTGCCCGGATATCCGTCGAAAGTGCCCCTAAACGGCAGAAAAAAGACGCTAAACTTTAGTTTAGCGTCTGGAGATTATTGTCAGTAGGTCCGAAATTCCTCATCACCTGCAGGGACGAGAGAGACCCGGATCACATATACAAAAGCACAAACGAGAACTCCGGCTACAACGCTCATCGCCATCACTCCATCCCATTTATTCTTGTAACAGAGGGTGCATTCCTTATTTACATAATATCATAACTCAAGCGAAAAAGCACAGATTTATGTAACCGCTTCCTTTATTTTTTTTGTGCTGTTTGTCCTTCTTTTCGCATACATCTTACCATAGATCAGGAGGCGTTAATTATGACTTTAAAAAAGATTGGCGGCCCACTGCTGGGATTAACATTGGCGGGCTGTATGCTGCTAATGCTGTTTCATCCGGAGGCGTCCCTTGGCGCAGCCTTACGTGGCTTGGCCATTTGGTGGGATGTGTTATTCCCCTCCCTATTTCCATTCTTCGTCATTTCCGAAATCATGCTGGGCTTAGGGATTGTTCATCTCTTTGGCGCTTTGCTTGATCCGTTGATGCGTCCTCTTTTTGGTATACCAGGTAGCGGTGGGTTTGTCGCTGCAATGGGATATGTATCAGGATATCCTGTTGGCGCTAAATTAACCGCTAAGCTGCGGGAACAGAATCTGATTAGCAGAGTGGAAGGGGAAAGATTAGTCGCTTTCACAACCTCATCCGATCCAATCTTTCTGTTGGGTGCAGTGTCCGTCGGATTTTTTCGAGATGCATCATTAGGGCTCATCCTAGCTCTCGCCCACTACGGGAGCGGTTTGATTGTTGGCTTGCTAATGTCGTTCCATGGACGCAAAGAACAGAGATCCCCATCTCAAGACCCATCCACAACTAGTTCTGCCGCCCCCTCTGCTCCATCAAAAAAAGGTTTTGGAAGAATCCATGCAGCACTACTTGCCATGGAGGAAGCTCGGCGCAAAGATGGGCGAAGCTTCGGGGAGCTATTAAGAGGTGCCATCCAGTCCTCACTAAAGCTTATTATTGTCGTAGGTGGTTTGGTTGTATTCTTCAATGTACTAATGGAACTGCTTGCCCGCGCAGGAATTCTATCCTCACTCTTTAGCTTGACCGGACATCTTATTTCCCTTGTGGGTGGTCCCCCCGAACTGGCCCAGGCTCTGATCAGCGGATTCTTCGAAGTTACTATCGGTGCCCGTTCTGCGGGTGAAGCTGCTTCTTCCATCCCGCTTCAGTTCAAGGTTGCCGCAGCTGCTTTCATCCTCTCTTGGGGCGGTTTATCTGTACATGCCCAGGTAGCCAGTATCCTGAATGGCACCGGAATTCGGTATCTGCCATTTATGACTGCACGTCTAATTCACGCCTTCCTCGCATCAGGACTCGTATTGCTGCTCTGGAACCCTGTGATGGACACAGGGCTGTCTACTGCATGGGTATCATTGCCTGCCTCTATTGCCTTTACACCGTCTGCCACGGGGATCACTGCAAGCCTCGCTCTGCTGAGCCTTTTATTAAGTGCTGCGATTTTAGTCTCCCTGCTTCTCCCTGCTTTCACTGCAATGATTCATTGGATACGGCGAAGTTGATTAACATATTGTGTTCCGGGTCAAGATTGATTATGATCGGTGTATGACTGAAATATACAAAAGGAGCCTGTACATCTTGAGATATTATGTTCTGGACCGCGGTGATGAACTATCAATCAAACTTGCCGAGCAGTTTCACAAGCTGGCGGCGGAGCGGGACCTGCAACTGGATGCTGAGTCTCCCGAAATCGTCATCTCTATTGGCGGAGACGGCACAATGCTGCACGCTTTTCATACTTTTATCGATCAAGTTCCCAATTTAGCCTTCGTAGGTGTCCACACAGGGCACTTAGGCTTCTATGCGGACTGGCAAGCGGAAGAGCTGCCCACCTTAATCGACTATATGTGCGGAACCGAGGATTCTGAGCCACAGAAACCCCGAATCGTAAAATATCCGTTACTTGAGCTGGAAATTCACAAGAAATCCGGTTCTTCGTCCCACATAGCCCTAAATGAATTTACCCTTAAAGGGGTGGATGGAACTATAATGATTCAAGTTGACATCAATGATGTCACCTTCGAAATGTTCCGAGGTGATGGTCTATGTATTTCAACTCCCTCTGGTAGCACGGCCTATAACAAAAGCCTTGGGGGAGCCATGGTTCACCCATCTATAGAGGCGCTGCAGATTGCCGAAATCGCCTCCATTAACAACCGTGTATTCCGAACAATGGGATCGCCATTGCTTCTGCCGAAGCATCATCATTGCGATATTCTTTCATGTAAAGATCAGCGTTTACTACTGACGATAGATCATAACAATATCCCGGTAGACGACCTGATTTCAGTACGCTGCCAAGTATCGGACAAGAAAGTCAGTTTCGCTAGGTACCGTCCTTTCCCATTCTGGAACCGTGTCCGTGAAGCCTTTTTGGTTTAAGAATTTATCATTTTTTTGTGGCTGGAGATATCCATATCTCCGGCTCTTTTGTGTGACAAAACTAACACCATTTGATAGACAGAGAGAGAAGTCAAATGGTATAATGAGGCTATTTTACAAAGAGTTACATAAAAGGAGAGAGTACTGTTGAAAAGATTATTATCCCTCTTTAGCATAAGTCTACTGGCCCTTATATTAGCGGTCCCGGCTTTTGCAGCTTCAAAACCGATTGACGTGTATATTAACGGGAGTAAGGTTTCCTTCACCGCTGGATCTCCATACTTAGCGAACAATTCTGTACTCGTACCATTCCGGGTCGTCTTTGAGAAGCTTGGACTTCAAGTTCTCTGGGATGCCAAGACTGGAACCGTAACAGGTAAAAGTTCAAATCTTGCAATTACCCTCAAGATTGGCAGCAACCGCGCAACTGTTAACGGAACCGTTAAAAAATTAACGACCGCACCAGTCTCATCAGCTGGCACTACATACATCCCTTTGCGTTTTATTGCTGAGGCAACAGGAGGCACAGCCGTCTGGAATTCCACCAGTAGAAGTGTACAGATTACTACTCCTGTCTCCAAAGATAAGGACGAAGCAGCCATTAAAGCATTAATCCGTTTATCTAATCAGTATTTCAATGAAGAAAAAGCGACTAGCTACTACTCCCTTATGGATTCGGATTCCTCTTACGCAGAATCAGTGGCAGAGCTCAATGAATCTTTTAAAGCTTTTGACATAAAGAATACTATTGATAGTTTGGAAATCCTCGATATTAAAGCTGACGAAGCCACTGTGTATACGCTTGAAAGTTCTCGCAGAACAGGCGGGGCTTATACTCCAGATACAGAGGATGAATACGTATATACCCTGGTCCGCAAGAATGGAAGCTGGAAGATATCATCCGTGGAATCCCAAAGCTCGACCATTCTCCTTACTCGTGAACAAGCCCTAAAAACAGCAGCCAACATCCCTCAAAATGATGCCGATGCTATTAAAGGAACTATTACCAAGTATTATCAAGCAATGAACGAAGAGAATCCTACAGCAGTTCTTTCCACAATGACTTCCTATGGTGAAGAATATGATTCTTCTCTCAAGGCAGATTTGGATGATTTCTTCACTTCGTACGATATTACCTATACTCCAGGCGTTTCAAATGTCTATTTTTACAGTGCCAAAGAAGCAGCGATATATGTAGAAAGCAAAGACAAGGAAGCTAGTGAAGAGGAGACTTATGAGCAGGGCCTTATCTACATTCTATCCAAGTCGGATACCGGTGTATGGACAATCGATAACACATATAACGTCTACAATAAACTTGTGAAATCCTAATAAAAAGGGTGTTTGATTCCATGAAATCGAAAAAAGTAATAAGCGCACTGTTAACCAGCTGTCTGGCTTTATCTATTACATTTGCTCCTGTAGCCTCTGCTGCAGATGCCGTTCAGGCTTCTACAGACAACAGTGATCTTATTAATGAAGTAATGAAGCTATTAGAGAACTATAACCTTTCAGATGTAGATAAGAATACTTTGATTCGCGGAGCCATTGACGGCATGGTGAACACACTGGACGATCCATACAGCCAATATTTCAATTCGGAGGAAGCGGCGCAATTTGAACATGCGGTTGATCTCGAATACGTTGGCATCGGGGTTAAATTACAATATACGCCGACAGAACTCTACATTGAAGAAATTTCTCCAGGTTCGCCTGCAGAAAAGGCAGGCTTGAAACGTGGAGATACGATTCTCAAAATTAACGGAATCCCCGTTGACGAAACGGATGATACCGAACTCAGTGGAGCCGCAGGCACCAAGGTCACCCTATTCATTCTTAGAAATGGCGTCTCTAAAAATTATGTTGTCACCCGAAATGAATTAAATTCGACTTCCGTTTTTGGAACCCTCATTGGACCGAAGATTGCTTATATTTCGCTCAGTGGTTTCACCCAGAACTCTGATGAAGAATTCGCTGCTATGCTGAAGAAGATGCGTGCAGCAGGAATGAAATCCATGGTGTTAGATTTACGTGATAACTTGGGTGGCTATATGGATTCGGCATACAACATTGCCTCTAGCTTTATGGATAAAGGCATTATGATGTATACCTCTGACCAAAGTGGCGCGTTAACTCCTGTAACGATTACTAGTGGCAGCAAAATCGGTGTACCCGTCGTAATTCTGACCAACGAATATACTGCAAGTGCATCTGAAGCTCTTACGGGGGCACTGCGTGACAACAAGCTGGCAACTGTCGTAGGCACTCGTTCTTACGGCAAAGCGCGTATTCAAAGCCTAATTAAGGTGTCTAATGGCGACATGCTGAAATTAACCACGCAGAAATATCTGACCCCTAAGAAAGAAGACTTTAATCATATCGGTCTTACACCGGATATTGAGGTTAAAGGCAAAACGGCACAGCTGATTACCGCCCTGCAGATTGCTGGAATGAAGACTTTAGAAGTCACCGGAGATCATCACATCTTAAATATCAATGGCGTTCCTTTTGCTGGTAATGTCGGTCTTGTGAAGCAGGGCGATAAAACTTATGCTTCTTCGCTTGTGCTGGCTGCACTTATCGAGGGTGAGGTCACATGGGATGCCAAGAATAAAAAGGTCATCGTAAAGAGCGGAGCAGGCAATTCCACTGGCTTTACGATTTCCTCCAAAGAGGCGCTATCCCAGAATGGTGAGACCTACATTGAATTAAATGCCTTTAAGAAGAAGTTCCCCGCACTCGTGTGGAGTTACAATGCTACACAGAAGCAATTGAAATTATCTGTAAAATAATCCATAACGATATGAAAAGGCAGCAATTCTCTGGTCATAGCCCCGTCAAGTAGACAGTAAAAAAGAAGCCTTCTAAGCGGCGATCTGGTTCCGGTACTCTTCCGGAGACAGGTCGCCGAGTTTTTTTTGGAAACGTTCCTTGTTGTAATAAAGAATGTATTCCCTAACCAAATGTTCAGCATTTTCTAAATTCTTGGGCTTCTCCAAATACAATTTCTCGGTCTTCAGGTGAGAAAAAAATGACTCTATACAAGCATTGTCATAACAGTTCCCCCGGCGAGAGTGGCTACCGACCAAACCCTTGTCCTCTAAAACCTGGGCATACGTCCGAGTCGTGTACTGAAAGCCCTGGTCAGAGTGTAGGAGAGCCTTTGAGTCTTGGAGAGATTTCACAGTATCTATCACAAGCTTTAAGTCATTACGGACAGAGATTCTCCAAGCCACAACCTCGTTATTGTATAGATCCATCACTACAGATAAGTAGACAAATTCGTGGCCTGTACGGATATAGGTAATATCCGTGACTAACTTTTGCTGAAGAGCGTGGGCTGTGAATTCCTGGTTGAGTACGTTTGGAAATAAGACAGAAGGCTTACGTCCGGCAAACGGGCGTTTCTTGCGAATCACCGATTGGATGCCTAGCTCTCTCATCAACCTGCGAACTTTCTTATGGTTTACGGGGAATCCCTCTTTGCGAAGCGCTGTACGCATTCGCTTATAGCCATAGGCAGGACGTAGCCGATGAATGGCTAAGATATGTTCCTTAAGGTTCGCATCCTTCTCTTGGCGTTCTTCCCGCAGGTCAGAGGTCTTTTTCCATTTGTAGTATGCAGCCCGGGACAATTCAGCCAGTTTGCACAGCCAAACAATCGGGTATCGCTTGCTCATTTCTTGAATGGATTGGCACCGGATATTTGTATCCAACTTCCCTCCCCATGTAGATTGGGATTGAGCTTTTTTAAGTATTCGACCTGTGCCTTCAAATACGCAATTTCTTCGTCTTTACTGTCAAAATGTTTCCTTCCACCTTTACCGCGTCGGTCCTCAAAGGACTCCCCACTTTTAAACTTACGTATCCATCTCACCAACTGAGCATCGCTCTTGATGTCGAGTTTTTCTAGAATCTGTGAATAGCTCATATGTTCCTCTAAGTGAAGACGAACCGCCTCTTTCTTCAACTCTTCTGAATACTTCGTAAACGTCTGCCCTTTTTTAGCCATGAAAAATCCCCTCCGGTCGACTGTGTTAAACACATGATACCATGTGCTCTTTTTTCACTGTCAACCATGAGGGGATAATACCACTCCAGAGATGGAGGGTTGCTGCCTTTATTTTTTTACAATATCCATTTCAAAAATGCAAAAAACGCCTTCGGCGTCCCAAAGGACGGTAGTCGTTTATGTGAGAAATAAAAGGATAATGTATAGTGGAAACTTGTAGATTATCCCTATATTTAGAAAAAAGCTGTCTCACTCGTAGAAGTTCTCTACTTATGGTCAGCTTTCATCTTTAAGATTCTGGATTCTCTACGTTTTGTGCATTTTGGTTATTTTGAGGCTTCTGTGTGTTTTGTGTATTTTGGGGCTTTTGGGATTGACCTTGTGGTGGTCTGCTTTGAAATTCCTTTTTGGACTTTTTCCCCTGCGAATCCTTACCCCGGTGATTTCGGCTTTGATGTTCTCTTAAAGGTCTTTCCTTAGCAGAAGTCATCTCTTTAAATGCAGCAGATGAATTCGAAGCTGGCTTAGATGACGTTTCTTTAGAGGAGAACTCTTTATCTATAGCCGCTCCATCATGATCCTCAGCTTCTAACTCCGAATCTTCTTCCTCACTCGGTTCTGGTATTTCTTTGATTAGAATATCCTTGAACATGCCTTCTTGTGGTACCTCTTTTAATTTATGCAACACAAAATATGCGCAGCCAAAATTGCAATATTCATTAATATAATCGACCATGCCAGAAATCGCTGTATCCCGATTCACCTTAGGGTGGTTATCTCGGTAAAAGCCTTTCAAGCGTAGCTGACTGTAACCCCAGTCACCAATAATATAGTCGTATCTTTCCAGCACTTCGCTATATCTTCCGCGAAACGCCTCCGGATTCCAACCATCCTTATGATCTAACATAAGTTCGTAGCCTTTTCCGCCTATAACGATCAAACCTTTTGCCGCCTGCCTTTCTTTGGGGGTCTTTACGTTGATTATGCCGTCATTTCTGAGAAATATTGGGCTTTCGGCCGCTGTTGTCCCCAGATTTCTGGATTATAACCGCTCATCGCGGTGGAAATCCCGGGACAAAGGCGGGCGCTAATGCTCCTACAGCTCCAACATTTCTCTCCATGACTCAAATCAACGGTTTTTATGTGTAACCTAAGGGTTGAGTGTTTCAGATCGCTATCGCTCCTTCAACCCTCTCCTTAACAATACCTGTTTGAGACAATGTCACTATTTCCGAAAAATTAGCTAGAAGAAACCGCGCGCTCCTCACGAGCTTGAGCAGCAGATTTCACCTGCTCATGTGCACGATAAGAGCTGCGAACAAGCGGGGCTGATTCCACATGGCTGAAGCCACGCTTTAGTCCCTCTTCCTTGAGCAGTGCGAATTCCTCCGGTGGATAATATTTCTCCACATTCAAATGCTTTGGAGAAGGCTGTAAGTATTGTCCTAAAGTCAATATATCACAATTTACGGCTCGTAAATCATCCATTGCTTGTAAAATTTCATCCCACTCTTCACCGACTCCAAGCATAATGCTTGATTTGGTAGGAATGTCCGGCTTCATCTCCTTGGCTCTACGCAGTAGCTCCAACGAACGGCGATACTTCGCTTTAGCCCGCACACGGTCTGACATCCGTTCCACCGTCTCAATATTATGGTTAAGAATGTCTGGATTACTGTTCATGACAATCTCTAGACTATTTCGTTCTCCCAGGAAATCTGGAATCAATACTTCAACACTACATAACGGAAGGCGTTTACGAATTGCCGCTACCGTTTCAGCAAAAATCTGGGCGCCACCATCCGCAAGATCATCACGGGCTACACTGGTCACCACGCAATGGCGAAGGTTCATTCCCTCTGCAGCTTCTGCTACACGTTCAGGCTCCTGAAGGTCCAGCTCTGTCGGCAGCCCTGTATTCACAGCGCAGAAACGGCATGCGCGAGTACATATATCACCAAGAATCATAAAGGTAGCCGTTCGATTGGCCCAGCATTCATAAATGTTCGGACATCTAGCTTCTTCACATACGGTATGTAAAGTTTTAGAACGCATCATGCTCTTGATTTCCTGATAGTTATCACCGGTAGTTAGCTTGATTCTAATCCAATCCGGCTTAGGCTGCTTTGCTGTTTTGTTCGTCAAAATAATAAACCCCGCTTCCTCCTGAATGTGATGCTGCAGATGAAAGATGCTGCCTCATATTATACCATGTGCGCTTTACAATTGCCTGTTTTTGTGAAATATGCAGGGCATGCCAACTTCGATTCCGGTAGAGAATTTACTGGTACCTTTAGACAAGAACGGATAAAAAATAGCTTTTTGCTTCAATCTATAATAAAAGCTTTATCCGAAGTGCCTACATTCAATTCTACGCCCGGACAAAAGGAGGCTGTTATCTTGCTGGCCCTATTTAAGAATACTAATAACCGGAGAACGATGTTGTGTCTGTCCGCGGCCGCTATCCTTTGGGGTGGTTTAGGCCTTCCCGTTCCGGCAGCTGCAGTACAGGCTACAGTCCAACCGGTGGAAAGCAGCGGCGATCCCGTTAATGCTAGCAAGGAATCCATATGGACTGCACGTAGAGGGATTTATGATCAAATGAGTGCAGCCACTGGAATCCCTTGGTTTAGATTCGCCGCCATTGATCAATATGAACGCACCATCGCCAAAAAAGGGTCCTCGGACAAGCCCGTCACTAACCGTCTTACAGGAATCATGATTCCAGCACCCGTATGGTCCGGCCCACTCAACCCGGATCAAGAGGATACTTCCCCGGAATCCATCACCTTCTTTAACGGCTTTGGCCGTGATGGCTCAGGAGACGGAATCGCTGATCCTAAGAATGATGCTGATGTTCTATATAGTATGGCTAAACACTTACAGAAATATGGTGATTCAGCTAATGATTTCAGTATCGGTATTTGGGAGTATTATCACAATGGCCGTGCCTCTCAGCGCATAGCTCAGTTCGCCAAGCTCTATGAACATTTTGGGCGGCTTGACCTGTCAGGTAATGCTTTTCCGCTTCCCCTAAGTAATTCCTATTCTTACCGCAGCACTTGGGGAACTGGCAGAAGCTGGGGGGGAGCACGTATCCACGAAGGGACTGACCTCTTTGCACCACAAGGCATGCCGGTACGCAGCACCTGCTTTGGCTTAGTGGAAACTAAAGGCTGGAACCGCTATGGTGGCTGGCGAATTGGAATTCGCGATATCGAAAATCGTTACCATTATTACGCTCACTTATCCGGATACAACAAATCCATTTCACGTGGAGATATTGTCTCACCGGGGGAAATCATTGGCTGGGTAGGCAGCTCAGGCTACGGTAATCCAGGAACACAAGGGAAATTCCCGCCACATCTACATTTTGGTATCTACCGTGACCGTGGGATTACTGAATGGGCTTTTGACCCTTTTCCGTTGTTAAAACAATGGGAAAATCAGGAGTATAGAGACCTAAAGAACAAAAATAAAAAAAGTGCCACACACAAGGAATAACGCCTTCAGCATCCCTAAAGGACGGTTGGCGTTTATGCGAGAAATATAAGGATAATGTATAGCGTGAAGCTTATACTTTCTTATATTTTTATATAGAAACGGCTTCGACATCCTTTTGAGGTGACATCCGTTTCTTAATGAACAATAAGGCCCCTTCTTTTGAAGAGGCCTTATACTATTTTAATACAACATTAAACAGCCAAACGGTTCAATACTCACTGTAAGCTTGTTAGTATTTTTAAAAGTAGCTCCAGACAATAGATCTGTTAACACATTTTTATCCGAACGATATGCACTAAGCTCAAGCTCAAACGCATTCGGAGAATTATTGATAATTAACCCTATTTTCTCTTGACCCACACCCCGGATATAACCGAGGACATTACGGACTTCATCTGTGAACCAAGGACGGAACGTGCCTCTTCTTAGAATATCACAGCTTTTTCTTAAAAAAATCAGTTCTTGATACCACTTCAGCAGCGCTGTATCCTGAGTTTGCTCTTGCCATACCATAGCTTTTCTACAGTGAGGGTCCGTAGCTCCTTCCATTCCAACCTCATCCCCATAATAGATCATCGGAATACCGATATAGGTCATCTGAAAAAAAACTGCCAACCTCATTCGTTGAATTGCGGTACCCACCCGATCCCAGCCACGTCCTCCTTCCTTACATGCTGTAAGAAAGCGAAGCGTATCATGACTGCCAAGCAACTGAAACATAGCTGAATTCGCCTGGTCATTATACAACGCCTCCTGATGGAGTAATTGCTCCATAAAGCGATCTGGCCCCGTTGTCTGCTCTGCAAAAAATTCAAGCACGGCATCCCGAAGAACATAATTCATGCCACCATCAAATTGATCTCCTCTAAGCCAAGGCCCAGAAGCATGCATGATCTCTCCGATGAGTAGGATTTCAGGATATTCAGACTTGAGCTCTTGCCGGAAGCGAGACCAAAAAGCCGGGTTGACCTCGTTCGCTACATCTAAACGCCAGCCGTCGATCTCTGTTTCACGAATCCAATACTTAGCAACATTAATCATATAATCAGCCGTCTCGGGATGATCCATATTCAGCTTTGGCATATGCGCTTCAGCTTTGGCGAATGTCTCATAATTCGGTGCGGGCGTCTGTACAACTGGATAGGAACGAATAAAGAACCAGTCTTTATACAGGGACTGCTCGCCTTTTTCCATTACATCCTTAAAAGCAAAAAATTGATCTCCCGAGTGATTAAACACAGCATCTAGAATGACCTTAATTCCATGACGATGCGCCTCACTGACCAGCGCCTTTAATCCGTCTGTATCCCCAAATGCAGGGTCGATTTTATAGTAGTCAGAGGTGTTATATTTATGCTCTGAAGGAGACTCAAATACAGGCGTCATGTAAATAGTATTTACACCAAGTTGCTGCAGATAGGGTATTTTGTCCGAAATGCCCTTTAGAGTTCCACCATTATAGCTATTAGGATAAATTTGATAGGTCACCGCATCCTTACTCCATGAAGGTAACTTCAAAGCCTCAGAACGGTGAAGGTATGCATATTGAAAAGAGCCTGCACGCTCCCGATTCTCCGACGCCCCCCTCTCTCCATACCAAACATACTGCCCTGCTGCATTCGCTATATGAAATAGATATCTGCATCTTCTAGTGCTAGTGTGAATTATTGCTTCATGAATATCATAAATACCAGCCGACCCAATCCGCTCCATCTGCAAAGGAACTTCTTGTCCCGGAGAATCATAACGATCCGAGTGGATTACGGTACAGGATAATTGCTGTCCAGCTTGCGTAAATAATCTGAGCTTAAGGGTCCCTGTACCTACAGGGTAGGCAAATGGATCTTCACTTGTATGATATATAAACCATGATTGAGGCATAACTTATAAACTCCTTCTATACTTTTATCGTTCTATCTATCGGTTCATTCATCATTAGAGAGACTGCTAAATTTGTGTTATTATGGTTACAAATACCGTTTTCAAGTTATGAGGGACGACGATGAAAGTAACAATCTCTGATATTGCCAAAGCAGCCAATGTGGCCAAATCGACTGTATCTAAAGTACTAAATGATTCCCCGAAAATATCACAGGAAACGAAACACAAGGTACGAGAGATTATGAAGCAAATGAACTACACACCTAGCAGTATCGCTACTGGATTAGCCAGACAAAGCAGCTATAATATTGGCCTACTGGTCGATATGTCTAAAGAAAGTGAGTTTCTAAACCAATTTTTTTACAACATTATTGGTGGAATCGAGAGCGTAATTGCACCTTTAAAATACGAGCTGACCATTTCCAACGTGCAACATAGCAGTCCAGAAGGCCATTTTCTAAATAGGCTTGTGTTTAGTAAACGTGTCGACGGAATTATTGCCAACAATTCTGTACTGACAGAAGCACTATCTGAAGAACTGAATCGACTGGAGTTTCCTTACATCTCCATTGGAGAGATTATAGCCCCCGGAAGCTGGGTTGATTTTGATAATGAAGCAGGCGGCAGCATGCTGACGGAGCATCTCGTAGAACAGGGTTATTCAAAAATAGCCTTCATAGGCGGACAGCAGCAGGAAAAAATTTATACCCATCGCCTAGGTGGATACTTAAGAGCGTTACAGCAGACAGACCTTACCGTTCACCAGAAATGGATCATCAACTGCAAGGCTGATGAACATGACAGCTATCATGCTGCGCTTGAGCTTCTGCAGCGTGAGGAACGGCCAGACTCTGTAGTGTGTATGAACAGCTATGTAGCCTTTGGGGTGCTTCAAGCCGCAAAAGCACTCGGAATTGATGTTCCATCAGAACTCGGCATCGCCGCTTTCGATGAATATCCGCTCTCCCGTTATACAACACCTCCTTTAACTTCCCTTAATATTGATACGTTCAAGCTGGGTGTATCTTCAGGCCAGCTGCTGATGGAGCGCATTCGGAGCAATGATATGCCCCACAAGCATTCGCTACTAGAGCCAGAACTAATCCCTCGTGAATCAACGATGAGAATCAAATTCTCTGGAGGTACTTCGTAATTATTCTGCTTAGAGAGAATGAATCGATGGATTGAACTCGTTCGAGACCGAATCACCGGAACTTAATGCAATTCAATTGAATTTAATGGGACTTGAATACGGTTGATTGCATTTGATGCAATAGAATTCGTTGTAAAACGGATCAGATTCAATTCTATTGCACTATGTGCAGTCAACTCTCAGTAAATCATCTAAAAACAGCGATCCACCTGAATTCTATTGCACATAGTGCAGTAGATTCATTCTTCCAGTTCTAATAGAGAGATTCTATTGCACTATTTGCAATGAAAGAGCTTCATCTGCTTACTAAGGAGCGGCTCCCGTGAGGGGCCGCTCCTTAGCTTGTGAAAGGTATTATGATTCAGCTGACTAGCAACTTATAGATCTTTCCAACGCTGCACGGTTAGATTCACTGTTTGTGCGCCGCCTGCAGGAGTAAGCGCTCGATTGGAAATGTCCGAGCCGTTCGAGTTCACCTCCACATTAGTCCAAGCGCCCCGCGTAAACTTATATTGCACCGCTGTTCCTGCTGGCAAGCTCAGCGTGATGGAGTATACCCCATCACTACCTTTGGTCAGTTGATAAGCTGGATCCGCCGCATTCCAGCTGTTGAAGGTACCGGTGAGATACACAGGTCCGCTCGCCGGAGTAGACGCTGGAACATTTACACGGAACGTCACACTGTCTGCTTGAGGTTCCCCTGCGCTGATACTTCCGTTCACCAGACTCCAGGTTCCAGCAGCAAAATGATAATTACTGCTGCCATTGTTATCCCATGTACCACTGCCATTATTAAAGGCTGCGGTCAGTCCCGCTGCAGTGCCTAGCTGAATTGTGATCGACTTGTATCCTGGGAAAGAAGAAGCTTGAAGCTGTTCACCAGGTGCCGTCGTCCAGACTGTCGCTCCATCTAGCTTGTAATGAATGTACGAGCTGCTATATGCCGTATTCTTATAATAGATCGTTGCGGTGTTACCAGTCGGTGTTGCCGTTGGCGTTGGAGTGACTGTCGGTGTCGGCGTTGGTGTCACTGTTGGTGTTGGTGTTACCGTTGGTGTTGGTGTTGGTGTTACCGTTGGTGTCGGTGTTGGTGTTGGTGTTGGTGTCGGTGTTACCGTTGGTGTTGGCGTTGGTGTTGGTGTCGGCGTTACTGGTCCACCCGACGTGATACTTCCAGTCGGCGTATAAGTCCATGTTCCTGTACCGAATAGATAGTTGCTGCCCCCGTTACTGTCCCATGTGCCACTGCCGTTGTTAAAGCATGCTTCAAGCTGGCTGGCGGAGCCGATATTAATCGTTATTTTGTTGTATCCGGCTACATCAGATACAGGTATAGCCACACCCGGAGATGTCGTCCATGTACCTCCTACTGGGCGATAATGAATATAAGGCGAGGTATAACCTTGCTTATAGTAAATCGTGACACTGTTCCCTGCCGGTGTTGTAATAGACGCAATCGCACTAAGAAGAGATAGATTGCCTGCGGCATCAAATGCTTTTACCGTGTAGTTATAGGTAGTGCTAGCGGATAAACCATTATCCGTATAGGAAGTAGTTGCCGTTGTGCCTACCTTGACACCGTTACGATAAACTTCATATCCAGTTACGCCCACATTATCGGTAGAAGCTGTCCAGCTGATCAAAGCGCTAGATGCATTCTGAACCGTTGCGGTTACGTTGGTTGGAGTAGTTGGAGGAACTGTTTCTGATGGTTGTTGTTGTTTCGCATAGATTTTGGCTGAATTCGCACCTACAGTTACAGTAATTTGCTTTCCAGTTACTCCGCCTGATTGTACAGTCACTGTATCTGCAGTATTCAATTGGTTATATAAAACTGTACCTACGGTTAATGAGCTCTCAGCGCGCAATGGAATAGTTACTGTTTGCGAACCGTTTGATTGATTACTGAATACGGAGATTGCTTCTTGGCCTTGATTCGTTCCAGTGTCGATGCGGCGTGAGAAGGCATATAAGTTCTGTGCAGCCCACATTTCACGTTGTGTACCTGTACGTAGTGCTGGGTTATTTTTACGAATCTCATTAAGTTTGGCTACGTGCTTGTAGGTGCTGGCATTTTCATTAAAATAGTTCTCAATCACGTTTCCGCTTGCATCCCGTTTCACCATAGACCAGCGGTTCCAAGTATCAGCAATACCACCCGTCATAATCTGACTGTTGCCATTGCCTTTGTTCTGCTCTGTTCCTTGGAAGACAACCGGTGTTCCACGAACTGTAAAAATAAAGGTTAAAGCGTTCTGCAGCTTATCAACGCTTCCACCGGCTTCCGTTAGAAAGCGATTGCGGTCATGATTGTCGATAAAGGTTACCATGTGATTGGCATTCCCGTTGTAGTAGGAATCCTGTGCCAAGGTGCTTTTGATATTGGACTCAAAAGACTGTCCATAAGCAAAGCTGTTAAGCACGGAGAAGAACATTGGGAAATCGAGCATGCCCCATTCCTTGTTGTTTCCGACCCAACGTGAGACAAATTCGGCATTTCCGTCGAAATTCTCGCCAAAGGTATTAACGCCCAGATAATTTTGTAGTTCACCAATATCTGTTGGCTTCATCAGCTTGGCAGCATCCACACGCGCACCGTCAGCGCCCGTATAATCAAACCAGCCTTTGATTGAATCGAATATCGCCTGCTTAGCCGCAGGAACATCGAAATCAATGTCATCTAACCCGCCCAAATCATGATTCTCTAAGTAATCCTGTGCCCACTGATCATATCTCCCATCCGCTAGAGACCAGTTAATATCTCCATTATGGTGGTACCATGCTGGATTATTGAACGGAGCCACTGGCTGCAATGATGGAATATCATAATAGGCTTGGGTACCAAGCATATAATCGCCTACGTGGTTTGGCACAACGTCAATTACCACTTTGATGCCAAGCGCATGTGCAGAATCCACAAGCTCCTTCAGCTTCTCCTTAGTACCGAAGTACGGATTGGCAGCGTTAGGGTTCTTAACGTTGTATCCGTGATAGGCTGTATTTTTACCGGTACCGTTGTTTTCCCGATTAGTCATCTGTGGCTCAGCCACTGGGGAAATCCAGATCGCGGTATAACCCATATTTTTAATATATGATAGCTTGTCGATAATCCCCTGCCAGTCTCCGCCTTTCATATAACGGAAATCTTCCTCAGAGTTTTCTCCATAGCGAATTGCCGCACCAGTAGCATTGTTGGATGTGTCTCCATCATTAAATCGGTCAACCATAATCTGATAAATCGTGTCATTCTCATTAATTGTGCCGATGCTGGCCGCTTCAGCCTTTTGCGGTGTTAAGACAAACAAGTTAATCACGGTAGAAAGAAGAATAGATGTAATTAGAACGGGTACATACCATAACCTACGTTTCATTGCGTGCATCTCCCTTTCTTATTAAAGCGTATTCATAACACTCTAAAACCTACAACCTTGATTAAAACCAAGCCCGCCCAGTGATGTCTCTAATGTTTTTAACGTCTTTAACACAAAAAACAAATAATTTTAGGGAAACCGGTTTCCCAACTAAAAATTACCATGATTGTGAATACGTTGTCAAGCTATAAAAATTTAAACTTCACAAGAAAAAGAGCCTCCTTAATCGGGGCTCTTTAGGATTAATTATTCAACTTTTATGCTCAGCTTCCCACACTTTGTATAAAATGTAGTACTTCATTCATGATTCGGTCTTTATCTTCACAATGGCAAACCATATGACCACTGTTATCCACCATCAGTACCTGTTTTTGAGTGGTAGGAATTGTATGCTGCAAATAGTCTGCGCTTCTAGTCTTCACCAGATGATCTCGTTTTCCCTGTACAATTAGAGTTGGAGTCTCAATATGCGGATAGATTGAAAAACTCTCTCGGACCAGTCGTTGAAACTCTCTCGTCGCCTTTGGGGGCGTTGAAGTGAATTTATTAATATACGTTTTTAGCATGGAAAAGCTCGCAAGAGTCTTAAGGATCTCCACGGGATTGAGTGGAAATACGGGAGTGGACAATAAAGTAAGAGATTTGATCCAGGGTTTATACCGTACAGAAAGATGAGAAGCAATAAGCGCACCGGTTGAAAATCCGATCAGATGAACACCCTCATCCGTCTTTAGCAGCTCTGTCAATTCATCTTCAGCACTCTGCTGCCAATCATGTCGATCTGAATGCAGAAGATCATTCCTGCTCCCTCCATGCCCTTTCAGGGTAAATGTTCTGGAACGGTAATTATGCTGCTCCATAAACTGGGACAAGGGAGAGATTTCATGCTCACCTCCGGTAAAGCCATGAATAAATAAACAACTTTCCATAATTGTCCCTCTTTTCACATTCCAATCTGACTTACAGTTTTATTGTATAATGCCAATCCCCTTAATTTTCTATACATTCCATACATTTATGTAAAACCTTAACCTAGTGATGTCAAGGTTCAGCTCTGTCAAAGGCTCAAAGCAAGAACTCTATTGTTCCCACCAAAGAAGACCCAGCACTGAGGTAATCGTTAAACCTACAGCGGAGCTGGATGAGGTTACGTTAGCACAAATAGCAGTCCCCGGTGGAACAATGATGCTACCAGTAAAGTTCTGTGTAAACGCCCCCGGTGCCAATTGATAATTGAAAAGCGTCGTCCCCCCGCTAATAGCTGCCGTGGAAGACTGAACGGTCATGGCACTCGTGGCTACGCTGCCCAAATTATTATTCGTTGGCGTCAAGGTTGTAGGGGAAGTTACCGTTCCTCCTTTTACAATTGTAAAGCTTCCCGACATTGCCGATAGCAGAGAAGAACCGCCGATACTGCCGCTTATACGTGAGATATAAACAGTTTTCCCACTGCCGACAGCATTACTAATCCGAATAGAGGTGATTGCGGAAATAAGACTAAGCACGACCAAGCTTGAAGCGGAGGCGTTGGTAGAATACAAGACGGCAGCCTGCGAAGCGCTTATTTCAGGCGGTGCGCTAATGTCTGGAGATTGGAAGGTATTCACCATATCCACAAAAAGAGGTTGATCGTTGTCATTAAATACAAATTGATTCGGCATAATTATCCCCTCCTGTTCTAATATTCCCACCAGCTGATAGATGTCGTCGCTGCTGAAGACCCCGATGCAATCGTTATGGATGTAGTGATGGAATTTCCGGGAGGAACAACAATTTGTCCTGTAAAATCAACAATGACCGGACCGACCGCGAGCAATAGAGATACTAGCGTGGCCGGACTTCCAGTAGGCGCAGCAGCTGAGGTTCTAGCAGTCATAACACTAGTTAACGCACTGCCAAAATTATAATTAATCGGCGTGACGGTAGTTCCGGTGACCGTAGCGTTCCGAAGTAGTGATAAAGTAACAGCCGCCGTCGCTGAGCTAGCAGTAACACGTGATACATACAATGTGCGTCCGCTTCCTCCCGGATTACTAATCTGAATAACTAACGGCGCCGCCGTTGTTACTGTAGAAGTAAATGGGATTCCAAACAATAACCTTGCTTTAGCTGCTCCACCCTCAGGAGCTGAATCTATACCAGGTGCGACATACGTGTTGACTTGTTCTGTAAAAAGCGGCTGGCTGCTCTGATTGAATACTGAGTCGTTCGGCATGAGATATCCTCCCCGTACTTAAGCTTACTCTCATTTTATGCCGCTCTCTGTAACAGGTTGTGGGAATGTGCGTTTTTTTGCTTTTCCAGCCCAATCACCCCCTATTTCCCACCATATATTAATATCACACCATTCGAATGGCTAAGGATTGTCCCTATCGGTTTGCGGCTTATTGGGCTGCGTTTTTTAGGCTCAAGGCTCAAACGACGGTTTGGGCCTTTTTATGGATAGAGTTCCAGGATACCCGTTGGAGGTGAAATGAAGTCCATAACAGCCCGGAGCTTAAAAAGTGCAGCAAAATAAAATAGAAAAAGACGGAACTAAAACGATGATCTCTTATGCAGTTAAGAATCAGGGAGATCACCCTGCTAGTGTCCGTCTGAAGAACCGCCCGAATCGTTTTAATTGTTTTATAGATTTAGAAGAGACTATGGCTTCAAAATAATTGAGAGCGCTAGTGCTGAATCGATTCTTAAAGTAATAACTCGAATCTCCGCCTCCACGCTAAATTCAAAGGGTATTGGCAAGCAATATTGTGTATACGTCCAAGCCCAGTCTTTAGGTATAACTTAATCATTTACAAGGAAGGGACGAGGAACTTTGCCTAACTATAGCTCTTTTCAAGCGAATCCTGATAATCTACGAACGCTTATATTCGGACGGGATGCTTCGCTGATTGATCATCCGCTCACTACAGATCCAAGCGGAAATCTAACAACGATTATCCTAGATGGTACGATTTCCAGCGTGCTTGGCGCTACGATCACCGCGGGTACTTTGTCCTCCGCAGGTACAGTTACCAACATTCTTAACGGTACAATTACTAGCGTGCTCGGAGCCACAATTACTGCAGGTACTTTGTCCTCCGCAGGTACAGTTACTAACATTCTTAACGGGACCATTACTAGCGTGCTTGGTGCTACGATCACTGCGGGTACTTTGTCCTCCGCAGGTACAGTTACTAACATTCTTAACGGGACCATTACTAGCGTGCTTGGTGCTACGATCACTGCGGGTACTTTGTCCTCCGCAGGTACAGTTACTAACATCCTTGAGGGCACTATTACTAACGTGCTTGGGGCTACAATTACTGCGGGTACAATCACTAGTGTGCTTGGGGCGACCATAACAGCAGGTACTTTATCCTCCGCAGGTACAGTTACCAACATCTTAAACGGCACCATCACCAGCGTGCTCGGTGCTACGATCACTGCTGGTACTTTGTCTTCCGCAGGTACAATTACTAACATTCTCGAAGGTACCATCACCAGCGTGCTCGGTGCTACAATTACTGCGGGTACAATCACTAGTGTGCTTGGGGCGACCATAACAGCAGGTACTTTATCCTCCGCAGGTACAGTTACTAACATCTTAAACGGCACCATCACCAGCGTGCTCGGCGCTACGATCACTGCCGGTACTTTGTCCTCAGCAGGTACAATTACTAACATTCTCGAAGGCACCATCACCAGTGTGCTCGGTGCTACAATTACTGCGGGTACAATCACTAGTGTGCTTGGGGCGACCATAACAGCAGGTACTTTATCCTCCGCAGGTACAGTTACCAACATCTTAAACGGCACCATCACCAGCGTGCTCGGCGCTACGATCACTGCCGGTACTTTGTCCTCAGCAGGTACAATTACTAACATTCTCGAAGGCACCATCACCAGTGTGCTCGGTGCTACAATTACTGCGGGTACAATCACTAGTGTGCTTGGGGCGACCATAACAGCAGGTACTTTATCCTCCGCAGGTACAGTTACCAACATCTTAAACGGCACCATCACCAGCGTGCTCGGTGCTACAATTACTGCGGGTACTTTATCCTCCGCAGGTACAGTTACCAACATCCTTAACGGCACCATCACCAGCGTACTCGGCGCTACGATTACTGCGGGTACTTTATCCTCCGCAGGTACAGTTACCAACATCCTTAACGGGACTATTACTAGCGTGCTCGGCGCTACGATCACTGCGGGTACTTTGTCCTCCGCAGGTACAGTTACCAACATCCTCAACGGTACCATCACCAGCGTGCTTGGCGCTACGATTACTGCCGGTACACTAAGTAGTGTCACCTCTATTTCACAACGCAGCTTTATTGAACAGTCGACTACAGGCATTACGACTGCTAATACCTATACGCCTTTGCCAGCTGTTACTACGAGTGTGCTAGGAACGTATTCCTTCTTCATCAATAATACTGGGGCAAATCCAGTCAACACACGTGTAGAAATCAGTGCGGATGGAACAAATTATTTCGTCGATACAACGGGAGATAATCCTTTAGCAGCAGGTTCTGTCGATGTCATAGTACCAGCCAGATTCCTGAAATATACCCGCCTATCCTACCAATCAGCGAATTCAGGCTCTGCATCCACGATCAATGTAAGTTTCAATGCTCAGGGCACGTAATCCAGATGACCATCATATGTTGTAACAAGAAAAAGTACATGGATATCCATGTGCTTTTTCTTTGACTATAAGGACGCCGAAAATCGTTTATATTACAGCAGATCTACATATGTGGAACAAACACATAATGCCTTCCAAGGAGGAACAACCGTGAATAATATTACGCTTGGCGTCCACCTCATCGTAAAAGATGAAGCTGATCTCCTGCCCCACTGTCTCGCAAGCGTAGCTGGTGTTGACGAAATTGTGATGATCGATACGGGTTCTACCGACGAATCCATAGCTATAGCCGAAGCACACTGGGCTAGAGTCTTCCAACGCGATTGGACAGATGATTTTGCTGCAGCTCGTAATGAAGGGCTCGTTCATGCCTCAACGAATTGGATTCTAGTCCTAGATGCCGATGAGTGCCTGCGAAACCCACTTACAGAACTTCGCAGCCTCCTGCAGAACACACAAGCTCAGGCTTTTATAGTAAACATTGATAATTGGGTAGGCGTACTACCCGAAGATAAGGTAAAGCACAGTGCTGTTCGCTTATTCCGAAATGGACAGGGTTATCGTTATAGTGGAAGAATTCATGAGGGCATTGATACTTCAATCCTAAGCAAACATAACCTCTCAGCGATTGAACACAGTCAGCTTGAAATTATTCATTTTGGATATTTGCCTGAAATCATGGCACGAAAAGATAAAATCAACCGAAATAGGCACCTGCTGCAATTAGCTTTATCCGAATATCCAGCAGACCCGTTCCACTCCTACAATTTGTCAGTAAACTACTGCCAGGACGGTCAACTTCAGGAAGCGGAGACCTTGCTTCGTCAAACGCTCCAGCATGTAGCACTTGAAGCCTCCTATCGACCTACGATGATTAGAGGTCTCTGTAAAATTTATCATGCTCAAGGAAAAACAAATGCGATTGATCCCTTACTCTTGGTGGAACTGGAGCGTTATGACGACTACCCTGATCTGCATTTTTTATTAGGTCAATCTTTGGAGAGCCAGGGACTTTTGGAGCGTGCGCTATTAGCCTATCAACGTGCAGAGTCCATTCCTGAACATGAGGGACTTAGCGGAAAATATGTATGTGAGCAAGGAATGAGCACCTTTCGTCCGCTATACCATATGGGTTTAATTTCACAGCGGCTTGGACTTCAGGAAGATGCTGCGAGGTTTTTTCATCGTGCACTTCAACACCATGCTTTATATACGCCCGCCTTGCAGGGGATAGCTGCTGCTTTTCAACACCTAGCTGTACCCGATGAGGAAATAGCCACATTACTGATCCAACTCGTCCCGCCAACAACTCCAGCCAGTAGATCCGCGATCATCGACAGTTTATATCAGATAAATGCTTATGAGACTATTAGCACCTTATCCCGAGATGTTTTTCCATTGGAATTGGATACTGCAAAAGGGATCATCTCTTCACTCATCATCACCGGTAAACTGGAAGAAGCATGTACGGCTATAAGACAGATGATCTCACTTGCTTCCCAAGGTAACCATAGTTCAGAGTATCAAAAGCAGTGGTATACCCTTTGGGCCATTTGCCAATGGGAGCAATTTGGGGAATTCAAAAACGACCTGCTCATTCATACATCAGGTGAACTTCGTTCTGGACTGGAATACATTGCACGATGCCAACGACAACAAGAGGCATGTCCAATAGAAATAGAGGTAGATCACTTATATGCCTCACTCCTTTCAGACCTCATCGGGCAATCCGTAAAGCTGCATCAGCTCACACTTAGTCATACTTTAGTAGACCTGTTCCCTGCTTATCGATCTGAATTTGCCACAGCATTATATAAAGAAGGGAATTGGCAGGCCGCAGGAGAGGAATTTATTGTACTTGTTCGTGATAAGACCGCCGATGCAAGCGTGCTTTTTTATATTGGTGAGATGATCTTTGACAAAGGGCATTATTCCAAAGCCAGTGAATGGTTTCAGCAAGCACTGGAACAAGAGCCTGAGCATGAATCCGCAAGGATCGGCTTATCCCTCTGTTACCTTCAGCAAGCGAAGCTGAGTATGGAGGATGCTCTACAAAGCTTAAACGATCCCCCTGTTCATGGCCCGTTGCAGGAAGATATCAGAGCTATTCGTAAATCCATTTCCTTGCTGAATCGTACACCTTGGCACACAAAGTGGAGCTTCCGTCAGTGCGAAGGGAGGTCATCCTTATGAACCGTTCAAGAAAAAAGCCGTTAATTTCCTTATGTATGATCGTTAAGAACGAAGGAGACCACTTGAGTCAATGTTTAAAAAGCGTACGCGGAGTCGTTGATGAGATCATTGTAGTCGATACCGGGTCCACCGACTCTACCGTTCAAATTGCTCTTAGCTTCGGTGCTAACGTCATACACCACCCTTGGAGCGGCGACTTTGCCGCTGCCCGCAACGCAGGTCTTCAGCAGGCCCATGGACAATGGATTCTCGTTCTAGACGGAGATGAGGAACTGAGTGAGGAGAGCAAAGGAGAACTGCTGCTTTGCGCTGAGCATATGGAGTACGAAGCGTTTTTTCTACGCATTCATAATCATAAAGGGCTAACCGCCGCTTCACAGACGATCACCGTCAACCCGATTATTCGGATGTTCCGTAATCGCCCTAAGTACCGTTTTAGCGGGATCATCCACGAACAGATTGCTGAGGCCATCATAACAGCTACCCCCCAGGCACCGATGCATTTGACCACCATAATCATCCATCATTATGGTTACGCAGAAGGGGTAGTGGTCAAAAAGGATAAAATCAAACGAAATGTCGAGCTGCTACAAGAACAGCTAAGGCTAAATCCTAAGGATCCTTTTCACCATTTTAATATGGCCGTGGAGTATATGCGTCTTGGAGAGTATCAACCTGCTCTAAAACATATCCAACAAGCACTAGAAGAGGCACCGCCTGATACAAGTTACATCCACCTGCTGCACAAATATGAAATTCGCTCGCTTGCAGAATTAAAAGATTACCCTGGGGCACTTGCAGCCTGTGATCGTGGAATTAACGCACATCCAGATTATCCAGACTTAGCTCATATCAAAGGGGCTCTACTCTTACAATTAGGTGCCTTTGCAGAAGCCAAAGTAGCGTTGCTACAAGCGCTGGTCATCGGAGCTGCTCCTCCCGGCTACCATACTGAGGCTGGATTCGGTTCATATTTAACCTATTATATGCTGGGTCAATTATGTGAAGAGATGGGTGATGAGACCGAAGCCATTGCTTGTTACACCAAAACCGCACAGCTTCATCCCGAACCGACTCCCGTCATTGCACGGCTGCTGAGAGCCATGAAGTGTGCAGGTCGCGACAGTGAGATCTATGGTTGGTTCCACGCTCATCTAACAGATTACACACTGACTAAGAACAGGATTCTCCTAGAATTGTTACAGAGTGAGGGATGTAACGAAGCAGCCGCACAGCTGATAAATACCATGGAGCAACCAATAGCTAAAGAAGCGGCCTTTACTCAAGCTTCTCAACAGGGACGTTCACAGATTTTGTCAGCGGATCGTCTGCTTGCTTCACTGTCCTCTTCAGCTATCTACTCTCCAGCGGTCAAAAGAGTACGCCTCGCTCTTCCGTTTCCCAAAGTTTCAGAATAGGAGGGATGTTTCCCATGACCACCCCCGATATTACACTTTGTATGATCGTTAAGAATGAGGCGAACTATCTGGAGAAATGCCTGTCCTCTGTGCAAGGGATCGTGTCCGAAATTATCATCGTGGATACCGGGTCTGAGGATAATAGCAAAGACATCGCGCTTAAGTTTGGTGCAAAGCTTATCGATATGCCTTGGGAGAATGATTTTTCGAAAGCACGAAATCTAAGTCTGAAGCATGCAACTTCCCCCTGGATTCTGGTACTTGATGCAGATGAGGCTGTAGGTCATTGGAACAAGGAGCAGCTCCAGCACCTGCTGGGCGCAGCGCATATTCACGGTTATTGGCTGCCCATTATCCACTATATCGGTGATGCCCCTGAAGCGGATTTTGTTACCGATCATGTCTGTCGCTTGTTCAGAAACGATAAAAGAATCATCTTTCGTGGAATCATTCATGAGGAAACAGCTAGCAGCATTTGGGAGCTTTCTGAGGGGGAGATAGCTTTTGCTGAATTGCATATTTATCACTATGGTTATTTAGAGGATGAATTACAGCGCAAAAAAAAATACCAGCGTAATTTAGCTCTCATCAACAGTGGTCTGCAGCTTCAACCGAACCATCTAATTCTTCGTTATGCACTAGGGGCAGAGTATTATCAACAGGAACAATATCATGCAGCGGCAGATGTACTTCTCCCATTGCTTGCTGATGTTCCGACCCAATCCGGGTATGCCTCCGATATTTATCTAAAGACTGCCTATGCGTTACAACGATGTAACAGGCAGCAGGAATCTGAAGAGATCTTTCATGCGGGGAGCTTATTGTTTCCCGACTTCACTGATTTATTAGAAGGCTATGCCGCTTTGTTACTCGAACAAAATCAGCTCGGTAAAGCTAGACACTTCCTGCAGCAAGCCCTGAAGAGCGGAGATACAGCATATCGATATCCTTCTTCTTCGGGAAGCGGAACATATCGAACAGAACTACTGGCAGGCAGAGTGTGCGAGAAGTTATTTCTATATTTAAACGCGCGGAAACACTACGAGGCCGCTATACAATTCAAACCAAATTATACGGATGCGTGGAAACAGCTTGTCCCGCTAAGTCTGCTCTCTGGAGAGCGGTTAAGTTTGATCGCATTGACCCGCTGTCATATTCATGCCCTATCACCGATTACCTTAGGTTACCTTGTGCCTGCAGCGCTCAATGCTCGTGACTTTGAATGGTTGAACACGCTCTCTATTGCTTCACAGCTACCGCTTGCCGTTCAAACCATTGTGCAAACTTACCTTGTATGTACACAACAGCAAGACGGCTATCACACACTCCCACCGCTGGAACAGCTGCTTCACGATCCATCTGTCCTATCCGAACGTTCATCTATACTCGGTTATCTCTGGGCCTTGTCTTGCCGTGCTGGAGATACTGAATCAGCCATGCAGTGGCTTGTCTCCATATTGCCATACAGACCGGAGATGTTATCGATTCATCATATTTTAACAGGTCTTTCTGGCATTAAGCCCTCTCTTCCTGAACTGAGCTATGCTATACAATTGCTGCTTCAGGTCGGCGCTTGGGATAGTGTATTAACGCTTTATCGACAATCAGGCAGTTTTTCCTTTCAATGGTGCAAGCTGCCGCAGCCCCTATATTATGGATTGCTTGAAGCTCCTATCCCCGTAAAGAAACAGTGGTGCTCCATCTACGTTAGTCAAAACCCTCAATATAATACCTCGACGGACTGCGCCGAATGGCTATTATACATGGCAATAGCTTGCTCCTGTGGGGAAACGCCAAAGATCGCCCTATTAGATGAAATGGCTTTGCGCAAGATCGGGGGAACTACCGCTGCAGTGGGTCTCTCCTACTACAAGCTCATACTCGCGGCAAAAGCTTATCCCCATGGAATAACTACAGGTCAAATCCCATGGGGGCTCCTTGTCAGATCTGCCAGTCAGATTTAATCAACTGGCAGATTCGGATTTCAGAGCTCTTCCTTCCATTCAACCAAATGGGGCTGCTCATCTAGAATGGACTGGTATTGCTCCAGACTCCCCCAACGCCCTTCTGGATCAAGCTCCAGATAACGCGAATATTTACGATGAAGCTCTTCCGGCGAAACAGCCCACCCATAATGCTTCACACGTAATTCGGCAAGAAAGCCCGGCAATACAGAGTAGGAAAGCGGGAGCCTAGGCACATGATGATCCATTTTAGGGAAAAAGTAATGAAAATTCGGCAAATATCGGACAAGTGTACGAGTATGCTTCGTATGGATATTCCAATGTTCATCTTCACGATAATGGGTGGTGCCCCCCCAGAAATCAAATAGCCGGAAAGATACCCAGTCATACACATCCTGATCAATCAGCCGTCTCATCTCCCGTTTGGCTGCCTCTTCATAGAATTCATCAGCGTCCACAGACAGGAGCCAATCCGGATTCGTAGATACTGCCAAATTCCATAACGTCTGCCTTAACTGCCACTCACGATTAAATAAGGAGGTCTCCAGTGTCACAAGCTTCGTAACCTTGGCAAAAGAACGACAAAGCTGTGCTGTATTATCTGTACTTCCATCATCTACAATCACAATATCATCCACGAACTCGCTTAGTTCTTCAAGCACCTGCTCCAGATATCTGCCTGCTTCATTTCGAACCTGCATCATAGCCGTCAAGCGGTTACCTGCTGTTTTGCGGAGAGGCCATCTATGACTCATCCCTCCACTCTCCTTTTCAATCGTCTTATAGCCTCTTCTAGATCCGCCATCTCTGATAACAGCGGCCATGCCTGATTGTCTTTCCCTGCCGCATTCAAGAAGCTGCGTATAGCCTCATGTCTTCTGCCATGTAGCAAGTGTATTGTGCCATCTATAACCCCATCAACACTTCCCTCTAATTCTTGCTGAAGCTCTAGTGCTTTTTCCCATTGGAAGGTCCGAATATAATTTCGAATCAATAACAGCTTTGCCTCTGAGGTAGGAAGCGAGCTTAAAATCCGTATTGCCGCAGCCTCATCCTCATTCAAGCGGAAGAGCTCTGCTCGAACAAGTTCGTACTGCCCAGAGTGAAGCCAGCCCAGCAGCCTTTCCGCCTCCAGCTTCTCCTCAGCAGTAAACGCAGTAATCGTGTACTGTTGAACGGCTGTTTCCAAATCCCCCGTCTTACCCTCTATAGCCGAAAAAAAACGGAAATGCGAATGAAGACAATCTAAATATTCATATAACACCATGAGCTCAAAGGACTGCGCCAGATAACGGTTAGCTGCGGCATCCCCCAACAAGTAGAGATAGGAAGCTGCCAAGTAATGTACAACAGGTTGACTGGGTAACTTAGCACACATGGAAATGTAATAGTCCGCCCGCAACTCAAGCTGCATAGTAATCCAATCAGCAGATGACATAGATGAATCCTGCCACAAGTTCACTATGGCCTTCCTCCACAGCACCTCATAATCCGTGAGAAAATACAGCCGATCTCCCTGAAAGGTAACTCCGTAGGATTCCTGTTGATCCCCGCCGAGATAGATTACACCTTCCCTGCGTAGGCTCTGCTCTAGATATATTCGCTCGGATCGGGTGGCTGCAAGGTCGGCCTTTGCGCCTAGCAAACCGCTGTATTTTTCCCATAACCACTTATTTTCTTCTTCCGGACAACGTTCTAGCAGGGCCACTACATAGGCTGCCTGCAAGGAGAGAACCTCTGAAAGCCAATAAGGAGAAGAGACAAGAATCGTGTAATGCTTCATGTTCAGAGAATAAATATTTACAGCTGCAACTGCCTGGATCTGGCTATTAGTCTGCTGCTCAAGAGTCATCCGTCCAACAAAGCAGACCTCTTCCCGGTCGGGAAGAAGCTCTAGCAATCTTTTATATTCGTAATCCTCCCAAGAACCTCCGCTTAGAATTAGATATTTCATGGGTGTGCCTCCTTGGAATCGGACAAATCCCCAATATAGCCTGTTACCAGAGAGGCATTAGGGTGAAGCAGCAATTGACGGGAAGTAAACTTCCTATTGCTAATCATCCCTGGCACAATCCCTCCTTTGTAAGCAACACGTTCAAGTGGTAGAGTGAGCGCCGAATCTCCCCCTGCAAGCAAATGAACCCCAGCTTCCTCCATTTCAGTCGATAAACTTACGATCAGATCAGCGGAGCCTTGGGTTATGGCCTTCACCACCCGCTCAATATAACGTTTCTCATAATGGATAGAAGTGGACAAATACAGAATGATCTCACTCTCATATAATGCAGCTGCGTTCTTTAATGCCCGTAGCCATGCGTCCTCACCGCGAACTGTAATCACTACATCATGTTCACTAGCCGGAAACTCAGGAGCAGCGTCCACCAAAGTGTCTCTGATCCAAATCCAGCGAATATGCTTGTAGCTCTGCTGCTCCCGTGCAGCTATCCATTGCTCCTTCAGCTCATCACAATCCCAAGCTTCATCACCATACACTATGGCCGTTACCAAAGGAGAAGCTAAGGGTAGCCTGCCCAATGGTATAACCGGCTGAGGAATTTTTAAGGATTCAGCAGGCGGTACTAAATGTCCTTCGTTCTCTCCCCCGCTTTCAAGTGCCCATTTCTTGTAGTATGTCTGCCAGCCATCCGTCTGTTTAGATTCGTCCTTATTTCTCAGGTATCTATCCAGTGACTGAATAGCATGAACATACACAGCTTCACTCAGAGCCAGTTTCGCTCCAATCTGCCGCGCTCTAAGACACCAGTCAGCTATCATGAGATGCCGCGCTTGAAGCGAAGTGTCAAAGCCGCCAATTCGCTGAATCAATTCCTTAGTGAATAGAAGACAAGATCCGGTTAGCACTTCCATCTCGCGCCATTCTCCTTGATACCGCCCAAGACTGTAGCTTACATGCTCGGCAAATTCATGATGAGTACCAAAGTGAAGCCGTTTCTTCCCTTCCCCCCTCTCGGTAGAAGAACGCGGAGCAATGACTCTAACAGAAGCATCATCAAAGTGAGTCCACAGTAACTCACTTAACCAGCCCGGAGATACCATTATCGAATCTTCAACCAGAACAGCAAAATCGGTCTCGATATGGGCCAGAGCTAGGTTAGGCATATACTCCTCCTTCTCATAGGGTAGGAAGATCACTGGCTCCTCCGGTGAGAACTGTCCTGCTAATACCTCCATGGGGAAATCGGGGGTCATTGAAACAGCAATAATACGCACATCGGCTCCTGAATGAAGCAGCAGCAAGGGCAAACAGACCGTGGCACATTCCATACGGCTAAGCTCAACTACAATAGAAATCCCGTCATGACTAGGCAAGGGGAGAAGTCCGGCACGTTCTAGGAAACCATATCTCCCCGCCAAGCGTTCCACATTCAGCGATTCATGTGACATCAGGACTCACACTCCATTTATTTAAAGCTACTCTACCTATAGTCTATGAGCCGTGAAGCACGATATCCCTTAATTTCCTGCGTTTACACCTTTGTCGCCTTCTTCTGTATGAGTTCCACCCGTATTCGAGGAATTGGATGAAGCTGGCGATGGATTGCTATTCTCTTTACTATTCCCAGTGGCATCCGTGCTCTGATCTGATACTCCATTTTTATCTCCGCTTACAGAGGGTGCGGGAATAGCAATTCCCGGGGCACTGCTGCCATTAGCTCCGACTGGCTGACCCTGATTATCGTAGTAATACATTGGCACGTCTCCGACGACCATCAGATAAGACACAGGAATTTCCGTATCCACCACTTGGGGTTCCATATCAAAAGGAATAACCACCGCGACCTCCGTAACAATATGGATATAGACCTCGACTAAAATCATATTGATTCCGGCATTTTGCTGGCGAGTGCTGAGTTCAACCTTCACAGCACCTTGCGGTTCAATCTTGATCGGGATATCAGGTCCATAAGAGGCGATGAGAGGACTACCTAGTGCCTGACCGAGCGGAATATATTCTGTCTGATTATGCAAATCCTGCAACGTGGTCTGGATTACCTCTGCCGCTTGCGAAGTAATACGCATATGCTCCGCATAGTTCAGCATAAAGCCTGATATTTTCCCGTTCTTATCGGTCTTCCAATCAATCAGTTCCTCCGCATTTCCTCCATTCGCTACTTGTGAAGTAATCGCCTTATTTATCGACTCTGTTGCGATTTGCTTCACACGAATTTGCGCTAAATGCAAGATAGGTGGCTTCATGTGCAGTTCCACGTATCGCAGTGCTTGTAGCACAAGCACAATCAATACCAAGGATGCAATCAACCAAAATTTGCGCCGGCTTCTTGGCTTACGCGTGTTTCCACCAGAAACGGTCATCTTTCTCTCTGACCTACTGGACGATCTCATATGACTTCTACTTCGTTTAGCTTCAAAGCGTGAACTCTGTGGTCTTGCCGCTGCCCTACTAGGTTTTGACTTGAACGCGGAGCTTCTTCCAGAGAACCTCGGCGCCCCGCCCCCATTTATTTTTGGCAGCCGAAGCTGACCTAGATCAGGTAATCTTAGCCCTCGGTTCCCCCATTTTCTTAATCTCCCCATTGCGATAGTCCCTCCCACCTTACGTAGAGGTCAAGCCACCTCCACTTAGTTTAAGGTATTCGGAAAGAAGACAAAAAAGAAGAACGTTCCCTCCGGCGGACAATGCCAAAGAAACGTTCTTCATTCATTTGAAGATAAATTGAACATATAAAATTAGTGCATTCTACTCCGCTTATCTTCCTGCAGATGATCCCAGTGCCGCCGTACAAAGATACCGATTAGAACAGCGATAAACACGGCATACCAAGTAAGATAACCGTTCCATTCTTCCCTAGGGACAATTAAGCTTGATCCAATCGTACCGAATAGCCAAATGTAAGACAGATTTCCAAGCACTGTTCCCCAAATAAAAGATGATGCTTTAATCGGTGAAACAGCCGACATAAAATTGATCACATTGTTCGGAATAATGGGAATCGTACGTAGAAGCACCAAAGTCCAGATTCCATAACGATCCAAGTACCGTTGCCATTTGTCATAACGTTTCAGCTTAGATCTCCATTTTCGATCAAACCAATTGTACAGGTAACGCCGAATAAGGAAGTACATCAGTATACCACCTAAGTTACAAGCCAGCCAACTGATTAACATGCCTCCAACAACGTTAAAGACAGACACATGGAGGACAATCAAAATCACAAATGGAAAGAATCCTAATATACTCTGCAAAAGCGCCAACGGAATCGTCACAAATAAAATAGAGGGTCCACTAAGGCCAAGTGTTTGCAACAGCCAATCTATCCAGGTATTTATGGTCTCTGTCATGAAGCAGTCTCCTCTCTTGACTCCTTGCAGCAGCTGCCTCCTGATTTACTTCGCTAAAGCATAAGTGTAAGCATTAAAATATAAGAAAAATATATATGTTACTTTCCTTATATTCTCAAGAAAAACACCCCTTCCGGGGTGTTTTATTGAATGAGTTTGCTTATGAAGTGCATTTGTAAAGAACAGTGGTTAGCGTACAAGTTACACTTTTGTAATCCATTGATTCTTCACATCATACCACAGAATTCTATCTACTTACAATTCCACACCTTGAATCCATGCATTCACTTTATCTGGGTTGTTCTCCACCCAAGTCTTAGCAGCTTCCTCTGGTGACTTTCCGCCTTGAACCTCAACCATTACCTTTGCCATATCTTCAGCAGTCCACTCGAATTGATCCAAGAACTTATAGACATTCGGCATGTCATCTTTCAGACCTTGGCGAACCATCGTATGAATTTGCTCATCCGCACCATATACGCCTTTTGGATCTTCCAGATATTTCAGATCCATATTGGCAAACATCCAGTGTGGTGTCCAACCCGTTACAACAATAGGCTCGTTATTGTCATAGGCTTTTTGTAGCTCCTGAGCCATCGCTGCAGATGAACTTTCTAGCAGCGTGTAATCACTAAGACCATATTCCGCAATGGCCTTTTCAGTTGTCGTCATAATACCCGCACCCGGCTCAATCCCAATAATTCGATTGTTCAGTTTACCTGCCAGCTCACTGTTCTTCAAGTCTTCAATAGAATTGATATCCATGTACGCCGGAACAGCCAAACCCACTTTAGTGCCGTTCAAATTAGCACCTAAATCTTCGATTTTCGAACCATACTTCTCTAAATATGCTGCATGTGTGCTTGGTAGCCAAGCAGCAACCATCGCATCCGCACTACCGTCAGCAACCCCTGCCCACATTGGGCCAGCATCCACCTGCAGCATTTCAACAGTAGCTCCAAGCTTAGTTTCAAGTACTTCCTTCACTACATAAGTACTTGCGATTTCTGAATCCCATGCCACATAAGCCAGTTTTACCTTTTCTTTACTAGTGGATGAACATCCAGCAATAACAGTGATCATCATGACCACTAACAGGAATATACCTATATTTTTTTTCTTCATATTTATTCAAAACCCCTATCTCTGTTTTGGTTTTAGTGCGTTTTGCGTTAAGCGGTCGAGTAGAATAGCTATAATAACGATAGCAATCCCCGCCT
This sequence comes from Paenibacillus sp. FSL E2-0201, assembly GCF_037963325.1. Lineage (NCBI taxonomy): Bacteria > Bacillati > Bacillota > Bacilli > Caryophanales > Paenibacillaceae > Paenibacillus > Paenibacillus sp. FSL E2-0201. Next base: position 5,744,878 of record NZ_CP150154.1, read on the forward strand.
CGAACCCATCTCCTGTCTTAGCCTGCGATACCGCACGGTATACATAAGCACCTACACCTTGCGCACCAATCATAGATGAGATGACAACCATCGAGAGTGACAACATAATCGTCTGATTGACACCTGCCATAATCGTTGGCAGCGCGATCGGCAGCTGCAATTTAACCAGTTTCTGAGTAGGTGTTGAACCGAAAGCATCAGCTGCTTCTACTAGCTCCTCTGAAACCTGACGAATACCGAGATTGGTCAAACGAATTGTCGGTGGGATCGCAAAGATGATCGATGCAATTACACCTGGAACTACGCCAAGCGAGAAAAACGATACCGCTGGTAATAAATACACAAACGCCGGCATCGTCTGCATAAAGTCCAAAATTGGCGTAACTGTGTTTCTAACTGCATTCCGCTGCGCACATAAAATACCAATCGGTACGCCGATCAACACAGCCAATATCGAGGCGGTTAGAACAAGGGCTAAAGACTGCATCGAAGGTCCCCATAATCCGAGATTATCGATTAAGAGCAGTCCAATTACCGCAAATAAAGCCATGCGCCATTTCCCAATCCAATAAGACAACGCTGCAATAAGTACGATAAGCACTAATGCAGGCAGGAACGTGAGCGCACCTTCAATCGCAGAAACCATCCCGCCGATAATCGTAGCGATAAAATCGAACAAGGGACCGCAATACGTCGTTAGCCAGTTTTCCAACCACTCGAGTGCCTTTCCTAAAGGCAGTTTTGGAATGTCCATTATGATCCTTCTCCTTCCGGTACCGCGTTACCCGCGAGTGCGGAAAGAACGGCTCCCTTAATCACAATGCCTTTTAATCTATCCGCTTCATCTACGACGGCTACAGGCAAATGTGTCTCAGATATTAGCTCAAAGAAATCATTAAGCAGCGTTTCTGGATGTACACGAGGAATCTCCCGCCGCGTAACCTCTAAGATGGACTTATTATCTTTTAGTGCCTGTGCCGCATCCTCAGCTGTAATAACTCCCAGGAGCTTATTTTCTTTGTCTACCACATACAGGCTGAATATGCCGCTGTCTCGCATCAATTGAAGTGCTACACGAGGTCCGCGCTCAGGTCTAACCGTTTCCGGTTGCCGCATCACATGCGCTGCAGTCAACACCTTGGACAAGTCCACATCCTCCACGAAACGCTCTACATATTTATTGGCAGGTTGGATGAGAATCTCTTCCGGTGTACCAATCTGAACGATAACTCCGTCCTTCATCAGTGCAATCCGATCACCAATCCGCAAAGCTTCGTCTAGATCATGAGTGATGAACACAATCGTCTTCTTCACTCTGGACTGCAATTCCAGCAGCTCCTGCTGCATGTCTTTTCGAATAAGCGGATCCAGTGCACTAAATGCTTCATCCATGAGCAGGATATCAGGGTCATTAGCCAGTCCTCTAGCTAGTCCCACACGCTGCTGCATTCCTCCGCTAAGTTGATCCGGGCGATGATTCTCCCAGCCCTTCAGACCAACTAAATGCAATGCCTCCATGGCCCGTTCAGTTCTCTTCTTTTTATCTACGCCCTGAACCTCAAGTCCGTATTCCGCATTCTCCAGTACCGTCCGATGTGGAAACAATGCGAACTTCTGAAACACCATGCCGATGTTCTTGCGCCGAAATTGACGCAGCTCCTCCGGGTTCATTTTAACGACGTCTTTTCCTTTAAAAAGAACTTGTCCCCCTGTAGGCTCAATCAAACGGTTCAACAAACGAACCAACGTTGACTTACCGCTGCCGGACAACCCCATAATTACGAATATTTCTCCTTCTTCAATGCTGAATTCGGCTTTGTTGACTCCGACCGTCAACTTCAATTCCTGAGCGATCTTTTCCTTCGACCACCCTTGCTCTAATAATGGAATCGCCCGTCCCGCATCATGACCGAATACTTTGGTTAGCTTTTTCACCTCTATAATAGCCATGCTGTCCTCCTTCTCCCGAAGATATATCCGGGTTTAGTTCACTTATAGTAGTGTACCGGACTATTGAAAATTCATGCAAACACCATATTCGGATAAAATTTAGTGTACAGTTTTAACTTTACGTACTTTACGTATAGCATACTCTGTTTTACACCAAATTCCTTTCTTCATGATTTCTTTACTTATGGAGGGGGATTTGATTACAATACATTGTATAAGGTTGCAGCAGTCTATCGACCTATTCCTCAGGAGGGACATCATGAACGATTTAGAAGGGTTAACACCCGAACAAATAGAGAAGATTAGTAAGACACGTGAACGTGTGATAGACTCTATCGGTAAAAATATGGACCTATACGGCATAACTTTATCTATTGGGCATTTATACGGTTATATGTATTTTAATCAAGGTCCAGTGACACTAGATGAACTAAGCAAAACAATGGGAATGAGTAAGACGTCCATGAGTACGGGAGTCCGTACCCTCCTAGATCTGAAAATGATCGACAAAGTTTGGGGGAGAGGGACTCGCAAAGACCTGTTTACCACTGTGCCTGACTGGCATCAGAACTTCAGTGATTACTTCTCTATTAAATGGAGAAAAGCCGTTGAAGGAAATATGATCTCACTAGCGAAATCACTTGCAGAAATTAGCGATATGAAAAAAGAATATAGTGACGATAGTAAACTTATGCAGCTCTTAAATACAGATGAAGAGAAGATTACCGAATCCATTAATTACTACCGCTGGTTGCTAAAATTAATTGAATCCTTTGAGAATGGTAAGATCTTCGAATTTATCCCTAAAGAAGAATCTTAATTCCATGCAAAAAAACGACAGTGCTCCTGTAAAAAGGAAAACACTGCCGTTTTTTTTCGTTTAACCTTCGATTAAGCTTACATCATCCAAATAAATCGTGCTGCCCGCACTAATTTCACTATTCGTCTCCGTACTGTTCCCGTCAATAAGCCCAAGTAAAAATACCAGATGAGCCCCTGCGTCTGTCGCACCGTTCATGGTAAATGTATAGCTGAATTCTTTCATGTTCTGGGTCAGAGCTACAAGCTCCGCTTCCATATATTTGGTATAGTCCCCGCCTTTATGCTCCACAGCTACCTGAATATTGCGGTTTACACTAGAACGGGCCTTAAACTTCAAGGTGTACGTCTTTCCCTGAACAAGCTTCAGATTTTCGTAATCCACTTGTGCGCTATAGGCAGCTTGCCCTGTACCTGTCAGGTCTATCGCAAATTCCCCATCTTTTACAGTAGCAGTACCAGTTCCATCAAAATACTGGCTCCACCCTTTGGAATCCACATCAAAGTTTCCATTATCCAGCTTGCCGCTTGGCGGCGTCACCGGCGGACCACCTTGTACCTCCCGTACCACTATATCGTCAAAAGAAATCGTGTGGGGCGTACTGTTAGCCGAAGGATCAGCGCCCAGCGTTTTACCGATCAGATAATTCAGCTGCAACGGATTGCTGTTCGATACCGTGAATTGTGCTGTATAAGTGGCCCAATCGGCAGTAATATCAAACTTAGCCTGAGCGGAAGCTGCAGAAGTTTTGGAGTATTCTAGGATGATCTGCCGCGGAACCGTTGATTTCGCCTTAAAGCTCACCTCATACGTTTTTCCGCCTTCCAGCGGGATACCCTCTTGGTAAAATTGTGTATGCCACGCCTCCCATCCTGCCGACGTAATCGAGATTTCTGCCACGCCATCCTTCACATCAAACGCAGAAACACCGCCTTCTCCAGACCATGTAGACCAACCCGTTTTCCCACTGCCGAACGAGCCATTTATGACTAGATTGTTATCGTTAGCAAGTATTGTCTGAAGCACCAATCCATTTGCGTAATGGTCAGCTTCTACAGTGATTGCATAGCTGCCCTCGTCTGGAAATACTGCTGCAACGACGGTGATTTTCCCAGGCTCAATGGTGTATTGTTCAGGTTCAAGAGTTACACCATTAACCTTCACTGCAACAATTTTCTTTCTCCAATCCTCATGGTCTATGAAGGTTAGCTCAATCGGCTGCGACACTCTATTATTCGTACTGTCGCTACTTAATTCCTGAGGTTTGGCAGGTGCATTTTTAATTTCAAATTTAACATTATCGATGATAATATCATGGCTTTGGGCAATACTAACACCCTCCACTTTACCAAGCAGAAATTTTAGAGACAGGGTGTCCTTGCTGCCTTGACGGAATTCGAATCTGTAATGATTCGTTGCTGGTGTAAGATCTACAATTTTTGAAAACGAAGCCTGATAAGACGCATTCTCAACATTCACTTGGATTTTCCGGGCTACAGTTGAGCTGGCGTCAAACTCTAGCACATAATCTATTCCACTGGCAGCTTTCAAATTATTTTGAAATAACATCACGGAGTATGGCTGACTACCCGTATTCGTAATGCTAAATTTCGCTGTACCCTCTGCCGCGGTAGCATTGCTCTGTCCACCCTGTTCTGTCAATAGCCGGTCCCAGGCATTAAATCCGGCGCTGAATTCCCCATTCACCAGCGGGTAGTAGACAAGCGATGGATCATAATAAAAGCTCGTGCGCAGCAATTTGAAGTTATCCAAGATGACTGTATCCGTAGCACCATTCAGAAGTAATACGAATTGTCCCTCATGATCTGTTGTACCTGCAAGGTTAGTGAAGACAGCTTTAATTTCTTGTTCACCTTGAGCTAAGTTAACCGATTGCTGCGCATGTACGCTGCCGTCTTTTCCAAGTAGCTGAACTGTGGCTGTACGTTCGGAGGATACGCCAGCATTAAAAGTAATTTCATAATCTTGACCTTGTATGAGCTGGATTCCCTTCTGAAGCAATCGAACTTCACCACTTTCACTACCGCCAATCTGCAGTTTCAGCTTGCCTTTGTCATTTACATTAGCATTAGCCGTTGCACCATTGACTGTTTCTACGTGCCAATAGCTCATCCGATTTACCTCTCCAAGATCAAAAGTACCATTGTACAGATGATTACCGCTACCGAGCGGTGTCTTCACACCATCATGATCAAATGGAATACTATCTACTTCTTCCAGACGAACATTCCCTAACCAAACAGGTGAAGCGTTAGTACCCATGTTGAACTCTATTCGTGCTGCAATATCAGAGTTTTCCTTCATCTGAAACATTGTTTCGTAATGAGTCATTTCGGAAGTCAGCTCTGCCTTAAGCGCTGGAGAATAAGCGGCAAAGCCACGTGATTCTCCCCCCGTTAATTTAACGCTAATATTACGTGATACGTCAGTTTTCGCATCAAAGCTGAGCTTATAGAATCTGCCTTTAGCAACGGATACGATTGCTTGAGGTTGTACGGAGTAGGCATTTCCTCCAGCATTATTGATATTTACCTTTACGAAGTTTTGTCCCCCTATCGGTACCGTGGAGACTGTAGCATCAGCACCAGGTTCTTTAAACAAAACCCAGTGTGAAGTATTCGGTATGCCCATCCCATCATCTCCTGGAACCTGCTCCGTGAAGTTGTTGTTATAGACAAGATTGCCGTCAGGAAGTGCTAGCTTTGAGCCTTCCAAGTAAGGTTCCTTGTCCAGTGTTATTGGCACCGGCTCACGATACTCACGGCCTGTCAGTTCATAGACTCTGACATAATCAACCTGCATTGATTTTGGAAACACGGTTTCTGGTGTTGGATCACCATCAAAGTTGCCGCCAACAGCCAGATTTAACAGCAGGTGGAACTCCTGATTGAACGGTGCTGGATAAGCATTATTCGCAGGCTGGCCATTGCTGATGCTGTACCAGTCATTTTTAGTCAAGAACAGCTCACCATCTACATACCAGCGAATTTCTCCCGGTTCCCACTCAATGGAGTACGTATGGAATTGTTCTATCGTGGAGCCTTCCGGGAATACATACTCTTTACCAGAGTACACATTGTTAGGCCATTCGCCGCCGTAATGAATAGTGCCCGCTACCGTATTAGGACGGCTGCCCCAACCCTCCATAATATCAAGCTCTCCAGAGGAAGCCCAAGTCCCGTATTCGTAGTTCTCCGGCAGCATCCAAATCGCCGGCCAGTATCCTTTTCCGGTAGGTGCTTTTGCCCGAATCTCAAATTTACCATATTTCTTGCTGAACAAACCTTTCGTTTTAAGTCGCGAAGAAGTGTACTCCTTGCCACTTACTGCTTCTTTACGCGCGGTAATCACTAGATTACCATCCTGTACCTTTGCGTTCTTCTCATCACTTGTATACCATTGCTTCTCGTTGTTGCCCCAACCTGGATTGTTAAATTGTGAGCCGTCTCCAAGGTCATAGGTCCATTTCGTAGGATCAATGGTCCCATCATTGAATTCATCTCCCCAAACCAGCGTCCATGGATCGTTAGTTGGTGTTGGACCTCCATTACCAGAACTGCTTGAGGCTGAAGTTGCTACTGGCAGCGTCGTTTTACCAGTGTTTCCTTTTTTCACTGGCGAACCGCCAATCGTTACTCCATCGGCCTTGTTATCTATTGAGGTTACGCTTCCGCTGCCTTGAATCGCAGTGCCTCCAGCACTCGCAGTCAGGATTAACGCGGCCACCTGTGCATTGTTCTCCAGAGTCAATTGCGTTGAACTGCCCACCGTAAGACTGGCAACAGTTCCTGAGATTCTTAGCAAAGAACCGCTGACTGCTGAGTCTCCCGAGCTAACCGTGGCAAATCCCCCGCGAAGTACGATATTGTGAGGGACAGCGTTTATTACAATATCTCCAAAGCCTGCCCCCGTAAGATCGCTGCTCTCTTCCAAGATAGCTCCGGATTGCAGCTGCACAGTACCCACAGTTGTTGACCCGCTGGCATAAATTCGCAACTTGCCATTAGGCTTGGCTACTTGGAGCGGTCCAAGAGAAGCATTGTTTAAGCCAATACTCTGCTCGCCGCCACCTCGTACAAACGTAGCTCCTGTTACCTTTACACCTTCAAGCTTCGCATTCCCTTCGGCAATCCCCTCGGTTAAATACAGATTGCCTTGAATAACAGTATCTTTAAGAATCACATCGGCATGATTAATGACTACATTGCCCTTTACTGTTCCAAGCGAAGTCTCTCCAGATTTTAAGATGAGTCCCGAAACCATTCGATCAGCAAGCTGAGCAAGCTCTGCACGTGTAATTCCGCCCTCAGGCTTAAACAAACCTCCAGGATAACCTTTAATAAAGCCAGCACTAGATAGCGCTGCTATAGCTTTTGCAGTTTCATCACTCACTCCGTTCAGATCAGTGAATACCGCTGTACTGCTTTTGTCCGTATTGAAACGAAATACTTTCTCTAAGGATAGCGCCGCTTCAGCGCGCGAAAGCGCACGTGAAGGATAGATCTTGTTATTCTGATCACTGCTTAAATATCCAGCAGCAATCCCTTTGGCAATATCACTTTTATACCAGTCTGTAGCCGAGACATCCACTGGGAGCTTATCCGTTTGCTCTTGATAATTAAATATACGATTCATAATAACCGCGAATTCTGCCTTCGTGACTTCCTTGCCCGGTCGAAACGACCCATCATCATATCCACTTATAATCCCATTTTCGCTCCATCGCTGTAATGGACCTGCAGCCCAATGACTTGGAGATACATCCGTAAACGCTTTCAACACATCGATTGCTGTACTTCCCACTTTCGTTACCGCTGAATCAGGTGAGTTTACCTTTAATGCCTCTGCCGCTGAAGCAGTCATGCTCCCAACCGGTGATAGCAGCCCGGTGACAAGGAGCATAGCAGCTACTGCTGCTGTGAAATTCCTCTTCATCCTAAACATCACTCCTCGAATTTCGTAATATTCGTAATTCAAGCGAAGAATCGAAATCGGTTTCGACAATGCTATTGTTGCTTAGATTTCCATATTTGTAAAGATATAATTTTGAATTTTTTTACATTATTCTTTCGGAATATATCTTAGTGTTAAAATATCCGTTTGACTTGTTTCGGCAATAAGAATAGACTTAAAATAACTGTTTTACACTTCACTCCATTCAAAAAAACTCATAAATAACCGCTCTACTACAGTCTTTCCCCCATATTTCAACTATTAAGCGGAGGGTGGCTTATATTACATATGAATATCAAAATGATTGCCGAAATGGCGGGCGTTTCTGTCTCGACCGTTTCGAAAATTATGAATAATTACAGCGATGTTTCGGAAAAGACCAAACAACGAGTCCTAGAGATCATCGAGCAAACAGGATATTCACCATCCAACTCCGCCAAAACACTTGCAACCAAGAAATCGAATCTGATCGGTGTGATTTTCGCTGGTGAGCTTAATGTAGAATTTACGCATCCTTTTTTCGTTGAGGTATTAAATTCCTTCAAGAAACAAATGGGTGTACTAGGATACGATCTCATCTTCTTTTCGAACGAAAAATTTATTAGCAGCGGAGATTACTTCGCGCGTGCTGTTCATTTTAATGTGGATGGCTGTGTCATTATATCCGGACAGAAGATGGAGCCGACGATCCACGATCTGGATATGAGCAGTATTCCTTGTATCGGGGTAGATCTCGAACTAAAAGGGAAGAAATCAGGCTTTGTTATGTCAGATAACTTCCAAATATCCTCTAAGGTCGTGGAGCATTTTTACCTTCTGGGTTATAGGGAGCTTGGTTTTATAGGAAGTGCTGCGGATTCAGAAATTTCCAATCTACGGGAAGCAGGATATACCAAAGCTATCGAAAGTTTCGGTCTCCCCTTGAACCGGCGTTGGTTTGTACATGGCGAAGATTTCTTTGAGCCTAGCGGTTATGATGCTATGCAACAATTAATACAAAGTGGCAGTTTACCAAAGGCCATTTTTGCTGCCTCTGATTTGCTGGCTTTAGGAGCCATCCGTGCATTAAAAGAACATGACCTCCGTGTCCCAGAGGACATTGCCATCATCGGCTGTGATGACATCGAAGCCTGCAAATATACTACACCAAGACTGTCTACCATCCGTCAGAACAAACAACGACTTGGTATCCTCGCTGCCCATATGCTCTATGACTTGATTAACAATCAGTCAGGTGGTGGTTCATTTGTTGTGGAGCCAGTACTTGTTGTGCGCGAGTCCTGCGGAAGCCAATTGAAATCTTAGGATATAACACGAATAAATCCCCTCAAAGTTTACAGTACCTTTGACCTCGATAAGAAGTCTAAGGCATTGTCTAACTTGAGGGGATTTTTCATGCGGAAAGCTTTAAATCCTGTTCTAGAATTTCGCTAGTAGATTTGAAATACTCTGAGCTGCCTCGGCACGGGTTGTCATCGCCTGTGGAAGGAAGTTACCATCCTGATGACCCGACAGAAGCTTAGCTTCTAGCGCATCTTGTACATAGGTTACTGCCCAAGAACTAACTTTAGAGCTGTCATTAGTCGCATGGAATGTGCTTGCTTCCGGCTTAACGCCCGTACGATATGCATAGGCTCTTACCAGCATAGTCGCCATTTCCTCGCGGGTAATCTGTTGATTCGGGTCAAAACGATCCTCGGATACGCCTTGAATAATACCTGCTTCAAAGGTTGCATTGACCGCCTCTTCATACCACGATCCAGCGACTACATCTTTGAATGAAGTCGGACGACTCGCAGTTAAGAAAAGCGCTCTGCTGAGGAGAGCTGCATATTCTGCTCTTGTGATGGAACCCGATGGGTTAAACATAGCTTCAGATTGTCCCTTCACGATTTGTTTAGTAGATAATTCTTGAATAGTCTTGTATGCCCAGTGACTCTCAGGTACATCACGATAGCTGCTTTGGAACGAAAGAACAACATATTGGCTAAAATGATTCAAATCTACGGTAAGACTGGTTTTGGACGGATTCATCGCCCCCCCCTAGATAAGTAAAGCTACCATTTTCCTCAATACGATAAAACCGGCTAACGCTGGACTGGTTCCATTAAGAATCGGTAGTGTTATCTTCACGGGTACAGTTTACTCCCGGAAAAGCACCGGGAAACGGTCGTAGCGTTAACAAATCTCATCTTATTTATATTTACTTAAACAACTTACAATAAAGTCGGCTCCCCTACCCGTTCATCCAGGTTTAGTTCTACCAGTTGGCCGGCCTGTGTCAGCCCCGCACCAAAGCCATACATTAAAATCTTTTGCCCGTTCTTTACTTTACCTTCACGTATACCCAAATCAAGAGCTAAGGGAATCGTTGCGGCAGAAGTATTGCCAAAATTCACAAGACTGTGCAGCACCTGCTCCATCGGATAGTTCAATCGTTCGCAAATCGGCTCAATCATTCGCATATTGGCGCTGTGCGGAATAAACCAATCAACTTGCTCCAGAGCCACTTCTGCTTTTTCAAGCAACTGCTGTACACCGAGAGGAACGGTTCTGACCGCCCAGCGAAATACCTCGCGCCCGTTCTGTACCAGCATCTGTGTATCTACCAGTTCAATATGGTTCACCGTATGGGCTAGACCCGTGCGATACACATGATGTGCACCACCGCCATCACTGGCTAGCTGAAAGCCCAAAAAGCCCGTTGATTGCTTATCACTCTCCACAAGTACTGCACCAGCCCCATCTCCAAAAAGGATACATGTACTGCGATCAGTATAATCTGTAATCTTGGAGATTGTATCCGCACCAATCACTAGAACCTTACGGTGCATCCCAGAAGCAACATAGCTATGAGCCGTATGAAGTGCATATACAAAACCCGCACACGCTGCGCTCAAATCCATTGCTCCAGCAGTCTGCGGAATATTTAAGCGGTCTTGAATCAAAGAAGCTACTGAGGGAAAGGAAAAATCAGGTGTACTAGTAGCTACAAGGACCATATCCACATCCTCAACGTTTTTTCCATAACGTTTCATTAAATCCTGTACTGCAGCTACACATAAATCGCTTGTGTATTCATCCTGCCGACTAATTCTGCGTTCACGGATTCCAGTCCGTCCCACAATCCACTCATTATTAGTATCCACCATCTGCTCAATATCAGCATTCGTCAGTCTTTTTGCCGGGACATAAGTTCCGATAGCTGTAATTTTTGCACCTGTCATTCCAATCACCTCTTCATTTAGTATCTGATATTAGTACTTGGTACTAATTATAACTCTACACCTGCTCTAAAGTAAAGAAAGCCGGTAAAGCAGCATGGCTTCCCGGCACTTTCAATACATATCTCGAACCACTTAAGCACGATTTACTTTACGGTGTTTTCTTTTTCTGACGAAAAATAGAATCGCAGCAATGATCACCACCACTAGGATGATTAACATGATCACTATATTCCATACATTTGGCACATAAAGCTGCATTTTGATCGGCTCCGTATCCCCCAGCGTAACATTCCAGGTAAGTGTTCTGCCTTCATCAACAGTTGCATTATTATCACCAACTAGATCTATTGGCAACGTTAATTTAAAATCAAATGCCAAGTTCTTCAGCACCGCCCGAATAATCGGCTTCGATAAACTCAATGTCCCCATATTATCCATGATGGTATCCATATAGCTATTAAATTGAGGCTGTGCCTCAACATCATACGTGGTATATAACAAATTCTTTTTAGTAACGAGCTGTAGATCCACAATATCCAGCCCCATAGAGGTTGAACCTATGTCCTCAAATGAAGGGTAATTTTTCTGAATTTCATAGACTGTAGACTTACCTTCTTGTCGTTTTTCTAACTGAATCCCTTCCTCCTTCAATTTATCTGTCAGACTCTTCTCCATTTTATCGCTGATCAACGCTTCTGTACGGGAATCCAATTTCACGTTCATTGCTAAATCTACGCTTTGATTCTTATTCACCGTAACGTGAACGGTACCATTAGAGCATCCCGATATTAGTATCATCATTAAGAGCAGTGCTAGGATCGTCAAGCCTCTCCATTTTAACGGCATTTTCCTCAAACCCTTCAGTAGTATGTATTTATAAAACAGCTACCCATGCTCTAAAGGCTAACTCATTTATCCGTTCGAATCAAACTTAATATGAATGAACATCTATTTATTCGCGAAAAAAAGAGGTGATCTCAAAGTAATAAGCTCTACTCATGGAATCACCTCTTTCTCCAAAAAAGCACGGACAAATCGCTGCCTGTATTCTATTTACTCCTTAAATGCTAAGAAAGGCTCTTCTTTTACTTCCGCTGTGAATAGAGGCATTCTCTTCGCTTTTTAAAATATCCGCCTGACGGAGAACCTTTCTCCCTTTCCAGCGCATAAGAACAAGCATCCCCCGTACAAATTCATCAGCAATCATACAGCAGTAGATCCCTGTGAGCCCCCAGCCTAAGCTAATGCCAAACCAGTAGGAACACCCCACTCCAATAATGGACATAGAAACGATAGAAGTATACATCGTATATCGGGTATCACCGATGGCGTTCAATGCATTACCCATGGCCATATTCAACATTTTGCAAGGCTGCAGTAAGAGATTTAGAGCCAGCAGGGAAATCCCAATAGCAATAATCCGCGGGTCGGAAGTGAAATAACCTAGCAGATTCCTTCCGAAAAGAAATAGCAATAACATGTTCGCTGTTACAATGGCTAACCCGATATACAGTGTGCGATACGCACTACGGTAAGCCTCTTTCAATTTGCCTGCCCCGAACAAATGCGCGATCTGTATCTGTCCGGCTAGCGCGATTGCATATCCTAACGTGAAGCAAAAGGACTCTAAGGTGTTAAGATAAGTCCGTGCTGCTAACGCTTCAGCTCCAAGTGCGGCTAGAAAGGAATATACAATTAGCTGAGAGAACACCCAACAGGAAGAATTAATTCCAAGTGGCCAAGCAATCTTTATAATTTCCTTGAATAGCTTGCCGTTGAATATACGGAAATCTCTAAGTCTTATCTTAATCTGGAAGGAACCTCTAAACATGGTATACAGCATGATCACTCCGACCAGTCTACTGATAATACTTGAGATCGCAATTCCCGCAAGCCCTAGCTGTGGCAGACCGAACATCCCGAATATAAAGATATAGTTCAGAATAATATGGATGACATTTATGATGATCCCTGTGTACATTGGCCCTCTAGTATTTCCTGTATTTCGAATCGCTGTACCAAGGGATGCAATCATCCCCACCAAAAACAGTCCGCCGCCAACATACGCGATATAGACATTAGACAGTGATAATAGCTCAGGCGATATATTTAGAATCCCTGCTATTGGACCCGCATAGAAGAACAAGATGATGCTCACGACAATACCAAGGATGAGACTAACCGATACGCCCATAATTGCGATTGTACGCGCTTCGCTGAAACGTTTTGAACCCATTCTTTGCGCGATCAGGATACCCGCCCCGCCCGCAAAGGTGGTAAAAAGTGTGGTCAACGCACCGAACAATTGATTGGAAATGCCGACTACGGCGACTGCATCATCAGAAATACGGCTGACCATTAGCGTATCCACCGTACCTAGCAGGGTCTGAAGAAACACCTCTATAAATATAGGCCAAGCCAATACCCATAGTCCAAAGCCCTGTCTTTCTTTTTTCACTAAACAAACCTCCCCTTAAACCAAACATGCATACTGGACCTGAGAAACAGCATATTTTTTCTTTAGGTCAGACTAAATTATAGATGATATACTTTTGGTGATGGTACAGATTTCAAACCAATAATTACATTATTCCAACCTCATAAAAGGAGATCTCTCCATGAACATTTTTAATTTTACCGTCCCGCCAATGCTCTACTATATCGTAAGTGGATTGCACACCTTCTCACCAGGGCATTACCACATGAGCCGCCACAATATCAATGTATTTGACTTGCTTGTAGTCAAACAGGGCTGCCTATATATGAATGAAGGAGGCCTCACCTTTCAGGTACGCGCAGGTCAGGCACTGCTTCTTCGTCCAGATAGCCATCATTTCAGTACGGACAGCTGTAAGGAGTACACCTCTTATTATTGGCTTCATTTTCAGACCGTCGGCGATTGGAATATTTCCGAGGCTACAGCTGCAACTCAAGACACAGAACACACCAGAGTGGAGCATCCTCTTCATTCTGACGAATTTAATATACGCACTTTCACCTTACAGCTGCCTCAATATACCACGCTGCTGCAACCATCCAAGATGGAAGAGCTGCTCTCGCAGCTGAATCAATTAGCGCCTAATTCCCATTTGAGCGATACTCCATTTCAGCAGCAGTTGCTGTTCCAAGAGGTTCTCCAGCAATTATCCGCCTCTCTGAGCCATGAGCGCCCCTCTCCCTCCAAACTGTGTGCAGAGCAAGCTGCCTCCTATCTGCGAAGTCATTTCCGTGAACACATCACTGCACAGCAGTTAGGAGAAAGCTTAAACTTTCATCCGGTATATATCGCTCGCTGCATGAAAAAGGAGTATGGCTGTGCACCGATGGATTATCTGCTGCACTACCGGATTCAGCAGAGTAAGCTACTGCTGATGCAGACCAGTTATACGATTGCCCGGATCGCTGAGGAAGTCGGCTTCAATCAAGCCCCTTATTTCAGCTCCAGCTTCGTCCGCATTGAGGGAACCACTCCGCGGGAGTTCCGCCAGCGCTTCTCGTAGTCTCCTAGAACACAAAAAAAAGGATGTTCCCCTCGCCTCCATGGCTTAAGGAACATCCTTTACTCTTCTGTTTTACAAACCCTTCTCCTGTGCGTAAGCACCCCATTGCTTGATATATTCTGCCTGGATCTTCTCAAGACCAGCCTGCTTAGCCTTCTCCATGAAGGTAGCTAGACCCGCATCAACATCCTCTACCAATCCGGCTTGCAGCGGATACAAGTATTGCTTTTCTACCTGCTCCAATGCCGCTTTTTCAGCCTGATAAGAGGTGTAATCTTCTGCAAAGCCTGTGAAGATATCCGGTTTCTGAATCTTGTCGAGATCAGCAAAGATTTCCTTCACACCATCATAGGATTTGTCGAATATCATAAATTCCGGGTTCCGCCATGCCCAGCCATTCATCCCTTCACGAGTGAAACCGTTCGTAGAGGCGTCTCCAATAAGCTCATAATAACCGTTTGCATCAACCTTATAGTTTTTCCCCTCAACACCGTATTGTGTCAGCTGATTGTAACGTTTATCCAAAACCATCTTCTCATAGAAGGCTAATGCGCGTTCCGGGTTCTTGCTGCCCTTCGGAATCGCGAACCCATTATGAATAGGATGCACTGGTGTTGCGTAACCAATAGTTTTACCGTAAGGGTAGTAACCCAGCTCCCAATCTGGATGGGCCGCTTTAACTTTCATCAGCGTATCGTTGAAGCGGGTCGGGTTATCTCCGAAAATACTTGCTGCTTTTCCAGCAATAATCGGAGCCTGAATAGTATCCTTCACGTTCAATACATTTTTGGAAATTAATCCTTTTTCCTGCCAGCGTCTCATGGTCAGCAGTTCTTCTTTATGTTCCTCCGAGCCCCAGTAAAGATAAGCCTTCGCAGGATCGCTGTACTTGATTCCAATACCGTAAGGCAGCGGGCTTCCAACCATCGCGTTAAGTGTGGTGTAGACATCATGCAGATTCCCCCTCACATCACTGTTGAAGGATGCCGGCGACATCTTCGGTTCATTCTTCTTAATACCTTCCATATATGCTTCGTAACTGGCCAAGTCTGTCGGCTGAGGCAGGTTGTATTTCTTGCGCAAATCCTCACGCCATACGAAACCATTCGTTACATACTCCTTATAAGTTGCAGGTACAGTGTAGATCTTCCCATCAATCTTAACGGCTTCCCACATGTCCTGCGGTACAAATTGCTGGAGGGCTGGAGCAGCCTTCGGCAGCAGATCATCTATAGCCAAAAAGGCCCCTTTTTTAGCGTAAGCTTGATACTGTGTCCAGTCTGCAGTGAATATCAAATCAATCGATTGACCAGAAGATAGCAGCAATTTGTACTTCTGATCCCAGTCTGTCCAAGTTGTGTAATTGAATTTAACGGTCGCATTCAGATCTTCTTCAGCCATCTTGTTAATTTGTGACTCAATACTTGAAAGATCCTTCGGAGCATCACCCAGCATATAAAATTGCAGTTCAACCTTCTTAGATGTATCCAGCCCCGTTTTCTCCTCTGTCCCGGCGTTGGTACTCTGAGCTGTATTTCCCCCGTTGTTGCTCTCTTTTACTGCTGCATTTTCCTTGTTCGCGGAATTAGAGTTTCCCCCACAGCCCGCCAGTAGAGCTAAGCTCAGTACTGACGTCAGCAGAATAGAGCTGCTTTTGCCCCGTAGTTTGTTCATCTGAATCCTCCCTTTTCACTATGATTCTATGTTAGCCGACTATCCCCTAATCCTCATAGGGACCAAGTTGCGGTTCTAACCTTTTACAGCTCCGATGGTCAACCCCTTGACGAAGTAACGCTGAACGAATGGATACAGAAATAGAATCGGCCCAGTCACAACAATCGCCATAGCCATTTTGGTAGATTCCGCAGGGACTTCCGTAGCCAGTGACACCCCGGTTCCAGCACCCATCTGCGCAATAAACTGTGCCGAATTGATAACATTGTACAGATAGAACTGTAGCTGATATTTATGGGTATCGTTGATAAACAGGGAAGAGGTGAACCAGTCATTCCAATAATACAAAGCAAGGAACAAGCCGACTGTAGCAATCCCCGGCATGGATAGCTTCAGCACGATCTGCCAGTAAATCCGGAAATCACCGGCCCCGTCCATTTTCCCGGAATCAAACAACTCCTCGGGGACTGCTGATTTCACGAAGTTTTTCATTAAAATAATTAAGAACGGTGTCATCAGGCCTGGTAGCACCAATACAGCATAGGAATCCAATAGACCGAGGTATTTAGTAATCATGATGTACCACGGAACAAGTCCTCCACCAAACAAGGTTGTAAAATAAATATAAAAGGAGAATGTATTACGGTATTTAAAATCCTTGCGAGCCAGCACGTAACCCGACATCGTCATGAAGAAGAGTCCTAATGCCGTTCCCACTACAGTGGTGACAATGGTGACCGTGTAAGCACGCAGCACTTCATCCGGGAATATGAAGACCGTCTTGTAGCCTTCAAGAGAGAATTGCCCCGGAATCAGATGATAGCCGTCCCGGATAATGGATTCATTGCTGGTTAATGATGCAGATATAATCAGCAGAAAAGGCAGCAGGCACGCAACCGACAGCCCAAGGATGACCACATAGGCGATGGCATGAAGCATCCGAGTATATTTGTCCTTTTGAATTTGCATTTCTTGTCCTCCTAGAACAGGGCGTAGTCATCGTTTATTTTGCGGATAATATAGTTAACCGTCATGATGAGGACAAAGCCGAACAAGGATTGATAGACTCCGGCAGCTGTCGCCATGCCCACATCGAAGGTTACTTTAAGCGAACGGTATACGTAAGTATCAAGAATATCTGTCGTATTGTAGAGCAGCCCGTTATTACCTATTAATTGATAGAACAGATCAAACTGCCCCTTCATGATACTTCCGAGCGCAAAGAGCAGCAGCACCACAAAGGTTGATTTCAGCATCGGCACTGTAATATACCAAATCCGCTGAAAAATATTAGCGCCGTCAATCTTAGCCGCTTCATAATATTCATCACTGATGCCCGTAATCGCTGCTAGATAGATGACCATGCTATAGCCGAGATTCTTCCATAGATAGAAGATAATAATTAGAAAGATCCAAGCCCAGGGTTTACTGTAGACATCCACCGGATCGAGTCCAAACTGCGTAAGCATTGTATTCAAGAAACCGCTGTCATAATTGAACAGGTTGTAGACAATAACACTTAGAATGACGAAGGATACAAAGTATGGCAGAAACATTATCGATTGACTAATCTTTTTAAACCATTTCCCATTCAGTTCACTTAAGAGGATCGCACAAGCAATCGCCAACACATTACCAAGTACAATAAAAGCAATGTTATAACCTATCGTGTTCATTGTCAGCTTCACCAGCGTACCGGATCGCCAGAGAAACTCGAAATTCTGCAACCCGACAAACTTGGAATTGAACATACTGCTGTTGAAGTCAAATTGAGTGAACGCATAATAAATACCTACCATTGGAAAATAGGAGTTCACCAAGAAAAAGATCAAGGTGGGCAGCAGCATCAGAAACATTACCCGATTGTGCAGCAATTCATAAATAAATCCCTTCTTCTTCCTTGTCGTTCGTAAGCGTGCTCTTCCATCGGCCTGGATGCCAAGTTCGACGGTTGAGATTCCTTTGGATGAGGTTTGGCTCAAGGTCTCTCACTCCCTTTAATGTAGAAGCTTCATAATTCCACTATAGGGCGATTCTTGCGAACACAGAAGTGAAGCTTCATAGCTTTCCTGCACAAACTGGAGAAGCTACAATTGAACAATTGGAATGTTTATGGAGAAGCGATGAATCGAGGGATTGCCAGTGTACATAGGGGGACACAGCAGAATATCCCGAAAAAAATGATGATATGTGCACAAATACTTATTTTATTCACACCAATTATAGTGGTAATTTACAGGATTTTAAGGTTACTCCACTGTTCTGTTCACTCTAGGGGAATTATAATAAGAGGACTTCCTATCTAAAGTTCATCCAGAGCCTTGTCTAATAAACCGCAGGAATTTCAGGGGAGGGTGACTATGAAGAATAATGATATACGGAGAAAAAGACTGCTGTATGGCAAGCTGCTAACAACGATAACACTGTGTATTTCGTTAACGCTTCTGGTCTCTACATTTGTATACTATACATACTACATCGGGGTCGAGAAAACACAGACCTTCCGCTCGGATCTAAGAGATCTGACTCAGACCGGCAAGAAGGTAGTCAACATGGCTGAAGTGGCGCAAACGCTTTCATTTCAGCTATATCGAACTAGCACGATTTCCCACCTGTTGTTCTATAACAAACCCTCCATTTATGAGGTTACGGCTGCGATGTCAGATCTCGGTAACTATCTGAATTCTATGCCGTACATTGAATCCATCTATGTATATAACCCGAATAACGACACGGTATATATCTCCGCTGCGCAAGGGCAGAACGGTGTATACACCACACGAGAATTAGAGGACACTGAAATCATACAGATGTTAAATCATTATCAGGATTACAAAACATTCACTCCCATCCCGCGTACCTACTCCATCGGTGAACCCAAATCAGAAGCTATCTCCGTCTATACTTATCTCTGCTATGATGCAATCAATTGGGACCGCACCATCAACTCTGCTGTTATTGTTAATATATCAGCAGCTTGGATAAATAAGGAGCTAGCTAACAGTAATACAACCAGTAGTGGCAATACCTACCTCCTAGATGACCAAGATCGTTTTCTTTCGGGAAACAAGCTAACATTGGAAAAACTCTCGGCAGATGAGCGCATCTGGATAGAGCATCAAGTGAAAGACCGCTCTGCAGGCTATTTCACCGCTCCATATAAAAATCAGAAATCACTAGTATCCTATACTTCACCTGATTCTCTTGGCTGGCAGTATGTTCGCATTACTCCTTATGATGTAATCACAGAACAAACCAACCAAATCCGTAATACAACATTATTAATTTCTTTGATTATTCTAATATTCGGACTTATCATCTCTAGAACACTTTCCAAACGCCTCTACCTTCCTATTGATTCCATCGTAAGCCGAATGAATAGTCTGGAAGCTGACAAGCGCAACAGCATGTTTACGATTAGACAGAATTCTTTACGTAATCTTGTTCTCGGTATTAAATCCCCTCATAACAGTCGACCAAGTGATATGGAGCAGCTAAGTATTGCTTTCAGCTTAAACGGGAGTTACCGGCTGGTACTACTCCGTATTGACGAATATACCACCTTGCGACAAGAGAGGGGTTCTTATCTACTTCCGTACAAATTCGCCATCATGAATATTGCCTCGGAAATATGCGGTCAGACTTACCAAGTAGAGAGCGTCGATATGAACGACGATAGTGTAGTTATGCTACTAAGCAGTATGACGTCCGCTGAACCTCTGGATACAGAGTTGATCGAAGTACTGCTGCGACAAATCCGTGTGGCTTGCTGCGATTATCTGAGAATCGGACTGTCGCTCGTGTACAGTCCCGTTAGTGATAATCCGGAGCTACTAAACCGAATCTACAGTCAAGCTAAAGAAGCTTCCAAACATAGACTGTTTTATGGGCATGGATGCCTGATCAACGCCGAGAAGATCAACGAATTGCAGTATAACCTATACTCTTATCCGGCAGATAGCGAGAAGAAGCTAGTCGATGCGCTTACCAGTGGTAGGACGGATGAGGCACGCAGCCATTTCTCCGGCATCTTGTGCGAAATGGAGCAATATCCCTATCATGTCCTAGAACTGACACTCTCTAGGGTGACTCTAACTATTAAGAGAATCTTTGATAATATCAAAAAGCTCAGCGCTACTACAGTGGATGACATGCTCAAGATGCCTTCACTTGAAAATTACGAAACGATGGAGGAGCTTGAAGAAGCTTTTTATAACCTCTTCGATAATATTCAGGAATTACAAGCCGATAAGCGTAGCTCTAAGCAAAGTGATCTGATCCGGCAGATTAATCAAAAAATCAATCAATCTTACATGGATCCCGGCCTGAGCTTGAACCAGATTGCTGATGAGCTTAACCTGTCACCTATATATGTCAGCCGCCTTTATAAGCAACAAACAATGACAGCCATTGTGGATGTCATCATGGATGTACGGATGCAGGAAGTCTGCCGCCTTCTGACAGACAGCGATCTATCCGTTTCGGATATTGCTGAAATGACTGGCTTCACCAGCAGTTCTTATCTTCATCGAATGTTCAAGCGCAATTTCAGCATCACGCCAATAGAATACCGTCGCTCTAATACCCGTTTATAGAACTAAATGCTGATTTACAACACTACTTTAGATATAACTCTTATGAAGGGTGATACTACTTCTACTTAACTACTCTATCAATAAGGCAGGCCACCGGTAATACTGACTTTCAACGCGACGATTGTAACAACTTCCGCTTCTCAGAATATGCTGATTGGGCAGGTTCCCAATTTTTAAAGGAATGAAGAGGAGAAGCTCAAGGAGGAGATACAGAAATATGTCGGATCATAGTCATAGACCATTCAAAGGTGACGCTATCCTTAACAAACAAGGAAGAATAAGCAGTCCTGTGAGAAAAAGGGAGTGTACTGCTCTATTAAAAATAGTCACTGAGCTCGCTACAGTGGTACCGCCCGCACTTACGAATCCCACAATACTTCATATTACTAATCTTCAAAGAGTGTTAAGAGAACTCATGGAATTCTTGCATGAAGCTAAGATATGCAGCCCTTTTAGAACGGAGCTTCTTTCTGTAGTAGAAATAACCATTGTATCTACAGAGGTCAGTCCCTTCTCCGTCGTAAGCGTGGGTACCAATCTTCAACAACTATTAGCTGAGTTATTGTCTTTTGTTCTTGCCACAAAGATTGACCCTCATTGCAAAGATCAGTTGGTTATTCAGCTCAGGCATATTCAGGCTTCTATTTCACAAGCACTTGGCCTCCCCGTTAAAGGTACCACTGGGCCACAGGGTCCGCAGGGTCCGCAGGGGCCTCAAGGACCTCAGGGACCTCAAGGACCTAAGGGATCCACTGGTGCAGGGCTGCAAGGTATTGTAGTCTTTAATCCCGCGCAAAGCCCGTTATATCCAGCGGGTCAAGTTGTAACCTTTAATGGCAGCACCTATATAGCTACTGTTGCTGGACCCAAAGGAATCCCCGGTAGTTCATCAGATTATTTACTGATTGCTGGTGGAGCGACAGGCGCTACTGGAGCGCAAGGACCTCAAGGGCCTCAGGGACCTCAAGGACCTCAAGGAGCGCAAGGAGCGCAGGGACCTCAAGGGCCTCAAGGGGAATATGGTGTTGGTGGGACAGGCGCGACTGGTGCGACTGGTGCGCAAGGTATACAGGGACCTCCAGGTCCTGGAGCAGGGGCAACTGGGCCGACAGGCGCTACGGGTACCGCCGGACTTGCTGGACCGACAGGCGCTACGGGTACTGCCGGGCTTGCTGGGCCGACAGGTGCTACGGGTACCGCCGGGCTTGCTGGGCCGACAGGTGCTACGGGTACCGCCGGGCTTGCTGGGCCGACAGGCGCTACGGGTACCGCCGGACTTGCTGGGCCGACAGGTGCTACAGGTACTGCCGGACTTGCTGGGCCGACAGGCGCTACGGGTACCGCCGGGCTTGCTGGGCCGACAGGCGCTACGGGTACCGCCGGGCTTGCTGGGCCGACAGGCGCTACGGGTACCGCCGGACTTGCTGGGCCGACAGGCGCTACGGGTACTGCCGGACTTGCTGGGCCGACAGGCGCTACGGGTACTGCCGGACTTGCTGGGCCGACAGGTGCTACAGGTACCGCCGGGCTTGCTGGAGCTACGGGTGTTACCGGGGTTACAGGCGTTACTGGTGCAACCGGTGGGGGTGCAATCATTCCGCTGGCATCCGGTGGGCCTATTATTATGACCACGATTTTAGGCGGTTTAGTTGGAACAACAAGCCTTATAGGCTTCGGGAGTTCAGCCACAGGTATTTCTCTTGTTGGTGGAAATATTGATCTGACAGGTACAGTTCTTGGACCTCTTATCAACTTTGCAATGTCAGTTCCTCGTTCGGGAGTCATAACATCTGTTGCCGCTTACTTTAGTAATACCGTAGCTTTATCACTTATTGGTAGTACGGTAACTGTGACAGCACAATTATTCCAGTCTACCTTACCAAATAACACATTTACTCCTATTCCAGGGGCTATAGTACCACTGCCATCTATCACAGGCACAGTTAATCTAGGAACTTTTGTCAGTGGAGCAACATTCGGTGTTGATTTCCCTGTAACAGCGCAAACTCGCCTTCTTATGGTCTTTTCAGCCACCGCTTCAGGACTCAGCCTTGTAAATACAGTCACTGGTTATGCAAGTGCAGGCTTCACTATTGTATAATCACTAATACTAATACAAACAAAAGCATCTGCCCTCCCTGCTAAAGGAG
This sequence comes from Paenibacillus sp. FSL E2-0201, assembly GCF_037963325.1. NCBI lineage: Bacteria > Bacillati > Bacillota > Bacilli > Caryophanales > Paenibacillaceae > Paenibacillus > Paenibacillus sp. FSL E2-0201. Next base: position 5,767,768 of record NZ_CP150154.1, read on the forward strand.
TGACAGATGCTTTTGTTTGTAATATGCGATTGCAATTTCTTAATCTTTCGGACCGGAGAGACGCTATTGAGCAAAACAGGAGGTCAACTTCGTCTTTTTTGTGCAAATAAGAACTCCTGAGTCCTATAACAAGTCTATTCCCCGGGAATCATACTAGGCCGCCATCAGCTACTCCATCTCTGACAATCTACTCACAGCAAATACTCTTTCAACTTACCGATAACCTCATCGATCTCTGCCATAGTTGTATACCGTCCCACACTAAAACGAACTGCTCCCTGCCCAATACTTGCTGAGACATTCATTGCCTTTAGAACAGGCGAGATCAATGTTTCTCCAGAATGACAAGCTGAGCCTGTTGAGGCAGCCACATCTTCTAGCGAAGCAATCACTTCATGACCCACCGCTCCAAGAAAACTAACGTTAAGCGTGTTAGGCAATCGCTTATCCCTATGACCGTTCAGGTGAATCTTATCGCCAAAAGTCTCCTGTAATCTGTCGTAGAAATAATCTGCAACTTCTTTTACACGCGCTCTGGAGGTGGAGTCTGAAGCAAGCTCACAGGCTTTTCCTAATCCAATAATATATGGTGTGTTCTCGGTACCTGCTCGTCTACCACTTTCATGCCCCGCTCCGTGAATTAAAGGTTCGATGTGAATGCCCTCTCGGATGTACAATGCTCCAATCCCTTTTGGCGCATACAATTTATGACCTGCCAGCGTTAGAAAATCCACCCCTAGCTCAGCCACATCGAGCGCTACTTTTCCAGCGGACTGCGAAGCATCGGTATGTACAAGAACACCCCGTTCGTGGCAGACCTCGGCTATTTCTTTGATCGGCTGGATGGTGCCCGTTTCATTGTTAGCGTGCATAATGGAGACTAGTATGGTTTGGTCGGTAAGCTGCTTTTTCACATCGTCTACTTGTACCATTCCATACGAGTCAACAGGTACATAAGTAATCGTATAGCCCAACTGCTCCAGATACTGACACGGTTTAATGACAGCAGGATGCTCCACAGCAGACACAATCATATGATTGCCTTTATGTCGATACGTTTGAGCGACGCCCTTGATGACGGTATTATTCGATTCGCTGCCCCCGCTTGTAAAAAGCACCTCACCCGGCACGCAATTCAGGAAATTAGCCACCTGCGTTCTTGCTTGCTCGATTCCAAGTTTAGCTTCTTGCCCCAAAGAATGACTGCTTGAAGGATTGCCAAAATGACCATAAAGATACGGAATCATAGCCTCTGCGACTTCCTTATCTACAGGTGTTGTAGCATTATAGTCTAAATAGATCATTTGTTACGCTGTGCCTCCTCTAGCCCCTCATACCTTACGATTACTAAATTTTATACTTCCTGATTTTTTAAAAAAGAGCGCACCGCTGTCTCAGCTTCATCCAAATTATTCACCTTAAACGTAACTCTCTCAACGCCTTCATACTGAGTGGACGTATAATCGTATCTAGGATCATAATAGTATTCTAGCAAAAGCGCGACAGCCTCTCCGAACAAATCAGCTTGTAAGCATCGCTCGATTTCTGCCGCAACGGGAATATGAATTCGGGATTTAATACTCCGAAAAGCTGAAATACACTGCTCCTTGTATGCTTCTGGTCGGTAGTCCTCAAGGATTTGCTGCACCCTAGCTTGCAATGGCATCTCAATCCAAATCTGATTTCCGATCTCTTTCTGCTCCGCCATAAATGGGGGCATGACGATTTTCCCGATTTTTTTACTCTCCGCTTCAAACAGTACATAAGAAGAATCCCCAAGCTTAATTAATTCTTCCAAAAGAAGACTATCGAACGTTTTCTGATTATTTGCACGAAGTCCGATCTCTCCAAAGATAGAACCCCGGTGACCCGCCATCCCTTCCAAATCCAGAACAGGATAACCTTGTGCTTTCAGGCGGTGCAGTAGGTTTGTTTTGCCTGTACCCGTATTTCCGTGAATTACATAAGGCTTTGCCTTGAATTCATAAGTCTCCAGTTCGTCGAGTACCCATTTACGGTAAGCTTTATAGCCGCCAATCAGCCGGTAAGCATGAATATCCATTAAAGAAAGTACGGTGGCCGTAGTACGGCTGCGCATACCTCCTCTCCAGCAGAATACAGCTTTGTCCCCTTGAATCGCAGCGAATTCTTTGACAAAGGTAGGCAGCTTCGCAGCAGCAATCTCCAAACCGCGTTCTTTCGCCGCCTGCACACTAGTCTGTTTATACAAAGTGCCTACTTCAGCCCGTTCCTCATCATCAAAAAAAGGAATGTTCAGACTATCCGATAATGTCGAATCTTTATATTCAGAAGGAGATCGAACGTCGATCACAGTGATCTGCTTCTTATTTTTTAGCATTCTTAGTTCTTCCAGTGTAATATCCTGAAACAATGCACTCTCTCCTCTGGTGGCTAACTTCTTAGGTTGCCTCTAAGCTGACTTCATCATTATTGCGCAGCTATTACCGTAATTTGACCCGGATGTTCTTCTGTTACTTCTCCGATCAATGCCGCTTCTACACCTGCAGCTACCAGCTCTTGTAGCAAGACTTCACTTTGTTCAGGAGCAACAGAAATCAACAGTCCGCCAGAAGTCACAGCATCACACAGAATATAACGGCTTAATTGGTCCATCTCTTCCGGATAAAGAATGCTGCCCTCCAAATGGGCAAAGTTATTCTTAGTTCCGCCTGGAACAAATCCCTGCTCCGCCAGCTCTCTTACTCTTGGCAGCATCGGTACATCGCCTTGACGAATAATCAGTCCGTGGTTACTTCCTTTAGCCATTTCCGAGGCATGTCCCAACAGCCCAAATCCAGTAACATCCGTACAAGCGTGCACATCATACGGCTCCATGATTTCAGCCGCTTTTTTATTCAATGTAGACATCACTGTGGTGAGGCGTGTGGTTTCTTCTGGTGATAGTTGATCCTTTTTAATAGAAGTTGTTAAGATGCCCACACCGATAGGTTTTGTTAGTATCAGCTTATCCCCCACCTGCGCGCCTGCATTCGTTCTTACTTTGTCCGGGTGCACCAGCCCCGTAACAGCCAATCCGAATTTAGGCTCTTTATCGTCGATAGAATGTCCACCTACAAGCGTCGCTCCTGCTTCCTGCACCTTGTCCGCTGCACCGCGCAAAATGTCACCGAGAATGCTTTTATCCAGAACAGAGATAGGAAATGCAACAATATTAAGCACTGTAAGCGGCTTACCACCCATAGCATAAATGTCACTTAACGCATTGGCTGCTGCAATTTGCCCAAAGGAATAAGGGTCGTCCACGATCGGTGTGAAAAAATCAACAGTTTGCACTAACGCGAGTTCATCGCTTAAACGATACACGCCTGCATCATCACTAGTATCCAAACCTACAAGTAGATCCGGGTTAGGAACGGTTGGTGGCAGACTGCGAATAACCTGCATGAGATCGGCGGGACCGATTTTGCAGCCGCAGCCTCCTTTTGAAGATAATGAAGTCAATTTTATAGTTTCGGCTTGAGACATCATGACTCAGCTCCTTTAGATAGTTAATATCGAATACCTTTAATCTTACATCAGTAGACAGCAATGTACAAAATGCAAAGCTACCGATTGGATTTCATTATTCTGTTCTTTGAGAAGGTGCTACGGGTGGTATTCTTTCGATTAATAGTATGCTAAAGGCTGGCTCATTCGTAGATTTCGCTACTTTGAGCCAGCCTTTAGTTCGATACTCTGTACTTTAGGGAGGTTTTCCCTATAATACTATACAAAAGAACGTCCCACAGCCAGTTCATACTCCCAGCTATGGAACGCCCTCATTTCTTGCTTAAACGTTAGCCGATCATTAAAACTCTGAAGAGGTTTTTGCAATCTAAGGTGCTTTCTCTACTAGGATTAACTGATCTGCTGAGCATCCTGATGTTTCTCCAAAAAACGCTGAAGAATAGCATTAAATTTCTCCGGCTGACACAGATTACTAGGATCTAATGCGTTAGGAATGATCGCTAACTGAGCATGCGGCAGCTGAGACACCATATCCTTCATACAGTTGACACCAAATTCACTAAAGTCACCGACTATACATAACGCGGGACGTTTAAAAGACTTTAAGCATCTAGTGTAATCTACATGACTCGTAGCCAGCCTTTGACGATACAATTCCCGTGGACGTTTGTCGAGAAGTCCTCTTCTAATCTCGTTATAGGCCAGGTTCCAGCGTTCGCGATACATCATACGAATCGAAGGCAGTACAAGCTCGCTAGGAGCGTAATACATTAACCAACTACAATATGCAGCCATAAGCTGAATTTTACCTACTATTGTTGATGCATGACTTCTACAAAAGCTATCCGCGACAACAATCGCCTTTACCCGTTCCGGGTATTGTTTCGCAATATGTTGAACGACGAGCCCCCCATAGGCGCTCCCGACAAAAACCGCCTCACGAATGCCCAAATCATTCAATAGCATAATTATATCTAGGCATTGCGTTTCAATAATCTCGTTTGGAGCCTGCAGCAATTCACCTGATTTGCCATTCCCCCGTAAATCGCACAGAATCACTTTATATTTATCAGAAAAATACTCTAATTGTGGTTTAAACATGCTATGTGTTAATCCATGTCCATGGATAAACACAACCGGAGTCCCTGTTCCAATGATTTCGTAATAGAGCGAAGTTCCATTCAGTTTAGCAATAGGCAAAATTAACACCTCTTTCACAGGTAAGTTCTATATCTATATGTGCTTATAAACGCAGCAAAAAACCACAGAGGGATTCTCTGTGGCTATTCATCATCAAATACGCCATTCATCCTCTCTCCATACGCTTACGAGGTTAGCTGTCGGATTCGGGCAGTGAGAGTTGCCCTACCTGTATGGATGCACTATTAAGCATCTGTAACAGGATTCACCCCATAACTAGTACCGACTGTCATATCGATTTCCAGTTGTTGGTTCCCCCGCTTTCCTTAACGGAAATTAAGCGGACTTCTTATGTAATTGTCAGTTATGTGATGAATCATACTCCGTGTAAGGTTTCTTGTAAAGTTGAGCCCTGGGCAAAATAATGATGAAAGCCATGCTTTTCATTTCATATTGAGCATACTCTTCGTTTTCTCTTTCTATTGCTCTTGTTTACTCGGTTTATTAAGAAAAAGTCGAGCGGTCATCAGAGATCAATCCCTGAACCACTCGGCTTCTTTATACAATCATTCGGCTACAACAGATCGGCGTTTTTCAATGCATGCTCCCAGCTCGGAAAAAAGAACAGCGCACTTCTCATAAGATCAGGATCGCTTTGCTTCACTTGTTTTTTGCTGATCGAGCTTCCGTCAGTTTGAAGCTTTTTGATACGACTTAACACTTCATCAGCCTCCAAAGGAATTTCCATTGAAACACTCCTTTCTCAGTGACCTGGTTTCCAATCATTTTCTCCATAATATGCAAATTTATTCTTCATTTCGATTTATAAGGATTAAAGCAGCTGATAGATCGGTTGTTCTGCAATAAAATAAGTAGGAATCATTGGATATTTTTCTGCCAAAACTTCAGCTAAATATTTCATTCCCGGGGCTTCACTCTCCGCATGACCTAACATAATCAGCGCATTCGATCTACCTTGATGTACTGCATCCCTCACATATTCCGGAGTTTCCCATTCTGGCCCTTCGCCAGCAATCAGTAAATCAAGATTGTGCTGATTAAAAAGAGGGATAGCCATTGTCCCGCCTCCTCTGTAACCCACTGATATCCCCACATGTCTGCATACCTGGGATAGGTCACCGGCAACACGTACATAGGGGATTCCTAGTTTTCTTTTTATGTACTGAGCCGCTTCACTTACTGTCATCGCAGGAATCGTTAGGATTGTAGTAGCGGGTTGCTGCTCATCCACATAAGCTGACCACTCAAGCTCTCGCAGCAAGCCCACCATGATCCCATCCGGTTTATAACGATGCCAATAATCATGATAACGAAAAATAGCCATTTCAGAACGTTTGATCAAACTCAGTTTCGTGCGATAAACAGCGTCATCCTCTAACCACTCACTCGTCTCATGGTGACTGTAATACACACCTTCATGTGTGATCAGCAAATTGGCGTTCAGAGCCATTGCTCGTTCCACAACATATTGCGTAGCGCAAAATGCTGTAACTATCCCTGTAACCACCGTTTTTGGATTTCCTGGCCTAAGTGTATCTACAGTCCCATCTATCTGTTCCTCAGTTCCCCTTAAATCTTCCAGTATTGTTCTTATCGTAATATTCACCGTAACCCTCCCTTTGAGTTTCATTCTTCTGATCTACAAGCAAATAAAAAACCCGCCCTTATTCAATATAAGGACGGGTTATTTACTACTTGAGCAGCTTACCCGCTCTATAATTTTGGGGCAGAGCCGATAATACGGTGAAAGGCTGGCTTCGGATGATGCTCTTCATCGAATAAGAAGGGCCAGTTCTTCCGGCCACGAACAGGGAAATCATCTAGCCAGGTATAGTCATCCGCTGCTCCCCAGAACGTGACTGAACTAATCACGTCGCGGTATTCTCTCAGCAGTGCGAACATCGCTTCATATCGATCTGCTTGAAGTTCGAGCAGATCAGCAGGTACTGTCTTTAAGTCCATTCGTTTGTCTTCAAAACGGAACATGGATACATCCAGCTCAGTCAATTGAAGCTGCAGTCCTAACGAGGCATATTTCTCAATCGCAGCACGAATATCATCAAGATTCGGATCGTATAGATTCCAGTGTGCCTGCAATCCGACGCCATGGATCGGCACCTCTTGATCCAATAGCGACTTCACCAGTTCATAGATTTTGTCACGCTTTAAGGGATGGGATTCATTATAGTCATTGTAGAATAATAATGCCTTAGGATCAGCTTCATGGGCGAATTCAAACGCTTTAGCTATAAAATCCGGGCCAACAATGTCGAGCCACTTCGAATGGCGAAGAAGCTCTTCTCCTTCATCGGCAATAACTTCATTCACAACATCCCAAGCATAAATATCTTCCTTATAACGTCCTACAACGGTTTGAATATGTGATTTGACTCGTGCAAGCAAAATCTCTCTGCTTACAGGTCCTCCGTTCTTATCCTCAAACAACCAATCCGTAGTCTGATTGTGCCAGACCAAGGTATGTCCGCGCATCGCCATCTTATGTTTTCGGGCGAAGGCAACTAGCTGGTCTGCTGCCCTAAAGTTATAAATATCCTCAAGTGGATGTAGACTTTCAAATTTCATCTCATTCTCAGCAGTTATACTGTTGAAATGATAAGCAAGCAAGTGCTCCTGTGATTGTATCGTAAATGGGTTGACCGCTGCGCCAATTTTGAAATCCTCCGAGAACACTGTCTTTAGTGCAGGCTCTGAGTAATCGCTAGCTTGTCTCATCAATTTCCCTCCCTACAAAAGCGTACATATTTAGCATTCTACTCATGATGATCGATAGTCGAACCAATCAAAGTAAGCAGGAACCCCCGCCACTTTGCCATGTCCTGTCGCATATAAGCCAACAAGAACACCGGTAAATCCGTTTCCTTTGACAGCTTGAGGGGATAATGGATAGGCTAGAGCCCTAGATAGCTCGATCCATTCCTGACCATCCAAAGAATAAAGTAAAGTGTATTCCGTTAGCTCCGCCCGAATTTTCAGATATAAACACCCAGCAATGGTTGGAATCTCTGCAGCCACATGTGTTGTTCCATCAACAGTTAAATAAGCTGTAATCACTCTATGTCCATTTCTTTGCGATAGTGCAATTTCATAATGTGCATTCTCGTCCAATCTAGCACAGAGTCCAGCCTCTTCACCGTCCACGGTAGGGTTAAAATCCAGTAATGTACTCCATTCAGCTGAAGTATGCTGCTGTCTTCTGCCTATAAAGGCTACCTGACCCACTTCATTAAGGTCTTTCGATTGCCCTCGAAGAGCTAGAAAACCCGGACGTTGGCTTAGTGACCAGCTTCCCTCTGCCGGATTCCGCAGAAAGGATAATCCCAATGGCAATACAGGGTCATCAAAATCATATCTTCCGCTAGTCTCAGGTTTTGGCGAATGACCCGGTACACGCGGAACCTTCATCTCCAGCCCGACAGTGTCTTCATTATTATCGATCATAGGCCAGCCGTCTTCATCCCAGCTTACAGGAGCAAGGAAAGTCTCTCTCCCTAGGACAGTATATTTTGAATCTACTAGTCTGACACCTAGGAATACAGCCCACCAATCCCCATTACGATCCTCAATCAAATCGGCATGACCCAAATACTGAATGGGACTATCAGTCCCGCGATGGGTCAATATCGGTTGCTCTAATCTTTCAAAAGGACCGTAAGGGGAGGAAGAACGACCGATAATTTCTCGGTGTTCCTTTGCCGTGCCGCCTGAAGCAGACATGATATAATACATTCCGTTAATTTTGTACAAATGTGGTCCTTCCGTCCAAGGTCCACCATCCCCAGTCCAGATGACAACTGGTTCTGTTAAAGCTGCGCCCGTAGCAATATCAATCTCATATTGAATGGCGTGGGAGTCATAATCTTCCCCCTGCTGGGTGGTTACATATACCTTTCCATCCTCATCAAACATTAGAGAAGGGTCAATTCCTCCATAAGGAATACTAATCGGGTCTGACCACGGACCCGCTGGGTCCGTAGCCGTAACATAGAAATTCCCCTTCCCGTGTATTTCGGTCGTTATCATGTAAAACGTTCCTTCATGATACCGGATCGTTGGTGCAAATATACCTCCAGAGCTTTTGCTCTTACGTGTATCTAGCTGACTTTCACGATTGAGCACATGACCAATTTGTGTCCAATGAATTAAGTCCTGGCTGTGAAAGATAGGTACCCCAGGAAAATATTCGAAGGAGCTACAAACCAAATAGAAGTCGTCTCCAGCCCGTGTAATACTCGGATCTGGATAAAAGCCTGGAAGTATTGGATTTGTGTATGTGATTAGGGATTGGTTCATAGTTTAACAAACAACCTTCCTATTCCTTAATAGTGATTGTAAGCTGCTTATTCCTTCACGCTTCCCACGTTCATTCCAACTACAAAATGCTTCTGCATGAATGGATACACTAGCAAAATTGGAACGGAGGCAACGATAGTAACTGCTGCACGAATGGACTTTGGAGTAACCATTGATCCTGCTGACTCCGCAGTCACCCCTTGACCGTTAGCTACACTTGCGTTACTGTTCGCATTCATACTAGATTGTATTAGTTTCATTAATTCATACTGCAATGTGCTGAGGTGCTGGCGGGAAGAGGTGTAGATAAAAGCATCAAACCATGCGTTCCATGCACCTACTGCAACAAAGAGGGCGATGGTAGCAAGAACAGGTTTACATAAAGGGAAGACTACTTTCATAAAGATTTTGAACTCCCCGGCACCGTCAATTCTCGCGGATTCCATAAGGCTTTCATGCAAGCTACCAATATAAGTACGAATAACGATCATATTAAATGCACTTAGCATGGACGGTATTATATATACCCAAAACGAGTTGAGCAGATGAAGCTCCTTAATAAGGAAATAGTTTGGTATCAGACCCGCATTAAAATACATGGTAAGGACGAAAATAATGGTAATCGGTTTGCGGAAAACATATTCTTTCCGGCTTAAAGCATAAGCAAGCATTGTGGTTAGGAATAGATTCAGGACCGTAGATAACACTGTTCGTGCTACCGAAATCCAAAAAGCAGGAATAATGGTACCTGAGGCAAAAACAGCTTTATAGTTTTGTATGGTCCACTCTCTAGGCAACAGATAAATGCCGCCACGGATCGTATCGTTCCCCGCATTCAATGAAACTGCTATAGTATTTAAAAAAGGATATAAGGTAACTATAACTATACACACCATAAATACAGTATTAAAGGTACCGAACAATACTGGTTCAAGACCTATATTTCTCATGCGTCTTCCGACATTACTTTTTGGAGATTTCTGAGGTATTAATTGAGTTTTCTCCATGATTATAACAGCCTCTCTTCCCCTAGCCGCGTCGAGGTCCAGTTAGCTAATAGCAGCAACGTTACACTTACGACTGTTTTAAATATACCACCTGCAGTGGCTAAGGAATAATTCCCTTGCCCAATTCCGTATTTCAATACAAATATATCTATCGTATCCGACCAGTCTGCAGTAAGACCGTTCCCTAACAAGAACGGAACCTCAAATCCGACATCCAGTACATGTCCTATGGACATGATCATCAGGATTACAATGGTTGGTTTAATTCCAGGTAATGTTACATTGAACATTTTTCTGTACCGGTTTGCCCCATCGATCTCAGCAGCCTCATATAAAGCTGGATCTATAGAAGCAATAGCAGCCAAGTAGATGATTGTACCCCATCCCACCTCTTTCCAGACGGTTGAAGCACCCACAATACCCCAGAAATATTTTCCTTCACTGAGCCAAAGGATTGGTGAGTCAATAAGATTTAATTTCATGAGTAAGATGTTGATAATCCCGTCGTTACCAACCGAAAGGGAGACACCTACAATCCCTGTTACAATGATCCAAGAGAGAAAGTGCGGCAAGTAGGATATAGTCTGCACGGTTCTTTTCCAAAATACATTTTTGATTTCATTAAGAAGTAAGGCTAATCCTATCGCAGTAATAAATCCTAGAATGAAATTAATTAAACCCATTGCCAATGTATTTCTAAATACCCTTAGAAAGGTATCGTCCGTAAATATTGCCTTGAAGTGCTTCAAGCCAACCCACGTTTGTTCGCCAAATGCCTTAGCTGGTTTATAATCCTGAAAAGCCATGGTCCATCCCCAAACAGGTACGTACGCAAATAGTACAATATAAAGTAGCAATGGAACGGACATCCAAATTAGTTGATTCTGATTCTTAATCAAAGACCAAGTAATAGGTTGCTTCTTTTTTCTTTTAGGATGCCGCTTTACTGTTTTTCCCGTTAAGGTCTCATCCATATAGTCTTCTCCCCACATCATCCATATATTTCAGAAAGTGGTTGGCTAATAAGCCACCACTTTCTGATTTTAAGCAAACTTAAATTATTTTACACTCCAAGTATCAAATCTCCATTTAAGCTGTTCGTTGATTCTATCTTCGTAGGCTTTGATATCCGCTTTATGAAGTTCTCCAACAAATTCAGTCCAAACTTTATCGAAATCGGAAGGGCTAGCCAAGATTGCTTTTGGCAGGTACTTGGTTTTAACTTCTCCCATCTTCGTATCAGCAATTTTTGCTGGAGAATTTTCAACTAGATCTATCGACCAAGCTGGGTAAGCCACTGGGTTCGGTCCAGGCTTACTGAAGAAATCTACATAACTGTCGAATCCATATGCGTCAAGGACTTCCTTGTCATACGCTTCCAACCCTGCTTTATATTCTTCCGGTTGGGCTGCCGCATCCGTTGAGTTACCGTCTGCAAAGTATCCTTGCATTTTAGGAGCAGTAGCATACCAAGCTTCTGCTTTGTTACTTAGCTTCCATGTTGCATCAACTGCGTTGTCCCGTTGTTCTTGGGTTCTTATAAAGCGACCGTCTTCCACTTGATAATCTTCGCCTTCAATCCCCCAAGTGAGGGTTTTTTGCCAATCTTCTTGAATTAATGTGTCCATAAGTTTAAGGATTCTCACTGGATCCTTAGCATTGACAGTGATCCCGAATCCATTATTCAAGTTAAGAGCAGGGCGATCCAGATAATAATCTTTGGTGTTAGTATCATATACAAGAGGCAAACCTACATAAGTGCTCATATCTTTCCCTTGTGTTTTGAGTGAATCTTCTGCTTTCTGGAAGTTCCAGTGCTGATCAAACATTCCCAGTACGGCTCCGCTAGACAATTTAGCTAAATATTGGTCATAATCCATTACAAATGCTTCTTTGTCAATAATACCCAACGCATTCATATCATTAAGCTTTTTATAGTACTGCTTAGCATAGTCTTTATCCGCAAAGATTTCTGCTACGTTATCCTTAACTACTACTCCGCCATCATTAGGATGCCCGATCAGATGCTGAGGAGCGTTGAACAATCCCCAGTTTCTCCAGTCTTTGTTATGAATCTCAAACCCAATTGTTGGTTGACCATCAATGGTTGGATTTTTCTCTTTATATTTCACGATAAGATCGAAATACTCGTCCAAAGTTTTAACGGTTGGATAACCGGCATCTTTAAGTACGGCTTTCTGAATCCAGAAAGCTGGGCCCGAGTAATAAGTTGTATTCATCTCACCGTTATACGCACCATAGTTTGGAAGTGTATAAATGTGTCCATCATTTGGATCCTTCATCATGTTCCAGTAAGCTGCGTAATGCGCTTTCAAATTCGGAGCGTGTTCTTCAATCAAGTCCTCAAGAGGAATAAATGCGCCTGCTGCCGTCAGTTGGGTATTGGAACTCATCAGATCCGGATAATCCGAACCGGCAATCATAACACCAAGCTTCTGTTTAAGATCTCCTGCCAAGAATTCGAAACTGAATGATGCACCTGTTTTTTCTTTGATCATCTTGTAAATTTTGTTATCTGGTGTTGGTTGTTGACCAGCTTCTCCAAGAAAGATACTAACTTCAAAAGGCTCTACCTTCTTGTCATCGGTTCCAGCTGCAGTTGCAGCTGTTGTTTCTGCCGGTTTGTTTTCCCCCTTAGCAGTATTACCGCTGTTATTTCCACCGCACCCTGCTAGAGCAAAACTTAGGGATAACACAGCAATAAGACTAAGTTTGAACTTTGATATTGACTTGCCCCCCATAAAGCACCTCCATATTTTGTTGGTGAAACCATATTGTAAGCCCTTACAAGTTAAATTATAGAGGTGATGATGCCATTGATAATACGCCAGAACTAAAGGTATACCCCCAAAAAGTTTAGGTATTCGCATGTTTAAATTCATTAGGGCTCATCTTCATCTTTTTTTCAAATTGTTTGAGAAACTGACTGTAATTGGAATATCCTACTTTCTCGGCGATCTCACTGTTTTTGAGCTTATTGTGTTGAAGTAAACGTGCAGATTCCTTAATTCGGAGGTCATGCAACTGCTCATTAAAATGAATGCCATTCTTCTTGATCAATAATTGTCCCAGATACACTGGATGCAGGAAGAATACCTCCGACAGCTTTTTAATTGTAAGATTTTCGTGATAATGCGCTTCAATATAGTTGTTGATTTCCTGTACAATCCCCTGTGATTTTTGGCTTTGTTCTTTTAGAAGAATATCAATACTCGCCTCACCACATGATAAAAGATTACGCATTAAATCGTTCAACTTCATCATCGAGTCCCGCATTTCGGGGATTGTTATTTGGGTTAACAGGGAGGATACTTGAACTTCACTAGCTTTCGAAGTAAACTCAACGATCTTATACATAATATGAATAACGATCTTCTTCACAACCTCAGGAGCAATGCGCATCTCACGAAAACTGCGAGAGGCTAAGCCCACAGCTTGTTTAAAGCCTTTTATGTCCAGTGTGTTAATGGGTCTCATTAAGTCATCCATCAGTTGAATTTGATCATAGTGATAGCTGAACTGACTATCTTTGGTTCCTTGATAGGTCAAGAATCCTGAATGATCCGAATTATAAAAATAATACATTAGCGCTTCTTTCGCCGTTCGGTAGCTATTCGCTATTTGAAGCAAAGAGCCCACGCTATCCCCTACTGCAATATACATGGCTTGCTTAGGGTGTTCATTCAGCAAGGGAGCTACTGCATGATATATTGCAGCACCCTCATCAGACTCCGAAGGATAGCCGTATACGATTCCAAAGCAATAAGCCTCCAGATCGATCAGAAACATCGATTCCGTATTCGTTAGGAGAGCTACTGCTTTCTCTCTGATTTCCGTATACATCGTTGGGTCTGTCTGTAGTAAACAAATATTCCAAAGGCTTTTGTCTTCCGATAGACGTGTAAGTACTGTAAAGTCTGACTTATCTTCTGCCTTCTCATTCAATATGCTCTTAAGAAGAGAGACAACCTCCTCTGAGTTTGCCATTTGATTTAAGCTTCGCTTCTGAGTTTCCTGTTCTAATTCCCGATATATCTCCTTCAATTCTTCTGACGCCTCTTCTTCGAATAGCGGCTTCATCAGATAATGGTTAATGCCATAACGTATAGCTGTCTTAGCATATTCAAACTCACTATAACCGCTTAGTATGGCAAACTTAATCGGTTTAGTCTCCTCTTGCTGCCAGGCGGAAACCATTTCCAGACCATTCATTAGCGGCATATTTACATCGGTAATGACAAGATCCGGCAGTAGCTGCTTTATTAACTGTAAGCCCTCTTTGCCATTACTGGAGGTTCCACATACTTCAAAGCCAAGCGCCTGCCAGTCTATCCATAGCTGCATCCCTTCAAGAGCACTAGGCTCATCATCGATCAACAATACTTTGTATTTCATAGGCTCCCTCACCTTCTAGCTATTTTTTCGTTCCAGGAGCTTTAGCGGAATGCCAAACGCGACAACAGTTCCTTCATTTGGGACACTGCTAATTTCAAAGCGAACCTGATCTTCATAATATAGCTCCAGTCTGCGATACACGTTGCGGATTCCGATATTCGTTCCTGAGGACGCTTCTTCATTTTGAACATTAAATAAAATCTCTTTAAGCTGGCTTGGTTCGATCCCTTTACCGTTATCTGAAATCGTAACTTGCAAACGACTATCCTCGATTTCCGTCTTTACTTTAATGATACCGAGTCCTTCTATGGCCTGCAGGCCATGCTTACAGGAATTTTCTACTAAAGGCTGCATGCTTAGCTTTGGAATTTTATATTGCAGCGACTGCTCATCGATCTCAAATTGATAATCAAATTTATCTCTGAACCGGAATTTTTCTATTTTCAGATACATCTCAATGAACGTCATTTCTTCTTCCAATGTAACGAGATCTTCTTTCCAGCTAAGTAGTCTTCTGAGCAACTTGGATAAACTCTTAATGATGTCTGTAACGTCCGAATAATTATTTTTGGTACAGACCACTAAAATGGCATTTAAAGTATTGAAGAGAAAATGGGGATTCATCTGACTTTGCAAAAAATTCAGTTCAGCCCTTACTCTTTCCATCTCCAGGTTATTCTTTTGAATCTCTAGTTTGTATACGTCGTTAATTAGAGAATTAATTTTAGTGGTCATTCTATTAAAGTTGTGAATCAAGTCACCAATCTCATCTTGTCCTTCATCGATTTGAATAAGATCGAATTTCTCATTCGTTACTTTCTGCATATGCCTAGACAACCGTTTCACCCGATAATTGTAGGATCTTAACATCACATATAAAAAGGCGGTTGTGAGCAAGGTGACAATGGACGCCAAAATACCCGCATAAATTCGAATCTCCAGAATCGCCTGAGCAATACGCTCCCCCTGCGTAACCCCTATAATTCGCCAGCTTTTTATATAACTAGCTCCGCCAACGGGTACAATATGTATGTCTTCCTTGCGCTCATCATCCTGAAGCTCGAATACAGGATAAGGATCCTTCGCACCTCTCTGATAACCGCTCTGAGCAGACATAATGATTTCATCCTGCCCGTTAACCAGGTAAAGACTCAAATAATCCTTTTCTCTAATTATAATGTCATATATTTTACTGAGATCCAGGTCAATTCTAAGCAGCTTCTCATAGGTATTTAGTGAGCTGTATACATCCATTCGTTCAATTACACTTAAATAGGGGGCATTAGAAGCCACATTAGGCGCTGCGCTCATTTGATAAGCAGCAAGAAACATATGTTTATTCGCAGTACTGAACTGCTTATACCACTCACTTTCCCTTACCTTGTCCGTGATGACCTGATAGTTACTACCAGAAAAAATGGAGTCATTATTCGTAAATACAGTAATTCGTTCAAGCTGATTGTTAACTGGCATATAACTGTTCATCCGATCTCGAAGCTGTTCGTCGAAGGTGTCATAAAATTCGATCAAGCTCCCATACCTCCGCTCTAGCAATTCATACAGATTCTTATCGGAGGACAGCGTATAGCTAACTGCTACTCCACCCTCAATGAAATCCTGAATATCCTTTCTGGCCCTCTCTAAAGAGATTTCTAAGTTTTGCTGTTCTCTGGATTTGATCAAATCGGAAATCCGATCCAAAAAAACAAGGTTGATAATAATGATAGGGAGAAGCACACCTATAATATAAATGAGGGAAAATTTATAGTTCAGTGGAATGTCATTGACTACTTTTCTAAATCTGAATTTTTTTCTCTCCATACGAAACACCTTGCTTCCCTTAGAGCTATTGGTTTTTATTTTCATTTTTATAGACGGATGGGACTACCCCTACAATCAGCTTGAACTTGTCTATAAAATAGTCTGTATTTGAAAATCCCACCTGCACCGCAATATCCGATATTTTCAGCTGCGTTCGCTTAAGCAGACTTTTGGCTTCCTCAATCCTTTTGGCATTTAAATATTCACTAAAGCCCTGACCCGTTTGTTTCCTGAAAAGCTGTCCCAAATAGGTAGAATTGATATGAAATTGCCGTGCTAAATCCTGAAGCTTCAATTTATTCCGAAATTCACGATCCACATACTGAATCACCTTGTAAATCGTATTTTGTTCATTCTGCTGCTCTAATTCAGATAAATAGACCGTCGCCAGCATAGAAAGACTTTGAACATAGCGGCTTAATGCAAAATAATCATTTAACTCCCCTAAATTTCCATATTCTTGCTGAATCTTTATCATCATCGTATCTGGAGTACCATTCATTTGGGCTATAAGTGTACAAATTGTAAGCTCCAAATGAGCCACTTGGGCTTGCACGATTTCAATCGTCAATAGATTCTCTACGAAAACAGCAAACGTTTCTTTTACACATGGCTGTATCTGTTCTATATCGTTTGCCAGGACCTTATCCAGCAGCAGTTTGAAGTGATCCTCATGGTGTTCATTCTTCTTTAGAGCCCTAAGCTCACAATAATAAAAAACCCCCTTCTTCTGCTGATGTGTCTTGCGTTTCCATACATCAAGCGCCTGCATATAAATTTCTCGAATCGAACACACGCCTACCCCCCTAGTGCTAATCGCCAGGAGTACCGGCTCATGTGATTGTTCAGCAAAATCCGAACGAATCTGGTTGACGATAGCATCCAGACTCTCATTCCCAATAGAAGCAGACTCAAGAATAATCCCTGTTCTTCCCGATCGATCTTGAAAGAAATGTATACTTTCCTGAGGAAAGTAGTCGACAGTTCGTGGAAGAAATGGATTCAAAGATGTGGCTGGTTCGATAAGAATACACATTAATTCTGCATTCGCTTGAAGCTTCAACGTGCTCTGGGTTAGAAGCTCTAAATTTTCGTTGCACTCACCTTGAATTAGACGGTTGATAATATTGTTTACGATAAAAAATTGCTTCTTATCAAGCTCTTCATTGGAAGCGATTTCATTTCGAATCATAGGCGTAATCCTGCTTAATAATGACTCTATTTCTTCATCATCAATAGGCTTTAATAAATAGTCGTTCACTCGTTGTTGCAATGCCGTGTGTGCATATTTAAAATCATTATATCCGGTCAATACCACAAATTTTGGAGGCTTAGGCATCAATTCATTCAGCTTTGTGATAAGCTCGAGACCATTAATAACCGGCATATTAATGTCCGTTAAGACCAATTCCGGTTTATATTCTTGAATAAGTCTCATCGCTTCTGAACCATTACGGGCTTCCCCGCACACTTCAAAGCCGTATTTTTCCCAATCAATCATCGTTCTCAGCCCTTCAAGTACCCAGGGCTCATCATCCACGATCATAACCTTCAGCATGATGTTCGCTCCAATCTCCTTAAGATAAGGCTGCGCTTTCTTATGAAAATATATATTATGCTATCACAATTGGATATTGTTGTGATAGCATAAAATTTCCTTCTTTTGCTTGAACTAGTGCTTTTCTCACTTAAAAAAACAATAAAAAACGATGTATCCAGACTTTCAGACACATCGTATTCAATACATTTTCAGTTGATTTACGCCCTACATACTAATGGTTTTCTCATGATTGATTAACCATTCTTTTCTTGCAATACCGCCGCCATAGCCTCCTAATTCACCGTTACTATTGATCACTCGATGACATGGAACCAAGATCGATAATTGATTCGCTCCATTAGCCCTTGCTACAGCGCGGCAAGCCGAAGGGTGATTTATATTCTCTGCAAGCTCCTTGTACGAAACCGTTTGACCTATAGGAATTCTTCGTAGTTGATTCCATACATTTTGCTGAAAATCAGATCCAAGATAACGAATCGGCGTTCTGAATTCTATAAGTTTTCCTTCGAAATAAAGATTTAATTCCTCTTCAATTTGCTCTAGCACAGCAACCTTTTCAGGCAAAATCGTTGCATTTAAGCGTGTGCGTAATTTCTTGATTTCATTCTCAAGTCCCTTTCGGTCTACAAACTCCAGCAGTAAAAGGTACTCTTCTTCTGCGATCGCAAGCATAGACCCTAATATCGTTTCTATCCAGGTACAGTGCAGCACTTTAATCTGCTTGGAGTGATTCGGGACGGTGC
The DNA here is from genome assembly GCF_037963325.1 of Paenibacillus sp. FSL E2-0201. Lineage (NCBI taxonomy): Bacteria > Bacillati > Bacillota > Bacilli > Caryophanales > Paenibacillaceae > Paenibacillus > Paenibacillus sp. FSL E2-0201. Next base: position 5,786,277 of record NZ_CP150154.1, read on the forward strand.
CCATCGTTCGTGAAAAGGCATCCCTAAATCCATTACTCGAATCGTACCCGCTATCCAGTTGTGCGTTAATGATAGAATCCCCATTCCTGATATGTTTGAATGCCAGTCCTAAACGTCTAGAACGTGCATATTCAATAAAGGTCATTCCGAATTGCTTCTTAAATTGTCTGCGTGCAGTATTTGCACTAATTGACAGCTCATCAAAATCTTTATCTGTCCATTTCCTTTCCGGGTTACGCTCTATAGCTTCAACAAGAAGCTTTACTTCTGAGGACATTTTCGTGGGATTGGACAAAGGCTGGCATCTTTTACACGGTCTATATGAAGCTAACAAGGCTTCTTTGGCTGTTGCGAAAAACTCACAATTTTCTTTATAAGGCTTTTTAGCCGGACAAGTTGGCCTGCACATGATGCCTGTTGTTTTTACGCCGACAAAAAATACACCTTCATAATTGGAGTTTTTTTCGACTAACATCTCATAATATTTATCGATTTGCTGTTTATTCGTGATCATAGTGTCGTTAGCTCATTTCTAAATAATGTGCGGGTGGCTGCAGAATGGACCGGGCATCGTCTTGAAGATGATGCAGTGCTTGAAAGTAACTATATGGACCATAGCTAATTCTTTTTACGCCAAGCTCCTGCAATTCAGCATTAGAAATCATACCATCCATCACCATAACATTTACAGGCAGTGGCGACTTTTGCACAAATTGTTCTATCAAACTTTGCTCAGTCAACCCCGGAATAAAAATCGCGTCTGCCCCAGCCTCAGCATAAGCATAGGTACGTTCTATAGCTTCATTTACTAGACCCAGCGAATGCTTCGTTTTTTTGAAAAAGAGATCGGTTCTGGCGTTAATAAATACGTTCTTCTGAAGCTTGGCTGCTACTTGCTGTATCGTTTGAATTCGCTGACTCTGCTCCTTGATTGCCCATAATTCATCGTCCGGATGATTCACCTTTTGATCCTCGAAATTGATCCCGCAGATGCCTAATTGGAATAATTGTTCCATGTTATTGGCTAAGGACTCTTCATCTACAGCATACCCACCCTCAATATCTACCGTCAATGGTACAGATACATGTTCTGCTATTCTAGAAACAGACCACAGTAGCTGCTCAAATGAGAGCTGTTCGCCATCCGAATACCCCCATGCATCCGCCATTGCGAAGCTGCTTGTGGCTATAGCCTTTGAACCTGCTTTTGCTATCGCTTTGGCCGAAGCTACATCCCAACAGTTATATAGCATTAGCGGTTTCTGTTGATTGTGCAGAGATTTAAAATAGTCATAGTCAATTCTGTTCATCAGTGGTCATCTCCATTAAATAGAATAGCACCACTATATAATAGGCATTGATCCGTCATACCAGAAAAATTAACACCAATCTTTTTTTGTACAAGCATAAACGCTTTCGGTGATATACACACTTATATTTTAAAAAAAAGCACCGAGGAATGATCTCATCCTGTAAGGACATGATTCATATCTCGATGCCAGTTTGCACTTAAAGCTCTATTTTACGTAGTGGTTGTTTAGGGGATGGTTTGGGTGACTTTTTCCCTGTTCGCATCGGGATGATTTGTGGTGCCGCAATTCCAATTAGAACGACGAAAATTCCAACCCAGCGAAGCAAAGATACATCTTCTTGCAAAACTAATACGGAGGCGACTACAGCTGCCGGCAACTCCGCCGCACCAAGAATCGTTCCCAGGCCTGAACCCAGTTTCGGAACACCAATAGAAAAGAAGAGTACAGGAATAACTATACCAAGCAGCCCTAAAGGAAGACCATACTTCCAAAGACCATCTGTAAGTGCTCCGTCATAAATAAAGGAAGGCGAAAAAACAACCATAATAATAATCATTGCACTTGTAGTCATATACAAGCTTTTATTCACTGCAGGTACCTGCGTAGCCACTCTACCACTAACAAAAATATAGAAAGCAAAAGACACCGCAGACATCAGACCGAAAACAATACCACTCGTAGTCATTTCGCCTACACTAGGTTCTAGAATCCCCCCAGCTAGTATGGTTCCTATCAGAAGGATAACCATCGAAATTATTTTCTCTCGACTAGGCCATTTTCTATCTACAATCGCCTCCAGAATCACACCAATCCAAGTAAATTGGAATAAGAGCACGATCGCAATCGAAGCAGGTAATTGTTCAACGGCAAACCCATAGAAAATACCCGTCATACTAATGGTAATCCCCGCGCCTAATAACGAAGCACCTACCTTTAACCCGAGTTTTTTTCGGGAAAATAACACAACTAACAAGAGCAGCATGCACCATCCAAAAAAGTATTGCGACCCAACCAGTTGCTGCATTCTAAAGCCATCATTCATTCCAAGCTTAACGATCGTGGAGAGCGATCCATAACTACATGCACCTACAAATACTAGTAAAGCATATTTGAGTAACTTCATATTCATCGTAATCTTCTTTCCTTTCTGTTGAACCTTCCTATTGGACCGTCCAAATCACATAATAAAGCCCCTTGTCATCGAAATGACAAGGGGCGACTGAAACCAAAGAATACATCTTTGACAAAATTCCGCCACTCCATCCACTGGATAGAGTTTGGTTTATTTACTTATAACAACACGAATTATAATATGATAAATCACACAGGGTGTCAACTTGAAATGTTTACAAAGCATTCATTTCAAAAGGGTTGGCTGAAAAATGAACTTCTTCGTTTATAACAATGAGATGAGAGATTGAACCATATTTATCATCCTCAGGATAGGTAACTGCAATAATTGGTCTACTGCCTGCAAACAAATGAACAGCTTCCCAAGATGACCATACCATACACAAAAAAAAGTGAACACACTTATCTTGTTTCTGCAATTTTTACGTTTGCACCTATATTCCCGTCTAATGAGAGAGCCTCTTCAACTTCTGTTTTATTTTATCAAATGGAACGATCCCATGCCATGTACGTGTGATCATTTAAATTCTCCTCATAGGCTCATTCTACGTTATCTTCTGACAACTCATCTTATCAAAGCTTCAATTGATCATAAAGTTTTACAACGTAAATAGCCTGTGATCCTCTTGCTCCTTGCAGAGCAGTGGATCACAGGCTTTGTTATTTTCATTTTCCATCGACAACTGCTTTGGCAGCATGTTCTCCGCTCAGTCGACCGCTAGTTAGGGCATATTGCACAGCACTACCGGTCATGTACACTTGATTGTACAAATAACGATTGGCTGCTTCTCCGCCTGCGTAAAGATTGTTAATGATAGATCCATCTTCTTTTACAACCCTATAGTTCTCGTCAATTTTCAAGCCGCCAAAAGTCCCCATCGTTCTAGGGTAATTCTTAATCGCATAGAAAGGTCCTTTGTTCACTGCAACAAGCGTTGCCGATTCTTTTCCAAAAGCATCTTTGCCTGAAGTGACGCCTGCATTGAAAGTATCCATCGTTGTTACTAGTGCATCTCCAGGTAGCTGCATGGCAGAAGATAATTCTGCAATAGTATTTCCAGTAGCAATCTCATCACTTGGAAGCTTAGCTTCCAGTGTTTTAATCACTTCCGCATTAGCAACACTAGAATCGAGAACCACCCACACTTGTTCATTCTTAGCAGCCTTATTTGTTACAAGGGCGTAATGGCTATTTTCATTCATGTAACGCTCGCCCTTTTCATTCACATATACCTTCGTTGTATCCCACTCTAGGGCACTCAAGCCAGGAATACGAGCAGTCATCCCTAAACCGATGATCCATGGGTCTTCATAAAGAGCAGCTCCTAATTTCTCTGCCATAAGAATTCCATCCCCTGTACTACCTGCACCTGCTGCACTGATATCCATGTTCTTAACAAATTCTGGCAAGAACTCCTTCATTAATTCCTCACTCTTAGCAAAACCACCCGAAGCAATGATCACCTTTTTAGCATGAACGATCAGCTTGCCTTCAGCATTCTCAGCCGTAACTCCGATCACATCGCCTTTATCATTCGTGATTAGCTCGGTAGCTTTGGTCTCCGTAAGGATGTCGATTCCTTTATCCCTAAGTGTCTTTTCCATATTTGCGATTAAGCTTGCTCCACCTGCTTCAGGAAAATGCAGGCGAGCTACAGGATCAACGCCATAACCTTGTACACTTGCATATTTATGATTCATGGTATCTACTAACCATTCTGTCGTATCTACAGCAGCATCCATAAAAGTACGCACCCGATCGTAATCTGGATACTTACTCTCCGGATTACTTGTGCTTTGACGTTCCTTCCACAGCTCTAACCATGACTCTGGTGAGTCTTCAATGCCTTGCTCTTTTTGAAAACGAGTGCCCGTTGCCCCGATTGCTCCACCAGACAAAGCTGTTGAACCACCTAGCGTTGCTAATTTTTCTAATACGATAACTTTGGCACCATTCTCAAAAGCGGATCCAGCCGCAGCAAGCCCTGTACCGCCTCCACCAATAATGACAACATCAGTGGTTAACTCCGTTGCCTTTTGCTCCTTAGCATCCGTTACAGCTACCACCTTAAGCGCCTCTACATCTCCACCCGCTTGTTTGACGCAATCCTCCACTGCAGTAAGAATTGCCTTCGAGGAGTTCGTTGCACCAGATACAGCATCAACAGCCAATGTCTGTCTCTCAACAATTTGCTGCGGAATACGTTCGAACGGCGTATCACTAAGACCTTTGGTTTCACTTTGCTCCTTCACTACAACTGAGACGATCGATTGCTCGTCGAACACTACTTCAACCGTCACATCGCCATTGTTACCAGCGGCTGTCGCCGTATATGTCCCTGCTTTATACATAGCAGAAGCTGAGGCAGTATCTGACTTGGCACTAGTGGCAGTCTCTGAAGCAGATGGTGAACACGCCGCTAAACTTAACAGCAATACAAGACCTAATAACAACAAACTTACCCTTTTCAAATTCCTTTTCATTCTTGTTCCCCCTTGATCTATAAGCACGTAATGATTACTACCCTGAGTGTAAATTCTGGGGTCATCACCACGTCAAGGGAACTTTGTGAAAAAAAGCACATTAAAAAGCGCGAAAAAAAGAAAAGTGTGGGGTTAACCCAATATTTTAGGAAATCAAATTTTGTCTTCTTTTCCGCTCAAATTCGTTCGCAGGTGAAATGTTATCGATCTGACTTTTTTTCCTGCCCGCATACAGCATCAGATATTGTTCTTTATCATTCATATCAATATAGGGGTTGTTCTCAAGAACCGGACCGATTTCTGCAACCTCTAGCTGTGAAAAATACAAAGCATCCAATCTTTCCAATATTCTATTTTTATTAAAGTAATCTCTTAATTCAAGCGGAATGTTTATGAAGTCCTTGCTTTTCGTTCCGATATGAGGATAGGCACCCGTGAGAAGACCCTCTTCTTTTAAAAACGGCGATACAATATCTAATAGGGATTTATTCGTTGATTTAGCGTATATTCTGCTCATCCAATGATCGATGATGATATCCATAGAGGATTCTGCAATCGGTAATTGATCCATGGCACAGCAGAAAAAGATGAAGTTACTATGCTCATGCTGTTGCACTAAATTATCCTTCACACTCGTTATTCTGTCCTTGTCATGACAAATAAGCACATAAGTGCAGCCTTTAGGCAGGTAATCAATATACTGCATTAGAAATCTACCCACACAATTATCTAACTCCATGATATATTTAGGGCTATTTCCGTGGTTTAAAATATAGTCGATGATCGTATGAGTTCCGTTATACATAAAATTCACAAACTTCGGCGAAGTCACCTCGAGGAATTTTTTCTTCGAAGGGATCTCAATCTTTTTCCTTACCGCCTTCTTATCGATGTAGATTCCATCTTCTATCACAGCAATGTAACCGCATTCACAATGAACAGTAGCTTCGATCAGCATACTTTTTTCTACAATCCCGTCACTGATCTCCAAAGCTTGCTTGCAACAAGGGCAATATAATAATCCTGTAGAGGACAGAGGAAATCCCAGTCTTTTCTTTTCACTGATTCCATACCTTTTCAACTCATTGATTCGATCTTTCAGGAGGAAGTCAATCTCCTTACATCTTTGCTGTTCTTTCAGATTCTGCTCTTTTTTTCGCTCCAGTAAGGATAAATAGAAATCTCTGAACTCATCTGTCTTTTCACCGCCAATGCGATTGAAGCATAAAATCTCCTGAATTTCAGTCAGCGAAAAATCCAACTGCTTCAGCATCGTAATTTTTTCGATATCACAGCTATCTTCTTCACTAAATTTATACTGCCAGCCCTGTTTTTCAGCAACTAGAAGGCCCATATCTATATAATGGCGAATGGTATCTTGCGTCACGTTATTCTTTTTGGAGAATTCACCAATTTTCATTTTTCTTTGCTCCTTTTTAGTCATATGAGGTACAAGATTTCAGGATCGTAACATAATTAATTGTGAAAAATAGCACAAACTTCTCGGTCACTACTATATCATGAAACTCAAGGAAATTATGTACATAAAACAAAAGCCTGACCATTAGTGGCCAGGCTAAAAGAGCTAAAAGTCTCATTCCAATTCCATATCGTACGTTTAATCTCTTCCGTCACGCCCTGAGCTTAATTCAAACTCCTCCGTTGAATTTGAAAGACCGCCATTCTGCATACCGCTATTATTGGCTACAGCAAGAACATACACCTTATACTTAATACCTTTAACAATTGAATTGCCGTTAACATCCCTTATCGCAGTGAATGTTGAAGGATTCGTCCCGTTAGGGGTTACCGACGAATAATAAGAGGAATTCACCGCAAGTGCATCCGCCGTACCAAACCCTTGTTTAGACGGAACCACCAATACTCGGTATTCTGAGATGTTGGATTCATTGGCTGATTTGTCGAAACTGATCAGGATTCTACCATTGTCTTCTCTATACGTTACATTTGTTACAGAGATCACCGGACTTTTATTCGCAGATAACGTAATGGCTGATGATTCCCCGGAAATTGCATTTGGACCCGCATAATTTCCGTTGCCGGCAGATAATACATACACTTTATAACTAATTCCAGCCTTTATTAAATTACCACGTACGTCTCTGGCGGAAGAATCTAATACTTGACTGGTACTGCTGCCCGATGTGCTTACCGAGGTGTAATTAGCACTGGATACATTATTTGCATCAGACAGGCTAAAGCTGCTGTAATCAGACGTAGGTACCACCATAATCCGGTATTGGTTGATGTAAGTTTCATCTGTGGCGTGGTTAAACGATACCTGCAAATCCCGGCCGTCGCCGTAGTCATTAACATCGCTAACATTCAAGTTTGTAACAGCCTTTAGGCTGGAATTATTAAACAATGTAACTATCGGTGAAGCGGAAGAGAGCTCATTAGAATCCGAATAACCTCCGCTTCCAACAGATAACACATACACTCTATAGCTACTCCCACTCTTAATCAGATCACCGAGAACATCTCTAGTTGACGAATACAAGACCTGATTTGTAGAAGACCCACTTGTACTAACAGTTGTATAGTTGCCACTTACTACATTATTAGCTGCGTATAAATCAAAACTGCCATAATATGACGTTGGAACTACCATAATTCGGTACTGACTGATATAGGTTTCGTCCGTTGCATGAGTAAATGACACTCTCAAATCTCGGCCATCTCCATAATCATAAACATCGCTGACACTCAAGTTAAAGACTGTGCTCACACTGGAATCATAAATTAATGTAATTACTGATGAAGCATTCGAAAGAACATTCCCTCCTGAATTACTTCCGCTTCCAATAGATAAGATATATACTTTGTAGCTGACTCCATTCTTTATCAAAGCTCCACGTACATCTCTGGCTGACGAGCTCAATGTTAGGCTGGTTGAAGTACCATTTGTACTAGCCGCTGTATAGTTGGCATTTGTTACATTATTGGCTTCGGCTAAACTAAAGCTGCTGTAATATGACGTTGGAACCACCATGATCCGGTACTGGCTAATATAGGTTTCGTCCGTCGCATGAGTAAATGACACCCTTAAATCTCGGCCATCATTATAGTTGCTAACGTCGCTGACAGTTAAGTTAGAGACACCTATGTTGGTCAGTGTTATTGCAGAGGAAACAGAAGACAATACATTATTAGCTGCATTGCTGTTATCCATCGCCATAACAAACACTCTATAGCTTACGCCTGTTTTAAGAAGTGCTCCGTCTGTATCTCTGGATGCTGAAGATAAAATTTGAGTGATATTATTCCCTGTCTTACTGACTAGCGTGCTGTTCGCACTAGATACATTATTGGCTGTGGTTAAATTAAAATTCGAATAATTATTACCTTTAACAACGAATATCCGATAAGAACTTATCTTCGACTCATCTGACAGCTTATTGAAGCTGACCGATAAATCTCTTCCATCCCCATAATCACTTATATCATTTACTTGTACATTATTTATTGCTGTTACAGTCTTATTCACTAGTGTTATAGAGGAGGACCCAATAGAAAGTGCACTGGTATTACTTCCTTTGCCAACCGTCAAGACATACGCCACATACGCTTGATTATTCTTAATTGAATCACCATCAACAGTCCTCGAAATGGATGTTAATTTAATCGAAGGATTTGTGCCTGTCGGTAATACCGTAGAATAATTGTAAGAGGCTACCGCTTGTGCGGATGACAGGTTGAGAATATTCCCTGACTTCACAATCAGAACACGGTAATGATCTACTAGAGATTCATTAACTGCTCGTGTGAAGCTAACCTGAAGATCCCGACCGTCACCATAATCACTCACATCCTGCGCTACTATGTTAGATACTGGTCCAGCGTTTCCAACATTCGAGGCAGAAGTCGTTATAGTTACAACTTGCGTCTTAGGGTTCCATCCCACTTCATGGCCCAGCGCTTCACTGACGAACCTTGTTGGGACCATCGTTCTCCCCTTCAGATTTAAACCAGGCACGTCTAGCGTTACAGCCTTATTGTTAATGGTGGCTGTCTTTGAGCCAATCTTTAACATAATCGTTGTATTATCTTTAGTCGCAGTTACAGTTTGTGCCTTTTGATCCCACTTGATGGAGGCATTAAAGGCCTCAAAAATAGCCCGCAGCGGTACCATCGTCCGCCCGTTCACCATTACCGGTGCTTGATCTGTAGACAATCGAACACCGTCAATAATAATACTGATCGGAGTAGCAGCCTTCACTGAAGATTGAAACATCATCGGAAAGGCTACTAAAACCACTAAAATTGAAATCCATAACTTTTTCACAAATCCACCCTCCTGGAATGACGAATACATTTTTTACCTACTTATTTGACGCCTCTAAGTATATAAAAGTTTCATGATTTATAGGTTACAAAAAAATAATCTTCCCCATCAGTCCATGATGGAAGACGGGTTATGCACTCAGAGAAAAAGAGAGCGCGGTATTACCACGCTCTCTCCTTCCAGTACTCAAATTATTCAGCTTCGCGAAGATTTACACTTTTCTAACCTGTGATCTATACATTAGAAATAGGAAATACGGAGCTCCGATCAACATAATAATAAGGCCTGATGGGATTTCTTTCGGTGCCATTATGGTTCTTCCCAGCGTATCCGCAATCACGAGCATCAATCCGCCAAGTAATCCTGACAGAACAATAGATCGTCTAGTGTGATGCCCAATCATCATCCGTACCGCATGCGGCGCCATAAGTCCGAGGAACCCAATGGTTCCTACACTTGCAACGGCTCCCGCTGCAAGCATCACACCGATAATCATAGCCCAAAGTCGAGTTCCGCGAACGGACAGACCCAAACCTGTTGAACTCTCATCGCCAAATGCTAATAAATCGAATCTACGTCCTAAATAATAAGCCAATGGAACAAGTACAATCAAAAAGATAAACAAGCTATTAAATTGATTCCAGCTTCGTCCGTAAGTCGAACCCGTTAACCAAATTAAGGAGCTGCTGCTCCATAAACTCCCCTTGACGATCATAACCTGTATTCCCGCAGAGGCAATGGCTGATACAGCGATTCCAAGCAGAATAAGGACAGATGGATTCAAGGCTCTACGCCATGCCAAAACAAACACAAAGGCTGCAGCTAGAGCACCACCCGCAATTGCTGCAATGGGGACCGCTATTACCGTCAGTGCCGGAAAAGCGATCATCACAGTTAGCGCCCCCAATCCAGCACCCGAGGTCACACCAATAATGGAGGCATCAGCCAGCGGATTTCGGACAGCGCTTTGAATCAAGACACCGCTAACGGCAAGAGCTATACCGCCGCCAGCGGCAACGAGTGTACGCGGAAGTCGTAAATTCAACAGGACGGAATACGATCCATCTCCGCTGTGGACAAGACTGCTCAACAGATCCCTGATTGGTATTCTCGTTCCCCCAAGTGACAAACTCACAAGGATAACAACAATGAGCAGGACGGTCATACATATGACCGTCGGAACAAAGCGCATCCGAAGCGCTGTTCCGCCTATATTCATAGATGACTGACCAGAGCCTGAACCTGAGATATTTTTCATCTTGGTGAGGACTAGCCAAATGAGCCAAGGCGCTCCAATGATCGCCATAACTGCCCCAACTGGCATCTCCCCTACACTGCTACGAACCACGCGCGCAAGCGTATCCGCTGCCGTAATGAGCAGGGCTCCCCACAACGCACTTGCAGGAATGAGCAGGTGGTGCTTTCGAATACCACTAAGCCGAACCAGATGAGGAGCCACTAGACCAACAAATCCGATCGGACCGACCACGCTGACCACGACCGCAGCCAATAATACAGATAAACCTAGACCTAAACCCCGTGCCAATCCAACACGTTGCCCAAGCGAGCGGGCAGTGGATTCATCAAGCTCCAGCGCATCAAATTGTCTACCTGCGAGCATAGCTGCTATAAGCAATGGAATTACAAACGGCCAGGCATACTTAACACCGTCCCAATCTAGCTGTATCAATGAGCCTGAGCCCCATAAGAATAGGTTTTGTGTTTCGTTCTTGTTAAAAATATGTAGGGCCGATGTAAAAGCTCCGAGAACCATAGACACAATCATACCTGATAATGCCAATCGGACAGGCGTAGCCCCTTTACCACCGCTCAACAAATAAGCGGCTAATGCGGCAAGCAGTCCCCCTGCTACTGCAAGCAAGAATGGGAACTGATGCTGCAAAGCTGGAAAAGTAACCATTCCAAGGACAACCATAAAATAAGCTCCGGCATTAATCCCTAATGTATCTGAGGAAGCCAGCGGATTCTTCGTTATCGTTTGCAGTAATGCTCCAGCCGCAGCCAGGGCGGCCCCAGCCAGTAGGCCTATCACCGTACGCGGCATCCGGATATCCCAGAGCAGATTATGTTCCATCACATCCTGGCGATTCAGCAATCCCTCCAACACCGTAGCTGCAGGGATTTTGGCTTCACCGAAGCCTAGGCTTAGAATGGACAGAACAAAGAGGGCGGCAAGGCCGCCCCCAAATATTACAATGATACGCCAGATCATTCCACTCGAGGCTTCTTTTCTGCTCTTCCCGTTCATAAAAGCACTCATTTCGTTAATGTATTTATAACTTCATCCACGATAACTTTGGAGGAGATCGGACCGCCGAAAACCCAAGTAGTACTGCTCAAACCGAAAGTACGATTCTCTTTCACAAAGTTAAGGCCGTTCCACACGGAATTATCCTTCAGCTCTTTCGTGAAAATATTATCATCCTTCTGGACGATATACATCAGGTTAGTATCCTGAACAGCCGGCAATGCTTCAACCGTTGATGTAGTGAAGCCGTAAGCTTCGAATTTTTCGGGTTTCCAGTCGTTCTTCAAACCAATCCGCTCCAATGTTTGTACAGCAAGTGAGTTATCTGTAAAAAGACGCAATGTTGCTGCATTCTGGTAGCTGTAAGCTTGCGTCAGCACGTAATTCAAGCCTTCTTTACCTGCTTCAGCCAGCTTTGCCTTCGCTTCCGCATAATGTGCATCCAGGTCAGCAAGAACCTTGTCGCCTTCCGCGGTTTTACCTACAGCCGCTGCAATCGTTTTGAAAGTATCTTCCATCAACGTATACTGATTGCCTTGTCCTTCTTCCGGATACAGACCGAAAATCAGTGTTGGAGCGATGCCTTTTAATTGATCATAAATTCCTTCGTGTCCACCCGTATTCGCAATAATCAAATCTGGTTTTAATGAAGCAATGGTCTCTAGATCCGGCTCGTCGCGTGAACCAACATCCGTTACGCTTGCATCGAGTGGTACTTCAGAAGTTACATATAACTTGTAGTTTTCGTTATCGGCGTTCCCCACCGGCTGCATTCCGAGCGCAATAATATCTTCTGTAAATGTCCATTCCAGAACTACAACCTTTTGCGCAGGTTTATCCAACTTAACCTCGCCTTTAGAATCTTTTAATACGATCGGACCGCTTGTAGATTCACTACTTGCATTTTCAGAAGCTGGTTTGTCATTTGCTCCCGCGTTCGATGTTGAATTATTCTTTTGGCTAGTACCACAGCCAGATACTACCAATATGATAGCGATAACCATAAATAAACTAATTAACCTTTTGTGCATTCTCTTTATCCCCCTGTATGTACCGCTCGAAGTTTTATTCTATGATAATTGTTATCATCCTATTGATAATGATTATCATAGAGAACATAATAGATATCTTATACGTGATTCCGCTGAAAGTCAAAGTTAAAATTTTATATAGAAGGACCTTCCCATACAAAAAATCCTAATAAATCAAGGGTTTCCTTGATCATTAGGACGTCCTATTACTCCATTTTTTGGTTGGTAATTCTTTCGATGTGTATGGTGAGATACAACATTTCATCATTTGTTAATTCACGATTGTATGTTTTATCAATATAGATTTTTATTTTCTCAACACTGGCAAAAGCTTCTTTGTATTGCTCCTTCACTAAATTAAATAAGCCATTCTCATTATCCGGCGGCGGTGTACCGTTGATGAGACGTTGTGCAAAAAATTTCAAGTGAGTGATAAACCGGTAATAAGAGAGTGACTCCTCATCGTATTCTAGTCTGAAATGATGCTTCACAATATTTAATATATCATTCATTATCTTCGTAATATTCACCATATTGGGCATCTCTTCATTTAATTCAGCATTCACCAGATGGAGAGCAATATGTCCTGCCTCATCCTCGGGAAGCATAATGCCGAACTTTGAGTGAATAATTTGAAGTGCAGCTTTCCCAACCTCGTATTCTTCCTTATAGAACTTTTTAATTTCCCAAAGCATAGCGTTTTTAATCTTCATTCCTTTTGAGAATCGCTCCAATGCAAAGCTGATATGATCGGTCAGACTAACATAGATGCTATCGTCCAACATTTTACCGAGTTGCAGTTTGGCAAAGTTGATAATCTCTTCTGAAAGCTCCATATGCTCTATTGGAATCTCGGAAAGAAGCGTTTTTAGCTTATCTGATAGTTTTTGATTGTTTAACGTAAATATTTTTTCAATTTTGTCTTCTTCTAAGATGTCTCCTCGTTTTTTCTTAAAAGCAAGGCCTCTCCCCATGATTACCAATTCAATATTTTGATCATCTATGACGGTAACTACATTATTGTTTAATATTTTTTCAATCTGCATGCTACAACTCCTTGTACCAAAAATTAAAAAAGGCAAAACCAAAAGTAACCATTAAACAAATGGCTTAACTTCGGGTTTTGCCTGCACGACCAGTAACAATCCACAATTATTAATTTATAAAAATCATACCATGGACTTATTTAATCGACAAGCATCTAGCAATCCTTTCCATTATGCGCAACTAGCTATATTTTTATTATGTTTTTCATAAAAAAATCGACCTCTCAGCATCCATACTAAGAGATCGATTTCGTTTTAATTCTTATGGCCTGCCACTAATCAAACTACTACCGTCAACAAATCTTCGCCCGGTGTGATCGCTGCTTTTTTAGTGCCAATAACGTCACTATAGTTAGCTGTATTGGTAATAATGATCGGTGTTGTACTTTGATAGCCTTCATTTTTAATTTGCTCGAGATCGAATTCAATCAGTAGGTCACCCTGTTTAACAGTTGCTCCTTCTTCCACCTTCACATCAAAGTATTTACCCTTTAACTTCACAGTTTCTATACCGATATGAATCAGAACTTCAACGCCATCATCCGATACGACTGCAATACAATGACCTGTTCTAAAAATGGTGGATACAACCCCGCTTACTGGGGAGTACAGCTTACCTTCTGAAGGTTCAATTGCCATCCCCTTGCCCATTGCTTCAGAAGCAAATGCAGCATCATCTACGGAGGATAATGGGATTACGTTACCGGCAAGAGGGCTTGCAACCGTTGTACTTTTCACAGCGTGAGGCAGAATAACCTCATTGTTCTCAGAACTCGTAGTTTCTTCCTCAGCGATCACTTTCTTTTTGTCTTCAAAACCAAAGAACATCGTAATCACCGTAGCCAATATAATCGTCCCAAGAGCTATGATCGCTTGAATAGCCAAAGGTGAGAATGCAGGAAGACTTAATACGCTAACAAATGCGAATACTTCCATTTTTACACCAGCAAGACCCGACATCGCTCCACCTAGACCACCGGCAATAGATACATAAATAAAAGTCCGTTTGTAACGTGTCAGCAATCCGTAAATAATAGGTTCAGTTACGCCTGAGAGCGCGCCAGGTAAAAAGGTACTTCCGGCCAATGTTTTCAACTTTTTGTCTTTTGTTTTCAAGAAAATACCTAAGGCAACACCAAGTTGAGCGAAAATAGCCATACCTGCCATTGCATAGATCGGATCTCCACCCTTAGCAATGTTTTCAAGAATAATCGGAACGAGTCCCCAGTGCAAACCGAGCACGGTCAGGTACGTCCAGGAAATCCCCACAATTGCACCCGTAATAATACCACTCTTACTGCTGAGGAACACAATAGCGTCTCCGATTAAGTTCCCTACATTCACTCCAAACGGTCCGAAAACCAAAATGGTTAAAGGAACAATTAACATCAAACATAACATAGGTACCAAGAACAATTGTAAATCCTTGTGTATAAACTTTCTTAGCTGCTTATCTAATAAAGCATATATACAGATAGCGATGAAAATCGGAAAAACGCTCGATGAATAATCCGACATTACTAAAGGAATACCTAGAAAATGTGGAGATTCAATACTGGCTAATCCCGTAATATTTGGTTCGAGTAAAGCCGCACCGATAGCGCCCCCTACGTAAGCATTTACACCAAGTCTAATCGATAACGTAATGCCTAGGAAAATTGGCAGAAAGTAAAACACGGCATTACTAGCGCCGGCTAGTACTTTGTAAGTCTCTCCATCCGCTGCTAAAACATTTAACGAAGTCAGTACAGTTAATAGCGCTTTCAACATACCCGCACCCGCTAAGGCACCAATTAAAGGCGAGAAGCTTCTAGAAATCACATCAAAAATCAGGGTTCCTATAGGTTTCTTAACCGTATTATCGCCAGAATTACTACTAGGGGATATGGATTTGCTTATCTCTTTATAAACATCAGCAACATGGGTACCCACAATAACTTGGAATTGTCCCCCTTTGCTAACTGCACCAATAATCCCTTCCATTTTATCCAGCTTTTCTTTATCAACTTTCTGTTCATTATTAAGCGTGAATCTTAGTCGAGTAGCACAGTGAATTACGTTGTTAATATTTTTCTCTCCACCGACAGATTGAATGATGTCTTTACCCAGCTGTTCATAACTCATTATCCTACACCCCTTTGGTAACCGATATATTAATCAATCGAGAAGGAATGAACGCAAAAAAACCTAAATCACATTTATGCACGAGAGAGAAATCTCCCGTAAACATAAATGAAACTTAGGTTTTGCCTGCTATGCAGTAGCAATCCTGATATCCGATTAATTGTTATTTACAAATTAACATGTTCAATTCATGATGTCAACCGACATCCTAGAACAGGTTCTGTCCATTTGATTCAATCACTTCTTTGTACCAGTGGAAGGACTTCTTCCGGTATCGTTCAAGAGTACCTGAACCATCATCATGACGGTCCACATAAATGAAGCCATAACGTTTCTTTAGTTCGGCGCTCGTTGCGCTAACCAAGTCGATGCAGCCCCAGCTTGTATAGCCCATGACTTCCACTCCGTCGGCAATAGCCTCCGCGACCTGAACCAGATGATCTCGTAAATAATTGATCCGATAGTCGTCGTTTATTACCTTTTCGCCGTTCCCATCTACTACCAGCTGATCGACAGCGCCAAGACCATTTTCCACGATAAACAGCGGTTTCTGATATCGGTCGTAGAACATATTCATAACATAACGCAAGCCTTGTGGGTCGATCTGCCAGCCCCATTCGCTCGCTTCCAGATACGGATTAGGCACCCCACCCAGCAGGTTCCCTTCTCCTCTGATCTGTTTCTCTGGATCAGCCGTTTCACAAGTGCTCATATAGTAACTGAACGATATGAAATCCACAGTATGCTTCAGAATCTCTTCGTCCCCTGGCTCAAAATGAATGTGAATCCCATTTTCTTTGAAGAACCGCTTCATATAGCCAGGGTAATACCCTCTAGCATGAACATCCGCAAAGAACATATTTTTGTGATCACTTTGCATTACCTTGATCAAATCGTCCGGATGCGGAGTGAGAGGATAAATCGGCATGCTAAGCACCATACACCCTATTTGGAAGTCTGGATTAATCTCATGTCCGATCTTCACGGCCAGAGCACTTGCTACGAACTCATGATGAATAGCTTGATACAGATCCTGCTTACTCAATTTCTCTAACGGCGTATTGATCCCGCCACTCATAAATGGAAACTCAAGAATGGAGTTAATCTCGTTAAAGGTCAGCCAATATTTAACCTTGTTCTTGTAACGATTATATATCGTTCTTACATAGCGCTCGTAAAAATCCACCATCTTACGGTTAACCCATCCATCATATTCTCTTGCCAGATGTAGCGGAGTTTCATAATGGGAGATAGTCACCAGTGGCTCGATGCCGTATTTATGACACTCATCGAATAGGTCGTCGTAAAACTGCAGACCATTTTCATTGGGCTCCAGCTCGTCCCCTTTCGGAAAAATCCGGGACCAGGCAATAGACGTCCGGAACACTTTAAAGCCCATTTCCGCGAACAGCTTAATATCTTCTTTATATCGGTGATAGAAATCGATTCCCACCAGCTTCATATTATCGTCAGTAGGAACCTCTGTAGGCGCAGACTTAATCCCCTTCGGCATAACATCTTGGGTGGACCATCCTTTACCATCCTCCTGATACGCCCCTTCAAGCTGATTGGCTGCTACAGCACCGCCCCATAAGAATCCTTTTGGAAATTGCAATTCCATATTTTTTCCCGCCTTTGCTATTGTGATAGTATAGGATTACTGCTCTAATTCGAATCCTAAACCTTGGAACGCGTTACATGTCAAGTATTATTCATGTGAAGGAGAACAAACCGATGTCCACTCTTGACGAAATTGCTAAGCTATCGGGCTTTTCCAAAGCCACGGTGTCCCGCGTCCTGAACCAATCGCCTCATGTTAGCAAGGAGACTCGTGAGAAAATTCTCGCCATTATGAAGGAAACGGATTATGTTCCTAACCGAAATGCCATTTCTTTATCCAAAGGTCAGACGCAGCAAATCGGCATGATCACCATGGACTTAAACGAGCTTATTCTGAGCTTTATGAACAGCTTCGTCGAAATCTCCGGTCGTTACGGATACCAGACGATTATTTATACTACCGGTGGGGATAAGCAAAAGGAGCTTCAGGCTTTTGAGGATCTCAAAATGAAACGAGTCGACGCCCTGCTCATCCTGACCTCCGTTAACGAACAGAATGTCATCTCTTCCTACTGCAAATACGGACCCATCGTATCCTGGCAGCGCATGGACCATCCTGATATACCGTCCGTTGCCATGAACCAATATGATGGATACGCACTCGCTTTGGAGCATTTGATAGCGCGGGGTTATAAGCGTATCGCTAATGCCTTCGGCCGTCCCAGCAGCATTAATACCCAAAGCAGACGCCTGGCCTATGAGCACATCATGACCAAATATAATCTTCCCGTTGTCGAGAATTGGTATTACTCTACGATTTACAGCATCCACGACGGAGAGCAGTTACTGCGCACCCTTATGGATGAAACAGACCGGCCGGACGCGATTTTGTGCTCCAATGATTTGGTCGCGGCGGGCATTCTCAGCGAAGCACGCAGGCAGAAATTGGACGTGCCCAGGGATCTCGCCATCGTTGGTTTTGATCATTCAGAGCTGTCGCGAACCCTTGGAATCACCACCATTCTGAATCCGATTGCGGGACAGGCAGAGAACGCTTTTCTTCTGCTGGCTCCAGTGCTACTTGGGCGGGAGATGGAACTGCAGCCACTGTCGTTTCAACTAATTCAACGGGAGACAACCTAGTTTGCCCATTGTTATAGTATTACCCGGGTGTATGAAAATAAAAAAGTCCTGATTGATCAAAAGTTTCTTGATCATCAGGACTTTTTTGTATAAATACTAATATTTTGAATATCTACTCTCACCATCCATCTACTGAGAATTATTCACCTTGATAATCCAGACGAGACATTTTTATGATCTAGGAACACTTCGCTTTGCTTATCCCGGATAAACATCATCTTCATAGGATTCCCATACACCTCTTCAGGATTTCTTTAGAATTCTCACCACTAAATCCTCAGAATTTTTCGTTAAGATTTCTGTATTGAACTGAGCGAAAGAGGTGTCATATTGGCCAGTAATACGATCTTAGAGCTAATCAATCAGTATGGATATCTGATTTTTTATCTTGCTTTCACTCTAGGACCTTTTGGAATTCCAATCCCTAATGAAATTACAATCCTCACCGGAGCAACCCTGAGCCATATGGAGGTAATTAATTCATGGATGACTTACTTCTGCATTTTGTCAGGGCTATTAACAGCCTTTACACTTGCTTATTTTGCAGGTAAATTCTCCGGTCAAAAACTGAAGAACAGATTCCAGCAGAATAGACATTTTCAAAAAGCAGAGCAGATCTTGAAAAAATACGGAAATATGGCTATGTACATTGGCATGTTTATCCCAGTTGTACGATATATCATCCCTCTATTAATCGGACTAAGCGGTACAAGTTATAGACGATTTGCTCTTATTTCTTATACCAGTGCTTTAGGTTGGACCTTAATGTTTTTCTCGGCAGGTACGTACTTCGGGGATCACATTCTATCAAATTTATTCAATCCCTAATTTCAATTAAATCTTAAATTAATGGAGGGAAACTAAGTGAGCTTCAATGAAAACATTTTATTTTTACGAAGTTTTATTAAACATCCAAAACGGGTTGGTAGTGTTATACCAAGTTCACGGTTTCTCGCAGATTCCATGGTTAAACAAGCGAAATGGCCCGAGGTTAAGGCCGTTGCTGAACTTGGATCAGGGACAGGTGCAATCACTCGTGCAATTAGTACTAAGATAAATAAAACAACAAAAGTATTATTGTTTGAAATGGATGAGACCATGAGAAATAATCTAAAAACAGAATACCCTGACTTCTCCTGTTATTCAGATGCTTCTCATTTAGTAGAAAGAATGAAGGATTTAGATATTCATCAGCTAGACTGTATTTTTAGTGGGTTGCCCTTTTTTAATTTTGAGCGTGAACTGAGAGATACCTTAGTGGAACAGATTTATCAAGCGCTCAAGCCAGGAGGATTATTTGTCGCATTTCAATATTCACTTCAGATGAAGAAGCAATTATCCGAATATTTTAGTATTGAAAAAATAGAATTCGTGCCTTTTAATCTTCCCCCTGCTATAGTCTATGTCTGTCGCAAAAAGGGAACTATTATAAATAAATGAAGAAGGGGCGTTGTAGTTAATGAATACAATCCTTATTGCGGATGATGATTCTGAAATTCGAGATGTGATTCATGTTTATTTACGGAATGAAGGTTACCATGTGCTTGAAGCAGCAGATGGTCAGGAGGCGCTGATAGCAATACAAACAACACCCATTCAATTGGTTATCCTGGATGTTATGATGCCGCGAATGGATGGTATTATAGCCTGTCTGAAATAAGAGAAATATCGAATATTCCTATTATTATGTTGTCAGCCAAGCAGGAAGACATTGATAAAATCACAGGTTTAACTACTGGGGCAGATGATTACATGATCAAACCGTTTAATCCGCTGGAACTACTGGCTCGTGTAAAAGCCCAATTACGGCGCCAGTCCTTAATTGGGAAGGAAGAATTCAATTCACTACTTATAATCAAAGACCTGATAATAGATAAAAATAAACATTCTGTGAAGATTAAGGGAGCCGATGTTTCATTGACTCCACTTGAATTTGCGATTTTGACTTTGCTTGCAAGTCGGCCTGGGCAAGTTTTTAGTTCGGAGCAAATTTACGAGAATGTATGGAAAGAACCTTATGGATATTCTGACAATACCGTAATGGTCCATATTCGTAACTTAAGAGAAAAATTAGAAGAGAACCCAAGAGTACCTTTGTATATTAAGACTGTTTGGGGAGTTGGCTATAAAATTGACTAGAATTAAGCGAAAACCAGAAAAAAACAAACGAATTCAGACCAATATTTTAATCAGGATGGTGTTGAGTTTAATCATTACCATAGCAATTAATACCTCACTTAGCCTCCTATTCTTTCACTTTGCCAATGTAACAAAATGGGAATGGTTGTTCAATTTTCTGGCCTATCTTCTTACACCAATGTTTTTAGTTATTTTTGTGATTACATTTTTTTCATTGACCCGACGAATCGTCAAAGATTTAATTGCACTGGAGCATGGACTTCAAATTATTTCCGAAGGTAATTTAAGTTACCGGGTAGCTGTTGAACGACAAGATGAACTGGGATCGGTGGCGTTAAACATCAATCGGATGGCAGAGCAACTAGAAAAACAGATTATCAAGGAACGTGAAATTGAAAAATCGAAGATGGAGATGATCACGGGGATTTCACATGACTTACGTACACCTCTTACAAGCATTATTGGATACATTGAGCTCTTACGAACAGGTTCGTTTCAAGATAAAGAAGAATACACACGTTTCATTCAAAACACCTACAACAAAGCGGTTCATTTGAAGAAGTTACTTGATGATTTATTCGAATATACCAGGCTTACTTCAGTTGAATCCAGGATAAAACTAGAAAAAATCGATTTATCTCAGCTTTTAAATCAGTTGTTATTTGAATTCGAACCGATTGCTCAAGAAAATAGTGTACATCTCGTGAAAGGATTCTCCGATTTACCAGTATTCACTTTAATTGACAGCGAAAAAGTTGCCAGAGCTATCGATAATCTACTCATGAATGCATTAAAATATTCCTACAAGCCTGGAAGCATTTACATACGGATGACAACAAATTGTGAACACATTTCCATAGAAATTGAAAATAAAGGGACTCCTCTTACACGAGATCAAGAGAAGAGACTATTTGACCGATTTTATAAGGTTGACCATTCAAGAAATAGCGAAGGAATTCAAACAGGAGCTGGACTTGGCCTTTCCATTGCTAGAAATATTGCTGAGCTGCACGAGGGAACCTTAACACTTAAACATACTAATGATGTCTTCACATTTCAACTGAGATTGCCCCTTAAAGAAGATTAATACCACTAAGCATAAAAGTGCCCGATCGGATACTTACGCCGAGGGAGTTTAGGAAGAACGCAATGGAATCTAAAGAGCCACTAAGGATTTTGTCTTTATCACTTTTATCAATTAGAATTATGGGGAAAAGGGTTAAATCCGAAACCTATTGGAGTGAAACCATGATTAATATCCTCGTTGTGGAAGACGATAAGCATGTCAGAAAACTAATGAACGCTGTCCTAAAACGGGAAGGTTATAAAGTGTTAACAGCTGAGAATGGCATCCAGGCACTGGAAGTTCTTGAAGTCCAGCATATCGATCTAATTATCCTCGATATCATGATGCCGGGGATGGATGGTTACGAATTTGCCGAAGAGCTAAGGAATGCGAACAACACAATCCCGATCCTCATGGCCACGGCCAAACAGCTTCCAGAAGATAAGAAAAAAGGATTCCGCCTCGGAACGGACGATTACATGACCAAACCTGTGGATACAGAAGAAATGCTCTTGAGAATTCAAGCCCTTTTGCGCCGTTCACAGATTGTAAGCGCCCGTAAGCTTGTTGTCGGTAAAGTCATTCTTGATTTCGATGCGTTAACAGTAACTCGAGACAATGAAAAACAGACGCTTCCCCAAAAGGAATTCCATCTCCTCTATAAGCTTTTATCCTATCCGGAGCGCATTTTTACTCGCATCCAGCTGATGGACGAAATCTGGGGGATGGACAGCGAAACCACGGACACTACTGTTAATGTGCACATCAATCGCTTGCGAAAACGGTTTGAAAACTATCCGGAGTTCGAACTTGTGTCCGTCCGGGGTCTCGGATACAAGGCGGTGAGAACATGATCAAAAAGCTAAGTAGCAAAATCAGTCTGCCGATCTACTTCTCGATTGGTGTATTCATCATTTTCCTCATTACAATGCTGATCACCGGAATCCTGACCTATCTGTCCCTAGTCTTCGGTCTGCTAGATGAGCGGATTCTCCAGGACAAAAAAATTCTCACCTTGATTATATTGATTGCCTGCACCATTATCGGCACCGTCATATCGATCATTACCAGTCGTAGAATGCTGAAATCAATCCATACCTTTATTGATGCCATTGACAAGTTAGCCGGAGGGGACTTCTCCATGCGGCTACAGCTCAAACACCCTCCGGAATTCAAGATTCTCTCCGAGAATATTAACCGGATGGCTGAGGAGCTGGGTGGCATTGAAATTCTGCGTACAGACTTTGTAAACAATTTCTCCCATGAATTCCGTACTCCGATTGTATCGATTAAAGGGTTCGCTGAAATCCTGAAGGATGATGAGCTGAGCAAGGACGAACGGAATGAATATCTGGATATTGTTATCGAAGAATCTACCCGCCTGGCCGCTCTGGCCTCAAATGTCCTGAACCTCTCCAAAGTGGAAGCACAAGCGATATTAAGCGATCGACAACCCTTCAATGTTGGAGAACAAATTCGCCAATGTGTCCTGCTACAGCATACTAAACTTACGAAAAAGCATATTTCCTTCAAAGCCAACGTGCAGGATTATGAGGTACCCGGGAATAAAGAGATGTTGAGCCAGGTCTGGCTAAATTTATTAGACAATGCGATCAAGTTCACGCCCGAGCACGGTGAAATCGAAGTTACCATGATGCGGTTGAAGGATCAGGTCGAAATTACGTTCCGTGATAATGGAGTAGGCATTAGTCCAAATGCACTCCCCAAGGTCTTCGACAAGTTCTATCAACAGGATACCTCTCACTCTACTGCCGGTAATGGCTTGGGGCTTACGATTGTCCAAAAAATCATTGAGCTGCACGATGGAACTATCACCTGCGACAGTGTTCCAATGCAAGGAACCACTTTCACTGTACTGCTCCCCGATTTTAAAAAGGTAAGAAAAGAAATGGGGGCTACCAATAAATGAGTGTGAAATTCAAAAAACTGAGCAGCTTTAATCGGGGAATTCTCTTTGAATTATTGACAGATGCGTATTTATTTGATCGAAGATATGAACAAAGCTCTATTTCTGATTGGCAGGATTGTGACAACTTTTTCTTTGACCATTTACAAATTGCTGATAAATATGCTTTTATCACAACCGTAAATGATGAACCCATCGGATTTGTGGTGTGGGACCCTAGAAACATGCCTGAGTATGCAGAAATCGGGCATAATTGCATTGCTTCGAAACATAAAGGCAATGGTTATGGTAAAATCCAGCTTCAAGAGGCGGTTAATAGAATCAGCCAGAATGATGTAAAAAAAATTATTGTGACCACGAACAACGATCTAAACCCTGCTCAACGGATGTATGAAAGTGTTGGATTCACAATGTATCAAAAAAGGAGAAATGAGAACGGCGCAGATTTTATTGAAGAATTCATAGATTATGTGTATTTTTTATAAAATGTTAAGGTGTTCACGTATATCCTGCTCTAACATAAGAGGCTATCCCAAGCAGTCATTCTATGGCTTAAGGGATGGTCTCTTCTTTCATTTCATAGCAAAAGTTAATTTTCAGTTTATCATTCTCCGTTACGATCATAGCAACGATAATGCAAAGGAGTCATTCTTATGTTGAAATTACTCAAGAATCTGGAACCCAAAGAATGGTTCTTATTCGGTATCAGCCTTATGTTCATTATCGCTCAAGTTTGGCTGGATTTAGAACTGCCTGACTACATGAGTGATATTACCCGGCTGATCCAGACACCAGGAAGCGAAATGAATGAGATCCTTGTGGCAGGAGGCTGGATGCTGCTCTGTGCTCTTGGCAGTCTGGCGACCTCGGTGGTTGTAGCAGGCATTGCTGCGAGAATAGCGGCCGACTTGTCTGCAAGATTGCGTTCCAATTTGTTCGATAAGGTGCAGTCCTTCTCCATGGAGGAAATCAGCAACTTCTCAACAGCAAGTCTAATTACCCGTTCCACGAATGACATCACGCAAGTACAAATGCTGATTGTGATCGGCTTACAACTGCTTGTGAAAGCTCCAATCCTTGCAGTGTGGGCGTTACTCAAGATTTCCGGCAAAAGCTGGCAGTGGACCCTTTCTACAGGTGTCGCGGTCGCACTGCTCGTAATTATTGTCGCGATCTGTATCGTGCTTGTCCTGCCTAAATTTAAAAAGCTGCAGCTGCTTACAGATAATCTGAATCGTGTATCCAGAGAGAATCTTAACGGTCTTCGTGTCATCCGGGCTTACAATGCCGAGCAATATCAGGAAAAGAAGTTCGCTGTAGCCAACAACGAGCTTACCAGTACCAATCTATTTGCCAACAATGTTATGACCATGTTGATGCCAAGTATTACTTTGATTATGAGTGGGTTAAGCCTCTCCATCTATTGGATCGGTGCCGTACTCATTCAAGCAGCCGAGGGGACAGCCAAGATGGGCTTGTTCTCAGATATGATCGTATTCTCTTCCTACGCTATGCAAGTAGTTATGGCCTTTATGATGCTGATTATGATCTTTATCTTACTGCCCCGCGCTCAAGTATCGGCTAAGCGTATCAATGAAGTGCTAGAAACAGTACCTAGCTTGAAGAATGGATCAGTAACTCAATTCCCTGTGAAGCGAGAAGATGAAATTGAATTCAGGGGGGTTAGCTTCAAATATCCAGATGCAGAGGAATATGTGTTGGAGAACATCAGCTTCACGGCGAAACAGGGAGAAACGATTGCTTTTATCGGATCAACAGGCTGCGGAAAAAGTACACTTGTTAATCTCATTCCCCGTTTCTATGATGCTACAGAAGGTGAAGTGCTGGTAAATGGCATCAATGTTAAAGAATACGACCAGCAAGCGCTACGGAATAAAATGGGCTACGTCTCCCAGAAGGCTGTTTTGTTTGGAGGAACAGTGTCCTCCAATATTGCATTTGGTGAGAACGGCTCCGGTCAGGTCCTCAGTTCAGATATTGTAGATGCGGTGTACACTTCCCAATCCTCTGAATTTGTAGAAAAGCTAGAGGGGAACTATGATGCCCATATCGCCCAAGGCGGATCAAATCTCTCTGGCGGGCAGAAACAACGGCTGTCAATTGCCAGGGCGATTGCACGACATCCAGAAATATTAATCTTTGACGATTCTTTCTCGGCGCTTGACTATAAGACTGACCGCAAATTACGCAGTGAGCTAAAAAAAGACGCGCATGACTCAACAATGCTGATCGTAGCTCAGCGTATCGGTACAATCAAAGACGCCGATAAAATCATTGTTCTGGAAGCCGGACAAATCGCCGGTATCGGAACTCATGACCAATTAATGCAAACCTGCAGCGTATATCAGGAAATTGCCTACTCACAGCTGACCAAGGAGGAGCTTGCCTAATGAAGATTAAGAATAAGAGTCAGAATACATGGAGCAAGCTGCTCCGTTACTGCCGCAAGTATGTTCCAGTGATCGTAATTGCGCTAATCTGCGCGGCGGCTGGAACGGTACTCACGTTATTCGGTCCGGATAAGCTCTCCGAGATCACCGACAAGATTACAGCCGGCCTCGTCAGCGGCATCGATATGGACGGCATTACTGCCATTGGCATTACCCTCGTCGTGATCTACGGCGTCGGCGCGTTATTATCACTCTCGCAAGGCTTGATCATGTCGAATATTACCCAAAAAGTCTCCAAGAAATTAAGAACCGACCTGGCTCATAAAATGAACAAACTCCCGATCTCCTACTACAACAAGTCGGCAACCGGGGATATTCTCTCCCGGGTTACCAACGATGTGGATACCATCGGTCAGGCTCTCAATCAGAGCATCGGTACTGTAGTGACCGCTGTCGCAATGTTCATCGGTTCCATTATCATGATGCTCCGGACCAATGTGATCATGACCATCACCGCTGTCGTTGCAACTATCATCGGCTTCGGTCTTATGGCGATCATCATGAAGAAATCGCAAAAGTATTTTGCCAGTCAGCAGGAATATTTGGGCAAAATCAATGGTCATGTTGAAGAAGTGTACACAGGGCATAACGTGGTAAAAGCATATAACGGGGAAGCGCAGATGCGCACTACCTTCCAGGAATTGAATCAAGGGCTGAAGAACAGCGCCTTCAAAGCGCAATTCCTCTCTGGACTGATGCCACCGCTTATGGGCTTCATTGGTAATCTAGGCTTTGTCGCCGTCTGTGTCGTGGGTGCTGTATTAGCCATGAATGGTACGATTTCATTCGGGGTCATTGTCGCCTTCATCATGTATGTACGGTACTTCACCCAGCCGTTGTCTCAGATCGCCCAAGCCGCACAGAATTTGCAATCGGCATCCGCCGCTGGAGGGCGTGTATTTGAATTCCTAGAGGCTGAAGAAATGGAAGACGAGAGCTTGAAAGAACGCACGCTGGCAACTGCTGAAGGCAAAGTACGTTTTGATCAAGTACAATTTGCATATGAGACTTCAGAGAAGCTGATTATCAAAAACTTCTCGGCAGACGTAAAGCCCGGGCAAAAAGTTGCCATAGTAGGACCTACCGGTGCAGGGAAGACCACTCTCGTTAATCTGCTCATCCGCTTCAACGAATTAACAGGCGGAGAAATTTACATTGATGATACGCCGATCAGCAGCCTTACGAGAGAGAACATTCATGATCTATTCTGTATGGTCCTGCAGGATACCTGGCTGTTTGAGGGTACCATCAAAGAGAACCTGATTTACAATCAGCAGAATATAACAGACGAGAAGCTTGAAGAAGCCTGCAAGGCTGTTGGCCTGCACCGCTTCATTCAAACCTTAAGTGATGGTTACAATACTATCCTTAATGATAAGGTCAATTTATCCGCCGGCCAAAAGCAGCAGCTGACCATCGCTCGCGCGATGCTAAAGGATGCGCCGATGCTCATTCTTGATGAAGCTACAAGCTCGGTGGATACCCGTACAGAGCTGCTGATTCAGCAGGCGATGGATAAGCTTATGGAAGGCAGAACCTCTTTCGTTATCGCACACCGACTCTCAACGATCAAGAATGCCGATGTGATTCTGGTCCTGAAGGACGGCGATATCTTGGAAAGCGGCAGCCACGCGGAATTACTTGCACAGAACGGATTCTATGCAGAGCTATATAACAGCCAATTTGAACAGGCTTCTTAAAAACGACAAAAAAACTGCAACTCAATCATGAGCTTGCAGTTTTTTTATCGTCCGTCCCTTTTTTAGAAGCAGCTTAAACCTCTTATGCACCGAAAATAAAGTCGTCTCACCACCCCTCCCCCACTCATCCCCCCAAACCCTTGCCCCGCCTGGCTTTCCCCGTCTTCTCTCTTTTTCCAAAAAACACCAAAGCAAATAAAGTCGTTTCACGTATTGGAAACCACCTGGTAAAAACGATTGAGAAAGGCCTGGGAAATGAAAATAAAGTCGTGATGGTTTTTGGAAAAGATCTGAGAAATAAATGAGGAAAAATCGAGAAAAGGATTTAGAAAATTGAGGAAGGATTAAAAAGAAAAATGGGAAGAGCGTGGGGATAGGGGCCGCCTTCTGGCTTTTCCCTGGTGCTCTTCCCTTGAATTTCCCTTGATGTGGCGGGGGTTCGGGCGGTTTTGGCCGCAGTTGTCGCCCTTGTCGCAGTTCGCCGCCCTTTGTCGCACTTGTCGCCGTTTGCCGCACTTGTCGCAGTTGTCTCAGTTCGCCGCAGTTTGCCGCAGTTTGCCGCCCTTCACCGCATTTGACCGGGGTTGGTTTGGGAAATGAGTGGGAAATGGGTGGGTGGGACGACTTTATTTGCTGCGGGATGAGTTTATTTGCTTTGGGACGGGTTTATTTGCGGTGGATACTCTCGCTGCCGCATCCCCTCAAACAGCAATATCGTCGCTGCCATCGCCGCATTTAGCGATTCAGCGCGGCCTGCCATCGGGATGATGATACTCTTATCCACGAGTCGAGCAGTTTCGGGCGAAATGCCTTTGCCCTCGCTGCCAATCAGCAGCCACTGACTGCCGTGAAAATCATGCTGATAGCAAGATTCTTCTCCTTGCAGCGAAGTACTTACCAGCAATGCCCCGCGTTCCCGGGCCTGTGGCAAAATCTCACTTAGATCTCCCTCCACCACCGGGAGATGGAACATTGAGCCCATCGTGGAACGGATGGTCTTCGGATTGTACAGGTCGGCACAGCCTTGACCGAGGATCACTCCGTCTGCTCCCGCAGCATCCGCACTGCGGATGATGGTGCCGACATTGCCGGGGTCCTGTACACCGTCCAGGACAACCACCAGGCTTTCCTTCTTCGCTAGGATAGCCTCTACCGCCTGCTGTTCCTTCCGCACGATGGCGAACACCGGCTGCGGTGTATTAGTGCTGCTGCATTTCGAGATAATGGCCGCTGACACGCCAATCACTTCCATGCCCTGAACGGACTGAAGAAGCCCCTTGAGTTCAGCAGGCATTCCTTTGTCGAGGTCATAGGCCAAACATTCCACATCTGCTTCAGCCAGCAGCGCTTCCTGTACCAGATGAACGCCTTCTACGATATATTTACGAGCCTTGTCACGGTGCTTTTTCTCCTGCAGCCCGGCCCACTCTTTAACCCGCGTATTTTGCGGAGACATGATTTCCATAAAGTCTTCCTTTCTTATGCCTTGCCATTTATTCTTGTTCTTATATCTTTGTTCTTTATCTTTATCTTTATCTTTGTTTTTTATCTTTATCTTTGTTTTTTATCTTTATCTTTATCTTTGTTTTTTATCTTTATCTTTATCTTTATTTTTTATCTTTATCTTTGTTCTTCTTCTCTTCTACTCCCCTATAAACCTGATGATTACGTTATGAAGAGGAAATTTGGAACTGTAGGAGCTTAAGCGTTCGCCCGAAAGCTTTACGAAGTAAAGCTCACTTCGAAAGCATAAGCAGTCTCGGGATTTTATCCGCAGCAAGCGGTTCAAATCAAAAAAATCTGGAGACAACAGCGACCGGAAGTCCAACTTTCCTCGGAATAACGCTTATCATCAGAATCGCCCCACCTACTGATACGCGATCTCAAGCTTCGTCAGATTATCCTTATGCCCAACGATTACAAGAATATCCCCGTCGATCAAGCGATCCTCTGCGCGAGGGGAGATGTTCATCTCTTCACCTTGGCGAATAGCCATTACGTTACAGCCATATTTTGCGCGGATATCGAGCTCTTGTAGATTTTTTCCGATCATCGATCCGGATACCTTCATGTCCAAAATACTATAATCAGGCGACAGCTCGATATAATCCAATATATTAGGCGAAGCCAAATGATGCGCAACCCGCATTCCCATATCCCGTTCAGGATAAATCACCTTGTCCGCACCAATTTTACCTAATACTTTGCCGTGCAGTTCACTTTTGGCTTTTGCAATAATTGCTGGCACTCCAAGATCCTTCAGGATTAAAGTTGTCAGAATGCTAGCTTGGATGTCCTCACCAATGGCTACAACGACTACATCAAAATTGCGAATACCAAGTGCGCGTAACGCTTCCTCATCCGTAGAATCTGCAGATACGGCGTGTGTTACTATATTTGAAATCTCCTGTGTTCGCTGCTCGTCCGCATCAATCGCAAGTACATCATACCCCATACCGCTGAGCGCTCTAGCAACACTGGATCCGAAACGCCCCATGCCAATAATAGCATATTGTTTTTTGGCCATGTCTATATGTACCTCCCGTAGCATTCTATATCTCAAATAGTATAGCATAAGCCAAGAAGAAACGTCATTGTGGTCCTTTATGGATGACAACCGTTTCTCGTAGCAAAAACTTGAATTTCCAGCACCCATACAGGGTACATTAAAACGAAGTGAATATCACTACATTCCAAAAAGGAGGTACTTTTTCATGCCAGTTACCATTGACTTACGTCAGGCGATTATTCATAAAGTGCATGGTCAATCTGAAGAGGATTTGCGGCATATGATTGAAGGCTCGGTAGACGGACCGGAAGCAGCACTCCCGGGACTTGGCGCCGTGTTTGAAATGATATGGAAAGACCTGGACACCGCTAAACAAGATAATTTGGTCTCTATGCTGCATGATCACTTGGAGACAATTACCCCTGGCAATATCACTTCATAACTAGACGTAATTAGCCAAAAACCTCCGTCTTACCATAGTGAAACTCACCTATGGAGGCGGAGGTTTTTATTAACCATCAGGAAGTTATAGCTTCCTTACTATAGCAATGTTTTTGGAGCCATCTCCAGGAACGTAGCTGTCGGGTTCTTATCCATCGCTGTCCGCATAGCATATTCATTCTCGAACAACACGACAAAATTACCCTTCTTATCTGTAACGAGCGTAGAGTTAATACGGAACTTACTCGCATCCGGTTTAGCATCATCTACGATCCAACGCGCGAACTGGTATGGCATACGCTGTAACTGAACATCTACACCATATTCACCTTTCATGCGGTACTCGAACACCTCAAACTGCAGCTGTCCAACTACGCCGAGCAGAATATCGTCAAAGTTAACCGTACGGAATACTTGAATCATACCCTCTTCAGTCAGCTGATCGACACCCTTTTGGAATTGCTTCGATTTCAAAGCATTTTTAATACTCACTTTAGCAAAAATCTCTGGTGAGAATGTTGGCAGCTCATCGAATTCCAAATCTCCGGCCTGACTCAGTGTATCTCCAATTCTAAAAATACCTGGATCAAACAGCCCGATAATATCTCCCGGATAAGCTTCCTCTACGATATCACGGTCTTGCGCCAAGAATTGTTGCGGCTGGGCCAGCTTAATGTCCTTACCCGCACGCACATGCTTTACGCTCATCCCACGTTCGAACTTCCCGGATACAATACGCAGGAAAGCAATCCGGTCACGGTGAGCCGGGTTCATATTGGCTTGGATTTTGAACACATAACCAGTGAATTTCTCATTCATTGGTTCTACCAAACCTGTAGTACTACGGCGTGGTTCAGGCTTCGGTGCCAGATCCAAGAAATTATCGAGGAAAGTCTGTACGCCGAAATTGTTGATCGCACTACCAAAGAACACAGGTGTGAGTTCACCACTTAATACTTTTTCATAGTCAAAAGCGTCACCTGCTACATCCAGCAGCTCCAGATCCTGACACAATTGATCATGCAGATATTCTCCAGCCATTTCACGAATGATTGGATCACGATATCCATCAACCTTCTGAACCTTGATTACGGAGTGATCGTCACCTTGGAATAACTCTACCTGATTCTTCATCCGGTCATATACGCCACATAGCTCACGTCCACTGCCGATCGGCCAGTTCATTGGCACAGAGCGAATACCCAGTACCTGCTCCAGCTCTTCCATCAGATCAAACGGACTGCGTCCTTCACGGTCTAGCTTATTAATAAAGGTAAAGATCGGAATCCCACGTTTCGCACAGACCTGAAACAGTTTAGTCGTTTGGGTTTCCACACCTTTTGCCACGTCGATAAGCATGACTGCACTATCCGCTGCAGTTAGTGTACGGTAGGTGTCCTCACTAAAGTCTTGGTGACCCGGAGTATCCAAAATATTCACACGGTGATTCAAGTAATCAAACTGCATGACAGAGGAAGTAACAGAAATCCCCCGTTGCTTTTCAATTTCCATCCAGTCACTCGTGGCGTGCTTGTTCGCTTTACGGGCCTTAACGGTTCCCGCCAGACGGATAGCGCCACCGAATAACAGTAGTTTTTCCGTTAAAGTTGTTTTACCCGCATCCGGGTGGGAAATGATCGCAAAGGTTCTGCGTCTGTCCACTTCCTTTTGCAGCTTCTGATCTATTGCTTTGTTCATTACACATATCCCTTCATATATAAAATTCCTACTTCTGCTTCAATTACACTGGGGTTATCTTCAAATCGGTGCTCTGCTCATTGTTCATACCCCTTCATTTCTGAATGAATAGCTATCTTAGGTCTAGCTCCAGTCCGCTTCAAGTGAAAGCATCCTCTAAAGTATATCAAAATCCGACAGACATTATCTACTAAAAAGCTATTACAGCAAAATATCTCCCAAATCAGGTCTGTATCCTGTTCACCAGTTCCCATAGCTCAATAAGAAAAACGCCTGACGGCGCCCTTAGAGGTAGCGTTACAAGCTGAGTACATCCGTTCCATACTCGTATCCATATGCACCTTCGTAGTTAGATTCCGCTTAGGGACCTTACGGCACTTGTTCCCTAATAACAAGTCCATTCCTGGGTGATTCAGGGCGGATAACAGCGCTAGTTCGTTTATGCTACCCGAGGCACAT
This sequence comes from Paenibacillus sp. FSL E2-0201, assembly GCF_037963325.1. Lineage (NCBI taxonomy): Bacteria > Bacillati > Bacillota > Bacilli > Caryophanales > Paenibacillaceae > Paenibacillus > Paenibacillus sp. FSL E2-0201. The sequence continues at coordinate 5,819,094 of NZ_CP150154.1, forward strand.
TGTATTCGGTTTTTCGCATACAATTGGCTCGTTTACGCTACCCGAGGCACATTGTATTCGGTTTTTCGCATACATTTGGCTCGTTTACGTTACTGGCGGCGCAATGTATTCGATTTTTTGCATACATTTGGCTAGTTTACGCTACTGGAGGCACATTGTATTCGGTTTTTCGCATACAATCGGCTCATTTACGTTACCGGCAGCACATTATATTCGGTTTTTCGCATACATTTGTCCGTAAGCTCGACTAAAACATGCATTTCGGAGGAATAGGTCCGCTCGTTCCGTCCCAAAGAGGTGTGTATTAATTGGAAACAGGGCTCCCCATGGCCACCCGTTGAATACAGACCCCTTCCTTGAATTCGTTTCACATTTCTCCGCAGTCTCTTATAGTAAATAGTTGTATTTCCTACACTTATTTGAAGCATTAGTATTTCCAATCGCCTTTAGTTGTATTTGATGCAATTAAAAAATCAATGTGCTAGCTTTTCGGACCTTATACGGAGAAAATAGTTGCAGAGAATACACCTAAAACACTAATTTCCACACAAAATGTGATTTTAATTGTACAAAGTGCAGTTATTTGAAAAATGCTCCTGTCTCCCGAGCGGCATTTGGAGCCAGAGTGGCCTTGGGAAGCTGAGTGTTCTCTAATCTCAGCATTACAAAAAAATCTCCCTGCATCCTCTGCAGGGAGATAGCATTAACCAAAGTTTAGTTATTCTTCAACCATACTACATTATCTTCTTCCTGACCGTTTACCGGCCACCAATGGAAGCCATCCTGAGCAAGCAGTTGATCCGCTTCAACCGGACCCCAAGTGCCAGCAGGATAAGACGATAGATCACTCGACTCTTCCTTCCAAGCCTTCGCAATACGATCCACGAACGACCATGCCGATGATACCTCATCCCAACGCGTGAAATAAGTGGAATCTCCACGTGCCGCGTCATGAAGCAAACGCTCGTAAGCTTCCGGAGAATTAATTCCAACTAAGCAGCTCTGACAGAAGTCCATAGCTAGTGGTTGAATTTCAGACTCGGAACCCGGCTTCTTGGCATTAATCTTTACATAAATGCCTTCCATAGGGTTCACACGGATAACAAGCAGGTTAGGCTCCAGCGTATGCTTTTGACCCAAATAAACATTGGTTGGCATGCCCCTGAACTCAACTACCACTTCCGTTGTCTTCACCGGTAGACGTTTACCTGTACGAATATAGAAAGGAACTCCAGCCCAGCGGAAGTTATCTACAAACACACGGGCAGCAAAATACGTCTCGGTACTCGATTCAGGATCAACCTTATCTTCCTGACGATAAGCAGGATGGGTCTTGCCACCATGCAAGCCTTGAATATACTGTGCTCTCACGACGTTCTCACGAACCTCGTCAGATGTACCATAAGGACGAAGGGAACGAAGTACCTTCACCTTCTCGTCACGAATATCCTCTGCAAGCAGACGGCTTGGTGGTTCCATTGCGATCATAGTCAGCAGTTGCAATATATGATTCTGGCCCATATCCCGTAACGCTCCAGCATGGTCATAATAACCACCACGCTCTTCAACACCTACGGTTTCGCCAAGTGTAATTTGAATATTGGCAATATGCTTATTATTCCAAAGCGGTTCGAAAAAAGCATTGGCAAAACGAATGACTTCAATATTCTGAACCATTTCTTTACCAAGATAATGATCGATCCGGTAGATTTCCTCTTCCTTGAATACCTCACGAATCTGCTCGTTCAGCTGCTCAGCTGACTCCAGATTATATCCAAAAGGCTTCTCGATGACGAGGCGATTCCAACCTGTGCTATCCAGCATGCCGCCAGCCTTAAGGTTGTACGAGACACTGCCGAACAATTCAGGTGCCAGCGCAAGATAGAACATCCGATTGCCCGGAATTCTAAACTTCTCTTCAAGCGCTTCTGTTTGAGCTCTTAATTCACGGAAGCCATCAATATCGTTGATGTCCAGAGATTTGTATTCAAAATGCTGTACAAACTCATTCCATTCGCTCTCTTCTCCCGCTTTATAACGGCAGAATTCAAGGATGGATTCCTTCACATCACTTCTAAATTCTTCCTGAGTACGCGGGCGCCGCGCCACGCCAATTACCGCAAAATCATGTGCCAGCTTACCTTCACGGTACAAGCTGTAAATCGCCGGGAAAAGCTTACGCCGGGCTAAATCTCCGGTTGCCCCAAAGATAAAAAAGACAGCACCGGGTGTGTGCAGTGCATCAAGGGTTTGATTTTCAGCCATGGCTCCTCATCTTTCTGTATGTAATATAGTTTATTGACATTCTCAGCGTCGAGAAAACGACGTTATGTCATTTTAGCATATTCCTAAAAAGGATGCTATCAGATTCCTGACAAATACTCTCGGGATTTCGCAAATTTCAATTAAAATTTCTTATTACTAATTATACTTCACCTTATAAAACTATCTATATTGACGAAGTGTTTGTCACTTTATCCATTAATAGTTACTTTCATTCAGGAATATTCTGCAAATCATTCGGGAACGTTAAAGGAAAATAACTCGAAAGTCGAGCACCCTTAATGACTGACCAAACACAGATCTCATTCACTACTGTAGATCAAAACGCCGATTTCATCGAAGCAGCTTTGTTCTATTCAAATGATCTTAAAAAAAGAAGAATATCCTTTAACGAAACTGAAGGAATTCTCTTTTATCTAGAGTCCATGGCAGACACGGAACTGGTTGAGCAGAATGTGATTGCTCCTTTTTACAATAGCAAAAATAAAGAGCTTTCCAAACTATTTACAACGCTCAGCTTCGATGTGGAAACAGAACTAAATAAAGGTATTCAGGGACTTATTAACGGAGGCTGCCTCTACTTTGTTGAAGGAATATCTGAATTTTATATCCTCTCTACTCCTGCCAAACACGAACGAACCATAGCCGAACCTCTTAATGAAGCAGTTATTCGGGGGCCGCATAACGGTTTTATTGAAGATATGACGGTTAACTTATACCTGATACGTAAACAAATCACCACTCCAAACCTTACTGTTCGCTACTTTACCCTTGGGAAAATCGCTCCCAAAAAGGTAGCTTTAATCTATATGGAGAACCTTGCCAAACCTGAATTAGTAAAAAAAGTAGAATCTAGAATACAAAAAATCATTCTTGATTCGGTACTCTCCACCGGCTTTATTCAGGAATTAACGGAGGATAATTCGTACTCTATATTTCCACAACATATCAATACAGAGCGCCCAGACCATACCTCCTTCTACTTGCTGAAAGGATACGTCACAATCCTGCTGGATGGAGATCCCACAGCTCTGATTGTACCTGCCAGCTTCTTCACCTTCTATCAGACGCCGGATGACTATAGCAATCGATGGCTGATTGCTTCCTTTGTCCGTTTTATCCGTCTGATTGGTTTTGTAACAGCATTCCAACTGCCCGCGCTCTATATTGCCACCGTTTCTTTTCACTCCAGCGTCCTTCCCTTGCAATTGTTCTTCACAATTCAAGGTTCACTGACCCGGATCCCATTCCCTCCATTGGTAGAAGCGATGCTGCTTGAACTCATATTCGAACTGCTGCGGGAGGCAGGGCTCCGTCTGCCCAGCCGTGTAGGTCAAACCATTGGGATTGTAGGTGGTTTGGTCATCGGGGATGCCATTGTTAAAGCTGGATTGGTCTCTTACTCAATGATCATCGTTGTCGCATTGACTGCCATATCATCCTTTCTCATCCCTTCCAACGAGATGAGCTCCGCGATCCGATTTATGCGGTTTCCACTTATGGTTGCTGCCTCTTTATTCGGATATATTGGCATATCATTTGGGTTGACACTTATTTTTATACATTTGTGTAAGCTTGAATCTTTTGGACAACCTTACCTTACGCCTCTAAGCCCGGTAAATATTCAAAGCTTGAAAGACACCTTTTTGCGCCTTCCGATATGGTCCATCCGCAAGAATACAAGCAAATCAGAGGCAGAAGAAGAATAATCATTTACTCTGAACGACAGGAGTTATAAGAATGACTCAAAAAGAAAAAATGATAACGAGGGGGCAGCTTTTCTGCTTTATGATTCAAGCCCAAATCGGGGTTGGCATTCTGTCTCTTCCCTTCAAGCTTAACGAAGCGGCCAAGGGTGGAGGAGCGCTCTCTGTTTTGATTGCGGGCATCATTACCCAACTTGTTATCATTCTTCTATGGGTTCTGCTGAAAAATTTCCCCGGACTCAACTTATTTTCTATATGTTTAAAGCTCGGAGGTCCAATTATAGGTAGAATACTTATAATCGCTTACATCAGTTACTTTGTTCTGCTTGGCTCCAATATTATGTTCAGTGCGGTGGAGGTGCTGCAGAGGTGGATTCTGCAATCCACACCAAGATGGGCTATATTAACCCTTTTCTCGATCATGACTCTCTATTTGGCAAGAGAAAAGCTTACAGTGTTGGCCAGATTCTATACATTGGCAACATTTCTTTTTGTTCCGCTTATACTATTTGTCAGCTATGGTTTAACTCAAGCTCATTTTGAATTTATGCTCCCCCTTCTGGAGAATGGGTTCTGGAATGTCGTGAAGGGAGCACAGGAATCAACTAAATCTATGTATGGTTTCGAAATGATGATGATCGTCTATCCGCTTTCCGAAGGTACAAATAAACAAAAATTAATGACCATTAGTCTAGCCAGTTGGTTCGTAACCCTGCTCTATGTCTTCGTGGTATCCACCTGTCTGATGGTATTTAACTCTGAGCAAATCAAAATCATGCCCGAACCCGTCATTTACTTAGTAAAATCTCTTAACTTTTATATCGTGGATCGTGCAGATATCCTGTTTCTGCCGATTTGGGCCATCACGCTTGTTTGTTCTATTGTTAGCTACTGCTATGCAGCATCCATTGGACTCAGTGTTTTATTTAGTCGAAAAAGCCATAAACATTTTGCTCCGTTTGTAAAAATCATTTCTTTTATGATCGCACTTGCACCTGTAACTCCTGCAGGTGTACATCTTTTTGATACGGCCGCTAACTATGCGGCCTATGTGTTTATTGCCGGATTATCGATGTTATTGCTGATGATTTCCCTATTTATGAAGAGAAAGCCAGGTGGTCTTGCATGAAGTTTGACATGAAATTCAAGTCGCATTTACTTTTAATTGCCCTTGTTTTCATCTGTCTTACTGGATGTTGGGACCGGGAATATTTGAAAGACCTGCATCTGGCTTATTGTGCTGCAATTGATTATACAGAGAACGGAGAGATCAAAGAAACCATCGAATTAATCATTCCCCCCGATATTGAGCAGAAAGCTACCAAGAATGAAATCCATTCGAGTATCGGATCGACTGTGCGCAATGCGAGCAATCAATTGCGAAATAAAGTTAGGGGAAACATTAGATTTATTAAATATGGGTTTGAGCTTATGGGAAGGACTACGGCTGAGCGTGGCCTGTACCCTATTCTGGATGTGAATTACAGGGATCCAAGCAATCCAACATCCAACGTTCGGCTAATTATTACGGAAGGAGAAGCTGCCCAAATTCTTGAACAAAAAAAGGTTGGGGAATTAAAGATCGGTGAATTCATTAAGCAAAAGATCGATAGTCTGGAAGAAATGAGTATTTTTCCAAAAGAAACGGCAGATACCGTGTTCCGATCCCTGATGGATCCAGGGCATGACTTTGCTCTTCCATATCTAGGCAGAGATGGGGGCGAAATAATCACGAAAGGGGTAGCTCTCTTTCATGACCAGAATTACAGCGGAATGTTGAACCCCGATCAGTCAATCATGATGGTTCTGCTGATGGGACAACAGGGGAAAAATGCCCGCTTCACTAAGAAACTTGATTTGGGACATTCCGATGATATTCGGAATTTCATTACTATTAATGTGGGTTCAAAAAAAATAAAGCGGCAATTCAAGGTAACCATTGCTGATGATGAAAGCATTGATGTAAATTTGGGCTTGGAGCTGCAAGCCGTCGTAGAAGAGTTTACCGATGTACTCGACGAGAAAGAACTTAAAAAAGTCAGTCAAGATCTTTCAGATTTACTTACAAAGGAAGCCAAGACAGTTGTTAATGAAATCCAAAAGGCAAACTGTGATATCTTTGGTGTAGGAAGAAAACTTATTGCTTATCATCACAATGTCTGGAGCAACAAAAATTGGTCTGAGGATTACCGGAAAGTAAAATTCCATACCAAGGTTGATGTTAAAATTGTAAGTACGGGCATTCTACAATAGATCCTTGATTGGTCTTTTCAATATTCTATTGTTATTAATGGTAATCCAATCGTAACGCGGCTGCTGCCCTCTTTTGCATCCTGATGAATAGCTGCCTGTAGGACTACCTCGTGGTTTCCGCTGATTACGGAATGCAACAATGCCGATGTACTATAAGTATGGCTGGCTGTTGTTTCGTCTTCGTAGCTTTCCTGTACTTTAAGATCGGGCAGCTGTGCGTACATATTCTGCTCCGTTAACAGTAGAGCCTTCTGAGGATGCTCCTGCTCCTTCGCAGCCCCCTGAAGCGAGGTATTCCATTCCGCTGTGATGCCGACCTTCTGTAGTTTCGCGCCAGCCTCTTCTGCTTCAGCTTGCAGATCCGGAGCATTTAACAAATCGGGTGTCTCCAGGGTTACAATCACATAACTACGTCCGTTTCCAAGCTCACTCCAGAACATGGTGGTTTGAAAACCGGCTTTTTCGGCAGACGAACGGTAAGTAAGATGTTCCCCCCCGTCTTCCCGGCTTGTTTCTCCCAACCCAAGATCATCGGATAGGTTAGTTGCAGTGACACCAGCCTCTAGACCATCACCATTGAATTCTCCCTGCCATTTTAAAACTAAACGAAGAGGGGATCCGGGTACTGTAACACTTTTACCAAGGGAGGTCAGGAGAGGAAGTGACTTTTTCAATTGGGCGATCTGGCTGCTCTCTTTTTCACCTTCGCCCCGAAAACCTGCCAAAAGTAACGCAGTACAGCATAGAATAAATACCAGCAACATTCCTTTAATACCGCTTTTTCGGCCTGCATCGTGTCTCTTTCCCTTACTTTCTTCCACATACCCCACAATCCAACACCCTCTCAATCCGGTCTATTAATCTACTAAACAGGATGTCCGCTTTACAAGATTTTATACGGAGACAAGTATTTTCATATACTCGTGCACACAAAAAAACCAGCCCTTCTTACTCTGGCCAGTTCTTGTACTCACACCAATTGGGATATCCAATTATTCAGCTAGTCCATTTTTATATGCATAAATTGCTGCTTGGGTTCGATCTTCCACACCCAGCTTCGCGAGAATATTCGTTACATGAAATTTCACAGTTTTGATCCCAATAATTAGTTGATCAGCGATATCCTGATTCGATTTACCTTGCGCCAGCAGACGTAATACTTCCATCTCGCGCTCGGTAAGCTCTTTATAAGCAGGGGATTCACCCTTGGCATTGTTTCGAAAACGATTCATCATTTTTGAGGCGACTTGTGACTCGAGTACAGACTGCCCTCTTGCCGCAGCGCGTATGGCATCCGCAACTTCACTAGCTCGCGAGGTCTTTAATAGATAACTAAACGCACCCGCCTCAATCACCGGATACATTTTTTCATCATCCAGATAGCTTGTTAACACAATCACTTTGATTTCGGGATATTGCTTCATTAATTGTTTTGTCGTTTCAATCCCATCCATCCCGTCCATTACGAGATCCATCAGGACTACATCCGGATTGTACTCTTGTGCCAGGCGGATACCTTCTTCTCCACTTCCAGCTTCACCTACAACTTCAATCCCGTCTTCAGTCCCAAGTACAGCAGCTAGTCCGATCCGTACCATTTCATGATCATCTACAAGTAATACCTTAATGGCTTCCTCCATCTCCATGGTCACTCTTTCCTCCTATTATTCATTGACTAACGGAACGGTTATTTCAATCCGCATTCCTTTACCCGGAGCGGTAATAAACTGAATGGAACCCCCGATTTCATTCATCCGCTCCTGCATGTTCGACAAACCGTAGGAAGTTTGTTTACTCTCATCCAATTCAAAACCAATCCCATCATCACGGAGCGTCAAACGAACCGTATCTCCTCGCCGATGCAGTCTGATTTCCATCTTCTCTGCTTTCGCATGACGAAGCGTATTGGAGATTGCCTCCTGCACAATTCGGAATAAGTGATTCTCTACCCCTTTTAACAATTGTACATCAGGATCCATCTCGAACACGATTTCAATCGGAACCTTAACCTTAAGCTCCTTGATCAACTCCTGCAGCCCCTGTGCTAATCCCTTACCTTCCAAATAAACAGGTCTCAAATGCAGCAATAGTGCTCTCATCTCTGATTGCGCTACAGCAGACATTTCTTCAATAAGTGCTATTTGCCTTTGCGCCTTGTCAAAATCCTTCTCCAGCGTCCGGCCTACAGCCGTGGCGGTCATAGAAATGGCGAACAGCTGCTGGGAGACAGCATCATGCAATTCACGCGCAAGCCGCTGACGCTCCTCCATAATAGCAGATACTCTTGCCTGTTCCGCGAGCTTTGCGTTATTTGTAGACAAGCGCTGTAGCGTTGTCACTTGGTTTTCCCATTTTCCGCTGATTCGGCCCAATTGTTCTCCGAGCCTTCCCAGCTCATCGTCACCCAAGTCAGGCATAGATAGCGTTAGGTTGCCCTTCTCCCACAATACGAGGGTTTCTCTCAAGCGTTCCAACTTTCGCTTTACACGAAAGCTCTGATAGAACCCAAAGCCAACTCCGAACCCCATGGGTAACAGAATTAGTGTGAATGCCGTGCGTAATCCAATCATCCAGCTTTCAAAAGGCTTCAAATAGCCATATGTATACATGGTGTACAATATCACAAGCAGCATGACAAAAGAGAACAGAGCCCCCTCACCCATACTGCGTGACATCATGTTTTTGTTCTTTTTTTCCATATGGGGACCCTCCCTTCTGTATCAAACTAATCAGGATAATCGCACATCCAAATCTCCCATCAAATAAGACACACTAAACTTCACCTTATATTCACTGCTTTCATAGTTAGGGGATTTCCAATTCAGACGGTTCAGCATACCTGTATCGCGCCCATTACCGAATTCAATCGATCCAAAAAGCACAAAGGCTTCAATTTCCACACCATAATCATCCGACAATTGAATGTCCATATCACCAAAGATCCCTTGAAACAGCATAACTGTTTCTTTTTGCTCCGCCATAGCCAGCGAAAGGTCAAGATCGGCTTCCCCGAGGATATGCCATGAGCTAAGACTGTGCATCACCCAAGGTGAGCGATCCCAGTCAAATCTAGACGAGAAGTTCTGCTTCTGCATAAACCCTTCCTTACGCTGAACTCTTTTCGATTTAGTAAAAAACATTCCCAAAGAGATCAAACAAATCCCCAGTACGAGCACTAAATGATCCAGCAAAAGCAGTATAGCGCCAATTCCGAGCAGCTTATAACCCTGCTTCACCTTGCCTGACGTTGTACGGTAGACCCCTAGAAGCAGGAATAGAAGCGCGACAATGGAGAAAAAGCCGAGCCATCTACCAAAAATCATCATGCAGCCAACACCGATCAGTCCGATGGCAATCAAACGGTTTCGTTTATCCATTTCGCACCTCCCAAAAGTTTTGCTAAGCAAAACTTTCTTCTATAGTATCCGTGAACTAATAGTCACTCCGAGGAATGTTTGGACTTTCGTTCGCTGTTGCTCCTACAGTTCCAAACTTCCTCTCCCTGACTATTCACCGGATTAAAGTTAAAGTTTTGCTTCGAAAAACATACTCAGTAATATATTATAGCCAGCCGCTATAAAAGCCATATCGGTATGGAGATCCATACCGTATGGCTTCTTCTTGTCCAGCATATCATATCTACTTAAGTTTTAGGAACAGGATTTATTCTTCTTTTTTGTTTAAAGAAGGAGCCGCTGGTGTATCATTCAGCTTGCTTTTCAATGCAGCCAGTTGCTCATCCACTTTCAGTTGCTTCTCAACATCCACTGGTTTAGTGTAAGCCGCGGATGGGCTGTAAGGTGCACGCAGTACATCTGCTTCTGCTTCAAGCTGCATAATTTTTTCTTCCATCCGGTGGAATCCGAGTGAGGCACTGCCACTTTCGATGGAATGTACACTGCTGATTTGCGACATTTGTTTCTTCGCTTTAGCCATTTGAGCACGGGATACGAGCTCGTTACGCTTGTTGCGCAGCTTGTAGAATTCATCCTTCATATCGTGCAGCTGTCCTACCAATTCCTTCGCTTGCACTTCAGCTTGAGCGTGAAGATCGCTGTATTCCGCTTGTTTTTGATCGAAGTAGATTTTTTCCTCCAACAGCTTGCGAGTCACTTCTTCTTGGCCGTTTTTCAATGCCAGTTCAGCTTGTGCTCCGCGTTGTGCAGACATTTTTGCTGCTTCTTCCACGCGTTGCTTCATGCGGCGTTCGTTCGCCATTTGTTTAGCAACTGTAACTTCAGCTTCGTGAATTTCAGCCTCCATATCGCGCAGATATTGGTTAAGCATTACGATTGGGTCCTCTACCTTATCCAACAAGTCATTTACCGACGCCTTAGTCATATCTTTAATTCTTTGAAATACTCCCATGATTACAATTCCCCTTTCTCATATTTAGACAGTTTTTGTTTTAGTTCTTCTACTTCTTTTTGCAGAGCCTTCTTCTCGATATCCTTCATCATCGCATCCAAACCGGAATCCGGAGCGGAATATGCGTTATTCTTCTCAAAATTAGGATTGTAGTTAGGTTGGCGTCCATAATATCCATGTCCGCCATGCGGTCCGTGTCCATGTTCGGGTCTACCTGAGTAAGGACCATCGAATGGACCACCAGGTGCACCAGGGCCTGGTCCGAAAGGATTATAATGCGTAGGCTCCTTCGGAATAACCAATGCTGCAATGAAATACACTGGAATCACGGCGCCTCCTGTAAACGGAATGCTGACCAGTAACAGAATCCGGAATAGCGTGGAATCAATACCGAGTGTCTCAGATAATCCACCTGCAAGACCCGTCATCACTTTATCTCTAGTTGAACGATACAATCGACTCATAGCGCTACTCCTTTCCACCATTGTTCAGTTTCTCCTTTAAGCGAGCCATTTCTCTTTCGAGTACGGTTGCTACAGTCTCACCTGCTTGCACAGCATATTCCTGTCCCATGCGCCGCACATCGCGGAGGCTCTTCGCTTCTAATTCCCAATCTGACATCCGATCTTCCAGACGTCCGAACATTTTGGGAACATCACCACCGTTGCCATAAGCACTTGCTCTTTGATTCATACGTTGCTGTAGTCTCAGCGACTCCATCCGTGCTGCATAATACTGACGTTTGCTGTACACCGTCTGATACTCTATTTTCAGCTCATTCAGCTGTCCTTCAAGTTCAAACAAGGATTGCTTACTTTGTTCAAGTAGCCCGCTGTACTGCTCCAACTTTTCCTCGTGGATAATTTTTTCTTGTAAAGCCAGCTTTGCCAGATGATCTTCGCCCGCTTTTAGTGCGAGTAGCGCCTGTTCCTCACGTTTGTTTCGCATGGCAGTCGCTTGATTCACTTGCTGCTGCAGTTGCTTCGTATGGGAAGCGTATTGCTGATACAATCTTTCAGCTTCACTGATTTCCTCACGAGTTGAATGTAGAAATTGATCAATCAGCTTCACAGGATCTTGGCTTTGCTCCAGACGTTCATTTAAATTAGCTACGGTAATATCCCTCATGCGACGAAAAACACTCATAATCTCCTGCTCCCTCCCTGCTTCTTATTTAAGTACAATCCTTCTTAATAAGTACCATTTCTTCTACCCTTTAAGGCATACACGCCCCATACGATCAACGCCACACCTAGCAGTGGTCCGATGATCCAGGAAAGCTTCGCGATCAAGGTCATGACACCAATGAACATTAATACCCAACCGATAATCTTGCGTCCGCTCTTAATCCCATAGTACCCGAGAACAACCAGCAATACTGGGAACAGTAGTCTGAAAATACCGTGAATCAGAGGAAGCGCTAAACCGAGCAGCATTACCGCACCAATCACAATCAGTACAACCGCCAATCCGTTTCCTTGTCTTCTTTGCATTATTTTCTCACCGCCTTTCGTTGTCCTTAACCTTATAGCCTTATTCTAGAGCAATTCGCAGACTTTCAAAACAGACCAACGACGGTTTTTGGTACTGGACCTTAGTCGAGGTAGCTGTGCGACTGCAGACCACTACAGGGCTAGCAAAGCACTTTTCCTCAATGAAATCGCGACTTTAATGAGAAAAAGCCCCAATTTCGAGGGCTAAGCTTCGAGTACATTCAGAATCAACGTATCGGCAAAAATATAGAAAAAACACTCCCTTTACTTAACTCCGATTTCACTTTTATATATCCACCCTGCTCGGTCACAATTTTACGGGCTAAATAAAGGCCTATGCCAACACCTTCAGTTCCATTGGAACCCGCTCCTCGATAAAACCGTTTAAAAATGTCATTGATCTCAGCGGAAGGAATTCCGATTCCACCATCGGCAACATCAATCCTTGCAAAAAGATCATACCTCTGAAGCGTAATCCTAATACTGCCGGGCCCAAGTGTATATTTCAGAGCATTATCGATGATGTTATAGATAGCCTCCCCCATCCATTTGGGGTCATGTTGCAGCGCAATCTCCTGATCCGCTTCCAGTAAAATCTCTATATTCTTTTGTTCGGCTGCTGGAAATGCCTGTTTGATGGCTGACAGCACAGTATTCTCAAGATTAAGCTTCTCCGCATGAAGCTCAATAATACCGGATTCGAGCCGTGATAACTTGATCAGATTCTCCATGAGCCAAGATAACTTCTCAATCTGGCTTCCCATGTGGCGAGTAAATTCACTTCGTTTTTCAGCGGGGAGCTCTTCATCCATCAGAAGACTGTTATACATCCCTAAATTAGCTAAAGGGGTCTTGAGTTGATGAGAAATATCAGAAATTAATGTTTTGACCTCCTGACTCTCTTCACGGTAACGCTGCTTCTGCGAAGACAACAGCTCAGATAGCTGAATGACCTGATGCTGTAATTTGGAGAGTAGTGTATCCTCCTGCACCGGGAACATTTGAGTCATTTGTCCATTGATAAGCTCTTGAATCAATCCAGACAATGATGATAGCGTGTTTAGCATTTCTTTACGAAGTGCGAACACAAAACTTATAAACAGCAAAGCCATCATGCCAACAAACACCATAGCTCCTATAATTACAGATCGCTCAGGCTTATAATAGATAAGCAAAGAGCCGAACAAAGCCACAATAACAGCAAAAAGGACGAAAGAACTCCAAATAATTTTTGTAAAAGGGTTCTTCATCCTTAATCTCCCCATGTGTAGCCAATGCCGAATACGGTTTTAATGTATTGACAATCTTTAGGATCATCCTCAATTTTGGCGCGCAGCCTACGAATGTTTACGCTTAGCGTATTCTCATCCACGAAATTACCTTCTATATCCCATAGCTTCTCCAGCATTAACCTCCGGGTAAGAACCTGCCCCCTATTCTCGGTTAAGATGGCAAGTAGACGATACTCATTGGTGGTTAGTTTGATCTCCTGCCCATATTTGTAAACCTTCATTTTGGCTGAGTTAATTGTAATATCCTTATACTGAAACAGCTCCGAGCTTCCATCAGTACCTGTTCGTCGAAGTACAGCCTTCACACGTTGCAAAAGTACGACCATACTAAACGGCTTTGCAATATAATCATCTGCACCGAGCCCAAATCCAGTGACCATATCCTGCTCAGTATCGTTGGCAGTCAGAAAGATTACCGGGATGGAGCTCATTCGCCGAATTTCCTGACACAGTGCAAGACCACTCCCGTCTGGAAGATTAATGTCCAAAAGGACCAGACCGAGGGTCTGATCCTGAATTTTAGAAGCTGCTTGTTGATAAGAGTAGGCTTGAATAATATTAAAGTTTTCTTTTTCAAGCATGAACTTTAGCCCCTCGTTTAAGAGACGGTCATCCTCTACAATTAGAATGTTTGTCATTGAAACTCACCTCTATACCTATCATTGTAACAAGCAGAGGAAGGCTACGCTGTAAATTAATTAGCTCTATTCCATTTGCCGCAGACGTTCCAAAATGCTGTCCTTTTTAATTTGCTTGTAAGCAATTAGCGGAACACTCAGGCAAACCGCAAAAACGAGTACAATTGCAATAGAAAGCGGAAGGGTTGGGAAGCTAAACACAGCATAAGTAGCTTCTTGGCTAAACAGGCTATAAGCACCGTAACTGATTAATGTGCCTATTGTTGAGATTAGCAACGTCGATAGGATCGCATAACCTGCCCCTTCATACAGTAACAGCTTTCTCATCTGCTTAGAGGTCATCCCGATGCTCTCCATCACTGCAAATTCCAGCTTCCGAGCTACAACACCTGTATACATAATATTTACGTAATTCAAAATTCCAATCAGAGCTAGAATGAGCGCAATTCCGCCACCCATAATGTAAAAGGTTAGCTTAGCCGATTCCATGAACTTTTCCATATACAGCTTCGACTCCAGCTTCAGCTCACCATCTCCGCCGATGAGTCCTTCCAATTGATCGGTAATCTGCTTCCAGTCTTTTGGATCAGCATTAATATACACTTTACTTATAAGCGGGTTACTCATGAATTTCTTTATAGCAGTGTGGCTGATATAGACGTTCGGAGCCACAAAATGTGAAGATCCCAGTGAGCTGAAATCACCAAGCCCTCCAATTTCGAAAGATTGTGCGGCCTCGCTTTTTATAGGACTGATTTGAAATGGATCTCCAACCTTAAGACCACCGAGACTAAAATTGTCCAGCAAGGCAAGCTCACCTTTTTCAAAACGTTCCATATCTACAGTAAACCCTAATTTCTCCTCCAACTTTCTGACCTGATCTGAGTCTAACCCGGTAACACGGGTCATTGAGAACATCCCTTGCCCCTTAGCCAATTGTTCATCAGCAGGGCGTTCTGTGTGATATGACCTCGCAAATTCATCTACATACTTTCCGAATACCTTAGGGTCATATTTCATCTCAGCCATTCCAATGTAAGCCTTGAAGACCTCCTTTACTCCCTTCATATCCTGAATTTCCTTGATCATATCCTCTGAGATCTTGGCCTTCTCTTCCCCCTCAAATCCAAAGGACATCGTCTGATTCGACAGCGTGAAGTCATTATCCATATATTCCGATATAAAATGATCTGTACTCATACTAAGCACAAGTGTATTGATTACCAGAAAAGTCGTCAGCCCAAGAAATAAAGAGAGAAATACAACCATTGCCCGTTTCTTCACTCTGAAAATATTTCGCCAGGCCAGTCGATGCAGCTTAGAACCGCCAGTTCCACGCTTCTTCTTAGCTTTAACCATCGTCCCTGTATATCTTACTGCTTCTATTGGAGAGACTTTACCAGCGATGGAGGCAGGTTTAATAGCACTGAACATGGTGGTCAGCCAAGCAAACAACGCAGCTCCAATAAAGATTAATGGGTGAAACGAAATCTCCACACCCGTATCCAATTCAGCGGTACTCATAGCCAGCGGAACAAGTACGAAAGAAGTTACAGCTCCTGCGGCAAGTCCCAGTGGAATTGCTATAAGTGCTAACCTTGAGGCTTGAGCTCTGACTATTTTTTTAATCTGCCGCTGTGTAGTTCCTAGCGTTCTAAGCAGACCGTAGAACCTTGTATCCCGTGAGACAGAAATGTAAAGCACATTATAAATCAATAAATAACCGCTCAGCATAACAAATAGTATTATTCCGGCGTATCCAATCAAAGTCGCTGTTCTGTCTGAAGAGGTAGTAGACCTGTAAGAGACTGGTTCAAGTTTCTGACTTTCTCCCAAAGTGATATCCTGTTGCAAACGTGAGAGGAGTTCATCCGTATTTTTCTCATGAAAAAGAATAGTGGCATTTTTGGGATTCTTAAGATCTACACCATGAGCTGTAGCAAAAGCCCCCGATACCAGCACCGCTCCAGTATTTCCGGTACGGACATGACTGTAATCGGTAAACCATCCACTTAGTATGAAGGTGTTGCTCTCTTGCGATTTCACCCCATCGCGGGTACCGGAGTAAGTTAACGGCAAGCTCATACCAATCTTTGGAGCATCTATCCCCATCGACTGTAAAATCCATAAAGGAACAGCGATTTCATTTTCCTTCTCTGGATATGTCCCCTCTAGACCATCGATTACAGGCTTACGCATGTCCGTCCATTCAGTAGGGTCATACCAGAGGAGAGCTAAATTAAGATCTCCTATTTCTGGCGTATGGATCACATTACCTACTCTGGACTGAAGTCCGATGGACTTAATATAGGAAAGTTCCTTTAACTTGTTTATTTGTTGTTCTGACGGGGAGGTTAAGTAGGCATTGGCCATCGTCCCGGTTATTTTTAATTCCTGCATTTCGAAGGTTTTGTAGTTGCTCAGCCCAATACTAAAAAAAGATGTAATGAGCCAAGTGGTGAGAATTATAGCCAGAATCACAAAACGATTTCGGGTCCGATTGGCTTTCAGACTTCTACTCGTCAGCTTTTTAACAATTGGCTTATTGCTGTTTGGAAACATCATCACAATGCCCCTCCAGTAATTTTACCGTCCTCTATCCGGATGGTCCGGTCTGCAAGCTGAGCAATCTCTTCATTATGAGTAATCATTAGAATCGTCTGATTAAACTGTCTGCTCGTTACTTTGAGTAATCCAATGACCTCCTGGCTGGTGATGCTGTCCAAGTTCCCTGTAGGTTCATCGGCTAGGATAATGGAAGGTTTTGCAGCCAAGGCCCGTGCTATAGCTACTCTTTGCTGCTGACCCCCTGAAAGCTGACCGGGGAGGTTGTCCAACTTTTGCGAGAGTCCTAACGTATTCACAATATGATCCACAAATTCCTTATCTATCTTGTTTCCATCCAGTTCAATAGGCAACACAATATTCTCGTATACATTCAGAATCGGCACCAGATTATAGTTCTGAAATACAAATCCGATCTTTCTTCTTCTAAATACCGTCAACTCGTCATCCTTCATTCCGAAAATATTTTTACCATCTATGATCACCTGTCCATCAGTTGCTCGATCAAGTCCGCCAAACATATGTAATAGCGTTGATTTCCCGCTTCCTGATGTCCCGACAATCGCTATAAATTCACCGTTATTAACTTCCACGTTAATTCCATCCAATGCCTTAACCAAGTTAGTTCCCTTACCGTAATGTTTCGTGAGATTAATCGCGCTAAGTACTGCCATATTCACATCTCCATTCCGCTTTGTTATTCTACAACCCATTATATCTAGCAGTTCTTACATTCTAGTGACACACTAAAATATCCCCACAAAGTGGGGCTTTGCTTCGATGCAACCTCAGGTACTTTGTGAGGGCCCCCAATATATGCTTTCTGAATGCAAAAAAAGACTTGCCCATAATGGACAAGTCTCATTGAATTACTAATTTAACTATTTAAGCTTATTTAAAAGCAGGCAATGCGATATCCGCATAATTATCTTCAAGGAATTTCTTCACTTCAGGGCCGCTAATCCGTTTAGCTAGCTTCTGAATCGCATCAGAGTCCTTGTTGTCTTCACGCGCAACCAAGGTGATTGTGAATTCAGAATCGGCACCTTCAGTAATCAGTGCATCTTTCTTCGGTGTCAAACCAAGCGGGCTAGCATAAGCCGGAGTCATTGCCACTAGATCGCCATCATCCAGCATACGAGCCAACATCAATAAATCTACTTCTTCAAACTTAAAGTTTTTTGGATTTTCAGTAATGTCTGCTTGTGTAGCTTGAATACCCACGCCCTCTTTTAGCTTAATAAGATCAGCTGCAGCGAACATTTGTAAAGAACGACCAATATTCGATGGATCATTAGCCATTACTAACGTTGCACCTTCAGGAAGATCAGCTACATTCTTGTAACGCTTGGAGTAACCACCGTAAATAGCGTCATATACAGGCTGTACCTCTACCAGATTTGAGCCTTTGCTCTCATTAAATTGCTTCATATAAGGAACGTGTTGAAAAAAGTTAGCATCTACCTCTTTATTCGCCAAAGCCTCATTAGGCTGTACATTGTCAGACAGCACAACGATTTCAAGATCAATGCCATCTTCCTTCAGAAGTGGCTTCACAATATCCAGAATTTCCGTCATTGGTGGAATCAAAGTAGCAATCTTTAATTTCGTTAGCTCATCGCTACCTTTTGCAGAATTGTTCTCTGCTGCTTTATTAGAGCCACAACCCGCTACGACCAATACCATTAACATAAGCACAACTATCATTGATTTTTTCATTACTACAACTAACCCCCAGTTTATATATTCAATCATTTTGTATTACAAAATTTGATATACGGGTTGAACGATTAACGCTTATCTAACAGCCGTGAGATCGTACCTCCTGTGAATTGAACCAACTGAACCAATATAATCATCACGATAATCGCATAGATCATCACTTCAGTCTCAAAACGCTGATATCCATACCGGATCGCAAAATCACCAACCCCGCCCCCTCCGACAACCCCCATTACAGTTGAGTAAGAGATAAAACTAATCGTAGAGGTAGTGAGTCCGAGCACTAGCCCCGAACGTGCCTCAACATACAGGAATTTAAAGATCAACCCTAGCTTCGAAGCTCCCATAGACAAGGCCGCCTCTATGACTCCTTTAGGAACCTCCAACAAAGACTGCTCCACCAGACGGGAGTAATAAGCAATGGCAACAATGGATAACGGAACCGTGGCTGCCATGGTTCCAATCGCAGTTCCGACTAGGAAACGAGTGACCGGAATGAGTGCAACGACAAGCAGCAGGAATGGAAACGAACGGATAATATTAACGATGCTGTTGAGCACCAGAGACAATGCTTTATTCTCGTAGAGCTGACCTTTTCGGCAAAAAAACAACAACGTCCCGAGCGGAAGGCCAAGCAGCAATGCGGCACCGACAGAAATACCGACCATGACAAAGGTTTCCCCGATCGATTCCCACATCTGTGCCTGATATTGAAGTACACTATCAAACATGTATTTCCCCCGCTTTACCCAGAATTTGATCCCGGTACGAGCCAGTACGAACTGCAGCAGGTCGGAAATCACCGTCTTCGCGAGAGAAGGAATCTACGATTCGACCATTTTCCATCACGGATACGTGAGTGCATATACTTTTGACAACATCCATCTCATGCGTAACAATCACTACTGTAACCCCGAGGCTTGAATTAATATGCTTCAGGACGTCCAGAATATCCGCAGTTGTTCCTGGATCAAGGGAGGAGGTGGGTTCGTCACATAGCAATAGTCCTGGACTGTTCGAAAGCGCCCGGGCGATCGCCACACGTTGTCGTTGTCCTCCGCTTAGCTGTGCAGGATATTGCGCTGCCTTATCTGCCAATCCGACAAAATCAAGACATTCCTTTACCCGTTTCATCCGTTCACGCTTCGGCACCCCTGCCAATTCCAATGGAATCGAAATATTGCGGCTTACCGTGACGTTATTGACCAGATTAAATTGCTGAAAAATCATCCCAATCTTTTCCCTAGCTTTCCGTAGTTGTTTACTCGGCATTTCGGTTAAATTATGCCCTTCTACGGTAACTGTCCCTTGATCTGGCTTTTCCAGCAGATTAATCAATCGCAGCAGCGTGGATTTCCCTGCCCCGCTTTCACCAATGATACCGTGAATCGATCCTTTCTTCACATCAAGCGATACATCATCCACAGCCTGATACATGCCGTCCTTCAGCTTGAATCCTTTACTCACCCCACTCAGCGATAGGATTGCAAACTCCCCCTTCCTTTCCATTTATTCTGAAACCCTCTAAGCCAAGGTTTGTACTATAATTATTTAAAAACTGTTTTACTAAAAATCTCTTTAAATAATAAGGCATTTTATGTTCTGTGTCACCATTTTTATTTAAATGATATATCAGTAAAAAAGGATTACCGTATAAAATCCCTTTGCACCATGCTATTTTTACGTGTTTAACTCCCAAATAAATGACTAAACTTAATCCCTCTTCAAATCAGGATTCTCCTGTTACCTAACTCCTAAACCCCTGTTGCATCTATTTCAAGAACTAGGTCAGCACGAAAAAAAGGATGCTTAAGCACGGTGGCTTAAGTCATCCCTTAATTATTTTGCGTTTCCCTGATCTAAAACTTTCCGCCAAGCTCCTTGCGAATCTTCAAGAACACCTGATAGCTGCGTTCCGCGCATTCCGAAATCGCTATCGGATGAAACCCGGGTAAATCTGCATATAGTGTATCATGGAGCGGTTCAACCCATGTAGCCGGCAACACACTTGCTCCAAGCTTCGCTCCCATAATCGACCCCACTGTAGCTCCATTACAGTCTGTATCCATTCCTCCGTATACGGAAGTAACGACCGCTTTTTCGAAATCATTCCCGCCATAGACCAGCGAAGCAGCTACAAGAGCAGCATTATTATTGGTATGCACTGCATCATAGTGGCTGAATGTATCCCAAATCTTACTCACCAACTCACGCTCACTCTT
This sequence comes from Paenibacillus sp. FSL E2-0201, assembly GCF_037963325.1. Taxonomy (NCBI): domain Bacteria; kingdom Bacillati; phylum Bacillota; class Bacilli; order Caryophanales; family Paenibacillaceae; genus Paenibacillus; species Paenibacillus sp. FSL E2-0201. Next base: position 5,839,636 of record NZ_CP150154.1, read on the forward strand.
AGCCTTGTGCGCAATATCTATGCCTCGTAGTACATCACTTGCCAGACGACTAGTACTAGGGATCTCACTAAGACCAATCTCTAGGATACGCTCGTTATCTTTTTCAGCAAAAGCCGCCGAAATCATCGCTGCATTAAACATCTCGCCATAGATCCCGTTCTTCACATGTGAAAAAGAAGCATCGCGCCAGCCTAGCTCCGCCGCAAGCTCCGGATGGCCTGCCGCGCCATACGCCAGTCCGTCTGCGCGTATAGCCGCACCAATCCACTCCCGGTATGGATTTAAGTGCATCCGCACTCTTTCCTGCCGCGCCAGCCAATCCGCAGGCTTCTCACCATGTAAATGAGATGTCTCCTGCGCAAAATTCATATACGACTGTGTCTCAGCCGTACATACCTGAGCATATGTCAGATGTTTATGCCAGAGCTTTCCGATATCCCAAGAATCCCAATCCAGTCCTTTCTGCTCCAGCAGCATAAGGCCCAAAACCGTGTAACGAATATCGTCATCGCTTTCCATAAACTTGATTGTCTCTTGGGTACTAGCATAAGTCCAATCACTTAAACCAAGACCATATTCTGCCTCTGCCCGTGAATGACCAGGCGTATAGCCGGTAATTGGCCATGCATCCGCACCTCGGAACCACAGCTCAATATTCTCCCAGCCCGGGCGTCCATCTTTACCGTAGAGGTAGTCCCAATACTCCAGTGGTTTTCCGAGTGCACAGCCAACACTTCTACCCAGCCAAGCACCATAGAACTTGTCTCTCCACTCCGCCTCGCTCCATTCTGGATGCAGCTTACGTGGACCTTCTGGACGTAGACGACGAATCTCTTCCAGTGAAGACGGCTCTTCATAAGGAAAGTCCTCAGCAACCGTGAGCTTCATCAACTCATTGTATACTTGCATCAGCTTAATTTCATCGGCACCTGCAGCAGCTAGTTTATCCGCGAAGCCGTCAATCTTGCAGCCTTCTTCTCCACGCTGAACCAATTCAAACTGAACCGTCTCCTGAAGTCTCTCCCATCCTGCCATAGGTTAGTTCCCTTCAGCCGCAAGCAGCTCTTGATCTAGCTTTTCCAGTGAATCAAAGATCAGTTTCATAAATGCTTCCCGGTCTACTCCCACCAGAACTTCTACATTTGCTGGGCGATCCGTCTTCTTTCGTTTGTCTGCAACCGTCATTCCACGTGTTAGCTTGCCTTCTGTCTCCACCGTTACATACAGATGCTCGGATTCAAACAGTTCAGGGTGCAAGAGCCAAGCTACTGCGCATGGATCATGCAGCGCACTGCCAACATAGCCCATTTTCTTTCCGTAAATCGAATAGAAATCTAGCAGCTCTCCGACCATAGTGGACACTGGCCCACGCTCTTTCAATGCTACGATCTCATCCTCGAAAATCGCTGCCTTATCGGTCACATCCAAACCACTCATCGTGATCGGAATACCCGATTCAAACACGATACGAGCGGCTTCAGGATCTACATAGATATTAAATTCCGCAGTAGAGGTTACATTTCCATAAGAAATTCCTCCGCCCATTAATGAGATCTTCTCAATTCTGTCTTTAATCTCCGGATATGCTGTAATTAATAGCGCAATATTCGTTAAAGGAGCCATCGGTACGAGCGTAATTTTCTCCTCCGAAGAACGGATAATATTCAGCATAAATTCCACAGCGCCTTCTTCTACAGGGCGGAATTTACTTGGCGGCAATAGTGGGCCGTCCATGCCAGATTCACCATGCGCTTCCTCACCTGTAACAAGCTTGCCGAACAGCGGACCCGCAGCCCCTTTGGCTACAGGAATATCCGCATTCACGAAACTGATCACTTTAAGTGCGTTTTCAGTGATTTTATCGAGGATCTGGTTTCCTCCAACCGTTGTAATCCCGCGCAGATCCAGCTTCTCCGAATTTGCTATTGCAAGCAGGATTGCGATAGCGTCATCATGCCCTGGATCGCAGTCAATAATAATAGGTGTTCGCATAGTCATTCACTCCTTAGTTGTATAAATCCTCGTTACTCCTATCGCTATTTCACTAGCGGGCTCTTTAGCTTTTTGTTCTTCTTCCGTGTCTCAGATACAGCATAGATCACTAGTCCAATTACCGTTGCTACATAAGGAAGCGTCGCGATAAGTTCTGCAGGAATCTTCAGGACCTGTAGCGCATTCGACAAGGCGTCTGCCGTACCAAATAATAGAGAGGTTAGCGCCGTGCCTACTGTCGTACTTCTACCCATAGACTCTGCGGCAATCGCAATCCAGCCCCGACCAGCGATCATATCGCGAGTGAACAGTGACAGGTAACCCATCGACATGTAAGCCCCGCCCAAACCAGCGAAAAATCCACTAAGTAGCAAAGCCATATACTGTATTTTCACAACACTTACGCCTACAGATTGAGCAGCATGTGGATTTTCACCCACTGAACGAATGCGCAGACCAAGCGGTGTACGGTTTAAGAGATAGTAGACAACAAACACAGCAATAATAGATACATACGTCAAAATGTGATGACCTGATAGAATAGGCCCAAGCACCGGAATATCCTTCAGCAAAGGAATCTCTACACTAGGTAGCACTTTACTTGCCAGAGAAGTAGAAGAACCCTTGTCTCCACTAAGCAGATAAAGAATAAACACGGTTCCTCCCGAAGCGAACATATTAATAGCTACGCCGCCGAGAATGATATGTGTTTTGAATTTCAGTGTGAAAAAAGCTAATATTCCAGCGATCAATGTACCGGACATCACAGCCCCAAGTAAACCTACCCACGCGCTATGCGTGTAGCTGCTTACAATGACGCCAGCTAAAGCCGCGACAAGCATGATGCCTTCCATACCGATGTTGATGATACCCGCTCTATTAGAGATTAACGCTCCAAGCGCAGCGAATAGAATCGGTGTTGTCACTCGAAGGACAGAGAAAGCAAAGTCAGTCGTAAAAATCACATCAAACAAACTGTTCATGCTTCCTTCGCCTCCTTCAAGAGCATCCGATTTTTCCAGAACTTCAGGAATTGCTCAGCCGAAATCAGAAGAATGATAATTGCCTGTATGATAGAAATCATCTCAGAAGGTACATCAGACAGACGTGCCATCATATCGGCTCCGATTCGGATATACGCAAGGAACAATGCAGCACCGATTACGGATAGCGGATTATTCTTGGCTAACATCGCTACAAGAGCACCGTCTAAGCCATAGCCTGGTAACGAAGTCCATTGGAATCGGTTATACATCCCTAGCACTTCTACGGAACCACCCATCCCTGCAATAAAACCAGCAATCAAGTGAACCAGTATAATAACCTTCGCGGTCTTCATGCCTGAATAACGTGCAAAGTTCCGGTTGATGCCTGTCATACGCAGCTCGTATCCCCATTTAGTCTTGTATAGAAATAGATGCGCTGCAATAATAAGCACGATAACGATGATCAGTCCGGTATGAATACGAGTGCCAGGTACCATCTTACTCAGCAGTGCCGTTTTCTCGAATTTGTACGATACATTGGCGAACGCTTTTGCATCACGTAAATGATAGTTCAGTAGATATAAACCTACTCCAAACAAAATATTATTGAACATCAAGGATGTAACCAGCTCATTGGCATTCCATTTGGCTTTGAGGATCCCGGGAATTGCAGAGAGCAGCGCCCCTACAATAGAACCCGCAGCAATAGCTACGATCGGATGCAGCCAGCCGTCCAGCGTTAAATGAATCGCCAACACGGAAGTTACAACACCGGAGAAATAGAAAATCCCTTCAGCGCCCAAGTTGAACATATTCGCCCGGAATAACAAGGAAACTGCTAGCCCTGTGAACATGAGCGGAATAGCCATCTCAATGACGTTACCGATATGACCTTTACTGGATAACGGCTCAAATAGGAATATACCAATCGTCTTCACCGGCTGATTACTGACCAATGAGATGATCAGAAAAGCAATGGCGAGTGCAATAACGATTACCGCCGATGTTCGAATGTATTCAAAATATTTTACTTTAAACATGATTTACGGCCCTCCTGATGTGCTCCTCGTCCTGTCGATGAATCCCTAGCATATAAAGCCCTAATTCTTCTTCACTAACCTTAGAAGGCTCCTCGAAAAAGGCAACAATCTTTCCTTCATACATCACTAGTAGACTATCGCTGATCTCTAAGATCTCATTTAAATCTGCCGACACTAGCAAAATCGCACAATCGTCTGAGCGTAGCTCCAAAAGCTTCTGATGTATGAACTGAGCTGCGCCTATATCCACACCCCGTGTCGGCTGCTCTGCAATAAGCAGTTGCGGTTCAGTAGAACACTCTCTAGCTACGACAACTTTCTGCATGTTACCACCTGATAACATACCTATTGGCTGAGAAGGTCCAGAACAGCGGACTTTAAATTCCTCTACAAGTGATACGGCTAGCTTAGCAATTCGTGATCCATTCAAAAAAGGACCTTTATTCATTTCCTTTGTACGATACTGAGTGGACAGCAGATTATCCGCTATGCTCGCATCACTAGCTATCCCTTGATGCATCCGATCCTCTGGGATATAAGAAACACCCAACTTACGAATATCCAAAATATCCGATTCTCGAATATCCTTTCCCTTCACTAGCACAGAACCCTGGCTTGAAACCCCTCTTAAGCTCCCTGTAAGAGCCTCAATGAGCTGTGTCTGCCCGTTTCCTTCTACACCAGCAATCCCGACGATCTGTCCTCCGCGTACCGCAAAATTAATATCTGATAGCAACGCTTTGCCGTGTGCATCATTTACACCTAGACCTTGCACAGTGAGCACCGCCTCACCAATAGACAGAATCTCCTTGTCATATTTCAACACAACATCTCTACCCACCATGAGTCGGGAAATTTCTTGCTCCGTGACATCCTTCGTTTGGAAGACACCTTCACTACGTCCACTACGCATAATCGTAATTCTGTCGCAGATCGCTTTCACTTCTTTCAACTTGTGTGAAATAAACACAATCGTATGTCCCTGCTCTCTTAATTGCTTAAGCTCACGGAACAATTCTTCTGTTTCCTGTGGGGTTAACACCGCGGTCGGCTCATCTAGAACTAGGATTTTCGCACCACGCAGCAACGCCTTCAGGATCTCAACCTTTTGCTTCATACCAACCGTAAGATCCTCCACTTTTGCTTTTGGATCCACTGCCAGATTGTATTTTTTCGCAGTCTCTTCGGTCATGCGCACGGCTTCAGCATAATTGATGCCGACTCCCTTACGGGGCTCCATGCCCAGCACCATGTTCTCTGCTACCGTAAAAGAAGGAACCAGCATAAAATGCTGGTGAACCATACCGATCCCTCTATCAATGGCATCCTGAGCCGATTGCAGCTTCACTTTTTCTCCCTTGATATAGATCTCACCTTCACTAGGCTCTTCCATGCCGAACATGATCTTCATTAAAGTTGATTTACCCGCGCCGTTCTCGCCCGCAATCGCGTGAATTTCTCCCTCACGTAAAGAAAAATGCACGTCTTTATTTGCAACGACGCCATTGGGATACACCTTCGTAATTCCCCGCATTTCCAACAGAGCTTTGTTCATCGGTCTCAACGCCTTTCCACTTGGAGGTCTGCAAAAATATACAGCTGGAATTCTTCTAATAGAAGAATCTCCAACTGTAGGTTTATCACTTTATAGCTATACTTAAGGCTTAACTGCGTTACGAATGGCTTCTACTTCTGAGGTTTCCATTCCCATCGCGTTATCTACTGTAATTTCTTTATTGATCAGCTTTTGCTTCACTTCTTCAACTTTAGCCTGAAGATCCGCTGGGAAGACATTTTTATATATCTCATTCTCTGCAATGCCTACACCATCATCTACGAAGCTCAATACATCACGTTTACCCATTTCAAGCGTACCCTCTTGTAATTTCTTCACGGCACCCAGAATAGCACTATCAATCTTTTTAATAGAAGAAGTAACGATCAAGTTTGCTTTTTCGCTATCTGTTTCATTAAGTAACATCGCCTGATCAGAGTCTACGCCAATAGCATATTTCTTCTTCTCTTTAGCTGCATCAAAGATCCCAAGACCTGTACCCCCAGCAACGTTAAAAATAACATCCACACCGGAGTTATATTGAATCAGTGAAAGCTCCTTACCTTTAGCCGGGTTAACGAAATCACCAGCATACGATACAGCTACCTTCACATCAGGATCAACATATTGAGCGCCCTGAATGTAGCCAACCAAGAAAGCGTTAATCCCTGGAATATCCATACCGCCTACAAATCCGATCACATTCTCAGGATTAGCATTAGGCATATCGGATTGTGTAGCTAGCGCCGCTACAGCACCTGCCAGAAAAGATACTTCATTAGTCGCATAAGACATGTTGTACATGTTCTCTGGTGCTTCATCTATATCGGTATCATAGTTAATGAATTTTTTGTCTGGATATAATTCAGCCGTTGCATTAAACATCTCTGTAATTTCCGAACCGCCAGAAATAATAACATCCCAATCCTCAGCGGCGATATCGTTAAACGTAGGCTCCCATTTCGTTTTATCGACACCCATTTCTACAACCTTTGTTTCTGCACCCAGTTCATCCTTAACCTTTTGCAGACCGCTATTCGCAGAGTCAAAGAATGATTTATCCCCTAGCGTTCCTGGAATCAGAAGTACAACTTTGAGTTTATCCCCTGAACCTGTTTCTCCACCTTCAGCTGCATTAGATCCTGCATTCGTGGAAGATCCATTACTCGACGTATTATTTCCACAAGCTGTGACCATTACCATTACTACTAGTAACAACAAAGAAAGAACTTTCTTATTCATTTTTCTATTCCCCCTATTTATAGTTGGTTAGTAATTTGAGAGATTCTCCTTCTTAGTCCGTTGTATATTTCACGATTTAGATGGAAACTCTCATATTGCATGTAACATTGTCAAAATTTTAATGATTTTAACGAATACACTCAAAAATAGAGAGAAAATTATAATTTTTACGAATAATCCGACTAATTTCCGAACGAGATGGCCAGTCAGGTTGCTAATCTTCGGATTTCTTGATACGATCATATCAAATATTAATGAAAATAATTATATGATTTCGGTCATAATTTTGTACGATTCGGCTAAAACATAATTATTGGAGGCTCATCATGGATCGTGTTCTATATATTGTAAATGCAGCACATGAGGTTAATACCTATATTCCACCACACCAGCATGAATGTTATGAACTAGTCTATTATTTAAACGGATTAGGAACTACCAATGTAGGTTCGCGAAGTTATCATTTTCGTTCTTCTTCATTCGCGCTAATACCACCCAATCATAAACATGACGAGAATCATCGCGAAGACGCTACTATACTATTTGTAGGCTTCCATTCAAATCACCCAAATATGGAGAATTTGCAAGGCGTATATGAAGATGATAAAGACCATACTGTTCTACAGATCTTGCTTCGAATGAAAGCAGAGTTTACGCGCAAACAAGATGGATTCTCTGAACTATTGAACCTTCAAATGAGCGAAATCACTGTTCATCTGATACGGCTTCTTAGCGCCTCTGGGTTTCAATCGCCAACGGAAGACAGAGTCCAATATGTTCTAAACTATATGAATGAGCATTACCGCCATAAGCTATCGGTCGCAACACTCTCTGAGATGTCTGGATACAGCTATGATCGTTTCCGCCATTTATTTAAAGAGCGATTCGGTTCTTCACCTCTTCGCTATCTACTATTGAAACGTCTGGATTATGCAAAGTCTCTCTTGCAACATACCCAAATGCATATCTCAGAAGTATCTGCCGCTGCAGGGTTTGTGAATGACGCTCAATTCTGCAATATGTTCAAACGTGAGGTAGGTCTCACACCGCGGACATTCCGACTAAGCAGTCAATAAAATTACAATTCACTCCGCTTCACATAAAAAAGCCGTTGAATTAGAAGTGTCTCTAATTCAACGGCTTAAGAATAAAAGTTCATAGACAAAGAAAAAAGGTTAGTAAAGTCGCTTGTATTAGCAACTTTACTAACCTTTTTGATATACCGGCGAGAGGACTCGAACCTCCACGGTTTCCCTCTCGATTTTGAGTCGAGCGCGTCTGCCATTCCGCCACGCCGGCACATATGAAATTAATGGAGGCGCCACCCAGATTTGAACTGGGGATAAAGCTTTTGCAGAGCTTTGCCTTACCACTTGGCTATGGCGCCATATGAAAAATTTGGAGCGGACGACGGGAATCGAACCCGCGACCCTCGCCTTGGCAAGGCGATGCTCTACCGCTGAGCCACGTCCGCATAAAATGGCTGGGGATATAGGATTTGAACCTATGCGTGACGGAGTCAAAGTCCGTTGCCTTACCGCTTGGCTAATCCCCAATAACATTTTAAAATAAAAGGGGCGACTGATGGGTCTCGAACCCACGAATGCCGGAACCACAATCCGGTGCGTTAACCACTTCGCCACAATCGCCATATTAAACTAATATTGTTGCTGTTCTTCTTAAAGTAAATGGGGCGACCGATGGGACTTGAACCCACGAATGCCGGATCCACAAACCGGTGCGTTAACCCCTTCGCCACGACCGCCATATTAAACTTTAGAGAAAGACTTTAGATAAAGATTGGCAGGGGCAGCAGGAATTGAACCCACACCAACGGTTTTGGAGACCGTTGTTCTACCTTTAAACTATGCCCCTAAAAAATGGTGGGGGATGATGGATTCGAACCACCGAACACGTACGTGAGCAGATTTACAGTCTGATGCGTTTGGCCACTTCGCTAATCCCCCAAAGATGGTGCCGGCGAGAGGACTTGAACCCCCAACCTACTGATTACAAGTCAGTTGCTCTACCAATTGAGCTACACCGGCATATTAAGTTGTATACTACATGGTGGCTCGAGACGGATTCGAACCGCCGACACGAGGATTTTCAGTCCTCTGCTCTACCGACTGAGCTATCGAGCCAAGAAAATGGCGGAACCGACGAGATTCGAACTCGCGATCTCCTGCGTGACAGGCAGGCATGTTAGGCCAACTACACCACGGTTCCAAAAGATATAATTACTTGATGAAAATTGGTTGCGGGGGCAGGATTTGAACCTGCGGCCTTCGGGTTATGAGCCCGACGAGCTACCGGGCTGCTCCACCCCGCGTCGTTCTTAAATGAATATGGTGGAGGCTGAGGGGATCGAACCCCCGACCCTCTGCTTGTAAGGCAGATGCTCTCCCAGCTGAGCTAAGCCTCCGTAAACAACAATTGTTATTGTACCAAAGTCCACTATACAAAATCAAGTGAAAATTTGGTGACCCGTATGGGATTCGAACCCATGTTACCTCCGTGAAAGGGAGGTGTCTTAACCCCTTGACCAACGGGCCATACTAATTAAAAATTTGTGGCGGAGAGAGAGGGATTCGAACCCTCGAGACGCTTGTGGCGCCTACACGATTTCCAATCGTGCTCCTTCGGCCAAACTCGGACACCTCTCCATATGGCTCCCCGAACAGGACTCGAACCTGTGACAACTCGATTAACAGTCGAGTGCTCTACCAACTGAGCTATCAGGGAATATTCATACCAGGCTTAATCGCCTGAAAACTGAATCCGAATTGAATTTGCGTTTTAAGTATAGGATAAGCCCTCGACCGATTAGTATTGGTCAGCTCCATGCATTACTGCACTTCCACCTCCAACCTATCTACCTCGTCGTCTTCAAGGGGTCTTACTAATTGGGAAATCTCATCTTGAGGGGGGCTTCACGCTTAGATGCTTTCAGCGCTTATCCCGTCCGTACGTAGCTACCCAGCCATGCTTCTGGCGAAACAACTGGTGCACCAGCGGTACGTCCATCCCGGTCCTCTCGTACTAAGGACAGCTCCTCTCAAATTTCCTGCGCCCACGACAGATAGGGACCGAACTGTCTCACGACGTTCTGAACCCAGCTCGCGTACCGCTTTAATGGGCGAACAGCCCAACCCTTGGGACCTACTTCAGCCCCAGGATGCGATGAGCCGACATCGAGGTGCCAAACCTCCCCGTCGATGTGGACTCTTGGGGGAGATAAGCCTGTTATCCCCAGGGTAGCTTTTATCCGTTGAGCGATGGCCCTTCCATGCGGTACCACCGGATCACTAAGTCCGACTTTCGTCCCTGCTCGACTTGTAGGTCTCGCAGTCAAGCTCCCTTATGCCTTTGCACTCTTCGAATGATTTCCAACCATTCTGAGGGAACCTTGGAACGCCTCCGTTACTCTTTAGGAGGCGACCGCCCCAGTCAAACTGCCCGCCTGACACGGTCCCCGTACCCGATTAGGGCACTAGGTTAGAACCTAGATACGATCAGGGTGGTATCCCAACGGCGCCTCCACCGAAGCTTGCGCTCCGATTTCTACGGCTCCCACCTATCCTGTACAGATCGTACCCAAATTCAATATCAAGCTGCAGTAAAGCTCCATGGGGTCTTTCCGTCTTGTCGCGGGTAACCTGCATCTTCACAGGTATTAAAATTTCACCGGATCTCTCGTTGAGACAGCGCCCAAGTCGTTACGCCATTCGTGCGGGTCAGAATTTACCTGACAAGGAATTTCGCTACCTTAGGACCGTTATAGTTACGGCCGCCGTTTACTGGGGCTTCGGTTCATAGCTTCGGGTTACCCCTAACCACTCCCCTTAACCTTCCAGCACCGGGCAGGCGTCAGCCCGTATACTTCGCCTTGCGGCTTCGCACAGACCTGTGTTTTTGCTAAACAGTCGCTTGGGCCTTTTCACTGCGGCCCCCTCGTGCTATTCACACTACCGGGGCACCCCTTCTCCCGAAGTTACGGGGTCATTTTGCCGAGTTCCTTAACGAGAGTTCTTCCGCGCGCCTTAGAATTCTCTTCTCGCCTACCTGTGTCGGTTTGCGGTACGGGCACCTTCTCCTGGCTAGAGGCTTTTCTTGGCAGTGTGAGATCATGACCTTCGCTACTACAATTTTCGCTCCCCATCACAGCCCAGCCTTAATGATGTGCGGATTTGCCTACACATCAGCCTCACTGCTTAGACGGACATATCCATCAGTCCGCGTCACTACCCTCCTGCGTCACCCCATCGCTCATAGCGGATTACGGTGGTACAGTAATTTCAAACTGTTGTCCTTCGACTACGCCTTTCGGCCTCGCCTTAGGTCCCGACTTACCCTGAGCGGACGAGCCTTCCTCAGGAAACCTTGGGCTTTCGGCGGATCAGATTCTCACTGATCTTTTCGTTACTCATACCGGCATTCTCACTTGTATGCTGTCCAGCGCTCCTTACGGTACACCTTCAACCCACATACAACGCTCCCCTACCCCAGATACATACGTATCTAGCCATAGCTTCGGTGGTGTGTTTAGCCCCGTTACATTTTCGGCGCAGAGTCACTCGACCAGTGAGCTATTACGCACTCTTTCAATGGTGGCTGCTTCTAAGCCAACATCCTGGTTGTCTGTGCAACTCCACATCCTTTCCCACTTAACACACACTTGGGGACCTTAGCTGATGGTCTGGGCTGTTTCCCTTTTGACAATGGATCTTAGCACTCACTGTCTGACTCCCGGCAATAAGTATATGGCATTCGGAGTTTGACTGAGCTTGGTAATCCTTGCGGACCCCGCACCCAATCAGTGCTCTACCTCCACTACTCTTATACCGAGGCTAGCCCTAAAGCTATTTCGGGGAGAACCAGCTATCTCCGAGTTCGATTGGAATTTCTCCGCTACCCCCACCTCATCCCCGCACTTTTCAACGTGCGTGGGTTCGGGCCTCCAGTGCGTGTTACCGCACCTTCACCCTGGACAGGGGTAGATCACACGGTTTCGGGTCTACGTCCACATACTGAGTCGCCCTATTCAGACTCGCTTTCGCTGCGGCTCCGTCTTCTCGACTTAACCTTGCATGTTAAACGTAACTCGCCGGTTCATTCTACAAAAGGCACGCCATCACCCATTAATAGGGCTCTGACTTTTTGTAAGCACACGGTTTCAGGTTCTATTTCACTCCCCTTCCGGGGTGCTTTTCACCTTTCCCTCACGGTACTGTTTCACTATCGGTCGCCAGGTAGTATTTAGCCTTAGCAGATGGTCCTGCTGGATTCATACGGGGTTTCACGTGCCCCGCACTACTCGGGATCCGTCTCGGAGAGAACACAGTTTAGGCTACAGGGCTTTTACCTCTATCGCGGGCCTTTCCAGACCTCTTCGCCTACCATATTCCTTTGTAACTCCATGTGAGACGTCCCACAACCCCTAAGAGCAAGCTCTTAGGTTTAGGCTGTTCCGCGTTCGCTCGCCGCTACTGACGGAATCACTATTGTTTTCTCTTCCTCAGGGTACTTAGATGTTTCAGTTCCCCTGGTCTGCCTCTACACACCCTATGTATTCAGATGTGAGTAACTGCGAATTACCACAGCTGGGTTTCCCCATTCGGACACCCCCGGATCAAAGCTTGCTTACAGCTCCCCGAGGCAGTTTCGTTGTTCGCCACGTCCTTCGTCGGCTCCTGGCGCCTAGGCATCCTCCGTGTGCTCTTATTAGCTTAACCTTGATTTTTCCGCAGGAAAATATCATACGATATCTCTCTTGGAATCATCTCACTAATAACATTTACTTGTTTGCACAAGTTGCTAAAAGATGTTCTAAAACGCAAATTCGTTTCGGTATCCAGTTTTCAAGGATCAAGTCTTACTTGAGAGCTTAAACTCTCAAAACTGAGCAACGAGTGAGTAACAGGCCTAAACCTGAGATTGTGGAAGTTTAACTTCCGATTTGAATGTCTTCATTGCAGAAGACGATTCTCCATAGAAAGGAGGTGATCCAGCCGCACCTTCCGATACGGCTACCTTGTTACGACTTCACCCCAATCATCTACCCCACCTTCGGCGGCTGGCTCCCTTGCGGGTTACCCCACCGACTTCGGGTGTTGTAAACTCTCGTGGTGTGACGGGCGGTGTGTACAAGACCCGGGAACGTATTCACCGCGGCATGCTGATCCGCGATTACTAGCAATTCCGACTTCATGCAGGCGAGTTGCAGCCTGCAATCCGAACTGAGACCGGCTTTGATGGGATTGGCTCCACCTCGCGGCTTCGCTTCCCGTTGTACCGGCCATTGTAGTACGTGTGTAGCCCAGGTCATAAGGGGCATGATGATTTGACGTCATCCCCACCTTCCTCCGGTTTGTCACCGGCAGTCACTCTAGAGTGCCCAACATTACTTGCTGGCAACTAAAGTTAAGGGTTGCGCTCGTTGCGGGACTTAACCCAACATCTCACGACACGAGCTGACGACAACCATGCACCACCTGTCTCCTCTGTCCCGAAGGCCGCTGCTATCTCTAGCAGATTCAGAGGGATGTCAAGACCTGGTAAGGTTCTTCGCGTTGCTTCGAATTAAACCACATACTCCACTGCTTGTGCGGGTCCCCGTCAATTCCTTTGAGTTTCAGTCTTGCGACCGTACTCCCCAGGCGGAGTGCTTACTGTGTTAACTTCGGCACCAAGGGTATCGAAACCCCTAACACCTAGCACTCATCGTTTACGGCGTGGACTACCAGGGTATCTAATCCTGTTTGCTCCCCACGCTTTCGCGCCTCAGCGTCAGTTACAGCCCAGAAAGTCGCCTTCGCCACTGGTGTTCCTCCACATATCTACGCATTTCACCGCTACACGTGGAATTCCACTTTCCTCTTCTGTACTCAAGTCACCCAGTTTCCAGTGCGACCTTAGGTTGAGCCCAAGGTTTAAACACCAGACTTAAATGACCGCCTGCGCGCGCTTTACGCCCAATAATTCCGGACAACGCTTGCCCCCTACGTATTACCGCGGCTGCTGGCACGTAGTTAGCCGGGGCTTTCTTCTCAGGTACCGTCACTCCGATAGCAGTTACTCTACCGGACGTTCTTCCCTGGCAACAGAGCTTTACGATCCGAAAACCTTCATCACTCACGCGGCGTTGCTCCGTCAGACTTTCGTCCATTGCGGAAGATTCCCTACTGCTGCCTCCCGTAGGAGTCTGGGCCGTGTCTCAGTCCCAGTGTGGCCGTTCACCCTCTCAGGTCGGCTACGCATCGTCGCCTTGGTGGGCCGTTACCCCACCAACTAGCTAATGCGCCGCAGGCCCATCCCTCAGTGACAGATTGCTCCGTCTTTCATTCTTTCTTCAGGAGAAAAAAGAAATTATCCGGTATTAGCTACCGTTTCCGGTAGTTATCCCAGTCTAAGGGGCAGGTTGCCTACGTGTTACTCACCCGTCCGCCGCTAAGTTATTTTGAAAGCAAGCTTTCAAAATAACTCCGCTCGACTTGCATGTATTAGGCACGCCGCCAGCGTTCGTCCTGAGCCAGGATCAAACTCTCCAATTAGTATTGAAAAGAGCGATATGCTCATTTTGAAACATCTGACGAGAAAATTAATTCTCTAATTTGGATTTCACTTTCGTGATTTCCCACTCACTCGTTGTTCAGTTTTCAAAGATCAATGTCTCTTATTTCGTCGTCGTTGTTGTTCAGCAGCGACCTTTATAATATATCACAGCGTCCTCGTTTTAGTCAACCTTTTTTTTAATTTCTTTTTTTCGGTTGTCTTTCGAATGTTTTCGAAAGCACATCTCTGTGTCAGAGGGACGAGTTATAATTTAACACATGAACAAGGAATGAGTCAACCATAAATTTATTAGAATAAATATGAGCCCATCCTAATAGTGAGCAAACAAAAAAGAGAGTGCTTAGCCTCTCCCTATCCCTACTTACTTTATCTATAGATTACCGTGAAACCCTGCATCTAATTCTTCTCTATAAGGTATATCGGATCGCATGACCCTCTCCCCCGTATCCAGCAGTCCATAAAGTAATCTCACGGATTAATGAACGAGAAACAAGCTTTCGTAATACCAATGGCAACTCAGCCTCTAATTGACATAGGCCAGAATGCTGAAGCAATTCTTTTATGCTCCACGCTTCCTTGCGGCTATTCAAAATATTAAAGAGCAACGCACAACAATCGGTCATTTTGGACATAATTCCAAATTCACACGCTAGAAGAACAAGCTCAACTCTTTGCTCTAAGGTCTCCGTGCTTATGGTTAGTTCCTCATATAATTTATGGACCGAAGTATTCAAGCTTTTAACTTGCTCCCAAACAGCGGGCTCTGGAAATAAACCAGCTTCACTCACTTCTATTCTTGCCCAATGATATAAAGCCATCAATACACAGTTATACGCATCCATAATGCAGCCGGCTTCTATATACCTTTTAGATTTCACATACAAATGCAAGAATCGCGCAAACTCCATGAACTCGACTCGTTCCTTTAGAGGGCCTTCGAATTGCAAAATTTCCCGGCGCATATCCCCTAATATTCCTTTGGGATCCCAGATCACTTCCCCAATCATCAAACTAGTAAGGAGTTCGTTATTATCGCCCGCCATGACAGCCCGCTCCAAAGCGGAAAGGCCAATATGGACTGACTGTGTCCGTTTGTCACCGGCAATGGTGTGGCGAACAATATGTTCTAAATCCTGTTCCTCGTGCAAAACTAACACAACCATATCAAAATCGTGAAGTAGCGCGCTTTGAAATGGAGTACTTCCTTCCTGCCGCAAAGCGACAGCTCCTAAAACATTCTCTTCAAACGTTTCTCCACTCAACAAAGTTACATTGGACAATGACAATTCCATGCTTCCCTCCATTAAATTTGGCGAATTTGCGTCCAGTCAGTTATAATTCAGTTATAATTATTATTCTACATATGAAAGACAGTTCCTTCTGGACAACCCAACTATATTTAGTTAGGAGCAAACACTCATGAAGTTTAAAACGGCTAAGATCAACGCTTTTCGCACATGGGGATTACTGCTCACAATGCTCGGAATGGGACTTATGGTTTTGGG
Source organism: Paenibacillus sp. FSL E2-0201 (assembly GCF_037963325.1). Lineage (NCBI taxonomy): Bacteria > Bacillati > Bacillota > Bacilli > Caryophanales > Paenibacillaceae > Paenibacillus > Paenibacillus sp. FSL E2-0201. Next base: position 5,855,531 of record NZ_CP150154.1, read on the forward strand.
TACAGCAGGCATAGTATTCTGGGGATCAACCGGAAAAGTATTCGCTGGAATCGGACTTGTAATCGGTTTAATTTCCATGATGTCAAGTCTTGCGATCTATTTCTGGGCTGGCATGCTGTCAACGAGCGCAGTTCAGCTAGAGTGCCCAGAGTGTCACAAGCTAACCAAGATGCTCGGCAAAACAGACCGCTGTATGTTCTGCCACACGATCCTTACTATGGATCCGGCAGAGGCCAATATTACAGCAGAACAGCTTGAGCAGCAGCAACTTAACCACTAAACACATCTTACACAAGTTCATTACTAGCCAAGTATATGTATTCTATTAATGTTTCACCAAGCATTACTTAGAACAAAAAAGGGCCCCATTCGGGGCCCTTTTCGTTATTATCTAAGATAAAAAATTATTTATGGATTCCTTGTAATGCTTCCCATGCGGATGGATTACTAAAGCTGCGATTCCATGACCCAATGCCTCCAAGCCCCATGGACTTAGCAAGCTCAACTCTTGATTTTAAGCTCACCTCATCTTCTATCCATATTTTCTTAAGAGCGCCATCTTCCTTGTACTCTACGTAATTCTGCCCAGCATCCTTATCAAATGTCGGGGTTAGCTTCTTCTCTTTAATAATTTTTTCAACGGCATTCATACTAACCGATTTAGAGCTTACCTTTGTCTTGCCATCTACTTGAGCCTCAGTCCAGATGCGGGTGTACAATGGGATCCCCAGAATCACCTTCTCAGGCGGCACATTGTCCTCCTCTATGATCCGGCTTATTGAATTCTCTACCCAAGGTAAGGAGGCAACAGAGCCCGCGATAGGGCTAGCCGCCCAATGTTCATCATATGCCATCACTATCAGATAATCGACTAGTGTCCCAAGAGCCTTGCGATCAAGGAACGCAGACCACATCTCACTATTAGATTTAGGTGTCACGTCTATGGAGACGATTAGGTTCTTAGCCTGAGCCATTGGCTTTAACTCTCTCATAAATTGAGTGACATTCTCTCCGTCTTTCGTATACACATTCTCAAAATCGATATTAATTCCATCCAAATTGTATAAATCCGAATATTCTAAGATCTGAACAATTGCATTCATCCGTTTCTCATAGGTAGACAATGCCTCAGTAGTCATGTCTGGATCAAAGCTATTGCTGAGCAGTCCCCATACCTCTAGCCCGTGCTCATGCGCCCACTGCACATATGCACTGTCGGCCTGACTGCGCACATTGCCATCACTATCGATAATACTGAACCAGGTTGGGCTGGCCACATTGACGCCTGGTAGCTCACCGAAGGTTTCTGGGTTAGGTTTGCGTTGGTAAACAGCCTCCCAATACAAATTTACTGACTTCCCTTTCCAGTTACGTTCAGCGCGTGTTGGCGTGGATTTTTTTGGTTCCACTGTCTTTTGACCATCCGGAATAATGTCACTTGCCTTGGCATAACCTGCATACCCGCTGCTTAATTGTACAAACAGCCAGTCCTTATTTTCCTCATTCCAAATATTCACGACTGCCCCAGGAGACATATCCGCAACGATAGGTGCGTGAATAGATGCCTCATTTCGAAGAGCTACTGACTTGCCTCCTTGTTCACCTTTAACTTTCCCAAGCGAGACAGTCTCTCCTGCCGTCATAAGTAGTATTGCGCCAGTAGTTGTATCCTCCTGAATTTCAAACCCATACAGATCTTCTAATACATCCGCGGGAAGGTAGGTTACTTTCTCCTTCACTTCAGGCGCTAACCGCAGCTGTAATGGACGATTGTTCAGACTGGCATCAGTTTTATTCTCCTGCATGTATAGCAGCTCGCTATCCGTTGATAATATGACCGATTTCGTCTTCTCTTCATAACGAATGGACGGATCCACATACTCTTGCAACAACGGTAATGGTAACAACATGCTATCCCCAGTCCCGCTGGCAGAATAACCTGTGTGCTCTCCTTTTACAAATATGGGATGCTCTTGAGCTTTCCAGTCCACATCTATGTGCTGACGATTTGGCAATACATAAAATACTATCCAGTAAGCTGCAGCTGCAATAATTAAAAGTCCAAACAAGCGTCTAAAAAAACCTCCGCGCTTTTTAACGCGTCTATGTCCCTGTCTAATGTCCAAAATATATCCTCCAGATAATGAAATGATTTTTAATAGAGTTTAACATTACGATTATAACATCCACTTGGTTTCGTATAACCAGTATAAAAAAGTAATTATTCCTATAAAATGTTATATCAAAGAAGAAATGACGTTGTCGCCCTTTATAGATGACAAGCGTTTCTCGTAGAGAAATAAAAGGATAATGCATAGCGTGAAACTTATATGTTCTTATATTTTCAAAAAATAAAAACGTGAGTCCTCCGCTTTCGGATTTCTCACGTTTATTGTGGTAACTTGGCAATATTGCCTTGACACATTCTATTCTAGTCCTAATGCTGCTTCTCTCTACAACTTTCGCAAATTCCATGCAGCTCCATACGCAATCCTGTAATCTTAAAGCCTGTAGCTTGCTCAGCATGCAGCTCTACATCCCTAAGTGAAGGATAACTGAAATCCTCAATCTTACCGCACTGCTGACATATAACATGATAATGATCAGACACATTAGCATCAAAACGACTGGAGCTATCCCCATAGGTCAACTCACGAACCATGCCTGCTTCCATAAACATCTTGAGATTATTATATACGGTTGCTACGCTCATGCTCGGAAATTTAGGCTCTAATGCCCGATATATATCGTCAGCTGTAGGATGATTCATTGCTTCCATCAAATACGTAAGAATCGCATGACGCTGGGGCGTTATACGGACACCTGTTGTTTTTAATTGTTCCAATGCATGTTGTACGCCACTCCCCATGACTGTCACCGCCTTTTGAATTTAAAAATAAAAGAAATATTTCTTATAATTGTAAGACTGGGTTTTTAATCTTGTCAACGGAGTCGATACATTATATTCATTATTATATAAGAAAAATTACTTTTTTCAATAACCTCTAACATTTAAGTTGCTGTTTCCCTCAACCTGAACTTTGAATTCACCTGTGCCCACTTCACCAGATATCTTCTTCTTATCAATGGTTAAGCTAGGTAAATCCGAAGTGATATCACCATATCCACTAGAGCCATTCAACTTATAGTTCCCTAAAAGCGGCAAATACAAATGGATATCGCCAACTGCGCTATAAATATCCCAGTCTCCTCCGACTTCCTGTGAACGAACATCTATGATTCCATTTAGGGATTCTGCATGCAGCTTCGATCTGGCTCCATCAATCTCTAAATTACCATTTTTGCTGGAAATATCAATCTCAGCTTCATTCCCGATTGCACCGATATTGCCAACTGCCGTTGATAATTTCAAAGCCCCTGTAACGTTCCAAGCATTCATGTTGCCACCGCTCGTCGATAAATCAACACTGCCCTGGACAGATCTGGCACGCACAGCTCCATTCAGTGTTTTCCCCTTTACATTACCAAAGACACGATGAAGAATAAGTTCTCCATTTCCTGTTTCAAGTGAAATATCTTCAATCGCTTCTATGTTCTGTAGGGTGATCCCGCCATTCATTGTACGAACATCAAGGTTAAACCGACGATCTTCCGGCAAGGTAATATCTAGATCCATTCGCGGCTGACGTTTGCCGGATTCTCCATACGCCTTACTATTCGAAGTGATTTTTATGGTTGGTCCTTCAACAACATCCACAAAGGATTGTTCCGAAATGGCTTCAGCCATCGGCCCCTCCAATTGATCTACCCAGATTGTAGTAGTAATTTGAATGTTATCTACCGGAGCACGATGCAATAAAACATCACCATTAATACCATCAATGGATATTTTGGCCGTATTTAATTCGACGGGAACTATAATCGGAGCCTTCTGAAATTTGCTGCCCTTAGCCTCGCCATAGTCCACTGCTGCTGCAGTAAAGTTAAGACTGACATTTTTCCAGAGATATAAATAATGCTCTTGTTCCGCAACGATAAATACACTAACAGCAAGCACTATAGCAGACAAAAGACCGCGTAAGTCCAATCTGATTCTTGTTCCCTTTTGTACTGAGCCTGAACGACCAGAGAAGAAATACATGATCAAGAACTCAATCCCCCATAACACTGGGATGACTGGCCACCACTTCAGGAGCAGAAGCATATAATCGGTTCCGTCTCTCCAATCCAGAAACAACGGGATGGCAATAGCAATCAGCAAGACCGATGCCGTATACCTTCCTACACGCCGGTTATGAGGCTCATTTTTTTTGCGCCAAACGATTCCTCTAACAATCTCTCTCGTTCCTATATATAGACCACCACATAATAAAACGGCAGCTACGGTCACTTCGGAGTAATGCTCAATAAAGAACTGCAGCCAAGCTGGCTTTTGGCGAAACAGAATAAGTAATGCCCCCCCTAAGAGAAGCAGAAATCCAAAGGATATGCCAGGTTCAGTGACGATACTGCGACGCTTTGGAGATGTAGTTACTGTTGCCGCCGGATCATCAAGCTCTTGATCTTCAGGGTAACGAATAATCTTGTCCGCTGATTGAAGCACATCATAGACATTGTAGAAATATATCGCCGGAATAATTAGTGCAAGTAAAATAAGTAACGGTACATTAATCTGCATTCCAATGGATGAAAAATACAGTAACGCCGAAATATCCAATAGAATCAAGAAGATAAAGGTTATTCCTTTGCGGAGAAGCCCAAAGTACAAATGTCCTGTTCCTGGGATGAGAGCTGCCAATAGTCCAGCGATAAATTTGCGTTTGCGGGGACGCCGTTTCGGACGCGGAGGAATGATCTTCTTCTGTATCTCATTCTCCGTATTCTCTAGGTCGACAGAACCCTCCTGCTCTTCCTGCGCCGCGAACGTTGCAGAGTCATTCGTCATATTCTGGACTCCTCCTTTCGTAAATACTTGTCTGTGCATACGTTTCTTCAAAGTAAACCACTCCGGTAAAAGTCAATCAATTCCACGCCGGGGGCAACCTCCTGCGACCCAGTAGGCACAAATCCATGCTTTCTGTACAAAGAAACGGCAGGTAAGTTTAGTTTTCCCGTAGATACGATGAATTGCTCCATCCCTGAAAAATGTTCGAATACATATTCCAAGAGTCTGCTAGCAATACCTCTACGAAAAAAGTCCGGACCTACCATCATTCGTGTAATCGTGAGTTTGCCTGGGGATTCCTCCTCTATAGCAATCGCACCCATCAGCTCTTCCTCTTCATCGAAGCAGCCATAAAAGCCCTCTTTAGAGTGGCTGAGCATCTCTCTCGTCTCCATAAGTGGGGGGATCTCACGAAACCCTATTAACTCCGCTTCCAGTCGGTAGGCCTTGTGCTGGAGGCTCCATAGTTCATTAACGGTATTATCATCCTGCAGATTAAGCTTAATAATTGTATTCATCCCTACCAGTCCCCTTATATGCCGCGAAAGGCCTGCCGTTGCCGACAAGCCCTTTGCTTATTACATAAGTATATTACCCCGAATATAAACGCCCTCGGCGTCCTTTTATGGACGGCAAGCGTTTCTCGTAAAATATAAGGATAAAGTATAGTGTTAAACTTATACTTTCTTATATTTCTGATAAAGGCTTAGTTGCCCAATACCTCGATCAGAAGTTTATTCGCTAGACCTGGATTAGCCTTGCCTTTACTTTCCTTCATTACTTGTCCTACAAGGAAGCCAATGGCTTTCTGTTTTCCTGCTTTATAATCCTCAACAGATTGCGGGTTAGCAGCTACGACAGCTTCCACAATTCCTTTAATGGCACCTTCATCGCTGATTTGTACCAGACCCTTCTCCTCAACGATTGCCGCAGGCAACTTACCGCTCTCTAGCATTTCTTTAAATACCGTTTTAGCGATCTTATTGCTGATGGTTCCGCCTGCAATAAGGCCAATCATTTCCCCGAGCCCTTGCGGCGTAATCTTGACCTGAGACAATTCCAGGTTATTACTATTCAAATAAGCCAGCAGATCACCCATGATCCAGTTTGCAACAGCCTTGGCATCCTGCGTATAAGCAAGGCAACCTTCGAAAAAGTCCGCTAACGGTTTAGAGGACGTAATCACGCCAGCATCATAAGCTGTAAGGCCCAGTTCTTCACTATAGCGAGCTTGTCTTGCGTCCGGCAGTTCCGGGATCGTCGAGCGAATGGATTCTTTCCAGGCATCGTCAATATGCAGTACGATCAAATCCGGATCTGGGAAATAACGATAATCGTGTGCTTCTTCTTTACCACGCATAGATAAAGTTTTTCCTTGCGCTTCATCCCAGCGACGAGTCTCTTGCACAACTACTCCACCTTCATCCAGGATCTCAGCCTGACGATATTGTTCATACTCCAGTCCACGCAGCACACCACGGAAGGAGTTCATGTTCTTAAGCTCTGCTCTAATGCCGAATTCCTCTTGTCCTTCTGGGCGTAAACTGATGTTCGCGTCACAGCGCATCGAGCCTTCTTCCATCTTGACATCAGACACATCACAATACTGCATGATCGCACGGATTTTCTCCAGATAAGCACGGGCTTCTTCTGGGGAGCGTAAGTCTGGCTCGGATACGATTTCGATAAGCGGCGTTCCCACCCGGTTGAAATCGACGAGCGACGCAAACCCACCATCTACGTGTGTCAGCTTACCTGCATCCTCTTCCAAATGAAGACGAGTAATACCGATCCGTTTGGTCTCTCCATTGACTTCAATGTCGATCCAGCCGTTTAAACCGATAGGTTGATCAAATTGCGAGATTTGATAAGCCTTCGGAGAATCAGGGTAAAAATAGTTCTTACGGTCGAATTTACTAACATCACCGATGGTGCAATTCAGCGCCATCGCTGCTTTCATAGCGTAATTTACCGCTTGTTTGTTGAGTACTGGCAATACGCCGGGGTGACCCAGGCAGACGGGACAGGTATGCGTGTTAGGCGGGGCTCCAAATTCAGTGGAGCATCCGCAAAAGATTTTGGAGTTGGTATGAAGCTCTACGTGAACCTCTAAGCCAATGACCGTTTCGTATTTAGACATAAGTAATTCCATTCCCTCCTTTACTACAGCTGTGGACGCTGCTTGTGATGATCTGTATTTTGTTCAAAAGCATGAGCAACACGCAGAATCGTGCTCTCGTCAAATTCTTTACCAATAATTTGTAGACCAACTGGCATACCTTCTGCAAAGCCGCATGGAACGCTAACGGCAGGAATGCCTGCCAAGCTCACAGGAATCGTGAGAATATCGTTCAGATACATGGTCAGCGGATCTTCAGTCTGTGAACCTAATTTGAATGCTGTCGTAGGCGCTGTTGGGCCGATAACCACATCATATTTTTTAAAGATGTCATCAAAATCCTGTTTAATCAAAGTACGCACTTTTTGTGCTTTTAAATAATAAGCATCATAATACCCGGAGCTCAGCGCATAAGTCCCTAGCATAATACGGCGTTTCACCTCAGGGCCAAAGCCGCGACTGCGGGAGTTTTGGTACAGATCGAGCAATCCTCCACCTTCATCTACACGTACGCCATAACGCACACCGTCAAACCGTGCAAGGTTAGACGAAGCTTCCGAGGAAGATAGCAAATAATAAGCCGCTACTGCGTATTCCGTATGTGGTAATGAAACTTCCTCCCAGACAGCACCCATTCCCTCCAGCACCTTAAGCGCGGACAAGACCGTCTCACGAACAGAAGCATCGACACCAGCTCCCAAGTATTCCTTAGGTACAGCGATACGAAGACCGGAAACATCACCAGTCAGTGAACTCAAATAATCAGGAATTTCTACCTTAGCTGAAGTAGAGTCCTGTGCATCATAACCAGCAATAGCTTGAAGCACATATGCAGAATCTTCTACATTACGTGTTAGCGGGCCAATCTGATCAAGAGAGGAGGCAAAAGCCACCAGTCCGTAACGTGATACAAGACCGTATGTAGGTTTGAGACCTACGACGCCGCAATAAGAAGCAGGCTGACGGATGGAACCCCCAGTATCCGAACCAAGTGAGAAGAACACTTCACCTGCAGCTACAGCTGCAGCAGATCCACCACTAGAACCTCCAGGAACACGTTCTAGATCCCAAGGGTTACGCACAGGTCCAAAGCTGGAGTTCTCGTTAGATCCGCCCATCGCGAATTCATCCATATTCAATTTACCGATCGTTACAGCATCTGCCTGTTGCAGTTTAGATGCTACAGTTGCGTTATAAATCGGCTGAAAATTATTCAAAAATTGGCTGGCACAAGTCGTGCGCAATCCTTTAGTTACAATATTGTCCTTGATTCCGGCAGGAAGACCAAACAGCAGCCCACGTGCTGCTCCAGATGCCAGTTTGTCGTCCAAAGCGCGTGCAGTGCTACGAGCGCCCTCCTCGTTCAAGGTCAAAAATGCATTTACTTTCTTATCCCGTTCAGAGATAATCGCTAGCGATTCTTCAGTCAGTTCACTGACTGATACTTCTTTAGCAGTCAACATACGATGTACTTCTGGCAATCGATTTTGAAACAGGCTCAAGATTCTTCCCCCTTTCTAATTATGTAGTTATTCCAAAACAGCTGGAACCTTGAAATGTCCGTCTTCATCATCCGGCGCGTTAAGAAGTGCTTCCTCTTGCGTTAAGCTTTCCTTCACAACATCATCCCGCATCACATTACTGACCTGCAGTACATGCGTGGTTGGCTTCACATTCTCCGTATCTAGCTCATTCAACTTCTCAGCATATTGTAAAATAGCATTCATTTGTTCTGTAAAGGTTGCCTCTTCTTCCGGGCTCAATTGCAGACGAGCCAGCTTGGCCACATGCTGCACATCTTTAACGGTAATGCTCATAAGTTAAATCCCTCCTGTTTAAAGGGCTAAAGCGCCCGGATAACGTTTTTAATTATATTGTAGAAACTTGGACAATTCAATGATGGGCTGTAAAACAAACGCTCCTTTATCCAAGTGAAGGGGATTCCAACACTTTTTAAAGGAGCGTTTCATGCATTAACGTATAGGGATTGTCATTTCAAGCTGTAGAATATATTCGATTGCCGGGTAACCGTGACTGTCCAGTAAATTTCGTTTTTCGCTTCCCTCTCCAATATATTTGTAGAGATAAGGTTTGACAGTTAGTGCTTTCACATCCCTTGGCAACGGCACAAGATTAACATCCTCTTTAAGACTATAATGGATTGCATCATCTACCTTCTTCGAATCTGACCAACCATTGCTACCATTCACATATTTCAACAAGTTGCCTTTATCATCGTAGAATTCATAATGGATTGCCAGGTTGTTTGTATCTGTTAGGTAAGTATCAGGAATATCACCCACGGCTTGAGTACTCATTTGTATTTGTGTGGTTGCCGGAGTCTGAGTAATCTTTTCGATAATGGTCGTTACATGATTATAGGTTCGACTGATTCCGGGCTGATGAACAATATTATGACTCGTATCCTTCTTTACAGGGATTTCAATTTGAAAATCATCCTCCATTCCGGACAGCCGGCCTTTCACTGTCATTTGGAACTGATCCGGTAAAGTAGTTCCCCCCTCATCATAGGATTTCTCTGAGAATTGCAAAATTAACGCTCGCTCATCAGTCCCGGGAGAAATAATAATCCCAATATTGTGTTTAAAAGAATTCTCTATTTCTTCCCCAGCGTTTAGAGGTTGTCCATCAATGAATACCCGAAGATCCTGAACAGATTCACTGAATGCTCCCTCTTCACCTTCACGTGTCAGCGCTACAGAAAGCCGTGTACCATCATATATAACTTCACTAGCACGGATAGTAACACCTTGAACTTCGTCGCTATTATTAATTGAGGTCGTAAAGCCTTGGCGACTCGCTGCTTGAAGCCCCATATCACCAGCAAACTCAAAAATACTATTTACTAAGGGGATACGTTCGAGCGACCTAGCGAGAGCAGGAGAAGCAAAGCCGCTTCCAAGCACGATAACTCCTAAAACCAGAGCTACCCCAAATCCAATCGCTGTCCGCTTCAAAATATTAAATTTGTACATAGGCTTCGTTATTTCATCTAACATCGCATACGTTTCCTCTTGGCGTTGGCGAATCACAGCGGGTAGCTCATTTGCCGGGAGAAGATTCATATTTTTCAAAAGCAACTCAAGCTGTTCCGATGTTCTCTTCTTCATGTGTTTCTTCCCTTCTAAATATCATTAGAATCCATTCAATAAGCTTTTTCTTGCCCTATAGAGACGCGATTTAACTGCCGTTTCGGAAATATTCAGAAGATCTGCAATCTGCCGAATAGGCATATCCTGAAAATAATGCAGCGAAATCACGGTCTGCAGCGGAGTATCTAGCCGCTCCACTGCTTCTCGCAACTCGATTTTTTCGTATTCTGCATCGGAGGAATGGCATTCCAGAGCCGTAATGGTATCTCCAACTTCCACGATATTTGTCTGTTTGCGCTGAAGCTTGTGACATTCATTTATAAGAATTCGAATCATCCATGTCTTGAAAAATTCCGGCTGTCGTAAGCCTTGGATAGACCGATAAGCCTTTAATGTGGCTTCCTGCATGGCATCTGCGCAATCCTGATCCCTGCCCAAAATAGATCGGGCCATGCCATACATTTCAGGTTCAATCTGCCGACACAGCTGAATAAAAGCTTCCTTATCGCCTTTTCTCGCTTTTTGAACAGCGGTTATCATCTTCACTAGAGGTTCTCCTTTATATAGGTTAAAGCGCCTATACCGCAGATCTGCATTCTCGTATTCGGCTCTCAATAATTTAGATACATAAAATTGGCAGTTGGTTGTACCCCGAAAAAATAAAAATGAGCGCTCTAAAATTATAAAGAAGGAATTAAAAAAGTTTTTGAAAGTGATGTGTCCATTCAGGGGGGGATGATGAGGTGGAATTCTCTTTATGACACAAGTAAAAACGCCTTCGGGGCCATATAAGGACGCTAAGCGTTTAAGGGAGAAATATAGGACATAAAGTATGGTGCTTTCTTATATCAAAACAAAAAAGCCGGCTTGCGCCGGCCTTCCTTAAATCCAAGCTCTAAGATTCACTTGTTTAATGAAATCTGCTTGGGACATGCTTTCAGTTGACGTTGTTTCCGTCTCTTCTGTATCCATATCTTCACCGTTCATCAAATGATGGAACAGCTTCTCATTGTACGTGGACAAAGCATAATCAATTAACGCTTCATGCGTTGCTCTTTCAGCCTCAGCTACTAATAAATGTTCTTCCGCCTCAATGTCTTCAGCCGGAACATAAAAGTTCCTGTTGGCTTCCGGTACACGTATAACATAGTCAAACGCATTATCGGGATTGCGGTCGTAAGCAATTAGGTAGCCGTATTCCCCGATAGGAAGACTCTGCTCAAAAGCGTCCGCAACAATGACAATCTTTTCTCCTAAACGCAGCATCGCCCTACCTCCTGACCCCAAAATCTATCATGATTTTGCTTGTTTCAACAGTCTACTAAAAAAAGATAGAACTGTCTAGCAGCAGTCCGGGTGATCCTGAAAATTCTACCAAGCAATAACGCCTTCGGCGTCCCCTAAGGACGATATGCGTTTATGCGAGAAATAGAAGGATAATGTATAGTGTGAAACTTATACTTTCTTATATTTTAAAATATACTATATTCGATACCCAACAGCTTAATAATCAGTCGGGAAAGTTGTTCTTCCTTGTCAAAAATGAGGCCCCAGCAAGGCAAATCATGATCAATATACTGGCAGACAGATATGGACCTGCTCTAAAACCTTCTCCATCTGTTAGAATTCCTGCTGACAGTCCGGAAAGTCCGGCGGGTGTCCAGTCAAACCAATTAGGCAATAAACTTAAACCTAGTGAAAATCCAGCCATTAACGCCAATGCTAGAAATGCGGCTACTGGAGGTCTTAAAAAGGCACTAAACAACAAAGTAGTCGAGACAACACATAATAGCCACAAACCATACACTCCAGAAGCTACGATAACATTGCCCCATGATAGTGAGCCAATTAGCTGTTCCGTGTAGTATCCAGCACCCGCTGCACCCAGTCCAAGAGCAACAACAAGCAAGGTTAATTGGGCTGCCCATTTAGCGAACACAATTGCTGCCGGAGAAACGGGTCTTACTAGAATTAACTCCATAGTTCCGCTATAACGCTCACCCGCTAAAGTGTTCATAGAGCCAAGCGCCAACACGAGCATCCCAATCGTTCCATACTGTCCTAGAGCTTGCGCCATCACAATTGCGGCACTCGGTATTTCATAACCCTCCAACAGACCCGGGGGCACATCACCTGAGGCTTTTAATATTTCTGGCAAATAATAAGTACTTAAAGGCTGCATAATACCTAAGATGATGAACACGACAGGTATCCAGATTAGCTTATAATTACGAGCCATCTCGAGCATTTCTTTTCGATAAAGGATCCATGTGCTGCTCATACGCCCACCACCTTCATAAATAAATCCTCTAATGTGGAAGAACCTGCTTCAAATTGCAGCAATGGAACTTCGAGCTGCGCCGCTTCGTGCAAAATCGTCCGGCGGGCCATTTCTACATCGTTCACATTAAAGACGGCATGATCTCCGAACAACTGGGACTCCAGTACAAATGGCTTGGAGGCAAGAGATTCCAGCCACTGAATGGCTTCTTTGTGCTTCTCGGTACGTAAACGAATAACAGGAAGACTGTATTGTGAACGAAGCTGCGATAAAGACCCCTGCTCAGCGATGAGTCCATGATTCATTAAAATAATATCATCACAAATCTCTTCTGCATCATGCAGCACATGTGTGGAGAAGACTACCGTTGTCTCTTCACGTATTTCTCGTAGCAATTCCATTACTTCCCTGCGGCCAATCGGATCAAGTGCAGATACAGGCTCATCAAGCAAAAGAAGTCGAGGGCGATGTACAAGCGCCTGTGCGAGACCCAGCCGCTGCTTCATCCCACCGGAATAGCCACCAATCTTGCGACGAGCATCGTCTTTGAGGCCTACACGCTTAAGCGATTCTAATGCGTTGGTTGTCGCTTCTTTAGTACCCATCCCACTAAGCTTTGCAGCAAATACTACATATTCCTGTCCAGTCATCCACCCGTAAAAGGCCGGAGACTGCGGAACATACCCTAATCCCTTGCGATATTCTGATCCAGGACGGCTCCCCTCAAAAGAAATTATTCCAGAGGTAGGTTCTAAAAGTCCAGCCAGCATACGTAGTGTGGTCGTCTTTCCAGCACCATTAGGCCCCAGTAAAGCTACACACCGCCCTTTTTCAATCTCAAAGCTTATATCCTTTACGGAAATAAACTCCCCATAGCTTTTGCGTAAATTTGTAACTTGAAGGAGTGACATTAGACATCTTTCCTTCCTATCGTAAAGTAAGCTATGCTGCCTAGCATATTTCCAAAAATAATAATGATGATCCACATCCATTTTGGGCCACGCACGCTATCGGCTTTGGCTAGTGAAATCAAACCGATAATAGCCAGTAAAGCCTGTAAAATGATCAACGGCATAATTAAACCCCAATTTACATCTTCCATGAAGTACCACTCCTTTAGTGTTATGAAAGGAACGAGCTCATATCCTAGACTCTTACAATTTTTTTCTCCTACGTCTTTCCGGTAGAATAACAACAAGTATATAGACCAGAGCGGGAGACGGTACTGTAGTAATAGCCCATAGTCCCCAGAACCAAGCTTTTCTTCCGCGTCGTCTTGCGTCCCGGAACAAAAACGTGCCTTGCAGCATTAAAAGAACAGCTATCAATATCCATAACCATAGAGGTACATCTTGCAGTTCATTCATTCCTGTGCACCTTCTCTATTCCTCCTGATTCTCGCTATCCCTAGAGCACTGAGTCCCGCAATAGGAATGATCGCTTGAATAATCCAGTAGATCATCGGAGCAGAACCGAGAATGGATAGAAATACGCTGATCAGAATCAACGATATCCCCCAGAATAGCAACAGCTCTTTACGTTCCATGCTCTTTCTATGCACAGAGGCATCAACCATTAACCTCTCCAGTTCCTGTAATGAAGGTGGTGTGATGTCATTATATTGTGCATCTAACCGGTCAAGCTCATCTGCAAGCTTATGCAAATACAACTCAGGCTCCTTATCTTTATCCTTCTCCATCCTCATTCAGCTCCTTTCGTAGTTGGTTAAGACCAAGCGATACACGCGACTTGACTGTGCCTGAAGGAATTCGCATGATTTCACCGATTTCATCGTAGCTATAGCCATAATAATGCTTCAGTAACACAGCTACCCTTTGTGCAGAAGGCAATCTGGAGAGGGCATCCAGCACTCCACTCCATTCCTCCCCCCTGCTCTCAAACCGCCACCGAATCGAACGTATCCCCTGTTCCTGTTGCTCGCGCTGCTTCCACTCCGCCTCACGCTTCCAGCGTCGCTTTCGATCAATGAACATTCTGGTAGCTATTGTGATTAACCATGAGGAAAACGAAGAGGTTCCGTTATAGGTGTTGATTTTTTCCATACATCTGACCATAGTGTCCTGTACAAGATCCTCTGCCAGCAACGGGTCCATAGTCACCTTGATTAAATATTTAAATAAAAAAGTATAGTGTTCTTGCAGCAGTGAAGACAGTGCTGAAGCATCTCCCTGCTGTGCCCGTCTGATTCTCTCCAGCGACTGATCGCTCATCTGCCCCTCCATTCAAGATTTCGTTCCTATATTTGTAGTACGAATATGTATTGTGAATCGTTCACTTTGCTTAATAATTATTTTTTGAGATCCCACAACTTGCGCCGCCAGGGCTGAATGATCCCATCCCTTGCCGGAAAACGCCAAAAAAGCGACGCACTTCTGCACTCGCCCCTTGAATTCACTTGTACTTCCATGTAATCCACACTGCCCTTTTGGAGCAAGGATTCACCATAATTAACTTTGGAATCATACCAACCGCAGTCCAACGGGTAGTATATATTCTTCTCCATTCTACTTCCCTCCATGCTTTTAAGCCTATATGAAGACAAAAAAAGAACGCAAACCGGGATTAATTCCGCAGTCTGCGTGCTTCGCGAGGTAAATGTTACATTTAATTAACCTCATTGTAGTCCTTTTGTAGTCTTTTGTCTATCATAACTTCCTCGGTTTTTGTCGGTTCTACTAGAACCAACGTCTATTGAGGAACATAAGGGTTGCGAATCTTTTCAAAGCCAATAGTTGTCCGTGGGCCATGCCCTGGATAAACCTTCACTTCATCATCCATTTTGTATAGTTTGCCGCGAATAGAATCGAACAGATCTCGTTCCCGACCACCGGGTAAATCTGTGCGTCCAACCCCCATTTTAAACAGTACATCACCGGAGAATAGATCATTTCCACAAAGGAAACTTACACTGCCTGGAGAGTGACCAGGTGTATGGTACACACGGAAGGTGTGTCCGATGAACTGCAGAACTTGTCCTTCTGCCAGATCATATTCCGCAGGACCTGTAGTTAAAGGAGATGACACCTCCGGCCACATAAGTGAACCGTTCAGCTTGGGGCTGCTTAGCCATTCACTTTCAAGTGGATGTAAATAAACAGGGCATTTCTTAGCTTTACGAATTTCGTCTACACCGCCCATATGGTCAAAATGCGCATGTGTCAACAAAATAGCTTCGATTTCCATCCCTTCGATACTCCGCACTAATGCAGCTGGATTCATACCGGGATCTATAATGATACCCTTCACAGGATCCGCACCTGTCAGCAAGTAGGCATTCGTCTGAAGCGGACCTAGATTAAATGAACGTATATTTAACATCGGTCTAGAATCCGGAAATCAGACTACGCAGCTCTTTTGCGATAACTGTCTGATATTCCGTTCCTTCCCCATAGGCTTGCCCCATGGCCTTACGTGCTTCTGCGATTTTGCTGTCGTAATCAGCGGCCTCACGATCAGGATTCTCACGTTTAAACTCCCTCATAATACTCTGCACATGCTCTGGTCTAGGACCCCAATGTCCGAGCACATATCCGCCGGTGTCCGCAAAAATCACAACAGGGACAGATCTTCCACCCATGGTCAAGAAATCATCCATAAGCTCCGGATTCTCTTCCAAAATGAATACCTCTGTCTTCATTCCTGCCGTCTCCAGAATACGGAATACAGCAGGAACGTTGCGAACTACGTCTCCACACCAATCCGCTGCAAGAATAAGTACCCGCAAATCGTCGCGATGGTTCAGACTTTCGAAATATTCCTTATCGCTCTCATCTTCCCAATTAAACTTCTCATACCAGGATTCAAAAGCCTGTTGATTCTTCGTCATACTTTCTACGAATTGGCGCGGTGTTAGGCCTTTTCCAAACTTATGAGCTACATTCTGCTTCATTTTGTAGTCCCCTTTTTCTTGGATTTGTACCATTTGAACACAAAGTAAATGATGATCAGAGCGATCGCTACAAGTATAATTTCGTTGGTATACTTAGCTGCTACTTTGTCAATATCTTCCCACTTATTCCCTAAGGTCATACCCAAATATACAAATAACGCACTCCATGGAATAACAGCAAGCGTAGTCAGCAAAGTGAACTTACCTAAAGGCATTTTCGATATCCCGGCTGGAACGGAAATGGCATGGCGAACAACGGGAATAAAACGTGCTGTAAAGATTACGCCAGTCCCGTATTTATTGAACCACTCTTCTGAATGGTCAATATGCTTCTTTTGAATAAAAATATATTTCCCGTATTTCTCCAGAACAGGCCTGCCACCATAACGACCAATCCAATATACAAAAATCTGTGCGATGACTCCGCCAATCGTACCGAATAAAACGGCACCAAAAAAGTTAATATCTCCACTCCATACTAAAAAACCACCGAAAGCCAGTACAATTTCACTCGGAATGACTTCAATCATAAGTCCGATCATAATCCCAAAATACCCAAGACTCTGAATCCATTCAAACAATGTCGAGATCAGATCAGAAATAAAATGCAACCGTACTCCTCCTCCCTTTTCCGCAGAATATGGCTATGTATCAAGCGTAAACATCTTCGGCATCTATATTAAGACGCTAAGCGTTTAAACGAGAAATATAAGAATATAAAGTATTGATGCTAAACTTATGCTTTCTTATATTTTCAAAAGCTCTGCCGCTCTGCTCTATTTTCCAGTTTCTCTTAGCCTATTCTAGCACAAGCAACCTTATCACATCTACTTACAGCGGCAAGGCAGTCACCCTATTTCGATCCTCTCTTAAAAAGAGTTGGAACAAACACGTATAACCCAAAAAGGTGTGCACTTCCACCAATGAAGATGGAAATGGACACCTTTTCAGCTAAAATCTAAGAGCTAACAATTATTAGAATTTCAAGAAAAAACATTACCTTGTTAATAAGCGGTCCATCCAGCATCATGTGTCCACTCCACCTCTTGTTTGATTCGATCTATTTATCGAGTACATGCCCACAGTTAGTATTAGCATGGACAGAGGTTCAAACGCCGATAATTTCAAAGATTCGATGATACTTTTGTTTGCAGTTATAAGGAGGCGAATACACATTGACACATCATATAATAAATGGTTATTATATATTTAGATAATTACCTAAATATCGAAAGGCTGGGTGGAACATGAATGAATCTTTCAAAGCACTAGCTGACCCTACCCGTCGCCAAATCATTCGGTTACTAAAGGAGAAAGACCGAACCGCAGGTGAAATTGCCGATTTTTTCAACATGTCTAAGCCAAGCATTTCTCACCATCTGAATGCACTGAAGCATGCCGATCTCGTACAGGATGAAAGAAAAGGTCAATTCATTATGTATTCATTAAATACGACGGTTCTCGAAGAGGTTCTTGGCTGGATGCTTGAGCTAACAGGTACGGGAAAGCAAAGTCGTCAGAATACTGATTCTGAGAAGGAGGCTGATTGACGATGAAGGATTTTAAATGGAGATGGCAGGATACACTGATCGTAATTTTAGGTTTAGCTTCACTGTCTTACGCTTTAATCAATTACGGCAAGCTCCCACAGGAGCTGCCCGCGCAGTGGGGAATTACGGGTAAGGTCAACCGGTACTGGGATAAAAGTATAGCTATTCCCCTGTGGGGTATTTTAGGCATTGTGCTTCCGCTGATCATGCAGTTCACCCGCAGCATCGATCCTAAACGGGAAAATTACAAGAAGTTCGAAAATGCCTATGCCATGAGCAGACTTGCTATTGGTGTGCTTTTTAATCTAATGCTCGTGCTCACGGTTGCTTACGGTCTGGGTAAAGATATTAATGTGGGCAAAATTGCTATAGGAGCTGTCGGAGTGATGTTTATTGCGCTCGGCAACTACATGCCACAGGTAAAAGATAATTATTTATTCGGTGTTCGTACAGCCTGGACGCTCTCCAGCCCAGAGGTGTGGCGAAAAACACATCGCCTTTCCGGGAGAATGTGGATGGTCGGTGGGTTGCTTATTTTTGGGGGAGCCTTCTTGAGCGGAGTCTTGTCTCAGGTTCTTATTATTACAGCACTTGTGCTTGCTATTATTGTCCCTGTTCTGTATTCCTGGATCATCTCGCGTCAGTTAAAATCTTGAAGCTAATACACTAAGCCGCCGACTAAGGTCGTCGGCTTGTTCTGTCATATGGAACTTTCGATCATTATGCTGCTCCCCTTTGCTAGCCTCGAATTCCACTAATACTCTATACTGCCGCAAAAGCTCATTCCCCGAGGCAATACAGTTCATAGCTTCCTTTCGATTCCCTTCCGCTAACTTTTTCCGGCCCATCATAAGCATGCCTTCAATCCCTTTGACCCACTTCGCATTGTTGTATTTATCTAGTCGAAGACTTCGGCGTACCCAATATAGTGCAGCTACCGGATCATCACTGTACATCCACCGTCCAGCCATTTCCCAGCTCAAACCTGGATTCTCTGGAGAGTATTGCAAGCTCTGCCGGAGTATTCTCACGCTCTTTTCGCCCGTAAGCAGCCTAGATAATACTATAGCTGTTCTAGAAGACCGAGGATTCCACGCTAGTGATTGTTGCAGCAAACTAACCTTCTCCAAGGAATCAACCGTCTGAACTGCTTGCCGGTAGTACCTCTCTCCTTGGGCGGCCTGAAAGGACAACACGAATAGCACGAGACAAAAGGAACCGGCGACAGTAATGAGTAGCCCGCGAAAATATGGGTAGACGGAATTTAGCCGGTTCGCGGATGCGGAATGCGTAGTCTGCATATTCAAGGACGTAGAATGCATGGTCTGCAAGTTCGCGGACGACGAGAGAGCTGGCGGCAGGGTCGCGGATGCGGAGTCCATGGTCTGCAAATTCACAGACGAAGAGTGCGTGGTCTGCAAATTCGTGGATGGCGAGTGAGCTGGCGGCAGGGTCGCGGATGCGGAATGAGTTATGAGCGAACTTTTGGTTATAAAGCGGGTTATCGCAGATTGATATTCCTGCTCATGATCAGCTAACGCAAGTGCTGGCAGCCAAAAAAGCAGCAGCCAGATTAATCCGTAGCTCCAGTCAAAATCGACTGCGCTATGTAAAACGATAACCAAAAATGGCGGCAGCAGCCGCGGCACGCTCTTAGCCAGCAGCCAGCCTGCTGCTAGCAGCATAAGCAGTATGGCTGCAAGGCCGACAAATCCTAGGTTCAACAGGATGTCGAGATAACCGCTATGCACCTGGCTGCCTACATAGGGGCGAGACTGTGCGGCGAGGTATGAGCTCCGCCAAGTCTCGCCCCCGCGCCCCAGCCAAGGTGCCTCTGCCGCCAGCCGCCAGGCGTCGCGGTAGAACAGACTACGCGCGGATACCGTCGATGACGGTCCGGTGATCCGCTCGCGCACGTGCAAGAGGACGGCGCTTCCCGCCGCCGTCCAACCTGCCGCCGCCAATGCCAGCATGGCGGCTCGGGCACTGCCCGCCGCACTGCGCTGGCGGCGGCACAGCCATAGGCCGGCTAGCAGCGCGCTGGCCCAAAGCCCGGCCAGCAACAGCAGGCCGGGCAAAGGCTCTACCGCCAACCCGGCACGGGTCAGTTGGCGGTAGAGCAGCGCCGCGGCGACCACAGGCGCGGCGCCAGCGGCAAGAAGCGGCGCGATGAGCTGCCGCTTCCAGAGCAAGACGGCGGCGCAGGCGCAAGCCGCCGTCAGCCACGCGCCGCGCGACTCGCTGAGGAGCAGCGCGGCGGCGTACGGGAACAGCGGCAGCAAGCGCAGCAGCGCGGCGGCCGTGCTTACCGTTTCTAGCTGCTCCACACCTACGCGTCCATCCCCTACGTTCACGCTTACCGTTTCGCACTTTGACCATTTCTTTTCGCTCCTACGTTCCACCTCTACGCACTTTGAACCTGTCTCGTTACTCCGTAGTCCTTCCCCAGCATACTCTTGCCCTGTCTGTTTACACTCTCGCCCAATCACCCGCTCTCCTGCTACCCGCTTCTTCGCACTCTTCTGCGGAGTTACATAATAAGCAGCGGCAGCAAACAGCCGCTCCAGTAGAAAGATAGCCATCACAGCTCCAAAAGCATTAGGATATTCCATCACCCCTGCTAATCTGGCACCTGTGATGCTTACTTCCGATGAATTACTATAGGCTACAGCAAAAGGTAACTCTACCACCCCGCACACTGCCAGCAGAGCACTCATGCTTAAGAACATACCCAAAATGGACCAAGACGCAATGATAAGCTGACGCCCCACCCGATTCAACGCGCAAAAACAAACCAAAAATGCAAAGCTGGCATACAAGCCCCAACGTAACATTTCATTCATTGTTCCCTGTGCCGAAAGAGGTTCTCCTAGCCAATGAATCAGATAGAGTGATAGAACTAGCAAAGGTACGATCAGAATTATTCTCACAACTATGGGTACCCCACTTATTCCCCACACGCTGCCTTTCCACTTCCCCACTCCAATGTACAAATAAAGCAAAATCGCAGAGCACATCACAAACCATAGGACCAGAAAGGGATACATCTCCTCCGTAAAAAAAAATCCCCGCAGCAAACAAGCTCCTACTCCGGCTGCGATTACTAAGGCTGCACTAAAATATATGATTAATGAATCCAGACTCCGCGCTTTGTTAACGTTCCACATATAGATACCCCTGTAATCGTTAAGTTATCTTTATCCTTTCCACATTTCCCCTTTGCCAAAACTAGAATACAAAAAGGACGATACCTCTCCACGAAGGAGCTGCACCGCCCTAATGCTCAACATGAGCTATTTAGTTGTAAAAAGTACAATAGATCTGTTTAATTCGCTGCCTAGTTTCATTTTAATTGTATTATGTGCAACCGTTTCGCGAAAATACCGCCAAATACGGAGTATTATTCGTTTTAGAGTGTACAAAGTGCAATTAAATCCTTAAAAAGTAGCTTCAAAGCATATTCTGTTGCAAAAAATACAACTGACCTCTGATATTCGCCACTGCTTCCTAGTGTAATTGCATAATATACAACTATTTTTCGAGAATCCCGCAAGATAAGGACAATTATCCGTTTTTAAGTGTACAGAGTGCAACTAATTCATAGTAAAGCACCTTCAGAGCTTATCTAGCTGCATAAAATACAATTAAACCAATTATCCGCTCCTAAAATGTCGTGTTACCCCTCCACCGAACTTTCACCCGGAAGCAGGTCAGCGCATACGCGCTCAAGATAAGGCTTCGCCCCTATAAAGTCACGGAATGCGGTATATTCACGCCATTTGACGGAGTTATCACCACCTGAGCTCTTAACGGCGCGGATCAAAATGTTCTTAGGTGTATTCTCCAGGTCGATGAATTCCAGCAGCTGACTGCTATAGCCCATCATATCGAGTAATTTGGCACGGATGGCATCCGTAGCCAAGGCGGAGAAACGTTCCTTCAGTATCCCATGCGACAACATAGGACTCATTACTTCATTCTCAATCTGTGCGAATAATTCGTGCTGGCAGCAAGGGACAGACAGGATGACGGAGGCCCCCCAGCGTACTGCTTTTTCGAGTGCAGCATCTGTAGCAGTGTCACAAGCATGAAGCGTTATAACCATATCTACCTGATCCAGCTCATTGTACTCGGCAATGTCACCCACAAGGAACTTCAAGTGATCGTAACCGATCTTCGCAGCAAGCTCGTTACAATGCTCAATGACATCAGCTTTCAAATCTAGTCCTATAATATTGAGATCCCGCTTCTTGCGAACGGTCAGATAGTGATAAAGCGCAAAGGTCAAATACGATTTCCCACAACCAAAATCAACGATCGTCAATGGTCGCCCAGTTGGAAGATCGGCAAGTACATCCTCGACCATCTCCAAGAATCGGTTGATCTGCCGAAACTTATCATATCGTTTAGCAAGCACTTTACCTTCTCTATTCATAATGCCGAGCTCCACGAGAAAGGGTACAGGGTCCCCATCTTCCAGCACATAACGCTTACGGCGATTGTGCGCTAGATCCGGCTCTTCTTTTTTAGTGGGAGACTTGGTAAGGATCGACACTTTAAATTTTTTGCTAATCAGCACCTGATAATCCGCTTCTACTGTACATAGCAGACCTTGGCGGAATGTCTCTCTGAATAGAAGAGTCATTTCCTCCGCAGCTAATTCAGCCGGTACGTTCCGATGTTCAACCTTTGTACCAATATAAGATGCAAACTGATAATGCAGCTTACCCTTTAGTTCAATAGGTTTAACCTGTACTTTCGTACAAGTCTCCCCTTTATAACGTACTTGGCTTAAGGTTGCCATAATCAAAGTACGGTCACTTATCAGTTGTTCAATAAGAGCTGTTAAAGATTCCACAACGCACATCTCACTTTCGGGATTAAAAATGGAGAATCTATGTCTCCTAACCATCATCGTTTCATTATATCACGGCTCTACAAGAGGTATCCTAGCAGGGCTTCACATGCAGCTCTCCACTAACGATAGTTATTGCTCGGCCAGACATCTTAATCTGATCTTTGCTTACCTCAAGTTGAAGCAAACCTCCCCGTTCGGAAGCCTGATAGGCGGTCAACTGCGTACGGTTGAGTCGACTAGCCCAAAAAGGTGCCAGCGCAGTATGCGCTGAGCCTGTGACCGGATCCTCATTTACCCCCATCTTCGGTGCAAAGAACCGTGACACACAATCTATGCCTTCCGTGGAGCTAACTGCAGTTACCGCGAAAGCTCTCCCTTCAAGTCGGGATAAAGCCCCGAAGTCTGGGCTAAGTTCGCGAACTAAGGATTCCTGATCAAGTCGCACAAGCACATTGTCCGCATATAACATAGTTTCCACTACATTTGCCTCTGTAATACCAAGTGCTTCTGTAAGACCCGGAATTGTAGGAGAAGCCTTAAGCTCATAAGGCGGAAAGTACAGTGAGATCAGATCCCCTGCACGAGAAGCTCTAAGCAACCCGCTGCGTGTATAGAATCTAGCCTCCACATCGGGGTCCAGCAATCCCGCTCCCCACAATACATGTGCACTAGCTAGAGTAGCATGACCACATAAATTAACCTCAGTCTTGGGCGTGAACCAACGCAGGCGATATCCATCATTCTCTGGCCAGAGAAAGGCCGTCTCTGACAAATTCATTTCTGCTGCTGTCTTCAGCATGAATACCTCATCAACTGGATGCTTCAGCAAGCATACTGCCGCCGGGTTTCCTGAATAAGCTTTTCCTGCAAAGGCATCGATAATAAATAAAGGTGTATTCACTAGGCTTCCGACTCCCTCCGAACTTCTGTGATCCGGCTCCACTCTTTCCATCCTTGTTCCACTTCATGTATAGGAAGCGAGCCTTGTTCCAATTCTTCCGGTGATTTAAGCAGCAGCCGTCTGTACAATTGATCGCCTTCCAGCGAGACATTCTCCCCCTGCTCCCATAGTCGATACAGACTGTCCTCCGCTCTGCTGTAATGCCCGATGGACTCCATATAAACTAGCAGCAGCCGTTCCGTCTTGGCCGGGAGACGATATGCTTTGACTTCCTCCAGGAGTTCATCGATATCAGCTGTCATCTGCAGCAGTTCTCGATCAGCGCCGTGCAAATCTGCGTACAAGTATAAATGCAGTGCCCTCATGCTTCTGAATAGCGCTGCATCATGATCACCGCTAGCAGCATAAATGCTGCCCTCTTCCTTAAGCAGTTTGGCAACACCTTGAAGCTTATCTGACTCCAACACCCCGTTAAAACGGAACATATCTATGATATCTTCTACAGATAGTGAGTTTAAAAGACGTGAGTTCAGTGGAAAATGTCGGTTCAACAGCTCATCAATTTCCCATAAGGCTTCCGTTGTCTTCCGCTCCTGCTTCAGCGTTAGAACCTTTGCAACCATCGCCGTCATATCTTCGATCATCCGGACAATATAGTCTCTTCGGAACATGAACTTCCCCCTTTTCCATACTGTAACTGTAAAGCTTGTGTATCCGGCTATTATATATGTTCTATTCATTTATCTTAAACCATTGCACTTCGCTATGCCACTAAAGCAATTATAAGAAAAGGAATGATCAAGACCCTTCTTCTTATTGACACAAAATGCCAAGTTAAAATATACTTGACCCCACCAATCAAGGATGAATACATAGGAGGCAATACCTATACATGATCTCTGCAAATACTACTGAATCTAAAAGCCGTAACCCATTCCGGGGATTCGCTGCTCCATTTGCGGAATCACGTGCTTTCCCTTTTCTATGGCTAGGTCACTTGATTTCATTTCTAGGAAGTTCAGTTACGATGGTTATTTTACCTGTCTTAGTCTATTCCTTAACTGGATCTACAACGATTATGGGCATCGTAATGGCCGTCTACATGCTGCCAAATATAATAATGCTTCCTATCTCTGGCCATATCGTAGACCGCTATGACCGTGTAAAGATTATGATGCTGGCTGATATTGCTCGGTTCTTAATCATGCTGGCAACTGCCGCTCTTTCTTTGATCGGGGTTTTGACAATCCCGCTTCTACTTGTATTGGTAGGCTTTTATGGTTTGCTTGATGGTCTGTTTCAGCCTGCTTATGCAGCAGTCCGTGCAACAATCTTCACGCCAAATATTCGTGTTGCCGCTAATGCGCTAACTCAAATGACTACTCAGACCGTACGCCTTATTGGTCCTGCCCTTGGCGGGATATTGATTACTCATTTATCGGCTGGTGTAGGATTTGGGATGGATGCTTTTACTTACTTAATGTCCCTAGTCTGTCTGATTTATTTACGAAAAGTACTACTCAACAAATCAAATTCCGAAATAGCTAAGCCCCCTACATCATCTATTGCACAGCCCTTGGAATCTTCTCCGAATTGGAAACAGGATTTCATGGAGGGGATCGCGGTATTGCGGAGTCAGCCTTGGTTGTGGATTACGATTTTGGCTTTTTCATTCATCAACATTTGTTATGCCGGTATTACAAGTATTCTTGTACCTTGGCTTTTTAAAGTGCATCATGGCTGGGAGCCCTATATTTATGGACTTGCAGTCACTTTCTCAGGAGTAGGTGCGATTATTGGAGGACTGCTGTTCGGCATGAGACCCAAGTGGAATCATCGAGGGTTCATGGCTTACGGAGGTGCTTTCCTAAGCGGTCTGGCGCTACTACTTCTCCCCTTTGCTCCGAACGCCATTAGCGCAATTGCCCTATTTGCTCTCGAAGGCTTCGGTCTAATGATCTTTGGGCTCATTTGGGAGATTAGTCTGCAAGAGCTCGTACCTCAGGAAGCATTCGGCCGTGTTGCTAGTCTAGATCTGCTAGGCTCCTTCGCGCTGCTGCCCATTGGGTATATCCTTGTAGGCTGGTTGGCTGACCTCATTGGAGGCGTAACAACCATAGCTATCTTTGCCGGACTAGGGATGACATGTATTGGGGTGGTGTTAAGCGTTCCCTCCATCCGCAAATTTCAATAGTCTCCCAAGATGAAACGACATTGTCGTACTTTAGAGATATAATAAATTATTTTTCAGAAAAAGAGGCAGCCCACGCCAGTTACTTTGACGCGGAGCTGCCTCTTTTTTGAATTATTATTTCAGCGATCACGAATGGCTGTTAATACTAACCGTAGCTTGGGTGAATTCCTTGATAACCTCAGCTAACCGTTCAGGAGCTTCAAAGAGGCTCATGTGGCCTGCTCTAGAAATCGTAGCTTGCGTTATATTTGGTTTATCCGAAGTAAAGGTACGCTCCGCAGGAATCAGTCCATCCTGCTCGCCAGCAACAAGAAGTACCGGCAACGTGGTAGCTGTGATCACATCACGTCGATCCGGACGCTCGCGCATCGCCAGTGCAGCTCCCGCTGCTCCTTGTGGAGGTGTTTTGTAACCAATTTCTTTTGCTCGCTCCAGCAAGTGCGGTGATGTAGAAGCGGTTGCTTTAGCAAAAATCCCCGGGACAAAGCTGTCCACAAAAGGAGTAATACCTTCATTTTGAATCCTGCTGACACTTTTCAATCGATTCTCCCGAGCTTCTTCACTATCCGGATATGCCGTAGAATGGATTAATCCGAAGCCCTTCAATCGAGAGGCATACCGCTGCGCGAACGAAAGTGTAATATATCCACCAAGTGAATGTCCCAGCATGGTGCATTCAGAAATTTCCAGTGTATCTAACAAGCCCAGAACATCGTCTGCCATTTGTTCAATAGTATAGGGGCCTAGTGGAGCCTCAGAAGCTCCATGACCACGTAAATCGGGAGCAATCACTCGGTAGTCGCTGCTTAAGATGGGAATGACTTGTTCCCAGTATTCAGCACTTCCGCAAAAGCCATGCAGTAATACAATAACCTCGCCTTTCCCCTGATCACTGTAGCAAATATTGCTTCCGTCACAACGTACTCTTTCCATGGCTGCTTCCCTCTTTCCAAAATACTAAGATATATTAACTAATATCTATTATTAAGCAAAACAGCTCTCCTTGAAACCGGCATCGTATTCTTAATACCCAATTCCAAACCCTTTTGCTGCTGCGGCGGCAATTTGTTCAGCCATAACCATAACTCTATGTAGTGGAGTCGTCTGCAGCGTCCGATAGGGTTTTGGACCGTTGATATCTACAATCGCCGCCAAGCTATAATGCCCCACTGCGGGAAGGCATGCCCCCACTGATTGTGCTGGCTGAAGCGGCTCATTCGAAACGAAGAAATAACCGAGAGCTACTGGTGGTCCTAGGCAGGCATCCACAGCAATAATGATATGCTCCGATGGAATCTCAGCTACTCTGGCCATCAAGTTATCTGCATCGCAAGGAGATGGCAACGTACCGATTACGTGTGGAAAGCCATATTCCAGAAGTTTGCTCCCTGTTAACGGACCGAGGGCATCACCTGTAGAACGATCCGTTCCGATACACAGAAACGTGACTTTCTCAGCGGAATGCAGTGCAGCAATTTCCATAAAAAAGGACACCAATCCTACATCGACCAATTTGCTTCGTTTTCCGCTTCCCTGTTCTCTAATTGCCAATACCTTTCCTCCCTTCGATGATATTTTTGATTTCATGCCTTTAAT
The DNA here is from genome assembly GCF_037963325.1 of Paenibacillus sp. FSL E2-0201. Taxonomy (NCBI): domain Bacteria; kingdom Bacillati; phylum Bacillota; class Bacilli; order Caryophanales; family Paenibacillaceae; genus Paenibacillus; species Paenibacillus sp. FSL E2-0201. Next base: position 5,882,959 of record NZ_CP150154.1, read on the forward strand.
TTAACATGATTTCTGTGGGCTCGACAAAAAAATGGTGATCAAGCTCACAATCATGGTAAAATACATGGATCAGTATACAGAGAGGATGTTAATAACCTATGGATTTAACACAACCTAGTCAGGAAAATGTTGAATATATGATCGAGGCCATCAAGAACAAGCTGAAAATGGCTAGCGCTGCAGCAATGCAAGCCTCTGCTTTTTCAGTAGATAAATATGAGGATATCTTCGATGTCTATGAGGTAGCCATGAGCAGCGATAGACTCAGTATTTCTCAGGTGGAAGCGCTCGTCTCTGAACTCGGACGCCTACGTCAGAAATAATTGATCTGCAGGTAAATAAAAGAGCCTCTCGCTTATGTATCCAGAGGATGGATACGTAGTCGAGAGGCTCTTTCCCTATGCGCTTATTTTATGAAATGAAGCTGGAATTCTGTATCGGCATGGCCTACCCGTGTACCACCGTCATTGTAGATCACACCTGAAAATGCATGACGCAGCTTTTCCAAAGTATTTTTCTGACTGTATCCAATCTGATTTAGAATCCCCTGTACAATAAGTCCCCACTCTTCTTCTGATCCATCCAGAATCTTAAAGGCAATACCCAGTCGTTCACGGCGCAAGCCGAAGCAATATACGCCCTTAAATCCACCCTTAGCAATAATATTATCATCTTCTAAAAGAATTGAATCGAGTCGTCCGTGACCAGAAACCATTTCCGGATGTGCATTCATCGCCGCCGTAATCGTAGAAACCGCCTTGCGGGTAGCCTCGTCAGCAATTAAATCAGGATTGGCTAATTTCAAATACGCGGTCGCCAAAGCTGTCAAAGGCATAGCAAATACCGGCAGACCGCATCCGTCCGTACCTAGACCAATACTGTCTGGGGCTACGCCAGCCATATAAGCAATGGTATCTATAATCTCACGCTGAACCGTTTGCTCCGGCTGTGAGTATTCCTCAAGTGGCAGCCCTTTGAGCTTACTATACGATAAAATCCCCATATGCTTGCCTGCACAGTTATGATAGAACTTTCTTTTGCCCGCGCCGCGAATGGCATTCTCTCTACTCGTATAATCCAGTGGATAGCTTGTGGCACATATCATTTGTTGCTCATCGATGCCAATCTTGGAGGAAATGCTCTCAAGCGCGGCAACATGATAGCTCTCTCCTCGGTGCGAAGCAGTCATTAGGGCAATCTCAGCGGGTGTAAAACCATAATGCTCCGCGATTCCTCCACGTATGCCTGGAATAGCCTGAAGTGGTTTGGCCGCTGAACGAGTAAAGGATACAAACTCAGGATCACCTGCATATCCCTTCACATCACCATTTTCTCCTACGATAGCAATATGTCCACTATGGACACATTCCAGTAAATCCGACCGATACTCTCGTACTAATACTGTTTCCACTGTATCTCTCCCTTTTCTCTAGATGCTATAACTCACAAGGATTTTATTAATATTCCACATTTAATAAATGCTAGAAAATAACCCCGTGCTCCGGGGATTTATTTGTACGCACATACTCCCTTAAGTGTTAGTTCCATGAGGAATTCTACTCCTATTTTCATCATTCTTCAATCCTCTCCACACTAAGAAGATTTTAGTAACCACCCAAAATCAATTCCATAAGCAATAAATTCTAATGACAGGTACACAGCATGCAGCTTTCAAAATTAAAAAAACACTCCCTCCTCAGATTCTTACTCTTCTGAAAAGGAAGTGGTTTTCATGGAATTCAGTACTGCTGTAAAGAGGAGTGCAAATCGAACTAACCCTTGCTTGCACCCGCGGTCAGACCATCCACCAAAAAACGCTGAAGGAAAATGAACAGCAGCGTGACCGGCAGAGCAACCAGCACCGCTCCAGCGGCGAACAACGTGAATTCGGTCGAGTTGCTTTGATTCACCATCCGGAAAAGCCCGACAGCTAGCGTCCTCGTCTCTTCCGTACGTAATACAAGGTCAGCGAAAATGAAATCCACAAAGCAGCCGTTAAATATCATTAGACTGGCATAGGTAAGCATTGGTTTGGACAGCGGGATCATTATAGAGAGAAAAACTTTCATATGGCTCGCCCCGTCCATCCGCGCAGCATCTTCCAGACTTTTGGGAATGGTATCAAAAAAACCTTTAGCCACAAATACATTCGTGATAATGGCCCCGCTGCTGTATACAAGCACAAGCGCCCAGTGGGAATTCAGCAGCCCAAGTGTATTCAGCAGCACGTAAACTGCAATCATAGCCATAAATCCCGGAAACATTTGTAGAACTAGGAGCGCGGTCAGTGTCGTTTTTCTGCCCGTGAATCGATAACGAGAGATGGCATACGAAGTTAACAGCAGCAGAAAGGTACCAAGTAGCGTAGACAGCACTGCAACCTTTAGCGTATTCATGAACCATATCAAATATTTAGTCTGTTCAAACAGTTCCTTGTAATGAATGATGGTAAATTGTTTAGGAATCAAAGAGTCACTGAACAGGCTGTTTCCTGTCTTGAAAGAAGACATAATAATCCAGAAAGCCGGGAAAAGACTAATAAAACTAAGTACAATTAGCAGCAAATGGGTTCCAATCGTTTTTAACGCTTCCGACAGTTTTGGCTTCATGCAATCATATCCTCCTCTTTGTAGGATCGCGTTCGGCGGTAGCTCCAAATGGAGAAGGTCGCGACCAGCAGGAAGATGACAATTCCGATGACAGAGGCAAAGCTGTACTGTGACTGGTTAAGCGCCAGTTTGTAGAGCCAAGTCACCAGTAGATCGGTATGGCCCGCGTACTGGTAATTAGGATTAACCGGTTCTCCATTTGTCATTAGATAAATGACGTTAAAGCTGTTAATGTTACCGGCAAACTGCATGATCAGGATTGGAGCGGTAGCGAACAGTACCATGGGTAGTGTGACCATGCGAAATTTGTAGAATGCCCCAGCGCCATCCACCTCAGCCGCCTCGTACATATCTCTTGGAATCGTTGTCAGTACCCCAAAGGCTAAAATCATGGTAACGGGAATCCCGATCCACATATTAGCCAGAATAACTGTAACCTTGGCCCAGAACGGATCGGTCAGCCATGCCACCCCGTCCAGTCCCATAGCTCTTAAATAACTATTAATCGGTCCAAACTGATTATTGAACATATTGCGCATAACGAGCAGAGAAATCATATTAGGGATGGCGAAGGGAACGATCAGAAGAGTGCGCCAAAGCTTTTTACACCGAACACGGGGTTGGTGAATAAGCACAGCAACGAGCACTCCCCCAATGTAAGTCGTCACGGTGGCAATTACCGCCCAGATCAGTGTCCAAGTTAGCACGCCGCTAAAGGTAGAACTCCAAATATCCAGACTAAGCATCTTCTTAAAATTTCCGAATCCTACCCAATCCACCAGATGCGCGGGCGGAAGAATCGGGTCAGCATAGTTCGTAAATGCCAAGAGCACTGAAAAAACAAGCGGTAATATTGTCAGAAAAACTACAGCTACAAAAGGTATCGCGAGTACGAGATATGCGAAATTCCTGCGGCCCATATGTCTGAGCGACTCAACAAATGAATGAATAGGCTCCTTCCCTTCCCGCGCAGCTCCAACCAGGAAGGCATCTCTAATATTCAGGACATGAAAGGCTGAGTAAAAGAGCAATGCCAATAAAGCTATCAAACCGTCAATCATCATAAAAATGGAGTGATCACCTTCCACCATCCGGGTCAGCTTCCCAACCTTCACCATACGGCTAGGAAATTCACCAAGTGTGCTCAAACCACGTAAATAACCAATCAGATCATGAAAGATAAAATAAATCCCGATAGACCCCACCAGCAGAAATACCAATCCTTTTAGCCACTGGCGGTTATAGAACTGGCCCAGTCCCGGAACGACTACCGAGAGTAACGCTGCGCCTGTTTTTTTGTGCATAGGTCAAATCACCCGTCCTTTACTTCGACGCCAGATCAGCTTGAATCGTTGATACTGTCTGATCTAGTGTCTTCTTGACATCAAGACTTGGGTCGTTCCACAGGGATACAAATGCTGCCTTTAGCGGGTCCCACACAGATTTGATTTCCGAAATGGAAGGCATCGGCACAGAGTGTTGGAACTGCTCGAAGATTCCACTGATAATTGGATCATTTTTGATTTGCGGCGCTTCTCCAGCTTCAATGCTCGCTGGAATGGCCCCCGTCATTTCAAAGTTTTTGAGCTGATTCTCCTTGCTGCTTGCAAAATTTGCGAACAAGCGGCCAGCGATTGGATAAGCCGTATAGGAATTAACATAATACGATTTGACCCCAGAAAAAGAAATGCTGTCCTGTCCGTCAGGTCCTTTTGGAAGTGGCGCCACACCCAGGTTCACATGATCCTTGAATGCCGATATGGACCAAGGCCCGTCAATGTTCATCGCCAGCTTACCTTCCTGAAACAATTGGGTTTTAACGTCATAGGTGATGTCCCCCGCATTCAATGGCAGAATTCCTTTTAAGCTCTGAAGAAAGGTAAATCCTTTGACAGTACCTTCGTTATTTAATCCGATATCCTTGGTATTTGTATTGTTATCACCGTAGATGTATCCGCCGAAGCTGCCGATGAATGGATAACTGTAATACCCTACGAATTCCCACATGATCGCAAATTTGTTCTCCTTCGGCTTGTTATACGTGTTGGCAAAAGCAACCACATCATCCCAGGTTTTTGGAGCCTCAGGGATCAGGTCCTTGTTGTAGAAAAGTGCATAGGTCTCTACCGATTTAGGATAGCCGTACAGGATGCCGTCATAAGTCGATGCTTGAATCGCTGTCTCCACCATCGTTGATTTCGTCTCTTCCTCAAACACATCATTAGGCAACAGTAGCCCCGCTTTTACAGCCTGACCGATTTGGTCATGCGGAAGAGTCAGCACATCGGCTGCTAGTTTGGACGGGCCGTCCGTTGCCAGCCTTGCACCCTGATCTCCACCCGCCAACTCTTCAACCGTGACTGGAACGCCGTATTTTTTTTCGAAATCAGCGGCCAACTGCTTCATGTATTCAACCTGCTCCTTGGCTTCCCAGACCATCAATTTGGCCCCCGCTTCCGGTTTCAACTCCTCTTCGGCGGGATCTGTCTGATTTGTGGTTCCCCCTGGCTCGTTCACTGCGGAATTCGGGCTTGAGTTCGGCTCTGCCGTAGAGTTGCCATTGCCTGAACTGCAAGCCGTAACTGTCAAAGCCAACAGCAGACTCAGGACCAAACTAAATGACACCGTTTGCATTTTAGAACGTCTACTCTTCTTCATTTGCTCATCTCCCCTTTATTCATGAGTGATCAGACCTAACACACATAGAAAAAATAAGCATACAAAAAAGGTACAACCTCATTTGCACAAAGTGCCGAGGTTGTACCCTGTCAGGTAACATTGCCTTTAATTTGTATGCGTGTTATGAAAAATCAAGTTCATTCGCCCTCATTCTATATTACCCATAATTTGGATTGCAATAAGAATATAGACTCAAACGGGACGATTTAATAATGTTTTTCAGGTTCTTCCTTATATTCTCTCTTTATTTCAACTGTATACTTAATATTCCATATCGTGGATTTATGTGAAATTATCTCTTGCTTTGATCTTGAGGGATATGATAAGATTCAGACAAAATTTAAAGGCAATGAAACCGCCAAGGGTTCAACCTCTGAAAATCATGAGGTAGAACCCTTTTTTGCGTTTACTTGCCGCGAAGGGATGGAAATTGAATATGATTCAACCAGAAGCCGTTTATCATCGTATGGGGCAAAATTGGTCATATGCCTACAATGAGTCTACACTGCATATTCGCATTAGAACCAAACGTGATAATGTGTCCCGGATTGATCTTTTCTGCGGAGATAAATACGGGTGGGATAAAACCCATGAGATCATTCCCATGCAGCACCTTGCTTCTGATAGCTTATTCGATTATTGGCAGGCTGCGGTCCGTCCTATTTATCGCAGACTCACTTATTACTTTGGACTTTATGATGGAGATGAGGTCCTTTATTATTTGGAAAAAGGCTTCTTCTCAGAACCTCCAGTAATCATATATGAAGGCCTATTCGACTTTCCTTTTTTAAATCGTGAAGATGTACACTCCCCTCCAGCATGGGTGAAGGATGCAGTATTTTATCAAATATTCCCGGAGCGTTTCGCAAATGGTGACCCTACCAATGATCCGGCAGATGTGCTGGAATGGGGTGGCACGCCGAGTCCGCAAAATTTCTTCGGAGGCGACTTGCAAGGTGTGTTAGATCATTTAGATTATCTCTGTGAACTGGGCATCACTGCTATATATTTCAATCCTATATTTGAGGCAACTACCAATCATAAATACGACACAAAAGATTATTTCTTGGTGGACCCTCACCTGGGAACCAACGCATTGCTAAAAGAACTTGTAGACGCCTGTCATGCCAAAGGCATTCGCGTCATTCTAGACGGTGTCTTTAATCATTGCGGCCATACCTTCCCTCCATTTGCTGATCTGCTCGCCAATGGGCAATCTTCGCGTTACGCTGACTGGTTTCATGTACGGGAGTGGCCACCACAGGTTGTCGACAAAGTTCCCACCTATGACACGTTTGCTTTTGAGCCTATCATGCCAAAACTCAATACTGAGAATCCTGAGGTCAATGAATATCTTCTGAATGTTGGTCGTTATTGGATTGAGGAAATTGGTATAGATGGCTGGCGGCTTGATGTCGCGAATGAAGTCTCTCATACATTCTGGCGACAATTCCGTAATGTGATCAAAAGCATTAATCCAGAAGCCTATCTTGTAGGAGAAATTATGCATGATTCCTTGCCGTGGCTTCTTGGTGATCAATTTGACGCTGTAATGAATTACCCGCTAACCAATATTCAGATTAATTTCTTCGCTCACGGACAAATCAATGCTGCACAATTCTCTCTATCGATTGCTACTATGCTAGCGAATTACCCTCAGCACATTACAGAGGCTACCTTCAATCTATTAGACAGTCATGATACAACTCGTTTCCTGACCCTTTGCGGCGGTGATGTCCGAAGATTAAAGCTGGCTGTTTTGTTCCAGATGACCTTTCAAGGAGCACCATGCATTTACTATGGCGATGAAATCGGTATGGAAGGTAGCTATGACCCAGATAACCGAAAATGTATGGAGTGGGACCCCCAGAAACAGAATAATGAACTATTCAAATTCTACCGCTGGACGATTGAACTTCGTAAATCACATACAGCATTCCGGAATAGCGGCTTTAAATCGCTGGACATCCCGGATCACCCAAGGCTGCTTGTATATGAGCGTTGGGACGAACATGGCCATTTCTTAATCGTGCTCAACAATGAAGACTTGATAGTCGACACCAAGATTCCCTGCCCTGTGGCGCACTCTATATGGGTAAACCTAGAGACGCAGAAACGCACAGAAACTATCACCTCATGTCTCTATTTGAATCTGCCTGAATTCGGCTACGCAGTGCTCCAAGCGGTTCATCATTAGTCCATAATAAGCGACTCTCGCAATCTACGCCTTGCTTATCCATTGTTTCAGCCTATACTCCAAAGTTTATATACGAAGTAAGATAACTTATAAGGAGTGATTGGTGATGAGTAACGTAGAACATAAAGTAGAGCATGAAGTAGAAAACGGAAGCAACTTTTTCAAGGGCATCTTTATTGGTAGTTTAATAGGCGCTGCAGCAGCTCTATTATTTGCACCAAAACCCGGTCGTGAAATGCGCAGTGACCTGTCTGACAAACTTACACTTGCTACTGACAAAACAAAAGAAGTTGCCGGTGTAGTAACTGACAAAACCAAAGCCATTGCCACAACAGTAGGTGAAAAGGCAACCGACCTGGCTAGTACAGTTTCAGTTAAAGCCACGGATATCTACACTACGGTCAGTGACAGCAAACAGCAAATTGCCGCCACCCTTCAAGAAGCAGGCAGCAAAATTGGTGACACTGTAAGTGAAGCCTCAAATAATGTAGCCTCTGATGTTAAAGATGCTTCTAAAGAAGTGGCTGACGAAGCCAAAGCATCCTCTAAAGAAATTGCTGATGAGGCTAAAGATGCGAAAGAGGATGTTAAATCTTCTTATAAATCCAGTTATTAAACTGCGGCCATTACACAGCTATATCAAACAACAGCCAGCTGTCCGCAGCTGGCTGTTGTTTAGTTATACCTTTAATAACGTTTCAGCGGTTCAACTAATACTTAATGAATGCCCATTTGGGCCACAGAAAGCAGGGATGCTGCATGGGAGAATCAAATAGCCAAACAAAAGCATATGAAATTGATGAACATCCTTTTGAGCTACGACATGAAGTAAAACGCCTAAACCATCGCCTCGATAAGATTGCTGAATCACTGGAAAAATCAGAATTCAAAGATATTCTCGATAATTACTCCGATCCCAAAAAAAGAATCATCACAAACTTGATGGCCGGCATCTCCCGAGGTCTCGGACTGTCGCTCGGAACATTCGTTGTCCTTGGTGTACTGGGCTATATTCTTAGCCTGTTTCTTGATGTTCCTGTGATCGGTGAGTACCTTGGCGAGATCAAAAAATACATCGATGCAAATAGCTAACAGATGGGTTATCTATCGCCCATCTATCACCTCACCCTCTTACCCCGCTTGACCGTCTATCCTTTAGGGTTAGACGGTCAAGCGGGGTAAGAGCTTTGCAAAAACATAAAACACAAATAAAGGACATGCTATTCTCCAGGTACGGAGAGAGGCATGTCCTTATCGTCGAAAAGTGGCGTTCAAATCAAAGTAATGTTTATTACACATAAAGGAGCTCAATAGGATGAGTTAGCCATAATCTGCTTTAACTTCTCAGTGGCCCGCTTCTGTATCCGTGAAACGCTCATCTGTGAAACCCCCAGCTTCTGAGCGATTGCCCGCTGGGATTGACCATCTTGGAAGGCTAGTAGCAACACTTGCTGCTCTTGCTCCTTCAATTGCCCTAGTGCTTGCTGAAGATCCATTCGTTTCTCTACAGTCTCGTAATCGTTCGCATCAGAGCTGATAAGCTCTCCTAGCGTAGCTCCGGTCTCCTCTTGGGAAAGCGGTGAATCAAGAGATACGTAATGGTAACATTCTCTACCCGCCAGTACTTCTACAGTTTCTTCAACAGACAGATCAAGATAATGAGCAATCTCATCGACTGCAGGTGAACGTTCGAGCTTAACTGTTAGTTCATCAATCGCGTGTTGAACAAGCGCTCCCTTTTCTTTAATCCGTCTAGGAACCTGTATGTACCAAGATTTATCACGAAGATAATTCTTCATATGTCCAATCATGCTTTTCATCGCATAGGGCTCAAAAGGGATTCCGAGACTGATATCATATTGCTGCAGTAACCGGATGAGCGCCATTTGCCCGACCTGATATAAATCCTCATACAGATCGGGGCGATTACGGGAAATTTTCCCAGCAGCCATTTTTACCATTGGCTCATATTTCTGTATCAGCAACGTCGCCTGATCGTTATCCTTGGACTGCTGATACTCCCAAATTTGGGTGACTGCTTCATTCATGGACTCGGGGGGAGTCACTTTGTCACTCATACTTTCTCCTCGCTAAAATTAAGGTGCTTCTTCAAAGTTACCACCGTCCCTTTTCCGGCTTCACTTACGACGCTTACGTCGTCCATCAACGCTTGCATCAAGTAGAACCCTAACCCACCAACTTGAACGTCACTTAATTCCTTATCATGCAGTGTCATTCGCTCACTGGACGAATCCAAACCGTCAAAGCTCTCCCCTTCATCTTTGACTGTAATGGATAAGGCACTTGATCCTACCTCAAAGATTACATCTACCATTCCGTCTTTTTGGCCGTAAGCGTACAATACGGAGTTGTTACACGCTTCGGATACAGCCACTTTCATGTCTTCGATATCCTCATAGGTGAAACCCATTTTCGAGGCAATACCGTATAAATTCAACCTAACAATATCCACATACTCTGCGCTAGCAGGCAGCTGAAGAATTACTTTTTGCACATCATCACTCATTCTTTGTTCTATCCTTTCCTAGTGGGAATTCTCTTGGGAGGCAAAAAACTTGGAAATACCAGTCATGTCAAACAGCTTCTGAATTTGTGGAGGAACATCCTCAACCATAAACTTAACGTCCATTCCTTGTCTTGACTTCAAGATCGAAAGTAGAATACCAATCCCTGTGCTATCGATGTATTTTAATTCCTTAAGATTAATAACTAAATCTAGTTTGGTATCTCCTACAAGCGGCTCCATCACCAGACGGAAATCGGAAGCAACTGATAAATCAAGTTCACCACTCAGGAAAACGGTGCATACATTCCCTTTAGTTTCTGTCTTCGCATGGAACTTGTTACTTTTATGCGTATTCATTAGACGATCTCTCCTGAACAAATATTTTCTATATTAATAACCTTAATGATATACCTTTGAATCAAATAACGTTAAAAAAACCAATTGGTAAATACTAGATTACGCCTGAAAAATAGATATATCAGGTTCAACTATTACATTGTCATTGCTAGAATATCGAGAAATCATTTGTTTTATACTACTCATCTTCAGCGGTTTGCTGATGTAATCATCCATTCCTGAGGCCTTACAGCGATTCTGAATTCCCTCCATGACGTTCGCCGTCATTGCAATAATAACGGTCTTCTTGGCAGCAGGACCACCCTCTCGCCGAATTTGAGCGGTCGCCTCCAAGCCATCCATCACTGGCATTTGAAGATCCATAAAGATAAAATCATAAGGATGCTTAATCGCCATTTCCACAGCCTGTTGTCCATCTTCAGCCATATCCGCCGCATAGCCCAGCTTATCCAGCATACTGACCATTAGACGCTGATTAATCGGATGGTCATCTACAACAAGGATTCTGCTTCTCCCCTCTTGATTGGGAACAGGTTGCATGGATTCCTCTTCTTGATAACCGCCTATCAAATCCTCTCCTGGCATAGAAGCCTGAATCGTAAAGATAAAGGTAGCTCCCTTTTCCTCCATCGATTCTACCCGGATTTCTCCGCCCATCATTCCGACAAGAGATTTACATATAGCTAGTCCCAGACCTGTTCCCCCATATTTCCGTGTCATAGAAGAATCAAGCTGCGAAAAGGGTTCAAATAATCGGTCACATTTTTCCGGAGAAATCCCAATCCCTGTATCCATGATCGTGAATTCAACTTCCATCTTATGATCAGCAATGCTCTTAATCGAGGCGACTAGATACACCCCACCTTGATTTGTGAATTTAACGGCATTAGCGATCAAATTAATTAAAACTTGGCGTAAGCGAGCCATATCTCCATATAAAAGTCTAGGCAATTTCTGATCAATAAAATACGCGAGTTCCAGGTTCTTCTTTCCCGCTTCAATCGAAAAGAGGCTGAACACCTCTTGAATACAATTTCGGAGTTCAAACAAATGCTCTTCGACTTCCATTTTTCCGGATTCCATTTTAGTAAAATCAAGAATATCGTTAATAACTGTAATCAATGTGTCGGCACTTTTCCGAATAATCTCCGAGTATTCCTTTTGCTCTGGCGTAAGATCCGTCTCCATTAATAGATCAATCATGCCAACTACGCCGTTCATAGGTGTACGAATCTCATGACTCATCATAGCTAGAAATTCCGACTTTGCTTTGGAGGCAATCTCCGCCTCTTCTTTTGCCTTGATAAGCTCACTATTAATGATTTCCAGTTCTTTCGTCTTTTGCTGCAGCAGCATGGTTTGAGTCTGATGCTTCTTGCTCGTGATGTACATTTCGACAAAGCCTTGTATCTTAGAGTTCAAGATTTGTGGAATGAAAGGCTTGACCATATAATCAATAGCCCCTGCCGAATAGCCCGCGAATAAATGCTCCGCTTCTTTGCTATTGGCAGAGATAAAAATAATCGGAATTTCTTTCGTTTTCTCTCTGGCCTTGATCAATTTTGCAGTTTCAATTCCATCCATACCCGGCATCTGTACATCTAGTACAATGACAGCAAAATCATACCTTAACAAACAGCGCAACGCTTCTTCACCGGAGGTAGCTTTAATTAGCTCGTAATGCTGGCTCTCAAGCACCGCCTCCAGCGCCAGCAAATTTTCAGGACGGTCGTCTACTAGTAGTATATGAATTGGTTCTTGAAACCCCATAGGACCACCCTCCTACATGCGTTATTTTATGTTACGGTATATTTTCTCCACTCTGTCTAAAGATTCATAGCAATCGCTATATTTCGTAAAGTGAATGGACTCTTTGGAGCCCAAAACTAGGATTCCAAAGCGACTCAGACTTTCATGAAACAAGCCGTGCACATGATCACGAAGCTCATCATTGAAATAGATCATTACATTTCGGCAGAAAATAACATTAAACTCATTAAAAGAAGTGTCAGTAGCTAAGTTATGCTCAGCAAAAATAATATTTTTGCGTAAATAAGGTTGTAAAATAACGGAGTTATACTTCGCAGTATAGTATTCGGAGAATGCCCGAGTACCTCCTGCCTCCAAATAATTCTTTGTGTATTGCTTCATTCTGCTAATATCATAGACGCCTTCCTTAGCCTGCTGTAAAGAACGCTCATTCATATCTGTGGCGTAAATCCGAGCCTTATCATAAAGCCCCTCTTCATGTAGCAGGATGGCCATAGAATAAACTTCTTCCCCCGTGGAGCATCCAGCATGCCAGATACGAATATAGGGATAAGTTCTTAACAAAGGGACTACCTTCTGGCGAAAAGTTAGAAATAATCCCGGATCCCTGAACATTTCAGTAACAGGAATAGAGAGACTGTAGACAAATCGTTCAAAACAAGCGCGATCATGCAGCACTTTCTCTTGCAGCGCGGATATACTGAGGACATTCTCCGCATGAACATGATGCCAGATACGTCGTTTCAATGAAGGTAACGCATAATTCCGGAAATCATAGCCATATAAACGGTGTACCCCATCAAGAAGCAGCTCAATCTCAATTTGCTCCAGTTCTTCACTTCCCGCCAGAACGGGCTGCTCCTCATATCCGTGTTCTATTGCTTTCATTGTTATCCCGACTCCCTTATCAACACGCCGTACTTTTGAAGAATGGCTTTTTGTTAGTTCTTTTAAAGTATTACCCCAATATTGAGGTTACGAATACAGCCAAACTCGCATTAAAGATAGAAGTTGACCTGTAGCGATTGGCTTCTTCATATAGTCAGAGGCTCCAGCTTCAATACATTTGGCACGATCCTCTTTCATCGCTTTGGCGGTAAGTGCAATAATTGGCAGCTTCTGATACTGCGGCATCTCGCGGATCCGGCGCATAGCCTCATATCCGTCCATCTCCGGCATCATCATATCCATAAGCACAAGATCGAAATCTTCTTGCTCTACCAGCATTTCCAGCGCTTCGCGTCCATTCTCGGCAAACTTCACTTCCATATGATACTCTTCGAGTACGCTGGAGAGCGCAAAGACATTACGAATATCGTCATCAACGAGCAGGATCTTCTTTCCTTCAAACAATTCTTCTTTATTATGAAGCTTCTGCAGAATCTTACGTTTATCTTCCGGAAGATTGGCTTCTACCCGGTGTAAGAACAATGTAGTCTCATCCAATAACCGTTCTGGCGAACGTACATCCTTGATAATGATTGATTCCGCATACTTGCGTAGCTGTGTCTCTTCTTTACCATCCAAATCCTTACCTGTATAAATAATAATAGGAAGATCATTTAATTCCTCATCATCACGAATCTGATCCAGCAGATCGAAACCTGTCATATCCTCAAGCATCAGATCCAGAACCATACAATCATATCTCTGCTTCCGTAGCTCACTCAGTGCCTCCCCGCCAGTTGAAACTGCGGTTATGGCCACATCGTCGTGACCGATCAATTCCATGATAGAACGACGTTGAATTTCATCATCCTCAACAATCAGCAAGTACTTCAACGTACTGGAGGTATAGTTCTCGATTTGCGAGAACGCCCGCTCTAGAGCCTCTCTAGAAGATGGTTTTCTTAAATAAGCCATAGCCCCCATCATAAGCCCCTGCTTCACTTCATCATTCACAGAGATGACATGGACAGGAATGTGGCGGGTCTGTGATGCACTTTTTAACTCTCTAAGGATGGTCCAACCGTCCATAACGGGCAGCTGAATATCTAGAATAATCGCATCCGGCAGATAAGTCTTCGCCATCTGCAATCCGGTATCGCCTTGGAGGGCTACCAGTCCTTTGAATTTGCGGCCATGAGCCATATCCAGCAATATTTTAGCAAAGCTCTCATCGTCTTCAATAATAAGCAGAACCTTATCATTTGCAGTCAAATGATCCCGGTCATCATCGATCATCAATTGTGGGATCGGTGCATGGACCGGCGTGGGTACAAGGGTTGGAAGCCTATCTCCGAAATATTCCTCAAAGGGTGCATCCTCTACAGAAGCAGCAGCTTCTATCACTGCAGGTTGCCTACTATAATTTCCTTTAACCGGCAAATACATAGTAAAGGTACTACCTTGGCCCTCACGGGATTCCAGCACAATGGCTCCGCCCATTAAACGTGCTAACTCACGGCTGATGGACAAGCCTAAGCCTGTCCCCCCAAACTTACGACTGGTTGTTCCATCCACCTGTTGGAAGGCTTCAAACACGATATCGGTTTTGTCCGCCGGAATACCAATTCCGCTATCCTTCACAGCAATAGCAATATAGTCAGCTTCTCCTGGCAGATCTAGCGGAATAAGATTATCATCTGCTTGGCTAACAGAGAACTCAATAAATCCTTCCATAGTAAACTTAAAAGCATTAGAAAGCAGATTTCTTAGCACCTGCTTCAACCGATGACCATCGGCAATAACGCTATCTGGCAGCGGCTCGTTAAAGGTAATCCGTAAGGAAAGACCTTTTTTAAGTGCTTGCGGAGCAAAATTCTGCTTCACAAAGCTCTTCAGCTCAGTCAATTTAATTTCTTCTTGGTTTAGTTCCATTTTGCCTGCATCAACCTTGGACAAGTCCAAAATCTCGTCAATCATCTTCAGCAAGTCCGCACCTGACATATAGATCGTATGCGCAAATTCAACCTGCTTCTCTGACAAGTTGCCATCCTTATTCTCCGTAAGTAGCTGGGATAGGATCAAGAGACTGTTGAGCGGAGTTCGCAATTCATGGGACATGTTCGCCAAGAACTCAGATTTATATTTACTAGTAACGGATAATTGCTTAGCCTGTTTCTCTAATTGAATTTTTGCATGCTCAATCTCATCTTTCTTCTCTTCTACCTCTTGTACCTGTTCCTCTAAAGCACGGGTCTTGGCAATAAGTTCTGTATTATAATGCTCCAGTTCTTCCTGCTGACGCTGAAGCAGTTCTTCCGAGCGTTTAAGCGCATCTGTCTGCTCCTCCAAATTCTCATTGGAACGGCGCAATTCCTCTTGCTGAGTCTGTAATTCCTCGGATTGACACTGTAGCTCTTCCGTAAGTGCTTGGGAATCACGTAACAATTTCTCCACGATCAAACGGCGGCTAATATTATTAAAAATAATACTTAAATTATTTGCGAGCTGTTGCAGCAAATCATTTTCCAAGCTGCTAAAAGGCTGGAATGAAGCAAATTCTACTACGCCAAGCAGTTCGTCTTCAAATATAAGCGGATGGATAGAAATATATCCAGGCTGTGCATCCACGAATCCGGACTTAACAGATGAATAGTCTTCCGGGGCCTTCTCCAGTCTGATCGGGTGCATATCGAGCGCACTTTGACCTACGAGCCCTTCTCCAATCACAAAACCGTCCTTAGGTTTCTTATCATTGTCTACTGCATAATATCCACTGCTTCGTAAAAAATCAGGACGATTGGCATCTTTTAAATATACAGCTCCGAACTGTGCTCCCAGCACAGGGGTAAACTCATTGATGAAGGTCTGTGAGACCTGGTCTAAGGAGCTAACACCTCGCAATAGTTCCGTCACCCGAGCAACATTCGCATTCAGCCAGGATTGGTCATTCTGCGCTTGCGCATAGGCCTGTTCCATTTGCTGCTTCTGTTCAAGATCTAAAGCCATCTTTTTAAAGACAAGAGCAACCTCACCAATTTCATCTTTAGTAGTAACCTTTATACGCCGTATGGCCCTCACCTTACCGTTGCCAAAGCTGGTAATCATCATCGAAACGACATTAAGCCCCCGAGTGATGCTTGGGATGATCCATAGAACTACTCCAAGTCCGAGAAGTAATCCCATAATCATCATTAGAACTACCATCTGAGTCGAACTTTTATAAGCTTCGTTGGCCTTCGTACTCTCTTCATTCATAATAAAAGCATTATAATCAGAGAGACTGTTCAGAGCGTTTAACACGGCATTCTGAATCGCTTGTCCCTCTGTGTTGGAATACGTGCTAGCATTCTGAAAATAACCAGCCGATAGCAGTTTCAATACCTTTTCCTGATAATTTAAATAAGTAGTGTACGCACCATCTATTTGACTGACCATTTGCATTTCTTCAGCGCTAGTCATCGACGCTTTTATTTTCTCGTAGTGCTCATTCGCTTTAGTAATCTTTTTACCAATCTCATTCTTTTGAGATTCTACCGATGATGCATCGGCACTTAACATGGTCGTGGTCAATATTCGTGCCATATCATTGACTTCTCCACGCATCCCCGAAGAAGACCGCCCCTTCATATATCTATCCTGATATCCTTCCAGTTGGTTATTCATATAATTTAAGCGGTCGTATCCTATCATCGTAAGTGCAAGCATAATCGCTAACATGGCACTGAAGCCAATTAAGAGTTTAGCCTTTATCTTCATCCTCTATCTGTTCCCTTCTTCAGTGAGATCCACACAATACACTTATCATCATCACGCTCTTTAGGAACCTCAACATTGAAAAAAGCAGCTCGAATAGCTTCTTCATTCCACTCATGTTCAACATTTAAATGTTGAATCATAAACTTCAACTGCTCTTCTTGTTCGCCCTCAACCAGTTCCAATAGACCATCTGTATAAAGAACTAGATGCCCTTCATCTTCATAGGTTAAGCTCTGTGGCTGAATATCAATCCGTTCAAACAGACCTACCGGGTGGCAGTTACTTTCCAGCATGACTGGAGTCTTAGCCACACCTTCGAAAAACAGTGCAGGTGGATGCCCGGCGTTGACGTAGTCAATACGTTTCATACGGGTATCTATCACGAGATAAATAGTCGTAAAGTAGTATTGAATCAACTTTTTTTCAATATACAGCTGATTAAACCTTCGATTGAGCTCCTGAATAACCTTTTCCGGTTCTACATACGTAGTTACCGTGTCCTTTAAAACAGATGCAAGAAACATACAAAAAAGTGATGACGATATTCCGTGTCCCATAATGTCCAGCAGGATCACGCCATATCGGCCATCACCAAGGGGGTACCATGCGTATAAATCACCGGCAAGCTCAGAGGATGGCTGATAGATGGCATTGACCTCAAAATTCTCTTCCTGAAGCGGTAAGCTCAACACAGCATTCTGAACAAGTGCGGCCAGTCTCAATTCTTCCTGAATACGCTGATCCCGTTCCTTATGCCAATCTTTCTCTCGCTTCAACCGGAGCGCAAGCCGAATTCGGGCCATGAGCTCCACTTTGTTAATCGGTTTCGTAACATAATCTACTGCACCTGCATCCAGTGCCTCAGCCAGCTTCTTGGAATCACCAACTGCTGTAACCATTATTATTGGAATATCCTTAAGATGTTCGTATTGCTGTACAACACGACATGCCTCGATTCCATCCATTTCCGGCATCATCATATCCAGTAAAATCAGATCGATATCTGACATCCGAGGACGCCCATCTTCACTAACAGTACCGATTCCCAGCCGTGTAAGCATCTCTTTTGCAGAGGATGCAGTTACGAAATTTCGGTAATCTTCTTTTTTCAGGATTTCACGGATAATGATAACATTAGTCGGATTGTCATCTACGATTAAGATTCTCATCATCTTCACCTCACACAAATTGTATTACGACCGTAAAATTCTGCGACTCATTACCTATATCATACGCTATTTAAAACCGTTATATCTATTTTTATAATATGTAAATATAGTAATAGGTTCATTTACGTGTTCAGCAAAGTAACCTCCCGAACCACTACACCTAGTGGTTCGGGAGGTTACTCTATGGTAAAGACAGCCCCTGATTATTAACCAAAATGATCAAAAGTGAAACACATTAAGAAGAAATACTATCAAATAAATCAATACCTTCGAATTCACCTGCCAAATTTCGATATATTTTGAGCGCATTATTTCCTCTCATATATACGTCACCATCTTCAGCTATAAAATACGGTTTCCCCAAGGTTGATTGCACATTATCCTTCACGGGATCAATTCCTACCCCATCTACCTGCAGACCGAACTGCTGCGCTTGAGAAGGTGAGACATGCACATATAATACAAAGCCCTCGCCAACACCGACTGTCACATCTGCGTAGTGGTACTCCACTGTCCCTTGCAATGGATCATTTGTTACCGTAAGGGGATTCCCCTTGCTCAGAAGCAGTTCTTCCTTTGTGGCATATAAAGAGACTCCTTGCAGTGAATCAAACCGATTTATAGAAGGGCTGGATTCTGCAATATGCTCAAAGGCCAGAACAGACTTAGGCTGTTCAATAAATGTTGAGATAGGTGTCAACTGTGGAGACGCATCAAAGTATGGGGAAAGAAGACTAAACAAAAGAATGATAATGTTCATGTTGTTATCCCACCTTTCTTATCTGCAGCCGCCATTTACAGAAGACTTGCTGCCTTAAGTTTAATGACGGAATTTTTTCCAAAGAGTTGCAGCTACATCTACACCTTTTAACACAGTAGCTATTTTCCCCGGTGCTTTCTCGGCATTAACAGCATCATAGGAGTTAACCGTACGTTCCTCGGCTGCAGTCAGTGGAACTTCTTTTACGGATACTCCCTTACGCTTCTCCCTCAGTTCATGCGATTTACGATATCTCTCAATCACAGTTACTGAGACTTGCTTAACGGTTAAGGTTAACTCATTCATAACTTCTCCCAAATTCTTCACAGAATCTATGACAGGATCAATCTTCTGAATTTTATTCTGTACATCAGCGGTAATTTCATTTGCATGTCTGACTGTAGTCTTCACTTCATAAGTCAGTTCATCCATCGTCTTCTGCACTTCCACCAAGGTCTGGCTTACTTTGTCGAGAGATTGCTTCGCTGACTGCAAAGTCTTAATTAGAAAGAAAACAAGTATTGCAAATGCGATAGCAACGAGAGCTACACTAAGTTCAATAATCATATTCATAACCCCTTCCAAATCTCATAAATAGCGGCTTTTCAGCCTTGTATACTGCATAGTTACCCCTAGTACCATAGGCCGAAACATTCTGTCGAGCGTTGTCAAAACTCCCTTCTCCCCTTTGTTTCAGAATCAAAGTCCCCGTTTATACAATGACTACAAATACAAAAAAAGGATAGGTGATATGTAATGTTAAAATGGTCCGCAATTCTACTAGTTGTAGCTGTAATCGCTGGTATATTTGGTTTCTTTAATCTTGTAGCAGCCGCTGCAGGTCTTGCAAAGATACTATTCTTCGTCTTCTTGGTTCTGTTTGTTGTTTCCCTCTTCACGGGACGCAGAGGTCGATCGATGTAGCCTCCTCCCATAAGTATCCATATATCTTATTCATCATGCAGAAAGTATAGGTCATTCGCACACAGATGTCACTTGAGAAAATAATAAAAATGTATGAATCTGGTTCATAATAAGGAGGAACTAAACATGAAAAAATTCGCCAGCATTACACTAGCCTTAGGACTTATGGCTTCAATAGCCGCTACTGCATCAGCCGCTGAGGTAACAGGTACAACTACAGACGCTACGACAGTTAATGGAAGCACTTACACTAATACTTTCGAAACGATCATTACGCCATCGGATATTACTCCAGCAACACCGCAAATTGTTCTGACCGAAAAAACAGCCTTCCACTTTTCAGTAGGCAGTATGATTCCCGCAGGCTGGCTTAGCCCTCAAATGCTTGACACTACAGGTGAAGTGATTACGGATACTTGGGGCAATGAATGGAGAGAAATTTATACTTGGCTAGGAAAAGCGTGGGTTAAGGTTCCTGTGGCTGCCAATGTAATCATGTAATTAGCTCCGAAAAGCTGATAACAAGCATAAACGCCTTCGGCGTCCCTATAAGGACGGCAAGTGTTTATGCGAGAAATATAAGGATAATTTATAGCACGGAACGTATAAATCCTTATATTTACCAAAAGATACCCCCTCAGTAGATATGATTCTACTGAGGGGGTATCTTTTGCACTTACGCCGCCTTTGTTCACCCGTCACAAACATGCGATGCTGCCGCTTCTGTGTACCTATATAATTATCGGATGACCGATCCCCCAAAGAGGAAACGATTCGTCCAAGAAGCGCTTAACTGATCTACTTTTACCCCGCCTGAAGCTACGGAATACGTATGAATAATTTGTCCATCTCCCAGATACATAGCAACATGTGATATTCTAGCCTTGGATTTATCAATCCCTGCATAAGCTGAAGCAGAATTCCCTTTATAATCCATGAAGAACATTAGATCACCGCGTTTTAAACCTGAGGTAGACGTAACCACCGTACTGTTTGATTTCACCCAATCTCCCTGTTGACGAGAATCAGCAGGTAGTTTCAAATTCAGAGCATCCATGAAAATTTGGCGAATAAAATCAGAACAATCGAAGGTACTTGTATCATTTCTGCTAGATCCAAACTCATAAGGTGTACCAAGATAGCCCATCCCTGCTGAGATTACACTCTCGATTTGGGCCGAAGCCCCAGGTGTCGAAATAGGTGGTGCTGGTGGTACCGATGGTGTTGGTGTCGGCGTTACCGTCCCAGTCCCCCCGTTACCAGCAAACGAAATATATTGATCACTTGAACTTATATATCCAATGCTACCATCAGAGGTTTGAATTTGATACCAGTAGCTGTTCGGCTCTGCCAGAAGTTGTACTTGTTCCCCCTTCTTCAGAAGTCTCAGTACTTTTCCGCTTGTAGAAGGAGTAGTTCGAAGATTCACTCCGTACTTAATAGTTCCCGTTTGTGCTGATGGTGCAGTTGGTGTACCTACTGAAGATGAATTTACGCTGATATACTTATCATCCGTGCTTGTGTAACCTACGGATCCATCTGCTGTCTTCACTTGATACCAATAGTTATTCGGTTTTGCCACAATCTGCACTTGATCGCCCTTTTGCAAATACTTCACTACTTCTCCACTTGTAGAAGGTGTGCTGCGAAGGCGAACACTTGCCTCGATGACCGCGGTTTGACCGGCTGCTGCCGCCATAACTGAATTTGATGGACTTGAGGCTGCTGCTGCATTTCCAGGAGCAGATACTCCTAAACCTGCAACAATTGCAGCTGAAACCAACAAGGATGCTGTTAATTGCTTATGTGATTTAATCATACGTTCCCCCAATACCATGATGAGATTTCAACAAAGGTGTGTACTACATTCCTTTATGCCCTCATTATAGGCTTGCCCGGGATTTGGAACATGCTCCAAATTGCACATATAATCATGCCACTTTATGGTAAAATACAGGACTAAAGTCTTGAATCCTCCTTAAATATGTTTGTTTCTTCCTTAAATTAGCATTTTTAAGTTTAATCTTTAGGTTCCACATGCACCTGCACATTCATAATATTATGCAGCTTGCTCATTCTCTCTTCGATGGAATCACTGATTTTATGACCCTCTACCACTGTAATATTTGCGTCAACCTCCACTACAACATCCACGTGCACATGGTTCCCATGCACCCGTGCCTTTACATCTTTAATTCCCTCTACTCCCGGTGTACGAGCGATCGTACTGCGGAGATCCATCAACCGATCTTCATCAAAGCCATCCGTAAGCCGATAAGTTGAGTCACGGAAAATATCCCATGCTGTCTTTAAGATAATCAGACCGACAACTACGGCTGCCGCAGAATCAATCCATGGCAGTCCGAACTGAGCACCCACAATTCCAACAGCAGCCCCAACACTAACCATAGCATCCGAAAAATTATCTTTTGCCGCTGCCATTAGTGCGCTACTATTTATCTGCTTAGCCAGCCTTTTGTTGTATATGTATACTCCCATCATTGCCACTGCACACACTAAAGCCACACCCGCAGACCATAGCTGCGGCGTTTCTTTTGCACGATCGAAAAAAGAACGCACCGCCTCCACAATGACCTGAATACCTACTACCGCCATAATAAAAGAGGCCAACAATGCAGCTACTGTCTCTGCCCGAAAATGTCCATAAGCATGGTCAGAGTCAGGAGGCTTTCTCGAAATCCGCAGACCAACCAATACGGCTGCCGATGCCACGATGTCAGTTAAATTATTGACCCCGTCCGCGACCAATGCATTAGAGGCGAATAGATAACCGCTAATCAGTTTGAATGTCGATAAAATGAGGTAAGCCGCTATGCTAACCCAAGCTCCACGCTCGCCTTTACGTATATCTTCGTAAATATCAACCATTTTGGCTATCTCCTCGTTTTCTGTTTGGTTAGAAAAGAATTCTTTCAATTATTCTTGCCCTTGTAGCAGCATTTAAAAACAATTAGAATAAAGTGAAGGACTTGCTTCGAAGGAGGTTATCATAATGAGCGAAAGCAATGAAAAAGGAAAAATCAATTTAGCTGAAGCTATCCGGCAAAAGCTGGAGCAGAAGAAACAACAATCTTCCTCCAAACCTGGATCAACTTTTCAGGCCGGCTCCGCCAAACCGCTAAAAAGTCAGAATAACAAAAAGCCTAACAACCAACGCCGTCGTACCGGCGGATCCTAGTACTATCTTATAAACATAAAAGGCTGCCTATCCCTCAGGGACAACGCAGCCTTTTATGCGTTCGTCTCCCTTTAAGGATGGGCTAGAACTCATCAAATTCATTACTGATTCTCTTTATTGTACAATTAGCCAACTGAAAACATGCGCTTTGGGAAACCTCAAGTGCTAAGGTCTCCTGTCTTGTAAGCCCCGCGTATACTCCGCGTAGAATTCTACTTGTTAATCCATGTGTGACCGCTATGACCTGCGGAGAAGAAGACACGCTATCCAGCCAGTCTGCGACACGCTCTTGAACCGCCTCGTAGCTCTCTCCGTCTGGGGAGTGAAAGTACCAATCATACATAGTAGTTCCAGTAAGTCTATTGGCCCAGTCCTGTTCAATCTCTTTGAGCGTTAACCCTGACCATGATCCGACGGATACCTCACTTAGCCTGGAATCCGTTTCTACTTTATTGAAATCGTAACCTAAGATTTCACACAAAATCTGTGTGCTTTGCAGCGCTCTCCCAAGAGGACTTGAAATCACCCTCCACTCGGAGGATTGATCTACGGAATAACGAAGCAGCCTCGCCATTTGTCTGACTTGTTCCACTCCATGCTCAGTCAGAGGTGAATCCAATTGGCCTTGGTAACGACCTTGCGTATTAAACTCGGTCTCCCCATGCCTCATAATAAAAATTGCTCTGTCCACAGCCTTCACCTACCGTTAACTTTTCGAAATTGAAATTATAAAGACAGCTACCCTAATCCTATAAGGATTAGAGTAGCTGCTTAACGGGTTCCTTCCGCTTTGAGGAAGGCAAATATTATACTTCTACAGGATACATGCGTTGGCGCATTTCCTTAATTTCAGGATTCTCCAAATACTCATCGTAAGTCATCGTGCGATCAATTACACCTGTAGGTGTGATTTCGATGATACGGTTAGCAATGGTTTGGATGAACTGATGGTCATGGGAAGTAAAGAGAATAGTCCCGTCGAAATCGATCAGTCCGTTGTTCAGTGCCGTAATGGATTCCAGATCCAAGTGATTGGTAGGTTCATCGAATACAAGCACGTTCGCACCGTTCAGCATCATTTTCGCCAACATACAGCGAACCTTCTCGCCCCCGGACAGTACACTTGCTTTCTTCAGTGCTTCTTCTCCGGCAAACAGCATCCGTCCAAGGAATCCACGCAGGAACGTCTCATCCTGATCTTTAGAATACTGACGCAGCCATTCTACGAGATTCAAGTCCACGCCATCGAAATAGCTGGAGTTGTCTTTCGGGAAATAAGCTTGAGTTGTAGTGACTCCCCATGCATATTCACCCGCATCCGCTTCTTGCTCGCCCATGATCACATCAAACAGAAGTGATTTAGGCTGAGAGTAAGGGCCCACGAAAGCAATCTTATCGCCTTTGTTAACTACAAAGCTAATTTCATCAAGAACCTTCTCACCTTCAACCGATTTGGTCAATCCGCTGATCGTCAGCAGCTGCTTACCTGCTTCACGTTCAGGTTTGAAGTTGAGGAACGGATATTTACGGTTGGATGGACGAATGTCATCCAGTGTAATTTTCTCAAGTTGTTTCTTACGAGAAGTTGCCTGTTTAGACTTGGAAGCATTGGCCGAGAAACGCTGAATAAAGGCTTGCAGTTCCTTGATCTTGTCTTCCTTCTTCTTGTTCGAATCACGCTGCAAAGCTTGAGCAAGCTGACTGGACTCGTACCAGAAGTCGTAGTTACCAACGTACATCTGGATTTTGCCAAAATCAATATCCGCAATATGCGTACATACTTTGTTCAAGAAGTGACGGTCATGGGATACGACAATAACAGTACCTTCATAATCCATGAGGAAGTTCTCTAACCAGCCAATGGATTCGAGATCCAAGTGGTTGGTAGGCTCATCGAGCAGGAGGTTATTTGGACGGCCAAACAAGGCTTGTGCCAAGAGTACCCGTACCTTCTCATTGCCGCTCAGTTCGGCCATTTTCTTATCATGTAGTTCACGCATAATGCCTAGACCGATCAGCATAGCCGCCGCATCAGGCTCTGCATCCCAGCCATTAAGTTCTGCAAATTCGCCTTCTAGCTCACCGGCACGTAGACCATCGGCTTCCGTGAAATCAGACTTCGCATAAAGCGCGTCCTTTTCTTTCATGATTTCATAAAGACGAGTGTGACCCATAATAACTGTTTCAAGTACTGGGAATTCATCGTACTCGAAATGGTTTTGCTTCAGAACTGCAAGGCGTTCACCTGGTGTTATATGAACATCACCCGTGTTCGCTTCAATCTCCCCGGACAGAATTTTCAGAAAGGTTGATTTACCAGCACCATTGGCACCAATCAAACCATAGCAGTTACCAGGGGTGAATTTTATGTTTACATCTTCGAAGAGAGCGCGTTTTCCGTAGCGGAGTGTTACGCCGCTTGTGCTAATCATTACGCATTACCATCCTTTTCACTTTAGGGTTTCGGCTCATTATAGCATAAAATCAGTGCAAAAATCCCGTGAAATAGGCATTTAAGCTGATCTCTCTCCTACGAAACTTATTCCAACTGTTTTAAGGCGACAACTTTCCAGGAGGAAATTTTTCAATTATTGTCCAGACGTGCGATTCTCCGATTGTACAACCAGTGTTTCTCCATAACTGAGCGTACGAATTCGGTTCTCAGAAATCCCGTGTTTAACTCGGGCGCTTTCCATGCGATCCAATGCTTCCCGGGCGGTATCATCAGCAAGTCTGAAGGTACCATAATGCATCGGAATCATGGTCTCCGCTCCTACATCTAGGAAGGCTTGTATCGCCTCCTCTGGATTCACATGCTGAGAGGTCATGAACCACTCCGGTTCATAGGCCCCAATCGGCATAAGCGCGATATCAATCTTATAACGGTTTCCGATCTCCTTAAAACCTGGAAAATACCCGCTGTCCCCAGCGAAATAAAGGTTCGGAGAAAGCCTCTTGTTCTCAGACTCGGCGGGCTCCAAGATATACCCACCCCAATGAGAAGTATTCGTATCCCAAGGCGTTCTCCGCGTCCAGTGCTGGGTAGGTACAAAAGTAAGCTTGATTTTTCCTAGCTTAATCTCCTGCCACCACTCCATTTCCATACAGTTGCGGAACCCTTTGCGAAGCATTTTTCGCTTCAGACCTACAGGAACTACAAGCGTCGTCCCTGCCCGATATAATTTGCGGATAGAGGCTATGTGCAAGTGATCATAATGAGAGTGCGAAATCAGAATCAGATCAATCGGCGGCACTTCACTAATCGCGATCCCAGGTTGTCCCAATCTTTTCTCAAAGCCTAGCCTTCTTGCCCAGATGGGATCTGTAATGATATTCATCCCCTCATATTGAAGGAAGAATGTTGAATGCCCAATCCACGTAATGGTAGACTCCAAACTATTCTCCGACAGATAAGATAATCTGGGCGGCGTATTTGGCACAACATATGAATAGTCCTTCTTCTTGCGACGACGCTCCTCACGCCACTGGCGAAATTCTTTTAGTGTTTTATCTGTACTTACATTGTCGACATTATGGTAACGAGTTTTAGGCATAAAGCACCTCTTCTACAGAGTTTGCCGCGCAATCCTAGCTTTAGCGAATATACTACAACTATATTGAACAGCAGCGCATTTTGCAAAATATACAAATAGCATAAGAAAGGTTCGCCCTTTTATTCATCGCATTGCAGAACTTAGCGAAATAATAGAAGTGTTATTTTGTGTTTCACGCCAGAAATGAGATAATATGTGTATAAAGTATGACGGTCCATATACCGTTCAAGGGGGAGCTACGTATGAAGATTACATTTATTGAACCGACTCCTAGTCCAAATACGATGAAGCTTCATTTGGACGAAAGTTTAGAACCCGGAATTCGCAGAACCTATACGCCAGAAAGCGAGCGTTCCGCACCTGCTTGGGCACGTGAAATGTTAACGATACCGGGCGTTACTAGCATTTATCATGCTGCTGACTTCGCAGCACTTGAGCGCAAAGGCAACGCTGATTGGGCGGCCATTCTAAGAGAAGTTCAAAGCCGCTTCGGGAGTAGTGACGGATTGACCGGAGATTGGAGCCTAGCTGACGAGGATGCCGGTGCGCATTTTGGGGAAGCACAAGTCTTCGTCCAAATGTTCCGCGGAATACCGATGCAAATCCGCGTAAAAACAGGCGCGAATGAGGAGCGCATATCCTTAGCTAACCGCTTCACGAAAGCGGTTATGGATGTAGCCAGCGCCGTAATGATCAAAGAGCGCAAGCTCACCGATTACGGCGTGCGTTATGGCGAGCCCGCGGACATTGCGCGCGAGGTCGAGCAAGAGATCGAAGCGGCGTATCCGCAGGAACGCCTCGACTCCCTCGTGCAGCAAGCCATTGCGCACGGAGCCGAAGGCGAGTTCGTCGAGCAGAGACGAACTCGCACTCAGGATGAGCTGCTGCGAGACCTGAAGCATGAGGATTGGCGCGTGCGCTACGCCGCGCTAGAGGATCTTTCGCCGACGGCGGAGCTCCTGCCGGAGCTTAAGGCGGCGCTACACGATCCCAAGCTGCATATTCGCAGGCTTGCGGTCGTGTATCTGGGCGACCTTCGCACGCCCGAGGCGATGGAGCTGCTCTATGAGGCAATGGCAGACAGTGCGCCAGCCGTAAGACGTACGGCTGGCGATACCCTGTCCGACATCGGCGATCCTGCCGCCACGCCAGTGATGACGGCGGCACTAACGGATAAGAGCAAGCTTGTCCGCTGGCGCGCGGCTCGTTTCCTTTATGAAGTCGGCACATCCGAAGCTCAAGACGCCCTCACACTTGCTGCGGATGATCCAGAGTTCGAGGTTGGCCTTCAGGCCAAGATGGCTTTGGAGCGCATCGCCTCAGGTGAAGCTGCAGCGGGCACCGTCTGGCAGCAGATGTCAGAACGCCGCCGCAATTAACAGTGAAGTACCTGATTTTGTCATTGCTTGAGATGTAAACTTGCTTTATACTAATTCCTGTTGTTTATAAATGAATGAAGTAAAGATAGCCTCGTCATACTAGGATGAGGTAGAGGTCGCGGATATAAAGAGTACGCGTGTGGAGACGTTAGAGCCGTCTATGAATCACGCCGAAAGGAATATCTGCCGAAGCCTGTGCTGTAGCTCTTACAGCGGTGCAGGCTGGGGCCGTTGCCGAAAGGCACGGAACTGTCACATTGTATAGCCTGCGTAAGTAGCAGACTGCAGTGTGTTGCGCTATCTTCACAGGGAGTATGATGCGGAGCTGTATAGATGGAGGCCGCAGACATAGTTTGCGGCTTCTTTGCGTTTACAGAATTTGTATGTTTCGTACAGTCATCCATAACCTTCTGGAAATCACGAAGTATACCTCCCGTTTTGCGGGAGTCAGCAGCTCAGCTCTCCCCGTTCATGAACAGTAAGATTAGATCATAAGGAGTGTCATATTCATGCAGGGCAATCAGCAAAACCCAGCGCAAGGCAACATGAATCAGCCTGCGCTAAAAAAATCGTTCAAAGCAAGACATTTGACCATGATCGCGCTTGGCGGATCTATTGGTACGGGTCTGTTTCTAGCCAGTGGCGGCGCGATCGCTTCAGCAGGACCTGGTGGAGCGCTTCTAGCTTATACGGCTGTGGGTGTAATGGTTTATTTTCTCATGACTAGTCTTGGGGAGCTTGCCACTTATTTACCGGACTCCGGGTCTTTCAGTACCTACGGTACTCGTTTCGTCAGTCCCGCCTTTGGCTTCGCCATCGGTTGGAACTTCTGGTATAACTGGGCGGTTACGATTGCAGCAGAGCTATCGGCGGCTACCGTCATCATTAAATATTGGTTCCCGGACAGCCCTTCCTTTCTCTGGAGTCTGGTGTTCCTACTGCTGATGTTCGGCCTTAATTTCCTATCTGCTCGTGGCTACGGGGAATCAGAATATTGGTTTGCCATTATCAAAATCATTACCGTTATCGCCTTTCTCGTTGTCGGGGTCCTCATGATATTCGGCATTATGGGTGGAGAAGCCGTAGGCTTCAGTAACTTCCAAATCGGGGGCAGCTCCTTCCACGGTGGCTTCTTCGCCTTCGTCGGAGTCTTTATGGCAGCCGGATTCTCCTTCCAGGGTACCGAGCTAATCGGCGTTGCTGCTGGTGAGAGCGAGAACCCACGCCGCAACGTTCCAATTGCGATCCGCCAAGTATTCTGGCGTATATTAATCTTTTATATCCTTGCTATATTTGTAATCGGAATGTTGATTCCTTATACGAATCCAGATCTTCTGCGCGGGGGTATCGATGATATCGGAGTCAGTCCGTTTACGATCGTGTTCAATAAGGCAGGGCTTGCAATTGCTGCATCCGTAATGAATGCTGTCATTCTAAGCTCCGTATTATCAGCCGGGAACTCCGGGATGTACGCCTCTACCCGTGTCCTTTATGCAATGGCTAAGGATGGCATGGCTCCGCGCGCACTGGGCAAGCTCAATCGCCGTGGTGTCCCTGTTGGCGCTTTGCTAGTAACTACGGCTGTCGGAATGCTCGCCTTTCTCGCTTCATTCTTTGGTGACGGAGCCGTATATAACTGGCTACTGAACGCCTCTGGTATGTGCGGATTTATTAACTGGTTGGGTATTGCGGTCTGCCATTACCGTTTCAGACGTGCTTTTATAGCACAAGGGCATTCGCTAGATGAACTACCTTACCGAGCTAGATGGTTCCCATTCGGTCCTATCTTTGCCTTAGGACTTTGTATTGTAGCTATCCTCGGTCAGAATATGGGCGCCTTCTCAGGCGGAAATATCGACTGGTATGGTATCGCCGTTTCCTATATCAGCTTGCCGCTGTTTGTCTTGATCTGGGTCGGCTATCGCTGGTTCCGGAAGAGTAATATTATTCCTTTGGATAAATGCGACCTAAGTACTCACCCAGAATAAATAGACCCGGTAAAAGTGGGTGTCTCAAAAGTAACTTTGAGCAACCTGAGTGGTGAAATATTGTAAAAAGCAAACGAAGGAGCTAAGCAGTCTGTAGACGCTTAGCTCCTTTGTTTTTGGCGTTCTCTGCAGCAAAGCTAGGTGAGTGAAATTAGGGAAAATCTCCCTAAAAGTAGATGGAAAGCTCTTTAATTGAATGGAATTAGGGAATTCCTCCCTAATAATTGGGTGAATTCTATATTTACCACCGAATAGGGTGAATTTCAGGGAGGAATTCCCTGATTATTAGTCTTAAGAGCTGAAATCACTTAATTTCCAGGGATATTTTCCCTAATTGTTAATCGGTGGTAATCCAGTTTTTAGGCATCATATATAAATCTATTCCCAAGTCACAAACACTTTGAGATCACCCGTATTGTCAAAAGCAGAACTGGAGTAAGATACATCCTCTAGTCCAAGCTTATATAGCTCCTGCAGGTCATTCTTAAGCTTGGTCCCACTCCCTTGATAACGGAATAATATAGACACCTCACCGGAGGCAATTGCCTTATTCGCTAGCCGAGTCAGATCTCCTACCGAACGTACAATTAGCTCCTCGGCATATAGCTCATAATTGAGATCCTTCTGAAGCTGTTTATAGACAGCCGCATTCTGTCCCCCACGTTCCACAAGCGCAGACAAGGTCTTATGATAACCTACAGAAGCAGCCGGATAAGACTTCGTCCAGCTATGGTCCTGACGCATCTGGGCATCCGTTCTCAAGTAGTATGCTGTGCTAACCACACCTGCCTTATCAGGTGTCGGGTCATCCCAAGTTGTGTCGAGATGATACCACCGTCCATCTAACAGCACAAGATTCCAGGCATGCAACTGGCTGCGTCCTCCAGGCTGTTTGGCTGTACCTTCAACGATTTTATTCGTGAATCCAGCCTCCTTTAACAGCTTATAGGTCAACAGCGAATACCCTTGGCAAACGGCGCTGCCACTCTTCAATCCTTCATAAGCTGTGTACTTGCGATATGAGGTATCATACTTCAGATGAAGCACCACCCAGTCGTGGATAGCCTTCACCTTCTGATGATTGTTCATGCCCGGCGTTATGATCTTCTTCAGCGCAGCCTTCACTTCTTTGTTCACAAAAGCCGTCTGCTCCAACGTCTCCAAATATTTCACTTCCACCGTAACTTTTACAGAGCTTGCGCTTCCTCGATAAGTATATCCGTAGCTGTCTATAATGTAATACAGATAAGGGTCACTAGCCATCGCTTGATCCAGCGCCGCTTGTATTTTCGTTTTCAAATTTGAAGCTTTGCTCTCATAAGTAAAAGTAATGGTCTCTCTACGATTGTTCATTGCACCCGTTAGCTTCTGCGCTACTTCGTTTACAGAACGAAGGGTGGGTGAACTCGAAGCCGCATAAGCATGACCCCAGCCCCAATAAATCATTGGTGGAATAGCAGCGAATATAATCACTCCTCCCAGAATGATCTTTACTAGTGTAAAGCGTTTTTTCCACATATATATTCCGTTCCTCCGGCTCCTATAGACTTATAATGAACCCTACCATTTAATAGATAATGAGCGTTTAGTTAAAAAAAGACTGCTCCCTGTAGAATAATTCTACTCTGAGAACAGCCTATATGCTAGAAAGATATGTTTTATTCGCTTTGCGGTGTAATAATATAGCTCTCTCCTATTACGGTTTCAAATTCCATTTCTAGCCCTACTTGTGAACCATCAGAACTTTGAATGAGCAAAGGCTGATGACTATAAATCCTGCACAGTTGTCCATGAGTCGAGGTCAGTTCTGCCTTCGTTAAGCGCCCCTCACGCCATTCTATATTTGTGATAAAGCCGCCTCGGGCTACCAACCCTTTCACACTACCGTCAGACCATCCTTCTGGAAGAGCAGGCAATAATTCAAGCCCTTCCTGATGACTCTGCAAGAGCATCTCAGCAATCCCGGCTGTAGTTCCGAAGTTACCGTCAATCTGAAATGGAGGGTGATTACCGAATAAATTGGGCAGACTTGAATCTTGCAAAATACGACGTAAACAGCTATACGCACTCTCTCCATCCTTCAAACGCGCATACAGATTAAGTAGCCAGGCTGCACTCCATCCCGTGTGTCCTCCTCCACCTTCTAAGCGCTTCTTAAGCGATAACGATGCGGCCTCCGCTAGCTCCGGTGTGGAGGAAGGACTAATTACATTCCCGGGATATAAATCATACAAATGAGAGACATGGCGATGCCCAGGCTCTTGTTCAGCAAAATCCTCATTCCATTCACGAATACGTCCGTCCGGTGCAATCCCCGGGTGGGCAAGCAGCTTTTGCTTCTGCATGAGCTCTTGACGCAGTTCATCATCGGTATTCAAAACCTCAGCAGCCTGAATACAGTGTTTAAACAATTCAGCGATGAGCGATAAGTCCATGGCTGAGCCAGCCGAGACACTGCATGGCGTGCCGTCAGCAGTCAAGAATACATTTTCCGGTGAGGTAGACAGACCCGTTGTCCATCTTCCATCAGGCAGCTCTACCAGCCAATCCAGACAAAATAACGCGGCTCCCTTTAACAAAGGATAAGCTTTGTTGCGCAAATATTCCTTATCTGGACGAAAAGCATAACGCTCCCATAGATGGCGAGAGAGCCAAACACCCCCCATTGGCCAAAATGCCCACATCGCCTTGCCGTCTGACGGAGACGTCATACGCCACAAATCTGTATTATGATGCACCGTCCAGCCACGTGCGCCATAATGAATATTTGCTGTACGGCTGCCAGCCACACTAAGCTCCGTAATAAAATCAATTAAGGGTTCATGGCATTCACCCAAACCACATAATTCGGCTGGCCAATAATTCATTTCAGTGTTTATATTGGTCGTATAATTGCTGTTCCATGGCGGCTGGAGATAGGGATTCCAGATCCCTTGCAGATTCAGAGCTTGCGTCCCCGGCCGTGAGCCAGCAATCATCAGGTAGCGGCCATACTGGAACAGCAGCGCTTCTAGCGCAGAATCTGCTTGACCTTCGCGGTACCGTGTCAGTCGCTCATCCGTGGGAAGCTCTATTTCGGAGGAAACTGGTGCAAGCGTTAACTCCACGCGCCGGAATAAGGACTGATGGTCCTCCAGATGGCGCTGCTTCAGCTCTGCATATTCAGTAGAGGATATAGCCAGTTGTTCTAGGCACATCTCCGAAGGCAGCTTACCGCCGCTTCCTGGCTTCCGGTCATACCCGGCAAAATCGGTTGCTGCAGCCAGACGGATGGTAATGGAGCGAGCACCTGTAACCGACAACATGCCGTTCGCTGCTGCACAATTACCGCCATCTGTACGGATTTTCAATCCCGCTGCGAAGCTTATGCCAAGGCCTTCTTCGTATAACACAGCACGTGGATGATCCCCTGCATAATTATCAGCCACATGCGATGGGGCACGGCCAGCCATGATCAGCATGCCGTCCGAAGTTAGCTCCGAGCAGAAAGGATGCGGCGAAGTTAGCTCCACCGAGAAATCAGGTAGAACTCCCCGCCCTTCTCTCCCTTCTGCACGAATATGAATAGCTATAAGTTCATCCGGCCTGCTGGCCAGCACTTCTCGCACAATCCTTACGTCCCCTGTCGTATAGGATACAGTAGCCAGCCCCTGAACCAAATCAAGCCCCCTCCGGTAATTCTCTACAGGACCCGCAAGATTGAACTTCATTCGCAAATCCCCGAGCGGTTGATAGGATTCGGTCCGTCTGCCTAACATCTTGGCTTCCATCAGCGCTTCTGCTTCCTTGTATTTCCCCTCCGCCACTAATTGCTTAGCCGGACCCAAATGACGTAGCGCCTCATAATTTGCTGTATCCCGCGGAAAGCCCGACCATAAGGTGTCCTCATTAAGTTGAATTAGCTCTTCTTCCGCTCCGCCAAAGATCATGCCGCCTAGTCTGCCGTTACCCACGGGCAGTGCCTCTTCCCAAACAGCTGCCGGCTGCTTGTACCAAAGCTCATCCCTTCCAGTATTTTTGCTCTCTCCCACGTACATTCCTCCTATCCTATAATTATAGATGAAAAGAAATCGGCGGGAAGCCCGGACTTTCGTTCGGACTTCCCGCCATCTACTTGCTTCTATTGTATTAGCCTTGAATTAGCAATTAATCATTCCAAAGCTTCACGCGTTGTTTAACCAGCTCTTCACGCATATCTTCAGCTTTCGTTACACCGGCTTTATCCAGTTCAGCCATGTAAGTATCCCAAACTTTATCGAAATCAGCTGGTTTGGACAAGATGGCTTCAGGAATACGTTTCCAAGTGATGTCTTTCAGCTTGTTGTCAAGAACAACAATTTCGCTATCCCCAGGAATGGTGATGTTCCAAGCTGCGCCCCAAGGCTTAACTTTGAATTCATCTTCGCTTGGGAAAAGATCTTTCCATGTTGTTGCTTTATAAGCTGCAAGTGTTTCTTTTTCTACAGCATTGTAACCTACGGTTACTTGTTCAGGGAAACGGGTTGTGTAGTAGTTACCAGTAGGGTCTAATACACCATCGCCATAGTGAGCACTAAGCAATGCGTAGTTTGATCCGACATTACCTAAACCAGTTTCCTTTTGGAAGTTGGTTGTGTCATTATATTTACGGTTGTTTACATCTTCAGGAATGACGCGTTTGCCATCTACAACGTTGTAGTGCTTGCCTTCAATACCCCAGTTAATCAATACTTGACCCTCATCGGAAGCGAGGTAGTCCAAGAACTTAATCGCACGAACCGGATCTTTAGCATCTACACTGATCCCGACTCCGCTACCGCCCATGAAGCCTGTTGGCCAGAAGGAAGCTTCTTTGTACTCCTCAGACAAGGTTACTGGATAGTGTCCATATCCTTGATCCAGCTTACCTTCCGCTTTTAAAGCTCTTTCTCCATCGCCATAACCCCAGTCTTGGTCAATCAGGCCGATAACACGGCCGGTAGCGATTTTTGCTTTATATTGGTCATACTTTTGAACGAAGCTTTCTGGATCAAGCAATCCAATATCGTTCATATGGTTGAGCCAACGGAAATATTCTTTTTCAGCAGGACGACGGAAGTGGTATGTTACTTCTTGTGTATCGATATCAATTGCATATTCACCATCGTCAGGGGAACCCGTAGTAATAAACGCTGGGTTGGTTACTGTGATGTACATGTACCAATCGTCTGCATTCAACGTTAAACCAATGTTTTTGTTACCATTTTCATCTGTAGGGTGTTTTTCAAGGTATGACTTGATTACATTCTCATAATCTTGAACGGTTTTAATTTCTGGGTATCCAGCTTCTTTAACCGCTCGGTGCTGTAGCTCGAATCCACCGCCTGCATCAAAATATTTATTATCTACACCTGCATAAGTAGGAATTGCATAAATGGCATGGTCATCATCACTATAACGAGAGCGTTTCATACCTTCTTCGCCCAATACTTTTTTGATGTTCGGAGCATATTTTTCAATCAGATCTGTAAGATCTAGCATGGCACCTGCATCTACCAGCTTACTCACGTCAGTCTTGGCACTGATCAGATCCGGATAATCACCGCTCGCTGCGATCAGCGCTACTTTTTGAGCAGGGTCACCAACCGCGTACTCAGCATTCAAGGTTACGCCTGTTTTTTCTGTGATTACTTTACCTACTTCATCTTGCATACCCGTCCAGTTTGGGTTAGGGTCAGCACTAAAGAAAGTCATCGTGAGCGGAGAAGTATCTTCAACCGCATTGGCCGCATTGGACGAATTCCCCTTATTTGTTGCATTTCCAGCTGCATCTCCAGCTGCGTTATTCCCGTTGTTGCCACCACAACCTGCGAGCATACCGAGCATCATAATAGAAGTGAGTGTAAGTGCAGTTGCTTTAGCTTTTATTTTTCTATTATTCCCCATTAATAAACCCTCCTTAAAATTGTTTATCTATCGTATCACAGATAAAACCTGTTAATACTCATTACAAAACTTACCAAGTATAAAGAAAACGGATACATAATACTCTTAAAACTTAGGGGAGACTATGCTCCCCTATAAGCTGTGATTAGCTCTTCACAGCGCCAAGTGTCATCCCTTGAACAAAGTACTTCTGAATGAACGGATAAACCAGCAATATTGGCACGGTTACGACAATCGTAATCGCCATTTTGATAGACTCTGGCGAAACCTGATTCGATGCTAGAGAAGCAATGTTGGAGCGGTAATCTCCACCATTCCCACTGGTTGTACTCTGCAGAACCTTCATCAGTTCATATTGCAGTGTAGTCAAATGTGGACTTGAACCATTATACAAATACGTATCAAACCATGCATTCCATTGGCCTACCGCTAGGAACAGCGCGATCGTTGCCAGCGCCGGCTTCATCAGCGGAAGGATGACACGCCAGTAGATAGTAAAGTCATTCGCTCCATCCAGCTTCGCTGATTCCTGCAGTGCATAAGGCAGACCATCAATGAAGGAGCGGATAACGAAGACGTTAAAGGCACTAACCAGTCCAGGTAATACATAGACTGCAAAGCTGTTCATCATATGGAGATCCTTGATCAGCATGTATATTGGAATCATTCCTCCAGAGATATACATGGTCATCGCCAAGAATGTGGAGACGAACTTGCGGCCTGCAAAATCAGGACGGCTAATCGTAAACGCCAGCATCGAGGCACTGATCAGCCCGAACAAAGTACCGACGATTGTCCGCAAAGCGGAAATTTTGAACCCGGTGATCAGTCCTGAGAAACTGAAGATTTTCAAGTAATTGTCCCAGGTAAATTCCCGAGGATAAATGGTGATACCGCCGCGCACACTATCCACTGAATCATTCAGCGAGATCGCAAGCACGTTCAAAAACGGGTAGATCGTGATTACAACCACGAACAGGATTACAAAGTAAACAATGAAGTCAAAGATCCGGTCTGACCACGACTTTCCGGTGATAGCTGTGTTTCCCACTGTAACGCTCTCCTTTCAAGAAAAGGGCAATTTTGCTGCCACGATTGTTAGAAGGGCCCTCTGTGTTACAGAAGGCTCTCTTTAGTTGTACGTTTGAAGATTCCATTAATCGTAAACAGCAGGATTACACTGATCACTGAGTTGAATATATTGATCGCGGTACCGTAGGAATATCTCGCCATGCCTAGTCCATATTTCAGAGAATACAGATCCAACACTTGAGAATAGTCGGTAACGAGGTTGTTTCCAAGCAAGAATTGCTTCTCAAAGCCGATATTTAGCAAATTACCGATCGACATAATGAGTAGCACTGTAATCGTCGGGCGGATACCAGGAAGAGTAATATGCCATACCTGGCGGAGCCTGCTGGCACCGTCCACTCGAGCCGCTTCGTACAGTTCAGGTCCAATACCCGAGATGGCCGCAAGGTAGATGATCGCATTCCATCCGGTTTCTTTCCAAACATCAGATAATGTAACGATTCCCCAGAAGAGATGGCCCTGAGCCATGAACTGGATTGGCGAGTCTATAAATCCAATTGTTAACAAGAGATCGTTTACAAGACCATTTTCGCTAGATAACATTTTAGTTACAATTCCCGCTGCAACCACCCATGATACAAAGTGAGGCAAATACGAGACGGTCTGAGCAAATCGTTTAAAAAATCCAAGACGCAATTCATTGAGCAATATTGCAAATGTTATCGGAAAGATAAAACCTGCGATGAGGCCCATTCCGCTCATCGCCAGCGTGTTCCGTAGTGCCAGTAGGAATTGCGAATCGCTAAACAGTGTCTTAAAATGTTCGAAGCCTACCCATTCTTGTTCAAAAAAGCCGCGTGCGGGCTTGTACTTTTGAAACGCCATCGTCCAGCCCCATAATGGGAGATAACTGAAGACGAATGCCCAGATCACAAAGGGTATCGACATCATCCACAAATACTTTTGATTCTTAAAGCTTCTCCAAAACCGTCCTCCTGAAGCAGGCTTTTTGTTGCGCATTCGGGTGTCCGGCGGGATTTGAGCAGTTACTGTGTCTGCTTTCATAAAGCCCCTCCTCTCTATGTCATCATTCTAAATCTTTGTAAGCGATTGCAGTACCCTATAAATTCGACTTAAAATCAGGTGAAAATTAGAGATTTTTGTCCAGGGTGAATTCTCATTTCGGCTCATCGACACAGGGGGGGCTAATGCTGCTGGCGTCTGCATTATTCTTTTGATACGGTTCATAAAACTATCTGCTGGATGTTAGTCGCTACCGCGGAACATTTAGACTTTCGATCGCTTGCTTCTTCGAACTTTTCAACTAGGCTTCTGGTAACCAGCCACTACGAGGAATTTTTGGACTTCCGATCGCTGTTATCCTCAGATTTCCTGATTTAAACCGCTTCTCGCGGTAGAAATCCGAGGATAAAGGCGAACGCTCCGCTTCTACAGTTCCAAATATTCCTCTTCGTTCTTCTACCAGTCGCCCTTTTAAAATTAGAAGCTATCAACGCTTCTACAGTTCCAAAAATTCCTATTCACTCCGTTCCCAGCATTTTCTTTAGAACCCTATTTCTAAAAAAATGCATGAGCACTCCACCTACATAAGCTTAAGCAGGTGTCTATTTAACTGCATTAATATTTCACCACGTTCAATTGGTGGGAGTAGGGAAAACAAAAAAAGACCCGCGGGCTGAGGTTCAGAAACTTAACTGAACCTCAGCCGCGGGTAAAACCATCAAGAATCAGTGAAGCACTAAATTAAAGATCTACACCAACCTTAAATGCTTTTACGATAAGAAGTTGGTGAGATTCCTACATATTTACGGAACTTAGCGTTGAAATAATCGGGGTTCATATACCCAACCTTCTCGGCTACCTCATATACCTTCATTCCTTGCGTCAGAAACTCTTTCGCCTTCTCAATCCGCACTTTGTCCAGGTACGTATTAAAGTATTCTCCTGTGGTGTTCTTAAACATCTTACCTAGATAAGCGCTGTTGTAGCAAAATAATTCGGATAAGGTCTCCAGCTTTAGGTTCTCATTGTAGCGGCGGTTGATGATCTCCGTGATCTTCTTAATTTCATTTCCGCGCCCACTGGTCATCTGACCCGCAATTTCTTCGAGAAATGAGACAGCCTGATCCTGCAAATCGGACAAATAATAACTTTGATAGAGTTCCCCTATTGGTGGGGAGTGCTCTGCTGCATAGGTACGAATTTCCGGATACGTAGGCTCCAGACGAGCCAAAACAGTACTAAGGAGCCTCACAAAGGTCTCTTTAATTCGCAATTCATCACTGCCCGCGGCTATAAGCTCAGCACAGATGGTCTGCACGATCGGTCGAATCGCGCTCAGACTTCCGGTTTCTACTGCAAGCAGCAGACGACTTTCCGTCTCCGGATCGTCCTCCGTCTTCTCCTTCAACTCCATCAGAAGTCCTGAAGGATCTGTACTGATGAGGATCCCCTTCTTGAAGAAGAATGCTCGTCTAAGCAACTCACGTGCTGCATTCAATGAATCTCCCGCCATTTCAGGCCGAGACACCACTCCCCCCGCTACTGCAATGAAGTCGTACCCCTTTTGTTCTATCGTTGCAGATAATTCCTTGTATAATTCTTCTCGCTTGCTCGCCTTTTGATCCGGATCCTTCATAAGAATGCCCAAATACTGTGACAAAGTAAAGAATGAAGCATTAGGATCATTATTAAACTGTTCCATCACTGTTTTGATTCCCCGGACATCCTCATCATTTACACCAGCTGTTTTTCTTAGATCAATGAGAATAACTTCGTAGTTTCCCTGTTCCAGTCCTAGCGCCTCCGCATGTCTGCTGAGGTCCGCGTCCGTTTCCTCCTCCGAAGTCGGCTGCAGCAGCGTTCGAAGTAATGCTTCCCTATTGCGGGCGGGCTCCTCCTCATTCCAGTCACTAAACCGCTGTTCCTGCTCAATCGTTTCGCGGAGCTGCTCCAGACATACAATCATCTCATCTTCATCGACTGGCTTCAGTAAATAACCGTCAATCCGAAAACCAATCGCCCGCTTAGCATATTCAAAATCCGCATGTCCACTTAGGATTAGCACATGGCTCTCTGAACCTTCATTACGAAGCTCACTGATCATTTCCAGACCATCCATTCCAGGCATGCGGATATCCGCTACTATAAGCTCCGGGTAGAAGGTATGATATTTTTCGATGGCTTGCAAGCCATTAGCTGCTGTTGCTACCACCGTATAACCGAGCTTCTCCCACGGGATCAGACTACGTAGCCCTTCCCGCAGCTTCGGTTCATCATCGACAATCATCACTTTTATCATAGTTTGTTGTCCTCCATTGGTATGCAGAAGAAAATTATCGTACCTACATTAGGTTTACTCTCAATCGTTAGCCCATATTCTGCGCCATAGGATAGCTTTAACCGGTCATGGACATTGCGAAGTCCAATCCGCTCGCCTTCACGCTCTTCTTGGCGCTCAAGTGTATTCAGTAATTCCTCCAGCTTATCGGGAGATATCCCTACCCCATTATCTGTAATCGTAAATTTCGCGTGATTTCCAGCTTGTACAACTTCCACCGTCACAAATGCACCTTCCATTTTATTATCCAGTCCGTGGATGACTGCATTCTCGACAAGCGGCTGAATAAGGAGTGGTGGCATATAGATAGACTCTACAGCCGGATCTATAATAAATTGATATTTCAATCTTTCTTCATAACGGAATTGCTGAATATCCAAGTAACAACGTACCACCTCTAATTCCTGACTCAGCAAAACATTACTCCGGCCTACCTCTAAGACACTTCGCATCATTTTACCTAAAAGACGCACCACACGGGCAATTTCCACTTGTCCCTTCATATGTGCTTCCATCCGAATCGCTTCTAGTGCATTGAACAAAAAATGCGGGTTAATCTGACTCGCCAGCATTTTGAATCGTATATCATTTTGCTTCTGCTCTAGCAGACTGTTTTGAGCATTGGATTCCTGTACTTCATACATCAGATCATTAATGCTGCGTACCATGGAATTGAATTGACGGGCTAACAGGGCGATTTCATCCTTGCCATCAATCTTCAATGTCGTATCAAAATCCCCAGTACTGACTCGGTTAATATGTCTGCTTAAATGCAGCAACCGTCGTGAAAACAATGAGGAGAAGCTATATATAATTAAAAAGGCCAATAGAACACTTATCGCAATGACAGTAATCGAAAGCTTAATGACTTGATTGGGTTCTTTAACTATACTTTCAATCGAAAAAACAGATATAATTCGTAGTGCATTTCGGCTGGCTTGTGGTTTAAGCTCCTCTATCACAATTTTAGAAGCTTCACCATCTACTACCGCTTCATAGCTTCCGCTTCCTTGACCCAAGAGGGTCGTGTCAAAGGAAACGTCCGCCAGCGTTTTGCCTGTCCGC
The DNA here is from genome assembly GCF_037963325.1 of Paenibacillus sp. FSL E2-0201. Taxonomy (NCBI): domain Bacteria; kingdom Bacillati; phylum Bacillota; class Bacilli; order Caryophanales; family Paenibacillaceae; genus Paenibacillus; species Paenibacillus sp. FSL E2-0201. The sequence continues at coordinate 5,924,077 of NZ_CP150154.1, forward strand.
TCTTTGCGGTTCGCTGCAATGATATTGTCCTGATCATCGACAATCATAGTATCAAAAGATTCTTGGCTTAGAATGGATGCAAGCTGCTGACTGTTCACATTAATAACGAGTACACCTATTTTGCTGGAGCCCTCCAGCTCAATTTTGCGAACAAGGCTTAAATAATTCCGCTTATCACGCTCATCTTCAATATATTCCCAACCGACAAGACTATCGTACCGCTGTGCTCTTTGATACCACTGGCTCTCTCTAATCTCCGCCGTTGGATTGATTAGCTCCCAGTTGTTAAGCAGCGTAGCATTATCAGTGTACAAGCGAATGTTGGATATTTCTTTATATAACCTTAGGTATTCACGCATATCTGAGTAATCCCGGTATGCTTCCACCACATCATAAGTGCTAACATACTGACGTACGGCAAGTTTTTTCAACCGTGCATCATAACTTAAACGATAGGCGATATCTTGAGATACACCAATGACTTCTTCCGTTCTTTTCTTTACCCTGTCTACGTTAATTGAAGCTTGCTCCAATGCACTCTTGAACGCCATGGTCCTCATTTCAATCGTAAGATATCCGCCTACCAGTAACACAGGAAGTAATGTAGTGAGTAAAAAAGCGAGCAACAGCTTATTGCGGATTTTGATGTCATTCAACAACTTTACCATCCATTGGAACATGGCCTTCCGCCCCCCGAAACCTTGACTATCTCATCCAGTGCTTAGCTCTGCCCTGATGATATCCCATACTTTACAGAAGTATAATGAAAACGGCAACAATTTTGAACATTACCTATCCACACACTCCTCCATAATTAAGCTGGTTATAAAAAGGTCCTCCGCCATATGCGAAAGACCTTTATCATCAGTTATAAATACAATGGCACTTTATTGGCGGTATGCAGCCAGCTTGTTATTCAGTTCACGAGTCTGACCGTAGACTTCCTGATAGAGGTTGAATAAACCGTCATAGATTGCCGCTTGCTTTGGATCTGGTGTATACACATCCGCAGGACGGATGAAGGCTTCTGCACATGCACTAAGGGATGCGAACCATCCGCTTCCATAAGCTGCCAACATCGCTGCTCCCATGGCCGGACCTTGCTCACTTTCAAGCTTCACGATGGATGCATTGAAAATATCTGCTTGCATCTGGAGCCATGCCTCATTTTTAGCCCCGCCGCCGATCGCAATGATTTCTGTAATTTCTTTGCCTGAATCACGTACAATCTCGATGGATTCACGTAACGAAAAGGTAATACCTTCTAATACGGAACGTGTAAAATGAGTCAATGTATGCCCTGAATCCATACCAATAAAGCTTCCGCGAATATTCGCATCTGGATGCGGTGTACGTTCTCCTACTATATAAGGTGTAAAGAGCAGTCCGCCGCTACCCGCTGGAATGGAAGACACTCCATTTAGCAATTCATCAAAGCTCTTGTCTGCCGCAAAGGTTTCTTTGAACCATGTAAGGCTATGACCCGCAGCTAGAGTAACACCCATGATATAGTAGGCATCCTTTTCACCATGGTTGAAGAAATGGACTTTACCTTCGAGATTTAAATCTTTGTTGCTCTCATAGGAAAGAACTACGCCAGATGTACCAATACTGCACATCGTCCGGCCTTCACCTAGAACCCCTGCTCCAAGTGCTCCACATGCATTATCCGCACCACCAGCAAATACCTTTGTTGATGATAAGAGACCAGATGCTTCAGCAATATCCGGCAATAACGTTCCTGTCTGTTCAAAGGACTCTACCAGTCTAGGACAAAGGGAAAGTGGCAGTTCAAAAGCTTCAGCAATTTCAGCACTCCACGTTTTAGAACCTACATCCAATAGAAGCGTTCCAGCAGCATCGGAATAATCCATCGCATAATCACCGGTCAACCGGAGACGCACATAGTCTTTTGGTAAAAGGAACTGGTACGCTTGTGATAATACCTCAGGCTCATTCTCTTGCACCCATAGAATTTTAGGAAGCGTGAAGCCTTCTAACGCACGGTTTCTAGCGACCTCAATAAGCTTTGCACCGAGCGTCTTCTCTATTCTTCTGCACTGTGCAGTAGTACGTGTATCATTCCAAAGAATGGCCGGACGAAGCACTTGACCTTCCTTATCCACTAGTACCAATCCGTGCATTTGCCCGGAGAAGCTAAGACCATCAACTTGCGATGGATCAATGCCCGATACTTCAATTAGGCGACGAAGGCTGACCAGCGTTCCTTTTACCCAGTCCTCTGGATTTTGTTCGCTCCAGTTCGGCTGTGGTCTGCTTAGCGGGTAGGATTCAGAGTGCTCAAAAGCCACCTTGCCTTGTGGGTCCACTAGCACAGTCTTCACTGCGCTAGTACCCAAATCTACACCTATAACGTATTTCATTTTTGACCTCCTAAAAGTTTTGTGAGCATAGGCTTCATTGAATTACTTCGAACAAAACTTACTTCGTAAGCATCCACTTAGTTTTATGGAGCTTAGCTACTTGATTCTCTTCGAAATAAAACTTACTTCGTAAGCATCCTGCTTAGTTTTGTGAGCATAGGCTTCATTGAATTACTTCGAGCAAAACTTACTTCGTTAGCATCCACTTAGTTTTATGGAGCTTAGCTACTTGATTCTCTTCGCAATAAAACTTATTTCGTAAGCATCCTACTTAGTTTTGTGAGCGTTTCTAGAATTTCTTTGTACACAAAAGGGGCTGCCGAAGAATGCTCTCTTCAGCAACCCCCGTTGCATTTGTTCAAACTGGATTCAAAGCCTAAGCTTCAAGCTCCCTGTAAATCCTACTCAGCCAAAATGTATTGGTTAAGTGTAGCTCTCAAGTATTCTTGACGTCCGGATTGGTTAGGACGTGGGTTCTCATTGTTCAAAGCATATTCAGCCAAGGAAGCCAGTGTTGCTTTGCCGGATACGATATCCGCGCCAACACCTTCATTGAAGCTGCTGTAACGTTTTTCAACAAAATCTTCGAATACGCGATCTTCGATCAATTTAGCAGCTACTTTCAAGCCTTTTGCATAAGTATCCATACCAGCGATGTGTGCTAGGAACAAATCCTCAGGCTCGAAGGAAGGACGACGTACTTTAGAGTCAAAGTTGATTCCGCCTTTGCCAAGACCATCATTCTTGAGTACTTCATACAGTGTGAGTGTTGCATCGTAGATGTTAACTGGGAATTCATCAGTATCCCATCCGAGCAATGTATCACCTTGGTTAGCATCAAGCGATCCGAGCATGCCGTTGATACGAGCTACACGAAGCTCATGTTCAAAAGTATGACCAGCAAGTGTAGCATGGTTAGCTTCAAGGTTCAGCTTGAAGTGCTTGTCGAGGTTGTATTTTTGCAAGAATGAGATCGTTGTTGCTGCATCGAAATCATATTGATGTTTCGTAGGCTCTTTTGGTTTAGGCTCGATCAGGAATTGACCATCAAAGCCGATTTCCTTAGCGTAATCTACAGCCATGCTGAACAGACGAGCAATGTTATCTTGTTCAAGGCCCATATCTGTATTCAGCAACTCTTCGTAGCCTTCACGGCCACCCCAGAATACATAGTTGCTAGCGCCTAGACGTTTACCCACTTCCAGACCTTTCTTCACTTGTGCTGCTGCATGTGCGAATACATCAGCATTTGGAGTGGAGCCTGCACCGTGCATATAACGTGGGTTAGTGAACATATTAGCTGTATTCCACAGCAATTTCTTGCCGGAAGTCTTCATGCCTTGTTCAAGGATATCAACGATGGTGTCGATGTTGCTGTAGAATTCACGCAAAGATGCGCCTTCTGGTGCGATGTCCACATCATGGAAGCAGAAGTAAGGCAGGTCCATCTTATCCATAAATTCAAAAGCTGCTTCAGCGCGAGCCTTAGCTTTGTCCAGACCGTTCAATTTGTTCCAGCTACGAATAGCAGTTTCAGCGCCAAACGGATCGGAACCGCCAGCAGTTAATGTATGCCAATAAGCCATTGCAAATTTCAGATGTTCTTCCATAGTTTTGCCGGCTACGACTTCTTTAGGATTGTAGAATTTAAATGCAAAAGGGTTGGTGGAACGGCTTCCCTCGTAAGAGATTTTGTTCACTGTCTCAAAATAAGCCATTGTGTAATCCTCCTCAAATTGTACTTCGCCCGCAAGCGTTTACAGGATCATCTTAACACATCTTTTGGACTTTGTATATTGGTTAAACAAAGTTTTGTTTAAGTTTTTTTCGTCCATTTTTTGGAGCTCTGTCTAGCTTCCTCTCTCCGCTTCCCAATTATAGGAGATCTATCTTGGAAAATTTCCTCTAGACGCTATGTATTGCAATTTCCAGCACATCACTCTAGACTAAGTGGCATACAACAAATGGGAACTATGCCAAGCTAAAACGCCTTTAGCGTCCCTTTAAAGACGGTAAGCGTTTATGCGAGAATTTTAAGGAGAAAGTATACCGTGAAGCTTATACTTTCTTATAATTTAAGAAGGATGTGTGATTTGTGAAGGTTACTGGAGACCAAGCGCTGGTCAAAAAAATAAATAAATCGATCGTACTACATACCATTCGAAGACACTCTCCACTCTCTCGCGCGAAGGTTTCAGAGATGACCGGATTGAATAAAGCTACTGTGTCTAATCTGGTAGCTGAGCTGTGCACGCAAGAATTGGTAACCGAAGTCGGACCTGGGGAATCAAGCGGCGGCCGTAAACCGTTAATGCTGCATTTCAACACAATGGCTGGCAGTGTAATTGGCATAGAACTGCGGGTAAAGCAGCTAACAGCAGTCTTATGTGATCTGAGTGGGGGCATTCTTTACGAAAGCGATTTCTCCTTAGACAATCATGATCTCCCTTACGTACTGGAACAAATGAAGAAGCTTATCTCCGGCTTGATTGTCAGCGCTCCTGAATCGCCTTATGGCATCGTCGGTATCGGAGTAGGTGTCCCTGGCATGGTGGATGAAAATGGTGTTGTACTCTTTGCTCCCAACCTTGGCTGGGAAATGGTCGACCTGCGGGCGATACTGGAAGCTGAATTTTCTGTCCCAGTCACCATTGATAACGAAGCGAACGCAGGCGCACAGGGAGAACTCAACTTTGGTGCGGCAAGAGAGGTAAGGCATCTGCTTTACATAAGTGCGGGATCAGGGATCGGATCAGGAATTATTATTGGTGGGGAGCTATACAAGGGTGCAAGAGGATATGCCGGTGAAACCGGACATATGACGATTGAAGCACAAGGCAAGCCTTGCAGTTGCGGCAGTCGTGGCTGCTGGGAGTTATATGCCTCTGAGAAAACCTATGATAATCCCGACCTCCCCCTACCTGCCCATACTACGCCAGAGCTGGTTCGTTATGCGGCTGGGGGACAAGAAGACGCCCTTCATCACTTCTCAACGATGGGCGAATATCTCGGTATCGGGGTGACAAATCTAATCAATAGCTTCAATCCAGAGCTTATTGTAATCGGTGGAGCATTGTCTGAGGCTGAAGAATGGCTTGGTGAGCCGCTGCGCCGGGTTGTAGCTGAACGTACTCTTCCTTACCACAAGCAGCAACTCGAAATCACATTCTCTAAGCTCGGCAGCCGTGGAACGATGATCGGTGCAGGTTTCTCTGCCGTTATGCAATTCCTAGGCGACATTCGAGTGACCCTATAATTATTAGTTTGATGGATCAATTGTGTTCATTCACTGAACATCTTTATAGGCAAAAATTCATAAGATAAATAATTGACGTAAAATTGACGCTTTTGAGTGAATCAAAAGTGCAGTAAAAGGAACAGAAATCCTATATAATAAAGGCTAAGCTAGTGTGACATTTATCACTACAACCCCTTTTTTGAAATGGAGAGCGAGTCCATGACCTATGTTGATACGTCTGATATCTCGGCACAGATGTTCATCACTGTGTTGCTTTTTCTGCTCATTATTGCCCCTTTGATCAGCCTCGGTGTGCTCCGTTTTTTTCAAGCTAAAAAGAAATCAGGATTTATTCTTATTGGCAGCGGCGCTGCTGTATACGTACTATTTCAGATCATTACATCTTTCACTCAAACCTAACTCTACTTCTAGATCTACTTTCATAAAAATAGTCTGCGCACTAAAGCGTCAGACTATTTTTTGTATACTTAAAGATCATAAAAAAGACCGCCTCCTGATCGGAAACGGCCCCTTACAATTTCCTTGCGGAAATCTTATTTACTTAAACAGTCGCCAGTGCTTTGTCGAACTGAGTTTTGTTCATGCCCACAATTTTATGCTCACCGATAACAGTTACAGGAATAGCTCTCATTCCCATGTCCCATACTTGCTGCGCAAAATCATTATTCTGCTCGACATTGCGTTCTTCGTAGGAAACGCCTTTTTCGCTAAGAAAGCTCTTAACCTGACGGCAATGCGGGCAATTTGTTGAGGTATATACAATAACCTTCTCCATGGTATGACCTCCTCCTATAAAAGATATACAGTGAAGATATCTAATGTAGCATTGAGTTTTTTTCAAACCAAATTATAGAATGACTGCACTGTGCTCCAAGCTTTCGATATATTTCTCAGCATCCATAGCTGCCATACATCCACTACCTGCTGCAGTAATCGCTTGTCTGTAACGAGTATCCTGCACATCACCACATGCGAACACGCCTGGGATATTGGTTTCGGAAGTGCCTGGGTTCGTCATGATATAGCCATCCGCATTGGTTGTGATCTGTCCACCTAAGAAAGAGGTGTTCGGGTGGTGACCAATCGCAACAAACACGCCGCTTGCTTCGATGATTTCTTCTTCTCCGGTCTCATTGTTAAGCACTTTTAGACCATTGACGCCTCTGTCGCTCGAAGTCACTTCCAGTGGAGTGCGATTTAGGTTCCAGTCTACTTTAACATTAGCACGAACGCGATCCTGCATGATCTTCGAAGCACGCAATTCTCCACGACGATGCACCAAAGTTACTTTGGAAGCAAAACGAGTCAAGAAGCCAGCTTCCTCAAGTGCGGAATCTCCGCCACCAACAACCACGATCTCTTTATTACGGAAGAAAAATCCGTCACAGGTAGCGCAGGTGCTTACACCGCGTCCCACATTATCTTGCTCCCCTGGGATACCGAGGTATTTTGCCGTAGCGCCTGTGGAAATGATCAATGTATCTGTAGTAAGAACGCCCATTCCTTCAACATTCAACTTAAAAGGACGCTCTCCAAGTTCTACACTGTTCACCCAGCCCGTACGGAACTCCGCACCAAAACGTTCAGCTTGTTTACGCATATTATCCATCAAGTCAGGACCCATAATGCCTTCAGGAAATCCAGGGAAATTCTCCACTTCTGTTGTAGTGGTCAATTGTCCACCGGGTTGGGGTCCTTCGATTACTAGTGGGTTCAAATTGGCACGAGCCAAATAAATAGCGGCGGTTAATCCTGCCGGTCCAGTTCCAACAATTATTGATTTATACATATCTATGTCCTCCTTGAGCTAGACGGCAATGACGTCGCTTCTTAATTAAAATAATTATAATGTAGTGTTAATTATGATAACTGAAAGCAAATATGTCAATATGCCAGACTCCCTCACCCCAAAACTATTTTGTGAACAATTTAATTTCGATAAATCTTATCGCAATAATCTTAGTCCATTAAGAATCACTAATATCGTACTGCCTTCATGACCTATTACGCCAAAAGGAAGTGCGATCCCTTGCACAAAGTTGCTGATCATAAGCACTGCAATCACAGACACAGCAAAAATCATATTTTGCTTCACAATACGCTGTGAACGACGCGCCAATGATATCGTTGAAGCGATCTCTTCTATATTATCATTCATAAGCACTACATCGGCTATTTCGAGTGCAGCGCCGCTCCCTTTCATGCCCATACCCATGCCTACGGTTGCTGTCGCCAAAGCAGGTGCGTCATTCACACCATCCCCTACCATAACAACGTGACCATACTTTTCACGAAGTGCCTTGATATGCTTCACTTTATCCTCCGGTAAAAGGTCAGCAAACACTAGATCTACCCCTGTTGTAGCTGCAATGACCTGAGCCGTAGCGTCACGGTCACCCGTAAGCATTGCCACTTTAATCCCAAGCTCCTGTAGCTTCCGCACTGCGGCTTCTGCTTGTGGACGAACCGTATCCTGCAAAGCAATCATTCCGGCAATTTGCTCGCCGTCCAGAATGATGGAGACGGTCTTCCCTTCTTCAGCCAACTGCTGCCGCTTAAGTTTCCAATGCTCCAGTTCAGGATTCATAGCAGACTGAGCCAGCTCATCGAGCAAATTAGACTTCCCGATTCTCCAGAGATGTCCATCGATTTGACCTTCAATCCCCCAGCCTGTGATGGTTTTACTGTCTTCCACTCCCCGTAGCTCCAGGCCTTCCTCTTCCGCTTTACGTACAATCGCTTCCGCCAGTGGATGACGGGACATATTCTCAATGGATGCACTAACCGTTAGCAACTCTTGACGACTGTAGCCTTCTCCTGCAATAAAATCAGTTACTTGTGGAGTTCCTTCTGTAAGCGTCCCTGTCTTATCGAACGCCACAACCGTTGTGCGTGCCATATTTTCCAGATGGACCCCGCCTTTAAAAAGAACCCCTTTTCGCGCACTTTTGGAGATCGCCGACAGCATCGCTGGCATAATGGAGGAAACCAAGGCGCAAGGTGAAGCTACTACTAGAAACACCATCGCTTTATAGAAGGTTGCGCTCCAGCTCCAGTCCAGCAAAAATGGTGGAAGGAGAATCAGTGCCACGGTCGAGGCTACGACAACCCTTGCATAGATGGCTTCGAGTCTTTTTATAAAACGCTGCGAATTGGGAACTTCCGTTTCTGCCTCTTCTACCATTTTGATGATTTTGGCAAAAAGGGTGTTCTCAGCTGCTTTCGTTACCTCAATATAAAGGGGTCCTTCTCCATTAACAGTGCCTGCAAAAACCTCGCTACCGGCACATTTCTCTACAGGAACCGATTCTCCCGTAATGGAAGCCTGATCTACTGCTGACTCCCCCCGATATACCTTACCGTCTGCCGGAATTAAATCTCCCGGGCGTACAAGCAGCAGATCTCCGATCACCAGCTGGTCGATATGGACCTCATTCATACTTCCTTGTTCAATACGCATAGCTGTTGCCGGCTTGAGTGCCATCAGCGAGGAAATATCCTTTTTGCTGCGTTCCATCGTATAACTCTCTAAGGCTCCACTGAGTGCAAAAATGAAAATAAGCATGGCGCCTTCATTCCAGTATCCAATGGAAGCTGCGCCTAGTGCGGCTGCAATCATTAATAGGTTCACATCGAGATCCCGTTCTTTGACGAGCGTTTCTACGCCTTCTTTTGCCTTGTTCCAGCCACCAATCGTATAAGAAATGACATAGAGCGCTATGGAAAGAATTTCTGACCATCCACCAACAGACCATGCTAAAAGCATAAGCAGTCCGCTGCCCAGAGCAGCCTGCATTTCGGAATTGCTAAGCATGGCACGCGGATCGAACCGGCGCTTTGGAGCGCCTGGCTTCTTCATACTGCCGGAAATAGATGATTGCTGAGGTAAATGTTTTGATGTTGCTTGCATAATAATCGCCGTCCTTTAAAGTTTTGTGTAGCGTTCCTTCTGTGACTCTTCTTCGCAACAAAACTTGCTTCGTAAGCATACGCTTTGTTTTGTGGAGCCTAACTTCAGCCAAGTGAGAATGAGAGCCATTATTAAGACCCCTAAAATGACACATGCTGCCCCGGCTTAGCCGGGACAGCATGATTGATAACTATAGGTAGTGAGAATGATAATCATTGTTGCAATAGTACAACTATATTTCCTTAGTGCAACTTATATTTTAATCATACCACCAGGAATGAAAAAGTAAAGCCTATCTGTTCAGCTACCCGCCCTAAATTTTAGAGTATATGTCAGCTGCTCGCTTAATGGCGGATTTTATCTAACAGTTCTGTTAGGACATGTTCCTCGACTGGAGTCGAATAAGATCCATCCTCAAAACGTTTCATCGAACCGATCCCATCTTGGAATACAAACCGTATGCGCCCTTTGCGTACTTTTTTATCTGTATACATTTTATCGATTAGCATTCGATCTGTAATGGTTGCTGGAATTTCAGTCGGCAGACCCGCCTTCTGTAGTAATGCAATCACCCGCTGAGTTTGGTTCGGAGTTACATATCCCAAGCGCTCTGCTAACTGCACCTGAATAGCAAGACCTATCGCAATAGCTTCGCCATGTAACAATTCATAACCGCTTAAAGCCTCCAGTGCTCGACCCGCAGTATGCCCTAGATTAAGAATTTGCCGCAGATTGCTCTCCAATTCGTCCTTCTCTACCACACCGTATTTGATCTCACAATTATAAAGTGCAATCCGTTCGCAGACCTCTCGGTTTAATATAAGCTCTCCCTCTAAAGAAACAACTTGTTCCAAATTCTGCTCCAAATACTCAAAAAAACCCGCATCCGCCATGCAGGCATGTTTGATCGTTTCAGCTAAGCCGCTACGCAACTCACGAACCGGAAGTGTTCTCCATGTCGCTAAGTCGATGTAGACCTTTCTGGGTTGATGAAATACACCGATTAGATTGGTAGCGACCGGTGTATTTACGCCTGTTTTTCCCCCAATGGATGCATCTGCTGCTGCTAATAAGGTGGTCGCATAGTTCAAACTCGGCACTCCCCGGCCAAATGTCCCTGCCAGAAAACCTGCCAAATCTGTTACCGCCCCGCCTCCAATCGCAATAATACAGCAATCTCGTCCATAAGAACGGCTTAATAGCTGATCCTCCAGCAACGCCTTCGTTTCACGGGTTTTGGATTTCTCTCCGGCGGGGAAAGAAAAAAGCTCCGCATGAAAATCATTCTGAATCAACTGTTCCAGCAAGGCTTGTCCATAAAGTGCTTCAACTTTGGAATCCGTAATTATCGCAAATTTGCTTACATTTTCTACGATACCTCGTTTTAAGTCCTCTATTAATGTGCTAAATAAAGTTTCTCCGATCTCAATGTCGTAGGAGTGGTCAACAACCTTCTTCAGGGCAACTCTAAAATTTGCGGACATGTACAGCGCCTCTTTTCAGTAGGATGCTAATAGATTCGATCCGCTAATATAATTATCCTTTTTATGTAAAATGAATGAGAGTGCTGAAAGAAATTGTGCGCTCACCAATCCACGTGCCCCTGGTGGACGTAATAGCTACATTGTTGATAAAGCAGGAAGGTTGTGAGCTAGCCGATACGAACACAGCTTCTATTGAATAATCTCTCTGGAGTCCGAATCTGTGCTCCAAAAGCATAAATCATACAAATAGGGTCCTCCGAGTCCGTGTGCCCAAAGCGATGATGAATATTTTTTTGAAGCAAGCAGTCAAAACGCACAAAATGAAGAGCAGTAATCCTCCGATAACGGGAGAATCACTGCTCTGTCGTCTCATTTAGAATCGCAAGTGGCATATGGGATAGCCACTTCGTCCCGCTGTGTTACTGCCTTCCACCGGCGGCAGTATCCAATGTTTCCTGCTGCCTGGCGATCCAGATCAGACAGGCTGCTCTAAGCAGCGCTTCGGTCCGCTGACCGGCGCTGCAAAAGATCCCGCTGAGGCCGATCTGATACAGATCGGCCAAAGCCGACGCCGCCGGAGTCCCCGCGGCGAGCACTACCGCCGCCGGCTTCACGCTCCGCACGGCGGCAAGGATCTCCCCCGCCGCCAGGGCGAAGCCCTCTGCGGCGGCCCCTTCCGGCGCGAGCTCGCTCGCCGCGCCGTCGAGCACTAGGAAATCGGCGATGCGCGCGATTTCCGCGGCGGCGGCGGGCTCCACATCGGGCGCGATCAGCGCCCCGATGCGGCACGTCGCCGCATAAGCGTGGCCGAGTGTCTGATCGGCCACGAACTCGATGAATTCGCGCTTTGCTGCGAATTCGGCTCCGCTTGCGGTGTAGGCGACCAGCAGGTCAAGGCGACAATCGCCGCCTTGACGCTGGCTCTCCGCCACCGCAGTAAAAAGCGCTTCGAGCTGCGCGTCCTGAAGCGCGGCGAGCTTTGCGGGCTGCGCCGCAAGCTCCTCTGGATGCAGCAGGGTGACTGCTGCCCATTCACCATCCGGTGATTCCAGCAGAGCTGTGGTGGCTGCTTGCAATCGGTAATAGATCCGCTGCAGCATTCGATTAGCCTGCAGCTCATCCTCACTGGATAACCAATGCTCATAAAGACAAAACAGTTCAGGTTCAAGCAGCCATTCCTCACTTCGTATCAGACAAGGACCGGCTTGAACGGACCTTGCGCCTTCCCGTGTAATCGGACGCTCTTCTCGTTCTTCACGTCCTTCACGCAATACTAAGAAGGCCGACTGTTCTCCAGGTCGTTTAAAATAAGAACGGTTCAAAGGTTCTACAACATCCTTCTGCTCTACCCCGGTAATAAATTCTGCGGCAGCGGAGGCTACGGATCCGGCTTGGCTCATTTCCATCCCTACAGCCCGATCACCGGCCTTATACATGAACTTGAACGGGCGCTCTTCACTACTCCGAAAACCATCCTGCTGACGTTCACCCTTCATCTTCGCACCCACCCTTTATCTTTGGATTGCTGCCGGTACGCCAAGTTAATAAACATCATGCCACCGACATCTTATTACCACACTTATAAATACGGGAACCTCCCATGAAATATGCAAGCGTTGCCAAATGATGTGAATAATTTAGCCTTATTAAATAACAAAAAAAAGGCATCGCCGCATAGCAGCAAATGCCTTCCTTGAATTTCATTGTTCTATTGTTGACTGGCGGCGATTGCCTGCTCCAGATCATAAATAATATCATCAATAGATTCCGTACCAATCGATAAGCGGAGTAATTCCGGAGTTACTCCCGCTGTGGTTTGCTCTTCATCCGACAGCTGTGCATGTGTTGTGCTTGCAGGATGGATAATCAATGACTTGGAGTCACCGACATTCGCCAAATGCGAGAACAGCTTCACATTTTCAATCAGCTTGCGTCCCGCAGCACTTCCACCTTTAATACCGAAGGTAAGGATCGCTCCTTGACCTTTAGGTAAATACTTTTGCGCTAATTCATGAGATGGATGAGTAGGAAGTCCAGAATAACTTACCCATTCTACATCTGCGTGTGCCTCCAAATATTGCGCAACCTTCAGCGCATTCTGGCTGTGACGTTCCATCCGCAAATGGAGTGTTTCGAGCCCTTGCAGCAGCATCCAAGAGTTAAATGGTGAAATAGAAGCCCCTAGATCACGAAGCAGTTGAACACGGGCTTTAATAATATAAGCAATCGGACCCACAGCTTCCGTATAAACAACACCATGATAACTTGGATCAGGCTCTGTAAGTCCTGGGAACTTACCGCTTGCCTTCCAATCGAACTTACCACCATCCACAATAATTCCACCGATAGATGTACCATGCCCGCCGATGAATTTAGTTGCCGAATGAACAACGATGTCAGCTCCATGCTCAATCGGACGCAGTAAATATGGACTTGGGAACGTATTATCCACAATCAGAGGAATTCCGTGTTCATGCGCAATTGCTGCAACGGCTTCAATATCTAATACATTCCCCTGTGGGTTACCAATGGTTTCTGCATACAAAGCTTTGGTTTTATCATTAATCGCAGCACGGAAGTTCTCTGGATTGTCTGAATCCACAAAATGTACCTTAATGCCGAGCTTAGGCAGCGTTGTAGAAAATAAATTATAAGTTCCACCGTATAGGCTTGCCGCAGATACAATTTCATCCCCAGCACCAGCAATATTTAGAATAGAGAAAGAAATAGCCGCTGCCCCGGAAGCTGTAGCAAGTGCACCTGCTCCACCTTCAAGTGCTGCCAAACGCTGTTCAAATACATCTGTAGTCGGATTCATCAGCCGAGTGTAAATATTACCGAATTCTTTGAGCGCAAACAGATCCGCTGCATGATCAGCATCACGGAATCCATAAGACGTGGTCTGATAAAGCGGTACAGCACGTGCGAAAGTAGTTGGATCAATTTCCTGGCCTGCATGAACAGTCAAAGTTTCAAATGACAGCTTACGGTCTTCTGACATAGGTATTTCCTCCCTTTATAAATAAGAATAGAAATCTTTAACAAATAATAATTGTACTCATTCTCTCATAAACGACATCATTTGAAAAGAAAAAAATCTTATTATTCCGGTGTGAATTATTACAATTTTATTTTGCGAATGAAAGCCTGTTCGATAAAAATCAGATAACGCTTTCAATAACAGTTTTTAAGCTAAAAAAACAGGTATACCCTATGTATCTAGTAGAGAGCTTCTACGCATAAAAAACAGAATAGCGGCGGACAAAGCTTGTCCACCTTATCTCACCGCTACTGGTTTACTTATCTTCTATTAGTAACTGCTTTGATTAGTAACTGCTTTGGCTTGTTTCTCCCTTAGCAATCGCTACACCGCCGCTAGTACCAATACGACTTGCGCCTGCTTGTACCATTACATGAGCGTCTTCCGCACTACGAACACCGCCGGAAGCTTTCACACCCACATTAGGTCCAACTGTTGCACGCATCAGAGCGATATCTTCCTTCGTTGCTCCACCTGTAGAGAATCCTGTGGATGTTTTTACGAAGTCTGCTCCAGCTTCAACAGAAAGCTTGCAAGCACGTACTTTTTCTTCTTCCGTTAATAAACAAGCCTCGATAATGACCTTAGTCAGCGCTTTGCCGCGAGCTGCTTCTACAACTGATGCAATATCATGTTTAACCAGTTCATCGTTACCATCTTTCAGCGCTCCGATATTGATAACCATGTCTACCTCACCTGCACCATTCGCAATAGCATTGGTAGTCTCGAATACTTTAGTCTCTGTTGTCGAAGATCCGAGTGGGAAGCCGATAACTGTACATACTTTAACTTCAGGCGTATCCTTCAATACTTCATGGGCAGTAGCTACCCAGGCAGGGTTTACGCAGACCGAAGCAAATTTATAGGCTTTTGCTTCTTCTGCCAATTTAATGATATCTGCTTTCCGTGCATCTGCTTTAAGCAGTGTATGATCAATGATCCCCGATAGTGTAATTTCGCTCATTTCTGTCATTCCTCCATGATTTGGATAGTAAATTTTTTTCATCTCTGTAATCATACCAATAGAACTCTGCTTTGCAAAGTCGACAGGGCAATCAAGCCCACTCCAATCTCGGTTAACTCATTATAAATATACTTGGAGCAGGTCATTATTAACTTAATTATCTTTTCAAGTTAAATTTATACCTTCTTGTATTTTTTAAAATATAAATAACAATCTCCCTAAACTTTCCCATTTAAAAATACGATAATAGTTATATATAAATGGGTTTTTTAGCCTATTTATTAAAATTTTTCTTCAAACTTACTTAGGAGGAGACTGTTTAAAATGGGAAACTTTAATTTCGCCTCAAACGCTGCAGCCCAGAAACTGAATGTACAAGTGGAAGGTTCTATGTCACCTGAGGACGCCGGACGTTTCATTCAGGAGTACAACCAAATCATAAGTACCTTTGACCCGACACAATTTGAGATCATTTTAGATTGCAAGACACTAAACGTATCCTCGCCGGACACTCTTCCTATGCTTGAACAATGCTACATACTGTATAAAGAATCTGGATTTAAAAAAGTGACCTTCATTATTGCCAAAAGCCCTGTCCTAAAAATGCAGCTGAGCCGAGTAGCCCGGGCAACGAAATTAGAGAATTACGAAATTATTGAAGCATAGGAGGTTTCATTTGGGACATATAACCATCCGCCAAGCTGCTTATTACCATCCGGAGCATGTCGTAACTAATGATTATTATTTGGGGCATTTCCAGAGTATGGGCAAGGACATCAAGCGATTCCTGGAAGTCATGGGTCGTGACCGGAGATACATCGTAAAAGAAAAGGATGAGAATGCCCTAACGATGGGATTCAAAGCCGCCCAAAAAGTGTTAAATGAAGCCAATTTGCATGGGGAAGATATGGACATGATTACGTTCGCTTCTCAGACACCGGAATATACCTACCCTACCAACGCACTTCTGCTACACCGTATGCTGCAAGGCAAACACCGGACCATTACACAAGATTCCAATGCCAACTGCGCAGGAATGGTATCCGCCGTGGAGCAGACAAGTCGTTATATGCAAGCTAATCCTAGCATTCGGTACGCGCTCGTCGTGGGCAGTGACTATAGCTCGGTAAATTGCAATACAGATGATGAAATTACTTACCCTAACTTCGGAGATGCCGCAGCAGCTGTCATTCTGGAACGGAGCGAGCAAACTGGCTTCATTGACTCCCTTTATTACACTGATTCTGAGGGCTCTGAGAACATTATGTTCCCTGCTTGCGGTCTTTCGAATATTTATCATGAAGACATTACACCGGAGCAAATTCGGATACGCTGGACCCCCTTTGACGGTACAGTATGTGTAGATGCGGCCGTTGCAGACATGAAGGAGCTTCTCTCAAGAAACGGCCTGACTACAGATGATATATCTGCCTTCTGCCTTTCACAATTCTCTCTCAAAAATATCGAACTCATCCAAGAGGGTCTTGGACTTACTGATGAGAAATTCATCTACGTAGGTGACGAGTTCGGGTATACAGCAACAAGCAGTCCTTTTATCGCCTTTCAACGCGGAGTCGAAGACGGACGAATCAAACGTGGCGATTATGTCTTCTTTTGGTCAGTCGGCGCTGGCTGGCAAATTCCTACAATGCTTTATCAATATTAATAGTATAAAAAGCCCTACTTCTATAGAAGTAGGGCTTTCCCATCAGAGGAGCAGATGTTGAAGCAGACAGCCACGAACTCAAACAGAACAGCAATTGGAAAAATAAATCAGAAATCCAACAATGAATTATTTCGTCAGGGATTGAATATCCACAAATGGAGTCGCTCCCCCTGTTACTGACGGCAGCACGCCGTTCCATTTTTCTAACGCTTTCTCTTGGACCTCAATTTGCTTCAGCTGCACCAGCTCAGGTGTAACCTCCTGCTTCTTAAGTCTTAGAGATTCAGCCTCTGCTTGCGCCTGGGCGATTTTTTGCTTCGCTTCGATTTCAATCCTACGAAGATCATTCTCCGCTTTTAGCGCCTGCTGCTGAGCAACCTGCTTCGCTTCAATGGACTGATTGAACGCCTCCGAGAATTTAAAGTTAACGATGTTAATATCGTTGACGATCAGGTCATATTTTGCCAGCCTAGCAGTTAAATGCTCACTGATCTCACTAGACACTACATCACGGCGCGTAATCAAATCTTCTGCTGGATATTTTGCCGTCACTTCCTTGACGATTTCCTGAATGGCCGGATTGATAATTACATTGTCAAAATTACCTCCGATATTGTTCATCAGATTAAAGGCGGAAGCCTTGTTTACGGAATAATTCACTGCTACATGTGTGGATACAGGTTGAAGATCTTTTGAAGAAGCTGAAGTATCGGTCTCCGCCTTCGTTACCTGCGTATTGACCTGAATTACCGTCTGAATAAATGGAATTTTAAAATGAATGCCGGGTGACAACGTGTTGTCATTTAATTTACCAAAGGTTTTGTACAAACCTACATGCCCATATTCCACAGATACAAAAGAGTTCGCGCCAATCAACAATACAATGAGCACTGCTGCAACACCGCTAACTATTTTTCCCGGACGCAGCTGTTTCAATTTCGGATTCATTTGCATATTCATCCAATACCCCTCCTAGATTATGGATAATCATTTAAGCTTAATCGTCTATACGGAGGTTTGAGGGAATTGGTCGCAGGAAATATTTCAGCAGCACTGGTCATGACGTTATTGCTCTTGGATCAGTCCTTCTAAGGTCAACCGGAATCTTTTGCTCTGCTTGTCCCCGATATTTAAAGCTTCATATATTCCTTCATCCGTTAGCACCACGGAGTCTGCCTTTAAAGCATCATTAACGAAAGTTACCTCAGCGTGATCAACATTCCAGCGGTAAATGTAGGCACTCATCGGATTTCCATGTGCAGCTACACCCTCAATAGATCCATCCCCATCAACATCCAGCTCTTTGGAATGTCCGGTATCTATCTGCAGCAATCCCGAGGGGTTACCACTCTCGTCGATTAAATAATAGTTAGTGAGCGAATTATTTGCTCCTAGTCCACCGGTGATTTTCAGCACCTTTTCGCTAAAAATCCGCACCACTTCTACCTTGATATTCTCCGGCTGACGATAATTATAAGTCCCTATCGCCCCTAGACTGTATTGTCCTTGGGATGAAGAAACTCTGGCATATACATAGTCTTCGTCACTAGCCATTGTATACACACTCACTTTGACTCCTCCGAAATCATCAAGCTTCTTCTCTGTAATCAAAGTAGCGCCTGTAGGTGGAGCACTTAGTTGAGAGACTACAGGGATTGTATCCACCAGCTTCCACTCCAGCTTAATGAGGTTAGCAGCGGTGTCTGTTGGCCTTGGTCTTGATGTGTGGTAGTCGTTGGCCGATTGAAGGGGGGCTGGATCAGCCTGATGTTGGCAACCCGCCAGCAGATTCATTAGAAGCAAAGCTATCAGCGTAACGGATTTATGTAAAGGAAACATCTCTTGATCACTTCCAATCCTCTTTTTCAAATTAAATCTTTCATTAATCATAGATGAAGTTAGATATTCAAATGTTACTTTTAGGGGGCGGGAGGGTTAATTTATTGTCTTTTGAGGGCATGTGTCGATCAAAAAGCTAAATTGGGCATACAAAAAACCCGCATCAAATGCGGGTTAAGATAGGAAATTGCTATTATAATCAATCACTCTTAGCTTTCCAGAATCAAGAACCGAGCAGTTCACGCGCCAGTAACCGGTAAACCTCTAGCCGTTTTTCCTGCGAATGCGGAATGCTGCATATCATCGCTTCCTGGAATCCATATTGTGCTTGTTCTTCTTGCAGGCGTACGGCGATGTCTTTAACCGCACCGACCAAATGAATCTTACGGCCTTCCTTGATTGCCATCCGGTCAATTTCTGATAACGATATGTTCTGAGCTTCTTCTGGTGTCAGCACCTGCGTAATTCTGCCCTTACTCATCATCAAGCGGAAAATATCCTGCGGTAATGCCTCATACTCAGCTTCTTCCTTCGTTTCTGCTGTGGTCACCATATAGGATACACTGATCTCAGGTTTGTCCATGAAGATAGAAGGCTGATAGTTATTCCGATACTGGTCCAAGATCTCATTACTCATCGCACCGTTAAAAAATTGCGCAAAAGAGTATCCGACTCCCATTTGTGCAGCTTTTCGCGCACTGTTGCCGCTCGAGCCTAACAACCATACTTCTGGGAGCGCCACCTTCGTTGGAGCAGCGAGATTTTTGGCATACAGCTCATCTTCCGGAATCTGATCGCTAAGCAACTGCATAGTAATGCCAAGCTTATCATACATGTTATGCAGCATTAACTCGCGGCCTTCAGACAGAGCGTACATGGCACTTGTATCGCCGCCAGGCGCTCTTCCCACACCGAAATCAATTCTCCCCGGGGAAAAAGCACTTAACGTTTTAAATACTTCCGCCAGCTTAAGTGGAGAATAATGCATCATCATCACACCGCCGGTGCCGATTCGAATACGGTTGGTCTTGGCGGCTAAACGGGCTGCCGTTACTTCAGGAGCCGAGCTAGCAAATGTATTTCCGCCATGGTGCTCAGCCATCCACATTCTGCTATATCCCAACTCATCTGCTAAAATAGCCAATTCTTCTGCTTTATTCAAAGCACCTTCCGCTGTGTTACCACTAGTCACAGGTGCCTGATCCAATACGCTTAATCTCATGCGAATACATCCCTTCTTTGGTTAGATGACCATTTTATTGCGGATCCATTCCTCTAAGGCTGCAATCTTATCTTTAAAACGTTCACCGCGCATTTCCTCCGACAACGAAGCAATAGTCTCCCGCTTTAATACAGCTTTCCAGGAGGATTCAGCTTCTTCCATCAGATTGGTTAGCAGGCAGCAGCTATCTTCTTTTTCTAAATCCAACATGTCTACCAGAATACCATTGGATGAATACAGCGACTGCTGTCCCTCCACCGCGAGGTAAACGTCATATACACGAATATCCTCAGGTCTCTTCTTTAATTTAAAGCCGCCTTTAATGCCGGGAACAGATGTGATGATGTCTGCGGTAACCAGCTTTCTTAACAGTTTCTGAAAATAGGTCGCCGATGCTCCGAGCTGCTGGCTAATCGCTTCCCCAGACAGAACCGCCTTATCCGGCAGCATGTTGAGTAGAACTAGTGCATATACTGACTGTTCTACCCCTGTTTTCATATGCATGTACAGCACCTCGATTTACGTAGATAGCTTGAATAGAACTGTAGATGATAACATCCGCGTATAAAGCGGATAAACATTATCCACTTTATACTTTATATCAGTTTACACCAAAAGTAAAACCTTACTCTTCTTCTATTACGGTTATCCCTACTATAAAAAAAGATCGCGCATATAGCGCAATCTTTTTTCATAATGATAATCCCACCCGCTGAACCAGCTGCGAGCTCTGGTCATTAAGTCCGGTAATAGTGACTTTTTTGCCACGCTCGGCGTATTTGCTCATCGTCTTCCCTATGGCATGAACTGCGGATTGGTCCCACACATGAGAGTGTGAGAAATCGATAATAATATGATCCGGATCGCTATCGTAGGCGAATTCATGAATGAAGTGGCTTGTCGTGCCGAAGAACAGCTGGCCGGAAACCGCATATGTTTTGGAAGAGGCAGCTTCCTGAACAGTTAGGCGGATCGAAGCTATTTTCCAAGCAAACGTTAGAGCACTTAACAGAACTCCAAACAAAACACCAATAGAAAGGTTGTCCGTAGCCACCACGGTGACCACCGTCACAATCATAACCAGCGCATCACTGAGCGGGACACGGGTTAAAGTTTTGAGCGAGCCCCATTCAAAGGTGCTGATACAGACCATTATCATTACGCCAACCAGTGCGCCCATCGGGATCTGCTTAACGACATCGCCAAGTACAATAATTAGGAACAATAAAAAGATCCCTGACACAAACGTGGACAGACGCGTGCGTCCTCCAGACTTCATGTTAACCATTGACTGACCGATCATCGCACAGCCTGCCATCCCTCCGAAAAAACCAGTGACTACATTCGCAAGCCCCTGTCCCTTCGCCTCTCTGTTCTTATCACTACCTGTGCCCGTAATATCGTCTATTAAGGTGGCAGTCATCAGTGATTCCAATAGCCCAACTACGGCCAGTGAGAGTGAATATGGCAAAATAATAAGCAGAGTATCCAGCGTGAACGGGATTTGCGGAAGATGAAATAGTGGCAAAGTTGCTGTAATATTCCCCATATCGCCTACGGTTCTTACGTCCAGATGAAGAGCGATGCTAAGAACAGAAACGATAACAATCGCTACAAGTGCTGAAGGTACGGCTTTGGTAAACCGAGGAACCGTGTAGATAATAAGCAATGTCAGAGCTACCAGGCCGTACATCACCCAGCCCTGTCCATTAAAATGGGTAAGCTGCGCCATAAAAATCAGTATTGCCAGCGCGTTGACAAACCCCGTCATAACCGGCTGTGGCAAAAACGTGATGAAGCGGCCAAGCTTTAGCATCCCCATCAATATCTGAAACACACCAGCCAGTACAGTTGCTGCGAACAGATACTCTATTCCGTGTTCTAGTACAAGACTTCCGACTAACAGAGCCATAGCCCCTGTAGCCGCCGAAATCATTCCGGGTCTGCCTCCGGCAAGTGCTGTTACAATCGCAATACAGAAAGAGGCGTATAAACCAACCATCGGACTTACTCCCGCCAGGATTGAAAAAGCGATCGCTTCAGGAATCAGTGCAACGGCTACGGTCATCCCCGATAAAATATCGGTTCGAGTGTTAGAAAACCACCCATTATTTAAGGTAAGCTGCTTCAAAATCTAATTTCCTCCTGTGACTATTAAGGTATATAGGCCTTTTTCCAAAAGACCCGGGGCCGGTGCAACGCTAATGTTGCTTATTGTACTCGACCCGCCTTCACCTTCACAAAAAGATTAGTTAGACTTGTAAGCGCTTATTCACCTCATTTTCTAGCCAATCCTTGAAATATCATTCAAATTCTATATTTCTAGATTCGGTACAGTCCGGATGCTTTCACTTCGTTAAAGAAGGTGTTGAACTCATCAATATTCAGCTGCTGTGCGGCATCGGACAGCGCGGTTGCAGGATCAGGATGCACCTCGACCATAATCCCATCGGCTCCGGCTGCGAGCGCGGCTTTTGCGCAAGGGATGAGAATGTCTTTACGTCCTGTAGAGTGAGTAACATCGACCAATACTGGCAAATGGCACTCCTGCTTGAGAATAGGCACTGCTGAGATATCGAGCGTGTTGCGGGTCGCTTTTTCATAGGTACGAATTCCGCGTTCAATCAACATGATTTGTGTGTTACCACGAGACATAATGTATTCCGCAGCATGTATGAATTCATCAAGTGTGGCAGCCAATCCGCGTTTCAGCAGCACTGGCTTATTAACTTCTCCGACTGCCTTGAGCAGCTCGAAATTATGCATGTTCCGTGCACCGATCTGGATGATATCTACATAATCTAAAGACTCTTCAATATGTCTTGGATCTACGATTTCACTAATGGTCAGCAGACCATAGTCATTTGCAGCTTCACGTAATATTCTTAGTCCGTCCATACCTAGACCTTGGAAGTCATAAGGAGAAGTCCGGGGCTTGAAGGCACCGCCACGCATAACACGTACGCCAGCCTTTTGCAGAGCAGCAGCTACGGTGCGGGTCTGTAGTTCGCTCTCCACGGAGCAAGGGCCAGCTACCATCAGTGAAGAAGAGCCGCCAACCGTAACATCTCCCGGCAAAACAATCACTGTATCTTCTTTGTGACCCTTGCGTGCTACTAGTAAGGTTTTTTTATGTTCATCGGATTGTAAGTCCAGAGAAGCTGAAAAAATTTGTTTGAAGAGGCTGCGGATGGTCCCGTCAGTGAAAGGTCCTTTGTTGCTCGCTACGAGCTGATCCAACATTTTCTTTTCACGTTCTGGATCGAACTTAGGCACACCTTGCTTTTCTTTAACTACTCCAATCTCCTGCACAATCTTAGCCCGCTCGGAGATCAGCTCCAGCAATTGCCCATTGATTTCATCCAGACGACCTCTAAGAACATCCAATTCCACGTTACTCATTACCCTTCCACTCCCTCTTCTTTGTTATAATTTGAAACGCAAAAAGGCCCCCGTCGCAAGGGACGAGGAGCCGTGGTACCACCCTTATTTAGAATTAACCCGAATACTAGCACAAAGGAATAGAATATCGAATTCCTTTGACTAAAGATTAACTCTATCTTAAACCCGGTAACGCGGGGCGCGGGCCTCCCTACTCATACCTGTCACGACCTGTGACAAACTACTTCAGGGGCCGACTCGGAAGTGAACTTCGGCATTAATCGTCTCATAAGGGTGCTCTCAGTCTCCGGCACGCCTTCCCTGTTAAGATCCGCTATAATGCTTACTCTCTTCGTCATAGTCCTTGTTTATGTCAGCGCGTCTTTTGCGCTGGTTTCTGCTATCTTAATCAAAAAATGTTTTCGATGCAAGATAATAATGGAACGCAGAGTAGCTTTAACGCATTAAAACAATATGAGGTAGAATTATTCCTATAACAGCTGCTTTGAAATATGAAATAACCCATATCCATACTATTCTAGTTCTGCTTTAAAGGTTCCACTCCCTTTCTGGGTATGAAGTTGACAGTGATATTTTCATTGTTTACAATTAAATCATTGAAAATTTTTCCTGTTCTTATTCACTGGCAGCTTTAGGGTTTACAATACATAACTGAAGGGATGTAGCAGCATGAGCATTTATCCATATACGGCACGCAGTATTCGTGGAAAAGATATCGAACTAGAACAATACAAAGGTAAAGTACTTTTGATTGTGAATACAGCAAGTAAATGTGGCTTTACCCATCAATATTCCGACCTGCAAAAGCTCTATGAACGATACGAAGATCGTGGCTTCCAAATTCTCGGTTTCCCTTCCAATCAATTTGGGGAGCAGGAACCTGGCAGCAATGAAGAAGTGAATGTCTTTTGCCAAATCAATTACGGCGTTACGTTCCCTCTCTTTGAGAAGGTTGAAGTAAAGGGCGAAAATAAACACCCCCTCTTCACTCACCTTACGGAGCAGGCTGGATTTGAAGGCTTCGACATGAACCATTCTTCAGGAAAGCTGCTTCAAAGCATGCTTGAGAGCAAAGATCCGGAAGCACTGAACAATGACGAAATCAAATGGAACTTTACTAAATTTCTAATTGATCGCGAAGGCAATGTAATTACAAGATTCGAATCTACTGTGGATTCGCTGGATATTGAGCCAGCGATCGAAGCACTGCTATAGATTTTTCTAGTAGAAGATGTGTAGCTACAATACCGAATTAAAAAAAGCCGCTCAGACTTGTAAGTCTGAGCGGCTTTTTAGTGTAGAACATTCATTTTTTCACGTACGGTACTGCTCGGTAAACACTTCAAAATAAGGGGTAGTATCCCTTTCAGCCATTGAGCCATTAGCGCCCGGTCCCCAGCCGATCTCAGCCCGCCAGCTCCCTAGCAGCCCTGTCTGGATTAGCGCCTCCTCATTTACACCGATCAGCTGATCTGCCTGCGGTGCTACATAGAGTGCATCTACAGGGCAATAAGCTTCACACATAAAACAAGTCTGGCAATCTTCCTGACGCGCAATAACCGGAATCTTCCCCTGCATTTCGAATACGTTTGTCGGACATACTTTCGTACACAGTTTGCAACCCACACAGCGTTCCAAGCTGATTAGTTCGATCATATCGCCTGCCCCTCCTTTAGTAGATTCAGTTCATGAGCATGGGGCACAGCTTCGGTACCGATGCTTATTTGCTCTATACCGGATACAATCAGCCGGTGGGTTTGACGCGGATCAAGCTCTGGATATTCCGCAAGCTTTTGCAGGCCGCGCGTCTCCTTCCGAGCCAGTGCGGCGGTGTACATCCACCTGCCGACCGCGAGCATAGCCGCGGCTTCACGCGCTTGCACGATGCCCTGTACGGTGGCGGGGACCCGCCCGTTCAAGAAGGGCATCAAGGCATTCAGCCGCTTCAAGGCTGAAGAAATGCCCGGCTCGCTGCGGAAATAATTAATCTGCAGCGGTAAGATTTCACGCTGGATCGCCGCGACTAGCGGCTTCACCTCCAGCGTCTCCGAGGTGTCGGCGCCAAACGCCAGACCGTAGCGTCCCGCTGCGGTAAGGTTGCGGCTGTTCGCCTGCCCTCGGCAGGACCGCGCATGCTGCGCGGCTCCCTGACCTGCCCAGCTTCCGCTGCATATGGCCCAGGAAGCGTTGTAAGCCCCGCCGCCGGAGATGGCGCCGGTCACTTTCTCGCGAGATGCGGCATCTCCGGCCGCATAAAGTCCGGGCACGGTCGTCCGGCAGTCCGTGCCCGTAAGGCGCAACCCCCCAGTACCGCGCATGGTTCCCTCATAGCGCAGGGTGAGCGGGAATTTCTGCTTAAACGCATCAATCCCCGCCCGCTCCAGCGGCATAAAGAAAATCGGATGCGCTTTTCGCAGAAAATCCTGTTTCTCCGCTGTATCTGCCATATCGAGCGAAGCATAAACCGGACCTTTGAGCATCATTTCAGGAATGCTGCCAAAAGTCCGATCCCCTTTATGCAGCGGATGACCGTCCGCATCATAAAGCGTTGCCCACGCCAGCATACGGCCGCGGGTTACGGTTCCATCCGCAAAGCTCGGCGCGTATTGGCGACTGAATTCCATGCCCGACAGCTCGGCTCCCACTTCAGCAGACATCAGCAGCCCTTCGCCTGTCAGTACGTTGCAGCCAAGACCATTGCTGAGAAAAGCGCAGCCACCGGTTGCCATCACTACGGCATTAGCCTTCACTTCCCAAGACTCCCCTGTCAGACGGTTGATTCCACGTGCCCCGCCAACCCCATGTTCATCATGAAGAAGCTCTAGCGCTGGCGACTGATCGAGGATCGTGACCCCCGCTTTGCGGACAACTCTTCGCATAATCCGCATGTATTCTGCTCCATGCAGATGTGTACGAAGTGAGTTGCCTGCCTCATCCTTTGGAAAAGGATAACCCCACTGCTCGACTAGAGCCAGATTCTGCTCTACCTGATCCAGCACTCGGTGAATCCAAGCATTCTCCGACAAATATCCACCGGATTTCAGCCTGGATTGAACCGCCTGCTCTCGCAGTTCGGCAATCGGAGGGATAACGAGCAGCGTTGTACCGCCCGGAGCAGTAGCCCCGCTTGTGCCCAAGTAGCCCTTATCGGCCAGGACTACCTTTGCACCTTGCGACGCTGCACTCCATGCCGCCCAAGCACCTGCGGGGCCTCCTCCAAGCACGAGGACATCCACTGTCATTTCCTTCTTAATCTGCGACATTTGACTTCCTCCCAAAAAAATTAGCTAGCACATGCTATTTTAGACCGCTTCAAATTCAGGTTGTTCTTCCCAGCCATCGTTATTTCAGC
The DNA here is from genome assembly GCF_037963325.1 of Paenibacillus sp. FSL E2-0201. Lineage (NCBI taxonomy): Bacteria > Bacillati > Bacillota > Bacilli > Caryophanales > Paenibacillaceae > Paenibacillus > Paenibacillus sp. FSL E2-0201. The sequence continues at coordinate 5,950,599 of NZ_CP150154.1, forward strand.
TGCCAATCACTAATATTAAAATCCTTTTTCGCAAGCTTTTCTTCGACAAGGAAGTTTTTAGTACCCTCCAGCAGCTTGGTTCCCTCATCAGTAAATGCGGTATCCTTGATATCGCTGATCGGATTTACTTGCTTCGCCAGCTCAGGGGTTGTATCTCCGATTTCGGCGAGGAATTGATAATATTCATCTTCATGCTGCTTCAAGTCAGCCAATGCTTTCTCACGAGCGGCATTCCATACCTTAGGGAAATCAGGGAATTTCGCCAGATAATCCTCAGACACAACGGTTGCGCTAGTGCCAAGCAGGTTCGGATGCTTCGAGGCGTCATCCAAGTGAGTATAGCCTTGGTCAATTAACTTCAGCGCAGGAACACCCAAGTTCGTAGTAGCATCTACATCTCCACGTGCTAAAGCTGCGGTAGCATCCGGAATGAGCATATGCACGAGTTTGTAGTCGGTCACGCCTTCTTCTTGTAGTAATCCGACCACATAGCGGTGCATAAAAGAGCCTTTTTGAATCGCGATAGTTTTACCTTGCAGATCTTTCACCGTCTTAGGCCCATCCTTCTTACCGATTAAATAACCGATAGTGTTGGCTGAGGATTGTGAAATCAGACGCGTCTTGGCGCCAGAAGCATAAGCAATAATAGCAGGTGTATCCCCAAGACTGCCGATATCCAGCCGACCACTAATTAAGGATTCTGTCTGATCGGGACCGTTTGGAAAGCCCGTAAGCTTCACCTCAGTAATGCCATATTTCTTTAACTCTTCCTGAATAATCCCCTTATAAAAGCCCCAGCCCTCCGCGCCACCTGGCACATTCAGCTTATTGGAGCCGATAAAACCAAAATTTAGAACCGCTGGAACATTACTCGCGGTCTCTCCTCCAGATTTCTCTGTATTAGAGCCGCCGGATGCAGATGCTCCATTGCCCCCAGCGTTATTTCCGCAAGCCTGAAGCACCAGCATGATCATCATTATCGTAGTTAAAAGTGCAAATCGTATCCTTTTAGATCGTTTCCCTTGAATCTCTCTGTACGCTTGTTTCATTACTTTCTCCCCCTAGTAAATGTTATTTATTTAAATCTTAATCAAGATCAGAACCCTGCCCTCGACGCCAACTTGTACATAAAGTCATGACTTGCTACCGGCTGTCTGCCTTTGCCCCAGCCTACTTTTTCACGATAACCACCAAGTAGCCCCTGCTCCTCTAGCCCTGCCTCTGTCACCCCAATCACTTTCTCTGAATCTGGCGCTACATAAAGAGCATCCACAGGACAGTACAGCTCACACATAAAGCAAGTCTGGCAATCGCTCTGCCGGGCAATAACAGGAATGCCATCCTCTACCCGTTCGAAAACATTGGTTGGGCAGACCGATACACATTGGTTGCACTCTACACATCTGGCAGCGCTGATCACCTCAATCACGATAAAACACCCTCCTTGGCCACGGCTTCTGTCTTCACCCATACCTGATCCAATCCACCGCTAATCAAGCGATGATGCTGATCTTGATCCGTTCCCTTAAAATCTTCACGCTTATGCATGCCCCTCGTCTCAGTACGGGCAAGCGCAGAATTGTACATCCAGCGGGCGGTTGCTGTCATGGCTTCTGCTTCACGCGCTTTAACCCCTTCAGGTGTACGCTGAATCTCACGGCTGCGCTGATCTTTCCACAGTTCATCCAGACGACCTAATGAAGAGGTCAGCCCTTTGTCCGTACGGAATAAATTAATGTCATACGGCTTCACTTCAGCCTGCACAGCAGATATAACCTCTGTCGTTTGAGCAGTCACTCCTGGCTTCACTTCTTGATGAACCAGTGGGGAAGACGATAAGCCGACTGGATTACGGTGCGCTGCATGTGAGCCAAGGCTCTGCGCATAGACAGCTGCCCCTTCTCCTGCAAAAGAGCCGGATGACATAGCCCAAGCCGCATTATGGCTGCCACCACCAGTAAATCCCCCGCAAATCAGCTCACGGGTTGCTGCATCTCCTGCCGCATAAAGTCCCGGAACACCTGTGCCACAGCTTTCGTCTGTGATATGAATACCACCCGTCCCGCGAACCGTTCCTTCGAGACGAAGCGTAACCGGAAAAGCATCCTTGAACGGATCGATCCCTTGTCGATCAAAGGGCAGGAAAAAGTTCGTCTGCGCCACCCGCAGCAGCGGTCTTAAATCTTCGGGCGCTCCATCCAGTTTGGCGTACACCTGATTGCCTGCCAGCAAATTCCGAGCGATCACTGAACGCCCTTTCTTGGAACCTGCCCCTTCCACAATGCTCCCATCCTCATAATAAAAGCTGGCATAGCTGTAGTACGCCGTCTTGGTCACCGATGAGAACGTAGGGCAAATCGCGTAGGCATTAGAGAACTCCATACCTGACAGATTTGCTCCGGCCTCAGCAGCGAATAAATAGCCATCACCGGTAAGCACGTTGCAGCCGAGTGCCTTACTTAAGAAGGCGCATCCCCCAGTAGCAATAACGACCGCTCCGGCTTGAACCGTCCAGGTCTCACCACTCTGCGTATGAACGCCAGCCGCTCCGGCTACGCCATGCTCATCCGCAAGGAGCTCCATGGCTGGGCTATGATCTAAAATTTTAACGCCCGCCTTTTTCACCAGTTTACGCATTAATTTCATATATTCCGGTCCCTGAAGACTCCTACGAAACTGATTGCCCTGCTCATCTACAGGGAATGGATATCCTGAAACGCCAAGTTTGTTCATATTGACATACGTACGGTCTAGCACTCGGTCCATCCAGCGGGATTCAGCCAGCTGACCGCCCAATATATATCGACTTGCCTTAGCTTCCTCCCGGAGCTTTTCATCCGGCTTGACATACCAGACCCCTGTTCCCGAAGGCGCAGTTGCACCGCTCGAACCGCAATAGCCTTTATCTGCGAGGACAACTTTCGCACCCTTTGCTGAGGCCGTAAGGGCTGCCCATGTTCCTGCCGGTCCTCCGCCTATAACGAGCACATCCGCCACCAAATTCAACGATCCTTTTTGTATCGATCTACTCATAGCCCAAGACCTCCTCAATTGGTTTACCCTTCGTAACTATCGCGCCAGAACAAGAACTTGCGTTCAATGATTCGGAACAAAGAGTCGATTAACTTACCGACTATAGCAAAAATAATAATGCCTACAAATACAACCTCTGTATTTGAATTCTGCTTCGCCTCATTGATCAGAAATCCAATGCCGGATTGTGATCCAATAAGTTCAGCTACAACAAGACCAATCCATGCTACAGCCAATGACAGCCGCAATCCTAACAAAATCCCAGGTAATGCTGCCGGCAATATCAACCTGCGCAGCTTCTGATACGGGCTAAAGCCTAATACTAGAGACACTTCAAACAGCTTGTTATCCACATTGCGGATGCCCATAAACGTATTAATATAGAGTGGAAAAAATGACCCTGTCAGAATGATCACTACTTTAGACATCTCCCCAAAGCCAAACCACAAAATAATCAGCGGTGCTATAGCTAGATGCGGGACAAGCCGCAACACCTGCACACTAGGATCTAGCACATATTCCACACTGCGAAATAAACCAGTCAGGACTCCGAATAAAAGGCCTAGAACACCTCCGATGAGAAAACCAATTCCCGCTCTCCCCATACTGACACCTAGATGATGAGTTAACTCTCCAGTAACCAATAGGCCTGTAAACGCTCTGGCGATCGACAACGGAGTCGGCAAAAACTGCGCGGAGATCAGTCCGGTGCTTCCTGCCAGCTGCCAAAGGACGATCGTCACCACCGGAATGATAGCGCCCGTTCCCCAATCTGACAGTAGAGATTTCCATGCTATAGGTACCGCGGATCTCTCCGATTTCTTAGTCGATAAAGGAGCAGTATCACTGCTATCTAACGATTCCCGTGCTCTTGTAGCGTTTTTTAAAATAGCTTCTACTCCATCGCTCATGGTGCATCCCCCTTTCGTTTCTTGCGCGTTTTCTGTTTATCCACGATAGTTGTCCTGCCATCTGAGCAGCCGTCGTTCAATGTAGCGGACAATAGAGTCACTCACCATTCCTGCAATAGCAAAAATAATAATTCCCACGAACACCACAGGGGTATCCGCGAATTGACGCGCGTCCGACATCATATACCCAATGCCTGAAGTGGAAGCAATCAGCTCTGCTACTACCAGACCTAACCAAGATAGCCCCAAGGAAAGGCGCACTCCGAGAATAATGTTCGGCAGCGCCGCTGGAAGCACTAATCTTACAACTTGCTTAAACCGACTGAACCCAAGCACTCGAGAAACTTCGAACAGCTTATTATCCACACCGCGAATGCCCATAAACGTATTAATATAAAGTGGGAAAAATGCGCCTTTAGCAATCAACAGCACTTTAGATTCCTCGCCAATCCCGAACCATAAGATGAACAGCGGCACTACCGCCAAGCTCGGTATCATGCGAATCATTTGCAGGGAGGGATCTAGCAATTTCTCTGATCTGCGGAACAGACCTACAAGAATACCTAACAGCAGTCCAAGTCCACCACCGAGCAGGAAGCCGGAAAGAGCTCTCACCAAGCTGATCCTAAAGTTCGGCCATAAATCCCCTGAGACGGCCAAGGATACAAATGATTCTGCAATGGTATACGGTGTCGGAAACAGCATTTCTGAGATCATTCCATAGTGTCCTAGGGTCTGCCACAGAATCAGCACAGTGCCCGGCAACAGAAGACCCAGTCCCAATGTTGTTACCTTTCCGGGGCGTTCGGAAGTTCTTACGGCCATAGCCCGATTTGTCATGCTCTGCACCCGCCTTTTTTTAGCTTTACAATCTCTTTAAAAAACAGAAAGAGACCCTCGAATATTATTGCCTTCGAAAGTCTCCATGGGTATGGTCGACCTATTTTATATTCCTGCTCCATCTGTAAGCTCTAGCTCATCTACCTTTTCAAAATAATTCAACACCTTCAAACGTAGCTCTTGAAAGGAAGACGTTGTTTTTTTGCGTGGATACGGCAGATCAACCGGTACAATCTTACGTATCTTTCCGGGGCGCGGTTCTAAAATCACTACCCGATTGCCTAGGAATACAGCCTCATCAATATCATGTGTTACAAAAATCATGGTTGTTTTATTCGCACGCCAAATGTCCAGTAATACCGTCTGCATATGTGCTCGGGTGAACGCATCCAGTGCACCAAACGGTTCATCCAGCAGCAGGATTTTGGGATTTCGCAGTAGTGCACGGGCTATCGCCACCCGTTGGGCCATCCCTCCCGATAACTCCCGGGGATAGGATTTCTCAAATCCATTTAACTTGACGAGATCAATCAACTCATCGACCTTCCGTCTAATCTCCTTGTTCCCTAGCGGTAAATCGGAAGCAATATTCTTCTCTACGGTGAGCCAAGGAAAGAGACGATGCTCTTGAAAAATAAACCCTTTATCAATTCCGGGACCTCCAATTTCCGTCCCTCCTAGGGTAACACTCCCCGTATAACCGCTGTCCAAACCGGCCACGATGCGCAGCAGCGTGCTTTTGCCGCAACCGCTGGGGCCGATGACCGTAATGAATTCACCCTCTTGCACATGGAGATCAACATTATACAGTGCCTGAACATGACCCCCTGCAGACTCAAAACGTTTATTCAGATTTGAAATAGCCAGCAACGCTTCTCCCATCCTGACCCCTCCTTCAATTCTGTATACAAAAAACAGAGGTATTGCGCTTTTACATTCGCAATACCTCTGTAGGAACAGTCGGTAATTTTTATTCAAAGTAAATCAATTGGAATTATAATATTTAAAATATCATCGTTTTTATTAGCTGTCAACAAAAAACAAGCCCTTTTATGGAACGATGTGGAGTTACTTTTAGTCCGTAAGTTATAAAAACAATGATTTTAATCACTTTTAGTAGGATGAAAGTATTAAAAATTCTTGCTTTTGCGTCGATATAATGAAGTAAGTTTATGAAAAATTGGTTCTAAGGAAGGGGTTTTTGCTTGAAAAGCATATCATTAAAATGGGGAGCAACACTTGTTGCCCTTAACACCTTATTCAGTGGTACACTCTATGCATCTGCAGCTGAAATCACTCTACCGTTTTCTGATTTAACAGAAATACAACAGACGAAAAGTGCCGCAATCCTCGAGGCTGCTCGTCTAGGATTGCTTAAAGGTGACCCGAACGGACAATTCAGACCCACTGCCACAATTACTCGCCAAGAGCTGGCAGCCATTCTAGCGAAGACCTTAAAGCTAGATTCCTCAGTGAACCCCGCTTCTTCCTTTAAAGATGTATCTGACTCCAGTTGGAGTGTCTCCGCTATTGAAGCAGTGAAGAAGGCAGGATTTATGGAGGGTGATCTTACAGGTAATTTTAATCCATTCAGGCCTGTAACCAGAGAAGAGCTTGCAGTTATATTTGTACGTGCTATCCATGGAATTGGGGCGCAAGGTGGACATGCCCACAAGGTTAATGATGAATCCGCAATCAGCAATTGGGCAAAAGAGTACACCGATGTCGCACTTCGCCTTAAACTTATAGATTCTCCCGAAGATATATTCAGCCCCAAAGGTACTGTACAGCGCCAGGATATAGCTTCTTTTCTGCTGAATATTTTTAAAGAAGAACAACAAACGGCAACGATCGACAATATCGATGGAGATTTCGTAACGATCAATGGCACACCTTACCTCATTGAAGATAGCCTTAAAGAATTAATGACTGTTAACAACCATGATGCTTTAAAAGGAGCTGTTCTTAAGTTCAATTCCTTGAATCGTCATGTGCACGGTTTACAGGAGCTAGAAATTGTACAAAAAGGGGTTCAACTAAATACCTCCGGCTTACCTTCTAGTTCTTTACTTAACATTTCAGGAAATGATGTTGTTATTAAAGGTGATGTTTCCGGTGATTTGAAGATCAAAAATGGCGTTTCGAGTATAACCTTTCAGGGCCAAGTGGGGCAGATCATTGTGGATTCTATAACTCCAGTTACTATTCATGGTAGCTCTTCCCTGCAAACCTTAAAAATAGTTGAAGGCGGCGCTAAGATTACCCTCGATCCAGCCCTGTCTATTCAAAATCTGCAGTTGCCCGGCAACAGTCTGCCTTCGCATTTCATAACAAATTACACAGCCATTCAAGGTAATATCAAAATGGTTCAAAATACATCCGGAGTTATTGCTCCTGCATATACTCCGTCCACGTCTGCTAACGCCGTGAGCGATTCGACTCCTGAGCCTTCTCCGGTGGCCACTCCGAGTCCTTCTCCGGTGGCGACCCCGAGTCCTTCTCCGGTGGCGACCCCGAGTCCTTCTCCGGTGGCGACCCCGAGTCCTTCTCCGGTAGCGACTCCGAGTCCTTCTCCGGTGGTTACTCCGAGTCCTTCTCCGGTGGTGACCCCGAGTCCTTCTCCGGTGGCGACCCCGAGTCCTTCTCCGGTAGCGACTCCGAGTCCTTCTCCGGTGGCGACTCCTGAGCCTACACCTACCCCGACTCCGGTGAACCATGCACCAGTCGTGCAAAAAAATATTGATCCAATATCTGCTCTGATCACCAGTGGCACTCAAAACGTTGATATCAGCAACGTGTTCATTGATCCGGATGGCGACCCGCTTACATTCGTGGCTTCCTCCTCTGATGCTGGCGTCGCCACTGTATCTGTAAATGGTAATCGTCTCAACCTTGTTCCGGTCCATTCAGGTACAGCCACGATTACCATAACAGTAATGGACGGTCGAGGCGGCATTAACACCGCAACTTTTGTATTCACTGTAACGTCTAATCAGCCGCCAATTGTGATATCTGAAATCACTACTCAGCTCTTAACCCCAGGTATCACGGCCCCACGTACATTTGATCTGGGGCAGCTTTTTCAAGATCCAGACAATGACAGGCTTACTTATTCAGCTTCTATAGATAACGTAAATGCTGGCACACTTAGCCTTAATGGCAACATTCTGACGGTAACTCCGGCAGCTAATAGTTCAGCGAGTGGTTTAGTGACCCTCATAGCAAGCGATGGTAAAGGAGGTTCAACTACCACAGCTTTCACCTTGATTACAGCCCAGCTTGTAAACAACGGCTTTGTGCCAATAACCACCAAGCAAGGTATACCGAATCTTTCCTTCGACATTTCCAAGCTGATTCCTAACCAGAACCAATTTAAAGTGTACACAGAAAACATCAAGGGTTCATTAAGCGGACCAGTAACTCTGAATGGAGTTATATGGAATGGCCCTACAAGTCCAGGAACGGTATGGATAGTAGGTTCTGATGGCAATGCGGTTGTATTATCCATAAGCGTGGCTTCACAGGGTACCTCTGAGCTATTCTTCTCAGAGTATCTGGACGGCGGGAATGGCAGAATTGCAGTCGAACTGTATTACAGAGGAAATGGTACTCCCAATGATATGGCAGAAGGCTACACTCTAGAGGTCCACCAATTTATGAAAGCAACCCAAAGCAAACAGGTTTATTCCCGTCCATTATTTCCTGTATTCCCAACAATGCCGTATATTTTTATAGATTCTACTTTTGGGGACGCATTTGATTTATTAAATATCTTCTATTACAATGACGATCTGAGTCTATATAATCCAGGAGCATATAATATTACAGCATTAGTACTGAAGAAAAACGGCCAAATCGTAGATGTTCTCGGTGATCCTTCTTCTACTCAGCAATTCCTCTCCACAGGTGGAACTATTGTCCGAAAATCTGGTATATACACTGGATCACAGCAGTTTTCACTTGAGGGTGAGTGGAATCAATATCCAAAAGGAACTTACTATTATTTCGGAAGCCATACTCCTTAAGCACAGGAAGGAACTCAACTCTCAATACTAAACATTCCAGCTATAAAAAGCGGCTCTCCAAAGCAGCCCTATTAATGTAAAAAACAAGAAGGCAGTGATCCTCAGATATTAGAGAATCACTGCCTTCTTGTTTATCTGCATTGCATAACGTTAAGTGCACGTTGGGCAAACTTCGGAAACCTTTGAGTTCATTGCATTCTGTACACTTATTTCATAACCTCTTCCACATATCACTTCAAACCTATCGCTCCCTCGGTTCTTAGCTACACGGTTTCACATCAGATATCTTAAATATAAATATACACTTGAGATCACAATGGACAACAGCATCAAAGGAAAACCCACCTTCAAGTACTTCATGAATGTGATTGGGTAGCCCTCTTTACCAGCTAGACCCGCAACGATCAGATTGGCACTGGCACCGATTAATGTACCATTTCCGCCCAAGCAAGCGCCCAAGGCCAAGCTCCACCAGAGGGGCTCCAGATTGGTAATCCCCATCTGCCCCATCTCCTGAATCAAAGGAATCATCGTTGCTACAAACGGAATATTATCAAGAAATGCAGAAGCAATTGCACTCACCCATAAGATCATCATTGAGCTCTTTAGTACATCTCCGCCCGTTAATTCGATTGCTTTGGCAGCCAGCTCCGCGATGACACCCGTCTCGACGAGTCCTGATACTAGAACAAACAGTCCGATAAAAAAGAAGATCGTAATCCACTCCACGCTGTGAAAAGCTTTCTCCAGCATGTGTTCTCCTCCAGTTAGTAAGAGCAGTAAAAAAGCCCCAGCTAAGGCAACCGTAGCAGACTCCAAATGTAACGCCTGATGTAAAAAGAAGCCTGTAATCGTAATTCCAAGTACGATCAAGCATTTTCGCAGCAGCTTATGATCCGTAATCATCGCCTTCTCATCCATGCTCATGATGCTTTGCTGCAATTCCGGCGTAGATTTAATTTGCTTACCAAACATCAACAGGAAAAGCGGGATATACGCCAACATAATGATAATAATCACGGGTGTCAGATTGCTGATAAAGGACATAAAAGTCAGCTCTTTCACAGCACTGCCAATCATAATATTCGGCGGATCTCCGATCAATGTTGCTGTCCCACCGACATTCGATGCGATAATTTGTGACATCAAAAAAGGCAGCGGATTTATGCGCAGTTGTCTTGTAATACTGAAGGTAACGGGTACCATAAGTAGCACTGTTGTAACATTATCCAAGAAGGCAGAAGCCACAGCAGTAATAACAAATAAGGCAATCAGTATCCGTCTCGGCTTCCCTTTCGCCAGCTTAGCCGATTTCACGGCTGCATATTTAAAGAGCCCTGTCTCTGCAGTAATTCCTACAATCATCATCATGCCTACAAGTAATCCAATGGTATTAAAATCGATGTGATGCAATGCCGTCTCCTGATCCACAATGCCCATCGCTACCATAACAATAGCACCTAACATCGCTAGGATCGTACGGTGAATTTTTTCAGATATAATCAGTCCATAAATCAGTAGAAAAATACCTATCGCCCAAATTGCTTGCTGTTCCATAAAATCCCCCGGTCCTTCTATTTAATTTCTTAAATCTATATCCTATTAATCATAAATTAGAATTGTGTTTTTCGCACTGGGATTTTAAAGTCCAATTCACAGAAAACGGCTCTACCGAATATTCTTCGGTGAGCCGCTTATGAATTCTATTATTTCATCTTCAGTGCCTGCGGCTCCTTGAAAGCAGTTAGCTTCCCTTTGCTCTGTACAATAATCATCCCGTTCTCCAGCAAGGTTGGGCCAAATACTCTATCTGGTGTTTTGAGCTGTAAGATCGGTTTTGCGGTAATCAGGTCTATCGCGATTAATTTTCCGTCAGTCTGGGCCACATACATACCATGTCCGAGCAGATCAAAGCGTGCAATCGGATTGCTAATTCCACTATACTGAACCGCTGATTTATTCGCCATTTTAACACCATAAATACTTTGTCCCTTACTAAAAAGAATTCTTCCATCATAAGGACCAGCTGCGTATTCTAAATTCGATCCGATAGATGCATACGAGTAATTATCTCGTGTTACGGTAGCAGGATCTGCATTCAGGGGGTAACTAAAAACACCCTCTTCCCCTGTTATATAAATTCTGTCACCGTCACTCCAGGCACTGCCTCCCTTAAATGCTTCGGGATCATTCGGGTCAATATTAGCAGGATTATACTCTACGGTTTTTACCACTTACCCTGTCTTAACATCCAGACTGTCGAGTGTCGGAAGTGGGTAAGTATCGAATAAGGTAGCTTTCCGTTGTACGACAAGCGTTCCATTAATCTCTGCAATCGGAAGATCATAATCTCTATTATTCCAAAGCTCCTTACCCGTTGTTCGATCAAACACATGCAAGATGTCATACGTATATGCTCCAGATACTGAGTTTTGAGCTAGTACCAGATTCCCCTCAACCATAAACGGTTCAAACAGCTGATCTCTGAAGTTATCACGCCACTGCAACTTGCCATCCTTCAGATTGTAGGCTTGAATATCACCATTGGCTGCGGCAAATAGCTGATCTTTATCAAGAACCAATTGACTGACACCTTTACTATTTGCTGACGAGCTCCATTTATTTTTTCCAGTAGCTGCATTCACTGCATAGATGGTACCCGCCTCAGAAGTCGCGTAAACCACGCCGTCTTGATAAAGCATCGGTGTTTTTAATTTAGCACCGTATTTCCACACAACTTTTCCTGTCTGAGCGTTAACGGCAAGCAGTTGACCCTTTTGAAGCATAAAAACTTTACCTGCACCAACAGAAACAACCCCCTTCCCCATGAGGTAATCCGTCGGTACATTTTCTAATGCTGGTAAATCCATCGTTGTTGACCACTCTACCTTCGCAGCAGGCAGATTTGCATAATAATCCTCAAAGTTTGAGCCTATATACGAGGTGTGTGAATCAATCCCAGCAGCTTGTACCGGATTTACCATAAGCAATACCCCTAAACCAATAACTGCAGTACGAAGATGTGATTTTAATAATGTTCCTCCCACTACCACACGCCTCCTCATATAAATGCTATCTTTGGATATATTTTTAAAATGAAATATAATACTAATGACAATTATAATGTAATAACATGGATTAATCTTCCTCATTTTGTAATTTAAAAGACTGGAATTCAAAACATTTACTCATAAACTTACAATTTGTAAGTTATTGTGTTATAATAATCACATTCTTTCATAAACGAACAAGCTTTATCAAATATATGAATAACAAGGGGTTTGTGATCATGAGTAACGAGGTAACCACAGCATCAGCAGCCGATTTTGAATTCGGTATCTACACCTTAGGAGACATAGTAGCTGATTGTCATACCGGCAATAAGATCAGCCCGAAACAACGACTTGACGAAGTTGTAGCTGCGGCGAAGTTAGCGGATGAAGCGGGGCTTGATGTATTCGGTGTAGGTGAGCATCACCGTCTTGATTTTGCAATTTCTTCGGTTCCAGTCGTTCTGGCCGCCATCTCTCAGGTTACCCGTAGAATCAAACTGACGAGCGCCACCACCGTATTAAGCACCATTGATCCCGTGCGCGTGTTCGAGGATTTCGCCACGCTTGATTTACTGTCGAATGGACGTGCAGAGATTATTGCTGGACGTGGTGCTTTTGTGGAATCTTTCCCGCTCTTCGGGTATGAACTTGAAGACTATCATCGACTTTTCACCGAGAATATCAATCTGCTTCTCGAGCTTAATAAGCATGAAATTATGAACTGGGAAGGTTCCTTCCGTTCATCCTTGAAGGATTCTGAGATTGCTCCACGCCCTCTTCAACAAAGCCTGCCGGTATGGATTGGTGTAGGAGGTTCTCCTGAAAGCGCGGAGAAAGCCGGCGTACTCGGAACTGGAATGGCCATCGCCATTCTTAGCGGTAGTCCAGAACCTTTCCAAGAGCTTGCCGCAACTTATCGACGCGCTGGAATGCAGGCGGGGCATTCACCTGAAGCATTAAAGATTGCAATTACTAGCCACGGCTACATTGCCGAAACTTCACAGCAGGCACTCGATGAATATTACCCTTACTATTATAGTTATCGTAATTCCATCAGCCCAAAACCTGGACAAGAATACAGCGTCTCTCGTGACGACTTTGGCCAATATGTATCTGCTGATAACACGATGGCTGTGGGCAGCCCGCAGCAAATTATCGAAAAAATCCTTTATCAGCATGAGCTGTTCGGCCATAACCGTTTTATGACTCAACTCGACATCGGTGGCCTTCCTTACGCCAAGGTAGCCAAGGCAATTGAACTATTGGCAACAGAGGTTGCACCTGTCGTACGACGCGAAATTGCCAAGAAAAGCAGTCGATAGAGCTGAAGGCTGTCCCAGTAAGCATAGAAGCGCTTCTCCTGTTAATGGAGAAGCGCTTCTATGTGCTGCTGCAGCATTGTTTGTGGCTTGGTGCACTATGTATGACTTGCTACAACACGTTGTGCAGAGCGCCCTCACAACGGCTGAAGAATTGAAACAGAAGCTCTGCTTAGGAATTAGGGAATATCTCCCTAATAATCGGAGATTTCTGCTCATTATTCTAACAATTAGGGAATATCTCCCTATAATTGACCTGATTCGGTGCTAAATATAGATATTCCCCCGATTTTTAGGGAGGAATTCCCTAATTCCATTCATTTAGAGTTATTACCAGCTATTTTTAGGGAGTTTTTCCCTAATTACTCCAAAAATTTCATTAGTCCCACAGCTTAATACCTCAATCGAGCGTTACATTTACGCAAAAAAAGAAGCTGCCCCTTAAGTAGATTTCTACTTTTGAGACAGCCACTTATGCTTATCACGCAAAGGAAGGTTTATTATTATCTACCTTACCGCTAATAAGCTTCTTATATTCATCGTCTCCGCCGTCTAAAGAAGGCGCAGTATAAATTTGAGCTGAAGCTGGTTGCTGAGCAGTATGGCTCGAGCCTGCTTTACTTGAGGTGTTCTTATCTCCTGAACTACTGCTTCCACCACTTGCAGATCGGAGAACAGCACCCGTTAAGTTATTCATACCCTTTATTCTCTTCATGCTGAATCCTCCCCTACTAAATGATTGATGGTACGGAATAAATCCTGATTATGCCCAACTACCGCCTTAAGATCATCCGCAGATAACCCATCACTCCCTGAAAAATGTACGGAAAGAACATGTTTCTTACCTAGAGGATAGCATAGGATATATACCTCTGCAACTTCTGTTCGTTGAAAAAAAGTCCATTTGCTCGATAAAAATGCATCCACCACACTAGGCCGCTTCTCATTCCCTCTCGTTACAGACAGGGGGTAAGAGTGACCACGCCCAACATTCCCTCCGACCTGAACAAGAGTCTCCTGCTCTTGAGCCTGCCAAATCGCTGCACCGATTACACGACAATGCTTCGGAGGTAAAAAGGAATTGCGTATCGCCTCGCTGAGTGCGTGATACTTCTCTCCATTTTCGGAGATGGTCACATTACTATTATATTGCCAAAAGAAATGAAGGATACTTTCTTTGCGCCTTAATTCTATCTTTAGCTGCTCTAAATCTTTAACCGGGTCCCGGAATCTACCACGCTCTTGAATACTATCAATAATCTTACCACAGCTCACATCTACAGCAGCTGTAGGATTATCATGATGCACTTCATACTCTAGAGATGTAATTCCTGATAAATCAGACAACAGATGGTACTCTTCAACATTCTCTCCAGGGATTAAATCATCACGGGCAGTCACCTGATCAGGCACTAGACAAAATACGCGGCTACGCCGTAATCTAGCCCAGAATAAACCCATTTCAAACCCCGTATTATCACGTGTCACATAATAAAATTTACCGCGTATTTTGGCAACATCATCTGGCGAGAACACAAATACAGCAAAATCGCTCTCATCCAAATTTCGCTCCAGTGCCTCCATTGTATATTCATTCGCTCGAAAGGCATTGGCATACCAAGGATGAACTTCAGCATCCCTCTTTAGCTGCTCATGAATCGCTCTTGCATAACGTATGGATTCCCTGGAAGATCCAATGAATAGCTTTGGTTTAGTCACGGCAGTCTCCTTCATCCTTTTCCCATTATGTAATAATTATACAAGTCTTTAGACAGCTGGAAAAGAGGCCTTATTCACAAAAAATATTATTCTAAACCTCGTAAAGTGGGTAAAAAATTACGACTACTTTGAAAAAGCGAGGATACTATGAATAAAATGATAGGTGTCACATTACTTGCGGCAAGTCTTATGGGTATCGCAGCGTCACAGCCTGCTGAAGCTAAAACAGCAGCCAGTTATACCGCTCAGGTATACGCGAACTCTTTAAATGTACGCAGCGAGCCGGCTAAGAATGCAACTGTGGTAGGATCTATTAAGAACGGTGCCAAAGTAACTGTGTCCGATGAGCAACACGGTTGGTTAAAGGTGAAGACCGGAAACACCTCTGGTTGGGTAGCCGGCTATTACCTTAAAAAGGTGAACAGCAGCTCCCAGCAATCTGGCGCTTCTAAATCTTCCAACACCAGTAATGCTTCTTCCACCTCAACCAGCCCTTCGGGTAACACCACAAAGGCTACCGTAACGGCAGATTCATTGCGTATCCGAAGCGGTCCGGGAACACAATATAAGATGCTTGGTTCTTTAAAAGCCAAGGATACTGTTACCCTCCTCCTTCGTCAGAACGATTGGGCGCGGATTCGAACAGCTAGCGGTGACACCGGTTGGGTCGCAGCGCAATATATCCGTACCGGAGCAACGCAAAGCATCACAAACACCGTTTCGCGCACAGGAAATTTACGAGGAAAATTAATCGTCGTAGATCCCGGTCATGGCGGCAGTGATCCAGGAATGCTCGGCACTACATATAACACCATGGAAAAGGATTTGAATCTGCATACTGCCCTTTATCTCCGCGATGCCCTTTTAGCTAAAGGTGCACGGGTTGAGATGACACGTACCCGGGAGGACCAGAAGCCTACACTCGCTCGGCGAGTTCAAATGACTGAGGCTCTGCATGCTGATGCATTTGTAAGCATTCATTATAATTCCTCACCTAAAAAAGTGTCCGGAACACTGACCTTCTTTTACTCCGAGTCCGATGATCTGAAGCTGGCACGGGCGATAGAATCCCGGCTAGGCCATGGCATTGGTCTAAAGAGCAACGGGTTATCCTTTGGCGATTATCACATCCTGAGGGAGAATCGAATTCCAGCTACCTTAGTTGAACTCGGATTTCTTACCAATCCTACAGATGAGTCAATTGTCCGCAAATCCTCCTATCAGAAAAAAGCAGCCAAAGCCATCGCGGAAGGATTGGCAGACTACTTTAGAAACTAGCCAGACCTACAAACAAATAACAGAAAAAGAAGCAGGCTAGAAAATTCCTAGCCTGCTTTAGTTTGCATCTCATATTTAACCTTCTATTAATCCCTTCTTGATCAGGAAATTACGAGCTACATCCTCTTCCTTGAGTGCATCCACATCAACTTCTGCGTTCAATTGTTGCATTTCTTCATCACTGATCTGTCCGTTCAATTGATTTAAGATACCCTCTAGTTCAGGGTATTTATCTAGCGTTTCCTGACGAATAATCGGTCCTGCATCATAAGGAGGGAAGAATTCCTTATCATCCTGCAGAATCACCAGATCATGTACTTTAATTTGCGCATCCGTTGCATATGCATTGGTTACATCAGTTTCCCCATCGTCGATCGAACGGTACATGATACCATGGTCCATTCCTTTGTTCTGCTTGAAGTCCATACCGTAGAGTTTTTGGATACCAGGGTATCCGTCCTCACGATCCAAGAACTCGAACTCTACGCCAAGAACCATTTCTCCAGATACTTTCGCCAAATCGCTGAAGGTCTTTAGATTGTACTTCTCAGCCGTTTCGCGACTAACAGCTAAAGTGTAGGTATTATTTATGCCGAATGGATCCAGAAAGGCCAGTCCATCTTTTTTAAGCAGTTCTCTTGTTTTAGCCAACGATTCCTCGGAGTTTCCTGTCTTCTCCTGATAGTAATTAGCTACAATGGTACCGGTGTAATCCGGATATAGCTGAATGTTATTATTCTCAAGTGCACTCCAAGCTACATTAGAGCCTCCCAAGTTCATCTGGCGCTTCACTTTGATATCTGTTTTATCTTCTATCAGATCTGCCATCATATGAGCGAGTAGAACATTCTCCGTGAAGTTTTTGGAGCCAATTGTGATTTCTCCACTGTTACCAGCAGCAGCGTTATTATTCCCGCCACCACATCCAGCAAGTAGCGCCCCCATTAATACTGTAGTTAAAACGCCTGTCATCAATTTTGGAATTTTCATATATAATCTCCCCTTTTATATTCTTTCTAGACCAGAGCTTAAGTTATACTTTCAATCCCTTTGGAGTCGTAAGGCGTTCGAGCAATCCGAGTAGATAATCCAGTACGAGTGCAAGAATCGCGGCCGGAATAGCTCCAAGTAAGGTTAGAGCTTCGATGTTCCGTTGAATACCCAGGAAAATAAATTCACCCAATCCGCCAGCACCGATAAAGGCTGCCAGTGTTGCTGTCCCGACATTAATAACTGCAGCAGTACGGATTCCTGCCATAATTACACTTAAAGCTAAAGGGAGTTGGACGCGGAATAGAATCTGCCAGTTCTTCATACCCATTCCCCGGGCCGCTTCCACTATAGATTGGTCCACATCAGTTATTCCCGTGTATGTGTTGCGGATAATTGGCAGCAGTGAATACAGAAATAAAGCTACAACTGCCGTCTTCATCCCTATGCCGAATAGAGGAATCATAAATCCCAGCATCGCCAGACTAGGTATCGTCTGAAGAATCCCAGCCGCACCAAGCGTAACACCTTTCAGAGGTTTAACCCTTGTAATCATAATTCCTAGCGCAATGCCAACAATAATTGCAAATAACATGGACAAGAGCACAAGTTGCATATGCACGCCCATAGAATGAATCAAATCTTCCCTACGTATATCTAATTGATATATGAGCTGTTGCCATAATGATTGATCTCTCATATAGACATTTCCTCCTCTTTCACGCCTCCCCATTGTGCGGCAAACGCCGTCAGAAGACTGCCTCTTGTAACAATCCCGGCAATGATCCCCTCAGCGGTTACAATCGGAATAATGCCGTAAGGAGCTTCCGTAATCAATGATAATGCGTCTCTTGCTGTTGCTGTATCCTGCAGCACCACTTGAGGTGGTGTCATAATTTCTTCGATAGTAAGGCTTTGTTCCATTTTGGCGGTAACATCATAAGCGGAGACTATGCCAAGCAGCTTACCTTTCTCGTTTCCAACCAGTAATGTATCCATTTTGCGTTGACGCATAAAGGTAAGAGCTTTGCCCAGCGTGCGCCCTGGAAGCGATGTAGATGGATTGTCGCGCATAACTTCTGTTACGGGGATATACTCAGGGTTTTGGTAAATGCGGTTTTTGCCGATAAATGATTCTACGAAATCATTAGCAGGCCGGCTGAGCAGCTCATATGGTGTATCCAGTTGAACGATTTCACCGTCTTTAAGAATAGCGATCTTATCTCCAAGCTTCAGTGCTTCATCCATATCATGCGTTACAAATACAATGGTCTTCTTTACTTCTTGTTGCATGCGTAGCAGTTCATCCTGCAGCTGCTCACGGGTAATAGGGTCCAAAGCACCAAACGGTTCATCCATCAATATAATCTCAGGATCAGCCGCCAATGCACGGGCTACTCCTACACGCTGCTGCTGCCCACCTGATAATTGTTTCGGATAACGTTTGGCATATAGGGTCGGATCAAGTCCGACTAGACGGAGCATTTCTAGCACCCGTTCTTTTTTCTTATTAACATCCCACCCCTTTAGGTCGGGAATCAGGCCTACATTGTCTTCTATGGTGTAGTGCGGAAATAAACCAGCTTGTTGAATAACATATCCGATGTTCTTGCGGAGGGTTACGGGGTTCTCCTTGGTGATATCTTTACCGTGGATATAAATATGGCCTGAAGTATGCGGAACAAGACGATTTATCATTTTCATCGTTGTTGTCTTTCCGCAACCACTAGGACCGATCAGCACTAGTATTTCTCCAGCTTCAATTTCAAAGCTAATGTTCTTAACTGCTTCATAACCATTAGGGTATTTCTTACCTACTTTTTCAAATTTCAGCATAGGGTCTCTCCTTCTTATCTCTATCGTCAGATCATCTCGCCGGGCGACTCTGTAAGTTAAACTATAACAAACAACTTCCAAACTGACAACCTATAATGTGCACATAAGTTGTTTGTAATTTATTGTAATTTAATAATCAAAAAAAAGGCTATCCAGTGATAAACCCTGCTGGATAGCCTTTTCTCGACCTATTATTATTAATGATTCTCTGCATTTTTATTGATAAATTGCTCTGTTCTTTGGTACATTTTCTCATCACCAACTGCTACAAGAACATCATTTTCTCTGAGTATGACATGCGGACCTGGGGAGATTGTTACGTTCGCCCCTCGGCGAAGCGCTATAATAGTGGCCCCTGTATTCTGCCAAAATTGTAGTGTGCCAATGGTTTTACCGACCACATGTGATTGTTCATGGATTGTAATTTCTTCCGGGTGATAAGGTTTCAAATTCTTCATCCGGTCTGACGCCTCGATAATTCCAGTGAGCAGCTTCTCAAATTTGCTGTCGAGCTTCTTCTTTTCCTGCAACAATTGCTGTAGATCCTCTTTCAGTGAATAAACTGATTTCAAATAATTATTTCTAGTGATATACTCATACGCCTTTTGATCAGAGATGACAATAATCTCTTTCCCCTGCGAGACAAATACTATATTCTCATCCTTCAATAATCCCATAGCTTTACGGATCGTCTCGGGAGAAACATGGTACTGGCCTGCTAATAGAGAACGCCCGGAAAGCTTACTCTGTACGGGGAATTCCCCGCTTACAATTCTTTGTGCAATATCAAGGGCTATAGACTTATAGCCGGATATTTCCTGCATGGACATTGTCGATCTCCTTACTTTGGCGTGAATTATGAATTATAAACATGCTCCAGTATACCTTTTTTCATTCACCAAATAAAGATGTCCGCCTTATACAAACATTTGATAGACCAAAAATAAATTTAACGATACAACCAGACCGGAGATAAGCCAGCCGAGAGCAGCTGTCATCTTACGATTCACTAACCCGCCCATAATCTGACGATTGCTAGTAAACATAACCAGTGGTACCAGGGCAAATGCAATCCCAAAGGATAAGACCACCTGACTGATAACAAGTGCCTTCGTTGGATTTACACCAAAACCGATGATCGCCAATGGCGGAATAATCGTAATCGCACGGCGTAAGTACAGATTAATTCTTTTGTTGATAAAGCCTTGCATCACCACATCACCAGCCATAGTGCCTACAGAAGAGCTCGATAGTCCCGCGATAAGTAGTCCTAAGCCAAACGAAATCGCCGTTACAGGTCCAGCCAAGTGACTAAATTGCTGAAACGCGACATCCAGGTCCTCAACTACAAGACCATTTTTGAAAAACAATGCCGCGGAGACAATGACCATCGCCAGATTAACCGCACCTGCAATAATCATCGCAATAATAATATCTATGAATTCCAAATTAAAAATTTGTTTTTTCTCCGCTTCATTCACCCCTACGATGCGGTTCTGAGTAAGTGATGAATGTAGATAAATGGCGTGTGGCATCACGGTTGCGCCTAGAATTCCTGCAGCCAAAAGGATGCTGTCGACCCCTTCAAACTTAGGTGTAAACATGCCTACAGCAACCGCACCCATATCCGGTTTAGCTACAATAACTTGAAAGGCGAAGGCTAAAACGACAATAAGAATCATTGCAGCAATTCCGGCTTCAAGTGAGCGGTATCCCCTACGCTGAAGCTCTAAGATAGCAAAAGAACCCACGGCAGTGATCATTGCTGCAGGCAGCATAGGGATATCAAACAATAAATAAAGTCCTAATGCTGCCCCGATAAACTCCGCCAGATCCGTAGCTATTATTACCAGTTCACTTTGAATCCATAAGAAGATCGATACACTCTTCGGGAAACGATCATGAGCGATCTCCGGAAGGTTCTTCCCTGTAGCAATACCAAGCTTAGCGGACAACGCCTGAATAAGAACAGCCATTAAGTTCGAGGCTACAATGACCCATAATAAGAGATAGCCATATTTTGAACCCGCCGTAATGTTGGTGGCAAAATTACCTGGATCCAGATAAGCAACCGCAGCGATAAACGCTGGACCTAAGAAAGGCAGTAATCTTTTAATTCCTTTGGTCTCCCCATTAAGTACGGCTTGCGCCGAAATGGAGTTTTTATGTTGTCTCATATGCGGTTGTTCTATATGTGGTTTTTCTATTAAAGTTTGTTCCAACATGTCAATTCCTCCTCTTGCCCAAAAAAAGTTGTCTATATACACGAAAGTTTCCTCTGTGCAACTTATATTTAAAGTATATGCTCATTTCTGAAAAATGTAAATATGTTTCATTAGGAATTTTCATATGCTTGTACACTTCTGATCGACAAAAAAAACCGGACAACATCAGGAATTACCCGATCTTTGCCCGGCTTAAGCCAATTACTCCGCATTGCTTATGGTGTGAGACTTTGAATATCTCTTCTCATTTGTTCATTCTGTGTTTTCAGCTCATTCAATTCTTTCTGAAGCTCCTGATAATCAGGTGACGCTTGCTTTCTCGACCCATGCCCGTGTCCATGCTTCCCGCCCAGTCCAAACATCATAAATATCATCATTAAAGGGCAGATCAATGTAATTAACCAAGACCAATTCATAGCTTTACCTCCTAGAAATTCTTTATGACCTCTATATCATAAAGAATACTTGTGGAGAAAGGATGTGCTGTGAATTACGAATTCTTCTTCCATGTATCCTTCAGCGGTACAATCCGGTTCAGTACCAGCTTATCTGCTGTCGTATGCTTCTTATCCACACAAAAGAATCCATGGCGGATGAATTGATATTTATCTTCTGGAAGTGCACTATCCATGGAAGGCTCCAGCAAACAATTCTTCAGAATCGTTAAAGAATCTGGATTAAGATACGCGTCCCAGCGCTCATCGTCTTCTTTAGGACCGTCATTCTCTTTTAGCAGCCGCTCATATAGATGAACTTCCGCCTTGATTGCGTGTTCTGCCGATACCCAGTGGATGGTCGCTTTGACCTTACGTTCATTAAATCCACTTCCACTCTTCGTTCTCGGATCATAGGTACAGCGAAGCTCCATCACTTCTCCGGTTGCTTCGTCCTTGATCACCTCATTGCACTTAATGAAGTAGGCACCTTTTAACCTTACCTCATTCCCTATAGTCAGCCTGTGATAACCTTTAGGCGGCTCCTCCATGAAATCCTCTTGTTCAATATAAAGCGTACGTGAAAAAGGAACCTCTCTATCCCCAAGCGTCTTATCTTCACTGTTATTCTCAATCGTAAGCCATTCGCTTTGATTCTCGGGATAGTTAGTAATAACCACCTTTAGCGGCTTTAGAACAGCCATTACGCTAGGTGCCTTCGCCTTCAAATCTTGTCTAAGCGAATGCTCTAACATGGCTATATCTACAATGGTGCTATGTCGGACAAATCCGATTTCTTTCACAAAATTCCGAATACTCTCCGGCGTAAATCCTCTTCTCCGAAGTCCGCGAAGCGTGGGAAGCCTTGGATCATCCCAACCATCCACATAATGTCCTGCAACCAATTGTCTAATGTACCGTTTGCTAGTAACGACACCGGTGATGTTTACGCGTCCAAACTCCCTTTGCTTTGGAGCTTCGGGGGTATCCAGCTCATTTAGTACCCACTCATACAGGGGCCGATGATCCTTAAACTCAATGGAGCATAGGGAATGCGTAATCCCTTCGATCGCATCTTGTATAGGATGTGCAAAATCGTACATCGGATAGACGCACCAATCGTTGCCTGTTCTATAATGTTCCGCATGGATAATTCTATAAATCACCGGATCACGCAAGTTGATATTCGGTGAGCGCATATCTATTTTGGCGCGTAATACTCTGGCACCCGTAGGATAAACGCCATCCCTCATCTCTGCGAATAACTTCATATTTTCTTCCACAGAACGCTCCCGATAGGGACTGTTCCTTCCCGGCTCTGTAAGCGTCCCTCTATATGCTGTCACCTCTTCAGGTGATAAATCGCAGACATAGGCTTTTCCTTTTCGGATTAGCTTTACTGCGCTATTGTAAATTTTTTCTGAATAGTCTGATCCATAGAAAATATGGTCCGGTGAGTAGCCCATCCATTCAATATCTTCGATGATGGCATTTACATATTCCAGATCCTCTTTTAAAGGATTCGTGTCATCGAAACGCAAGTGGAACTTTCCGCCATACTTTTTTGCAGTTGTATAATTCGTGTCAATGGCATACGCACTGCCAATATGCAAATATCCGTTAGGTTCCGGTGGAAATCTGGTACAAATGTCTCTACTGTAAGTTTCAGCCTCAAGCTCTTCTTGAATAAATCTGTCGATGTAACTTTCTGCCACTACTTCTGATGGCTTATTCATTGTTGTTACCTCCTGTATATTAGTGATATCCGCCTTGTTTATCTGCAAAATAAAAAGAACCTCACCTCCAAGACTTATGGTCTTGGGGACGAAATTCTCGCGGTACCACCCCAGGTTCATTAATATGTCGCCATATTAATCTCATCAAGTACGGCAATGCATCTTTCGCAGTGCTTATACTCTAGCTCTATAACAGGAGCTCCCGTCATACCATCCCCGTCACCCGGTTCCGACATGCCGCTCAGAGGCTTGTTTCGATAAAATCCTCCTTACCCCGTTCTCATCATCCAGAGCTCTCTGTGAAGGAATGATTTTATTTACTCTTCTCGTCATCGCGTTTAATTATTTTGTATAGGATACCAAATAGATGGTCCTGTGTAAATGATGTGCTTTCTCTTCTGTCTGCTTACAATCTATTCCTCGCTCAGAGCTGTTATCAGTTCCAGCACCACTTCATTATCCGGCTCTACGGCCAAAGCTCTACGCGCGTATTCCATTGCAGCCCCTTCAGCTCCAAGCTCATAGTTACAAATCGCCATGCTATAGAGCACCGATGCTAATGGTTCTTCCGCATTGGCATGCATAGACCGCTCTAAGTAGACTAACGCCTCCTCGAACTTATCCATTTCATACAGCAGTAACCCAGCATCCAGTGAGAGGTCATAGCTCTGTTCCATCGGATAATAACCTGTCCACATGAGCTGAATCCCTCGCTGAAGATCCAGCATTTCTTCATCACTGGCATCCGGCAGCAGCTCCGAAATCTGTTCAGCACTATGGATAAACCATTCTGCATCATACCCACCTAAGCGCCAAAAAGCCAAAATCTGCTGAAGTCCCATCGTATCTATTTGCTGATCCATCCATTCCTTCATACTGAAGAAATCATCCGGGCCAAAACGCTCTATAAACCGCTTGTAGCCTAACCGAGTGTTCGTATAGCTCATCGGCGATTCCAGCATAAGAATACATCCGATGTTCAAGTTTTTATAATGATGTGAGGTAAATAAGGAATGCGCTCCTCGTTGCTCCAACGTATGCTGAATCGCATGATAGTTCGCTGTTAAGGAGAAGCTACCATGATGAATTAGCATAGGCGGCTCCGCAAATTCCCAATTCTCTATTCGGTGATCACCCTTATCCGCTGTAAGAAGTACAAACCCTCCTGTAGATAACTTAGCTAGCCGCTCCAGACAAGTAAGCCCCACCACTGGAAACAAAATATGCGAATCCTCCAGCTTCTGCTGATAGAGCTTTATAACATCGTGATAGGGATAAGTTTCCGCTTCGTAATCAGCCGCACGACGATAATGATATTGCGGGATAATTGTACCGAGTACCTCTGAGGGGTTATCCGAATCTGCATCCTCAGAATACTGAATCGACATCTCACATTCAAATATTTTACCTTCATCCACATAAATCAATTCCTGCGGGATACTGTCAAAAAAATAATTCGCCACAAGCAGCAGCGGCTGCTGTAAATCACCAGGTTTGATGCTGAGCTTAGCGTGCACTAAATACAGTTCAGTATCCTGTACAGCATCAAAACGTGCGAAATCCAGTATACCCTGCTCTACGAATGGAAGTAAGCTTGGGTGCTGCTGCCAGCTGGTTATATTTTTAACGGGTAAATCACTCATCACATAACGAAATGGAGGAAGCGGAGTCCCCGCATAATCTTTGATTTCGCATAGCTTCTTAAGGATATGGAACGCTAACCGCCCCGCTCCCGCTCCCAATTCCAGTATAGTGACTATTTCAGAGAGATGTCCTTGTCCAGCCCGATCTTGCAGGAATCCGAAGATCATTTCCGCATATGCAGTCGCAATCATAGGATTACTCGTAATATACTGCGGAACCTGATCATTATTCCAAGCCTTTAAACCCTTTTCTTCATAATAAGCCCGCTGTAATTCCCAAATGGGTGCTTCACTGAAGCGATAGTGCTGCCCTTCGTTACCTGTCATCTATTTCTTAACCTGCTCTCTGTATATCTTGTTAGAACACCTATGATACTTATTCCGCTCTCAATGTGCGTGACCTGAAAAGGACGTATTCGGCCTCTGCCGGAATGGAAACGGAAAATGACAATAATCCCGCTTTGGAGGTTAACGAATCAGGTCCTTTTAACGTTTGGTAGTAAGAATTGCCTTTGCTGTCCACACTCACCAGCTCCAGTTCCGCATTCCCTTTAGGGATGACGAAGCCGGAGGTATTTTGCACACCTAAGGTTAGTTTGTATTCTTTCCCGGATGGAGTCTGTGTCAGCGTACAGGGATATAGAGGATATGGATGTGCTGTTGTTTCCACTGGGTAAGGAGCAAGCGCTCGATCTGCCTCAGGCTTCGCCCATTCCTCCCCTTTTCTCGCACCAATGCCTAGGGTTAGTTTATTCACGTTATTGAATTGGGTTTCCCAGCGAAATGTCTTTAAACCCTCTAGGATAGGAGATGCTGGAACAAATAGGATTCCATCCTTGATCTCCGGGGCAATCCCTAATGAATCTTCTGTCTCCCCATTAAATTCTGCCTCTAGCTGTCCTGCTTTAATCTTCCCAACCGACCGGTCAAGCAGTGAAACCGTAACACTATTCGTTAGTGCGTCATAGAGCAAATCTGCACCAATCGCACTCGAAAAAGCCCGAATCGGCACCATTAATTTACCTGATTTAAAATAAGGAGCGAGTTTACCCGGAAAAAGGACGTAATACCCCCCGTATGACAGTGGCATTACCTGAGTCCCTAACTGGACAGCCGCCGACACCGATGTAGGTGTAACCGCTGAACCTGCGGCGAACATGATCACTAACAGACCGATGACATAAGCTCTTATTTTTCCTAGTCGTTGTAAGGACTCCTTAACATGATTCATCTTAAACCCCTCTCCCTCTCTACTCCGTTTAGATCCTCAATCTATATAAGTAATAATCAATGATCACTTGGCGCATGTCAACTTGTTCCACTTTTGTTATTCATCATAAAAGACAGGATTCTGCATATATTTTCATTGAGTTATTTAGAATCAAGAAAGGAGTGCGATGGATGACCGATGCTGGACAGGATTCACCAAGAAAGACAAATATCCCCCAGCCCATTCGAAGCGATGGCGCAGGGGGATTAGATAAAGGACCGCGTGATATTATGCGGGATTTGGAGAATCCGGATATGTTTGTCCCTCCCGTGACCGATGCCGGTCTTGTCCCCAATTTAAAATTCTCTTTCTCTGATGCGCATATGCAGCTTAATCATGGCGGCTGGTCGAGAGAGGTGACGGTCAGGGACCTCCCCATCGCCACTACACTAGCTGGCGTAAATATGAGCCTTACCCCCGGTGGAGTACGCGAACTCCATTGGCACCAACAAGCAGAATGGTCCTATATGCTGCTAGGTCGAGCTCGAATTACTGCCGTGGATCAGAATGGCCGAAACTTCATCGCCGATGTGGGACCAGGCGATCTTTGGTATTTCCCTCCGGGTATTCCCCACTCAATACAGGGTCTTGAAGAAGGCTGTGAGTTTCTGCTTGTATTCGACGATGGAAGTTTCTCTGATCTAAACACCTTGTCCATTTCCGATTGGTTTGCCCATACTCCGAAAGAAGTGCTTTCGGCTAACTTTGGGGTGCCTGCCGCTGCATTTGACTCTATTCCCACCGAACAGGTCTATATTTATCAGGATCAGGTTCCGGGTTCATTGCAAAGTCAGAAGGTAGAATCTCCATACGGAGAGATCCCACAAACCTTTAAACATTCCTTATTGGCTCAACCTCCGCTGAAGACTCCCGGCGGGAGCGTCAGAATTGTCGATTCCAGTAACTTTCCCATCTCCAAAACCGTAGCTGCCGCATTGGTAGAAATTGAACCCGGAGGGATGAGAGAGCTGCACTGGCATCCAAATAACGATGAATGGCAATATTATCTTACCGGAAAAGGACGAATGACTGTATTTGCCGGAAACGGTGTAGCACGAACGTTTAATTACAGAGCAGGCGATGTAGGGTATGTTCCTTTTGCTTTCGGACATTATATTCAAAATACAGGCGAAGATTCCTTATGGTTTCTTGAAATGTTTAAGAGTGACCGCTTTGCTGACGTTTCTCTAAACCAATGGATGGCACTCACTCCTCATGAATTGGTTCAAAGTAACCTAGACGTTGGACGAGAGGTTATAGACGCCTTAAGGGAGGTGAAATGGCCCGTAGTAAAATACCCTAAGCCAAGCAAAAACGCCTCCGGTGTCCCCAAAGGGCGGTAAGCGTTTTTGCGAGAAATATAAGGATAAGGTATCGGGTGAAACTTATACTTTCTTGTATTTTCTTAAAAAGAAAGCTTCATCTAATAACTATTCGCCAGACTCCGCAAATTGTTTGATTCTTTCCTCTATCTGGTCACGCACACGCTGGAACACTGCCCACTTCTCTTCATCGGTGCCTTGCGCTTTTGCCGGATCATCGAAGCCCCAGTGTTCCCGTATCACCTTCGGAGGTGTCGTTGGACATTTATCCGCAGCATCCCCGCATAAGGTAACGACTAGATCAGCGTTATTCAGCAGATTAGAATCAATCATATCCGAGGTCTGTCCGGTGATATCAATTCCTACTTCGCTCATGGCTTGTACAGCTTTTGGGTTTAGACCATGGGCTTCAATTCCAGCGCTATACACGTCCCATTCCTTCCCTAAATATCGCTTAGCCCAGCCTTCGGCCATCTGACTCCGACAAGAGTTTCCTGTGCATAAAAAATAAATGGTTTTTTTGTTCATCATGATCTTCCCCTTTTCAAATTAGGTAACCAATAACCACAAATAAAGACCTAGAAGCGTAATAAACAACGTCGGGATGGTCAATATAATCCCTGTCTTAAAATACGTTCCCCAGGATATCTTCACACCTTTAGCCGACAGTACATGCAGCCACAGCAGCGTGGCTAATGAACCAATTGGAGTGATTTTAGGACCTAAATCCGAACCTATAACATTCGCATATATTAAAGCTTCTTTAATGATTCCGGTTGTATGCGTTGCATCAATTGCGAGTGCGTCAATCATTACAGTAGGCAAATTGTTCATCATCGATGAGATCAATGCGGCAATGAAGCCCATCCCCATGGTTGCAGCAAACAGACCCTGATCAGCAATTACGCCAATCGCTTTAGCAAGTAAATCTGTTAGACCCGCATTCCGAAGTCCATATACCACGACATACATTCCGATAGAGAAGAACACAATTGCCCAAGGAGCTCCTGTAATCACTTCTTTCACCTTGACGTAAGGGCTTCTTCTCGCAAGGAGCAGGAACAAAATTGCAATAATTCCCGCAATCACTGATACTGGAATATTCAAAAATCCACTGACGAAATATCCTATTAGAAGAATAGCCAGTACCATCCATGACAGTCGGAACAATTTCTTATCCTTGATAGCCTCTTGCGGTTCTTTTAGCTGAGAGTCATTAAATTGCTTCGGAATACTTTTGCGAAAAAAAATATAGAGCACCACGATACTCGCCACCAAAGAGAATAACGTAGGTACGATCATCTTCCCTGCATACTCCATAAAGGTAATCCCAAAAAAGTCGGCCGATACGATATTCACAAGATTGCTAACCACAAGTGGCAATGAGGTGGTATCCGCTATAAAACCACTGGCGATAATGAACGGAAATACTTTTTTCTCATCAAAATTCAGCGCCCTTACCATCGCAAGCACAATAGGCGTAAGAATAAGGGCCGCTCCATCGTTCGCAAAAAAAGCAGAAACCAATGCACCAAGAACGATAACATACACAAACATTCGTGTTCCGTTCCCCCGTGCCGCCCGCGCCATATGTAACGCAGCCCATTCAAAAAATCCGATACTGTCTAGAATTAATGAAATTAAGATAATTGCGACAAACGCCAAAGTAGCATTCCACACCATCTGTGTTACTTCGAGCGCATCATTAAAGCTGACGACACCTACTAATAAAGCGATGATAGCCCCGCCGCAGGCTGACCATCCAATCGATAAATTTCGAGGCTGCCAGATCACAAAGATTAAAGTTACTATAAATATAAGTATGGCTAGAAGGGCCACGTTGCCATCCCCCCTGAACTGTACAACCACATCTTTCTCAACACCCCTATAATCTACGAATAACACATCACCATATAACTATATAGTTATATATAGTCTAAAAAAATCCACAAAATAATTTTAGTCGCAGCACGTTGCTTTAAGTTCTTTATTCAGAGCAGCCAATATTGATTCAGAACTAGGCATCTCTTGAAGAACAGCTCTAAGATGCGGTTTATCCTCTACATTTAACGAATAATGTACCCACTGTCCTCGTTTGCTTTCCCTTACGATCCCTCTACTCTTCAGTTTTCGTAAATGCTGACTAATCGCCGGCTGGGATATATCAAAAATATCAACAAATTCACACACGCACCATTCCCTTTCCTTCAGAAGAGAAAGCATAGCGAGACGTGTCTTATCTCCTAGTAGCTTCAAGTCATCAGCAATATTCGTAAGTGAATCCATTTCTTCTTCCCCTCCCTCCAATGCTTATATAAGCGAACGCTTATATTATAATGATCTAGATAGGAAGACGCAAGAATTTTATGTAATTGCTTCTCTTAATTGTTCTCAGAGTTTATATTTTGATTCAGTCCTTAACTATTCATATGACTTAATATTACGTGTAAATTTGTCAGATCATATTTATAAAAAAAGACCGACAGCTCTCTCGCGAGAGCTATCAGCCTTATCTATTTCTATGGACTTATTTAGCATGTGATTTAGGTTCTTGGGATGGTTACAATAAACTGAGTACCTTCTCCTACTTTGCTCTCTACATCAATATTACAATCATGTATTTTCAGAATCTTCATTACAATGGAAAGTCCTAGTCCATTCCCTTTAAGGGCACTGCTCCGCGCTTTTTCCACCATATAGAATCGATCAAAGATGAGCGGAAGTGCTTCCTCTGGAATCCCTCGTCCAGAATCTTTAATATATACCTTCACAAACAGCTCAGATACCTCGATTTCCACATGAATGGTACCCTCTGGTTCCGTATATTTAATAGCATTATTTATTAAATTCTGCCAGACCTGATCAAATAAATCTTTATCCACGGTAATCTCGCAAGGCAATAAATCCAATTCAATTGTAATATCCTTCTGCTCCCACTGCGGTTCCGCAAATACAATCGCTCTTCTTAATTGTTCGTCTAATTGGAAGGTGGTGGGATTCACCGGATGATGTTCCGAATCGAGTGACGCTAACCGGAGCAGATTATCACTAAGCCTAGAAAGGCGTAATGTTTCCTCATAAATAATATCCAAATGCTCCTTTTGCTCTTCCAGTGGAATGACACCGTCTTGCAGCGCTCTTGTAAAGCCTCTAATCGATGTAAGGGGTGACTGCATTTCATGGGAAACATTGCTGACAAAATCATCACGAACAGAGTCCATTTTCTGCAGCTCACTTGCCATACGATTAAAGCTTTCCATCAATTCACCTAACTCATCTTTATTACGATAAGTTAATCGGACAGATAAATTGCCTGACGCCATTTCCTTAGCTGCATCTGTCAGCTTGTTGATAGGCTTCACTATATACCTGGACATGAACAAGATAAGCAAGCTTCCAATGATTAGTACAGCTAAAAGTGTAGACAAGAGCGTAATTCTCAACCCTTTTACAATCGATGAAAAATCAAGCTTGATGATGAAAGCACCTTTCGCATCATCTATCTTAGGAATCCCTACGATAGCAAGTCCACTCTTGCCCGATAGAAAAACGGCATCGCTTGTGTTTGGTTTGAACAGGGTTGCGATTTGTTCCTTATTTAACGAAAATACAGCGTTGCTTGGTTCATTAACGATCGCTATATCTATACCAAATCGATTAAGCAGGTCTGCAAACGCATCTACTTTTTCCGGATCATCGATTAAAGTTATAACCTTAGCTATATCTTTAGCTATATTAATGAACATATGGTTTGGGGTATTATTTTTTTCTGAAAACTGCGTAAAAAGAACAAAGGAAATAATTAAACTGACTAAAACAATACCAATAAAAGTAGCAACGATTCGAAGACGAAGGCTTTTTCTCAGCATCTAGGCTAGCTCCAAACGATATCCAAGTCCTCTTACCGTAGAAATAATTAGCTGCGGAATGGGTTCAAGACGTTCTCTCAAGCGTTTGATATGCACATCAACCGTCCTCTCATCGCCCTCATAATCCATTCCCCAGACATTTTCTATTAGCTGAGTCCGTGTGAAAATTTGCTTTGGCGAACCCGCCAAAGCAAATAACAATTCACATTCCTTCTTTTTTAATTCAACCGTTTGATCGGCATTAGTGACTGTTAAATTCC
Organism: Paenibacillus sp. FSL E2-0201; assembly: GCF_037963325.1. Lineage (NCBI taxonomy): Bacteria > Bacillati > Bacillota > Bacilli > Caryophanales > Paenibacillaceae > Paenibacillus > Paenibacillus sp. FSL E2-0201. Next base: position 5,982,362 of record NZ_CP150154.1, read on the forward strand.
CTAGATCAATCGTTGCTCCCCCTAATTGAATAACATTCGAAGGGGTCACATGATATCTCTTCAATAATGATTTTACACGGAGAACCAATTCTATGGGATCAAACGGTTTTACTAAATAATCGTCTGACCCGGCATTAAATCCCCTTACTTTATCCTTAGACTCTCCTTTGGCTGTAACCATAAGGATTGGCATATCGATATAAGATCGAATATCTTCTGTCAGTTCAATACCATCGATATGCGGCATCATCACATCCACAATTGTTAAATCAATTTTCGTATGAGCTAGAATATCTAATGCCATTCGACCATCTTCCGCTTCCACTACGGAAAACTGATTTTTTTCAAGATATAATCGGATTAATTTTCGGATATGGGAATCATCATCAACCACTAGAATTGTGCTCATACATCAATGTTCCTTTCCAAAGTTGTATTTATTCGTATCTTAGAGATTCCATTGGATCGAGCTTGGCCGCCTTCGATGAAGGCATCAAACCAGCGATAATACTAATCCCTGTACTTACAACTAATCCGAATACGATATAAGATCCAGAGAGATTAATAAGCTTGACTCCGAAAGCATTTTCCAAGAAAATATTTAATCCATAGCTAATGACTGCTGCAAAGACTACCGCAATAATACCACTAAATATTCCCAATAATGCAGATTCGGAAAAGAATATTCGCTTGATATCTTTCTTTCTTGCCCCAATTGCACGAAGAATTCCAATTTCTTTAGTCCGTTCGACTACACTAATATAAAGCACAACCAAAATCATAATCCCTGATACGATGAGTGAAATCCCTGCAATACCAGACAGAACGATCGTAGCCATATCCACATAAGTCGTAATACGCTCCATGATTTTTGCTGTTTGGGAGCCCGAGAAGCCCGCATCAACAGCCGCTTTATTAATATCATTCACATATTTCATATCCGTTGCAATAGCATTAACCTGAATCGGCCCAATGGTAATCCCTTTATCGGCATACATTTGCTCCAGTGTCTGTGTTGGAATATACCCTGTCGGTGACATTTGCGCTCTTGGATCAGTGGCTTCATAAACACCAGAGACAGTAACTTCTTTTTCCAACGTTATCGGTTTATGTTGAGCATCCATTTCAGTAATATACAGATGAATAGACTTCCCTACCATAGTATTCGGTTGGTCATTTCCGCTTAATTGGCTCGCTATTTTCGTTGGTAATAACATTTCATTTTCTTTTGGTAATGCCCCTGCTTTAATCGTCGCTTTATCAAACGTATCGTTTAAGGTGGTTAATTGTGTGAGACTACCCGTTTGATCACCAAAAACCGTAGTAGATTTGCCTGTAATGGTTGTAATGGTCTCCACATGATCTACATTTGGAAGGTTACGAATCGTTTCAACATCGGCCTTTGTAAACGAAACGCCTGGTAACATCATCGCTTCTGGACCTTTCATGTCCTTGGCTTCTGGATTCGGCTTAGTGATATCCACCAGTAAAGGGTCCATACTTGAATTAATTTCGTTATTAATATAGCTCGTGATCCCATTCCCTAAGGAAAGCATCAAAAGTACACTTAAAATCCCTATCGAACCGCCCAATGCTACCAATACATTACGTTTGGCGTTGAGCTTCATATTTTGAAGGGCCATTTTGAAAGAAGCCATTAAGCTGAGGTTTCGGGCTGAACCATCACCCCCATCGTAGGTAGCCATGGAACGTTCCTTCAAATGAATATCGTCTTTCACCAATCCCTCTTCAAGCTTAACGATACGGCTACCGTAATCAGCTACTTTTTGTGAGTGGGTCACAGTAATGACCAAAATCCCTCTTTTCGCAATGCTGTCCAACAAGACTAATATTTGATCACCTGTATCTTTATCCAGCGCACCCGTAGGTTCATCGGCCAAAATAATGTCTGGATTATTCGACAATGCACGTGCAATGGATACCCGTTGCTTCTGTCCACCGGACAGTTGATTCGGACGTTTTTTCAGATGATCCTTTAATCCTACCTCAGTCAAAATCTCTATAGCACGCTTATTCCGTTCCTTCTCACTCGTATTCGTCATCTGCATCGCAACCGTAACATTCTCCAATACTGATAAATGGGGGATCAGATTGAAGTTTTGAAATACGAAGCCGATATTATTCTTCCGATAATCATCCATTTCCTTTTCGGTCATCTTGCTCAGGTTCTTTCCGCGAACAAGGACATCGCCCTCATAATCAGAGTCCATTCCACCGATGATATTCATCAGTGTGGACTTACCACAACCGGACTCACCGAGGATGGAGACAAATTCACCTGTCTCAAAGCTTAAGTTGACATCATGGAGTACTGGAACTTTTTCCTTACCATACAAAGTATACGATTTCTTAACATTCTTAACCTCTAATATGTTCATTTTGATTTCTTCCTCTCTTGGATCACGCACTTTTTCTCTTCCTTTGATGTTTCCAATCCTAACAAATTTATGTGAACTGAAAATGAACTGAAAACTTTCATGATTTCCACAAAAAAAGACAACCTTCATTAACTGAGGTTGTCTTGTCCGGATTATTAAGAACTTAATGAGTCAAATTATAAGCTAAACGGCCAATTTCTTTTCCTGCATAATAAACAATATCTATAATTAGTACCGTTACTATAACTTTCGAGAGCAGCGGATAATTTTTAAATAAGGGCATTATACTTTCCTCTATGAACTTCATTTATGTTCCTCTTTCATTTAAGCTAGCGCTCTTTTTCGTATTAATCTAATTTGACCTCTGTGATTGATTTCATCTTCGAATACATGAAACCACATGAAATAGCGATTCGCTGGTTTGTTATACCAGAACTCTTCTTCTACATCTAACCAGTCATCATTCACGGTTAAAAATAATTCGTAAGTTCTTTCTCTTACTTCATTTAAACGGTCTAAATAATAACTAAGCTCATTTCCTTTAATAACCGATCGACCTTCATCCCCTAAGTTCAGTGCCGGTCCCCAGATTGTTAACTCTTCTTCGGATAAATCTCTTCCCTCAAACGTTGACACTTGATACGCATATTCCACGGCAGCGTAGTGTAATAATAATGCGCCAATAGAGTTACTCTCCGAATCCAATAAATAGTCTAGCTGATCAACACTTAAGTCCTTAACAGCCGCTAATGTTGTGTGTCTTGCATAATTCATCATAGATAAAAGACGACTAATTTGCGGTGAGTAACCAGGAATATCTGAGATAAGATAAATTCTGTTCATATCGATCATATTGGAATCTCTCCTTCATATCTTTGGAATTATAAATCCACATCCCTGAATGGTTCAGAAGCATTCATTACAGGTAATGACAAACAAGAAATCAAAGTGAGGTGCTTAACACCATGAATAAGACTAACAAAACTATGTATTGGGTCGTATGGATAATTGCTCTTATAGGAATTAATTGTTATGCCTTTCCACTGGCGATTTGGTCCACCTTTGCTGGAACAGAAGAAGCTAAATGGCTATGGATACTTATAGCCGTTGGAATTTATCTTCTATTAAACTTAGGAATCATTCAGATGTATATTGCCATCAAGCAAGACAAATTTCGGTTTGTATGGATAGGCTTGATCGTTGCCGTTGTTCAGTTTATTGCAATGATGATTCTAGGTGGCGAATTTGAAGGAGATATGCCTCTTCTTTTGGGGACCCTTGCCGTCTTCATCATTCTGATAATTGCTCAGCGATATGATAACCACACAGCAAGATATTAAAATTGCTCTGATCTAACAAGTCCCAGACGCTTTCCCTCCACGATTGCTTCGGATCTGGAATGTACACTCAGCTTCTCGAAGATTCTCGTCAAGTTATACTCCACAGTCCTTTGTGACATTAAGAGCTTGCTGGCTATGTCTTTATTGCTTTTTCCACTGGCTACTTCTTGGAGTATTTCTTGTTCCTTTTGATTAATAGATACCTCTTCAATGAGTTGAGTACCACGATTGTTAGTTATCTTAATATCATTTCTTCTTAGCTGCTTAAGTAAGGAAACTGGAATGACAGCCTCATTTCTTAATGCGCACCGAATGGTATTTAACAACTGCTCTCTGGAAGCTGTTTTAGAGATAAATCCCGTAACCCCCGACTCTATCAACAGGTTATAATGGGCACTGATTTCATATCCGGTGTAAATCACCACTTTAGATTCGGGATCACGCTGAACAGCCCTTTTAGTGAATTCAAGTCCGCTAATTGTAGGCATATTAAGATCGCATAAAATCACATCAAATTCTTGCTGCTCTAGCCTATCGAAAGCTTCCATCGCTGACAAAACAAAGGTTACCTCCATATCAGCATCCTGCTCAATCATATTCCTGGTTCCTTCTCCGACTGAAGGATGATCATCAACCAACAAGATACGTATCATCGCCATCGCCTCCTCTGTTCTTTTCTTCCGCGAAAGTCGTTGTCGGTAAATAAATAATGACCTCTAGCCCCTTACCCTTCTCAGAGTTAAACGTGCATTTTCCTTCTAAACTCGCTACACGCTCTTTGATACCAGACAAGCCCATATGCTGAAAGGATTCCTTAATATCCACGATATTCATGCCTACTCCATCATCCTTGTAACGGAAATAGAGATACTCTTTCTGATCAAGCTCAAGCTCAATCTGATTTGCCTTAGCGTGCTTCGCGGCATTCCGTAAAAGCTCCTGTACAATTCGATAAATGGTGATCACTAGTTCGTCATCCAGCTCGCCTATCGGACTTGAAGTAAAGGTAATAGTATAATTGGACTGTAACTGAGCATACTCAAACAAAATCTCCAGCGCCTTCACAATTCCAGCTTCTCTAAGAAGCGGAGGACGCAGTTCATTGCAAGTCTCCCGAATCTGATAGATGACATCCAAAAGCCCTTCTTTAATCTGAAGCAGCTCCGGTAAGATTTCCGTTGAAATGTCGTGATCGGAGATCAGTGTTTCCAGCCTACGAAGCCAAATAAGCTGATCCTGAAGTGCAGAATCATGTAAATCCGCCGCCAACTTTCTACGTTCATTCTCTGATAAGTTAAAAATCAGGCGCAAAACCCATGGGGTCCCATGGTGTTCTTTTTTCATTTCAGCTTCAAGGTCTTCAATTAGGTCTTCAATCAGATATAAATTTTCATAGACGATGCTTGCATAGTTTGCGATGGTACTTAACCAATTTATCTCTTCTCTGTTAAACTTGATATGATTCTTCTTATGATCGATCCATAAGAGATGAACACTCTTTTTATGACGGCCTATCACTAGTAGGATCCCTTGCTTGAGTTGAATCACCTCACCTACTTTAAGAACAGGAGATTGTGATACAAAATGCAAATGGATTTCTTGGCCTGAATCGTCCACAAGTGGATGAAGAGTACGCAAATTCTCAGCCTCATCTATCTCAAAAAAAGCTGACCGATTCACCGGCAGAATCTCATTGATCTCCTTGTTGAGTGCAGCTTCCAAATCAGATATCTTCATAACCTTTGAGATTTGCTGAGAGAATCGTTCCAAACTTCCTTGATAATGGTGAAGTTCACGGAACAGCTTAGGCCGGAAATAACAATCTATTTTCTCCTTGAAGAATAAGAAGGTCGTAATCGATAAATATACTACCAAAAACATCTGCACCCATTTGATCCAATCATATTCCGGTCTACTCTGAATGATCGCAAGCACTGCCACAATCATTAGCGCCGGAATAAAAGCAATGAAAAGATCATATTTAAATCGACTAAAAGCAAAATCAATATCAAAAAGCTGTTTAGCAGTGAGCAGATAAAAATAGGTAACCGGCATTAAAAACAAGAAAATCGTAGTGATTTCGTAAGGAATCAAATCGACCCCAAAAACTATCGGCACCGCTGATAAAAGAATAAAAGGTGTAAAGGAAAGGATCTGTCCGGTGAGCATAATTTTAAACATCGATTTAAGTGCACTGCTCTTATAATTGATGTATAAATAGAGCAGCTTAAATATGCTGTATAGGATGCCAACTACAAAGAAACCGATAACAATCAGACGTATCAAGGAATATAAGGACCTATCCCAGGAGTAAATAACTAAACTTAAGGTTGCCAGCATCCCTAACAAAATGACGAACCCATAAAAAATCTTAATTAGAAAAGTCGAAAGAAATAGAACATTAAATCGTTTCAGATGCACTTGGAGAAAATGGATAAACACCAGCGGGATTAAAGGTAACAGGCAACTCATAGTAATTCTAGCGATGAGGTCTGATCTGCTTGAGGCATATCCCGCAAAGTACGTCACGCCCACCAATAAAAAGAACAAAATTAGTAGTTCTGCTGCGCGTTCTCCACTTTTTCTACGATATAAAAGAAGACTCAACACGGCCAAAAAAACAAAGGTCGCTCCAGGAACTACAAGCTGTGTAAACGTATGATATACGGAGGATTTATTCTTGATATCATAATGTTCTGCCACCAGAGCACCCTCTCTAGAAATACGGAGGAGGTCAATGGAATGAACTTGCGTCAGATTTCCATATCTCACGGGTCCATCCACTTTCTTAATCGGTGTTCCATTAACCGCTACTATGATATCTCCTTCTCGCAGATTCTGTTTATAACCTTCACTGGAAGCATCAATCTCTGCGATAAAATATTGTCCTTGTTCATTCTGCGCCAAGCCGACTTCAAGTAAGAGGTTGGAGTGAATGATCCCCACAAAATGAATGATAAGAAACGCAAAAATACAAAGTGATCCTGATATGTAAACATAACGGAGCTTCACTCTCATTTGAATCCCCCGGAACAACAAAATTATACATATTTGTAATCCAATCCGTGTATTCTCTACCATTTTAAATGAATTCAACAGGGAATAATATACTTTTATGCATGATATTCCTTCATTTATAGACGAACGCGCAAAGCTATTGCCCTAAACTGATCGACTGCCGTTTTATCTTGAGGTTTCGATTCAGCATCCAGATGGCCACAGCGCCATATAAAATCACTGGGACCCAACCACTCTCTCCAGCTACATACTCCAGCATCGGTGATGAACTGGAAGTAATATTGCGCAACACACTATCCACCGCATTATTAGCTCCATGCAAAAGCACTGCCGGCCATATGCTGCCAGAGGTCAGACGCAGTTCATTAATAATGATTCCCGCAAATACAACGGATAAGGTGAACAGGGTCAACACAAGCCAGCGGTTTCCTGAAGAATGATAGGCCCGCGGGCCAAGAATCGCCGGATAATGCCATATCGCCCAGATTAAGCCCATTGTTATACTGGAACTAACTCTTCCCATCCATTGAAAGCGCGGGAGCAGCCAGCCTCTCCAGCCTATTTCTTCACCCAAAGCGGATAGCGAACCCAGAACAATATAAACGATCAAATATATAGCAGTCTTGATCCATGAATCTGGAGGCACCAAGCTTGATGCCCATCCTGTCCAATAGACAGCATATCCAGCTCCCAGTGAAATTACAGGAATGACTAAAGCCAATGCGTATTCTTTCCCTCCTCTAAATTTGAAGCCTAATCTCCTCCATCCCTCAGCACGATAACCGTCTCGCACAATCAAGAACATCATGAGACATACTGCCAGTAACGGAGTGAATCCGTACAAACCTTGTGCTGATTTTGGGAGTAGCAGCATTCCAAGTGACATTGCCCACACGATAAAAATAAATAGAAGAGATTGTTTCTTGTCCGAGAGCAATACTCTCACCTCACTTTTTTCGTTTTATAGATTCCTATTTTTTCTATATATTCCAATTCTACAACGACAGTCAGGACCTATCACCGAAAACAGCTGCCGTTAAAACCACAAATATATTGCGGTGGTACGTGTGTGTACCGCAATATAAAGACTTTTGCACTTCACAAAAAAAGTCGATTAGCGCTCCTGGATCCGTAGCAACCAAGGGCTGGCATAAAATTCAAGCTACCTTCTCATACTATGGGGAGAATATGGAGGTGAATGTCATACCTAAAAATAATGCCAGTCCCAAAGGTGAACCGGGAAAACATCAACCGAGTAAGAAAAACAACGCACAGAATAACAATAATTTTAATGAAGCGGCTCAGATGGTAAACATCGATAAAGCTGCCGATTACGTCCCCAGCTTAAACGGTGTCTCTAAAACAGACGTCTAAAGTGCATTGCTAAACCAAAAAAACACTCCTCAGAATATTCTGAAGGAGTGTTTCAATTCAAAGATTATATGCGATACGTTAAGCCTACCACACCGTTGCTGTAAGCTTTTGAGTCCACAAGCTGAAGAGGAACCAGATTCGTGATTTCGTCAAAAAGCCGCATTCCAGAGCCAACGACTACGGGACAAATATTAAGCCTAAGCTCATCTAGCAGTCCATTCATCAATAGGGATCGAACTAATCTCGGACTGCCAGGAATCTGAATGTTCTTTCCAGGCTGTTGCTTTAGCTTCGTAATTTCCTCGAAGAGCTTCCCCTTAATCAACGTCGCAGGTTGCCATTTGAGCTTATCCTCCGTAATTGTACTTGAGACCAGATATTTAGCAGAACGGTTCAGAAATCTTGCCATAGGCAGATCGTCACTCTGATGCTGCCAGAACTGGGCTAGCATTCTGTAAGTACGTGGTCCAAGCAGTACAGTGTCCGCCTGAGCGACACCTGCAGCAATCGTCTCGTTCATTTCAGTACTCCCCCACTTCTTAGGTGAGGCTTCAAGCGAGTCTACCACTCCATCCAGCGACATGAATAATCCTGCCACGATCTTTCTAGTTGAAGCTTCTGCATCTTGTACATAATGTTCTACGGACACACTCATCGCTCCCTGTATCAGGAATTGAGACTTAATAAATCAATCAGCAACTTGCTTGTTCACTTCAATTTTTCTAACTCAACGGTCACTTTTTCAATCAGACTCACGAAAGATACCAGTTCTTGAGAGCCCTTCACCTGATCTCTGGAATACATAGAATTGTGTTCCGACTCTTTTTTCACCTTGGACAGTGTGGAGTTGATATTATTCAGCTTCTCATCAATCGTACCTACTGAATCTTTAGAGCGACGCGCTAACTTTCTTACTTCATTCGCAACAACTTCAAAGCCTCTTCCATGCTCCCCTGCTCTTGCCGCTTCAATCGCCGCGTTTAAGCCCAAAAGATGCGTATGATCAGCCACTTCTCTAATCATTGTACCCACTTGATGAATAGACTCTACCTCTTTGTCGAGATATAACACAGTTTGATGTGTTTTCTCTTGATAATCAGCATTCTTACTAGCTAATTCCTCTATAGATTCACTGCTGTCTTTTAGTTGAACCATTAAGGATACTAATTCTTGAACCGCAGAACTAACCCCTGTAAGCAAGTGGTTTTGCTTTTCCAATAAATTTTCTATTTTCGCTTTTTCATCGACTTCGTAGGCTTCAAGAACCAACTGAGAATCCAGATTAAACATCTTAGTTAATGCATGAATGACGGGTTTCCACTCGGTCGGTAATATCCGTTCAAAATAAGCTGTAGCGAGATCCAAATATAATATGTAAGTGCCCAAATACCAATTCGTTGTCAGACCAATACGCGAGTGAATTTTACCAATAAGCAGGCGTCTTTCAATAAATGCTTCATCAATCACACCCGATGCCATGGATAAAAAATACCACTGTTGCGTTTCCTTCAATCGATCAAGTGTACTGTGCTGTTCAATGATGTGGAGTAGCTCAGGCTCCTCAATCATCTGTTTATACAATTCATCTACAAGCGAGCTAACGATTTGCTTGAATTCTTTTTCCTTACTTTTCAATACATTTAAATCAGCCTCAGTAATCCCAATATAGCTAACTTGCTGTTGTCGCTCTGAACTAAGATTGATCATAATTTGGTCAACTTCCCTCTCATACTGTTTATATAATGATCATCGCATCTTCCATGCCATCCCCTATGGCATCTATTTATCTTGATAATAAAGGTATTATTTTAATAAATTTTAACACTATATTTACTTAAATAGTTTATTAATTTTACAAACTTTGCATTTCGCAGCATTATTCTTAGATCACACTAAAAAGAGGAGCTCCTATAAAGGAAGCCCCTCTTAAAATTATAATTTTACTATACTGCAACAACTTGTTGCATCGATTCTAATGTCATCCTGTCAATAAACTTTCTGAATTTCTCTTTCCCTTTGGCGTTGGCCTTATAGTAGTTAATCAATGACAAAATCAGTGGAATGAGTTGATCCTCAGTCAGCCCTGATCTAAAGGATTGTGCGATTGAAGTCTTAAGCCCCTTAGGTTCTCCTCCAACAAAAACCTCATAAGTATTACGCATTTTCACAACGCTGATATCTTTCAACAAGGGTTCACTTGTTCCGAGTGCACAGCCCGCATAACCAATCTTCAGTGGCAAAGGTGTTTCAATCCCTGCTATAGACTGATTTAATTTCTGTGCAACTGCCAGCCCCGCATCCTCAGCCCCTCTGCAAAAATTACAGGCAATCAGGCTTTTCGTGACAAATCCCGCTGGATATACTTCCAATCCTGTATGCTCAAGTTGTTCCACTATCTCTTCTCGTTGCTCCAGAGGCACCTCCAAATAAAGCTGTTTAAAAGGTGTCATTTCAATTTTCGCATTCTTCCCTACAATAGCCCCAATTGTAGCCAGCTGCTCTGGTGTAAACAGGCTTCCCCCCACTTGAATTGGCGGCGCAACTGCTATTTTCGTTATCTCTCCCATACTTATCCCCGTCTCCATTCCTCTAGCCATTTAGTTACGGATCTTCACACGTTGCAGACGAAGTGCATTAAGAACAACGGAAACCGAGCTGAGAGCCATTGCCGCCCCCGCTACCCATGGAGCTAAGAAACCCAGTGCTGCAATCGGAATGCCAAGTGAGTTGTAACCAAGTGCCCAGAATAGATTTTGTTTAATATTAGTCATCGTTTTACGGCTCATGTAGATAGCATCTGGAATACTGGATAAATCGCCACGCATTAAAGTAACATCCGCAGCTTCCATAGCCACATCCGTACCGGTACCGATTGCCATCCCAATATCTGCAGTAGCAAGAGCAGGAGCATCGTTAATGCCGTCCCCAACCATGGCTACTATTTTTCCTTCCGCTTGTAATTTTTTCACTTCCTCCGCTTTTCCTTCTGGAAGCACTTCAGCGCGTACATGATCAATGCCAACTTGGGCTGCGATCGCCTTTGCTGTACGTTCGTTATCACCGGTGATCATGATGACCTGGATTCCCATTCCTTTCAAGCGACTGACAGCAGTCTGAGAGGTTTCTTTAATCGTATCCGCTACAGCTACCATACCCACGTACCCTTTATTTATAGCAACAAGCATTGCTGTTTTACCGGATTCTTCTAAGGTAGACATGATGTTATAGGCATGACTTGCCTCTACTCCGTATTTGTCCATGAGACGCCGAGTACCAATTAACAGCTCTTTACCTTCCACGACAGCCTTGATCCCGAACCCTGGAATGGCTTCAAAAGATTCTGTCCCTGGCAATTCAATATTTTTTTCCAAGATGCCTGCGACAATAGCTTCTGCAAGTGGATGTTCTGAATTCTTCTCCGCTGCACCCACCAGTCTAAGAAATTCTGTCTCATCACCTTCAACCAAAATATCGGTAAGCTCAGGTTTGCCCTTTGTTACTGTACCTGTTTTATCTAAGATGATTGTGTCAATTTTATGCGTTTGCTCTAAATGTTCTCCGCCTTTAAACAGGATGCCCCATTCAGCTGCACGTCCGGAACCAGCCATAATGGAGGTTGGCGTAGCCAGACCCAAAGCACAAGGACATGCAATAACCAGAATGGCGATTGCTTTTTCCAAGGCTCCTGCAAAATCACCCGGTGTTACGAAGAAGTACCACACTAAGAATGCAATAACTGCAATCCCGACAACGATAGGAACAAAAATACCGGAAATGACGTCAGCGACCCGTTGAATAGGGGCTTTCGAACCCTGCGCTTCTTCAACCACTTTAATAATCTGTGCAAGAGCAGTTTCTTTACCTACTTTGGTTGCTCTGATTCGAAGCATTCCGTTCTTATTAATTGTCGCTCCAATGACGGAATCTCCGGCTTTCTTTTCAACAGGGAGGCTTTCGCCTGTCAACATGGACTCATCTACCGACGAGATTCCTTCCAGAACTTCACCATCCACAGGGACTTTATTCCCTGGACGAACAAGGACTATATCACCTGCAATAACTTCCTCTACAGGAATACTTAATTCTTCACCATCGCGGACAACCAAAGCCGTCTTAGCTTGCAGTCCCATCAAGGATTTAATCGCTTCCGATGTCCGTCCTTTTGCCAAGGATTCGAACAATTTCCCCATTAGAACGAGAGTAATCAATACTGCACTCGTTTCATAATACATTTCTGGTCCATGATGCGCGCTCCCACCATCAACAGCCCAAACTATGGTTAGGTACAAGCTGTAAAAAAAGGCTGCTGAGGTCCCCAGTGAAACCAGTACATCCATATTCGCACTGCCGTTACGTAGAGCTTTGTAGGCACCGATGTAAAACTGTTTACCAATATAAAATTGAACCGGTGTTGCCAAAACCAATTGGAACCATGGATTCATAAAAAGATCGGGCAGCCATATCCACGAAGTGAACGAAAAGTGGCTCACCATCGCCCACAGTAGTGGAAACGATAGAATTGCGGAGATCAGAAGCTTACTTTTTTGCTTGGATAAATCTTGTTGTCGCTGCTCTGAGGGGTCACCTTGCTCCTGTTTGGGAACAGCTTTGTATCCAAGCTTCTCTACCCGCTTCTGCATATCAGATACAGAAACTTCAACGGGGTTATATTCGACATGGGCTGTTTCCATCGCAAAGTTCACATTAGCCGTGCTTACGCCTGGTAGCTTATTCAGAGTCTTTTCAATTTTCAGCGCACAAGCGGCACATGTCATACCTACAAGCTGTAAATCCACAGCTTCTTTAGCCGTGCTATACCCAAGCTTCTGAATACTTGCTTCCATCTTAATTACGTCCACTATGTTCGGATCATAAGTCACTGTAGCCCTCTCCATTGCGAAGTTTACGTTGGCTTCACTTACACCTTCAAGTTTATTCAAGCCTTTTTCTATACGGTTTGCACATGCTGCACAAGTCATCCCTGTGATCTGAAGTGACGTTTGTGATTGCCCCGCCCCAGTAGTAGCCATTATATAAACACCTCTTCCACTTTTGTGATGATTTTCATGGTTTGTATCATCTTCTTCTTGATGTTAGTATACCCCCCTACCCTATATTATGTCAAGCAACAAGCTCTACTGCAAATACCTAAAAAGGAGCATTCTCAGTAACAGAAATCCTGTTTCTGAGAACACTCCCTTTTTTCATTCGTCTGATTTGAAGCACTCTCTACTAGGTTAAGCGGCCATTTCACGACAAACTCTTGCACAGGCAAAACATGCTTCTGCACATTGCTGGCAATGCTCGTGGTCATGTCTTTTACATTCGTTTCCACAGGCTTCACAAGCCTCTGCACAAGCTAAACATAGGGCTTTAACATATTTACTATTCATCGACATGGCATGCGCCGTGAATCCGCATATCTCTGCACATTCACGATCAAGACGAATGCACTCCTTCATCATGGCAACATGGTCTTCCTCCAAGCAAGATGAGTAACAGTGATTACAAGCAACCATACATTTTAAACACTCTTCAATACACGCTTTATAATCTTGATGTGACATCGTATAAGCTCCTCTCAAGATGTAATTTAGGATAGTCCCCTACTCTATATATACCCAATCTTGAGCTAACTTATCATGCTCTGAGAAATTGCCGGATGATGATTATATAAAGTCCTGAGCCTTAGACAAGAAGCTGCTTCTCAATTTCTTGACGATTGAACACAAATCCGAAGAATACCTGATTGTTAATGAAAATGGTAGGAACCAGCCTTTTTCCTGTTCGATTAAATAGTGTATCTGCGTGCTCAGGATGATCTGCAATATTAAATTCAGTAAATGGAATACGATGCTCACTTAAGAACTTTTTAAAACTTCTGCAATCCTCACAGGTCGGTGTTGTAAATACCTCTACATTCATATGGATCTCCTTCCTTCAGTATATTTTCTAATATTGTTAGTATACCCCCCTATACTATATTTGAATCTAACAAAAAAGGATTCACCAACGAATCCTTTCTATTATCCATTATTTAATTAATTTATTGATGGTAATTAATAACTCGTCTAACACTTCATTTTCACCATCTTGGATTCGTTCCACGACACAGCTCTTCATATGATGTTCTAACAAAAGCTTTCCTACGCCGTTCAAAGCAGATTGGACCGAAGAGATTTGATGCAGCACATCATCACAATAGGTGTCCTTTTCAATCAATCCTTTTAGCCCTCTTACTTGTCCTTCAATTCTATTGAGACGGCTAACCAGGTTCTTTTTAGTCTTCTCAGAGTGATGACTTTTTCGTTCACCCGTGCTACATGATTCGTGCTCATGCGTATGATCTTCCATGCACCAATCACTCCTTTCCATATAGTTTTATTATACTATAGCCCTCCTATTCTATTCAAAATATAAAATACCGTTTAGACTTTCATCACTTCATGGAATATCACCGATGTCTCAATTTGAATAGTAGTATGCTGGATTTTGAAGCGTTCCGCTATTAACTGAATAGCTTGCTGTAAAATACGTTGATCATCCTCCTGATCATTAATTAAGAGATGACAGCTTAGTGAATCAAGGCCGGAGGTAATCGTCCAAATATGAAGATCATGAACATTTATAACGCCTTCGATATTTTCTAGAACTGCCTTCACCTCAGATGGATTCACTGTAATCGGAGTACCTTCCATAAGAACATGAACGGTATGTTTGATGATTCCCCAAGCGCCTCTAAGAATTAACAGAGCAACTAGTACGCTTATAATCGGGTCGGCAATATACCAACCGAAAATCATCATGACTAAACCTGCGATAATAGCCCCTACGGAGCCTAATGCATCGCCAAGCACATGAAGATAAGCACTGCGAAGGTTAATGTTATTCTTTACATCCCCTTTTCTCATAAGAGACCAAGCACTAGCAACATTGGCTAAAAGACCTATACATGCGATCAGCATCATAGAACCACTTGCAACCGTAGGCGGCTCGAAGAATCGGCCATAAGCTTCCACGATGATAAAACCAGCAACTACAAATAAGGTGACCCCATTCAATAGTGCCGCTAGAATTTCAAACCGATGAAATCCATATGTTTTATTAGGAGAGGCAGGTTTAGTTGCAAACCAGACCGCTACTAAGCTTAATGCTAAGGAGCTTGCATCGTTTAGCATATGCCCACTGTCCGATAGCAGCGCTAAGCTGTTAGTGACCAGTCCGCCAAAAAACTCCAAAAACATAATTCCTACTGTAATTATTAATGCAATCATTAGTCCTTTTTTGTTTCCGCTAGGATCAAAATGATGATGACCGTGAGGTCCATGGGAATGATCGTGTCCTGCATGGGAATGATTGTGATCGCTGTGATCGTGATCGGAGTGTTGCCCGTCTACATGCTCAATCTGATGATTGTGATTATTCTTCTTGTTCTTCATGATTTACCTCCTATTTACCTTCAGCAAAATATTATTTGTATGCGCGCGCAGTGGTATTCAAAAGCTCCAGATCATAATAACATATGAACAAGTGCTCATATGTTATTATGATCTGGATTTTTCTTCTTGTCAATAATTAACCTAAGGGGTATAGTCTCTTAAATCTTGAAAACGCAAAAAAACATCTCTATACAATTTCTGTATAAAGATGTTTTAGTTTATCTTTCACTTCTTAATCTTAAAGGGAAATCGCTGCTTCTAATGCAACTTCCATCATGCTGTTGAAAGAATTTTGTCTTTCTTCTGCCGTGGTTACTGCATGGGTAACTAATGAATCCGAAATGGTAAGAATACATGCTGCTTGTTTACCTAATACTTTCGCATTATGGAACAGTGCATAGCTCTCCATTTCTACACATACACAACCATGCTCATTGTAAAATTCATTGTGGCCTGGCACGTTGTCTTCATGATAGAACACATCGCTGGAATGAATTCTTGCAGTCAAAAGTGGCTTATTAATGCGTTTTGCTGCTGCTTCAATGATCTCATTCAATTCTTTACTTGGCAGTTGCACGTCTCCTTCTACACCACTTTGCACATAGGCGTATGTAGATTCACTCCAAGCACTATCCGCCAGCACTACGTCAAATAAGTTCAATTTATCTGTGTAGGCACCTGCACTACCGATGCGGATGATGTTCTCCACACCATAGTTTTTGTATAGTTCATAAGAATAAATACCGATACTTGGCATTCCCATTCCCGAACCCATTACTGACACTTCTTTTCCTTTGTAAGTACCTGTATATCCAAACATATTCCGTACCGTATTAAATTGGGTTGGGTTCTCCAAATAGGTTTCTGCGATATACTTCGCTCTTAACGGATCTCCTGGCATTAATACTGTTTTGGCGATTTCACCATTCTGTGCTGCATTGTGCGGTGTTGACATGATTTATTCCTCCTAAGTTTGTTACTCCACTACTATCTTACTATACCATCCATGAATTTAAATATACGTTTAAAATATTCTTTTGTTTCAACAAAAAAAGAACTGATTCTCTTACTACAATTTATTCGCAAACTCGTTAAGCTTTTGGGACATCATTTTTATTTCCTCAATAAATGCAGAAGTATGCTGAACAGATGCCGCCTGTTCTTGTCCGATCGCAGCTATCTTCTCTATCGAGTTAGCCATTTGGTTCGTAATCCCCTTAATCTGTAGCATGGTTTCATTTATATTTTGTGTTGAGGAAACGGTTTCCCGTGAAAATTTTCGAATTTCCTTGGCTACGACTTCAAATCCTCTTCCCTTCTCACCTGCATGCGCCGCTTCAATGGCTGCATTTAGCCCGAGTAAATTCGTTTGGTCAGCAACCTTTTTAATAATCGATAGGACCTCTGTAGTATTCTCCACATCTCTTCCAGCTTGCTGGGATTGTATAAGTAGTTGCTGAGTGTACTCCGCAAGTGAACTTGCGCCATATGAAATATTATCAATTTGCTCATTGGCTTGGGTTAGTGATTCTGAGATCTGTTCTACAATAGCTTTTAATTCACTTTGTCTGCGAATCTGAACTGCAATCCCGCCAATGACTTGACCCGTTTGATCGTGAAGAGGTGTCGCAGTACCCGTAAACTCGAATCCATAGAAGTTGGCCGGCACATCGGACTTCAAAGCTTGATTATCTCGCATAGCTAAGTAAAGTGGTTCTTCTTTGTTTAACAGTTGACCTTCATTAATGTTTAAATCAATGGTGTCGCCAGGAAAATAAGCAACAAACCTTTCCAGATCACAGATGGCTATGGATAAATCAGCCGGAATAGATAATTTAATAATAGGTATAAACGAGATAAATTTGTTTAAGGATTCAATGTTGTTAATCACAAAAATCTAGTCTCCATTCCAGCAAAAAGAATTTTCTAATCATGCTAAATTCTAAATTTTGCTTAGTTCATATTTGAAATATGTATTCGAGGAATCCTCATAAAATCCTCCAAAAAAGTTTACAAATCCCCTTTTTTCTCATACAACATACGGATAACATAACAAAAGCCCCCACTTTGAAGTGAGGGCTTTTGATTTCTTGCTTTTATTAACAGTATCGATTAGTTACGGATCAGATAATCAAATGCACCTAAAGCTGCTGTTGCACCTGATCCCATCGAAATGATGATTTGTTTATAAGCACTATTAGTGCAATCGCCAGCAGCAAATACTCCTGGGACATTTGTGGCACCATGGCTATCTACAACGATCTCGCCAACGCGAGTACGTTCAACCATGTCACCTAACCAATCTGTGTTCGGAACCAAACCGATCTGTACAAACACACCCTGTAATTCAATATGGTGAGTTTCTTCTGTCGCACGATCGATATAAGAAATACCATCTACCTTATCCGTTCCAGTAATTTCTTTCGTTTGCACGTTCTTAAGCACAGTAACGTTAGGTAGGCTGTAGAGACGATCTTGCAGTACAGCATCCGCTTTGAGCTCTGGAGCAAACTCCAGAACCGTTACATGCTTCACTATACCCGCAAGGTCAATCGCTGCTTCAATCCCTGAATTACCGCCGCCGACAACGGCAACATCTTTGCCTGCAAATAAAGGACCGTCACAGTGTGGGCAGTAGGCTACGCCTTTATTCTTGAATTCAGCTTCACCAGGCACACCCATATTGCGCCAACGAGCACCTGTCGACAGGATGACCGTCTTACTCTTTAGAACAGCACCGTTCTCGAGCTCAACTTCAATTAAATCATTCTTATCTAAACGTGTGGCACGTTGTAACTTCATCACATCAATACCGTACTCTTTCACTTGCTCTTCGAGTTTAGCCACTAGCTGAGGACCTTCAATGTAATTAACACTGATAAAGTTCTCAATGCCAAGGGTATCGTTGACCTGACCGCCTAAGCGTTCAGCGACAATCCCTGTGCGAATCCCTTTACGTGCCGCATAAATTGCTGCACTTGCACCTGCTGGGCCACCGCCAACAACAAGTACATCATAAGGAGCTTTGTTGTCAAACTCTGATGCATCCACAGTACTACCCATTTTAGCCAGAATTTCTTCAACCGTCATACGACCGCTTTCGAAAAATTCACCGTTAAGGTAAACGCTTGGAACAGACATAATTTCTTTGCGTTCTACCTCTTCTTTGAACACTCCGCCGTCAATCATAGTATGGGTAATGCCAGGATTGAAGATACTCATTAGGTTCAGTGCTTGTACAACATCAGGGCAATTATGACAGCTTAGGCTGACATAAGTTTCAAACTTATATTCGCCACTAATGCTCTTGATCTGATCAATAACACTTTGCTCAACCTTAGGTGCTCTTCCGCTAACTTGCAATAGAGCCAACACTAATGAAGTAAACTCATGTCCTAGCGGAGTTCCAGCAAAGGTAACGCCTGTATCTTCACCCACACGATTTACGCTAAAGCTTGGGGTTCTAGGCAGTTCGGTTTTTTCTACCGTGATCCTAGCTGACATTTTGGCAATTTCATCAACCAGCGCTTCCATCTCTTGAGATGCTTCGTCAGAGCCTGCACTGATTTTCAGTACTACGTCGCCTTCCAAGAGTTCTAGGTATTGAGCTAGTTGAGCTTTGATTTCTTGATCTAATTTCATTTAGCTTTCGCTCCTTAAATCTTACCTACAAGATCGAGACTTGGTTTAAGCGTTTCTGCACCTTCGGACCATTTTGCTGGGCAAACTTCACCTGGATGATTGCGTACATATTGTGCTGCTTTGATTTTGTTAACAAGTGCACTAGCATCGCGACCAATACCACCAGCGTTAATTTCAACGGTTTGGATAATACCGTCTGGATCAATGATGAATGTACCACGATCAGCAAGACCGTCAGCTTCGATCAGAACATCAAAGTTGCGGGAAATCACATGAGAAGGATCGCCGATCATAATGTATTTTACCTTGCCGATGGCTGCAGAGCTTTCATGCCATGCTTTATGTGTAAAGTGAGTATCTGTGGAAACGGAATATACTTCAACACCCAGTTGTTTCAGGGTTTCATATTGGTTCTGCAGATCTTCAAGTTCAGTTGGGCATACGAATGTAAAGTCAGCTGGGTAGAAGCAAACTACACTCCATTTACCTTTAAAGTTTTCTTCTGTAACATCGATGAATTTCCCATCTTGAAATGCGCTTGCTTTAAATGGTAGGACTTCTGTTCCGATAAGTGACATATTATTTAAATCTCCTTTAAGTTTTATTTTTTTTGTGGATACAATATTCAAATCTGCAAACATCACATATCTGAATACTATTTGTAATTATTATAATTAACCAAATTAAGGCCTGTCAAGTTATTTATAATAATTCTAATATGATAATCGTTGTCAGTCGCTAAATGTTCATAAATTATCATACTTATGAACTAGTATGGGCTAGTTTAGACGTTTTATGTAGGGCAATTTCTACAATTCGAAGTCATCTGCTATGAGATTAATTATTTTTAAGGATTCCCTCGCTACCTTTGGGTTAAAATATCGATTTCCATTATATGTGATTAAAGCTTTCCATAAAGCCCATCCTCTTGCTCTATTCCAAGTCTCTTCATCCATCTGTAATACATCCTTAAATACCTTTCTGCTATCCTCATCAAAAAAGGTCCATGCCATTGCCGCATCACAAGCAGGATCGCCTACACCCAAGATTCCGAAATCAATGACTGCACACAGCTTTCCATCTTTGACTAGTAAATTCCCTGGCGCAATATCTCCATGAACCCAAACCGGCTTGGAATTCCATTTAGAAGCTAATGCCAGTTCCCAGATTCCTCTCAATAGCTTCTCATTAAAAATATCTTTATTATGCTCAATCGCATGTCTAGACTCTTCATCATATACAGCTAAAGCTCCACCTCTATAGAAATTATGCTCTCCTGCTAAAGGTCCTCCACTAGCATCAATAGATTGTAACTCTATTAAGAATGCTCCCAAATCTCTTGCAAACTGATTAAGATTATTAATATTTTGGTACGTTAATGTTTCACCCTCTACCCACTTATTGATAGACCACGGCAATGGATATTCTTCGTTAGGCTTCCCTTTGGCTAATGGTATTTGAATAGGTAACGTGAGTTCTTTACTTAATATGGGCAACCATAGTTGCTCTTTCTCTACTTGTGGAGCATAAGCTGCTGCACTTGGTAACCTCACGCTCATATGCTCGCCTAAATGAAACGTTCGATTATCATTCCCACTGAATTTTACTGGTCTAATCTCTAAATCGGACCACGCGGGAAATTGTTCATTAATTAATCTTGCAACTAAATCGACGGTAATTGTATTCATAAATACCTCGCTAACATAAGTTTTACTAGCCATTTCCATATGAGACATCTAATATTATGTTAGCTATACTAGTGTCTGTATGCAAACTATGCAATTAGATCAACCGCAAAAGGGACAAGCTAAGCAAATAGAAAGCTTTATATAATTACGAGGAAGAAGGGTGTTCCTTAATGACAAATAGCAGAACCAACGCTAAGGTGGACGGATTCTTAAGAAAAGTAAAACAGTGGCAGGAAGAATACGAGACGTTGAGAAATATCATTCTTGACTGTGAGTTGACCGAAGACTTTAAATGGATGCATCCTTGTTACACGTTTGAGAACAAAAACATAGTCTTAATCCATGGATTTAAAGAATATATTGCACTGCTGTTTCATAAAGGTGTCTTATTAAAGGATACCCATGGGATTCTGATTCAACAAACGGAGAATGTACAAGCAGCACGCCAGATCCGGTTCACCAATGTTCAAGAGATCCTTGAAAAAGAAAGCATCATAAAAGACTATATTTATGAAGCCATCGAAATTGAAAAAGCTGGTTTGGAAGTAGAATTTAAAAAGAATACTGATTTCATCATTCCTGATGAATTTCAAACTAAACTCGATGAACAACCTGCCTTGAAAAATGCTTTTGAAGCCTTGACGCCCGGGCGGCAAAGAGCATACCTTCATCATTTTTCGGAACCCAAGCAATCCAAAACCCGTGTGTCTAGGGTTGAGAAATGGATTCCGCAAATTCTGGATGGTAAAGGATTAAATGATTAAGTTGTATATGAAGAAGCAACCTTAGATCGGTGAATAATCCGAACTGAGGTTGCTTCTTCTCTTTTTACTAAAAGACTTTATTCTACTTCAGGTAGGTTCCGGTTACTCCAATTCCACCGCTACCGTTCAATACATACACTCTCGCATTTCCTTTTCCGGAGCATACCAGAGTGATTGTGCCGTTAGTAACGTTTTTGGTATCGCCAGTCACCGCATCCACGTAAGTTCCGTTCGGTATTCCGGTAAATGTCGCATTTCCTGAGATCGTAACTAACGCAAAGCTATCAATACCTTTCGCGCTGTCGGTATATCTTCTTTTAAACGCCAAATCACCGGATACATTTTCTGTGGAATACTGGCCTTTTTGCAAGGCTGGAACAGCTCTTCTGATTAAATTGAGTTGTCTGATATGTTTTGCCAAAGGATAGTTCAATGAATCGGCAAGTGTACCAGTAGCATTTGTATACTTACCGTAGTCCTGTACCGTAACGCTACCCTCAATATGATCTCCAAAGTAAGCACGCCCTGTTGAGCTTAGGGGTGCATTTGGACCTACATCGATGACTGATCCTTTTTTAAACTCGATTTCAGAACCATAATAGATCGCAGGTATTCCCCGGAAGGTGAACATCAGCGAGAGATTCTCAGCCCAAGTGTCTTGAGTCCCTGCAAATCGTTGATTCTCAGGGGCTTGGTCAGGTGCATAGTCATGAGAGTCAACATAAGTTACATTCCAAGTAGCATCGTTATAGTACTGATCACCGCTCTTCATACTGAATGCTTCCTGTGCAGTCTTGAATGCCCAATGCATTGGGAAATCAATAACATCCATACCCGATTTCATCGAATAGTCAGGTGCATGATAATTATTGCCTATTAAAAAAGCATTATTTGAGGTTGGTTGCCCCGCTGTAGTAGAGTTATCTGCCCACTCTTGTTCTACTGACAGCTTGTTGGAAGCGTAGTCATTTTGTCCGTCACCCGGATAGGCTTTCGAGCTTTTCCAAGTATAGAATGGAGTCGATATTGCCGGAATTCCACTATTCCATACATCTCTGTACCGAGTAGCCACTTCACCAAAGACAAAGAAGTTTGAGCCCCCTCTTGTTTTCCAGGCAGGAACAAAGTATTTGTTAAAAATATACCGGCTCACATGCTTCACAGTATCGACCCGGAAAGCATCAACACCCATATCAATATACTGATTATAGCTGTCAATTAGATACTGATTCACTACAGGATTTTCCGTGTTCAAGTCCACAGCGTCTCCTGCAATCTGTCCTGTCTGTACGGTGTAAGATTCCCAGGAAAGACTTTTTTCAGTATGATACATGTTATTGTTGGTTTCCGCATTTTTCATGATTGCGAGTCTGGCCTGATATTGCTGATCAGGGGTCATCGTATCATAGTTAGCTGGCAGTTTATCCGTAATTTTGATCATGTTATTCACAGTGTCCGCTGCAGCCGGATCTTTTTTGAACATAGGCAACAGATTCTCTTCCCCAAAATTACCGGTATGATTTACAACAACATCCTGAATTACCTTTATCCCTTTGGCATGAGCTGCATTAATTAATTCCTGATATGAAGCTCCTGCTGACTCATACCTTGGATCTACTTTGGAAAAATTAATCGCATGATAGCCATGATAATCATACCCGCTGGCATTCTGCACAACTGGGGTAATCCAAATAGCACTGAATCCGAGCGCTTTAATGTAGTCGAGCTTTTGAATCAGTCCTTTAAAGTCACCTCTCCAAGCTGGGTCTGAATCCGGATTGCCTGCCTTGGCATCCTCCCATGAATGCACGTTATTACTCGGATCACCATCATAGAATCGTGAAGTAATCACGAAATATATGGTGTCTTCACGGAAATCGCCTTTATTTCCAATCGTATAGACAAAGCTCTGTTTCGTTTCATTTCCGGCACCGTCGACCACCAGGAATTTCAGTGTCGTCGTCTTATTAATAAGAATGGACGGTCCTGCCAGAGCAGTTAAAGCATTGCCAGAGATATAGAGATTTGAACTAGTAGTTGGTTCCGTACCATTATCTGTGTAATATGCTGTGGTCGTTGCTGCTTTGTTATCTTTTATATTAAAAGAGACGGTAACCGCAGAGCTTGAATTCCCAACAGGTAGATTAGCTGTTATGGTTGGGGCTTGCAGGTCGAGATTTAGGTCAATGACATAAGCAAAAGTGCCTACACTGCCTGCTTGACCTAAGGAGTTAACACCAAAAGCCTTAATAGTTGTAGTAGAGGCTACTTGAATTGGTGTCGTGTATAAGGTAGAAGCTGTCGTAGGGGTCGACCCGTCTGTCGTATAGTAAATTTTATCGCCAGTATTGATACTGGAGAGCTTCACAGTTTGAGCAGAATCATATGTTTTCGGCGTAGGAGAGACTGAAATCACAGGAATCTTCGGAATTTCCGGATTAGCGTCATACCATACGTTATCTGAAGAATACCAGCCCTCTTTTACACTGCGGGACAAGTCAGCAGTCTGTTTGCCGTTGCCATCATTGAAGATAAGGCTTGTGCCAGTAGCGTTGGAAATAGTATAGCTGTACCAGTCATTTCCGTCCGATTTCATCAGAATTCCCGGCCAAGCCCCGCTTGTTGGAACCGTTGACGGACTCAGATTCCAGTAATGAATTCGGATCGTTGAACTCCAATTTGCTGGTTTCTTAAAATGAACCGTTAAGCCAGCCGTAGTTGGCGTTGGGGTTGGCGTCACAGTTGGGGTCGGCGTTGGTGTAGGAGTTGCAGTTGGTGTTACGGTCGGCGTTGGCGTTGGTGTAGGAGTTGGTGTTACGGTCGGTGTTGGTGTTGGTGTTGGTGTTGGTGTTGGTGTTGGTGTTGGTGTTGGTGTTGGTGTTGGTGTTGGTGTTGGTGTTGCGGTAGATGTTGGTGTTGGTGCGTTTGAGAGAGTTACATAGTCAATATTTATATTCCCAGTATCATCCGAGTCATATTTGTAAGCGATCGTATTATTGCCTGCTTGTAAGGAGAGCGTTTCTGTTTGGTCCCCCCATTCATCCCAGTTTGCCAAGTTCGCTAAAGTGGTCTGCTTTACCTTTACTCCATTCACATAAATAGAAACTTTCTTGGCACTGCCCGTCGCATTGGCATAGTGGAGCGTTGCGTTATAGTCACCTGCAGCAGAAGACTGAACGTTAAAGGTGGTTGTTGCTCCTGTAGTTGTGTATCCATCAACAAAACCGGTGCCAGTATATCCGGTGTGATTCGTATTTATTTTTGCGCCACCTGACAAGGCTGCGCTCTCAGCTTCGTATTTACCAGCAACCGGAATAACAACCGTCCAGTTCTTCCCTCCGTTGCTGTCCCAACTATCCGTTGGGGCTGTGATGTGATAACAATATATAAGTGTGGCGCCCTCCTGAACATTGAGGTTGGCCGTAAATGTGGTCCCATTTTTAGTCATGACCGTGTCGGTAATATTCGTCCAGTTATTCGTGGTCCAATGTAGTGTTACAGCAGATGCTGTGGAGTTCGTATAAGAGACTGTATAATCAGTGTTGCTGGCTGAAGCCCCGCCGGATAAACCGAATAAACTAAAAATAAGCGAAAAAATGATCAACCAAGAAACAAACCGCCTAGATTGTTTACGTACCAAATAAATAACCTCCTCATTAATTTTTAAGTGCAAAATCCGTTGTGCAAACGTTTGCAAAAATGAGAAAAAAAGAAACAATCTAACTTATACAATCTCCTCCTTCTAAGAAAACATGGAAAAACCTCATTGTATGCGTTTACATATAGGACTGTTGAGAAATCCTCAGGTTACAGATAGCTCTATATCTAATGAATTTTCCCTGTTTATGATTATAGGCTCCAACCTTTTCCGGGTCAATGCATCTTTTAGGCTAAAAATATATAAATTTAGTGGTCTAATTTCAAAAGTTCAATCGTTTTCATTCATCAGTTGTTCAAGGCATTTTAAAAATTTTAAACTACCGCTATTTATAGAACTATAGTTTCCCGTTTGTTGAACGAATGATTATCAAGACTTGGGTGACAACTTCTTCGTACTTACCCAGTACTTCCGAAATCAGTTCTCGGGATCATGTACTTTATTCACCCATCCGTGTTTTCAATGGTTCTAAAACTTCCGTTAATGATACGGAAGACCCTCCCTTCTTCGCAATACTGTTTAAGACTGTACAAAAAAATAGCCCAGTTATAATTACATACGCGATAAAATGAGGTCACTTCCACCCATTTCATCTGACGAAGAATGATTGACCGTTGAAGCTGGAACATTCACGGTCTGTAAGTGCTCGATATTTGCCATATTGCTCATCCCTTTTTATAAGGATTTAATTTATGTAATTATTTGTATACAAAAATTATACCATCAATCATATCAACTCTGAGATAAACATTGGTGTAGCTCCATCCTCTGTATTAAAGCCAAATTTATTATAGAAATCCACTGCATGAGGATAAGAAATTAATACTTTTGTTTTACACCCTTTATATCTATCAAGCATTATATTCATCATTTTCTTACCTATACCGATACTCTGATAACTCGGATTAATAAGCATATAATGAAAATATACCGTTAAAACACCATCTGACAAAGCATTTATTAAACCGACAAGCTTTCCTCCTTCCCAAGCGGTAACAATTGAATGAGACCCTCCGATTGCTTGTAAAAGCTCGTTTGGATACTTGCCAGACTCCCATTCTACCGAAAGAAATAACTCTTGGAGTGCATCCTTAGTGATATCCTCTTTGCTTGAAGCGTAATAAATGCTCACTCTATACCTTCCTTTCATAAAACTAACTACGGCACAACATCTGTTTTAAACTCCCATTTGTCGATGGATTTGCAATCCTTAAGAAGCCATAAAATAATACCGACATAGCAATTTCGGATTTATCAAAGTGAATAATTACTTTATTTACCTCAATATACTCTTAAAAATATGTATAGATAATGGATTAACTGAAGTGTAATTTGTATTTATTTACATTAGAGAATTCTTGAGAATACTTCTTTTACCTAAGCATACTAATCCTAAGAGGTTTATAGCGTTAATCTGCCCGTTAGTTGAATAAAGGCAGCTGATGACGTTGACTGACGGCTGCCTAATCGTATTTGAGCTAACGCTACCCGTTGGTGTAATTATTCAAATATAACCAATGAATTCATTAGTTTTGTTATATCCATAAATTATGATGGAGTCGGTAGTTACTTCACCTGGAACATGTATTTTTTTCAGGAATTGAATTAAATCAGTTTTTATCAAGTCATCTTCAGCATGAATTTCTAACCACTCAATAAATTTGTAGCCACCATCTGAAAAATGGTAATACCAATCTCCATCCCAAAGGCTGATATAGCCAGTATCAATGTCTTTAGTTCTCCATTTGGTTGGAAAGGCATAGTTGAGCATTGCTTGTCTTATTTCTTCCCATTTTGTGTTGTTCATTAAAGGTTTTAGTTCATTTGAATCCATATATTCACCTTTTTCTCCCATCAGTACTGCAAGTGTTTATTCCAGCTTATCATTTTCTCTTGTACAAAGCTGCCGATTCAAGTCGGCAGCTTCGTTCTGATGTTATTGAGCTATAGTTTCCCATTAGCTTAATCGTTATTTATGATACGGTTCTCTGCGCTGTCTGTAACGGTAAGTTTTAGGGCCATCCTTTTGTGGGATGGCCCTTTCACTTTTCTCATTATGTTGAACTATGTTCCCCGTTAACGAGCCGCCAACATAAAAACAGAGCATCCGAGGTCGCGCCTCAGATGCCTTGTATTTAGTATTGTTTTATGACCTGGTTCAATTTTATAAATCTTCTACACCGGTGGGTAAGTTTTTACTCGCTACATTTGGCTTCGTGTACATTTTATTGAGTATGATCGTTTGCACGATAATGAATATACCGCCAACTGCCCAATATAATGGTAACGCGGCGGGCATCTGAAAAGAAAATACACCCATCATAATTGGTGACAACAATCCGATGAAAGCCATTTGGTTATTTTGATTTTGCTGATACTGCGCTGAAACGGATTGAGACACGCGGAACTGAATGTAATACACCGCAGCGGCAATAAGCGGCAAAATCATATCTGTTTTCCCCAAGCTAAACCACAGAAAATCGTCCGCTGCAATCTCTGGGGTACGACGAATGGCGTAGTAAAATGCGAGGGTGATCGGCCATTGGAGAAGCATCGGTAAACACCCCATATTTAAGGGATTAAATTGATGCTTCTGGTAGAGCTGCATCATCTCGACTTGCTGTTGTTTTTTTGCATCCGCACTGACGTCGTTCTTATACTTCTCCTTAAGTGCAGTTAACTCCGGCTGGAGGACGGCCATCTTTTCTTTCATGTCCATTTGTTTCTTGGTTTGATTCATCATGAGCGGCATGATCGCGAGTCTGATGATGAAAGTCATCAGCACGATCGATAATCCGTAGTTTCCGTGAAATGCATTCGCAAAGAATTTGATCAAGATCGAAAATGGATAAATAAAAAAGTGGTTAAATACCCCTGCTGAATCGGCATTAATCGAGTTTGAATGAGATGCTGTCGAACACCCGCTGAGCACAATGATCGGAATAACTCCAATCAACATGACGAGAATGGGCTTGGCCCATTTTTGAAACAACAAAATCTTTTTCATCGTTGTCCTCCCTAATTGAAAGTATGGAATATCAATGTGGGGAAGGACTATGGTCTTCTTCATTAGGTGCTTCTCTTCGTCTGGCAGTACGTACTATCCACCGCAGAATGCTGCTCGGTTGTGACAGTCTGACAGCCACAAACCAAGTTAAACCGGCTGGAGCAATTTCGTAACCCCAGTGAATCTCTTGTGTAGAAAAAAAGGTGAATGGAATTGACACTAAGGAATAGATGAGAGCGATCGAGAACGCCAATTGAACCAAGTCATAAAAATGCTCCAGTCAAGTTCACCTCTGTATGAGCAGTATTGGAAAAAATTTGAATAATGATTATACGTTTAAGAAAACTGTGTGGTTTCACTAACCTGCCCGTTAGTTGAACAAATAAAAAAAAGGCTGCCGAAGCAACCGCTATTCCACTAATGTGCCCCGCTAGCTTAATCGACATTACGCACCGAGTCCAATGGATTTAGCCTTGCGGGGTTATCTGCTGATTACGCCTCACCGAAAACCGCTTAGTAGACCAAGGAGAGCAGTGACGCGGCGTAGATACGATTTTATAAGCTGTCGGCACGGCAGCTTTTTCGACCATACTTTCTTTCAAATTCTTCTCTTACAGACTATGATTTATTAAATGAGCAATTTCTTTAACTCTCCCCATTGTAATTCCTTCTCTTTGTTCAACTGCAAGTGGATGATTCGTTTGTTCTAATTCTATTAACGGAACAGCACCAACTTCTTGTGTATGTACCATTGTCTTTAACGATAATGTGGTTATTGGATATATTGAAAGTTCAGTCGATAACCAACCAAAATAAGGTTTTTCAGTTTCCCTTCCCTCTACGTGCAGTAATTCATTAGATTTCAAAAAGTTCTCTTCACTAAGAGAAACCCAAACACTCCATATAAATTTCTCTTTACTATCAATTATTGGTATTTCAATATGTCCTCTAATAAAGAAATGCTGTTCATCAATTACACAAAAATCTCTAATTAATTCTGTTCTTTTCTCTTCTGGTACAGTGTGAAAATAATAGGGTGCTTCACTTCCGTAACATAAAGGAAGTTCATTTAATTCGTTGTTACAGTGAGGGCATTTCATGTTTTCTGCTCCTTATAGTTTCTCGCTGATTTCTTATAGCGTCTTATTCGCGAAATTACTGAGTTATCCTGCCCCTTACTTCAATAAAATGGGCAGCTAGCATCTGCCGGACATAGAAAGACCGCCATTGAAGGCGGTCTAAAAAATTTATCATTTTTGCCCAACAATAAGTCCTGGGGATTTTAAAAACCTGAGATGATTCGCTGTAAGCCTAATTAGAGCGTCTCAACCAATTTCTGAATCTTTGAGTGGGAAATTAAATATACAGGACCCATTATTTCTATTTTTCCGTCCTTTACACGCATTGCACTCTCCTGTTCTGCCGCATAAACATCAATCTCTTCAGACAAGGGGAACAGGTAACCTTGAACAAACGTAGCGTAGTCGCGTTTAGAATGAGATTCATAGGCAAAATGATCAAAGCCAATACCATCATAAATAGTACTTGTTTCAACTTCATTGCCAGTGTTTTTCAAGCATAACCATTTTGCAGCCATGTTTATCGCACCGGCGCTGGCACCCATTATAACGGCATTGCTGTTCTTAATAACATTTGATAATTCATAATCGGCCAAAAAATCATTTTGCAAAACAGGATCTCCACCGCATAAAAAAATGACAGAAGCGTTGTGAATTAATCGCTGAGCATCTTCCTTCTGCATGCGGTAATCAATGAAATGATATTCATCAAAAATAATGTTAGCCTGATTTAACCATGTACATTCAGAAACATCATCAATGTTAATTTGCTCACCTGTATAACCAGACGGTTCAGCGCTAATCATAACAAGCGATTTTCTGTCTTGTATATCCTCATGCAAACAATGGACCAGCTTCTCTGGAAAAAAATTATTAAACCAACTGAGATAGTAGTGAGTACTCAAACTTAATTACCTCCATATGTATTTTTACAATTATAAAATGGAGTTACATATTAGTTATCTAATACGTAACTCCAATTATAAACAATAGCTTCTGTTAGTAGAATCTCAAGCAATGGTCTCCATTAAAAATTCGATCACCGGGTAAGAGATCATATGCCGATCACGGTAAATCGAGTTAATGGCATCTGGCTGTGTGCTAAGGATACCCTTTTGAAGAATGGCTGCTTGAAAGCCTCTTTCTTGTGCACCGTTTATAGTAAAGGTTATACAGTGTTCTGCAGCGAAGCCTGCAACGATAATAAATTCAACACCATGTTCACGTAGCACCTGTTCCAAATCTGTTTTCCAAAAAGCATTAGAGAACTCTTTTTCTATCTGGATATCCGTAGGTAACACTGTAATTTCCGGAATAATATTTCTTGCTTCTGGATCCGTATCTGCGTTTGCCCCTTCCACGTCTTTTATATGAACGACAATTTGGTCTTTTGCACGAAGTAACCCCGACACATGATTAATGTATTCACAAGCCTGGCTTACATTTAACTTCTCCATATGATCGTGTAAGAAAAGGTTTTGCATATCAATAATTAGGAATCCAACTTTTATTTTAAACTACCCCTCTCAGAACAAATATAGTTTCTATATTAATCTGGATGTAAGTTCAGCTCAAGGGAATAAATGAATTAGACTATTTTGTACAATAGCATCAGATGTTACGCCATTCCTCTTCATTTAGTTCGTTGTTAATGCCCACCCCAGCTAAGGAACCCATAGAAGCGGCAATAATAGCTTGATGAAGATGTGTTGCTGCATCACCGGCACTATAAACGCCTGGAACGTTCGTTTTACCGAGATTATCGACAATAACTGTTCCAGCTTCTGTGATCTCGCAACCGATGGCTTGCGGCAAATCTGATCCGATCATTAGCTTTGGTCTGAAAAATATCCCTGTACATACGATGCTAGTACCATCCTTCAGCACAACTTGCTGTACCATACCATTGTCAGATTCGATCGATTGAATCGGCAAATCATAGACCGGAATGTTATGTTGTTGAAGTTCCTCGCATTGTGCATTCGTCAAGTCATCAGATCCATTAGTACATATGGTAATGTTATTCGTCCAACCAGATATCACTTGGGCCATATGCGTTGCATCCGCTCCCTTAACAATTACTACAAGAGGCTGATCTCTTAGCTCCCATCCATCACAATAAGGGCAGATAAAGGCGCTTTTGCCATACACATCTGAGAGCCCCTTAATTTCCATCGGAAGATCCTTCATTCCTATCGCAAAGAGCAGCTTTTTACTTCGATAGGTCTGACCCTGAACAGTCGAAATTTGAAAATCACCATCGGTTCCCGTAATCGATATAGCGGTATCTTCCGCAAAAGTAACGGATGGATAGGCACTTATCTGCTCCTTCGCAATTCGTCTAAAATCGCTTGGACTTATAGGATCTCTAGTAAGAAAGCCATGTGTTTCTCGAGTAACCCTATTCCGGGCGCGTCCTTCATCAATAACAACAACGTTTTTTCTTGCCCTGCCTAGCACCAAAGCAGCATTGAGACCTGCCGGTCCTCCGCCGATAATCGCACAATCGTAATTCATTTTCATTCTTCCTTTCACTTTTCAATTTATATTACAGATATTAAAGACTTATATTGTCCATTATAGTCTCAAAAAAAGAACGAACCTCACTTCGTTTTAATTAAAGACTTCACGAATCCATAATAACCTCAATATATTTAAAAGGCAAGGATTTATTCTATTCAATCATTCCCCCTTCATAACAGCCTATAGTATTCTGAGTCTAATCATGCAAAGTCTATCCTGCTGAAAAAATATCCAAAGGAAGTCATACGCCTCATTAAGACAGCGGACCTGAACGGGGACAAAAAAGACGAAAACATAATACTTGCGGACTCCGGAAATTTATTTTTAGTTAATTCTAAAAATGTTGTTGTACTTATTAATACAAACGTAGCCTATGAAGAAGATGACGCTTCAATTAAGCTTATTACCAAATCACCAAATGAAAAACATGTAGCTATACTTGTAGACTATTTTCCTTCCAATACCCAAGTCTATGTATATCGTTTAGAACAAGGAACATTAGTTAATAAGCTACAATTTATGGCTGACTATTCTGCTGAGATCGATGAAAAGGGCCGATTCCATCAATACTGGAAAAAGTACGCAACAGAAGGCGGATATAGTTTAGTCCATGGGACTTTTACATGGGAAACTAAAAACAACAAATACAAAGCTAGCGGTCAGTTTGTACTTCAATAACCAATTAATATAGCTCCTAGCGTAATCACCCACAATAACGGAATAGCACTAATAAAAAAGATAGTTAAAGATTTAAATCTAACCCTAAAGAACCAAGATAAAATCGAACAAATAACAACAGCAACTGGATACAATGAAACAATTATCATTATTGATATTCCCCATGCTGAGATCCCATTGTCAAAAACCATAAAGGATAATCCCCAAATTACGAACCAAGGAATTAGAGATAATAAATATAAGACTTGAATAATAACCAGATAAAATTTCATCGCTTCAAATCCTTTGCGTTTTATTCCATGATTATACATCTGTGATCCATAGGGCGATAGCCCTGCAAAATGAATACAATATTAGAGGATGCTATTTACCTTCTAAAATCATAGGGCCCTGACGAAATATAAAACAACAAATAAGGATGTCTCAGAAGTATTAGCTCCAAGACATCCTTAAGTTATTTCATAATACACCCTATAAAAAGGGAGGCTCTACCTTCAATTAGAGTATTACCGGCCGGATTCTGCCGTCTTCCTCATAATGTAGCTCTGTAAATTTCATACTGCGTTTATGATCTACGCCGCCAGACAAAGATGCGTCATGGTAGAACAAATACCATTTCTCGTTAAATTCCACGATGGAATGATGGGTCGTCCAGCCGATGACTGGATTCAGGATCGTCCCTTGGAAGACAAAGGGTCCGCAAGGCTTATCACTTACCGCGTAGACGATCTTATGGGTTGTACCCGTGGAGTATGAGAGATAATATTTCCCCTGATACTTGTGCATCCATGGACCCTCGAAATACCTCCTGTCCTCATCACCCGCAAGAATTGGGTTTCCCTCTTCATCAGTAATAATGATTTCCTGAGGGGCAGATTTAAATGCCAGCATGTCTTCACTCAGCTCACCCACCCAAGGACCATAAGCCGGCTCCTCTGGGCTCTTTTCTACCGCATCTTGCTGAAAAATACCGTCCTGCCACTTTTCTAATTGTCCGCCCCATAAGCCGCCAAAATACATATAGGCTCTTTCATCCTCGTCCACGAATACAGCGGGATCGATGCTGAAGCTACCTTCTATATAGCTTTCTTGAGCCTGAAAAGGACCCGATGGTGAAGCTGACGTAGCCACTCCGATGCGGAAGATCCCCTCCTTATCCCGGGCCGGGAAAAACAAATAATATGTCCCCTGCCGGTATGCGGCATCTGGCGCCCACATTTGCTTCGAAGCCCAAGGCACATCCCGAAGATGAAGTGCCTCTCCGTGATCTACACAGGGGGATGTAGGATCTTCCAAGGAAAACACATGATAATCTTCCATCGCATATTGGTCACCATTATCATTTGTAGGTCCACCATGGTCGATATCATGGGATGGGTAAATATACAGCTTGCCCTCAAATACATGAGCGGAGGGATCGGCTGTATAGAGATGGGTAACTAACGGCTCATTTGGGGTTGCCATAATAGGATTCTCCTCCTCATTGAGATTACGCCTGTTGATTAGCCAAAAAAAGGTACAATAAGTCTCTTTCAGGGTATTTTTAGCTAATCAACAGGCCTAGATTGGAATAAATTAATTCCACGGTGCTGCCCTTATTCGAAGCCAGCAGCCGAGGTTATTCTTTGACGCCTCCGAGCGCTACGCCCGCAATAATGTATCTGGATAACAGGAAGTAAACCACAAACAGCGGTAAAGCTGTTAAAGCCAGCCCCATATAAATCGAGCCGAACTCCATCTTGTAGATATCACCTCGGAGCAAGCTTACCATGATCGGCATGGTGTATTTCTCCTTCTGCGTTAGCAATATCAGCGGCATGAACAGGTTGTTCCAATTGGCTACAAAGGCAAAGATAGCTTGTGTTGCTACTGCTGGCATCATCAACGGTAAGATGATCCGGTTGAATGTAAAGAACTCTCCAGATCCATCTACGCGTGCAGCTTCCACGATCTCTATCGACAGAGTTGCAAGAAGGTATTGGCGCATAAAGAACACTACCGCCGGTGCAGCAATCGCTGGTAGAATCAGCGGAAGAAAATTGTTGGTCCAATGTAACTTATACATGAACTGATAGAATCCGATAGCGCTTGCCTGGGAAGGAATCATCATCACGCACATGATAAAGGTAAAGAATGGCCCCCGCAGCTTCCAGCTGTAGGTTACGAGCCCATAGGCCGCCAAGGACGAGAAATAGACTGTGCAGAGGGTTGCAGAACTGGCGATAATGAATGAATTCATGAACCCTTGAAGCGGATCAAAGCTCTTATCGAGCAATACTTGCAGATTGCTCATCATATGGCTCGAAGGAAGCAGTGAAAGACCACTTTGGATTTCCGGTGTAGAGCGTGTGGCATTTACAAACATGACCCAAAATGGCAGAATACTGAGTACCGCCAAAGAGATGCAAACCACATAGATAATCGTCTTATTTATCTTTCGGTTAACGGTTCCGCTTTTCTGATTATTTGCCATGTGTTACGCCTCCCTCACGGGCTGCTATAGCAGCTTTTCTATACTTTTGCTTTTCTATTTTTTTAAGTCTTGACGCGTCGCGGTCACGCATCACATAGAACAGGATTCCAGCCAATATCGCCGAAACCAAGAACATGATCATGCTCGCTGCTGCAGCACGATTATACATATAGCTGCCCTTGAATGCTTGCCCATAGATAAACATGGACGTAGTAAGCGTAGAATCGTCCGGTCCGCCTGCAAGGAATAATTGCGGAATATCGAACATGGTCAAACCACCCACCATAGATGTAATCAATGTGAACAGCAATATCGTACGCAGACTCGGCAGTGTGATGCGGAAGAAGGTTTGAAACCCGTTCGCCCCGTCAATCGATGCGGACTCGAAGAGCGCAGGATTTATACCCATAACGCCAGCGATCAGGACGATCATGGTGTTGCCGTACCACATCCAGAACTGGATGAACGCGACAATGCCCCGTGCAGTCGTCTTATCCTGCAGGAAGAACACTGGAGCGTCTGTCCATCCCAACATTTGAAACAAACTGTTTACAGGACCCATCGGATAGGCGAATAAAGTGCTGAACAACACGGCAATCGTACTAGCAGTGATGATATTAGGCATATAGAGCAGAATCTTGAACAAGCCTTGTCCCTTTATGTTAAGACGCTTATTCGTGAACCATGCGGTTAGCAAGAGCGCGAGAAGCATCTGGGGAACAAAGTTAGTAATCCAGAGCAATCCGGTATTGAACAAAGACTTCCGGAATGAGGGATTATCAAAGAGAAGATCTTTGAAGTTTTGAAAAGGATTATCAAGAATATGGATTGGTTTGGGTATTATTCCTTTCATATCTGTGAATCCAATGACTGCGGTATATAAAATGGGATACAGTGAGAAAATCAGAAATGCAAGGACAAACGGGAAGGTAAAAATATAACCGTATTTCGAATAGTTCACATTTTTGCGGCGCATGCTCTCACCTCTTTAGTTGATATGAAGGGGCGGGATTACTCCCCCGCCCCTCCGAATCCTTCTTATTCGCTTTCAATGCCAAGTTGGTCTTTGACTTGTTGCTTAAAGGTTTCGATCGCTTTGGCACGGTCCTTGTTGCCCGCGGTGTATTCACGTACTTGATCACGCCAGAGCTTGTTGATTGTTTCGTCGTACTGGGTCAAGTTCTTACCTGAAGCGTTTGCATTGGCCGGTACAAACACATCGAACATATTTTGACCACCGAGCAGTGGAACTTCACCGTTTGACTTCGACATCACAACTGAGGATGCAACGCTGTCCTTGGTTCCTTGCTCGCCTTCCTTCATGGTACCGTTAGCCCAGTAATATTGGAGTCCCGTTTCTGAGGTGTCGAGTGTAACCCACTTCACAAAGTCCGCAACAGCCTGTTTCTTGGCCTCATCCTTCGTGACGTCTTTGTTGGCAAGCAGCCAAGTGCCACCCCAGAAGAAGCCTGTTGGTGGTTCGGAAACCGCCCAGTCGCCATTCGTGTCTTTTACTTGACCGTTCATCACGTAGTTGATGAGCCAAGCAGGACCGAAGAAACCGAAGATCGGTTGGGCGCCGGTACCGGACATATCCGCATACCATGCTTCCGTCCAGTCTGTCGTATCGTTATGATAGCCATTGTCTTTCAGCTTTTTAGAGAGATCCAGGAACTCTTCGCGCTTCGGATCGATATGAAGCTTACCATCAACAAGCCAACCCTTGTCCGAGCTGTTCTCGATTGGATGCCAGATATCTCCGTCACCGGAAACGATGCCGTATCCTTTAGCTTTCAGCTTCGCAGCTGCATCGTAGAATTTATCCCAGCCTGGTCCAATTTCATTCTTGATGGTGGCTGGATCATCTGTTCCAAAAACTTCCTTCGCAATGGAGCGGCGATAGATAAAAGCGCCGCCAGTCGCTTGATAGCCGAGGGCTTTCAATTTACCGTCTAGACTACCGATGTCAACCGAGTATTGGGCGATGCCAGCGTCTTTAACCATTTGGTCATCAAGGCCTATATCAGAATAGTTAGCTGCATAGCTTGAGGCGTCGCCTTGTGTATACTTGAGCACAAATGCTGATTCAGCTGCAAAAATGTCAGGGGCATCTTTGCCTCCAGCTGTCAGAGCCTGATCAAGAGCAGGCTGATAAGCTCCGTCAGTGGTTGCGATAACTGTAGTTTTGAACTCTACATTTGCGTCAGGATGGATTTCCAGATACTTCTTAGTCATGTTAGGAATTTCGTCCGTAAAGCTCCAAAGATTGATGGTGACTTTCTCACCTGTTCCTTTTGCTGGAGCTTCGGTAGTATTGGCTGCTGGTGCAGGCGCTGAACTTGGGCTAGATGAGTTGGAATTTGAGTTCCCACCACATGCTGCGAGAGCAGATGACATCACGAGCAATGTAGAGATCCCCACTAAACTACGTTTCATACTTTTCATACTTTGCCTCCCCTTTTATATTGATCCTCGGTTTTATGTAACCGCATACATAATTATAGAGCCTATGATTCTCTAGCATAAGGACACCCTCTTTAGGAAAACTTCCACTATTTTTAGATTCAGTTCTATACAACGCAAAAAAAAGAGACATCAAGGCATTTGTACCTTGGCGTCTCCATTATCTGTTTATATTTTTGATCATTACTTATCCGCTTTTAGCGCATCATCCTGTTTCTTAATGAATTCTTCTGGCGTGACTGCTTCGCCGAACAATGCCTGAATCTGGTTCATGTGTATAGTAGAAGCGACGGGTTTCATTTGTGTATCCAGATAAAGAGTTACTTTATTTGCCTTATTTAACTCGTTTAAAAGATCAATGAACATTTGCGGTAGCTTGATGGTCGCAGTATCTACTTTGGTAGCCGGGATTACGCCAGCATTGACAACAGAATGCTCTCCCCACTTTTGAACGAAAAAGCTGACGAATTTTTTGGCTTCGAGAGCATGCTTAGAATTCTTGGAAACGAACAATCCATTACCCGGACCACCGACCCAATCATCCACGTTGCCTTTGCCGCCTACAACTGTCGGGAACTTGAAATAACCGATGTTGACTTTAAATTCTTGGGCTATATC
This sequence comes from Paenibacillus sp. FSL E2-0201, assembly GCF_037963325.1. Taxonomy (NCBI): domain Bacteria; kingdom Bacillati; phylum Bacillota; class Bacilli; order Caryophanales; family Paenibacillaceae; genus Paenibacillus; species Paenibacillus sp. FSL E2-0201. Next base: position 6,020,525 of record NZ_CP150154.1, read on the forward strand.
CGTAGTGGTCGTAAAATCCGGCAGCTCCCAAGTCCCTGTTACGAACATGGCTGACTTTCCATTCATGAACTGTACCTTGGCTTCATCATTGGATAAGCCGTTGTAACCTTTGATGAATGTGTTCAAGTTTACCAGCTCTTGCACTTGTCTTGCCGCCTCTAGCAAGGAAGGGTCTGTGAAGTCCTGATCCGCAACAGCCTTATCCATCAGGTTGGGTCCCCCAATACGATCAGCTAGATACATGTACCAAAAGGAAGCCGGCCAACCGTCCTTGCCACCAAGAGTAACGGGTGTTATACCATTGTTATTTAGTGTTCGAATGATCGCTTTGAGATCATCCAAGGTCTGGGGAGGCTGTAAATTGAATTCTGAAAATATCTCTTTATTATAATAGACTGGGACTATGTTCAGTTCGACAGGAAGAGCATATGTCTTCCCATCAAAGGAATATCCCTCCGTCGTACCGGCTACGAATTTCCCCTTCAGCTCATCCTGTAAAAGATCGTCTACGGCTGCAAACTTGTTTCCTCTAACATAAGGATCCATAAAGCCTGCCGCCCAGGTGAATCCGATGTCCGGTAGATCATTAGATGCGGCAAGCACCTTCAGTTTGCTTTTATACTGCTCATTTTCAAGAACTTCCGTCTTGATGGTGATATTCGGATTAGCTTCTTCAAATTCTTTGATGATTGCTTTCACCATTTTGTTTTGCGCGGAGTTATTGCTATCCGGCCACAGATGCATCATTTTTAAAGTGATCTTCTCGCCGTCGCTCTTGGTGCTATTCCCTTGGTCCCCATTGCAAGCTGTTGTTATCAACAACAATGTTAAGAAAAGTGTACTGTATAAACCGATTCTCTTCGTAGATATTCCCCCCTTGCCGAGTCATTATTGAATATTCGCTTCTATACCATTCCTCATGGAAGAACGATACTGCCCTGGACTCATTCCTTCGTACTCCTTAAACAGCTTGTTGAAATACTTAACAGTCTGGTAACCGGTAAGGCTTGCAATTTCTGCTATGGGCAGATTTGTTTTCAGTAGTAATTCCTTCGACTTCTGCAATTTTCTGCGGGCGACGTATTCGCTGAAGTTCATCTGGCATTGCTCCTTGAAAAGGGAACTGAAATAACTCCCATTCAGATGTACTAGTCCAGCTACTTCCTGAAGGCTGATCGCCTCCTCTATATGCATTTCCACATAGTCTATCGCCTGGCGAACCGGGTCACTTAATGTGGCATCTTCATCTCTTATGGCCATTAATTGCGGATCGGCCATCTTCCGCATGAAGCCGATATGTTCCTGCTCTTCCCCTGCCTTCAGGGCATCCTCCACAGATGCGATCAGCTTTTCCCGGCTAGCTGGCTTGAGCAAATATTCCACTACGGACAACTGGATCGCTTGTTGAGCATACTCGAACTCCGCATGACCGGAGATGAGAATAACGGATGGCTGACGCTGTATTTTTTTATCCCTTATTTGACTAACTAAAGAAAGACCACTGATTCCCGGCATGCGGATATCCGTTATCATAAGTTCCACCGGTGTCTCCTCCAGAATTTCTATAGCGGAGATCCCATTGCTTGCCGTAAGGATCTCATATTGACCGGCTGCCCACACCTCAAGTATTTTCTTCATTCCTTCTCTTGATCTTGGTTCATCGTCGACAATAAGAATCTTTCGGCTTCTCATGGCGTTATGTCTCCTCGGACAGGAATTTTAATGTTTATACGGGTGCCTTGACCCTTACGGCTATCTATGGTCATTACTGCACCCTGTTCGTTTTTTCCTGAAAAAAACAGTTGAAGCCTTCTATGCACATTGGCAATTCCAACGCCGGAATCTTTAGAAGAAGACACCTTCCCGCTTTCTAGCCCTTCCACAAGAGAGCGCAGCATCTCCTCGTCCATTCCCATCCCGTCGTCTTCCACCGTAATGGTGATCCATTCTTCGTCTCCAGCGACCGTTAGCTTTATCCATCCCGGTTCAATCTTGCTCTCGACCCCGTGTAATACAGCGTTTTCCACGAGCGGCTGGAGTAACAATCGGGGTAACTCCACATTCGAAAATTCAGAAGGAGCAACAATTTCCCACTCCAAGCGATCTTCAAATCGCATCTTCATAATAAGCAAATATCGCTTTACATGCTCCAGCTCATCATGTAACTTCACCCATCCCCCTTTACTCGAACCGGTGATAGTATAGCGGAATAAATCAGACATGGCGACAACGTACTCCGCTAGCTGATCTTCATCCTTATCCAGCAGCGACCAGTACAGAACATCCAGAGTATTAAACAAAAAATGCGGATTAATTTGTGCTTGAAGTGCTTTTAACTCCGTATGACTCCGGGATAACTCCTTCTCATAAACTAACTGGATCAGCTCATTGATATTATCAACCATTTTGTTATAAGAATAATTCAGCTCCTGAATTTCCATAGTGGAAGATACGTTATCGATAGGCTTCAGAATACCAAGACGGGTACTTCTCATAGCTTTGATCAACTTGAACACAGGTCTCGTAATAAGAATTGACAGGAAAAATGAAAGTAAGGTGAATAACAAGGTACCCATCAAGGCCGATACGACGATGGTCGTTCGCAAGACCGATATCCCCTTGGTAATGACGTTAACAGGGGTTAAGATGAGCAATGTCCATCCCGTTACGGAAGATCGCTGTTTGACGACGATAAAGGACTGCTTGCCGATAGAAGCGATCTGATCGTCGGATTCTTCCACCAGCTTTGCTGCTGTCTTTTGCGAAATAGTGTCATCGTTGGACGTGATGAACTGGCCATCAGGAGCAAGGAGCAACACCGTTTCTCCGTCTCCCTCCCCGGACAGGGAACCCTTAAGCGCAAACTTGTCACGGTCTGAGCGGATGAGTAAATACCCGCCTGTCATGAAATGCCGATCGATAAGGCTGATCTGCCTGATCGCCACAAGCGAAGTAGAATCGAGCGGATCGATACCGAACCAGACAAGGCCACCTTCCTTACTCGTCGTCATTTCAACCCAATCCTCCGGTACCTTATCTCTGAGGGTGCTGCCATCGAGCGGATACAGCCTCACTCCGTCTTTGTTGTAAAGCTCCACAGATTTAATACCATCCGTATAGATTTGGACCAAATTGATAATAGATGGCAGCGCTTGCCGTTCTGTAAAGGTAGCGGGATGACCTTCTATATCCCGTAAAAGCAGTTGCTGGATATAATCGTTGGTAGATACCAGCGTCGTCAGAGAATTAATCTGTTCGAGAACGCTTTCCAAACGGCCGTTAGCCTGAATCGCAGTTTGCTGAATATGCTTCTCAGCATTGTTCTTGAGTAGCGTCGAGACCGAATGGAACGTAATCCCTCCAACAAACGTTAGTATGATGAGCATGACGGCGAGAAAACCAAGCAACATTTGATTTCGCAGCGTATTTAACTTTAACATTAATAGTATCCGCCGCATGCAGTCTCTTCCCCTCTTCGTCATATAAGCAAGGAATGATCGCCCCTATCCGGAAAAAGTAAGGGTTTTCAACCTTTTCAGTCATTATATTAGCATGTTTGCTAATGATCCGCTAAGGAAGAATTAAGGAATCGACAAAAACAACTAAAAAAAGTCCCGATGATGTTTTCATCATGAGACTAATCCGTGGTTTATGATATTCATATCACTAGTAAATCTGTAGCTTTTCTAAGTTTTCATTTTCGCCAAAACGTTGTACAGTCTGCCTTATCCATAATGTTAAACTCAATCATTTGCTCAAGCAATGAGTAATCAACCGGATGATCACACCGGATCCGTAACAACTGCTTAGTGTGATCATATCCAGCCTGCACAATTGCGTCAGAGAAATGATTAATCCCTGCAATTTCAGGGGCTACAGCCATATGTTGTTTGGATACGCTAAAGCCAATTATATAAGTGTCGTGATCGGTGAACATAGGTTGATTCCACGCAATTTTTGGTTTTAGTTCTGTGAATTTCTTAGTTACCCAACCCAACACCTCTTCCATTCGTTCCCGATGCTGCGGGTTATCAATTTGCGCTAAATATTCTGCAAATACCTCCATGTTGATCACTCCTAACCTCAAAATCGCCGTTTGTATAGGCGTAGTTTGTACAAAAAACACCCCGTTAGATAATCATATCCAACGGGGTAAAAGGGTGCAACTTTTATTGCTGAAGGCTAAAGTTCCATGAAGTCCATATTCTCAGATCAACAATCCGTGATTGTAAATTTTCACTTTAAAGTGTGGATTAATTGTTATTTTTGGATACTCCTGATTCCAGTCTACCGATTTCCATCGATCGTTTAAATGCGCTCTTACTTCAAGACCAATGCCAATGCCGTCACAATTAGCTTCCTGCAATAGTTTAATCGTCTCTTTGGCGCGAATGGTCAGAAGATCCTCAAGATTATGAGCCATCTTCTGAATCATATCTTTACTAAGCGGCTCTCCCGTAGGGTTGTCCAACAAAGCACATTTTAATGTGATATGAATATCAGCAGATATCTCATTCTCCGCGGTAGTCAGCCTGACTCTTTGTTTTGTGCGTTCGAATGAAAAAGTCACGTATGAATTTCGAAAGCCAATTCGTTCGGTAATTGTGCCATGAGATTTTTTATCCTTCATCATCACATAGACCTTAGCTTGAGACTCATTGAGCCTTCCTGTCATCTGCTTCCCATGCAATAAAGCCAGTCCTGAAATTTTTGCCCGATTCTTTTCTTCACTGATTATGACCAAGGGAAGCGCATTATCAACACCAGGCGTAAGCATAATGGAGGGAACCAGAAAAGGAGAATCCTTAGGAATATTGCCTTGCTGCTCGCTTGCTCCCAAAAGATCATGCAAATACTCACTGAGGAGTGACCGGTCTTCAACATTAAGCTGTACAACCTCCTGCGCTGGGCTTTCCGTGATGGCAAGTAACACATTTATAGGAAAATCGGCTTCCCGAAAAAAAAAGTCCAACGCCTCATAAAGGTTGTTTTTCGCAAACTTCTCATTGATCAGGAGCACCCGAGTTTCACGCAGATCCATATGCTGAGAAACAATTCTTTGCAGCTCAGAGCTTGCCTCCTGAACAGAGTGCCCTTCCCCGCTGATTTTTGGGGTGATTACATTCCCTTGTGGCTCAATAGGTGATTTTATCGTCGGAATCGATACGGTCAGCCGAATCTTGCCCTCATCCAGCATATCAATGCCTGCAGTATGGACCATCCGGATATTCTTCAACTCTCGTTGATCCCAGCACCCGGTCAAGAATAGCAGCAGCGTCAGAAAGATAGCTATTTTTCTTTTCATGGCAATGGGTTATCTCCTCCAGATTTTCTAAAGATGCCTGCAAACCGTAACAGTAACAGAATAACAATGATCAAACTAAACGAAAAAAAAGGTCCAAACCGGCCTATCAGTCCATTCACCATATTCAATTGCTCAACGGTTAATTGGTAAGCACTTGCTGTGAACAGCAATATAGCGCAAACGATGGCAATGGGAAGAGGTGCGGCTTGCGGTTGCTTGAATATTGCCGAAATCGAGGATACAAACAGCATAAAGAAGGAATAAACGGAAGTGAGAATAAATAGGATCCAAATGGAGATAACGATCAGATCAAAACGCTCAATCACATTAAACGAGATTGCTTTCATTTGATAGAGAAGCGGTTGTCCTATATATGAAATCATATCCGTTCCGAATAAGGCTGTAGAGGAGAACGTACAAAAGGCAATAAATATAGTGGTTGCCCAATTTCCATACAAGGTCATTCGCAACACCGTCCGCATATCCAAATGCTCATAGTAACAAGGTAGCAATAGCAAAAATTCAATACCCATCAAGGCCCATTGAGCTGTCAGCGATCCATTCAGAATTTTCAGCCATCCCGATTCAAGCACCGGCATTACATTGTAGTGGTTCCAATCCTTTACCGTAAACAGCGATAGGAGTATGAAGAAAGTCATGAAAATGGTTGCGAGCACAGAAAAACGGGCATATACCCTGATCGGCTTTCGACTCATATAAAAGCAGACACTAATTAGTGCAAGCAGCAAAAACCAGACCGGAGTACGGGGATAAGCCCACAAATCAGTTGTAACTATCCAATTCGTCAACACCAAATAGCTAATTAAGGCATAAAAGACCCCCATGATGATCAGAATCCCGCGTCCAATGAATCCTCCCAGGCGCTGCATCAACATTTGCATTACATTCATTCCCTTAGCCTTTCCAGCTAGCTTCCACATGAGATATGCGTAAAAAGTGTTTATTATGCCACTGAGCAGGCAAGACACCCATGCACCCGTTCCCGCTTTTTCATTGAGCGCATGCGCGATCGTAATGATTGCTGAACCAAACTGGGCCTGAATGATCATACAGGTCAGCTGTAATTTTCCGATGACATTGGGATTTCTGGTCATTTCGCTCTGCTCCTTATCGGCAAACAATAGGGAACTCCAAACGGCTCAAGACTAAAAAAGTGAATTAAGAATGCAGACGTAAGCATTACAATCCCATAAAAACCCAAAATCCATGCGCCGAACACAAGTAACATTTGAATAATAAACGTGAAAATGCGCATTTGATAGGTCGGAATCATGAATGAACCAATTACAGATAAAGCAACAATAACAATATACACATTGGAAACAAATCCAACCTTAACAAGCGATTCACTGATGATAATACCTCCCGCAACACCAACCATCTGCGCGATTTGGGTAGGTAGCCGAATTGTAGCTTCCGCAATCATCTGAAAAATAATAATCATCATTACAGCTTCGACAATAGGTGGATAAGGTACATTCTCTAACGAACTTTTGATGCTGATCGCCATTTGTGAGGGAAGCACTTCATGATGGAAGCTGACTATCGCAATGTACAGGCTGCTGATGAAGATGCTAAGAAACACACCAATGCCTCTCAAACTTTGCAGTATAACCGCTGTTCCATCCCCGAGCAGTAAAGAATCCACAGAACGCAGAAATGTATAAAATGAGACAGGAACAATCAGACAGGTTGAGCTATGATCACATAGAATAGCCACACGCCCTTGCATTATCAAATTACTGGCCATATCAACTCTCTCTGTACCATAGACCTGCGGGAAAATCGAATACTTCACTTCCTTTAATACCTTTTGCAGCCTCCCAGGGTGTACTTCCATCGTGGTCTCTAGCGAGGAAAGACGGCGTATGGTTTCCTTTACAATCTGCTCATCTGCCACTCCGTTCTCCCACACAATGGCTACTTTATAGGTGGAGTGCTTTCCGAGTGTTATATAACTGATCTTCAGTTGCGGAGAGGATGCACGGCTGCGAATCAAATTCAGGTTTACATTTAACTGCTCAACGAAGCCGATACGTTCGCCGATAATCGAAGGTTCGTTGACCGGCTCTTGCAATGACCGGACATTATTTTGTTCAGTATTAAGTGAATACCATACATGATCAGCAGAAATATAACTTACTAAGGCTTTTCCTTCCAGCAGGGCATGAACGATGTCATTCATGTTATTACAAATACCAATGTCAGCAGCTGTAACCACATCTAATAGCTGCAGCTTGGAGAATTCTTCGTTTTTAACCTGAAACCATTGCTTAAATACACTGATTTCTAGTTTGGATGTGTCGCATAAAGATTCCAGATAGATCAGCTGTGCAGCCTGATTATCCAACTCAAAATACCTAACGATGAAGTCCTCAGTGTGAGATAGCTGTGTTTTTATCTGCTCCAGCATAGTTTCCATGTGTTTCCCTCCCCCGCTACTAAAATTCTATAAAGGGGATTATACCCAGATGAAATAAAATTATGTAAATTTGAAATAGCCTCTTATTATAATATCGATGCTTACGCAGAAAAGCCCTCGCCTCTAATTGGCGAGAGCTTGCGGAATATAAATCAAAAAAAGAGCATTTTTTTACTCAATCAAAACATCCATTCGCCCTCATCAAAGCCCGGTCCTTCTCTTTTAATCGCGGACAGGTGTAACAGTAGCCAAATTCGCTATCCAGGCGATAAGCCAGACAACAAGCTGGTTTCAGTAACATTTTTTGATCAGGAATATGGAGATCTTCAATGAAGATTGGTTTAAAATCAAACGGATTTTTCCGGAGTCCGAACGCGCTAGCATCGACACCCTGTGTAAGCATTTTATTAAAATATATGATCCTTGCCCTAACATCATCATCTGACGCTTCCGCAACTGCTTCTTCCATTTGAGCATAGATCACACTAACGATTTGTCCCCATAATGGAATCGCGTTTATATGAGCCAGTGGAGACAAGGTTCGGAAGATCGGCGTAATCTGTTCCCTATAAAAAGAATCGAGCAGCTCCCTGTAAGCATCATTACGGTCCAAAATAGGAACTTCGATAAATCGCACTTCGTTCACTTGAAATGAAATAAGCGGATAAGAGTCATCTACATACAACTGTATTGATAGATTAGATAAGGATAAATCCAAAAGCAACCCGTCATCTTGATACAGCATGTACTGCATCGCACCGCATATCCCAGCATACCAACTCATAAAAAAAGCTGCGGCTGTAGAACGTTCTTTTGCTTTAATGAGCGATCCGTAAGTATCGATTACTTGTTCCATCTTTTCATTTTTTAATAAATCTAAGGCAGGAACGGTAAGCACGGTCTCTTCGAGTTCATTCAAAGTAAGGTGAAATTTCTCTTCCAATTGCTGAAAATCAATCATACCCACTATTTTTCAAAGGCATGAACGATGTCGTCAATAGCATTTAGATCAGCAAGTGGTGACATGCCAATACTAAACCATTCCTTCCCTCCCATGATATGCACCTGCTTTTTCTTCACGGCTGTCATGTTCTTCCACAAAGCGTTGTTCAGCATTTCCTCAGATCTGTTCCGAACTTCTTCACTAGATTCATCATCTAGCTGCAAAATGATATGGTCAGGATTATATTGGAGAATTTTTTCTAATGAAATTGAAAGACTTAACTCATCCTGTGGGAAGGTTTCAACCGGCTTTAGACCTAGCTTCTTATGAATGAAGTTTCCTCGATCACTATTTACGCCATAAATAACGATCTCTTTCGCCATAATCATCATGTACATGACTGTCTCGTCACCCACTAAAGAATCGAGTTTTTCCTTGGCCTCGACTTCTTTTGTTTGCAAATCTTGAATGACCTTGTCAGCTTGTTCAACCTTGCCTAGAACTTGGCCTATATCCCGTAACTCATCACGCCAATCATCCCGCTGCGGCAAAAGTACCGTTGGTGCTATTTTGGAAAGTTGATCGTAGTCTTTATCGGACCACCATATAGGAGCAATAATTAAATCTGGCTCAGATGCCAGAATGGCTTCAAAATTAGGGACTTCAGCAATTCCCATCTTCATTGTGTCTTTAAACGGTTCCTTAATATAAGATGGAAAATCCTGATGATAGTTCTGTACAGCAACGGGTGTAACGCCTAGTGCATATAAAAATTCTGGATAGACAACAGAAAGTCCAATAACCTTTTTGGGCTCAGTTGGAACACTAATATCACCTTTTAAAGTATTAATAACACGTTGTTCAGGCATTGCTTTTCCACTCGTTTTTCCATCATTAACAGCTGTGTTTCCGGCATTATTAACTCCGCAAGCAGTACTTAACATGACTAACCCTATGATGATTAACCCTAAAGTTATTTTTCGTATTTGCTTCATTCTTCGATGATCCCCCTGATAATTTGATTTATTATGACAACCTCTAGTTAATATTGATTATCATTATCATATATTAGGAGTATAGATGAATTCGTGAATTCCGGATATTGACGATAGAGACTTTTTATTATGCACGATCACGCCAAATCTTTAATACTTCATCCAGCATAAGCTCATGGGTAAAGGCCGTATATTCAACCCAAGGATATGCAGGGAGAAAGTCCACCCTACTGTTCCTGACAGACCTCAGATCACTCCATAACTTAGCGTTCATAAGTGTTCGCCAGCTCTTTTGTGATACCGTATCTTCATCTATAATCAACAACAAACGATCCGGATTACAAACAGCTAGCTGATCCAGCGTGATTGGCTGATCCTCCAAAAAATCGATGTTCTGCACGGGCATAATATGCAGATCATCATAGAATACCGTACCTAGACTTCTCTTCCCCAAAACATTGTAACGATCACCGGAGATTCTTAGAATGAGAAGACTTTCATCCTTAAATACGTGTTGCACCTGCTCTCTTACGAATATTGCTTTACGATCATATTTTTCAAGCCAAGTCTCCGCTGCTGCTGTCTTATCGAGAAATTGCCCAATTAACCGAAAATGCATTCGCCAATCATTCTTCTCCCAAGGCACAAAAAATGCAGGTGCAATCTGCCTCAGTATCTCCTGTTCCTCGGGCGCTACCAATATATCAATGCCGATAATAAAATTAGGTTCAGCTAGTCGAATTTCTTCTCTCTTTATCCATTGATTTGAACTTAACGGCAGCATGGAATCCATTTGATATTTCCGTCTGTAATAATCGGTCCATGGGTGATCGGCCGGTGCGGCGCAAGGATTCATCTGTAGCGCAATCAATTGCCCTATATTGAGACAATCGTAAGCGACGATTTTTTTCTTACTATTCTTAATGAATGTCGCTGGTGGTACGCCTGACACCTGTTTGAATTTGCGCCGAAAATAAATATCATCCTGATAACCTACATGTCGCGCAATATCACGAAGACGATTTGGCCCGCCCGACCTCATCAGCTGTTGCGCCTTTTCAATTCGGAATACTGCCAAATAGTCAATCGCGCTATATCCGTACCTTTTTTTAAATAATCTCATGAAATGTCGAGTACTGATTCCCGCCACCTTAGCCAAATGATCGATCGTCAATTCTTGTTGATAATGCTGCTCGATATATCTTTTAGCGTATTCCAAGCCTGATTCCGAATCATTCTCTTTTACAAGACTAGTATCTTGCAGAATGCTGAGCAATAGTTCTTGAAAGAGAATTTGGCCGCGAAAACGTTGTAGAGAATCCCCGTCCATCAAGCATTGGCAAATGCTGTCGCACAATGCGCTGACGGAAATCGGAGACTTAACAACAACTTCCCTTTGTATCGGGAACGGGCTGTCTTTCTTAATCATCTGCATAGAATGAACAGAAGTCCCCTCATCGACCAGAACATCGAATCGCATAAAGAAGATTCCCCGCTCATCAAAGCTGTTCATGGCTGCTTCAACTAGCTGTCCTGGCTTACATATGTAAACACTACCCTGGCGTAGTTCGGTGAATCGCCCATCAATATTTAGCCCCCCTTTACCACTAGCCGCAACGAGAATCATGTGGGATTCGATAAACTGAAGTCTTAATTCCCAATCATTTGTTTGGTTTCTGATATGTTCAATTTCACGAAGCTTGAAGCACAAACCTTCGAGCGATGCATATTCGTTATGTTTCAAGTTCTTTTCTATCTCAACCAAGCTATCTCACCGTCCCTATCCTAGCTAAAAATCATTTTAGCCCACAACTTTTTTCATTGCAATTTCTTCGTGCTCTGAGATAGAAAGTTTACGGATGACCGAAATAAACAGTAAATAACTTAACTAAGAAAATAGTAGGATGCATGACAGGAATATCATACCTTACGCTTTCTTTTACACGATTCGCTTCTGCTGCGAGAAGTAGGGTATAGTAGGAATAGTTTAAAATATATTACAGGAGGCTACAGCCATGTCACAGGAGATTTGGATTAACCTGCCGGTCAAAGATGTTGTGAGGTCAACTACCTTTTTCAATGAGATTGGATTCCATGCGATGAGCGTTGGTAACGAGAGAGCCAAGCTTTCCATCGGTCAAACAACAATTCTGCTGTTCCTGGATGCGGCATTTGAGAAGTTCACAGGTTCAAAAATCGCAGATACTTCTAATTGCGCGGAAGTAATATTTTCCATTGGTGCTAAAAGCAGAGAAGAAGTAGATGCCTTTATTCAAAAAGTTGAGTTTGCCGGAGGAAGCATCTTTGGCAAGCCGAGTGAAACTGACGGCTGGATGTACGGCGCAGGGTTTGCCGACCTCGACGGTCATCGCTGGAACCTGCTGTACATGGATGAGAGCAAAATGCCTAAACAATAATATGGAAACGCCGGTCACCTGCTTAAGGTCACCGGCGTTTTTTACACCTCGTATAGTCCGGCTTCCGATCGTCGCACCGAAGAGCAGATTAATGACTGGGAACATAAGCTGAAAGGCAATGAATTAGCCTGAGTAAAGGCATTAGCAACTTCTGAGAAGCCTTTGTAGGTGCGGGAAAGTCATTCAAATAAGTTTAGATACTATATTCGAGAAGTTCTCTGTATGGGATGAAATCAGAGAAAAGAAAAAACCGAGCAGACAGCGGGAAATAATCCTGCATCTGCTCGGCTCTGATACGACTTTATTTTAACAACAATTACATGTCGGATGAAATAAAAGCTTGGGAAAGATTATTCTGAGTATATTGATGGGTACCAATATACGTTTAAAACACACATTCCAGTTGAAATAAGAGACATTTCAAGAGATGTTTTCTTTCATCAAGGTGGATATGAGATCGGATTTTTTATAGATGAAAATTTGATGAATATTCTCTTAAATCAAAATTTCGAAGAAATTCTCAATTATAAGGCCAATGAAATTAGACAGATAGTAATGTATTAATAAATTAATATATTACATACCCATAAACGACTAATGGCCCCGCCTTTTTAGGCGAAGCCACTAGAATTAAGTTAAAAGTGATGTCTAGATGTCGATATTTTATATTTATCCAAAATTAATAGTTTTTAAGCACTATTCTTATAATGAGCACCTCAATTATTCGAATATTTTTTGCTTATGTTATTGGATTATTTGATATAAATAATGAGCGCTCTGACTAAAACGTCTTCTGCTCTCTCTGATCCTACTATTATTAAACTGACCTATCTCGTTAGCCCAACCTGAATTTCCTAATACGTTGAATTATAAGTATATAAGAGCCTTTCTGCTTATTACTCGAGATTTATTTGAGACGCGAGATTTTCTCTCTTATATTGCAAACCCAATTTAAGTATAATGCTTTTTATTGGTGCATAGGCTGTTCCCTCATATAAAATGACTTGCTTGTCTTTCAAATCAACTGTTGCCGTCTTCCCATTTAAGGTAAGTTTGACCGCACCAGATTCCACCTTAATATCTGCACCTAGGCCGTTGGCCAGATCCTTCAGAGAACAATAGACTAACCCATTCTCTCCTTCAAAGGATGGCTGCTTCGTATACTTAATTAGCTTTTCTTGATAACGAATTTCCAACGGTCTTGCAAAAGAAAAGTAATTATCTCTATCGGCTACGTCTATGAAGTATGCATTCTCTATCTCATAACCTCCTGGCAGATCTTTGGTTATAATTCCTGTAAGAATTTCCACATTGACATTTCTAATGTATGAAGGATTATTTGTTGAGAACGGCCTATATTGGAGTACAGTATTGGAATGCCAAATAATGTTGATAGGTGCTTCACGATATGGCAATTTTATAACACGAACCTCTTTTTGTTTATTGATATCATAGATGCGCACCTGGTCTTCTTCATATTTTGACTTTTCTTTATTGTACGACGCCTCAAAGATGGCTAAATACTTATGATCTGGCGAAACGGTTACTTCACGCACAAAAGTGTAACGCTCGGACAACTTTGTTACCTTATTGTTGTCAGTACTTATGATGTAATCCCATCCATTAATTCTTCTTTCACCGAATACATGATTGTTGACGACAATTCTCCATTGGTATTGCCACCAATCATAAGTTGTTTTTTTAATTTCCTTAATTGAATGGTTCTTAAGTATCTCATAGTACCTTCCACTCTTCATAAACACGACATTATCATTAAATGAAGTGCTCTCATTCGATTCGAAGCAACGACTGTTACGAGAACATAACGTCAGGGTTTTTGGACTAAGTATCCCTTCGGGATCGAAGGGTACGGTAGCCACATATGTATTTTTTGATAAAGAATATAGAACTGTTGTCTTCGAAGTATTATCAGAAAGCGAATACAAGTCCGCATTTATAAAAAGCTTATCCAAACTTGTTCCTGAATTGATATAATCCCATGGATCCATAGATTTAAATTTTTCTTTCGTTTTTAGATCGGTATGATAAGAATAGGTGATAGGACGAAGCTTCTCATACAGAGTGGACTCTTTTAATAGCTTTAATTCTTTTGTAGTATAGTTGAATACATACAATCGTTTACGGTTTATCCCATCCTCTTCTAACGTCACCCACTCATCTACAACCTTTTTTTTATACGATTTCCCTTCATATAAGGCATACCCCATTATCCCTTCTGTAGTGTTCACTGTGTAACTACTGTAATTCATACGAAAAAACTCTGGCACCATATCCTTCTTTACCTGCACAACTTCCCATCTATTTTTAACTTGAAACCCTTGCGGCAGATTGAACGCCTGATCATTGAAGAGAAAGGTCTCTTCTTTTGCCTCACCGGTTGAGAGGTCAATCAAATGTACATTCACTTCAGGCACAATCTTGTCAGATCCCTCTGCTCCGATAAAATCAACCTGAATACTTATACGCTGATTCGCGGCTTCTACAGTTTTCGCAAACGCAAAGATACTGATAGAGAAAAACAAAATCATAAATATACTGCTATGTAACCATCTGGATCTTAACATATAACCCACCTTTTCATTTTTTTATGAACCAATCTTCATATAATCTATTTAACAGAGCGCCCCCCCTTTAGAGACCATATCCATAACTGTATCATAATAGTTTATATATTCCATACAAAGAAATTAATCGAAATTCTTCTTAGTTCAACCGGCCTATGAATTACATCCTGATCGTACACTCGTTCTGCCACAGCTCTAACCCTCGTAGACCCCAATCCATTTTATTTTAATAAGGACTTTGGACAAAACACCAAAAACACCTTATTGTTTTTCTTCCCTTGCAAATGAGCTTACCTTCACCACTCCCACCAATATTGCTCCACCTCACTCCCACAAGGATTCCCACCATTTTCTCACTCGATTTTTATTAAATTAAACCACCATAAGTTTGATGCAAAATCTGAAGTGAAACCGAGTTAAAAAGGCCAAGTTGCTTGACGTGAGGGCAAGAAAAACATTTGAGAATCGAATATGGAGTCGAGGAAACTCCTAAAATCCGATCGACTCAGCGGCAATCTTTTTTAATGAGTGTTTTTTTTGTGAGATAGTTGGAAACTCAAATTGCTGGGGACATTATTTTCAAAAACAAATGTTCTACATCAATAGATAACGAAAATCGCCCGATAGCTTAATTAGACACCATAAATCTAATACTTTATTTCTTCTACAATAAACATTTTCCTTTTTGAATAAAGAAAGTCCCGATGATTATTCTGAACTGTGACCCGTAAGATGGAAACTTTGAAAAAAGTGACCCTCTTACGGGTCATTTTGTGTTTTAATCGAAATATCGAAATAACGGAGGAAGCCTTCATGAATAACAAAACAAGAGGAAGCTCAAGGATATTCAACGAAAATGAGATCAAACAACTAGAGAACAATCCAAATGTAGAGAACGTGACGGAAAAGAGTATTACCTATTCACCAACGTTTAAGTTGGCTGCGGTTAAGGCCTATAAGGAAGGCCAAGCCCCAATGGAGATCTTCCTTAGCGCGGGATTTAACCTAGATATTATCGGTCGCAAGAAGCCTAAGCATTGCCTAACCCGTTGGCGTAATACGTATAATGCTCTGGGAGAGGCTGGACTACTAGAGGAACAACGAGGAAAAGGATCCCCGGGCAGACGACCGGCAGGGGAACTTTCTACCGAGGAAAAGTTAAAACGTGCAGAAGCACGAATCAAGCTTCTGGAGATGGAGAACGACTTCTTAAAAAAGCTGGAGGCGCTCGAAAAGCAGAAGATGCAGAGGAAACGTTGACCCCCTCCGAGCGCTACGAAATTATTAACCAAACGATACGTAAGCACGGTCTGCAGCGAATGACGCGTTATTTGTGTAAGCTAGCTTGTGTGAGCTTAAGCGGATATTACCGTTGGCAAGTCGCTGAGGAAGCAAGACAGTTGCGAGAGAAGGCAGACGAACGAGACGCTTTCCTTATCAAGAAACACTATGACGCTTTGAATGGTAAAGCTGGAGCATTGGTCGTGAAGATGTGGCTGGAACGGGAGAATGGTATCATCATGAATCATAAAAAGATTCGAAGATTAATGCGAAAATATAAGCTTGTTGCTACGATCCGGCAAGCAAATCCCTATCGCAAGATGGCAAAAGCCACACAAGAGCACCAAACGTGTCCCAACCTACTCAAGCGCCAGTTTGACCAAGGAGAGCCTGAGAAAGTTCTGCTGACGGATATTACCTATATGCATTATGGTAATGGACAATGTGCTTATTTATCCGTGGTGAAAGACGGGGCTACGAGACAAATTTTAGCTCACTACCTCTCTTCTTCATTGGCTATGCCAATTGTAGAACGAACACTGGAGAAACTACTTGAACGACTGGATGGCAATATTCATCCAGAAGCCCTTTTACATTCGGATCAAGGAATGCACTATACTCACCCTAGATTCCGCCTTCTCGTACGCGAAGCTGGGTTTACACAGTCCATGTCACGGAAAGGGAACTGCTGGGATAACGCCGCCATGGAGAGCTTTTTTGGCCATATGAAGGATGATTTGGAGTACAAGACATGTATGACTCTCTTGGAATTACGAACAAAGGTTGATGACTATATCGCCTACTATAACTCCGAGCGATATCAATGGACATTAAAAAAGATGACTCCCGATGAATTCAGGAGTCACCTATTAATTGCTTCTTAAAGGTCTTCTTTTTTCAACTTTCCACAAATACGGTCACAGTTCATTCACATCATCGGGACTTTCTATTGGTTCACGACTCTTTTTACTGGTTCACGACTTTCTTTACTGGTTTGTGACTTTTTTTACTGGTTCACGACTTTTATTTCACTGAATGTTCAGTGACATTATAGTTGTGAAATAGAAAACCTTGAATTAATAAGGTTTTTTTAGTTTTTCACCAATAATAAAGTTACATTAAAGTTGTGAAATAACTATTCATCTCAATTTTCAGTAACATTAAAGTTGTGAAATGCTCAAATCCTTGTAATAGTTAGAGTTTAAAGCGATAACCAAAATGATTTACAAGCTCAGGAAACTCATTATAATTTCGGATTATCTTTTCTCTGAAATATTTCAAATCACTCTTACTTAAATCCACTTTTGATAATACCGTCAATGCAAGCTTAGCTCTTTCTTGCCCTAAATCAAGTGCAGTCTCTAACGCAGATTTTAAAGAGCTAAAGTGCACTTTACCTATTTCAGCAGCATATTCAATTGAAAATCCCTTCCACTTTTGAAACCCTTCTCGATTCATAAAGCCAATTGTTTCTAACGTCCAACTTATACAATCTTCAAATGCCATGTTCTTTATTAAACTTGTAAGGTAGATCTTTCTATATTTTTCTTGTAAATCCCATTCAACAAACTCATTTAAAAAGTTAACCTGTGGGTTATTATTTAATTGCTTGATAAGCAATTTGTTACACGCCTCCACTAATTCTTCAGATTGTTGAGAGAGTTTTAGTATTACTTCGTTTCTAAATGTTTTGCTGATAACTTCCCATCTATTAAATACTGCTTCTCGATGGTTATTAACAGCAAGATCATAATAATCTTTCAATAATTCATTATAAGTTGTACTACTTATATCGCAACGGTTGCTTAATTCCCCAATAACTCTTGGTCTTGTAATAGAATCTAATTGGCTAAACAGATTCAGCACACCATTACTATTAATAGTCCTGATCTGTTTCCAACTAATTATTGTATTCTCCCAGTCAATCTCGATGAAATTAGATACAATCTGACTAATTAGAATATTAAGATAACGCGACGAATTACTCGAATATGACAATCCTGGATTATAATACCCTGCTGCTATATTCACCATCACATCAACACATTCTAACATCCAATCCATAGCACTTTCATCATCTTTATAGAGTATAAAGAATAGGTCTAATCTTTCTACAAAGACTTCTTCACCCCAATTAAACCACATATTTTTGTCACTGAGTGACAGTAATTCTTCCCGGATGTTAAATAGAATTTTTTTATAATTATCAACCTGTTGAAGTGTGTTAATTACTTCAATTACATTTGATTTCTTTTGTTGTGATGCTTTGACATTTAGTTCATTCTTAATATTTTTTATTACATTACTTAGATTATTATTACTGAGATGAACATGCCGATTGACAATTACGCTTAAATACAACTCCAAGGTCAAACTGTCTAGCTCAAAATTGAAGTTTTTCACACAGAAACCCGGTATGCCAGGAGAATCCGGGAAATAACTCAAATATTTATTAATCTTCGCTTCTTCATCTTCCTCAGAAAGATACTCATTAACTAAGTCCCTTAAATCATTATAAGTCACATTTTTCATAAATGAATTTATCATGGAGAGATCTTCCTCATCAAACCCTGAAAAAGAATCATTGGCAAATAACTGAATAAATCCACCAATCTCTTCAACGGTTCCAGAATAGAGTGAACACCATGTTTTCCCAATTCCATCAATAAACTCTTCTGTCTTAAAATCATATAGATCTAGAAAATGATTCAGTAAATTAGCAGTAATATTACTATCCGTTTTATTATTGATCTCTTTGATACATGCCTCAAATGTATAGTCATCAGGACTATAGTTAAGCTGCAATGATTTTTCAATTACTTTAATCCATTCAATCTGCGAGAGCATTGAATGCCCCTCATTTAAATCAAAGATTCGTTGAATTAGTGTATATCCATCATTATCTTCAATTTTTGAGTTTGATATCTGTTCCCCAAGATTCTGTATACCAAACTTCTCAACACTTGACGGATGGTTGACCCAGAGTTCAATTAAGTCTTCTAAATTCCCCTCCACATTTAACTTAGAACCGTAATCTCTCCATGTTTTATTATCATAAGATAGATAATTTAATACATTACAAACTTTAGAGGGAATGTGTTCTACTAAACAATCAATATTTTCCCTTAATAATAGATCCCAATTATGTAGTTCCATATCCGAAACCACCTCAGAAAGATCTACTTCAGATTCAATCAAACTTTTTAAACAATTCTCGACTTCGATTCCAGGGTTATCATTAAGATCAGAAATAGCTGAAGAAAACAGAATTTCCTTATCACTTGCTGTGAGTATAGAAAAGGAATTTTTAAATTCACTTACTTGACCGTTCACTAAGAAATTCATCACTTTCTGTACGTCTGGTTTACCGGTCGCAGGGTTCAATTTCTCATTACTGAAGTAAATAAATGGTCGTGGATCATTTTTAGGGATAAACTTTTCTACCCGACTTAAATAAGCTTTCAAGTTATCCTGATTCCTTGTATTGTCATTCCGAGTAATTAAATAAGGGTCTTTAATTAAAGATTCATAATAATCAGGATAATCAGTTTGAAGGACCGTAAACATAGCAATAGCTTGAGGTTCTTTTGTTAACAATTTTATTCCGGATTCATTATCTCGTTTTTTGGCCAGTTCCCAGTTAGCAACAAACGAATTAATCAATGTTTTCACTTGCCTTGGAGTCTTGGTTTCAGAGTGTATTAGTACACCCATAATTCTATTAAGGTTTATTACCGGTTCGTCAATCCATGATAATTGCTGCTCAGTTACCAGCTCTCTTGCATATGTTTTCATATTTCTTTGTTCAACGATTGGTAAATGAATAATATAATCAAATGTCTTACTCATAAAATCTGATACGTAACTTTCATCACTCTTTTGAGATTCACCTTCTTGAATAATTTCTTTTTCCTCAAATGCTATTTTGATCCCATTTCGTAGAACTGTTTCATCACAAGGCAAAATAAAAGCACAGTTACTAGAATGCAAAAAGGTTTTAATTGTATTAAGGGCTGCTAATAATTGTTTGGGGGGCAACCTATCTAAATCGTCAAAAACTAATATCAATTTTTTTCCGTTATTTTTCTTAAGATATTGTTCAACGCTTGCTTCAAACCTTGCCTCATACTGGTCACTATGCAACAGCGCTAGGGTTTTTCTTCCTACTTGGCTGGTTATTTGAAAATTACCCAAAAATATTTTAAGAGCACCTATTCCCAAAGCAAATGTCGCGGGAGAAATCAGTGCTAAAAGTATTGCGTTAACTCGAGGTAAATGTATTACGACATTCGTTACGATTATTGCAACTAAAAATAAGATGTAGAAAATCGCACTTATTCTAAAGGATTTATTTTTTATGAAAAGAGCAAATATTCCCGACCCCATTGCAGTATCTGTATTGCTGGATTCTATTGATAAACCCTCTTCATTAACAACCCCTAGTTCTGCTTGAACTTGACGAACAATTTTTCTGTGTAATGATGGTGCATCATCTGCAAATTTCCAAACACTTAAGGTTTTGAGAAGATATTTTTCACTCGTATTAGTATCTGAATTAATTTTATTCTCCAACAATTTAATCACTGATGTTTTACCTGATCCCCATGGGCCAAAAAGACCAATATGTACAGGGAAATTATTTTGCTCTAATACGTCACAAATCACTTCCGCAACTTGAGTATATTGAAACTTATCTCCGCTACTATTTTTCAGTGGCCTATCTTCAAGAAACAGTTTTTTCGTAATAGGACTAGTTGGTTGTGAACGATTGAACATATATTTTCACCACTTATGGAAGAATGTACTATCGATACAATTCTACATTATTTGCAATAGATTGTAACTATCTTCCTAATATAATGTCGTGCTGCTGTGTATGGAAATATAAATACTTTTCATTTAACTCCCTTCCGTGTTAACATATTTAATCGTTCCGAAGTACACGGCAGTTTATCCAGCTTTGTGCGTAACATTGTCGAACAGTTTAGAAGTCTTCCTACCTCGTTTTTAGACACAGGATGCTTATTCGATTTCTTAACATCATTAACAACTCGATCAATCTCTTGCGCAAGCAGTTCATCCCTTGCACTCCAGTCCACTCTTGTCCACTTTTTACCGACCTGTTTTTTGGAATATATCTTAATTGACCTGTTCAGAGGTTTAAGTAATGCCGGTAATTTGTGTGAGATTATTGGAATATTAGTTTCTAGTTTTTCAGTTTGCTTCTTGATCGTCCCAGGATCAACTCCTAATCGTCTAGCCTTCTCACGTAAGCCAAGCGTTTTATCTTTATTCAACTCTTTTAATTTATCTATCCATACCGGACCAAACTGTTTAATTCGTCCAATATGAAGCTTATCATTATCCTTAACATTAGAATCCGGCCCTCTTCTTGAGTAAGTAAACCCACATCCACAAATAAACGTTCCAACAGGCCTTCCCGTATTGTAACACCTTGTTACGCATACACTATCAATTACCTCTTCTCGATAATGCATTGCTACCTTATTCAAACATAGCCAAGGCCCTTCGCCAAATGGATTAATAGAAGCTGTTCCGCTCTCCTCCTCATAGTTACCTAAATCAATTTTTAAATATATCTGTACAAGGAGGTGTCTTAGAGGATGTACGGCATGCCGGGGTTTTCGAAGCATTTTATGTAACCAGGTATGCTGTCTGTCTTCATCAATAGAACAACCAAGTGTATGTAGATAATCTTTACCATAAAAACTAATAAAGTCAGGTAGCAATTCTCGGAATTTAATATTCCCCCTTGCAGTTAACATCCCTCTCTGTGCCAACCTTTGAAGGTATTTTTTCCTTAAACTGTCTTGGCCTATATACTGCTTATTCATTTGCAATAATTCAGTTGAACGCGTAGCTATCAAAAATTCATTTTCCCCACCTTGACGAGTTAACGAAGGTCGTTCATCATCTACTATTGACTCAAGCATGATAAACTCATGCTTATTTCTTCGTTGGGCATACAGAATCGAGGAAGAAACGAGAAATAGGTTATGGGTTGAACAGACCGATACCCCAGAAAGTTGATGACTTCTATGCCAATACGCTATTCCATATTCTCCACGATCTAATTCTACACATGCCGGGCAATATCGAAGATAACTTGGCTTAATTACCCCACTGGGCGGAAGTCCCATTTTCATATAGATTGATTGTCCCTCTCCATAAATCATTTCCTCAACTATCCAAGTATATCGCTCTGATGGAATAAAAGACTGGAAATACGGCAGTAAAGTGTGTTCTTCCAACAAGGTAGCGACAGAAATGGCATTCCCGGGAATAAGCGAGTGAAGTTGCTGAAGGTGTCCTGGCAGATCAGTCACTGCACAAACAGTCTTTTTGCCGAACAAATCTCTCATTGTCATTTTAGTATTCTCGTTACCAGATCGAGCATGATATCGAGCTGAAACGCTATATAACAACTCGTCTGGAAATGGTGGTGGAAAATAAATCATTGATAATCCCTTCTCTTTCAATTGTTACTTATAGTATTTATGTGCTTCTTGTACTGCCCATTCTAATACTTCAGGTGAACATTTCTTATATACTCCCGTAAATGTCTGAAGTCGCTTTATGGTTAACTTTCTGTATCTAGATTTCAAAAATTGCTCAACTACATATGGAAATATCCTAATTGCGTAATCATCAATAGATTCTATATTTGATTTCAGTAGTTCTGTTGTACGAGGCAAATGATTTTGAAAATTATAATAACGAGCCTTAAGAAATTTAGGTACGACTTTAAAGAAGGAACTCATGCAAATTGGTCTTGTAGGTGGATCGTTTTTCACCGTCTCTACAGCCTTCTTCATTATTACGAACATCTCTTCATCTACCTTATTTATTTTAATTTTCTTAGGTAACGGTTTTCTCGATGGTAAGCTCTCCTCCATCCACACTCTGTCATTTTTCATTAACCAATCATATCGGTGTATGTTATATTTTCGAATGTTCTGTCGTGAGGCGCTGGACCCCAATGTAGCTAGGGCCTCCTTCAAAGTATTTCTACACTCCTCAATCTTTGGCAGTTCAGTTGCAGCCGCTTGACGATACCCAAGTTCTAACACAGCAGCCGGATCAATGTCCCCTGGATATGCCTTACTTCGTGTTAACCCCCTATGTGGCATAAGGTATTTCCTTATTGTTGTTCGATTAGATAACAGCTTAGTCGCTATTTCATCTAACGTCAGTCCATTTTCATAATGGTGAACTGCTTGTTCAATAAACAAAGAGCCCATAGTCTCGATACTATATTGAGTTTCATCTTCCGTTTTAGGCATTCCACTCCTAGTATAAATCATTCCACAGTAAGGACAGGTTAATCGAGCTGTAACCCACTCATGTGCTTTTCGTACCAATTTTGAAATAACCCTCTTATTGTATTGAGGACAGATTGTATTGATACATAGCCATGGTCCGTTCCCAAAAGGAATAGGAATAGAATAATTCTCATCTTTGACAAACCAATTCTCTACTTTACCTGCAAAAAACCTCATGACCAACAAATATAAGATGAAATTATCCTTGAGACTATTCTTTTGAAGAAATCGTACTAATACTTTTTCGCTCATAAGATAATCTAGATTAAGTCCAAGTGATGTTAAATACTCAGAACCGTAGAAATCTCTTAAATCAGATAGTAGTCTTTTTTTATAAATAAAGTCACCTCGAAAGTGAATATAACCTTTTGCTCCGGCATAAGAAATAAACTTAATAAAACTAGTATCTAAGTTAGAGTTTTTCTGCTTCATTAAAACGGCTATATCATCAATTAAACGTTGGTCGTCATCCAGGGTTTTGCCGGAATACTTATCATTTGCAAAAATTTCATGTCCGTTAGGGCATACTGGCTCAATAAGCATCTGGCTGCAGTTTTCGTTAGTTAAGGAGATATCGCATATAGGGCATACATCGATCAGCTTTGAGTTATGTTTGAGGCATTTATGCAAAAAGGAAAATTGATGAATACGGTGTAAATAAACAATTCTATATTTGTAAAAGTCCTCATTCATACAATCAGAACAATACCGAGGAGTAGAATGAATAAGTGATTGGATACGTCTAATAAGCAGGCTTCTACTTTTTTTTTCGTAATTACTTAAATACATAACTTCCCAAAACCTTAACTGTGTTTCATTCTGGATAAATGGTCGCAAAAATGGATAGAAGGTGTGATTCTCCACAATCATTTGCGCAAATGTACCTGTAAGCCCAAATTGGTTTTCAATTCGGGATAAATTAAGAGGAATCAATGCAGCTTTCGCTGGACCGTATTCGCCAAAAAGTTCATACTTTGTTTTTGTGAAGGTAATCGGAGAACGAAGATAATATCGAAAAACAATACTACGGAAATCCTCGTCAGGATACGTTAAAGGAAAAGAAACTAAATTCCCCATAAAGTCCTCCTATCAACGCTTTATACAAACTCATCAAATTCTCCAACTAACCCCGCATTACGAAGCGCCTCATCAACACTTAGATTGTCTAATTTTCCTTGAGAAACAATAGTCCGAATATCAGTTTCGTCTAAATCAAGCTTTATGGGCTTATTGCTTCCCTTTTTCCTTGTAGTTCTAACTACTTCTGTAACACTTTCTTTTGGTTTATCTGATTTACCTTCGAACACAAGCTTGGCCAATTCTAAGTACAACAATTCCATATCATTACCGACTTCCCGATTGTGTAACTCGACCTTTTCTGCATATGTTAATGCAATATCTTCAGCACACCCCATTTTCATCGCGAATGTAACAAGTTGATCAATTAACACTCTACGATTATGCTGCAATAGGATAAGCTTGTGTTCCTCCGAGAGGTGTCCGTCTATAGTGATGCGGTGCTGTGCTTCCATCAGGTATTCCTTAAAAGTGATCCAATCTGGTTTTAAATCCTCATATTCTGCGGGATCAATGCCTTCCCCTCCCCTGATACGTTCAAAGATCGGCTGAACTAGTCTGAAGGTTGTGTTTGCTACTTTTTCTACCAATTCAGCAGTGATTATTTCATCATCTTCATATAGAATAGCTCGGCATTGAACATGCATAAACAATTTTACGGCAAAGTCGGGTATGCCAAGGGTGTGATAATACATTCTGGCTTTAAGCTCTGGAGTTAGTGGTGTGAACTTATTCGTGTATTGAAGTTCCCAAAGTCCTCCTAGGAACATCTCCCACTCTATTTCATCCTTCATCCGATCCGTAATGTTTTCCGCATAACCATCTGGAATCCCCCTCCGGGTGTTAGCCAGAGAATTCTTAAATAGGTAGAGCGCTTTAAATGTACCAATTAGCACAATTGGTATACCAATCGAATTTGTAAGTTCAGTAATAAAATCAATCATTTTCTCCTCGCCACCGGAGTGCCCTCTGTGTATCCGCTGTATTTCGTCAATCACAAGTACGCCTAAACTAATTTGTCCAGCTACCTTAGACATCCTTTTAGCAAGGACTTCTGCACGTCCATCTTTTTCAGCCAGATCTTCGTAATATTGTGTCCCTAGTAACTTATCAACCGCCCAGTAAAAATTCCGGCAAAGTGCTCCAACAGATTTATTACTTGGGCATTCGATATGAAGCCATACCACCTGTTTACAAGGAAATGGCTCATTTTCATATTGTGCGTGGTGAATAACTTGTGGAAACATACTTAATAGTCTTTCATATGATTTCGATTTCCCCATCCCACTAAGTCCAATATCAGCCATCATTTGAGCCGTTTGTAAATTACCAGCTAAATTCCGCCCGAGTTCATCAGTTCCAGCTGATAGAATTTTATCAAGCCCAATCGCCATTTCTCTCTGGTAAATAGCTGCTAACGGATTTCGGGATTGGTAACCAATTTTTATCATGTTATATAAGTTTCTGTATCTTTCAAAATGAGTACTAAGCGGTTTCCAATACCCTGGTTTGATTTGTTGGATGAGTTCTACACGTTCTTCAGCATTTAGTTGATTGATATCTCCAGTGTAGCGAGGTACTGAGTCCAACATCTGATATAACTGTTCTTGTGATTTTCTGGGCGGCAACGCTTCAATAAAAGGATTTCCTTGATAGGCCTCTACAATCTGTTCACGGTATTCCGCTTTAACTTGTCTGCCCTTTAAATAGTTAAAGCGTTCTCGACTATTGACCATGATTAGACTCCTTTTCTTTGCTCTGGGTTAAAAGAAACATCTGCATCTTATTTAATTGTGGCATTTGTTTATTTTGAGGGCTTTCCTTCCGTACAGTTGCAACGGGTGAAGTTGAATTATTTGAAAAAGTAGTAGTTGCAGTCCAAGCATTTGCACTCGACTCACTTCTTTTCTCAAACTTTCTCTTGATCCGTTTGTTCTTATATCTGGAAGATTTAGGTTTACCTTTCTGGGCATCCTTTGTTTTGATGAGTCCTATTAGGTTTAACTTTTTGGCCACCGCATCCAACTCGCCCTCTATTTGATTCCTTTCCTTGTTTGCCTTTTTAAGCTGATTTTTCTTATAATCCATAATGGTTTTTACGTCATCAAAATGTAGCCCTTCATATTCTTTGAATTTTTCGGTTAAAAAAAGTTGCTCTTCTTTCCCATCTTTGAGCTTTATAAATACACTACTGCAATTACGTGGATCGTAACTCACTGTTACTTCCTTCTCACCCTCGATTTGCTCATCTTCAAACCATCCACTGTCTTCCCCACGTTGACTGGCGTAGCCCATTTTCTTCAACATCACACCAGTTCGAGTAACCCGACACTCTTCCTTAGGAAGTAGCGCATGACGAATCAAAGCACGTGGCTGCTCTTGAAGAAGGTTTTTTTTCATGCCCCAATTCCATATCGCCAACGGTGTTAGTTCAACATTGTCTATAAATTTTTCCTTAGTCACAAGGTACTCTTCACTTAAAGCTTTTTTATTAAATTCCAATACAAACAAAATCACCAATTGTGTAAATGCTTGAAAGGTAAACACCGCTTTGTCTCCAGGGTTTCTATCCCCTCTCTCCCTATGTTCTTTATGCACACCCCCCAACATGATTTCTTTTATGCGCATACAAAAGCCTCTGAATTGCTGTTCGATATAAGGCTTTAAGTCCGCACGGTAAGAAGGTGGATTCCCAATACGAACGTTAAGAATTCCTAGATTGTTGGAATTTCTACTTTTCATTTCTCCACGATCACCAACAATATATCTAGGAAGATGTTTGGCAGGCCAATCTTCCTCTGATATTGGAATCCCATGTTGAGCACAAAATACCACTTTATCGGTTGAGGCATTCTCTAATGCAACCATCGCCTCTTCCCATGATGGGTTCTTACATACATGCATGCCGGTTATTAATCTGCTTTCGACATCTTTAACAAAATAAACATGAGGTCTTCCAATTTCAGTTTTATGATCTATCGATAGTAATAAGCCATCTGCAGGCGTTGAATCAATTTCGTAATATTCCCCAACTCCTTGGACATCACTGCTAACAGACTTGAGAAGAGACCTAGAGCTCATTTCTGCCTTTCTTACTCCGAATTTAGCTACTGCTTTTTTCTTTTTGTTGTGCTCTGAATGGTACCAATAGAGAAACTGACGATACGAGGGTCCGCCGGCAATTGGAATCAGTTCTCCATACTTTCGGTAGTGACCATCTGGGTAATAGTCTTGGCACATATGCTTATGAGTTGCTTTTAGGTTCATCCCTAGATCTGTGTGGTATTCCTTCAATGCTTTCTTAAATATTTCTTTTTCTTCGCTTGTCACTACAAAATCATTACCATCTTTGGGCTTTGGACCGGAGTTTTTACTTCTCCTCCTTTGTTGAGATGGAACACCAACATCATGATAGTCATTTAAAAGACCATTTATGTTTTTTCCATAAAACCAATATTTTCGCAATAATGTATAGACCCAATTTGGCTCTTTATCGAAGGTCTC
Organism: Paenibacillus sp. FSL E2-0201; assembly: GCF_037963325.1. Classification (NCBI taxonomy): domain Bacteria; kingdom Bacillati; phylum Bacillota; class Bacilli; order Caryophanales; family Paenibacillaceae; genus Paenibacillus; species Paenibacillus sp. FSL E2-0201. The sequence continues at coordinate 6,048,418 of NZ_CP150154.1, forward strand.
TGCTGCCTCTTTCACTAACTTTCCTCTCAGCTCCCGAATATAAATATCAGGTTCTTTACTTACAATGCTCTCAATGATTGCGAATTTCTCGTCTCTTCTTTTCGAGTATTTACTGAGGTACAATTCATCCGGGACTATTAAACGAAGGTCAGGATCTACTGACTCGATAGTAACTGCCTTGTCTTCTAATTGCGTAAGTAAGTCATTATATTGTCGAAAGTGAGGAAATGGTACTTTCTTTTTGTCATCTATATTAATTAGCACCACTTGTGAACGATCGGGAGCTATCCATAAAACACGTTCTAAAGACCTCTTTTTGACCAAATCCACTTTATTGAAACTAATGATTGAGTTTTGATAAATCATTAGTTCACCACCGTAACTTTTTTGGGTAGGTCTAAGGATAATGGAGCACTTTCACGTATCCGAACGTTCATATCGGCTATCCAACGTTTATTTGCAAGCATGTGTTTAACCATAAACATTGAAGTCCCCGGCTCAAGACCAATATGAGCATCACACTTTAAACAACTCTTGCTAATTGATATGGCAGTACCATTTTTTTTAAGTCGTTCAAAGATTGGTTTAGCAACCATTTCAACCACTTGACTATCCAAGCCTGGGCGAATGTCGGGACGTTTTGCATCATGTAACCAGTCAATATTTTTGATGAAATTAATCGGCCTTCCTGTGTCATACACCACTTTCCAATGAAGCCCATTTTCCTGATAAAATCGTCTCTCAATTTCAAACAATTCAAGCGTTCTTTTGGAGAGTTTGTAAGTCGGTTTAACCGTTCTAGGAAGTTCAATCTCTAAATCCTTCCTGTCAATTGACGTCAGCATAAAATCCGAACTTAAAACAACATCATGTCCATCCAAATGTGGATGTCTAATATTTAATTTACGTGCAATTCGCTGGGTTTCTTCAATAGGAAGTGGATATTGTTCACGTATGTCTATAATTGGTTCAGCCCATTCCTGCATAAGAAGATATTGAAATTCATATTTAGAGAGCGTATGATGTATCCGATTTGAATGCCAGCCGGGAGTACGAGTTAACCACCCTTCAGAAGCTACCTTGTTATCGTTGGCTTGGATAAAAGGTATGTAATCCTCCCCCCTCCCTTGTCCTCTCCCGTCCTTGAGTCTATTAAAATGTGTTTTATAAATTGAATTCTCCATGATCTCAACTCCTAAGATAAAATAAAAGACGCACAACATTTTCGTTATGCGTCTCTCGATGTATTCATTATAAGAAATTATTAACCCATTATAGTTATCTTCAATCTCAATGGATGATTTTTTATTAATCATTCAAACAGCCTCTTATCAGTATCTATTTAATAACATAAGCATTATCTTTTTTTTGAATATTTATTCCACGCAAAAAAATATCAACAGTGATGATTTCGGAGTAACTTCTAGTAATAATCATTACATGAAAAGTTTTATAACGAGGCTTGATGCAATTACAAAACCTCTTGGATGTACTAATTGGAGTGTATGCTTAAGTACGCCAATGTACGGTGACTTTTTATGCTCAGATAATCCAGTTATACGAAATATTAATGCTGTTAAACGGATTTTCAGTTCTCATGTATGGATTTCTAAATACAAAATTAGTTTTCCTTTGAGCCAAAGGGTGGTGATGTGAGGACGATTCGAAGACTACCTTCCCCAGTTGGCTGGGTACCAGATAGTACGTTTGCTGTGCAGATGAATAGTTGAGCATCGATGTATGCTGAAAGGTATGTTTTTTCTAAAGATGAAGACTTTCTATGGTGTGATCATAAGGTAATGTATGTACAATAGAAGGATATAAACAAAGATTAAGCAAAAAAAGAGTATAAAATGTATGGTATTTTATTTACGAAAAAACTTTAGAACAAGGTTATCTGTTGTAGAAATTTAATTGAAGACTAAGTACATTTTGTTTAACTAACGACGATAGTCCATAAAAAATCGGCAGTCATGGACTTTATTTTCTCGTCCATGACTGCCGATTTTTCTCTCATTGAGGTCATTCCAATACTTTTTATGAAGTCTGACCGATTTCACAACTTTTCATCATTATTTATCCCGTCTTATCAAAGTATGTTTATCTTCAATTCTTTGAGTTTATTCGACTTTTCAAATGCCCTATGAAGATCTGATTAGGATCAGAGGAATCGAATTCTCGATTTACGGCTTTATCAAGAGAATCAATTTCCTTAGCAAAATCGAAAGCATTCGGCCCAAACCCCAAACTTCTCTTTATCGGTCTATAGTATTTGATTAGAATCTCTTTAGCACGATCATCCTCATGTCCCATAAGCTTAAGTTCACGAATGACTTCTTTAATATAGGGTCTATTCAGCATGTGTCTCGAATTGATCATGAAATTACCACCCGTTTATTTTGAGTTAACGCCTATGTGAATAAGATTCACTTTTAATTTATAGTATCACTTAAATTACGATATTTAATTCCCATAAGAAACATTCAGCTCTAGTTGATATTATTATTGTATCTTAATGAGCCCTGATCAAAGCAACCCTACATTTATTTAAGCAAGTTGCACACGCCCTATTTGATTATTATGAAGCTCTCCATATAAAAGACTTCTTTCAGTAGATACCCACTAATAGAAGTCTTTAAGTTTTTATGACATTACGATTGTCTAAGAGTATTTAATCAATTTTCTCAAGTGATCATACTTTCGATATCTTCAGCTGCTATGTGATCGATCTGAGCTGCAGGATCATATAATTCCTTGGCTAATCAACAAAATTTCCTCACTAATTGAAAGACTTAGATGTTATGAATCATCAAAATGCAACGATACGATTGTTTCATATCCTTATGGTGAACAACACACTTTTGACTTAGCCATAGATTCATTAAGCAACTGAATGGAACGAATCACAGTTTGGCGCTCAAACTCATTCATATGCGAAAATACTTCCGTTAAATATGAATTCATTTGTTTATCAATCGTTTCAGCAATAAACATTCCTTCAACGGTTAGGGAAAGGACATAGATACGACGATCACTAGGATCTGGTGTCTTTTGTACAAGCTTCATTTTAACTAAAGTTTGGATCTGACGGCTAAATGTTGTAATATCTGTTCCAAGTGTATCGGCTACTTGCTGTATGCTAGGATTATGCTGTTTATCTATTTCATATAGGATGTGGCTCTGTATAGGAGAGATATCAATTCCACCCGCTGTACAGCATACTTTATTCAGTACTCCGAATCTCCGAGTCATAATCTGAAACATATCCCGCAAATTATCCAAGTGACTTACCTCCTGTCCTTTCCCTTAGTTATACTTTATTTATTTGCAATTTGCAAGTATTACATATTGGAATTTAACAGCAGCTAGATCCTTCATTCAGTATCACTAAATTCTCTTCATCTAAATCTAAAATAATGTTGTTTAAAACAGTAACTGTCTCTGGCTCTATCACAACTTGAATATCATTAATGATTTGAACCTGATCCTCTATTTTCGCATCATCCAATGCAAAGTTTACATTTGGACCACAACATCCTGAACTTGTTTGGGATATACGAAGGATCTTTCCTTCATTAACTTTCATGATGTTCTCAATGAATACCTTAGCACTATCCGTAATCTTCATAGCTTCTTCCTCCATTTCCTTTTTAGCTTGTTACTAATTGTTTAAGCGCTTTATAACCAATAATCTCTTGATTTTGCATTGGAATAACAGCAAATTTTCCATTGGATGTATCATTCACGCGCTGAATCCATGGTTGTTCTCCCAATGCTCTTGTGTGAAGAATTGGATCTTGGGTATGCGTCATGATCATACTCTGGTTCACAACCCACCACTTTGGTGTAATCCCAGCACGTTGTAGATCCACAGACAATCGTTCTGCCTCATAAACCGGTGTTGTCTCTGCAAGAGTTACAATAACAATACTTGTTTCTTGTTCATTCCGTAATCGAGGTAATAAGTTTTGAACAGATACAGGGACTTCACCTGAGGAATTCGCAATTTCTTTATGATAAGATTCGGTAGCATCGAGTAGAAGAAGTGTATGACCTGATGGAGCTGTGTCAATAACGACAATCTCATCGTTCGCACGCTCAACGATATTAGCAAAAGCACGAAATACTGCAATTTCTTCTGTACACGGAGAGTTTAGTTCTTCTTCTGCGTATGCAACACCTTGCTCATCCATGGTTTCACGTGCTCTTGTTAGAACTTCATCTCTATATTTTTTAACTTCTTCTTTTTGATCAATCTTACTCATCGAGATAAGGGACTTAATATCTTCATGCATAACATAATCCAGATGAGCAGCTGGATCTGTTGTTGTAAGATGCACCTTTTTATCGCGTTCTGCTAATCCAACAGCGATTGCACTAGCTACCGTTGTCTTACCAACGCCCCCTTTACCCATCGTGAAAACAACTCGTTGATTACGCTCCATAATATCATCAAGAATGGTCGTCAGATGAGGGTAATTAACGTCATTAATTTCCGAAGTGTGGTCTGGGATCATTTGAGTTTCAACAAAAAGTTTACGCACATTTCTAACACCCGTAATATTAAACGGCACCAGTGGGACAGCCCATGTTGGAAGTGTTTTTAATACTTCAGGGATACTGTTTAAAGCTGTTTTTTGACGAGAAGCAAAAGCTGCTGCAGTATCATCGGATAACATAGGATGATTCAGTAATCCGTTAATGATAAGCATTTGATTACGAATACCCGTTTCAGCTAGTTCCTTTGAAGCACGAGCGGCTTCTTCTAGTGGTGCAGTATCTGCTCTTGTGACGAGCACTAACGACGTTTGTTTTGGATTAGATAATACCTTAACCGTTTGCTCGTATACATCTTTCCGTTCATTTAGCCCAGCAAGCAATCCCATACTTGTGGTTCCTTCTGTACTATCCTCTAAGAACTCATTCCATGCATTGGGTAGTTGCAGCAATCTTAAAGTGTGTCCAGTTGGTGCTGTATCAAAAACGATATGATCGAATTCAGCTTGGATTTTCTTATCCGTCAACAGTGTAGAAAACTCATTAAACGATGCGATTTCTACTGTACATGATCCGGAAAGTTGTTCCTCCATTTGTTGAATGACCACATCAGGGAGCTTCCCACGATAAGGACCAACTACGCTTTCTCTATATTCTTGAGCCGCTTGATCAGGATCTAAATTTGCAACAAAAAGATTTTGAACCTCAGGTATTTCTTTGTAATGCATATCTAATTGCGTATTAAATACATCTTGTAAATTGGATGCAGGATCTGTGCTTACCAATAGAACTTTCTTTCCTTGATCTGCTAAAGAAATAGCTGTTGCACATGCTGTTGAGGTTTTACCAACTCCACCTTTGCCAGTGAAAAATAAATAAGGTGTAATATCAATTTTATTAACATCAAATAATGGAATCATCTGTAGTACCTCCTAAGCAGTTTTAATTATTTTCCTTTGATTTGAATATTCACCGTTTGTTTTTTTAATATCTCTTCGACGGAAATATTAAGCCATTCTGCAAGCTCTTCATTAGATGGGAAATCATGAGTTTTAATTACTTCTCCATTAACTAGCGTAATCGGTAGATTATTTAAATCAGCATCCATTAGCGTCTTTACTTGTTCATTAGAATTAAATACTTCTGTATGGCTTAATAAACTATATCTGTTAATGTCATATCCTTTTACAAATAAATTATTAGCAGCTGCAGAGAAACGAATGGAATTCATTTTAGCTTTGGGATCTGTAACGTTGGTTGAACAACATCCCCCTGAATCAAAAACATCAATTTTTTTCATGGTAGTGGTCTCCTTTTTCGATTCAAATCAATGATTTAACCATAAATACCAACAACTAATTCTCATCGGTAGGACAACAGCCCTTATCTTCGGATTCATAACAACACGATTGTTCATTCTTGATATTTACATTTGGTTGGGCATCTGGACAACAAGTATCATCTGTTTGCTTCACTGAATCATTAGTCATACTCTCACCTCCTAAGTTCGGTTCAGCTAATTATTTGCATCATGCAAATAATGAATGAGAAAAGACAAAGAAGATTTCTTTCCAGAGCATTCATATAAACCTAAAAAATATAAAATCGAATAGTTTAGTTCCTTATCGATATTTTCATTATAATGTTTTTATTTGCATTTTGCAAATAATATATCTAACCACTTCTTACCATCAATAAAATTTGTTAAGAAGTGGTTTATTGTTTTCCAAGGAACCGTGTTATATGTTGTACAACATATTTAGCATCTGCCCCTACGCCTCGTATCGTAGCTGAGGCAAATGAGCGTTGATTAGCCAACCCTACATAATACAGCCCCGGAACTTCCGTGCTCACACCGGCAACATGCAGAGGTCTGCCATCCATAGCAAGCGCACCAGTCTGATGAAGAAACGGAATATTAGGACGATAGCCCGTAGCAAATATCACACTGTCTGCGGGTTCTCTATCTCCATTCGCCCAGATGATACCTTTAGGATAAAAACCAGAGAACATTTGTTTTTGATTCGGATTGCCGTTGTGTATTTTCTTACGGTATCCACCAAGGTCGAATACTGAAATGGGACTTGGAGGTTTCTTGCCGATTCGATAGAAAGGAAATGTGTCAACTCCAGTCATCTTCAACCAGAAATGAAGATCAAGCCCTAGAAATCGTTGACGAGTAAATTTGACTGGATCTTGAACAGCTAAAGATACGGTGGCATAATCGGCCAGTTCTACTGCGATTTGAACGCCCGAGTTTCCCCGTCCCACAACGATAACACGCTGCTCACGAAACGGTTCAGGTTGTTTATATTCGGACGAATGAAGAAGGTTTCCTTGAAAAGATTCAGTTCCAAGAAGATTAGGAATATATGGACGATGAAAAGAACCCGATGCGCTAATAATCGATTTGCTTCGATATCTTTTGCCATTAAAAGTTATGATATCAAAGCCGCCATTGACAGCTTCGACTCGTTCCACTTTGCTATTTAACATTAATGGAAGTTTGAACTTCTCAGCGTATACACGTAGATAGGAGATGACCTCATCACGTAACGGGTACTCGTTTGAATCTTTGGGGAAAGCGAAACCTGGTAATGACGAATATCGTGCAGGAGAAAACAACTTAAGGCTATCATAATATTGTGGCCAAGCCCCCGCCGGCTGATCACCGGCTTCCAAGATCATGAAATCCAGTCCAGCCTTTTGCAAATGATAACCGGATGCGAGACCCGCCTGCCCACCACCAATGACAATGGTATCTACAACTTTGGACATTGTTGTTCATCCTTTCTTTTTAACCGAGTATGTAGTTAACAGCAGTTATTCTTATTTAACGCATAGATCAACAGTTCTAGGCTCTCTGTAACCTGCTCCCGTTTGTTCTCCGGGATATCATTCATAATCTTTCCAAAGTATGCATTAAGAACAGCACTAATTTGTTCATTTAAAACCTGTCCCTTGCTTGAAAGCATCAGCTTCACATAACGCCTATTGTTCGGATCAATAATTCTTTCAACCCAATGATCTGCTACTAAGTTATTTACCGTTCTGCTCATGGTGCTTTTATCCAGATTAAGTACATTAGCCAGATCTATGAGTGAGATTTCACCCGCAAACCCAATTTCCATAATAGCGTGGCATTGTCCGATCGTTGCTCCGCAACACATGAGTTGTGTTTTCTCTAGAGCACCAATGTTTTTATCGAATGCTCTCATTAAATTTCTCAGTACATCTACATTTTCCATGGTTTCACCTCAATAATGAATAGAGAAATATTACGAACCTTTTACCCCTTTATACAGGCTATATCCTATCTTGCCATCAAGCACAGCTTTGAAAAAAATCTTCTCGTTCTCCATGACTTTAAATACACCTTTAATTCCATGCTTCTGCACAATCCGTTTTAAGGTTATCAGTCTTTCGGGTATAGTAAGCAGCTTCGAACGATGCTTAACATCTCGATCTTTTCGAACCTTCCAGAATTTTTCTGGTTGTGACCATTCTTCGTACTCCGCAATAATGTTAACGACACCCGATTTTCTCAGCATTTCATTCCATTGCTCAAATTCCAAAGGAGTCGTTCCGTACCTTTCAGCCAGTTCTTCCTTCTCTTTTTCCGTGATTTGCTTTTTCCAGATGGATTCATGGATCACTATGGTGCCACCAGGTTTCACAACACGCACCATTTCATTCAGTACCTGTTCTGAATCATCCGGGATCCCAACCGCACATTCGTTAATCACTGCATCAAAGGTATCATCACCGAAGGGTAACGCCTGGGAATCTCCCTGACGGAAGGAGACACGGCCTGTCATACCAGCCAATTTAGCAGAGTTCGACGCGGACTCGATCATTTTTACAGAGATGTCTAATCCAGTCACCTGAACTCCATAGTTCTCTGCATAAAATATTGCTTGAGTTCCTCTTCCACTGGATACATCCAAAACCCACATCCCCTGCTTAAGCCCTGCAATCTCTGCTGTACGTTTAGTTAAAGCAAAGCCACCAGGATGCAGTGTTTCTATTCCACTAATTTCAATGGCATCCTCAATGGTTGGTTGATGTATTCCTTTTCTTTTCATCTTCATCCCTCCCCCTAAAAATGTAACACACAACTGTTGCATTTTAGAACAGTTTTAAAAAAGACTATATTCGTAAGGAGATAGTCTTCAAATGGTAAAAGTTTATGATTGTGACGGGTAAAAGGTCAGAAGAAAATAAAGTGTTAGACCCGGTTAATTGTAGCAACGTAAATAGAGGATGGTTAGTTCATTATATGAGCAAAGAATTAGGATACTAATTCTTTTTTTAATTTCATTCAAATGCTCACTTGAATGTTATCGAAAAAAGGGTATACTATATTCAAACCAACATTTGAATGATAATGGAGTGAGAAAATGGATAAAAAAGACACTTGTGAGATTTATTGTTACGATGAAGAAAAGGTTAGTCGTATACAAGGTGATTTGCAAAAGATTAATATATCTAAAGTTGCCCAATTGTTTAAAGCCATAGCAGATGAAAATAGAGCAAAAATCACCTATGCATTGTGTAAGGATGAAGAGCTATGTGTTTGTGATATAGCAAATATTATTGGATCAACGGTTGCGAATGCTTCCCATCACTTGCGAACACTTCATAAACAAGGGGTTGTGAAGTATAGAAAAGAAGGAAAATTGGCATTTTATTCATTAAACGATGAACAAATTAAACAACTAATTTTTATTGCTGTAGCACATGAGAAGGAGGATAAAGTAAATGTCTGATCAACAAACAAAATTATCCGAACAAGAAATGAAAACCTATAGGGTTCAAGGATTTACCTGTACAAACTGTGCAGCTATCTTTGAAAATAATGTTAAAGAGTTACCTGGTGTTCAGGATGCAAAAGTTAATTTTGGAGCGTCTAAAGTTTATGTTACAGGTACGACAACAATTGAAGAGCTTGAAAAAGCTGGATCATTCGAAAATTTAAAGATTCGTGATGAAAAAGAACAAAGAGTAGAGCGTGAACCCTTTTGGAAGCAAAAAGAAAACATAAAAGTATATATTTCTGCGATGCTGCTTGTTATTAGTTGGTTTTTAGGAGATCAATTTGGGGAAGAACATCTTCTTCCGATGATTGGTTATGCAGCGTCCATTTTAATTGGTGGATATTCACTATTTATTAAAGGTCTAAAAAATTTAAGCAGATTAAATTTCGATATGAATACGTTAATGACCATTGCTATTTTAGGGGCAGCGGTAATTGGTGAATGGGGTGAAGGAGCAACAGTTGTTATTCTTTTCGCTATCAGTGAAGCATTAGAGCGTTATTCAATGGATAAGGCTCGTCAATCTATTGAATCATTGATGGATATTGCTCCAAAGGAAGCATTAATTCGTCGTGGAAATGAAGAAATGATGATCCACGTTGATGATATTCAAGTCGGAGATATTATGATCGTAAAGCCTGGTCAAAAATTAGCCATGGACGGCACAGTCATTAAAGGAACTTCAACGTTAAATCAAGCTGCGATTACAGGTGAAAGTGTTCCAGTAACAAAAACAATTGATGACGAAGTGTTTGCAGGAACATTAAATGAAGAAGGATTGCTCGAAGTTCAAGTATCAAAACGAGTTGAGGATACTACGCTTTCTAAAATTATCCATCTTGTAGAAGAAGCTCAAGCAGAACGTGCACCTTCTCAAGCGTTCGTCGATAAATTTGCCAAATACTATACACCAGCTATTGTTATCTTGGCTCTGTTAATCGCTGTTGCTCCTCCTTTACTATTTGGCGGTGATTGGAGCGAATGGATTTATCAAGGTTTAGCTGTATTAGTGGTCGGTTGTCCATGTGCATTAGTTGTTTCAACTCCGGTTGCCGTCGTTACTGCAATTGGAAATGCTGCAAGAAATGGTGTTTTAATTAAAGGTGGTATCCATTTAGAAGAGGCAGGAGCCCTTAAAGCGATTGCTTTTGATAAGACAGGGACATTAACAAAAGGTATTCCTGCAGTAACAGACATAGTGACGTATAGTGGAAATGAAAGTGAATTAATGACGGTAACTGCAGCCATAGAAAAAGGATCGCAACATCCACTCGCTTCGGCCATCATGAGAAAAGCAGAACAAAATGGATTGAACTTTAATAGTGTTTCAGTTGAAGAGTTCCAATCTATTACAGGTAAAGGCGTAAAAGCAATAGTATATAATCAAATGTATTATGTTGGAAGTCCAAATCTTTTTGAAGAACTGCATCAAACAATAGATAGTTCAATTAAAGAAAAAATCACTCATATGCAAACAGAAGGAAAAACCGTAATGGTGTTAGGAACGGAAAAAAAGATCCTTTCATTAATCGCCGTAGCAGATGAAATGAGAGAATCCTCCAAAGAAGTTATCACTAAATTGAATAATATTGGAATCGAGACAGTGATGCTGACAGGTGATAACCAAAGAACCGCCGCAGCAATTGGAAAAAAAGTTGGTGTTTCTGATATTAAAGCTGACTTACTACCCGAAGATAAGTTGAATTTTATTAAAGAACTTCGAACAAAGCATCATAGTGTGGCAATGGTCGGGGATGGCGTGAACGATGCACCAGCACTTGCAGCTTCCACTGTTGGTGTAGCGATGGGTGGTGCCGGGACTGATACAGCCTTAGAAACGGCTGATATTGCATTAATGTCTGATGATTTAAGTAAATTGCCATATACCATTAAATTGAGCCGTAAAGCTTTAGTCATCATTAAACAAAATATTACCTTCTCTTTAGCGATTAAATTAGTGGCATTGCTGTTAGTTATGCCTGGTTGGTTAACGCTATGGATAGCGATATTTGCCGATATGGGAGCAACGTTGATTGTGACATTAAACAGTTTAAGGTTATTAAAGGTTAAAGAATAAATGTAGTTATGTAATCAAGGCAGTAATCCGATAAGTTAACAGGAGACGATAGTTAAACATAAAGGGTTCCACATATTATACATGACTAATATGCGGAACCCTTTATTATATTTGGCTTTCCTAAATTTAGGTCTTGATAAACTAGGAAAATAAAGTACTCGACTGGCGAGGGTATTAAACTAACAGGCAGGATAGTTGAATAATAAAAACACATTATAGAAAAATGAATTGTTCATTGTAGTAATAATGAAAGAGGATACCTCCAAAATATAGTACATATAATTCGACTCGGGCTTTAAACCACACTTTTAATAATAGCAAATAGAAGAACATCTACAAAGTATCATGTGTGATATAATTCTGATAAAAAAGAGGAGCGTGTGAGGTGTTTTCGAGGGAAAGCTTAGAAAAGAACCAAATTGGCGTATACGCAGTAGCTTTAATTGTTGGGGGGATTGTTGGATTGGTAACTCCACGAATTGGTGGCTTCATGGAGCCTTTGGTTTCCTTTGCGATTGCTGTCCTTTTATTCAGTATGTTTTGTCAAATTCCATTTCTTAAACTAAGGAAGGCAGTCTCTAATGGACGCTTCATAGGGGCTTTGCTGATTGTAAATTTTATTTTAATCCCCTTGCTTGTATTCTTATTAATTAAGATTTTCCCTCAGCCAAGCCCAGTTTTAATCGGAGTTTGCTTGGTACTTCTAACTCCGTGTATAGACTATGTCATTGTCTTTACTCAATTGGGCAAAGGGAATGAAAAGTTAATTCTTGCGACTACACCACTACTTTTTGTTGTACAAATGATTATGTTACCTATTTACCTTTGGCTGTTCATTGGTGCTGAGACATCCCAAATAGTAAGAATTGGTCCATTTATTGAAGCTTTTGTTTATTTAATTATTGTCCCTTTATTACTTGCATTAGCTGTCCAATTATTAGCTAAAAAAAGGGCTTATGGCATTAAAACGCTGGACCTTACAGCGTGGTTGCCTGTTCCACTCATGGCACTCGTACTCTTGTTGGTGATAGGCTCTCAAATTGACAGGATTGTAAAGGATTTCAATATAATTATCGCAGTGATTCCAATTTTTGCATTATTCCATATAATCTCTCCAGTAATATCAAGAACGATATCATTTGTTTTTCGTTTGGAGCCATCAGACGGAAGAGCACTTATTTTTAGCGCAGGAACTCGCAACTCGCTTGTTGTACTTCCCCTTGCCCTTACCTTACCAGGGGAGATGGCAACAATAGCAGCATCTGTGATAGTAACCCAAACAGTAATTGAATTAATCGCGGAGCTTATATATATAAAGTTAGTGCCGAATTTTATTTACCGAGATTAAAAGGTATGCAAATTAAAGTTTCAGATATTTGCACTAACGGGGAAGGTTAGTACAATGAAACAGCGACAGTCTAGGACTTTATTTACTCGTCCTTTGCTATCGCTGTTTTAATTTCTAGGTTTAGTCAAATATTTTATTTTCTGCTGACATAAAAACCTCTCAACACATCACGCATTTCTTGCTTGATATTAATGTCTGGACGTTTTTCTTTGGCCAAAGCTTCCGCTTCTTCCACGGTAGAAGCCATTTCTAGTTCAAGTAAAACTCCAGTGGCTACTGTTCCTGTGCGATTGCGCCCACCTGCACAATGAAAATACACCGTCTTTCCACTGTTCACTGCGTCTGTAACCGCCTGAATAGCTGCTTTCACATAAGACCCTTGCCCTGCTTCATCCTCTACGATGGGGAAATGATGACGGGTTACTTCGGCTGGAAAGCCTTCTGCCTCCGTTCCGTTATCTCTCAGATCAAACACATCTGTAATCTGATTCTCTTTAAGTGCTTCAAGTAAAGCGTTCTCTCCACCAATATATACTTTATTCTCGATAAGTGTATGATAATTTGCCATAATAGCTCTCTCCTGTCGGCTTAACAGCAGTTGCTGCCGCCACTCATAGTTAGTCCTGCGCCTTGCTCATCCTCTACAAAATCAAGGACAAGTCCGCTGATTTGGTCAGCCACCTGGGAATCAACCGCAATTTGAATATGATTTACTACACTCACCACATCATTTTCTTGCGGTTTCTCAAGCGACAACTGGTAACTGGGTCCACAGCATCCTGCTCCGGAATATGCAAACCGCAATGTGGAGACCCCTGCCTCCTTCATCATGTTCTCAATAAACTGCTTCGCTTCATCAGTGATCGTCATCTTTCCTCACTCACTCTCTTTGCTATCTTGAGGTATTTCCTGTCAAGGCCTTCAATTGTTCATAGCCTGTAATTTCATCCGGTTGCCACGGAATAATTGCCATATGACCGTTAGAGATTTGATTAACCTTACTAATCCATTGCAGTTCAGCATGAGCACGCGCATTCAGGACTTTGTCATTTGTTCCTGCAGCAGCAAAACTTTGGTTGACAGCCCACCATTTTGTTGGGATGCCGGCACGCTTCAGATCACTTTCCAAACGTGAGGCTTCATAAAAAGGAGTTGCCTCCGCTAGCGTGACGATCACGACACTGGTTTCCTTCGGATTACGAAGACGAGGGAGCAAATTTTGAACGGAATCCGGAATCCATCCAGAGGAACGGGCGATTTCTTTATGATACTCCTGAGTTGCATCAAGCAATAACAAGGTGTGTCCTGTCGGCGCCGTGTCAATCACTACGATTTCCTCTTCTGAATGTTCAACCAAATCGGCAAAAGCCCTAAAAACAGCGATTTCTTCTGTGCACGGCGATCTTAAATCTTCTTCTAGAAAAGCGAGTCCCTCTTCATCAAGCGAATCTGCATTTTGTTGAATGACCGCAGCTTGGTATCTCTCTAGTTCGATTTTAGGATCGACTCGACTGAGTGTGATGCGATCTGAATTCTCTCCAAAAACATACTCTAGATGGGCGGCGGGATCAGTCGTACTGAGGTGGACCCGGTGTCCACGTTCTGCAAGCCCTACAGCAATCGCAGAAGCTACTGTGGATTTCCCTACGCCTCCTTTACCCATTGTAAAGATTACCCGAATTCCACTTTCATTGAGCTCATTAATCAAACCACCTAGATCCGGAAGGGAACTATCAATCTCCACAGCAGTTACTTTTTCTGTAGATGTCAACGGATCCGATTGGAAAAGATTACGTAAGCTTTCAAGTCCAGTCACGTTAAATGGAGCTAATGGAATAACATAATTCGGCAGTTCCTGGAGTTCAGCAGGCAATTGTTCCAAAGCCCGCTGCTGCCTGTTATAGAACCCTTTAGATACAGAGTCCTCTTCGCTGTGAGATAATAGCAAACCATTAATGACCAGCATTTGGTTCTTGATACCTGTTCCCCGAAGTTCTGACGATGCACGTGCTGCTTCCATTAGCGGAGATTGTTCCGGACGGGTAACCAGAATTAGCGTCGTCATTTCACCATCTGATAAGGTGCGGACGGCTTCGTTATATAGTGTTTTTTTGGATTCTAAACCAGCCAGAGGCCCCAGACAAGATGCACCATGCGTACTTTCATCCAGAAATCCACTCCACGCCGATGGCAATTGTAATAAACGCAGTGTATGACCTGTAGGTGCGGTATCAAACAGAATATGATCAAATTGAGACTTTAATTGTTCATTAGTAAGCAGCGTCGTAAATTCATCAAAAGCTGCAATTTCAACGGTACATGCACCGGATAGCTGTTCTTCCATGGTGCTGATAACTGAATCAGGTAGGACTCCACGATACGGGGCAACAACTTTCATTTTATACTCTTCCGCAGCGGACTCCGGATCTAAATTTGCGACAAAAAGATTGGGCACACCTTCAATTGCGACGGGTTGATTGGACAACTCCAGGCCGAAGACATCTTGCAAATTAGAGGCCGGATCGGTACTCACGAGCAGAACCCGTTTACCGGCGTCCGCTAAGGCAACTGCTGCTGCACAAGCAGTTGAAGTCTTCCCAACGCCACCTTTACCTGTAAAGAAAAAATATGGCGTTTTCAGGATGGTATGTGGATCGAACCGAATAGACATGTTGACCCTTCTTTCGTTTATTGTGACTTCACTTTTAGTTCTAGACGCACTCTAGGCTTCATCGTAAGTTCAGAAGCCGGAATCCCTGTCCAGTTCTCTAACTCTTCATTAGTAGGATAACCTTGTTTCTTAACGACCTGACCATCTATCATAATTACAGGCAATACATCTGGACCTTCATCAGTCAGTAATTGTTTAACAACTTCATTCGCAACAAAAGCAGCCGGCTCACTGGACAAGTTATAACGGGAAACATTGACGCCCCTTTTCTTCAGGTTATGCACCACTGCAGAGATCCGAATTAATTCCGGATCAACACTCGGACCACATACTCCTGTGGAACAACACATCGCTGGATCATAGATTTCAATAGAGTTCATATATTTAATCTCCTTTCTGTAGAAAAAAGCCGGGATTTCTCCCGGCTGGACTATTCCTTATTCGCCGGTTTCAGCAAATTGTTTAATTCGTGCTCCGACCTGATCACGGACCTGCTGGAATACAGCCCATTTCGCTTCGTCAGTTCCTTGCGCTTTCGCAGGATCATCAAATCCCCAGTGTTCCCGTTTCACTTTTGGAGGTGTAATCGGGCACTTATCAGCAGCGTCTCCACACAAGGTAATCACCAGATCAGCGTTATTTAATAGCTCTGAATCAATAATATCGGATGTCTGAGACGTGATATCAATTCCTACTTCATTCATAGCTTTCACTGCTTTAGGGTTAAGACCATGTGCTTCGATACCTGCACTGTAAATATTCCACTCATCACTGAGGTATTTCTTTGCCCAGCCTTCAGCCATCTGGCTCCTGCAAGAGTTTCCAGTACACAAAAAGTAAATTGTTTTCTTTTCCATGAAAGATAATCTCCTTTATATTGAAGGTAATAGTAACTATATTTTTGGTGCTTTGTTTAGGCAGCAGGTGACGGTTTATTAAAGTACTTCTTTCCGAACCATAAAGAGACGTTTACAAGCCCGATAAGAACAGGCACCTCAACAAGCGGTCCGATAACAGCGGCAAATGCCGCCCCTGAATTTAATCCGAACACACCGATGGCCACTGCAATACCCAGTTCAAAATTATTGCTGGCTGCAGTAAAAGAAAGTGAGGCTGCTACCGGATAAGAAGTTCCCGCTTTTTTGGACATCCAGAAGGACAAGAAAAACATAATGACGAAGTATATTAATAATGGTATAGCGATTCTAACGACATCCATAGGTAGCTGAATCATTAAATCTGCTTTAAGTGAAAACATCAACACGATTGTAAATAAGAGGGCAATCAAAGTAAGAGCACCAATCTTTGGCAAGAAAACCTTCTCGAACCAAACCTCACCCTTTGTCTTCAGTGCAATCACTCGCGTCAATATTCCAGCTGCAAATGGAATACCCAAGTAAATCATTACGCTTTCCGCAATTTGCCCCATCGTAATATCAACGACTGCTCCCTGTACGCCAAACCATCCGGGCATTACAGTGATGAACAAATATGCAAAGACGGAATAAAAAATGATTTGGAAAATGGAGTTAAAAGCCACTAAACCTGCTGTATATTCCGGGTCGCCTTTTGCCAGATCACTCCATACGAGAACCATAGCGATACATCGAGCCAAACCTATCATGATTAATCCAATCATGTATTCCGGCATATCGCTCAGAAATAAGATGGCTAACAGAAACATTAATACTGGACCGATAATCCAGTTCTGCACCAAGGAGAGCAGTAGGACTTTCCAATCCTTAAATACTCTTCCCAGTTTCTCAAACTTCACTTTAGCAAGCGGTGGATACATCATCAGAATCAATCCCACGGCTATAGGAATTGAAGTCGAACCGACCTGCATCTTCGATAAACCTTCCGAAAAGCTAGGTATCAAAAAGCCGATCAATATCCCAATTCCCATTGCCGCAAAGATCCATAAGGTTAAATAACGATCCAAGAAAGACAACTTTTTTTCTCTTTGACTCATATTGTTCAATCTCCTTTGATAAGTTTTCCTTATCACTTAAATCCTTGCACGTATTAATTACAAGAAATTCTAAGACCTTTCTTATCGAGCTCTTCCAATTCATGATCTTGTGAAGGAACAAAGTTCATCAATTTCTGGATTAACTCATTATGATTACTATTAGAATTAATTGAATAAAAAATCCATTGACCCTTCCGATTTTCCTTTACCAGACCTGCATCCTTTAGTTTGCGTAAATGCTGACTGACAGACGGTTGACTCGTTTTGAAAACTTCGACAAGTTCGCATACACAGCATTCTTGCTTCTCCAACAATTTCATCATGGTAAGCCTCGTTTTATCCCCCAAAAGCTTTAAAACCAGTGATACTTCTTCCAAATCATCTAGAGCAAAACTCATATTCCGTTCCTCCTTTTCCTTCATCATTATATAATCATATGCTTATATAAGCAATAGGTAATATATAAATCAGACTCTGAGGTCAGACTTAAGTCATTCGATTAATCACAATCAGCCTCAGTATAGTTCTCTTTTAACAAAGACAGCAACGTCTGAGTATCGGGCAAGGTATCTAGAACGGTTTGAATAAAGGGTTTATCATCCACATCAAGTGAATAGTATACCCATTGTCCACGTCTTCTTTCCTTAACCATTCCCAGCGCCTTTAATTTTCTTAAATGTTGGCTGACATTGGGCTGAGTCATATCTAAGATCCCCGCTAGATCACACACACACCATTCTTTATCTTTCAATAGTCCCATTATTGTGAGTCTGGTTTTGTCACCTAATAATTTCAGTTTTTCAGCCATTTCCATATCGAACATATACACAGTCCCCTCAAGATTACGAACAAAATAATATATAAATATATAACCATATATTATTGTTTGATTCCTTCAAAATCAAGAAAGGCTATTTCTGTAGATAAATGCCCTTAATTCGAGAACCTCTTTTTATTCTTATGGTTTGCCGTGAATAATCGTTCGATTAACTGTTTTCTATTAAAATTAGCTCATCCCACATGATCACAACTGAATGTACGATGATACTACACCCGATATCGATACAAACATCTTTATTCGTTAACTGGTATTTTCATTTCCTTCAATAGTGCAATAACTTTCTGTTGGATTTCGTCCCTTGCAGCTCTTACGTCTCCCAGAAGACCATCACGTGTTAACGGATCAGTAACATTCCATTGAACATTTTTGATGGCAAAGGGCACGATTGGACATTTTTCATTAACTTGTTCACATAACTTTACAATGACTTTCGATTGCATAAACGTTTTCATATCAATTGTTTTTGAGCTTTTGTTTGAAATATCAATTCCTATTTCCTTCATGACTTCAATGGTATAAGGATGGATATCTCCGGATTCAAGCCCCGCACTTTCAGCGACCACATGATTACCACCATAATGTCTGGCAAAAGCCTCAGCTATTTGACTTCGGCAACGATTCTGGATACAAAGAAAATAAAGACGAATTGGTTGTTGCATCTTCTCAGCCCCTTTCTATTTGTATATAATTATATAATTAAATTGTTATATTTAAATCGTACTTTGTGTTAACGCAATGTAAAACAACAGTATATAATTATTCTATAATCCTGATTTGGCAATCTGAATTTTTCCAATTATATTTTGCAACTTTTAGAATTATACTATTTATGAGGTTTAAATAGACACCTGATGCTAATGATTGAAGACACATACCCTATCTCTCCTTCACAAAGAGCAACGGTAGTTACAACCATAAATCAGCAAATGACTTAAATTCAGAAGGAGTGTTCAGATATGTCTACACTCAACGTTCGTCATGCAACATTACAGGATTTGAAAAGTATTCTTCGGATTTACAATCAGGGTATCGAAGATCGGATTGCTACCCTTGAAACCGAGGAAAATGATTCGGCTTTTATGGAGGGATGGTTCCAAAATCACCGAGGTCGCTACAGCATTTTAGTAGCTGTAAGAGAAGACGAGGTGATAGGCTGGGCCTCTCTTAACCCCTATTCCCATCGGTGCGCCTATAACGGCGTTGCAGACCTCTCAATTTATATTGATCGTCACTTTCGTGGACAAGGTATAGGAAATACTAAATACCCTCCTAGAAGTCTTGGAAAAATCTGCACTGGAACAAGAATTTTATAAAATTGTACTATTTACCTTTCCATTCAATCAAGCAGGTCAAATGTTATATCAAAAAAGGGGCTATCGGCAGGTTGGAGTTTTTGAGAAACAAGGAGTTATGGATGGAGCTTTTATAGATGTGTTGATTATGGAAAAACTGTTGTAATCAACAAAAAATATAATCATATCTCTGCTTTGAATAGGTCTGTCTATCAACTACTTTCTGTGTAAGTAAAGCCGATATTCTCATCGAATGATAAATGAGGTGTTACAACATGAGCTTAATTTTTTTTGATCACCGTGAAATAATTGCTAAAAACTTGGTGACCTTCCTTCGGCAGAAAGGTTATTCCAAATTGTCTTTATCTAAACTAACAGACATCTCCCGAGCTACCATAGATCAGATTATCAAAGGAAAATGCCTAAACTCCATGGAGTATAATAAGCAAATTGAAAAGATTAATATAACATTTGAACTTTCAGATAACTATTTTATAACCCCTCTCATTTCTATAAATCCAATAACGTATACTTACTCAGATCAGTGTGCTGACCCAGAGAAAAGTACAGAAGTTAAAGAATTGTTGGATGGCTTGAATAACGTTCTTGATATTTATTCTCTTTACTTAAAGTAAGTAGGTGATTATAAGCAAAAAACGCATTGAAAATCTAGACGAAACCATTGGACGTTTTTTTGGAGATTAACGCGTAACGTTAGTGCTTGTGATCCTGATCCTTGAAGATTTATTCCATCAATCGGCTTGATTCCAGAATCAAAAGATCCAACCTCGACACTCGTCGGGGATGGATCTTTAATTTTAAGTAAAAGCAAGCTTTTGCTATTTTATTATCATTAAAGGACAATGCACTCTTTTTACAACCTTATGGCTGACACTTCCTAGAACCATCTCTTGGAGCGCATTTAATCCCCGGCTTCCGATGATAACCATCTCCACTTTTTCCTTATTGGCATATTCAATGATTGTCGGGCCTGGTTCTCCATGCAGAATCTTTAATTTACCAAAAGAGGACTCTTTGAAGCGAAGCAAAAGGGGAATGTTCCCGGGCGACCCCGGAAAGCTGATGAAAACGTGGAGAAAGCGATCCTTATGTATCAGTCCAGAAACTATACACTCACTGAGATTAAAGAACAAACCGGAATCAGCAAATCCACCTTGTACCGGTATTTAGAGAACTAATTGACTTCGGTGATCGATATTGAACATTGAACTCATACATTACTTCGATCTAATTATTTTCTGAATAAGGTGTTATTACTCCAGTTCAGCATTTTCTTTTCACCTCTTCATGAAAAAATCATATTGATTGTTCTCACTAAATACACCTACCCTGAAGTGAAATATGTTAGAACTGGACGGTATACTAAAAACATCCGAGCGAATTTCAGAGGTCTATCCTGATTTTCGCTCGGATGTTTTTTAGTATTGAGAGGTAGACTTTGTAGGATAGGGCGAAGAATTAAATTAGGATGTCTACAAGACTTCTCCATCTAGTTTGTCTTGTCATCATTTAGGCTCTTGCCCATATTTTTAGGTTTTGCACTCCTTTATATAGGCAACTACATATGATAAAAGTAAACACTAAATCTAAAGAGGAGAATGAGTATGTATCATAAATCATGTCATCACTATCACTGGCATAATCCTATGCATAACAGCAGTAATAAAAACAATCAGGGTTATCATCCTCAATATAATTGGAATAATACCAATAGTAATCCCTATGAGATAATGAATTTAAGAGATTATGGACAATGTCCACTTGTAATAAATATTGACCAGGCAGCAAAGCAAAACAATACTTACCGGACCGCATTATGGACAGGGAATTATTTTCAAGTGACTTTGATGAGTATCAATATTGGCGATGATATCGGATTAGAGGTCCATCCGACAACTGATCAATTCATACGTATAGAAGAAGGTCAGGGATTTGTTCAAATGGGTGATAGGAAAGATAATTTGGATTTCCAAGTGATGGCCTATGATGACTATGCAATTATGATACCTGCTGGAAAATGGCACAATATAACCAATACAGGGAATAGTCCCCTTAAAATTTATGTTATCTATGCACCGCCTGAGCATCCATATGGAACAGTTCATGAAACAAAAGCAATTGCAATGTCTGCTGAAGGATAGCTAAATCACGGTCCGGAACCAGCTATGAAGGAATTAGGATGCTAATCCGAATTTATCCTTTTTATAACGGCATAATTTCAAATCTATTATATACTTATTCTCTTCTTTATCTTCTGACTTTAATCCCCTAAGTGTATTTATTATTTCGATTCTTCTTGTTCTAGTCTCGCATAGTAAAGTCTATTGTTATCGAACCATATTATTTCAAAATAATAATCATTTTACATTAAAATCGAAATTTTTTCTTACTGCCATAACAGCTTCCAACGAAGGCTGTACTTATCTTGTTCCAATTCACTCAATGTACCTTGGGAAATACCAATCAAAACGAAGGTTTGACCTGACTCAGTTTGTTGATTTTTCTGATGTTTTTTATTTTATCACCAAGAGTTTTCACTCTTTCACCTCCTATATAAATAAAAAAACAGTCCCGAGGAAGGTAAGTTCTTCTTCGGGACTGTTAGTATGAAGTATTTAATTTAGTCTTAGATGACTGTTTAACTATAATTTTTCTAAATTAAGCATAAAACTTTATTGTCTAGAACAAAACCTTATTGTCATGACACACACTTTTTTATTACCGGATACCAATCATTATTTCACAACTTTAATGTCTATTTCATAACTTTAATGTCAATTTCACAACTATGATATCACCAGACACTGAACATCACATAATTATTCCCAACAAACTCTATTCCACAGTAACACTCTTCGCCAAGTTACGTGGTTTATCCACATCATGACCCAGCGCAAGAGAAGCATAATAAGACAATAATTGCAGAGGTACTACGGACAACGCTGCTGTCAGCATTGGCAGTGTCTTAGGAATCACAAACACTTGATCCACTGATCTAAGCAGGTCAGTCAAATGCTCTTGATGAGTGATCGCAAGCACGTCAGCGCCGCGAGCCTTCACTTCTTTAATGTTGCTCACAGTCTTCTCAAGCACAGCTTCCTGAGTTGCCAGGGCAATAACCGGAACGCCTTCTTCGATTAGAGCCAGCGTACCGTGCTTCAATTCACCTGCAGCATAAGCTTCGGAGTGAATATAAGAGATTTCTTTCAGCTTCAAGGACCCTTCTTGAGCAACAGCGTAGTCTACGCCGCGGCCGATGAAGAAGAGGTTTTTGTGCTCAGAAATTTGTTCTGCATAACCTTTGATCGCTTCTTTTTGAGCCAGGATCTCTTCTACTTGCTCTGGTAGAGCTTGCATAGCTGCTAGAATCTTAGCCACTTGTGCTTCGGTTTGTGTACCACGAACTTCAGCTAAATAAAGAGCAAACAATCCGAAGGCAACCAATTGTGAAGTATAGGCTTTGGTCGAGGCTACTGCAATTTCAGGACCTGCCAAAGTTACCAACACATCATTCGCTTCGCGAGCAATAGAACTGCCCACTACGTTAGTGATCGCCAATACATGTGCACCGTTAGCTTGCGCTTCACGCAGAGCAGCCAATGTATCCGCAGTCTCACCGGATTGGCTGACAACGATAACCAAAGTTTCTGGTGTCACGATTGGTGAACGGTAACGATATTCCGATGCGATATCATTCTCAACCGGAATACGAACCAAAGATTCGATCATAGTACGTCCTACCACACCAGCATTGTATGCCGTTCCGCAAGCAACAACTTGGATGTTACGGATGTTCTTGATTTGTTCTTCCGTCATGTTCAGCTCTGGCAAAACAACCTTGTTGCCTTCGGCATTAATACGACCACGCATAGTGTCGCGGTAAGCCTTAGGCTGCTCGTGGATCTCTTTCAACATGAAATGCTCGTAGCCGCCTTTTTCCGCGGTAACTGCATCCCAATCGACAGTAATCATTTCCCGAGAAATAAAGTTGCCTTCAATCGTCATCAGTTCGACAGCATCTCTTGTCAGGACTGCCATTTCGCCGTCGTTCAAAATATATACATTACGGGTATACTCAAGCAATGCAGGAATATCTGACCCGATAAAGTTTTCTCCTTCGCCAAGACCGATAATGAGCGGGCTCGCTTGACGCACAGCCACCAATTTATCTGGTTCATATTCAGTCAGGACGCCTAATGCAAACGCACCGCGCATGAAGGTAATCGCTTTTTGCACAGCCTTCACGATATCCCCGTCATATTCACGAGCAATCAGATGTGAAATCACTTCTGTATCTGTTTCGGAGACAAAGTGGCACCCGCCAGCAATCAGCTCTTCTTTCAGATCCAGATAGTTTTCAACAATACCGTTATGAACGACCGAGAACTTCATGCTGTTATCCGTATGTGGATGCGAATTCTCATCGGATGGTTTACCGTGAGTTGCCCAGCGTGTATGTCCGATACCGGCGCTACCTGCCAGTGGGCTGCCTTCTAGCTTCGACTGCAGATTCGCCAAACGGCCTTGTGCTTTCACTACTTGCAATCCTTCCCCAGTGAATACAGCAATACCAGCGGAATCATATCCCCGATACTCCAGCTTCTTCAATCCTTCAACCAAGATCCCCTGCGAATTCTGATTACCAATATATCCTACAATACCACACATTATAATTTCCCCCGTCCGAGTTATCGTAATGTGGCGGCATAAGGAAAGAAACGTGCCGTGCGGCATGTTTTTGAGAAAAAGCAAATATTCTGTTGTATTTTGGATCAACAAAATAAACTGTCACTTACATCTTATGTTCATGAAATGCACAGCCTTCTTCTCTGCCGTGGCAGAACTACCGTGTTTCTTTACGATGCGCGCACACATGAATTTTTATATTTCTTATGCACCCATGAAAACGTTGTGTGAAAGGTCGCCCTTCCATTTTCCGTCTCCATTTACGGCTCTGGTGCATCACCGGGAGGTCCCCGCCGAACATTTCGAACACCTCCACCTCGTCAGCTTACGTCTGCCGTGATCCGTTCAAGCCCTTGTCTACATAACTATGTAGCAGCTTTCCCTTCTCCCCCGCGCTCGACCAAGCTCTGGCGCTTGCTATTGCGAACCTCACAATCCCCACTTTCCTTCTAGAATGACACTTAATCTATTATATGCACCTTGTAGTACTTTGGCAATGCTGCACCAACCCAAATTTCCAATTCCTGTTCATTGGATCCGGCCTAAAAGTGATAAACACCGGTGTAATGAGTCCGAATTGATCTCGCTCACTACACCGGCTATATAGTTATGGAAATGAATTATACCAATTCGCGTTGAACAACTTCTACAATTTGATTCACATAAAGATCTAGATCTGCCTTATCAGGTCCCTCTGCCATGACACGGATTAGAGATTCCGTACCGGACGGACGTACAAGCACACGGCCATTGTCGCCTAGCTTGCCTTCTACTTCAGCGATAGCCGCTTCGATAGCCTGGTTGTTAGGATAATTGGTCTTATCCTGAACACGAACATTAACCAGTACTTGCGGATACTTTGTCATCATGCTTTTGAGTTCACTAAGCTGCTTACCTGAAGCTATAAGTGTATCTACCAGCTGAATAGCCGTCAGAATACCATCACCTGTAGTGTTATAATCAAGGAAGATAACATGTCCAGACTGTTCTCCACCTAGATTAAAGCCGCCACGGCGCATTTCTTCCATCACATACCGATCGCCCACAGCTGTTTTAGCAGTGTTCAGAGATAATTTCTCGGTAGCTTTGTAGAATCCAATATTACTCATAACGGTTGATACAATTGTACTATCTTTCAGCTTGCCGGCACGGTTCATTGCATCCCCGCAAATACAAAGGATAAAGTCTCCGTCAACTTCATCACCTTTATTATCAATCGCAATCAATCGGTCAGCATCTCCGTCAAAAGCAAGCCCCAAATCCGCTCCTTGACGCAATACTTCTTCACGCAAAGTCTCTGGATGTGTCGAACCAAATCCAGCATTAATATTCAAGCCATCAGGCTCGGATCCAATAGAAATAACTTCAGCGCCAAGCTCTCTGAACAATCTTGGTGCAAGTTCATACGCTGCGCCGTGAGCACAGTCGAGTACGACCTTGACCCCTTTAAAATCCTGAGAAATTGTAGTCTTCAAATACTCTAAATAGAGGTACTTAGCATCATTATCAACCGTAACCATACCTAAACCTGAACCGATAGGACGCGGCAATTCATCTACCTCAGCATCCATAAGCTCTTCAATACGCAGCTCAGTTTCATCCGTAAGCTTGAAACCATCTCCGCCAAAGAACTTAATGCCATTATCTTCAACCGGATTATGTGATGCAGAAATCATTACCCCTGCATCGGCCTTTAATAATCTAGTAATATAGGCAACAGCAGGCGTACTCACTACACCTATACGGATTACATCTGCTCCAATAGACAGCAAACCAGCAATAAGAGCCGATTCAAGCAAAGGACCGGAAATACGTGTGTCCATTCCGATGACAACCTTTGGTTTATGCACATTACCCGCTAGTACATATCCTCCGCAACGACCAATGCTATAGGCCATTTCTGCTGTTAATTCACGGTTCGCTACTCCCCGCACACCGTCAGTTCCAAAATACTTCCCCATTATTTTTCTCCTTTGAATACGCTACATTAGCTTAATGTTCTATCATATGACTTGAATACTATTTTGGTGTACCTTTGGGACATATCCTAAAAGACGTATTTCAATAAAAGGTTATGTTCCCCCTGTACCTACAGGATTTTCGGAATTCGTACTTGTGTTAGCTGTGCCGTTATTCTCTGGATTGCTATCTGTCGGGTCAGGCGTTGCTGTCCCACCAGCCTCTCCACTATGGGTGGGCTTCTCAGTGGCTCCCTCATCGCCTATAACAGGCTCAGAGCTTGGCTCAGGAGTAGTTACACTCCCCGTATCTGGATGAGGCGTAGGCACCGGCGTTGCAGGTGATAGTAGTTGCACAGTCACCGTAAGAGGCACGCCTGAATTAGCCAGTGCAATGAATTTGGGCAGTGATACCCGTAAAGAAACCTCATGAGTCCCGGCAGTAAGGCCAGTCACATCTGCCACAACACTTAAATCTTTCTTATCTAGTTGATTTAACAAAGTAGGTGCACCCGTTAAGGTAAGGTCTATATCCTTACTTGGTGGATTAACAATACTTCCCTCTAGCCCATCACCCACACCTTGTAATTTGATGGGTACCGCTTCAACCTTCCGTTCAGCAATTTCTGAAATCGTTAATGAAACATTCACAGTTTCAGGCATGACCTTCTCAGTTCCAGCCGGAGGCTTCAGATCTACCTTCAGCTGCTTCGTTCCTGCAGAATCTATAGCGCTAAGATCAACACTTGCTTCATAGGTTGATAAAGCTGCTAATGCATTTGCTTGACCATATACAACAACTGATTCCAGTTCTGGTGTCACATTCGATAAGACGAGAGAATCTGGAAGTTGACCGGTAAAGCCGATATCCAGTGGCAGGCTCTTAAAAGGCAAAGTAATTGGCAATTCCACCGATACGGTAGCTGGTTCAATTACAGCGTCCTTCACTTCTTTTCCTTCACTATCATAAGCGTGCAGCTTCAATTTCTTCTCTTTAAAGGTTTCATTCTCCCCATTTAGCTCAATGGTGCCTTGTACCTTTACCACTTTGCTTAACTCATTATCAGGAAGCGTAACCTCAACAGTATCTGTAGGCTGCATGACAGGGGTGCCCAATTGATAACCCGCTGCTGGTTCTCCCTTGGTAACCAAGGTTATGGGAAAAGACTTTGTATTTCGCAGCTCTACATGTACGTTGACCTCTTTAGGAGTCATTCTGACGAGCGTTACACCTCTAGGTAATGAATAAGAGAGTGGCAACGTATTATCTCCAGGCTCAACCTTACTTAGATCAAGAGTCACTTTATAGTCGTCCGAGAACTGAAAGGAGATATCAGAGTTCTTCCCCTTAACCTCCATACTGACACTATCTACATCCTTGTATTCCAGCACATATTTATCTTTATCTAGACCGACCTCTTCGATCTTTACATTCTCAATAATCTTCGACTTAGTATCGACCGTGGTCTGTCCAACAGGTGCAGTGTCGACACGAACCATTGTAAACAGAATAATCCCAAACGCAAGGGCAAGAATCTTATTGAAATTGTTATTGCTCATCCACTTATCCATGATTTTTGTCCCCCTTCCGTTTCCAGAAAGTTGAACCTTTCTCCTTCAGCGATGAACTTACACTTAGCTCTTGATGGAGCTTCGAAATCATTGATTCTTCTTTAATGTCCCTCACAATTTGACCATTGATGGCCAGAGAAATCTGTCCTGTCTCCTCTGAGACAATGACAGACACAGAGTCCGCAACCTCACTGATCCCTATAGCTGCACGATGCCGTGTCCCCAGTTCCTTACTAATAAAAGGGTTCTCAGACAAAGGTAAATAACAAGCAGCGGCGGCAATCTGGTTTCCTTGCATAATAAGGGCTCCGTCATGCAGAGGTGTGTTAGGAATAAAGATGTTAATCAGCAACTCCGAGCTGACTAGAGAACGCATCGCGATACCCGATTCCGTATATTCATTGAGGCCTGTCTCTCGCTCGAATACGATTAATGCCCCTATTTTTCTATGTGATAAATAATTTACGGCTTTAATGACTTCGCCAATTAATTTACTGAGCTCTTCATCACTTTCCCCAGCCCGTCCGAAAAATCTGCCTCGTCCAAGCTGCTCCAGTCCCCTTCGTAGTTCCGGCTGAAAAATGATAAAGACCGCCAGCACCCCGAATGTAAACATTTGATTCATTAGCCATTTGAGCGTATAGAGATCTAGGATGGTACTCACAGCCCAAATCAAAACCAGTACGAGAATCCCCTTTAGCAGTTGAATCGCTCGAGTTCCGCGCACCATATTAAGCACTTTATAAATAATGTAGCTGACGATCAAGATATCAATTATATCTTTAATGGAGTCTTTCCATGTTAAATCTGTAAAATAACTCATTGCCTAAAACCCCCGTCATTTCATATTAGCTGGGTTTATGTAAAATGTCTGTTAGATCTATATCATATCTAGGTTATAACGTTCGGGCTCCAGTTGCAAGTTTAGTGCCTCACGCATTTTCTAAATTTTCTAAATTAAGGCAACAAAAAAGCGCCATCTTTCCGGAAAAAGAGGCGCAAAATAATATTCCAGCTCAAGGTAACCACTGCCCGCATTAACGGTAGGCAACTTCAGAGAACATGTTCGTCACTTTATACCAGAGCCAACTTACTGCTTGGTCTATGCTTTTGACTTGCCCAGAAATATGAGCCGTTGAAGCCTGATACAAAGAGCCGTCAATAACTGTTACGTTACCGTTCACTTCCCCATATACCTGTGCTTTACCATTCTCTATGGTAAGGTCACCGGTAATAATCTTGCCGGAAGGTACGATTACAGTATCCCCTTTGATGACCACTTGATCCAGATCTACTCCTCTAACTACAAGTTGTCTATCTGGACTCCAAAAAGTTACGGTGCTCATTAGCATTACGACAAGAAACAGAGATGCCGCTGTAAGTGCAGGGTGTCTCTTGATCCAGGTAATGAAAGCTTTTTCTTTCTTGGACTTTGGCAATGAACTCATTATCCGGCTCACAAGATCATCTGAGGCGACGGGATTCTGATGCATAAGGGAGAACATCAACATATCTGTCTGTTCTAATTCTTTAAACTTTGCACGGCAATCTGGACAGGATAGAAGATGCTCCTTCAATTCCCTCTGCTGCTGTTCGGGCAAGTCGTCATCCAAGTAATCGTGCATCATAGAGACGGCCAGTTTGCATTCCATAGGAGCCAATCCTTTCATGAGTGCTATTTAATTATCCTAAGACAAAGGGTCAGGACACATAAGACTTGCTTAACTTACATACGTTGCTCTTCAAAAGATGTTTCATAAAAAAATCAATTATTACATTTTCGGGCCTAATTTTTTACGCAAAAATTCACGACCGCGGTGAACACGCGTTTTAATCGTGGTAACAGGCATGTCGAGCACATCACTGATCTCCTGAAGTGATAAATCCTGCAGGTATCTAAGAATCATCACAGACCTGTATTTCACAGGCAGACTGTCAATCGCCTCATAGATTAGCCCCTGCGTCTCAGAGAGCAGTAATTCGGTCTCAGGTGTCACATTATCACTTGGAATCAATGAATAGCCGTCAAGGCCCTCCTGATCGTTCATTTCTGCATCGAGCGAATAGGTTGGTTTCCGTTTACGTAATCTATCAATACAGAGGTTCGTTCCAATCCGATAAATCCAGGTAGAGAACTTCTGTTTATCATCATACCGATCCAAGTTTCTATACACACGCAAAAAAGTCTCCTGAACAATATCCTCCGCCTCATGGCGATTGTTCAGCATCCGGTACGCCAGATGATATATTTTGTCTTTATATAGTTCCACAAGCTCGGCAAATGCCCTTTGGTCGCCTTTTAAGGCGAGCTTTGTCAATCTGCCTTCCAAATTCTCCACCTGTTAACTCCCCCAGACTTGCCGCCCTTGGTATTTATTTTGAAATATCCACGGTACAAGCAATTAAATCGTAATTCAAGTTTGTATAAAAATCAAGGATTGTATTGTAACCTCCTCTGTAAACTGAGTTAATTTCTAGGAATAATAGATAGGGTGAATCCAATGACATTCCTAAGAATGTTGGACTTTCGGTCGCTGTTATCCTCTGATTTCCTGATTATAAACCGCATATAGCGGTCGAAATCTGAGGATAGCATATGCTTACGATGCTAGCTTTCCTACGGAAAGCTTTCGGGCTATCGCATTCGCTCCTACAGTTCCAAAATCCTTCTCCATGCCCACTTTCACCAGAATTTATTATTCTTATCAATTACCTCTGACCACATCTCGGGTACTTTTCAGGAAAAAAATTCATATTCGTCATTTCTCCGAGATATTTCTTCAAGAAAATCCTACACAATATACAGTTTATGAGCATAACAACTCGTACTAGAGCACAAAAAGTCCGCCCCAATAAAGGGCGGACTTTTTGTGTTAAGACTATATCAGCCGGTATTTCGAAGACCGGCGGCAATGCCATTGATAGTAAGCAATACTTCGCGAAGCAATTCGCTATCGTCTCCATCGACTTCACGGAGCGCTCTAAGCTCAGATAGCAATTGAACCTGCAGATAACTAAGTGGATCAACGTAAGGATTGCGGAGTCTAATCGACTCCTGAATCACAGGGACGTTATCCAAGATATCCTGCTGGCCAGTAATCTTCAGGATCAGCTCAGAGGTCAGTTTGAATTCATCTTCAATCTGACCGAAGATCCGTTGACGCGCTTCCTCGTTCTTGCCCATGCTGGCGTATTCCTTAGCAATGATCAAGTCCGCTTTTGAGATAGCCATTTGCAGCGTATCTATCAGTGTAGTAAAGAATGAGAAGTTCTCATACATATGCTGCATAATCTTCAGATTCTCTTCCTTACCCTCATAGAAACTCTGCAGTCCGGTTCCAGCAGCATACCATGCAGGAAGCAAATAACGGCTTTGTGTCCATGCAAATACCCACGGAATTGCACGCAAGTCTTCAAAGCGGTCACTGTTCTTCCGTTTGGAAGGGCGTGAACCAATGTTAAGCTCTCCAACCTCAGGCAGAGGAGTAGATTCTTTGAAGTAAGTCAGGAAGTCCGGATCACGGAATATCAAATCCTGATATTTGTGAAGCGAAACTTCAGAGATACGGGCAACAATCTCTTCCCACTTCTCTTCATATAAATCCGCTTGTGGAATTCTCGCATTGATCGCTGCAGTCACAAGCGCAGATGTCGCTTGCTCTAGACTGCGGTAAGCAATCCCTTGCATCGAATAACGGGAGGAGATCACTTCTCCCTGCTCGGTGATCTTAATGCCTCCGCCAATCGTCGAGGCTGGCTGAGCCAGAATGCTGCGGTTAAGCGGCATGCCGCCACGGCCGAGCGCTCCACCACGACCGTGGAAGAACTTCAGCTTGATTCCGAACTTATCGGCTGTAGCTGTAATCTCTTTCAGAGCAACACGCAGTTCATAGTTAGCGGTAACCACGCCGCCATCTTTGTTACTATCTGAATATCCAAGCATGATTTCCTGCAAATCATTCATTGCTCTTACTGCATCGCGGTAGATAGGCATGTTGAGCAATCTATTCATAATTTGTGGTGCTTCATGCAAATCATCAATCGTTTCAAAAAGTGGCACAGCTTGCAGCGTACATACGACTGTACCGTCATTATCTTTGCGGAATAGTCCTACCTCTTTGGAGAAGACCATAACCTCCAGAATATCGCTTGCCGCTTCTGCCATACTGATCAGATAACTAGTGATACATTGTTTGCCGTACTCTTCTTGCGAAGCGAAGATCGTCCGGTACACTGCAAGACATTCCTCTGTACCCTCACTATAAGTCTGATAAGAAGAAGTGATTGGACGTGGATCATTCAACAGCTTCTCCAGTAGCTCAATCTTCTCATCTTCAGACAGTTTGGAGTAATCCGGCGTAATGTTCATTTTCGCCAGAATTTCAGTCATAGCATTCTCATGTTCTTGACTGTGCTGACGCACATCAAGTGTCGCCGTATGGAAACCGAACAGCTCCACTTGGCGGATCAATTTCTTAATATAAGTGTCGGCCACATAATCGGCATAGTGATGCCGTAAACTGCGGTCAATCACGTTCAAATCATCGATAAACTCTTCAGGTGTAGAATAACGCTCAAGAGTATCTTTTTTCTCATCATCCAGAACATTTTGTGTCTTGGAGATCATATAACTAAGCTTAATACGGTAAGGTTCATTGTCATTGCGCCATTCTTCCATCTTGCCGAGATTGATGATCTCACGATCAGCTTCGATGGATTCAATGAGCTCCGGCGTTACCTTAACAATACTAGTGCTAAAGCTTAGATATTTCATGAGTTCACGCATAATCCGCTGATATTCCCGAATCGCCAGCTTACGCTGCATACGCAAAGTCTGTGAGGTAACTGTTGAAGTTACCGAAGGGTTACCATCGCGGTCTCCACCAATCCATGAACCAAAACGCAAGTAAGTTGGTACATGCCAGTTCTGTCCTGGGTAGTATTTACTCAGACAACGTTCAAGTTCTTGATAAACGTCCGGCAATACATGGAAAATCGTCTCGTGGAAATAGTACATCCCATTGCGCACTTCATCGAGTACTGTTGGCTTGCGGTCACGCAGTTCATCCGTTTGCCATAGCGTAATCACTTCATTTAATAATTTCTCACGGAGCTGTTCACGCTCCCGGAAGGTTAAAGTAGGGTTATCCAGACCCATAACATCATCAGATATCCGCTTATGAATATCGAGAATAGCACGGCGCATAGCTTCCGTAGGATGTGCCGTCATTACAAGTTCCAGAGATAATCCTGCAATAATCTCGTTAACTTCCTCATGAGAGAAATCACGTTCACGAAGCTCTTTAAT
Source organism: Paenibacillus sp. FSL E2-0201 (assembly GCF_037963325.1). NCBI lineage: Bacteria > Bacillati > Bacillota > Bacilli > Caryophanales > Paenibacillaceae > Paenibacillus > Paenibacillus sp. FSL E2-0201. The sequence goes on from NZ_CP150154.1 coordinate 6,081,478, forward strand.
TGCGCTTTCTATAGAACCGGGTTGGACTGTCTCCCCAGCTGAACGTTCATAGTCACGTTTGCGGCGAATCCGATGGTTCTGTTCGGCAATATTCACGAGCTGAAAATAAATGGCGAACGCTCTTATTACCTGATGACGGTTCTCTGGATCCAAAGAATTGATTAACTCCTTAAATTCACTGTGCAGTTCAGGTAAAAATAGTGAGCGCAGCGATTTACTGGTTTCGCGAATTTTCTCCACGATCTCTAGTAGTTCGTTACCGCCTTGGTGAACCAAGACCTCTCCTAAAATGTTCCCCAAGAACCGTACGTCCCGTCGCAGCAGATTGTTAGAGTTGCTTTTGCTGACGGTAGTCGTAAGTTCGGTCATGCTGCTCCCCCCATTCTCTTCCGGATCAATGTGTTAATTATTGTCTGTCTAAATATCTTCTATTAAAGCTTTCCTCATATCATACAATAAAACCGCGTGAAAATCTCCAACTTTTTTGTGCTGTAAAGCGACACAGTAATTAAGATTATACACCAATTTCTCAATTTATACAGTCCTTATATTTTATGTATTCTTTCTTATATATAATGGCTCTAGAATGCCTTCAGTATGTGTATTTAAATACGGAGTGTTCGAATCTGATCGATGAACAGGCCAATAAGCGGAGAATAATGACGATCGCGGTTATACGAATAATAAATATGTCTTTGAAAATTATAATCTGGAATGGTGCGCATTAGCAATCTTCCTCTGGCCACCTCGTCCTCCACAGCAAGCCGCGAGATAAACGAAACATACTTTCCACTCATAAGTGATTGCTTTATGGCCTCCAGTGAATCCAGCAGAATATAGGTTCTGGGTTCATTCCCTTCACGCTCAAACCATTTATCCGTCAGTTGGCGTGTACTTGATTCCTTGTCATGTAATATAAAACTCGCTGAAGCAATCATAGCCGGGTTTAAATTAGAAAATGCGGCAAATTCGTGAGATGGCGCAAAAACAAGTACAAGCTCGTCTTCACACAAAGCTTGAGTATGCAGATCAGGCAAATAAAAAGATTCCGTAGACAAAATACCAAGGTCAATCTCATGACTAGCCAGCATTTCTTTGATTACAGGGGAAGGCTTAACCGATAAAGAGATCGTAATCCCCGGATGTTGTTCTCCAAACAGCCCTAATATTTTTGGGAGAATATAAGTAGCTGGAACGTAACTGGCACCAATCTTAAGCGTTCCTCGCCCCGCCTGACTGAACTCTTTTACAACCCTCTCCGCTTCTGCAGCTAGTGCATTGATTTTAGTCGCATAATGAAGAAACGCTTTCCCACTCTCCGTAAGAATCATTTTATCCATTCTGGATTCAAATAACTTCTCCCCCAATTGCTGCTCTAAATTCTTCAAATGATACGTAACGGTGGGCTGCTTCAGTCCAAGTTTATCGGCCACTGTGGTTATTTTTTTATGTTTATTTAGCAGTTCTACGATTTCCAGCTTGATTAAATTAAGGTTCATTATCATCCACTCCCTTGCCTATTCCCTAAACGGTACCATAGAAGAATTCTATGAATGTTAAAATAAATCGGCAAAAAAGTTAATATCACAGTTACATTCAGCAAATATAGCGGGAATTCTTTACCTTTACACTAAGAACAAGCTTAAGAACAGGCAGGTAGATAGAGATGAAGGAAATTACAATCCACAGATTGGAAAAGAAATTCGGAGATGTGCATGCCTTGAAGGCTGCAGATCTGAAGATTCCCGCTGGAAGCTTTACGACATTACTCGGTCCTTCAGGTTGTGGAAAGACGACACTACTCCGTCTGATTGCTGGGCTAGAAACACCGGATGCGGGAGAAATTCTAATGGATGACGAGTTTATTTTCTCAGGGAACAAAAGAATTAGCCGCCCTATCCATAGCCGAAACTTTGGGATGGTCTTTCAAGATTTCGCGCTCTGGCCGCATCTAACTGTCTTCGAGAATGTCGCCTTCGGACTTCGTGCCTCTAAGCAGAAAAAGGATTTACGGATTAGGGTTCAACAAGCCCTTCGTTCCGTAAAGCTGGAAGGACTGGAGCTACGCTTTCCCCATCAGCTATCCGGTGGACAACAGCAACGGGTTGCTTTTGCCAGAGCAGTAGTTACTAGACCCCAGCTTGTATTGTTCGATGAGCCGCTAAGTGCACTGGATGCGGTCTTGCGAGATGAAATGAGGCTGGAGTTAACCTCCTTGGTGAGGAACATGGGCATTACTGCTCTATACGTCACCCATGATCAAACCGAGGCGATGTCTATGTCAGATGAAGTGGTCGTGATGCAAGGCGGAACTATTTTACAAACAGGTTCACCTGAGGAGATTTATCAGAAACCAAATCATCCTTTTGTAGCCCATTTTATTGGAAAATCCAACTGGATCCTTCCCGATAAGCAAATGCTTCGTCCGGAACATTTACGTTGGTCTCAGGAGGATGCTTCCTCTCTTCCTTTTACGGGGACGATTCGACATGTGAGCTATATGGGTGATCGCTATGAGGTCATTCTGGACATGGAGAACCGAACGACTTGGACCGCTTATCATGATCAACGTCTACCTGTTGGAGAAACGATCCAGGTCTACGCTTCTGAGCACCAGATCCATCATCTGAATTAAGCGTCCACTGCATGGAATAGCTCGTATGATGCTGTTCCATGCAGCAAGATGCAAAAAATATTAGGGAGGCATTCACATTGAAACCAATGAATAATACTAAAGGACTTAGCACACTTCTTCTAACAACTATAATCGGAGCAAGTCTAGCCGGCTGTAGCTCTACTAACACGCCTGCAGCTAACGCAAGCAATCCAAACTCAAACGCTAACACTACAGCTCAAACTGAAGCACCACAACCAACAGAGAAAGCTCTAAGTGGCAATCTTATCGTCTACAGTGCAGGTCCAGAAGGTCTAGCCAATAAAATTAAAGAAGGCTTTGAAGCCAAAACCGGTGTGAAGGTCGAAATGTTCCAAGGCACTACAGGAAAAATATTAGCCCGTATGGAAGCAGAGAAATCTAATCCGGTAGTCGATGTTGTCGTTCTTGCCTCCCTTCCGTCTATGCAAGGGATGAAGAACGATGGATTATTACTTCCATATAAAGAAGCAGTGAATGCAGATAAACTCGTAAGCGATTGGTCAGACACAGCAGATGGAAATTATTTCAGCTACAGCGCATCCGCACTGGGGATTGTCTACAATACAAAAAAAGTTAGTACGCCTCCGACTTCATGGGATGATCTCACTAAAGCGGAATGGAAAGGAACCGTCAATATTCCAGATCCTTCGCTATCTGGCTCGGCTCTAGATTTCGTAACTGGATATTTAAGCGCTAAAGGGGACAGCGGCTGGGATCTTTTTAAACAATATAAAAGCAATGATGTAGCGATGGCGGGCGCCAATCAAGAGGCACTTGATCCAGTTATTACCGGCGCTAAATCCGTCGTTGCTTCAGGTGTAGATTACATGGCTTATAAGGCAAAAGCTGACGGTGAGCCTGTAGATATCGTCTACCCTGCTGAAGGAACAGTGATCAGCCCTCGTCCGGCTGCGGTTATTAAGACAAGCCCGAATGTAGATAATGCTAAGGCTTTTATCGACTATCTTCTATCTGATGAAGCTCAAGCGCTAGTTGCTAAAGCCTACTTATTGCCAGGCAGAACCGACGTGAAAGCAGAGAATCGTGCGAATCTCGATGAAATTAAGACATTTGATGTGAAATGGGAATGGATGAACGAGCACAGCGATGAAGTTTCCTCGACCTTCACACAAATTTTTAAATAAGCGTAATGAATATTAACTCTTTACGCTCATTTAAATGGGTAAGCGGCGGACTTGCTTTATTTATACTGACAGTGCTCGTACTGCTGCCACTCCTGCTCATTTTTTGGACCAGTATCTATCCTAATGAGCAGTTAGATATAGCCGCGCCACTACGAACCATTATGAGTAGTCATGATCTGGTTGAGGTACTGCTGAATTCTATCGGGCTCGGGGTAAGCGTTATTCTACTAACTACGCTATTTGCACTACCTCTGGCCTGGATTATGGCTAAAACGGACTTAGGGCATCATAACTGGCTGGATGTTGTGCTACTAATTCCTTTTATGACTCCGCCATACATTGGTTCAATGGGTTGGATGTTATTTATGCAGACGGGTGGGTATATGGAACAGTTTCTGCCCGCTTCCTCCGTGCTGACTCCGTATTTCTTTAGTTATGGAGGGATGGTGCTGATCATGAGCCTGCATCTCTTCCCATTCCTATATTTGCTGCTGCGCAATGCGCTTTTGCAGATTGGGGGCAATCTGGAGGAAGCAGCCTCTGTTCATGGCGCTCCGTTCTTTTACAGATTTAAAAGAGTAATCATTCCCTTGCTGTTATCCAGCTATGGGCTTGGAGCTCTTCTCATCTTCGTCAAAACGATTGCCGAATTCGGTACCCCTGCGACCTTTGGTCGTAGGATCGGATTTTACGTTCTGACCTCTGAGATCCATAAGTATATCTCTAGTTGGCCAATAGATTTTGGAAAAGCTACTTCACTAGCTTCCTTGCTGCTCGGAGTTTGTCTCGTCATGTGGTACATCCAGACTCTAATAAGCAGCCGCTTCTCTTATCGCTTAATAGGCGGAAAAGGGACGCGTACCAAACGTTATAGAAGTACGGGAATTGTAGGGGTCCTTAGTTGGGGGTATGTCGTTCTATTACTGCTATCATCCATCGGCATTCCATATTTCTCAATCATAACAGCCTCATTATTAAAGCTGCGAGGAGAAGGCGTATCTTGGAGCAATTTAACCTTAAAGCATTATGCAGAGCTGCTATCACCGGGTTCTCAAGGTCTTGAGGCCTTATTGAATAGCTTCACATTAGCCATCGTTGCTTCCAGTATCGCGGTTATTCTTGGGACTTGGTTTGCCTTAACTGTAGGAAAAGGAGCTACATTCAAGCAGAAAATTACAGATCTATTCAGTCTACTCCCCAATACAGTTCCTGGAATTGTAATTGTAGTAGGGCTAATCCTGCTATGGAATGCTCGCTGGATGCCTATTCCGCTCTATAATACCTACTGGATGGTTGTGCTAACCTACGTTGTACTATTCATCCCCTATACTGTTCAGTATGTAAAAGCGAGCTATGGGCAGATCGATTCTTCCCTTATGCAAGCGGGACAAGTATTCGGAGGAAGCAAGCTTTATGTGTTCCGCCGTATCCTGCTCCCTCTCATCCTTCCGGGGATGGTGGCTGGATGGATGATGACCTTCACCATTTCCAATCGGGAACTGGTAGCCTCCTTACTCATTCTTCCACCTTCAATGCAGACCTCGGCAACCTATATTTTTGCCCAGTTTGAACAAGGTGCAGTGGCGATGGGGATGGCCATGGCAGTAATCTCTGTCGGCGTTACTACTATATTACTACTAGTATTAGAATATTTAAGCCCAGATAGAAAGCGGAGACAACGATGAGCACACTAACGATTTGGGGAGGGGCCGGAGAGCATGGCCGTTCCTCCTATCTTTTGCAAGACAAAGATGGGCAATCTGGTATCCTACTCGATTGTGGTGTCAAAAAAGAAGGCCCAGGTGAATACCCCCTGCTAGACACAGACATCATCCCACATTTGCAGGCCGTGTTTCTGTCCCATGCGCATGAGGATCATTCCATAGCACTTCCCCTACTATATAAGTACGGATATTCAGGTAAGGTATGGACAACGAAAGCTACCGTTAAACAGCTTCCCGATTACTTCGAAGCATGGGATAAATACGTGGCAGCTCAGTCTGTATCACTACCTTACGAAGAAATAGATAAACAATCTATTGAGTTCATGTATTTAGAGGAGCATATCCCCCCTCAGACTTGGCTGAGGATTGCCCCTAATCTTCGAGTACAATGGGGGCGAAGCGGACATTTAGCAGGTTCGGTCTGGCTGATCCTCGAATGGGACGGAACAGTCGTATTTTTCTCAGGGGATTATACGAAGGAGTCGCTGCTGCTCATGGCAGATTCACCAACGATCATGGAAGCCGGAGCTAAAGATGCCGTCGATCTATCTATTATCGATGCCGCATACGGCGCGGATCCTGATGAGCAGCTTGTAAAGTTACAGCAATTAGAGTCAGCGATCTGTAACACGCTGCAAAAAGGGGGATCAATCCTCCTGCCGGTGCCTATCCATGGCAGAAGTCAGGAATTGATCGTATGGGCAAGCGAGTGTTTCCCGGATGATCAGCTGATCGTCGAAGAAGAGCTCATAGCACCTTTAAGAATTTTGAGCGATAAGACCGAATGGCTGAAAGAGGGCGCTATTCAGCGCGTTGATATGCTTCTTAATAGAAAGAACTTGTGCATTGTATCTAATTCAGAGGAACGTGCAAAGGCACTGTTGAATCTCAAGAGCTCAATCGTGTTTACCAATGACGGAATGATGCAGTCGGCAAAAGCACAAGCGTACTTTCATCAGCTCTCTGCTTCTCCTGACAACCATGTGATCTTCACGGGACATTTGGCGGCAGGTAGTTTCGGGCACCGTCTCGTTAAAGGGTCTTTGGGAGAAGAATCTAGCAACACGAGTTGTACAATCTCATTAATTCGCTATAAAGTCCACCAAGGCTTACCGGACATTCGAGAAATGCTCCAAACGGTTCCCAGCCGCCGGTCGGTGCTCGTTCATGCTCCCAAACCGCATATTGATCATGTCACTTCTATATTAGAAGGAGAAGGTTTTGCAGGGCTTTACTCTCTACTTCCTGGAAGTACGCTTTCGTTCTGAAGTTTAACTATGTAGTTTCGTTAGGAGAAAATAGGGCTCTTCCTTAGGTCTATTCAGACTTTTTGGAACAGCCCTTTTTTATGATTCGTACCTATTATCCATTTACTCTTTCGTCGTCCCCGGGCGATCCTTAAAAGCTAGCTCAAACAACCCCGTCGCAGATAAACCAGCCAGACCTCCAGCCCAAAGGCGAAGAACGATATCCAGTTCGGTAAAAGGATACGCTGCCGCTCCGATGAGCAAGCCTAACAATAGTCCGATAATTGGGACTGCATTACGGGGGATGTTGATACTATTTTTGACCAATTGGACCAGCGCCAGTACGAATACTGCTAATATTGAGGCAAACGCCATAACTTCATCTAAAATCTCTCTAGTTTCCATGATAGATACCTCCTTAGTGAGTACTTTTAATCTCAACCGTCCTAGTGGCGGAATCATAACCCACCTGTGCACCTAGCGCTTCTGCAATAATACGAACGGGAACGTAGGTGATGCCTTTTTCAAGCACTCCATCTGCAACCTTAACTCCGTTAACCTTTACGACAGCTATTGCGTCACCCTTCAAAGTTTCCTCCTCCTTCCGATTGATGATTTTGTACGCTGACTCCACTGCGGATATTGAGGGCTTTGCCCCTGCTCGTAACTGTGTGAGCGTTAAGCCAAATGCCATTTGAAAATGTGGGTAATCTTTAAAGTTCGTCCAATCGCCTCCCCATTCGAAGCCAAGTGCCTTGGCCTCTTTTACAACCTCCTGCCAATCTATAATCTGATTGTTATTCCCGTCCCGGCGCATATCCCATGACACACTCGATCCATTCGGCAGCAAAAGAGCAAAATCTACCGCTAATCCAAAATTATGATAGCTATACCCGCCACGCGCATTGGTGACAATCGCTCCAGGCTTAGTGCGTCCTTGTGCGTAAAGAGCATCCTGCTCGGCTATTGTGCGGAGGCCTTGGGTAATGAGAATGGGGATGTTGAGTTTGTAGCAACGTTCAATTAGAGCAGTAGCCGCGGAACGGACTACGGGGTGTAGGTTGGTTAGACGTGAGGTCGATTTATTTTCCACCTGAATTAGTGTCAGCATGTTGATCCTCTTCTCTGTCTATCTTTTTCAAATAAATGAATTGATCGTATCTCCCGGAACGCGTCATTGATGCCAAAATAATGATGCCGATTGTTGTACCGAATTGAGCAATAGCCCAGCTATAGTTCAGCCAAATTAGCCATGCTGCTGTGTCCACTCCTAGTAATCCTGCCAAACGGAATAGTAGAATTACAAGCATATTGAACGTATAGGCCATTAAGAAAAAAAGCATAGCCAGCATAAACACGCTGACCACACCTTTTTGGAGTCGTTCGTAAAAATATTGCCTGTGGCGATAAATGATGTATAATCCGCAAGCTGCAGTAGTGCTATATAGCAACAATAATAAAAAATCAATCATGTGCATCATGATCCCCTCGATCATAAACTAAATATTTGGCGAATCGGTTGCGATCAATCTCCTCCTGAATTTCCTGGGAGACATTTCTATAATGACTTATGGTCAGTGTAACGCTGGTAGAGGCTCTGCGGAGCTCCATCTCTTTATCAACATGCCGGGGGAGAAGCAGCCGCCGAATCCATTGTGACAGCATTCCTAACTCCCCCTGTCTTCCGTATGGTCAATCTTCAGTTTCTTTAAGACGTCCAGTGTGGGCTGCATAAACTCTGAGCGCTCCTTATCCAAAATCGCTTGCAGACGATCCCGATCCTCCTCTGCCCGATCCAGCATTTCTCGCGGTACAAGGTTCCCTTTGACAATCGCACGCAATAACACCATCAGCACGATCATCAAAATGAAAGCAACAATATAAGCCAGCCCATACTTATCCGCCAATGGCAGCAGCTTCTCCAATTGCGCAATATCCCCTTCGCCCATTCGTCCGCTCCTTTCTGTAATGATGTTGATGCGTAAGCAGCCCCCGGGGTACCGAGGGCACAAAAAAACACGCTCCTGTTTGAATGCGTGCAAGTTATATAGCTGATGATTGCTCAGAAGAATTATGTTCAACAAATGGTATATCTGATCGTTTTTCGATAATCTGCACCTTTACCAAAATCTCATTATCCGGCTGCATGTTATAGGAAGAAATGATATCCTCTATCGGACCTTCCTCACGATCATAACGAGTGATGCAGGCATTAGTCATCAGCCGGATTTTGGCTGCGGTAAGTGAATCCATAGTCATGATTACAACTCAACTCCTTTTGGTTATATGCTGAGTAATTCAGCCATAATGACTTCGATGTCTTGTAGCCGATCTTGCAAAGCCATATTCTCTGCGCGCAGTTGCTCAACCTCGCTTAACTCTGGCGGCTTTTTGGCTTCGGCCTCTAGGTAGGCTTCCCACGCTGCTTCGAGTTCTACTTCTGTTGGTTGTGGTACGTCTAGGTTCCAGGCGGCGATGTATGGGCCTCTCTCTACAAGGTCGTAGTGTTCACCCTCGACCAGTAGGTTATAGTCAATGCCGTAACAGTAGTGTACGCCCTCTAAGGGTTCTTCTCCTTCGCCTGGCGGCTTGATCTCATATCGGACACGACCTTTTTCTTCGGCTCCCTCGTGCAATACAGGTTCAGCGCCATTGTCTTGGACGACAAAGTCACGAAATGGATTAGCGTATGGGTATAGATACATAATTGCTAGTGCTATATTCATCTTTCACCCTCCTTTATGCAATTCTTATTAAAGATACATGCGTATATTGGTCACTGGATGGTATTGAAACGTTTTGTATAGGGTTTAAATAAACTTCCACATACTGTCCCGCATCAAGACGGAGAAGTGCCGAACCGCCCAGTGAAAGACCAACTTGAATAGCATCACTTGTTTGTTCTGTTATTACGGAATTTAAAATTCCATTCACAAAGATCCCCAAAGCCCCTCTCCCCACGCCCGTGTTAGAGATAGCTACTCGAACATTCAACAAGTACACTCCTGTCTCTGGAGCTACCATTCTACTATTTGCTGCGTTCGCAGTGTTTTTAATATTGTATAGAGATAGGTTGAATAATACTTTATTCCAAACACCCGCGCTCGCGAATTGATCCGCCCCGGTGTGGCCCATTTCAGCGGTCGGGCGTGATGTGGTTGTATTATCTCCCCATGGGTTAAAAACTCCACTTGTGATGATACCATTTAATGAGCCTTCGGAAGTTATTCCTGATGGCTGTGAGCCATATTTATAGATTGAACCGCCATGACTAGCGTAAAGACCCACGCCATTCGCTTGCCCCGTGTTATTGAGTGATGTAACAATCGAAGCACTTCCGACTATTATTCCAAAGTTCCGTCCAGATACCGAAGAATTTCTAATGTCTGCGTTTTGACCTGCAATATTAATTCCCGGATAATTAGCGGTAGTTTCACAGGAGCAATTTTTAATGTCGATGTTTCCGCCGTCATACGCATTAAAACCCATTGAGGTTGTGGTATTAGCAGAAAATCCGTCTATAACAATACGATTGCACCGTTCAGCCACGAAGGAGCGGATAGTTACAGAAGTACCCATAAATTGAACATGACCACCGCCTACTTTGCCGCTTATTCTCACATCTTCGGCATAGGTTCCAGATGCAACATTTATAGATGCAGTATGATTAACAACTTGAGGAATCATGCCGATAGCCCTATTGATTGTTTTAAATGCCCCTGCTGACGTATTGGCTGAACCGTTGTTTGTGTCATTCCCATCCGTCCTTACATAGTACGTAAGATCAGCGGTCGTTTGCTGCGGCGTAGTAACCAACGGCGCCTTACCATTTAACTGCCCCTGAATCCCCCCAGTCACCCCATCCAAATACCCAAACTCTGCATTTGAGACCACGCCAGTCCCAATCTTCGAGGCATCAATTCCGGCTGAAGCATTAACATCCGCGTTGACAATCACCCCAGCCGCAATAGCCGTGACTCCATCACCAGTACTAGTGACATCCCCCGTGTGATTAGGGTGCGCATAATTATTGGCACCCGCAGCGATACCCGCCAGCTTCGTTTTCTCCGCCGTAGTGTAGTCGTTCGTGGACAGCTGTTTCCCAGTAACTTTATCAACCTTGCCAGTTACGGCATTATCCAAGATGTCCATATTCCCGTTCAGATCGGCAATATCAACGATATCTGTTCCCTCTGGTTTCTTTAAGCCCAAATTTCCTGTGGTTTGCATGTGTCACTCTCCTATCTATAAGTTCTTAATTCGTTCCATGTCTTACTGTGAGCACTCTCCCAAGTCAAAACCTTAACGGAGTCCCACCAGGTATAGCTGAACACAAATTCATAAGCTAAATGCGCAGGTTTTATCTCTTCGATAATTTGAATCAACCCTGCCATATTCGGAGGTATGCCCAGTGTACTCACAAAATGAATCTCAAAACGGTACTCATCAGGCACTTCCTTAACTTCAACCACTCCACCCGAAAAGGCGGACGCCGTCCGCTGGATCATCTCCGGCGTTGTCGTCCCGTTTCCACGCAGCTTCGCCTTAATCATCTCTCGGCGTGTGGCATATGACTTGGATAATTCGATATTTAATCCAAGTTCAGCTTCCCAACGTCCAAGGCTCACCGTTGCCGTTTCAACAAACGCCTGATCCAGTACATCTATAGTGCCTACCTTCAGTCCACCAATTTCTAGCCCGATGGTCTCCTGAAGCTTCTCCATTTCACGGACATCCTTATAATAATCTGGCAAATACTGCATTAGATCAGGCGCCTCGACTTCACCCGGATGATTCGAATCTTCATCTGCGGAATACAATAATTCGCTGAATAAAGAGTTGCCATAGCTCATCCCCTACACCCCCTTCATTTGATTCCAGGTTAGAGGGCCTTTAGGCAGATAATCATGTGTATGCGTCGCTGGAGGAAACACTGATGGCTTCCCCTCTACCCCCGCCCAAGCTACACTATCCGCTTGTTGAGCAAAATCTACCTTGCCATTGTTATTCGTATCGTAAATGCTTTTCAGCATGTCTCCGGTACTTTGTGCCGCAACTAGCAAGACATTCCCAGCAGCAGAACCGATATATAGCTTACCTGTGTCTGTACAGTAGCCAAGCTCACCAATAGCCAGTGCTCCAATCGCACTTTCCAATCCGCGGCGTATTTGAATCAATGTCTTTAAAGCCATTGTCCCGCCCCCTAGAAAGTTCCGCCATCAATACTGGCTACGGTAAGTTTATTGCCATTCGCCGCATCATAAATGATGCTACTTCCATCCACACTTACAGCTACACCGGCACCATCTACAGTGATCCCTTTTCCAGCTGTAACCGCAATCGCGTCTGCAGTAACCGTGATCCCATTGCCTGCACCAATATTCAGCGTCACAGCATCGGCCTGTCCACCACCAATCAGTCCGTTTCCAGCTGTAATGGTCTGTAATGCACCACCCGTTCGAACCCATGCGCTGCCGTTCCAGCTATAAATCTTCTGCTCATCATCAACATAAGCGGTCCAGCCTACGGCAGGAACATAAAATACCCAAGCAGCAGATTGGTACTCCACGATTTGATTCGTTTTTCCCGCCCATGCCCCAGTTGCTCCAGCTGGAATAATGTATCGATCACCCTCAACCGGACTGGCTGGTGGAGCCAGCAGGTTCTGATCTTTTACCGACGCTTGCGGTTCGATGTTATGCTTAGCCAGCTCAATTTCATTTTTAATCTTTTGTGCAGACCACAAGTCTGTAATCGTAGTCCCGGCATCATTGATTGTCCGGTGCTTGGTCACATCGTCAATGTGAGTCTTGATCTCAGCGGCAGTCTTTACATTCGTGCCATCTGATACTTTATTGATATGTCCCGCACTAATATCCGCTTTAAGCACCTTCGCGTAGGTTGCTCCATCAGCGATATCGTCAATTGTACCCGTCAGGTCACTAAGCTTCTGCGCATTCACCCGCCGCCAAGCTGCCCCATCATCAAAATATAAATATCCGCTATTCGAACCCGTAGTCACGTAATACAACCGGCCAACGGCTCCAGCAACTGGACGCGAGGCTTCTGGCCCGGACAACGCCCTTCCGACCATGGAATTAGACGTACCGTCACCAATATAAACTTCCTTTGTATCATTGCAAAAACCAAGCTCACCCGCCTTCAACACGCCATAACTCGTTAGCTCAGCCTTTGTTCCCCGCTTTATTTGTATGGTCTGTGCCATTTTACACCTCTCTTCTGAATGATCCTCCGTCAATCTGTCCCTTGTTCTTATACCGTTCTATTTCAGTTTGAACAGCAGTAAGACTTTCCTGCAAACCGTTAATATCCTCTGCTTCAACGGTATCGCCGGGGGTTTCGTAAGTCACATAAACCTCAGGCACATCGGCAAAAATCTTAATCAACCGTCGCCACGGCGCTTCATCCGGAAAAGACACCGTAAAATTACGTAGCTCGATCCCGGAATACTGTGACCCTGTGTACACTGCGATGCTCTGATTATTGATGTTGTCATGCGCAAGCGCACCACTATACATGCCATTTACAAGCGATAATCTCTCTTCAATAACATAACTGGCACCGTTTGCTTTTTTATTAAGCTTTTCTTGAAAAATATCAATTTGCTCTGGATAACCCATGCTACACCTCCAGTAAAACATTGCCGAACAACGGCACTTCTTCTTCGCTCAACATTACGTTGCCCGCTCCACTGTTCAGCTTCAGCTCACTGTAATCTGCGACTCCCTCAGTAGCTAGCAATAGTGCACCAATTACAGACTGACTAATATAGGTTGCTGAAAAAGCCTTCTCCTTGCGATAGCTCTCAAGAGTCGCCTTGAATTCTTCATTAACAGCTTGCAGCGCATAACCTGAAGCAAGGGTTACTTTTGCACTTATACTGATGCTTTTGCCCGTTGCCGACGCCACCGATACAACAGCACCTACAGGGGCTTGCCCCTCACCCTCTCCAGAGACCGGATCAATGTAATGCTGAACCTTAGTCACCAGCAGCTCAGAAGCAGGAAGTTTCTCGGCATCTACGATAATCACCTTCACCGTCTTAGGACCATTCCATAATGGAAAAACACGAGCGCCCCCTACTCCTGCAACCTGCATTGCCCACTCCATGTAGTGATATTTATTGCCGCTAGTAGCTGGGCGTCTGGCTGAATCCAAATAACGCTGGCGAAGCGATTCATCACTTTCGGCGTTCTCCCCAGGGATCAGAAGAGAAGCTATTTCTCCGCGTGCAAGGTCTGAAATATAATTCACCGGCAGCAAAGAGCCAAAATATCGGTTTCCTTCTTCTCCAGCGGTTTCACTCTCCAACCGATACACTCCAGGAGATAACTTTTCCACAGCCGTATAATTCAGCATATCGAGAGAGAACCGGCTGCCGAGAGGTACATCCAGAAGTCCCCCATCCGCTTTATAAAAAATCCCCTTCAGCTGCGCTTTGCTCGCTTCTCTCCTTACAATGCCTGACCAGGAGATACTTCGCTCCAAGTACTCGCCGGTAGCCGTATCTGCAAAATACAGATTATTATTGACATCCAGCTCAATGTACATTTGCGCCAGCTCTGCTGCTGCCGGAGCGAGCGCGTCATAAATGATGCTGCCCTCGCGTTTATCCAGACCTGACGGAACCCGGTCCAGCATCCGTTCCAAAAGAGCCTCATACGTCTGATCCTCATACATCCTCATTCCACTCCTTTCTCAGCTGAAAATTCCCATAACGTGTGACCACCTTACAATCAAAGGTTAGATTATCCCCGTTAAAAGAGACCTCAATATTTTCTAAGCTAAGGATTCGTTCATCCTGAAGTAAGGCTTCACTAACGACACGTCTGATTTCAGCTCTGACTAACAGCCGATCCTTACCCAAAACCAGCTGCCACTCTGTTCCGTAATCCGAACTGTAAATCAGATGTTCAAATCTATCGGTTCGCAGAATTTTGGCCGCTGCCTGCTGCACTGCCTCAAGTCCATCCGCTTGGCCAGTGATCCTTTTTCTGTCCCAATCCATTCGGTAGGTTAGACTAGGGTTTTCCCCACGCTCAAGGTTGACCTCGCCTTCAAGAAGGGCAGTTATCGGTCCAGCTTTTCCAATCGCAGGAATCATATTGGACTCACCAGCCGATCCAGAACAATATAGCTTTGTCCGCCCTGCATCCGAACCATCAGAACCCGATCACCAGAGGCAAGTCCTCGACGCACTACCACTTCTCTACCCTCTAGCTCGACTTTACATTCCATTACCGATTCAGGCAGCACTAGCGCATTCCCCGATAAAATAAAACGTTGATCCACCTGGATCTGTAAGGGAGCTACCTCCGTTACCGTCCCATAAGAAAAAGCCACGGGATTTGTATTTCCCACGGCTCCTAGGCTTGCTTTTTTTATAATATCCAACATCATTTCTACACCACCTTTATATCGAGGGACATCGTATGCTCCCCACCGGAAATCTTATGACTGCATTGATCCACCAGAAACACCTGAGTTTTAAATTCATCAAGCAGGACATATATGAAATTACCAGCCCTTACGCGCATATCACCAATCGCCTGTACGGAGAGACTAAGCTTTTCACGGTTGTGCATTTTTAGCAGATTATTTGCCTTCTCCTGAATTTGTGCAGCATTCGCTTTGTCATCAGCCTTCTGATACAAGTGGAGGATACCCCAGCGTTTCACATTATCCTTATCGCTAACCGGAAAGAAATCACGCTTACCAGACTTCTCATTATCCTTGTATAAAAAGATCGTGTTGTACGTATCATCATCAATACTTTTTTTGAGCGAATAGTCATACAGATAATGCCCCGCTCCCAACACCAGATTAAGCAGCATAGACTCCGGTTTTCGCAGTGTTAGCTTACCAAAATCATCGTAAAAGGCCATCAACCGCCCCTTATACTGAAGCTCACTGCCGATCGCTCCCATAATGATGTCCAGCAGCTTTTTGTCATCCTCGATTAAAGAGGGAATCCGGTACTCTGTATCCTCCAGCACACCTGTCTGCAGTCCGTAGTCTTGCGTTATTTTTTTTATAACATCATTAGCCGTAACATCCTGCAAAACATAACTGCCATTGCCCAGCAAATAACGCATCTGATCATAGGCAGTCAGCTTAATCTCCTGATCCGAGCCTGTATCAATACTGAACACAAACCCGTAGAATACATCCACATTATCTTTGCTGAACTGAATAATATCACCGTTGCTGATACCGAACTTAGGATGCTGATAGATTCCACTGTCCACAAGTGTTAACTCTAGCGTTGCCGGTTTTCCTGAGCGGGCCGTTTTCCAAGAAATATCGGAGACGATGCCAGAAATATCCCATAGATTACCTTCCTTATTCTTCACAAGCAGTTCCATAACATCCTCCTACGACAGCTTAATGACCTTACCGATTGGAAGCTTCCTCAGCTCGCTATCTTTAATGCCATTAAGTTTCTGGATTTCCCAACACCTATTACCATCTCCAAGGATTTCTTTAGCGATTTTCCATAGATTATCTTTAGATTTCATGATATACGTTTTAGGTTTGGGAGTTTCGTTCGCCCGCTTCTGTTCTACCTTCACTTCATCCTTGACGACTTTAACAGCTACCGCCTGATAAAATACATACTTTTTGAGAGATAACGAATATTCAATATCCCCTGATGTACCTGCACTGAGCTTCCAAGAGAAGCTTTCAATACTCATAGCCATATTCACACCGAAATCAATCTCTATGGATTTATCCTCACTAGTCGATGAATCCTTTAACCATTTCTTGGCGTCGTTTAGCTTCCCATCCGCTTTTTTCAAGTCATCAGTATAGCTCACCCCGGAAAATACAAAACGAATAGGTCTGCGACTCGTCATCCACTTCTTAATCAGCTCCACATATTCAAAAGGTCTCTTCAACCCATCCTCTTGTACTAATACAAACGGATACCTTTGTGCCGGAAAAATACTTTCGATTGTGATCTCCGTCAGCTTCGGATAAGCAATCGTATTAATCTCACCTAGATCGATAATGGTATAGCTCTTCCCATCCCCGCTTTCCTTGATTTCCAAAGTCTCTGGATTGACTGGCAGTCGGAATGCTTCCGCCTGATTATTAAAACCAAGAAATATCCCGTACTCTTCCACGTTACGTATACACCCCCTGCGCCGTAGAGACAAACTCCTCGTTCAGCTTTTGCCCAATCTTGTTGATAATCGAATCAATGTCTCCGGCATTATTAATATTCCCGGTCGTGACCTGCACCGTCGG
This sequence comes from Paenibacillus sp. FSL E2-0201, assembly GCF_037963325.1. Taxonomy (NCBI): domain Bacteria; kingdom Bacillati; phylum Bacillota; class Bacilli; order Caryophanales; family Paenibacillaceae; genus Paenibacillus; species Paenibacillus sp. FSL E2-0201. The sequence continues at coordinate 6,098,522 of NZ_CP150154.1, forward strand.
CGTCAGCTCTACAAAATTCTGGATCGCCTGAATCTCAGCTAACTCCCGCAGCATTTTCAGATCATCGCTGGAGATGTCTACGGTGTCGTTGATGGATCCGAGTTCATTCACACGGTTGACGGTGTTTAGATTACCCGGAGCCCCTGCATTTTGAAAAGAACCCGTAGATGAAGGTGTATTCAACGTAGGAACTGCTGGAATTTCAGGTACGGTAGGCGTTTGCAAAGGTTTTGACAAATCCCCTGGATGAGTAGTATTCCACTGATTTAATGTGTTGTTATTACTCTTATTTCCACCTACGTTCAGTTTTTCTTTAAACTTATTGATATCAAAATTTTGGATCTTTTCTGCCCCTGAATTAAAAGAAGCTCCAATGTCCATTTGCAAATCCTTTTTGAATTTACTGCTATCAACCTCTTCAATATGAAGATTGATCTCCGACTCTATACCAATAAATTTACCAACAGCTCCAACTACTTTATTTATACTATCTAGCAAAAAGTTCACGGCGCCAATAATACCATTAACAAATCCGGTCCAAAGATCGATAACAAAGCCTACGAATTCTGCAACGAGCTGTCCCAGTCCTCTGAACATATTCGCCAAAAAGTCCCTAACCGGTTGAAGTGCCGCTACTATCCCTAAAAAAGCTACTATTAGCGCAACTATAAGTCCAATTACAAGTGCAATTGGATTAGCACTCATCACAGCGTTGAAAATGCCTTGGGCTGCGGTAGCAATTCCGGTAGCAATAGATGAAATTCTAGTTGCAATTGTTGAGGCATTCATCGCGATTGCTAATGCAATAACTCCAGCAACAACACCCAAAACAATCGGCAAAACAACAGGGTTGCTAAGAACACTCCAGAGATACAATGCACCTTGTACGACCTGCGAGAATACTTGTGCAAGTATCGCCAGTCCAATCGCTATCCCATCGATAATTGGCTGAAAGCTTCCATCTGAAAATGCCTGGTTAAGAATGCCTAATAGTGGTGACAATGCCGCAAGAGCACCTTCTCCCATACCAGCCAGAGAGTTGTTATAGTTTCCAAGAAGAGCTTGCCATTGATTAACGGGTGAATCCATCATGGTTTGCAGCGAATCACTCGTCATACCTGACGTTGTCATTATATCACCCAAAGTACTCAAAAAGGCTTCCATATTACCTGTTCCGGCCACTAGATCAAGTCCGCCCAGATCCTCTTTATCCACCTGAAGCATGGACGCTAAATCACTGGAATCGCCCTCAAAAGCAGAAGTAATCGCCGATGAAGTATCACCAATATCCTTTCCCTCCGGAGACATCATGCTTAGCCTTGTGGAATAATCCATTAGCTTATCTAGCTGATCTGTATTTTGAGTTTTAGGATAAAACGATAAGACACTCTCCATGGACTTGTTGACATCCTGCCCGGTATCTAGTGCTCTCTTCTTGAATTTATCAAACATAGCCGTACCAACATCAGCATTTCCGGTTTTGACTTTAAAAAGATCTTCCCACTTTTGCTGTTCGGCCGCAGGCGCAAGCACCTTTTCCATAACTCCTTTAACTTTATCCAGCACACCCTTGGCTTTCCCAAAAGCACCTGTAATCTTTTCCCAAGTGCCCGCCTGCTGTTCAGCACCTGCTGCTCCTTGTTCTGCCGCATCGTTCAGTCTCTCCTGAGCTTGTACTGCGCCTCCAATAGAAGCTTGAATTCTGGTATAAGCTGCACTGTAATTGTTAGTGATGTTGTACACGGGTTTATTGACTATTTTCATACTTATTCGGTTTAAAGTTGCGGAAAAGGAATTTGAAATATTTGCAGAAACCTGAGTTGTAATTTGATTGGTTATATCATTGATCCATTGGTTGGAGACTTGCTGGATTCCAGCTATATTGTTTTGCATACCTGCCATTCATTCACCCCCTATCTCTTCCTCGCCTTACTCCGTGCCTGATCCCGCTTCTCCTTCTCCACCCGAACAGCGATCATCGCATAAATTGCGGCTCGTTCACGTGAGGACAGCTTCATTAGCTCATGCGGTAAAATATGAAGCTCGTGGAGGGCGTAGTAAGCTAAGTTAGCTTCGCTGTCGCCCTCGTTGATTAGTTTTTTACTTCATCCACCAGCTCGTTCATATCTGTACCGAAGCCATTCAAGGCCTGTACCCGTTCACCCAGCGCGGCGAATTCACCTGGGAGCAGCATTTTACGCAGCAACGTCTCAGCACCAAGAACACCATAAGAACGTTGTAACTCGGCATTTTTCAGATCTGGATGCACCACACTTGAAGTCATCAGCTTAGCCATATAATCATTCGGTTCAATCTCGGAGGTATACACTCCGTTCTTACCTTTGACCTTACGAGTAGCTGCTTTACGGCATTCCTGATTCTCATCCTCGTTCATACTGCGTAGCTTCCAGGCAACTGCGTTCCCTTCCTTATCCTTAAAACGCTGCGATACCACAAACTCCTCGGTCGTGTCACATGCTACATTTTGCGCAAAAAACAAACTTAATTCACTCATTGTCTTCCTCCTAAAATGATTTAGTTTCTTCTAGTACTACTAACTAGACAGAGAAGAGACCCGCCGCTCACCTGCACGCCCGGGCCTTACTTGCTCCTATCTAGTTGTCTTTATTATTTTCCTGAGCCGGCCGGAGCGCCAAAAGCTTGCACAATCTGCACGTCTTCAAAGGTAAAGCTCACTTCTTCTTCCAGCGCATCTGATTCTGTATCAAGAGAAGCCATGATGACACTATCAAGGTTCACGCCTTTTAAAATAATACGTTGTGCTCCCACACTGGACGATGGGTCTTCGTTCGTAACCTCAATATCGAAATACTGATCGACACCTGTGTTCATATAATCAAGCATCATCTGGCGGAAACGGCTAGTCATATAAAAAATCGTCATCGAACCGCTGCCCGACCATCCAGTCGCTTTATGCTGAACACCACGTCGGCCGAGTGTCTTCACTTCCGCCTTTGTTTTTTCTACCGTTGCTTCAAGCGTCTTCACATAGAACATCTCTTCAGTTTGCGTGCCAATCACCGCATACGCACGGCCCTCCTGGCCGGAAATCGTATCGCTAGCTTTTAAAAATGCCATCTTAAACCACCTTCACTTTCATATATACTTTTTCTACGGAATCAACTGGCTTCACTGCTACGTCGAGTACAATACTATCGCTATCGGTACCTGCCACAACGACAACATCAGTCTGCGCATTAAAGCTTTCAATCGCCCCAATATCCTGCAGATCATTCATGTAAGTTGCACATTGCGACCAGAACAGAGCCCGTCCATCTTCATTATTAGCTACCTTACCAATGTAGTAGTTCTCAAAAATACGCTTCAGATCATTCGCAATCCCATCCAGCACACGCAACACACGATTTTTGGAGAACGCTTTGCCTTTATCCGGAGAGAATGCCGTAAACGTGTTAATATCCTGTTCCACCACAGCTCGCCCTCCACTGTAAGTAAAGAGCAGTTCGCCTTGCAGCAAAGCTGCTGTCGTTTCAGAATGGCTAAGCCGTACATCAGCATCAACCGAGTCGTCATAGCCCTGATAAGTCAGCGATTGATTCACGGCAGCAGCAGCCGTAGCACCGGCCACCCAAGCAACTGCATTGTTGTTATCAATCGTAGTTCCGTCACTCAGTACTACCCCATTCTTCACACTGATCACACCCTCATGACCCGCAGTAGCATAATCCGATAGTACAGCCTGCACTTTCTTACCTTCCGCATCCCGCAGTCGTCTCACCCAAGAGCTATACAGTGCCTTAAGCGTACTATCCTGCGATACTAGTCCAACCGTTTGGAACTCAAGCACCTCAAGAGCAGATAAGAAATCGCTGTGCGCACCATTTGTCACCGTTCCGTTAGCTCCGCCAATAAGCGGCATCCCTGCGGTTAGCTTCAAGCCTTCTGCGCCATTTTTCTGGAATTGTACATAATCGTTAGCGACCAACTCTTCAGCCATTCCAACCGTTTGCTTATTCAGTTCAGCTCCATTCAGCAGTGTCTTTACATCAAAAAGAGCATTATTCTCAATATTCTTCTCAATAACAACAGAAAGATCGTTTCCGCGTACACCACCGTATTTAGCCGTAACCTGTAGACCATTGTTCGTGACCGACGCTTTAACCCCTTCATTCAATCGATAGAGCAGTAACGTTCCCGCACGTTTCAGCGCTTCGCGTACTGGCAGCAATGTTGGATGTTCCAAATCATAACCTAGTAGCTTATTCACGTCGTCCTGCGGGGTAATCTCCATGATCACTCCAGCTTCTCCCCAAGATAAGGCAAGTGCCAAAGCAGTAATCCCGCGTTCTCCCATTTTGCCGATGGCACCTTGATTCGATGCTACATTTACGTACACCCCTGGGCGCACTTTGTTTTGAGTTGTCCATGTTCCGCCTGCCATTAGTTCAAAACCTCCTTATTAATAAACAATCCCATAGATTGCTTCGCTTCTTCGATCGTATAACTTTTGTTATCCTGCAAAATAACGTTCAGCACATCCTTTTCCTTAACCGTAAAAAGCGATGAATTCACAATCTGCTCTTTACCAAAACGATCTCCATTACTCACCTTTGTGCTCATTTCAGTCTTTCTCCTCCAATCATTTGCCCCATCTTAATGGGGTCATGCTTCTCACTTTGCAAATACACCATATAGTCCGTTGTAAAAAGCGGCCCATGCCCCTCTACCCCAGCTTCCCAGGCTTGCCTAGCTACACGGAAGGAGCCACCCTCTTGCTCCATCCCTGCCATTGCTTCACTTAGCCTATCAGCCATTCTTTCAGCCTCCAGTAGACTTCCTTGTTCATAACGGATACCGAAGCGATAAACCGCCAAATATCTGCCTTCCCGCTGCCGATCCAGAGTCGCTGAGATCAGTCCGGGATAAAAATAAGCCGTCTGAGGTTTCTCTCCCTCCACATATACAGGCACATCTGGAAAGTACTTCTCCAGCGCACTCGTAATGTGTTCTCGTAATTGTTGTACCGACATCACTCCATTCCTTTCTGAACTGCGGCGGTTCGCCGATCTTTGATGGTGTTAACCTTCAATTGCATTAACATTAAGAAAACACCTCCTCTACTAAAACTAAGAACAAAAAAGGATACTATCCGATATTGGATAATACCCTTCTATACTAGGCCAATGCCAAAAGAATCTTTCACCGCTAGATTTGTTCTTATCACCACTAGGGCGGAACGTGTAGCAGAGCATTCATGCTCTTGCGGTGTTCTTTTTGCTTCATTTGCCATGTTATAAATATACACCCCTATTTGCCTTGCAGAGACGGTATACCGACGAGGTTTAAGCTAGCTTTGGGATGGTAAAGAGCGGTTTTTCGGAGGGGTCATCTGCTCATAAAAAAAGACCGCATCATCCGCTCGGATGACACAGTCTCTTAAGTAACCATCTATATCTCTTAGGTAATACTAACCTTCTCTTTCTTCACTCTTGGTGCTGTTATTAAGGTGTTAATGGATAGTAGACCGAGATCCGTTAAAGCCAAAGCCATCTTATAAAAAGCCTTCGAGCGTATCTTCACGTAAGTATCCTTACTCACCGGTGGATCAAACACATGATTGTAAATCGTATAATCGTACGTTTCGTCTCTTTTCATATAACGCTCTCTTACTAATTGCTGTTCCCTCGTATCAAGTCTCTCTACCACAGAGTCTATCGCCGAGCAAAAAGCCCTCCTAGCAGCCGGTATATCCACATTATAAGAAGCTATCGCAGCAGTCTGATCAGTAACAGTATTCGTAGGACCATGAAATCTTTCTGTATAAGAATAAGTAGTACTAGCTTCCTTAGCCTCAAATGTAACGGTCTTAAAAATACGGTATTTCTCCAACATACTCTCTATAGCGACCTGGGTTCGGCGACGGTCTAGCTCCGGTAAAGCGGATAAGTTCATCATTTTATGCACTCCTTTAGGTTTGACAGAATGAGATTAAATTGCGGAAGTTTCCTAAGCAATGTGCTAAAATATAAAAGTGTTCGTATTCTGTTCGTATTTTTCTATAATATACCACTTCTCTACCAATCTCGTAAAACCCCGTTTTAGTCTGTTTTGGGCGAAAAAGAATAGCTTTTCCTCCATTATCTTGCCTTTTGGCAATAATATACGCTTTGTTGTTTACCAATTGGCAAAAATGGCTTATATTAATATCATAAGCTTCAGTCTATAAGGAGTGGTTGAGATGAAACAAGAATTTGGGGATTACATGAAGCAACTTCGCGAAACAAAGGGACTCACCATTAATCAATTGGCAGCAGCAGCGGGGATTAGCGGATCACAGATTTCACGGATTGAAAATGGTCTAAGAGGCGTTCCTAAGCCAACTACGTTACGCAAAATAGCTGAGGCCTTAGGCGCCCCGTACGAGCAGCTAATGGATCAAGCGGGGTATTTGCAGGAGCAAGCCCTTCCAAGCGAAGAGATTGTCCCAGATTGGGCTACAAGCAAGGATAAGCGTGACTTTCGTAAAATGCTAGAGGATGATGGAGAGCTGATGTTTGATGGAATTCCACTAGACAAGGAAGACAAGCAGAGGATTAAAGATGTACTGACCGGCTTATTCTGGGAAGCCAAACAGATGAACAAGCGAAATAAATCCAACAACACTTAATAACTACACTAACATGCTGCAGGTGAAGAATATGGATGAACTGATCAATAATCTGATTAAAAAATATAAAACCAACTGTCCGTTCGAGCTGGCCTCAGCGCTGGGTATTCACATTCGTTTCATGAACCTTGGGACAGGCACAAAGGGATTATATTACCGAAAACTAAGAAGAAGATTTATTGTCATTCATAATGAGTTGCCAGTTGAGTGGCAGCGCTTCGTTTGTGCGCATGAATTAGGACATGATCGACTTCATAAGGGGATTAACCGCTTTTTTCTAGAGGAAAGCTCCTACTTCTCTCCTGGGAAGCTTGAACGTCAAGCTAATGTCTTTGCTGTAAAGCTACTATCCACAGGTAGCAATCCTGAGCAAGAAGAATCATGGAAAAGTTATTATTTACGAATTGGTATTCCACCAGAAGTTCAATTTCTTTTGGAAGAATGATAGAACATATGTTATATCATTACATGCGTATTATTAAATCAATACATAACAAAAAAAGCTCTTACCGAAGTAAGAGCTTCTAAGAGCGATTAAGCTGAGTATCGGGATGACACGATTTGAACATGCGACCCCCTGGTCCCAAACCAGGTGCTCTACCAAGCTGAGCTACATCCCGTTACTATAAAATTATGGAGCGGGTGATGGGAATCGAACCCACGCTATCAGCTTGGAAGGCTGAAGTTCTACCATTGAACTACACCCGCAAAGGTGAAAAATCGGGATGACACGATTTGAACATGCGACCCCCTGGTCCCAAACCAGGTGCTCTACCAAGCTGAGCTACATCCCGTTATAATGCTATGATTGCTTAATAAAAAAATGGCGCGCCCTGAGAGATTCGAACTCCCGGCCTTTTGATTCGTAGTCAAACGCTCTATCCAGCTGAGCTAAGGGCGCAAAAATTATGGAGCGGAAGACGGGAATCGAACCCGCGACCCTCGCCTTGGCAAGGCGATGCTCTACCGCTGAGCCACTTCCGCAAAATATGGTGCGCGTGAAGGGACTTGAACCCCCACGTCGTGAAACGCCAGATCCTAAGTCTGGTGCGTCTGCCATTCCGCCACACGCGCATGTAATAATAAAAGTGAGCCATGAAGGACTCGAACCTTCGACACCCTGATTAAAAGTCAGGTGCTCTACCAACTGAGCTAATGGCTCGCACTTGGCTGGGGATATAGGATTCGAACCTATGAGTGACGGAGTCAAAGTCCGTTGCCTTACCGCTTGGCTAATCCCCATTGATGCTACCTCTATGTTGCCCATAATCTCTCAGGAAGATTATGGTGGAGGCTGAGGGGATCGAACCCCCGACCCTCTGCTTGTAAGGCAGATGCTCTCCCAGCTGAGCTAAGCCTCCATATCTATGGGACCCTCTAAGGGTAAGTACAAGTAAAAGTTGGTGACCCGTATGGGATTCGAACCCATGTTACCTCCGTGAAAGGGAGGTGTCTTAACCCCTTGACCAACGGGCCTTGCAAATCTGTGGAGCTCTCAACCGGATTCGAACCGGTGACCTCTTCCTTACCATGGAAGCACTCTACCTGCTGAGCTATGAGAGCATGGCTCCCCGAACAGGACTCGAACCTGTGACAACTCGATTAACAGTCGAGTGCTCTACCAACTGAGCTATCAGGGAATATCCGCTTGGCAACGTCCTACTCTCCCAGGACCCTTCGGTCCAAGTACCATCGGCGCTGGAGGGCTTAACGGTCGTGTTCGGGATGGGTACGCGTGGAACCCCTCCGCTATCGCCACCAAACGGGCATTACAGCGTAATGCTCAGGCTTAATCGCCTGAAAACTGAATCCGAATTGAATTTGCGTTTTAAGTATAGGATAAGCCCTCGACCGATTAGTATTGGTCAGCTCCATGCATTACTGCACTTCCACCTCCAACCTATCTACCTCGTCGTCTTCAAGGGGTCTTACTAATTGGGAAATCTCATCTTGAGGGGGGCTTCACGCTTAGATGCTTTCAGCGCTTATCCCGTCCGTACGTAGCTACCCAGCCATGCTCCTGGCGGAACAACTGGTGCACCAGCGGTACGTCCATCCCGGTCCTCTCGTACTAAGGACAGCTCCTCTCAAATTTCCTGCGCCCACGACAGATAGGGACCGAACTGTCTCACGACGTTCTGAACCCAGCTCGCGTACCGCTTTAATGGGCGAACAGCCCAACCCTTGGGACCTACTTCAGCCCCAGGATGCGATGAGCCGACATCGAGGTGCCAAACCTCCCCGTCGATGTGGACTCTTGGGGGAGATAAGCCTGTTATCCCCAGGGTAGCTTTTATCCGTTGAGCGATGGCCCTTCCATGCGGTACCACCGGATCACTAAGTCCGACTTTCGTCCCTGCTCGACTTGTAGGTCTCGCAGTCAAGCTCCCTTATGCCTTTGCACTCTTCGAATGATTTCCAACCATTCTGAGGGAACCTTGGAACGCCTCCGTTACTCTTTAGGAGGCGACCGCCCCAGTCAAACTGCCCGCCTGACACGGTCCCCGTACCCGATTAGGGCACTAGGTTAGAACCTAGATACGATCAGGGTGGTATCCCAACGGCGCCTCCACCGAAGCTTGCGCTCCGATTTCTACGGCTCCCACCTATCCTGTACAGATCGTACCCAAATTCAATATCAAGCTGCAGTAAAGCTCCATGGGGTCTTTCCGTCTTGTCGCGGGTAACCTGCATCTTCACAGGTATTAAAATTTCACCGGATCTCTCGTTGAGACAGCGCCCAAGTCGTTACGCCATTCGTGCGGGTCAGAATTTACCTGACAAGGAATTTCGCTACCTTAGGACCGTTATAGTTACGGCCGCCGTTTACTGGGGCTTCGGTTCATAGCTTCGGGTTACCCCTAACCACTCCCCTTAACCTTCCAGCACCGGGCAGGCGTCAGCCCGTATACTTCGCCTTGCGGCTTCGCACAGACCTGTGTTTTTGCTAAACAGTCGCTTGGGCCTTTTCACTGCGGCCCCCTCGTGCTATTCACACTACCGGGGCACCCCTTCTCCCGAAGTTACGGGGTCATTTTGCCGAGTTCCTTAACGAGAGTTCTTCCGCGCGCCTTAGAATTCTCTTCTCGCCTACCTGTGTCGGTTTGCGGTACGGGCACCTTCTCCTGGCTAGAGGCTTTTCTTGGCAGTGTGAGATCATGACCTTCGCTACTACAATTTTCGCTCCCCATCACAGCCCAGCCTTAACGATGTGCGGATTTGCCTACACATCAGCCTCACTGCTTAGACGGACATATCCATCAGTCCGCGTCACTACCCTCCTGCGTCACCCCATCGCTCATAGCGGATTACGGTGGTACAGTAATTTCAAACTGTTGTCCTTCGACTACGCCTTTCGGCCTCGCCTTAGGTCCCGACTTACCCTGAGCGGACGAGCCTTCCTCAGGAAACCTTGGGCTTTCGGCGGATCAGATTCTCACTGATCTTTTCGTTACTCATACCGGCATTCTCACTTGTATGCTGTCCAGCGCTCCTTACGGTACACCTTCAACCCACATACAACGCTCCCCTACCCCAGATACATTCGTATCTAGCCATAGCTTCGGTGGTGTGTTTAGCCCCGTTACATTTTCGGCGCAGAGTCACTCGACCAGTGAGCTATTACGCACTCTTTCAATGGTGGCTGCTTCTAAGCCAACATCCTGGTTGTCTGTGCAACTCCACATCCTTTCCCACTTAACACACACTTGGGGACCTTAGCTGATGGTCTGGGCTGTTTCCCTTTTGACAATGGATCTTAGCACTCACTGTCTGACTCCCGGCAATAAGTATATGGCATTCGGAGTTTGACTGAGCTTGGTAATCCTTGCGGACCCCGCACCCAATCAGTGCTCTACCTCCACTACTCTTATACCGAGGCTAGCCCTAAAGCTATTTCGGGGAGAACCAGCTATCTCCGAGTTCGATTGGAATTTCTCCGCTACCCCCACCTCATCCCCGCACTTTTCAACGTGCGTGGGTTCGGGCCTCCAGTGCGTGTTACCGCACCTTCACCCTGGACAGGGGTAGATCACACGGTTTCGGGTCTACGTCCACATACTAAATCGCCCTATTCAGACTCGCTTTCGCTGCGGCTCCGTCTTCTCGACTTAACCTTGCATGTTAAACGTAACTCGCCGGTTCATTCTACAAAAGGCACGCCATCACCCATTAATAGGGCTCTGACTTTTTGTAAGCACACGGTTTCAGGTTCTATTTCACTCCCCTTCCGGGGTGCTTTTCACCTTTCCCTCACGGTACTGTTTCACTATCGGTCGCCAGGTAGTATTTAGCCTTAGCAGATGGTCCTGCTGGATTCATACGGGGTTTCACGTGCCCCGCACTACTCGGGATCCGTCTCGGAGAGAACACAGTTTAGGTTACAGGGCTTTTACCTCTATCGCGGGCCTTTCCAGACCTCTTCACCTACCATATTCCTTTGTAACTCCATGTGAGACGTCCCACAACCCCTAAGAGCAAGCTCTTAGGTTTAGGCTGTTCCGCGTTCGCTCGCCGCTACTGACGGAATCACTATTGTTTTCTCTTCCTCAGGGTACTTAGATGTTTCAGTTCCCCTGGTCTGCCTCTACATACCCTATGTATTCAGGTATGAGTAACTGCGAATTACCACAGCTGGGTTTCCCCATTCGGACACCCCCGGATCAAAGCTTGCTTACAGCTCCCCGAGGCAGTTTCGTTGTTCGCCACGTCCTTCGTCGGCTCCTGGCGCCTAGGCATCCTCCGTGTGCTCTTATTAGCTTAACCTTGATTTTTCCGCAGGAAAATATCATACGATATCTCTCTTGGAATCATCTCACTAATAACATTTACTTGTTTGCACAAGTTGCTAAAAGATGTTCTAAAACGCAAATTCGTTTCGGTATCCAGTTTTCAAGGATCAATGTTAAAGAAAGTATTGAATTTAAAAATTATGGTGGAGCCAAGCGGGATCGAACCGCTGACCTCCTGCTTGCAAGGCAGGCGCTCTCCCAGCTGAGCTATGGCCCCATAAAGGGATATAAGTTATATGGTGGGCCTTGGTGGACTCGAACCACCGACCTCACCCTTATCAGAGGTGCGCTCTAACCAACTGAGCTAAAAGCCCATATAACATATATAATATTGTGAATCAACCAAAGTGGTTGTTCGCTTGGCGGCGTCCTACTCTCCCAGGACCCTTCGGTCCAAGTACCATCGGCGCTGGAGGGCTTAACGGTCGTGTTCGGGATGGGTACGTGTGGAACCCCTCCGCTATCGCCACCAAACGCATATGAAAGAGACTTGCTCTTTCAAAACTGAACACGAGTGAGTGTTTGAACCCGAGGGTTCTATTATGGAAGTTTAACTTCCGATTTGAATGTCTTCATTGCAGAAGACGATTCTCCATAGAAAGGAGGTGATCCAGCCGCACCTTCCGATACGGCTACCTTGTTACGACTTCACCCCAATCATCTACCCCACCTTCGGCGGCTGGCTCCCTTGCGGGTTACCCCACCGACTTCGGGTGTTGTAAACTCTCGTGGTGTGACGGGCGGTGTGTACAAGACCCGGGAACGTATTCACCGCGGCATGCTGATCCGCGATTACTAGCAATTCCGACTTCATGCAGGCGAGTTGCAGCCTGCAATCCGAACTGAGACCGGCTTTGATGGGATTGGCTCCACCTCGCGGCTTCGCTTCCCGTTGTACCGGCCATTGTAGTACGTGTGTAGCCCAGGTCATAAGGGGCATGATGATTTGACGTCATCCCCACCTTCCTCCGGTTTGTCACCGGCAGTCACTCTAGAGTGCCCAACATTACTTGCTGGCAACTAAAGTTAAGGGTTGCGCTCGTTGCGGGACTTAACCCAACATCTCACGACACGAGCTGACGACAACCATGCACCACCTGTCTCCTCTGTCCCGAAGGCCGCTGCTATCTCTAGCAGATTCAGAGGGATGTCAAGACCTGGTAAGGTTCTTCGCGTTGCTTCGAATTAAACCACATACTCCACTGCTTGTGCGGGTCCCCGTCAATTCCTTTGAGTTTCAGTCTTGCGACCGTACTCCCCAGGCGGAGTGCTTACTGTGTTAACTTCGGCACCAAGGGTATCGAAACCCCTAACACCTAGCACTCATCGTTTACGGCGTGGACTACCAGGGTATCTAATCCTGTTTGCTCCCCACGCTTTCGCGCCTCAGCGTCAGTTACAGCCCAGAAAGTCGCCTTCGCCACTGGTGTTCCTCCACATATCTACGCATTTCACCGCTACACGTGGAATTCCACTTTCCTCTTCTGTACTCAAGTCACCCAGTTTCCAGTGCGACCTTAGGTTGAGCCCAAGGTTTAAACACCAGACTTAAATGACCGCCTGCGCGCGCTTTACGCCCAATAATTCCGGACAACGCTTGCCCCCTACGTATTACCGCGGCTGCTGGCACGTAGTTAGCCGGGGCTTTCTTCTCAGGTACCGTCACTCCGGTAGCAGTTACTCTACCGGACGTTCTTCCCTGGCAACAGAGCTTTACGATCCGAAAACCTTCATCACTCACGCGGCGTTGCTCCGTCAGACTTTCGTCCATTGCGGAAGATTCCCTACTGCTGCCTCCCGTAGGAGTCTGGGCCGTGTCTCAGTCCCAGTGTGGCCGTTCACCCTCTCAGGTCGGCTACGCATCGTCGCCTTGGTGGGCCGTTACCCCACCAACTAGCTAATGCGCCGCAGGCCCATCCCTCAGTGACAGATTGCTCCGTCTTTCATTCTTTCTTCAGGAGAAAAAAGAAATTATCCGGTATTAGCTACCGTTTCCGGTAGTTATCCCAGTCTAAGGGGCAGGTTGCCTACGTGTTACTCACCCGTCCGCCGCTAAGTTATTTTGAAAGCAAGCTTTCAAAATAACTCCGCTCGACTTGCATGTATTAGGCACGCCGCCAGCGTTCGTCCTGAGCCAGGATCAAACTCTCCAATTAGTATTGAAAAGAGCGATATGCTCATTTTGAAACATCTGACGAGAAAATTAATTCTCTAATTTGGATTTCACTTTCGTGATTTCCCACTCACTCGTTGTTCAGTTTTCAAAGATCAACGTCTCTCATTTCGTCGTCGTTGTTTGTCAGCGGCGACCTTTATAATATATCACAGTGTTTCGTTGTTTGGCAAGTCTTTTTTTGAAAAAGTTTTTTTCAATTTTTCTTGCCTTCCGCTTCCCTTTTACACAAGCAAAAGGAGCGCGAGATATAATTTATCATGAGCACTCCTTTTTAGTCAAGCTATTTTATTAAAAAATCTTAAATCCATATAAAACTCTTGCATTTACCACCTATCCTCAGTGTTTATACTGAGATGAACGTCCGCCCCACGCATACTTGGAAAGCTCTTTCTGAGGAGCAAAACGAGCATACATCCGAAATACAGTCTTATATCTATTGGCGATGGCATGCCTGATATTTTGGTCCAAGCGCTGATCACTCAAATCTAACAGCATCTCATCGAGTTCTTTCCGCAAAACATAATCCAGTTCCTTGCATTCTTTTTCGTTAAACAACATTCCCAACATATGCTTGGCCTCCTTCATGAAGTTGCAAGTAACACATTCACTAAAACCATAAACCCCTTGTACATAATTAGTTAGTCCATCTCATGGAGAAAGCTGCCTTAAGTCCTCTTACACTAGATTAACCGGAGTACTCTTTTTATAACCATAATTAATAAAAATTCCCTTTATGGTTACGTCGCGATTATATACCTCTGTCCTTTAGGCAATCCTTGGAGGAATAGCTTTAATGTTATGCTCCAATCTTGGAAGTTTTATGATAAAAGCGAAAAAGTTATTGTGCTTTCAATGATGGCTGCAACAAATAGCAGGATTACAGTCCATATAGATGCCGTGAGTGTTTGACGCATAAAGAAAGACCAATCTGCCCCTCTCTCCATTTTCCTAGTGAAAGAACTAAATATACTTGAGAGTACTTTCCCGCCGAACTGCAGTCCAAATGCACAAGCAATAATGATCGCCGGAATCTCTATAATCCCGTGTGGCAGCAGTCCTTTTACAATAAGCTCGAACAAATCCTGTCCTTGCAGTGCTGATAAATGAATCAGATAGCCGATAACCGCTCCGTTAATAAATAAGAATATGGCTGGCAGTATACCGAACAATGCCCCTAAAAATATGATAAGAACACCCTTGATGCTGTTATTTAAAAATATAAATACAAAGAAGCTCCATTGCGGATTAGAAGAATCTCTAAGGTTGCCACTGATTTCACTGAGCCCCTCTAATTGCTGAACCAATAGCTTTTCCAGACTGCTGGTAGCTACCCACCCTATAACCGCTCCTACTGCGAAGAGCAGACAGGATAGCAATAAAGCCTTCCGGATCGTTTTTAGATCTTTAATAAACGTGAAGAACGACAACATAAATACCCTCCTGAAATTGTGATCTCTGTTTCTTAGGTCATAACCGTGCGGTACGAGCATACATTTAGAACAAACAAGCATTTCGCATGGGAGAGGAGCGCTGTCATTATGAATTCTTTTTATGTATTCAGCGGCAAAAAGATTAAACGATTCATCTATATTTTCGCCGCTGTGCTTCTTGCTGCTGGAGTTGTATACGTCGAGAGGGGAAACATAACCGTTTTTTCTGAATCCGGACCTTCCGCGATCTACAGTGTACCAACAGAGAAGAAGCTGATTGCCCTGACCTTCGATATTAGCTGGGGGGAGAAAAGACCTGAGCCGATTTTGAAGGTACTTGAAGACAAGAAAGTGGACAAAGCCACCTTCTTCCTGTCTTCACCATGGAGTAAGACTCACCCGGACATTGTAACTAACATCAAGAATGCAGGTTTTGAAATTGGAAGTCATGGTCATAAACACGTCAATTACAGCACATTAAGCAACGAAGAAATTCGCACACAGATCTCAACGGCTCACACCGTACTTACCGAATTAACCGGCACTGAGCCCAATTTGATTCGTATGCCTAATGGGGATTTTGACAAAAGAGTCCTTCAGGTTGCCAGCGATCTCGGTTACAAGGTCATTCAATGGGATACAGACTCTCTGGACTGGAAGAATATCGGCGTAGACAATATCGTTAAGCGTGTAACGACAAAAGCGCATCCAGGTGATATCGTCCTTCTACATGCCAGTGATTCCTGCAAACAAACACATGAAGCACTTCCACTCATTATCGACGAGCTCCGCAGACAAGGTTATGAATTCGTTACCGTCTCTGAGCTGATTAGTCAAAGCAATACCGAAGGTAAAGAAGTTCGCGACTCAGCTTCACTTAGTAATGCCTTAGAGGACGCGGCTGGACTGTAAAATACATTTCAATCTCTGGTGCCGTAATGGATGTTGATTCGTCCAAAGGATTAATGACGTGGAGAAATGAGTTCCGATATGTCGGGTGTGGGGGTATTCAGCTTCGGATAGCTCAGATCCAGACTCTCCAGCGTCTTTACTACGATGGATAAGGTCAAATAGTTGCGGTACCATTGATGATTGGCGGGTATCCAGTACCAGGGTGCTTTATCTATGCTAGTTTCCTTAAAAACATCTTCATATGCTTCTTGGTAATCATCCCAATACTCCCGCTCCTGGAGATCACTTGCATCGAATTTCCAGTGTTTTTTAGGATCTTCAAGTCTTTCCTTGATTTTCTTTAACTGCTTCTCTTTAGAAATGTGCAGAAAAAGCTTGATAATTGTCGTCCCCTCTTCCACCAGCATTTCCTCAAACTGGCGTATGTAACGAAAACGGCGCTTTAGGTCATCCTTTTTCAACCCTCCATGTACCCGCGGTACCAATACATCTTCATAGTGCGAACGATTAAATGCAGAGATGTAGCCCTTAGGGGGAGTTTTCTGATGTACCCTCCATAGGAAATCATGAGCCTCTTCCTCAAGAGAGGGTTTCTTGAAGCTGGTAACTATGAAGCCTTGTGGATTGATGCCTGAAAAAATATGCTTAACCGTTCCATCCTTACCGCTAGAATCCATTCCTTGCAGAATTACAAGCAGCGAATGCTTTTTCTGAGCAAACAAAATATCTTGTAGCTCTGCCAAACGTGCTTTAAGCTCTTCTGTTTTGGCTTCTGCTTCTTTTTTGGATTTAAAAATACCTATATCGTCCGGATCCAGCTTGTTAAGCCGGATTTCTTTTGTGTCTTTTATCATATAGCGCTTGATGTCCATATATTCCCCTCCTAAAAGTTTTGTGAGCGTTACTACACTTGTGTTACTTCGTACAAAACTCACTTCGGAAGCATCTACTAAGTTTTGTAAAGCATATACATCATTGAGGAGCTTCGTACAAAACTCACTTCGAAAGCATTTTCTTAGGTTATGTGTTCTTTAAGATTAACCTCCTTAATCAGATTTTAATCGTTTAGATATAGTAAGAGCAAAAAACCCCGTCTTCTGAAATCAGAGCACGGGGTTCATTGTTTAGTGCTTTCCCCATTCATTATCCGGCTGCCGGCCTCAGAATACGGTGAAGCATCAAAATTTGGAATGCATTACAAGCGATAAGCGGAACAACAATAAATACCGTCGCACTATCAACACCTATACGGAGCACACCAATAACTTCCACAATTGAAATAGCTGTCATAAAAAAGAGGGTTGGAATCAAAGCTGAGATGTTTGTACTTTTTACTTTGAAATAAGACACAATAATAGCTGCTAACAAAATAAAGATTCCTAATATTAGATCAGACATAACATTTCTTTCCCCGCCAACGACGGTACGCAGAAAAATCAGTTCAAGCAATGCGAGCACAGAAAGCACTAGTTGTATGTATTTCCAAACCTTTTGAGGAAAAACGCCGTTGCCCATATAATTCAAAATCAAATAGGCAAAAAAACCAAGTTGCGAATAAACGCTTACAAGCATACCGTAGCCAAGCAGAATCAGCGGGTATAAAAAGAAATCCCCGACACTTTTGAAATCAATTTTACCATTCACGAATTGCAGTGCCAGACCTGCGATTACAGCTCCGCCCGCTCCTATAAGGAGGGTAGTCCAAAATAAATGAAACCATTTTTTTATACTCAGCCAATTCACCTCCTCTTGTCAGATTTATTTTACCAAGGATACCGACAAAACACCATTACACTCACAACATAAATGTGCTCTAATGCGGCATAATACATCTGGAGAATCCTATAAAGGAGGGCAGCGCCAATGAAATGGAGATTTATCGGTTCTGTGGGTTTGGCTTTGGGCTTTGTTATGGCCTTAACGGCTTGCGGAGGTGAGCAGAGCAGTTCTTCTTCCGGACAAGGCAGTTATAAAGAAACGAAGACCATGGTTTTAGATATATTGAAAAGCGATGAAGGTAAAAAAGCGGTTGAGGAATCATTATCAAGCTCCAGCTCTGGCGGCACCAGTGGAATGAGCATGAAGATGATGCCGCTTCAAACAACAGAGGAAATCAAAACCGCTGTAAAGGATACTCTCACTGCGCCGGAATATCAGAAGGAAATCGAGAAAATAATGACTGATCCCAAGTTCGCGGGTGATTTTGCTAAAGCCATTCAATCGCAAAGCAAGGAGCTACACCTTCAGCTAATTAAAGATCCCACTTACCAGAAATCAGTCGAAGAAATTATGAAATCCCCAGAGATGATGACGATGTTTTTAAATCTCACCAA
Source organism: Paenibacillus sp. FSL E2-0201 (assembly GCF_037963325.1). Classification (NCBI taxonomy): domain Bacteria; kingdom Bacillati; phylum Bacillota; class Bacilli; order Caryophanales; family Paenibacillaceae; genus Paenibacillus; species Paenibacillus sp. FSL E2-0201. The sequence continues at coordinate 6,116,812 of NZ_CP150154.1, forward strand.
AACACCTGATTACCGAAAACAATCGATGAAGACTATGCAGGAATCCATGCAAACCCCATTATTCCGTATGGAAGTATTGAATTTACTTAAAAAAGTTGTGCAAGAAGAACTCGAACCAAAGGAGAAAAAAGATAAAGCCAGCGAAGGTGCCGACAAACAGGAAAGCAGTGGCGGCGGTAGCGGCGATGATTCAAGTTCATAAAAAAGAGGCCTCATCCCACTAATAAAGTGTGGGACGGCCTCTTTTTCATGCACAAAAATTAGTGCTCGTATTTTGCAATGATTTTATCAGCGATATCGGCAAATATCAGTCCTGTCGATGTCTCTTCTTTGTATACAGATGGTGAGAAATCGGATTCGGAAATATGGTTGTCTGGTGCACCTAGCGGCACTTGAGCAAGCAGCTCCGTATGAAGCGTCTCGGCAAGCCTTGCTCCTCCGCCTCTGCCAAAGATATAATCTTTCTTACCGCAGTCAGTACACTCATAATAAGCCATGTTCTCAATGACTCCAATAATCTCATGATCTGTCTGTAGAGCCATAGAGCCCGCTCTAGCCGCCACAAACGCAGCTGTAGCATGAGGTGTCGTCACTATGATCTCTTTGCTGTGAGGCAGCATCTGATGCACGTCAAGCGCTACATCACCTGTACCTGGGGGAAGATCAAGCAGCATATAATCAAGTTCCCCCCAACCGACATCATTGAAGAACTGGCGAAGCATTTTACCAAGCATAGGCCCCCGCCAAATCACTGGACTATTCTCACGGATAAAGAAGCCCATAGACATGACCTTCACTCCGAAACGTTCCACAGGAATAATCGTTCCTTCTTCAACAACCGGCCCCTCTTCAATCCCCATCATATCAGGAATGCTGAAACCATAAATATCGGCATCGATTAGACCTACTTTTTTTCCTTTTCTTGCTAGGGATACGGCCAAATTCACTGTTACAGTGGATTTACCAACTCCACCTTTACCGCTGGCCACGGCGATAAAGTTCACACCAGAACTCTCGCTAATTAATTCATGGTCATCAAGGCCGGCAGCATGTCCTTTAAGTTTCCCAGGTTCATCAACTTCCTCTGCACTCTCTCCGCGAAGGATAGCACGTTCATAATCGGTTGCATCACGAAGCCGGATATGTACATTTGAAGCCCCACCCGCTTCAAGCAATTCACGAACCTGTTGTTCTAGATCCATGCGACTTTGCTCTTCAGGATTCAGACATACGATTGATAAAGAAATACGATCTTCTTTAATCATAATGTCACGGATCAGCTGTAGTTCCACAAGGCTTTTTCCAGTTTCCGAGTCTGTTAATGGCTGCAGTATTTCCTGAATTTGTTCCTTAGTCAGCATGGAAAGCACCTCTGTTTCCTTTCCGGTTAAGAAATTCTCCGGAGTTTTTGTCTATTATAACATTACCTGTCTCCCCATGAGTAGTCCTTACTGCTCGGAGGCGTACCGAAGAATGCCGCGATAAATGCTAGTCGCTACCTTCCGCTGGTAGACATCATTTCCGAGTAGAGCGGATTCCTGGGGGTGTGATAAGAAGCCGACTTCTACAAGCACCGCTGGTATTTTTAATGCTTTTAGCAGATATACAGTATTCACTGTCTTCGCCACACGATCGGTATTCTCTAGCGTAGTCTTCAGCTCACTCTGCACAAACTCCGCAATTGCTTTATTATCCTTATGATTGGGGTAGTAAAAGGTCTGCGCTCCGCTCCAACGATTCGAAGGGACACTGTTCATGTGAACGCTTATAAAAAGGTCTGCGCCTTTCTCTTCGATGCTTCTTACCCTTTGTTTAAGATCTTCCGTCTTGCGCTTAGAATAGCCCTTAGTGCCTTCCAGAGCCAAATCGTAATCCCCCTCACGAGTCATTACTACAATAGCCCCAGCCTGTTGCAGATAATCACGCAAATACAGCGATACCGCGAGATTAATATCTTTCTCAATTAGCCCTTCCCGGCTAACCGCTCCTCCATCAGCTCCACCATGTCCCGCATCGAGAGCAATAACTTTTCCTGACAAGGGCAGACTCCAATAATTTAGTGTTTTAGCGGTAGGCATGTCATACGCTATAATTCCGATCATTATAGCCAGCAGTGTAGCACCAAGCATACTTTTTTTGATACTGCTCCATGAAATCCAGACCGAGACTTTATTCTGCTTTCGGCCAGACATAACAAAGACCCCCTCGTCCCGATAGATAATACTCATCTATATGGGACAAGAAGGTCAAATAGTACTAGCTGACAGTGATTAAGCTGTAACTTCTTGAGTCATACCTTCAATCAGAATCTGCGCAACCTCAGGCCGCGTAAATTCTGGGGGAGGACATTGGCCGTCACGGAGCAAAGCCCGTACTTTCGTACCCGACAATGTCATATGATCATCGCTAGGATGAGGGCAAGTTTTACTAGAAGCCATATTTCCGCATTTTTTACAGAAGAAGCTGTGTTCAAAAAATAATGGAGTTATATCAAGCTCCTCAGCACTAAAATTCGAGAAAATTTCCTGTGCCTCGTAAGTTCCGTAGTAATCCCCTACGCCCGCATGGTCACGACCCACGATGAAGTGGGTACAGCCGTAATTTTTGCGAACCATGGCATGGAAAATTGCTTCCCTAGGACCTGCATAACGCATTGCCGCTGGAAAAACACCAAGGAAGGTGCGATCCTCAGGATAATAATTCTCCAAAAGCGCCAGGTAGCTCTTCATCCGCACATTTGCCGGTACATCATCCGATTTCGTCTCACCCACAAGTGGATTTAGAAATAGAGCGTCTACAACCTCCATAGCGCACTTTTGAATGTATTCATGAGCTCGATGAACCGGATTACGTGTTTGGAACCCTACAACCGTTCTCCAGCCCTTATCAGCAAATATTTTCCGCGTATCCGCAGGATCAAAATAAAACTCACTGAACTTCTCAGGCTGTGGTCGATTCAAGACTGTAATCGGTCCTCCAACATAAGTCGAAGGACGAGCCAGCAACTTACTCACTCCAGGATGTTCAGGATCTGTTGTTTTGAAGACATTTTGTGCTTCAATCGTTTGATCAACAGTATAAATACTTTCAATATCCAATAAACCGTAAATCTCGCCATCTTCTTCACCGATTAGAGATACTTTATCCCCAATTGTTAATCCGGCAGCCACATCATCTTCTACAGCCAGTGTTATTGGAATGCTCCACACAGTGCCATCTGCTAAACGCATGCTTTTTACCACTGAAAGATAGTCTTGCTCATTTAAAAAGCCAGTTAGTGGGGAAAACGCACCTACAGCGATAAGATCCAAATCGGATAAAGTCCAGGTATTCAAGGCAATTGCCTTGTTGTCACGTGCGAGATTTAGCAATTCTTCTCTTTCAGTTCCCTCTACTACACGGTTAACCAAAGTTCCGCCATGCGGACGTATTGAAGTCATCTTAGTCTCTCCTTCTATGTTCCCACAGGGATATGTCTTATTTGTGCAAACCGCATTCTGTCTTTTCTGATCCAGACCAACGGCCAGCACGCGGATCTTCACCTGGCATAACCTGACGAGTACATTGTTCACAGCCGATACTTGGATAGTTACGGTCGTGTAGAGGGTTATAGATTACGTCATTTTCACGAATATAGTTCCATACATCTTCTGAAGTCCAATCCGCAATAGGATTAAACTTTACTAAACCAAATTTATAATCATACTCAACCTTTTTAGCATTTGCGCGGGTAGGTGCTTGGTCACGGCGAATTCCAGTAATCCAAGCCTCATATTGAGATAATATACGAGTCAGCGGTTCAACTTTACGAATTCCACAACATTGGTTAGGATCAACAGTCCATAACGCATCACCGTATTGAAGTGCTTGCTCCTGCGTTGTGAGTTGTGGAGACACACGTACAAACTCTAATCCGTATTTGTCTGCCATTAAATCTCTGGTTTCGTAGGTTTCCTTAAAATGATAATCTGTATCGAGATAAAAGACGTCGGTTGATGGACTAACTTTGTGAAGCATATCAACAAGCACTACATCTTCGGCACCAAAGCTGCAGGCAAAAGTAATGTTAGGAAATGTTTCAACAGCCCAGCGGATAATTTCCTCGGGTGAAGCACTCTCTAATTCTTCGGCCTTTATTCTGATCAAATCTTCTTTCTCAAGCAGGTTCATTAAGGTATTCCTCCATCCAAAATATTAATCGTATGAATAAATGAGGTAAAAGAAGTAATAAAACCAACTATTTCTATATGAAATAGTATATAACTTTTACGGAGGAAGTCAATGAATTTCACCGCTCAGAATTAGTAAATGAATGCAAAAAAAGCCCATTTTTTATTCAAAAGGGGCTTCATAGTAAAAAATAAAACCCTCGACCATAGAGGCCAAGGGTTGAATTCTTGATAAATATTAACGTTTCGAGAACTGAGGCGCACGACGTGCAGCCTTCAAGCCGTATTTCTTACGTTCCTTCATACGAGGGTCACGAGTCAAGAAACCAGCTTTCTTCAATGCACCGCGATATTCAGGGTCAACTTTAAGCAATGCACGGGAGATACCGTGACGAATTGCTCCAGCTTGACCAGAAATGCCGCCACCATGTGCAAGAACGATTACATCGTAGTTGCCCAGTGTTTCAGTCAGGTTCAAAGGTTGTTTTACGATCATTTTCAGTGTTTCAACACCGAAATATTCGTCCATCTCACGTTTGTTAATGACAATGCGTCCTTCACCCGGTACAAGGCGAACACGTGCTACCGAATGTTTACGACGACCTGTCCCATAGTATTGTACTTGTGCCATGAAACTGTCCTCCTCTATTCTTATCCGCGAAGTTCGTAAACTTCAGGTTTTTGTGCTGCATGTGGATGCTCGGCGCCTGCATATACTTTCAATCTCAGCTTCATGTGGTCCCCTTGACGAGTCTTAGGAATCATACCATGAACAGCGAATTCAATTACGCGTTCTGGTTTAGTGTTCAGCAGAGTTTCAGCATTAGTAACTTTCAAGCCACCTGGGTGCATCGAGTGACGGTAGTATTTCTTGTTTTGCAATTTCTTACCGGTCAAGTGAATTTTCTCAGCGTTGATTACGATAACGAAATCTCCTGTGTCAACGTGTGGAGTGAATTGCGGTTTGTGTTTGCCACGGATCAAAGCAGCGGCTTCGCTGGCCAAACGACCGAGTGTTTTGCCTTCGGCATCAATAATGTGCCAATTGCGTTCAACTTCGTTCGGCTTCGCCATATAGGTGGTACGCATGAATGTTTCCTCCTTGTTCTCGTACGAAAATCTTCTGTTTCGTATATCTTGTTTCTCATTGAATTACAATTATGTGAGTTAAGCAAAGCATTTTTTTGGCATTTCCTTGATCGGGGCTGTGGGATAGCCATCAAGAAAACACAACTTTTATATTACAGTATAAACATAACAAGTGCAAGTGATTTTTAAACATTCAACCTATTATTTAGGAAGAAATTTATAGAAAAAAAGATTCACTTTCGGTCTCATCATATTCTACACTCCACAAAGCCAACCCCTTGGCAATAGCTGTTGGACCAGCAGCTGAACGATCACATGCCGCCAATATACCAGCAACATGATCAGCATCTATTTTACCTTCCCCCACATGGATCAAAGTCCCCATAATAATGCGAACCATATGTTGAAGAAATCCACTACCCGTTATATAAGTTTGGATCACTCCCTGATCTAATGAAGAGGGTCGGCACATACTGCGGTCTACTTCCATATGAGCTTCAAAGATCGTTCGTACATGAGAGGTCTTAGTAGACCTCCGAGAAGCAAACGAAGTGAAGTCATGTGTCCCTAAAATATGCGTTAAGCCTTGCTGCATCGCAGGAATATCCAACTGCACCGGATGGTGAAGCTGCCAGCGCCGTTGAAACGGATCTGGAAACCTGTTGCCGTTAATCGTGTATCGGTAAGTTTTACGCTTAGCTCCTCTACGAGAGTGAAACGTCAGCGGTACTTCCCTAGCCTCAGTAACCACGATATCTTGTGGCAGCCGGGCATTAAGCGCCAGACACCAACGTTCAAGCGGGATTCGAGAGGAGGTCGTAAAGTTAAAAGGCTGACCATAGGCATGTACTCCGGCATCTGTACGACCAGAAGCTGTAATCTTAAGCTCCTCACCCGTCAGATGGAGTATCGCTTGCTCCAGCCGATCCTGAATCGTATTGCCCTGAGGCTGGGTCTGAAAGCCATCATAATTTGTTCCGTCATAATTGACCTTCATCAATAGATTACGCATTCCGTTCTCCTTTATAAACCGTTCAGCAGAAACGTCGATCGAAGCACTGTCTGATCTTATTCACGAGGAAGAAATGGCTTTGCCGTCCCTAGAAGGACGGCATCCATTAACACTTCACTCCATTATTTCAAAAAAAAGAGCCCCTGCGGGAGCTCCTTCAATTGAACCAAGGTGATTCCCACGGTTATTAGTACAGCAGAGTCTTGCGCCTCTGCAGCACAATAACGCTGATATTTCCCCCATCTTTACTCCAAAGAGGGCCGGATGAAAGGGAAGCATCGGAAATCAATACTTGTGATACTACGCGCGGTCTACCAATTCAAGATAAACCATAGGCGCAGCGTCGCCACGACGAGGTCCTAGTTTCAGGATACGAGTGTATCCACCTGGACGCTCCGTGTAACGAGGAGCAATGTCAGAGAACAATTTTTGAATTGCATCTTGTTCACCATCAACAGTCTCGCGGCGAACAAATGCAGCTACTTGACGACGAGCATGAAGATCGCCTTTTTTAGCTTTAGTGATCAACTTTTCAGCGATAGAACGAACTTCTTTCGCTTTAGCTTCCGTTGTTTGGATGCGCTCGTATAAAAATAGATCCGTTACCATGTCGCGAAATAACGCTTTACGCGCACTGGAATCACGGCCCAATTTTTGGTATGCCATGTGTTTTCCCTCCTTTACTGTAGCAATCTGTAGCTATTCTTCTGTACGGAGTCCCAAACCAAGTTCCTCAAGCTTCTCCTGAACTTCTTCCAAAGATTTACGACCAAGGTTACGCACCTTCATCATATCTTCTTCAGTCTTCGTGGTAAGCTCTTGTACGGTATTAATACCAGCACGTTTGAGGCAGTTGTAGGAGCGGACAGAAAGATCAAGCTCTTCGATTGTCATCTCAAGCACTTTTTCTTTTTTGTCTTCTTCTTTTTCAACCATAATTTCGGCGTCTTTCGCTTCGTCCGTAAGACCTACGAACAGTACGAGGTGCTCGTTCAAAATTTTGGCTCCGAGGCTTACAGCCTCTTCCGGTCTAATACTGCCATCTGTCCAAATTTCAAGCGTCAATTTGTCGTAGTTAGTCACTTGACCAACACGTGTATTGTCTATGCCGTAGTTAACGCGTGAAATAGGAGTGTAGATGGAGTCAACCGGGATAACGCCAATTGGCTGATCGTCGCGTTTGTTCCGGTCCGCTTGGACGTAGCCGCGACCACGGCCTGCAAAAATACGCATGTGAAGTCTCGCACCAGGTCCCAGCGTTGCAATGTGAAGATCCGGATTCAGGATCTCAACATCGCTGTCCGCACGGATATCACCTGCGGTAACGATGCCTTCCCCTTCGGCATCAATCTCAAACACTTTTTCCTCGTCTGAATGAATCTTCAAGGACAAGGCTTTAAGGTTTAGAATGATCTCCGTCACATCTTCCATTACGCCTGGAACGGTCGAGAACTCATGCAGAACGCCGTCAATTTGGACCGAAGTCACTGCGGCTCCTGGAAGCGAAGAAAGCAATATCCGGCGAAGTGAATTCCCCAGAGTCGTGCCATACCCACGTTCCAACGGTTCAACTACGAATTTCCCATAGGTACCTTCATCATTAGCTTCTACGGTCTCAATCTTCGGCTTTTCGATTTCTATCACGAGTTTACCCCTCCTTCAACGTCGCTCCTATATGAAACTGTCACCCCATCAGGTGCATCATGTAGTATGCCTAAACACCTATTATTAGCAGATGCGTCAGAATTATACCACATTTACAATACTGATTTCACTATACGCGACGACGTTTCGGCGGACGGCATCCATTGTGAGGAACCGGAGTTACGTCTTTAATAAGGTTAACTTCAAGCCCTGCAGCTTGAAGGGAACGGATGGCTGCTTCGCGGCCCGCGCCCGGTCCTTTAACCATAACCTCAACCGATTTCATGCCGTGCTCCATAGCTGCTTTAGCTGCTGATTCAGCTGCCATTTGCGCTGCGAATGGAGTCGACTTACGGGAACCTTTAAATCCTTGGCCGCCGGAGCTTGCCCAGGAAATTGCATTTCCGTGTGGATCTGTGATGGTAACGATGGTGTTGTTGAACGTGGAACGAATATGTGCCACGCCGGATTCGATATTTTTACGGTCGCGACGTTTAGTACGTACGACTTTTTTCGGTTTAGCCATTGTCTCTTATCCCCCCTTATTATTTCTTCTTGTTTGCTACCGTACGACGCGGGCCTTTCCGGGTACGGGCATTGGTTTTAGTACGTTGACCGCGAACAGGCAATCCACGACGGTGACGAACACCGCGGTAACAGCCGATCTCAGTTAGACGTTTAATATTCAAGGAAATTTCACGACGCAGGTCACCTTCAACCTTAACCGTTTTGTCGATCGTTTCACGCAGTTTGCTGACTTCATCTTCCGTCAAATCACGGACACGTGTATTAGCGCTAATGCCTGTTTCATTAAGAATTTTCTGAGAAGTCGTTTTACCGATTCCGAAAATATAAGTCAAGGCGATCTCAACGCGTTTGTCACGTGGCAAATCCACTCCAGCTATACGAGCCATTTTACGCTACACCCCCTTCTTAACCTTGTTTTTGTTTGTGTTTCGGATTTTCGCAAATCACCATAACAGTCCCTTTGCGGCGGATTACTTTACATTTCTCGCAAATGGGCTTTACAGAAGGTCTTACCTTCATGTTAATTACCTCCTCAAAGTTTTGCGAAGCAAAACTTTTTTCGTAGTTCCCATCTATTTACGGTAAGTTATACGACCTTTTGATAAATCATAAGGCGATAACTGCACGACCACTTTGTCTCCGGTCAAAATACGGATAAAGTGCATCCGCAGTTTACCGGATACATGGGCAAGTATTTGATGACCGTTCTCAAGCTCAACCTTAAACGTTGCATTTGGCAACGGTTCAAGGACAGTACCTTCTACTTCAATGACATCTTCCTTAGCCACAGTTAGTCTCCTTTCTCATCAGCACTTATTCCGGTGGGTCCAGCATACTTCATGACTGCGTAACGCAGCTTTCCGTTTGTTACCCGGCCAGTTTCTTCCAAACTGTTCACAACCTCACTGCTGATGAAGGGTATGAGCTCAAGATGAAGAATATTCTTCTTCTTTGGCCCATCAAACTTACGTTTGTCTCCATCTGCAATGTATACAAATCTGCTATCAACAACTGCGATAACAACGGCTGCCTCTCCGGCATCTTTGCCTTTGAGAATTCTCACTAATTGACCAACCTGCGGGCTGCTCACAGTATTCAAGAGGAGATCACCTACGCATTCAGTTTTGTGAAAATTTCCATGCCGTCCGGAGTAACTGCTACTGTATGCTCAAAGTGGGCACATAGTGAGCCATCAACCGTAACGACAGTCCAGTTATCTTCCAGCGTTCTGACATGTCTCTTCCCTACGTTTACCATCGGCTCAATCGCGAGTACCATACCCGGTTTCAGACGTGGTCCGCGGTCCGCTATGCCATAATTCGGAATTTGCGGTTCTTCATGCAGTTTTGCCCCAATGCCATGACCAACATACTCGCGTACGACTGAGAAACCAGCCTCTTCGATGTATTGTTGAATAGCATGGGAGATTGTAAACAAGCGCACATCCGGCTTGACTAACGCCAGTCCCGCGTACAAGGAGCCTTCCGTAACGTCCAGCAAACGCTGAGCTTCTTCGGAAATGCTGCCCACACCGTAGGTCCAGGCGGAATCACCGTGATAACCGCGGTATTCTGCACCGATATCCAGCGTTACTATATCGCCTTCGATCAGTTTGCGTTTACCTGGAAATCCATGCACTAATTGTTCGTTGACTGAAGCGCAAATGCTGGCAGGAAAACCGTTGTAGCCTTTGAAAGACGGCACAGCACCTTGACTGCGAATGTATTGATCGGCGATTCTGTCGAGCTCCCCCGTTGTAATGCCAGGCTCAATGGCTTCAGCAATTAGACGGTGACTCTCGGCAACAATACGACCAGCTTCCCTCATAAAGGCAAGTTCCTGTTCGGATTTACAAATGATCATTACATTAACCCCGCAATAAAGATACGATTTCAGAAGAAACGACATTGATTTCGTTTTCTCCATTTACCTGACGCAAAAGACCTTTATTATCATAAAACGCAAGCAGCGGCGCTGTCTTATTATCATACTCATCCAGACGCTTGCCTACACTTTCTTCGTTGTCATCCGGACGTTGATACAATTCACCGCCATCAATGTCGCAAATGCCATCTTGCTTCGGCGGGTTGAAGATTAAATGGTAGGATGCTCCGCAAACTGTACAAATGCGACGTCCAGTAAGACGTGCCATCAGTAGTCCACGGTCAACATTCAAGTTGATGACATGATCCAAAGAAGTGTTCAAACGGCTAAGAATTTCATCCAGCGCTTCCGCTTGCGAAAGAGTTCTTGGAAAACCATCCAATAGAAATCCTTTTTCGCAATCGGACTGCTGAAGCCGTTCTTCAACTATGCCAATGGTCACATCATCTGGTACAAGCAAACCTTGATCAATAAAGGATTTGGCCTTCAATCCAACTGGAGTCTCTTGTTTGATAGCCAAACGGAAAGCGTCTCCTGTCGAAATATGAGGAATTCCAAATTCTTTAATGATTTCAGCTGCTTGTGTTCCCTTGCCTGCCCCAGGAGGGCCCATGAATAATATGTTCACGATTTCTCTCTCCCCCCAAAAGTTCGCCACCAAGCAAGAAACAGCACAATAGGTGCCGGGAAGAATAAAATCTTAAGCTTCACCGGAACCTATCGCCTATTTATTGATGAAGCCTTTGTAATGGCGTTTGATCAATTGGCTCTCGATCTGCTTCATAGTATCCAATGCCACACCGATTACGATTAGCAGTGAAGTACCGCCAATTCGAACTTCTTTAGGCAATCCAGATAAAGCACCGAAGAACATCGGCAATACAGAGATCAAAGCCAGGAACAATGCGCCGGACATAGTCAGACGAGACATTACTCTAGTCAAATACTTCTCAGTAGCTTTACCAGGACGGATACCTGGAATGTAACCACCATTCTTCTTCATGTTATCAGCCATCTGTTGAGGATTCATCTGCACGAACGTATAGAAGAACGTGAACCCGATGATCATCACTACATACAGAAGCATACCAAGTGGTGCATCAGTTGCCAAATACTTAGCAATCCATTGAGCCCAGGCATGTGTTGACCAGAAACTGGAGAGAACAACTGGGAACTGAAGCAGTGATACGGCGAAGATAACCGGAATTACACCAGCCGCATTAATTTTCAGCGGAATGTGCGTATTCTGTCCACCGTACATCTTGTTGCCGACTACGCGTTTAGCGTATTGAACAGGAATCTTCCGAATACCTTGCTGTACGAAGATAACTGCTGTAATAATCGCTACAATCACAATCAGCACAATAACGACTTTAAGAATATTCAGGAACACTTGATCCGGCTGAATAAAGCTTGAGTTAGCCGTACTCGTGATATATCCCGGGATAGCGGCGACGATTCCCGCAAAAATCAGGATCGAAATCCCGTTCCCGATTCCCTTTTCGGTAATCTGTTCACCAAGCCACATCAGGAAAGAAGTACCAGCCGTCAAGATAATGGCAACCAGTAAGTAGTCAGCAAATGTCGCATTCGGCATCATTTGAGTTCCATAAATCCGGTTAAACCCTATCGACGTAGCAAAACCTTGGATCAGGGCCAAAATCACAGTACCATAACGAGTGATTTGCGCCAGTTGTTTTTTACCGTGCTCCCCTTGTTTAGCCCATTCAGCAAACTTAGGAACAACATCCATCGACAGCAATTGCACGATGATGGATGCTGTAATGTACGGATAAATACTGATCGCAAATATCGAGAAGTTTTTGAGCGCTCCGCCCGAGAAGGTGTTCAAAAGTCCCATCAAAGCGTCACCGCTCTGATTTGCTGTTTCCAGTACATCTTTGTTCACACCAGGAACCGGTACAAACGAACCGATACGGTAGATAATCAGAATGAACAAGGTAAACAGGATCTTTTTGCGCAAATCTTCCACATGCCAGATATTCTTAAGCGTCTTGAACATTAGATCACCTCGGTTTTACCGCCGGCAGCCTCGATTTTCTCTACCGCAGATTGAGAGAACTTATTTGCTTGTACAGTCAATTTAACGGTTAACTCACCATTGCCGAGAATCTTAATGCCGCTTTTGGAATTCTTGACAACACCAGTTTCAAGCAACAACTGCGGAGTCACTTCAGTTCCTTCTGCAAAGCTATTCAGATCTTCAAGGTTCACAATCGCGTACTCTTTACGGGTAGGATTAATGAAACCACGTTTAGGCAGACGACGATAGAGTGGATTTTGTCCACCCTCGAAGCCCGGACGAACACCACCGCCAGAACGTGAGTTTTGACCTTTGTGACCGCGACCGGAAGTTTTACCATTTCCGCTACTTGGACCACGACCAACGCGATTGCGTTCTTTTCGTGAACCTGGAGCCGGAGCAAGTTCATGTAACTTCATCGTTTGCACCTCCTTATGTTTGTTAATTTATGCGAGGCGTTTAGCCTTCAATTTCAGTTACAGATAGCAAGTGACTCACTTTATTGATCATTCCGCGAATTGCAGGACTGTCATTGTGAACCACTGTCGTGTTGAGTTTACGTAGGCCGAGCGTCTTAACAGTAACACGTTGTGTTTCTGGACGTCCGATTACACTACGTACGAGGGTAATTTGCAATTTTGCCATTGACGTTCCCCTCCTTAACCGCGCAATTCTTCGACAGATTTGCCGCGAAGTTTCGCGACCTCTTCAATGCGTTTCAGACGGGATAGTCCCTCCAAAGTTGCATTGACCATATTCATGGAATTCGAAGAACCCAGTGATTTTGTCAAAATGTCGCCAACGCCTGCCAATTCCAATACTGCACGAACTGGACCGCCAGCGATAACGCCAGTACCCTCTGATGCTGGTTTCAGCAACACACGTCCTGCGCCGAAGTGGCCAGTAACGAGATGGGGAATCGAAGTTCCTACGATTGGAATGTGAATCAGGTTTTTCTTGGCGTCTTCAATGCCTTTACGGATGGCATCCGGAACTTCGCCGGCTTTACCGATACCAGCACCGACGTAGCCATTGCCATCGCCCACAACAACGAGTGCACTAAAGCTGAAACGGCGTCCGCCTTTTACAACTTTTGCTACACGGTTAATGTGTACAACTCTTTCTGTCAGTTCTAAACTGTTCGGATCTACACGCAAGTCGTTAACCTCCTTTTAAGAATTATTCTAGAATTCAAGACCAGCTTCACGAGCTGCGTCAGCCAATGCTTGAATCCGTCCATGGTACAAGTAACCTCCGCGGTCGAATACGACCACTGCATAGCCTTTTTCTTTAGCGCGCTCAGCGACCAATTGGCCAACTTTTGCTGCAGCTTCAACGCTGCCGCCATTACCGATATTAGCGCTCAATTCTTTATCAAGAGTAGAAGCGGATACGATAGTAACCCCTTTAACATCATCGATCAGTTGAGCGTAGATGTGTTTCGAAGAACGGAACACGTTCAAACGTGGACGCTCAGTAGTACCCTGGATCTTTTTACGAACACGCAGGTGTCTTTTGAGACGAGCCTTGTTTTTATCTTCTTTTGTAATCATGACTTCCCTTTCACTCCCTTCAGTTTGCCGTAAACAGCTTCACTTTAAGATGCACGGGGTATCTTACAATTAAGTTTAAACTGGTTATTTCTTCTTACCAGCTTTACCTTCTTTGCGGATGATACGCTCGCCTTCATATTTGATACCTTTACCTTTATACGGTTCTGGTTCACGAACGGAACGAATTTTAGCAGCGTATGCGCCAACGCGTTCTTTATCGATACCTTTAACGATGATCTTCGTGTTCGCAGGAACTTCGAACTCGATACCTGCTTCCGGTGTAATTTCAACCGGATGGGAGTAACCAACGTTCAGAACGATTTTATCTCCGGATTTGCTTGCACGATATCCGACCCCAACCAATTCCAGAGATTTCGAGAAACCTTCAGTCACGCCTGCTACCATGTTGCTGACAACGGAGCGGGTTGTGCCGTGAAGTGAACGATGCAATTTGTTATCCGACGGACGAACAACGGTAATTTCGTTATTTTCAACTGTAACCTTCATGTCTTTATGAAGCTCACGAGTCAAAGAACCTTTTGGACCTTTTACTGTAATAACGGCGTTGTCCAAAGTGACATCTACACCGCTAGGTACTGCGATTGGTTTACGACCAATACGAGACATGTGTTGCACCTCCTTATCTTGTGACGTTTATTACCAAATGTAGCAGACAACTTCTCCGCCAGATTTTGATTGACGAGCTTCTTTGTCGGTCATAACTCCCTTAGATGTGGAGATAATCGCGATTCCAAGACCACCGAGTACACGAGGCACTTCATTGCTCTTCGTGTATACGCGAAGGCCTGGTTTACTGATTCTTTTCAAACCAGAAATAACACGCTCTTGGTTAGGGCCGTATTTCAAGAAGATACGGATAATCCCTTGTTTGCTATCTTCAACGAATTCCGCATCGCGGATGAAACCTTCACGCTTCAAAATGTCAGCGATTTGTTTCTTCATAGTAGAAGCAGGCATTTCTACCGTTTCGTGACGCACAATGTTAGCGTTACGAATACGAGTAAGCATATCTGCAATAGGATCAGACATAGTCATGTGTGTAAACCTCCTTCCCGTTTATAAACTTCTTACCAACTTGCTTTTTTCACGCCAGGGATCTGGCCTTTATAAGCTAATTCACGGAAACAAATTCTGCAAATTTTGAACTTTTGCAGTACCGAATGTGGACGACCACAACGTTCGCAACGTGTATATGCACGTACTTTAAACTTAGGCGTACGTTGTTGTTTAACTTTCATCGAAGTTTTTGCCACTTAGCCTGACACCTCCTAAACATTTTCGGAGAAAATGGATTAACCGACTTTATTTTGCGAAAGGCATTCCCAGCTGACCCAGCAGCTCGCGGGATTCCTCGTCCGTCTTAGCAGTAGTTACAATAACGATGTCCATACCGCGGACTTTATCCACTTTGTCATATTCGATCTCCGGGAAGATCAATTGTTCTTTAAGACCAAGTGTGTAGTTACCACGGCCGTCAAAGGCTTTAGTGGAAACACCACGGAAGTCACGTACGCGTGGAAGCGTTACGTTGAACAATTTGTCCAAGAAGTAATACATACGCTCACCGCGTAGTGTTACTTTAACCCCAATCGGCATATTTTCGCGTAGTTTGAAACCAGCGATGGATTTTTTAGCTTTAGTGATTACTGGTTTTTGACCAGCGATCAACTGCATGTCATTAACTGCAGCATCAAGTACTTTGGAGTTTTGAACAGCGTCACCCACACCCATGTTGATGACAACCTTCTCGATCTTAGGCACTTGCATAACAGTTGTATAGTTAAACTTCTGCATCAAAGCAGGTGTTATTTCATTGAGATAACGTTCTTTCATTCTTGCTGCCATGAAGATTTAACCTCCTTTCTTTAGGGCTAGATTAGTCGATAATCTCTCCGGATCTTTTTGCAATCCGAACTTTTTTACCGTTGTCCAATACTTTGTAACCGATACGTGTTACTTTGCCGGTCTTCGGATCGATGTGCATTACGTTGGACACATGAATCGAAGCTTCCTGCTCAATAATTCCACCCTGTGGATTCAGCTGGTTCGGCTTTTGGTGTTTCTTCACCATATTGACGCCTTCTACCAGAACGCGGTTTTCACGAGGATAAGCAGCGATGACACGGCCTTTTTTGCCTTTGTCTTTACCACTAATCACAAGCACCACATCATCTTTCTTCACGTGCAGTTTATTGTTATGGGATTCCAGAACTTTTTTCACTCTAGGCATTTATTACACCTCCTATAACTAACCTTCAACTTATTGGTGCTCGTGTTTATTAGATTACTTCCGGTGCCAAGGAAACGATCTTCATGTAGTCTTTATCGCGAAGTTCGCGAGCAACTGGTCCAAAGATACGTGTTCCACGAGGGCTTCTGTCGTCTTTAACAACAACAGCTGCATTTTCGTCGAATGCGATGTAAGATCCATCTTTACGACGAACGGAACGTTTCGTACGAACAACTACCGCTCTAACAACATCACCTTTTTTGACAACGCCGCCTGGTGTTGCTTGTTTTACGGAACAAACGATCAAATCACCGATTGCTGCTGTACGGCGTCCAGTACCACCCAGTACGCGGATACACATCAGTTCCTTCGCACCAGAGTTGTCAGCCACATGCAAACGTGTAAATGGTTGAATCATTATAATTTCCTCCTTCCGGAAAAACTCTTTTGATTATCTTAGATGATAACCGCTTTTTCAACCACTTCAACTAGTCTCCAACGTTTGTCCTTGGACAACGGACGAGTTTCCATGACTTTTACGGTATCGCCAATTTTTGCAACGTTTTCCTCATCATGTGCTTTGAATTTCTTCGTAGACTTGATGCGTTTGTGGTACAAGTTGTGTTTCTTATAGGTTTCAACAGCGACTACGATGGTTTTATCCATTTTATCACTGACCACTTTACCGATTAGCACTTTACGTGCATTACGTTCTTCGCTCATTAGTTAGCCTCCTTCCTGAATACGGATCTGAGATCCGTCTCACTTAACTAATCCCAAGCACTCTTTGATGGATCACGGTTTTAGCACGAGCTATTTCCTTACGCACGTCACGAATCCGAGTCGGGTTGTCCAGTTGGCCTGTTGCCAATTGAAAACGGAGATTAAAAAGTTCCTCTTTGAATCCAGCGATCTTTTGTTCAATCTCAGCAGTGGTTAAGTTGCGAAGTTCATTAGCTTTCATTTGCTTCACCACCCAATTCTTCACGTTTCACAAACTTAGTCTTAACAGGCAGCTTGTGAGCGGCAAGACGCATCGCTTCACGAGCGATTTCTTCCGACACGCCTCCGAGTTCGAACATAATCTTGCCCGGTTTAACTACGGCTACCCATTTCTCAACATTACCTTTACCACTACCCATACGAACCTCGAGAGGCTTTTGAGTAATAGGCTTATCTGGGAAAATCTTGATCCAAACTTGACCGCCACGTTTGATATAACGTGTCATCGCGATACGAGCAGCTTCGATCTGACGGTTAGTGATCCAAGACGGTTCCATTGCAACTAGGCCGAATTCGCCGAAGTTCAATTCAGTACCGCCTTTTGCCATACCCTTCATGTGTCCGCGTTGTTGCTTGCGGTGTTTTACGCGTTTTGGTACCAACATGATTAGTTGCCTCCTTCCTGAGCAGCTTGTTTCTTAGCTGGGGGAAGAACTTCTCCACGGTAGATCCATACTTTTACGCCGATAAGACCGTAAGTTGTATGTGCTTCAGCCGTTCCGTAATCGATATCGGCACGAAGCGTATGAAGTGGAACTGTTCCTTCGCTATAACCTTCTGAACGAGCGATCTCGGCTCCGCCAAGACGTCCGCCTACTTGAGTTTTAATCCCTTTTGCGCCAGAACGCATAGTTCTTTGAATCGCTTGTTTGAGTGCACGACGGAACGATACACGACGTTCCAATTGTTGAGCAATGCTCTCAGCTACAAGAATTGCATCCAATTCAGGGTGCTTGATTTCATTGATGTTGATGTGTACTTTTTTGCCACCAGCGATTGCTGTAACTGCGCTGCGAAGTACTTCTACTTCTGCTCCGCCCTTACCAATAACCATACCTGGTTTAGCAGTATGAATTGTAACGTTCACTCGGCTAGCCGCTCTTTCGATCTCGATATGGGAAACAGCGGAATCCTTCAACTTACCTTTAAGGTATTCCCGGATTTTGACGTCTTCCATCAGAAGAGTACCGAAATCTTTTCCTGCATACCATTTAGATTCCCAATCGCGAATAATACCGATTCGGAGTCCGATTGGATTTACCTTTTGACCCACGTGTTATCCCTCCTTATTTCTCAGATACCACCAGTGTAATGTGGCTCGTGCGTTTATTGATCCGACTTGCGCGGCCCATGGCGCGCGGACGGAAACGTTTCATAGTAGGTCCTTGGTTAACGAAAACCTCGCTAACGAACAAACTGTTCACGTCCAAAGAATAGTTATGCTCAGCATTCGCAATTGCCGAATTAAGCAACTTCTCAACGACCGGAGAAGCGGATTTCGGAGTGTGGCGAAGAATTGCAATTGCTTCCCCCACTTGCTTACCACGAATCAAGTCAACAACCAGTTTCGCTTTACGAGCGGAAATCCGCACCGATCTTGCATGTGCTTTTGCTTCCATTGTTTAACCTCCTTTCAAACAGAGACCTTATTATTATCTTCTTGTTTTCTTATCGTCACCCGCGTGGCCTTTGTAAGTACGTGTTGGCGCGAACTCGCCCAACTTGTGACCTACCATATCTTCTGTTACGTATACAGGCACGTGTTTACGGCCGTCATATACACCAAACGTATGTCCGATAAACTGAGGGAAAATGGTTGAGCGACGGGACCAAGTTTTAACTACAACCTTTTTCTCAGCCTCGTTCAGTTCCTCAACTTTTTTAAGCAGGTAGCCATCGATAAACGGCCCCTTCTTTAAACTGCGACCCATGTGTGAATCCTCCCTTCATCCGGTTCTTCAAACCGCGAATCGACGCTTCGCGCTTTATTAACTTGCCAGAAGCGTCTTATTTAGTGCGGCGGCGAACGATATATTTATCAGATGCCTTGTTTTTCTTACGCGTTTTGTAACCAAGGGTTGGTTTACCCCATGGAGACATAGGCGATTTACGTCCGATTGGAGCGCGGCCTTCACCACCACCGTGTGGGTGATCGTTAGGGTTCATTACTACACCGCGAACTTCAGGGCGACGGCCCAGCCAGCGACTACGTCCAGCTTTACCGATTTTGATCAATTCGTGATCTTCGTTACCTACAGAACCGATAGTTGCACGGCATACGCTAAGGATCTTGCGAACCTCACCGGATGACAAACGAACGGAACAGTATTTTTCTTCTTTACCAAGCAATTGAGCTTCTGTACCAGCAGCACGAACCAATTGTCCGCCTTTACCTGGTTTCAACTCGATGTTGTGGATAACTGTACCCACTGGAATGTTTTCCAGTGCAAGAGTGTTACCAATTTTGATGTCGGCTGTTGGGCCGGACTCTACTTTATCCCCAACTTTTAGGCCTTTAGGAGCGATGATATAACGTTTCTCTCCATCAGCATAGTGGATCAAAGCAATATTAGATGTACGGTTCGGGTCATACTCGATTGTAGCAACGCTACCTGGTATGCCGTCTTTAGTACGTTTGAAGTCGATAATACGGTATTTACGTTTGTGTCCGCCGCCATGGTGACGAACCGTAATTTTACCTTGGTTGTTGCGTCCCGCATGTTTGAACAGCGGAGAAAGCAACGATTTCTCTGGCTGGTTTGTTGTAATTTCTTCAAACGTAGACACAGACATGTGTCGTCTTGCCGGAGAGGTCGGTTTGTACTTTTTGATTGGCACTATAGTTTCCTCCTTACTTTAAGAGTATTATTCTACCGCTTCAAAAAATTCAAGCGGCTTGCTGTCCGGGCTAAGCTTAACGATGGCTTTTTTCCACTCTGGAGTGTAACCAGAATATTTACCATAACGTTTCAATTTGCCAGGCACGCGCATTGTGTTCACATTAGTTACTTTTACTTTGAAAATAGCCTCGACAGCTTTTTTGATTTCGGTTTTGTTAGCACGGATATCCACTTCAAAAGCGTATTTCATTTCGCTCATGTAGTCGGAAGTACGTTCCGTAATCACCGGACGTTTGATAATATCACGAGGATCTTTCATTACGCGAACACCTCCTCTACCTTCAGAACTGCTTCTTTAGTGATGATCAGTTTGTCGTACGTTAGTACGTCAAGAACATTAATGCCGTCAGCCGCTACGAATTTCACCCCAGGGATGTTACGAGCGGAAAGCGCTACGTTATCATCATAGCTAGTAGCTACGATCAACGCTTTACGATCTACTTTCAGGTTGTTCAAGATTGCTGCGAATTCTTTCGTCTTCGGAGCATTCATTGTCAAGCTATCCAATACGATAATGTCATTCTCGAGTACTTTCGAGGACAAAGCGGATTTGATCGCCAAACGACGAACCTTCTTAGGCAGTTTCCAGGAATAGCTACGTGGTGTTGGTCCGAAGACAACGCCGCCGCCTTTCCATTGTGGAGAACGAATGGAGCCTTGACGAGCGCGACCTGTACCTTTTTGTTTCCAAGGTTTACGTCCACCGCCACGAACTTCAGAACGTCCTTTTACTTTGTGTGTACCACGACGTAGGGAAGCTCTTTGCATAAGCGCAGCTTCATGTAGAACGTGCTCATTCGGTTCAATACCGAATACTGTATCGCTCAGTTCCACTTCACCAACTTCGTTGCCACTAATATTAAAAAGTGTTACTTTTGGCATTTCATGTTCCTCCTTTCTTCAGTAATTATTTCTTAACGGTTTGTTTAACTTTCACGAAGCTGTTTTTAGGACCTGGGATAGCGCCTTTAACCAGCAATACGTTACGTTCAACATCAACCTTGATAATTTCAAGCTTTTGAACCGTAATAGTCGTGTGACCCATATGTCCTGGAAGGCGTTTGCCCTTAGGAACACGGTTAGCTTGGATAGAACCCATGGAACCTGGTCTTCTGTGGTAACGCGATCCGTGAGCCATTGGTCCGCGGCTTTGTCCCCAACGTTTGATGTTACCTTGGAAACCTTTACCTTTAGATGTGCCAGTTACGTCAACAAATTCGCCCTCAGCAAAAATATCAGCTTTCAGTTCTTGTCCAACCTCGAGAGACCCGAGGTCAACACCGCGAATTTCACGAACGTAGCGCTTAGGTGTTGCATTTGCCTTTTTGGCGTGACCCTGTTCAGGCTTATTGGAGCGTTTTTCTTTTTTATCAGAAAAGCCCAATTGCACTGCTTCATATCCGTCGATATTCAGGTCTTTCTTTTGCAGTACTACACAAGGTCCTGCTTCGATAACAGTAACAGGAATTACGTTACCTTCTGGAGTAAACACTTGAGTCATACCGAGTTTTTTTCCTAAGATACCTTTCAATGTTGACACCTCTTTTCTTTTCCTAAGTTGCTAAAAATGAATTACAATTTGATTTCGATATCTACACCGGACGGTAGATCCAAGCGCATCAAGGCATCCACAGTTTGTGGTGTTGGGTTCACAATATCGATCAAACGTTTGTGAGTCCGTTGCTCAAACTGTTCACGGGAATCCTTGTACTTGTGTACCGCACGGAGAATAGTAATGATTTGCTTCTCAGTTGGTAACGGAATCGGCCCGGATACACCTGCACCCGAACGTTTTGCTGTTTCAACAATCTTCTCAGCGGATTGATCAAGAATTCTGTGGTCGTATGCTTTCAAGCGAATACGAATTTTTTGCTTTGCCATTTTAGTCCCTCCTTCTATCGCCCAATTTGGTATCGGACATACTCCGCGAAAATTTTCTGACCTCGTCCCCATGGCAAAGGGGCCGGGTGTGTCAGTAACCTCTCACATCATCGCAACGTCTCAGAACAACATTTATTATTATATATAATAGGCGGCAGTATTGCAAGCTAAAATAACAAAACAACGCATATTTTTTTCATACGTTGTTTTGTTTCTATTATATAGGTTAGAGATTCTCAGTTGCAGACTTGAAAAACTCAGCTGACTCCGCTGTTTGCGCTGTTGCTGAACCAATTCCTTCTATAGTCTGAATCAATGTCCTTATTTCTTCTTCTACTACAACTATCTCCTGTGTGCTACTACTCATCGCCTCTACAATATCGGAAAACAAAAGACTAGTCTCAAGAGATTGATGCTTTCCACTTTTGGTTAGCTCTTGCACCTTACGTATCTCATCAACAACCTGTTGTGTGAGACTGCCCGATTTATTAGTTAGCTCCACGATCTGAATTACAGTATTCTTCGTATCTTCTGCCAACCGACTAACTTCTTGGGCAACTACACTAAACCCTCTACCGTACTCTCCGGCTCTAGCAGCTTCTATTGTTGCATTAAGAGAAAGGATTTTAGTTTGATCAGCTATATCTTTCACTGAGTTTACGATTTTTTGTATTTGTTTAGAGGAATTGCTTAATTCATAAATGGAGTGTTCCATCTCACTAGTGCTTTGATAAATAAGGTTAATCTGTCCTGTTAAGCTATCCAAATGTTCATGTCCATCTGTAGCCAGCCCCTGTGACTCTACAGAGGATCTAGCTGTACGTTGGAATGTTCTACTTACCTCATTACTACTGGCTACTAGCTGCTTCACAGCGGCATTTGTATCGATGCTAAAATCTATTAATTCGCTGCTAAATTCAGCAATTTTCTGCTTTAATTCATTTTTAACCAATAAGTACTGTTGTTCTTTTTCTTTAACGTTCTCTTTCTCGTATTCCTCTAAAACAAGTTGTTGCTCGAGGTTTAGCAGCTTAGTCACAGTCTGAACTACTTGTAGGCGTGCTTTGTCATCATTGGTTTCTTTATAGATAACTTGTATAAATACGTTCTGAAGATTTTGAAAAGCGGATAAGTACCATTTCGGCTCAAGTCCGACCCTTTTATGAATATTAGCAATCTTCAAGCGCTTTGCTATGTATTCATCATCAACTTTGCCATCAAAAATTTCGATGATATGCTCTCGGAGCGTTGTTTTCAATCTCTCGATGCTGCTATGCTTCAAAATTATGGCCTCAAGCTTATTAACACCTAACACCGAATTGTAAAATTGATCAGTAATGTAGTCTATATTCTGTTCAACAATAGGCTTCACCCTACGCAATAAATTCAAATCTGATTCAGTTAGATCAATCATCTTCATTTGTTCATTGAGCTCGCCATGACCTTCAATAGTATGAAATAAAAACTCAGTAGGCTTGCTCTGATCCTTGATATCTAAGGAATGAGAGGCAGGAGAATCCACATTGTTATTACGTGCAGTTAGCGCATGCATGAAGGAAAAAGGACATTTCCCCATATTACCACTCCCCCTTAATTCCTATATTTTTACATTATTAATCCTCCTTCATTTTACTCTATGATTAGTATAATTGTAAACAATTGATTGATGTATTTTGACGAATTATGTAGAAACAACTCATATTTAATACGTTTTATTTATCATTAAATGTCGAAAAATATATTATGATTTTCTGAACACAAAAAGCCCCGGATTCTCCGCAAGAAGAATCCGGGGCACTATGATTCAGAGTCTACCCGCAGATAGAATCTAATTTATTTTTGGATGGAAGCTACGCTACCTGCTCCAACTGTACGGCCACCTTCGCGAATGGAGAATTTAGTACCTTCTTCAATAGCGATAGGGGAGATCAAAGCAACAGTTACAGTGATGTTATCACCAGGCATAACCATTTCAGTACCTTCTG
Source organism: Paenibacillus sp. FSL E2-0201 (assembly GCF_037963325.1). Lineage (NCBI taxonomy): Bacteria > Bacillati > Bacillota > Bacilli > Caryophanales > Paenibacillaceae > Paenibacillus > Paenibacillus sp. FSL E2-0201. The sequence continues at coordinate 6,140,535 of NZ_CP150154.1, forward strand.
GCAAGTTGATGATGCCAGTTACGTCAGTTGTACGGAAGTAGAACTGTGGACGGTAACCAGTGAAGAATGGTTTGTGACGTCCGCCCTCTTCTTTAGTCAAAACGTAGATTTGAGCAGTGAACTCAGTGTGTGGTTTAACAGAGTTCGGTTTAGCCAATACTTGGCCACGCTCGATCATAGTACGGTCTACACCACGAAGCAAAGCTCCGATGTTGTCGCCCGCTTGAGCGGAATCCAGCAATTTACGGAACATTTCTACGCCCGTAACTACGGATTTCTTAGTTTCTTCGTGAATACCAACGATTTCGATTTCTTCTCCGACTTTAACTGTTCCGCGTTCTACGCGACCAGTTGCCACAGTACCGCGGCCAGTGATGGAGAATACATCTTCGACAGGCATCAAGAATGGTTTGTCAGTTTGACGCTCTGGAAGTGGAATGTACTCGTCGATTGTTTCGAACATTTCAACAATCTTCTTAGCATATTCACCATCTGGGTTTTGAAGAGCTTCACGAGCAGAACCACGAATGATTGGAGTGTCGTCGCCAGGGAAGTCATACTCGCTCAGCAAGTCACGAACTTCCATTTCAACCAATTCCAACAACTCTTCGTCTTCAACCATGTCGCATTTGTTCAAGAAAACAACGATGTATGGAACACCTACTTGACGGGACAACAGGATGTGCTCGCGAGTTTGTGGCATAGGGCCATCAGCTGCGGATACAACCAGGATAGCTCCGTCCATTTGCGCTGCGCCAGTGATCATGTTTTTAACATAGTCGGCGTGACCAGGGCAGTCTACGTGAGCGTAGTGACGGTTAGGAGTTTCATATTCAACGTGGGAAGTGGAGATTGTGATACCACGTTCGCGCTCTTCAGGAGCTTTGTCGATTTGATCGAATGCGATAGCTGCGCCACCGTAAGTTTTGGACAATACAGTAGTGATTGCAGCAGTCAGAGTCGTTTTACCATGGTCGACGTGACCAATAGTACCGATGTTAACGTGCGGTTTGTTACGTTCAAACTTTGCCTTTGCCATTTGAACAGTTCCTCCTTAATGTGGGGTTCCTTATATTTGAGCCGTCCGCCTATATGTTTATCTTAGATGACTGAGTGTTTATACCCGGACGGCAAGTTAAAACTAGTAATTATTCTACGCCTTTGTTCTTAGCAGCGATCTCTTCCGCAATGGATTTAGGAACTTCTTCATAGTGAGAAAGCTCCATTGAGAATACGCCACGTCCTTGAGTACCAGAACGTAGAGTTGTAGAGTATCCGAACATTTCGGAAAGAGGCACCTTAGCACGGATAATTTGCGCTCCACCACGGGAATCCATACCTTCGATACGGCCACGGCGGGAGTTCAGCATACCCATAACATCACCCATATATTCCTCAGGAACAGTTACTTCTACTTTCATGATTGGCTCAAGCAGGACAGGTTTACACTTGTCTTTAGCTGCTTTAAGTGCCATCGAGCCGGCAATTTTAAATGCCATTTCGTTGGAATCGACATCATGGTAAGAACCATCAACGATGGTAGCTTTAACGTCTACAAGCGGGAAGCCTGCAAGTACGCCGTTTTTCATTTGTTCTTCGATACCCGCAAGTGCAGGAGCGATGTACTCTCTAGGAACCGAGCCACCAACAACTTTACTTTCGAATTTGCTACCAGTACCTGGCTCGAGGGGTTCAAATTCAACCCATACGTGACCGTATTGACCACGACCACCAGATTGGCGTACAAATTTACCTTCGACGCGAGCAGGTGCCTTGAACGTTTCGCGGTAAGCAACCTGTGGTTTACCCACATTGGTTTCTACTTTGAACTCACGACGCATACGGTCGATGATGATGTCCAAGTGAAGTTCACCCATACCAGCCAGGATAGTTTGGCCTGTTTCTTCATCAGTATGAGCACGAAGAGTTGGATCCTCTTCAGTCAATTTACCGAGAGCAACGCCCAATTTATCTTGGTCAGCTTTTGTTTTTGGTTCAACAGCGATTTCGATAACTGGATCAGGGAAGTTCATTGATTCCAGAATTACTGGATGCTTCTCATCACACAGTGTATCACCTGTACTGGTGTCTTTCAAACCAACTGCTGCAGCGATGTCGCCAGAATACACGATGGAAATCTCTTGACGGCTGTTAGCATGCATTTGAAGAATACGACCAATACGTTCACGCTTGTTCTTAGTAGCGTTAACTACGTAAGATCCGGACTCTAGAATACCAGAGTATACACGGAAGAACGTAAGTTTACCTACATAAGGGTCAGTCATGATTTTAAATGCCAAAGCTGCAAACGGTTCTTCATCCGAAGAATGACGAACTGCTTCAGTTCCATCATCAAGATGTCCAGTGATAGCTGGAACGTCAAGAGGAGATGGCAAGTAATCAACAACTGCATCCAGCATAAGCTGAATTCCTTTGTTACGGTAGGAGGATCCAACAATTACAGGGAACAATTTAACTTCAACTACGCCTTTGCGCAGTGCAGCTTTAATTTCCGGAACTGTAATTTCTTCGCCTTCCAGGTACTTCATAGTCAGATCTTCATCAAGTTCAGCAACTTTCTCGATCAACTCGAGACGCAGCTCCTCAACTTTGGCCAAATATTCTTCCGGAATATCCGTTACTTCGATGTTTTGGCCTAGATCATCTCTAAACATGTGTGCTTTTTGCTCAACAAGGTCGATAATACCAGTGAAATCACTTTCAGCACCAATTGGCAATTGAATAGCAACTGCATTGGCTTGAAGACGATCACGCATAGTTTCGATTACGTTAAGGAAATCCGCACCGATAATGTCCATTTTGTTCACATATGCAATACGTGGAACGTTATAACGGTCAGCCTGTCTCCATACGGTTTCAGACTGAGGTTCAACGCCCTCTTTTGCACTAAATACACCTACTGCCCCATCCAATACACGCAGGGAACGTTCAACTTCAACAGTGAAGTCAACGTGTCCTGGGGTATCAATGATATTGATGCGGTGACCTTTCCACGCAGCAGTGGTAGCAGCGGACGTAATCGTGATTCCGCGCTCTTGTTCTTGCTCCATCCAGTCCATTGTAGCAGCACCCTCGTGAACTTCACCGATTTTGTGCGTACGGCCTGTATAGAAAAGAATCCGCTCTGTGGTAGTTGTTTTACCAGCATCAATATGCGCCATGATCCCGATGTTACGTGTATTTTTTAAGGAGAACTCTCTAGCCATGAAATGGATCTCCCTTCAAAATATAAGTTATTTGAATGACCTTAATCCTACCAACGGTAGTGAGCGAACGCTTTGTTTGCTTCAGCCATTTTGTGTGTATCTTCGCGTTTCTTAACAGAAGCGCCTGTGTTGTTGGAAGCGTCGATGATCTCAGCCGCCAAACGCTCTTCCATCGTCTTCTCACCGCGGTTGCGAGAGTAGTTTACGAGCCAACGTAATCCCAGAGCAGTACGTCTCTCTGGTTTAACCTCGATAGGTACTTGATAGTTAGCACCACCGACACGACGAGCTTTGACTTCCAAAACCGGCATGATATTCTTGATGGCAGCTTCGAAAACTTCCATCGGATCTTTACCCGTACGTTCTTCAATCAACTTGAATGAATTGTACAGAATGCTTTGAGCGACACCTCTTTTACCACCCAGCATAATGCGGTTAATCAAACGAGTAACCAACTTGCTATTATACAACGGATCTGGCAATACGTCTCTCTTAGTAACTGGACCTTTGCGTGGCATGGATATCCCCCTTTCTTAAATGTTTATTATTCTAGTACTTTTTCTTATTTCTTAGCCTTAGGACGTTTAGCACCGTACTTAGAACGAGCTTGCATCCGGTTAGCTACACCTGCTGTATCCAATGCACCACGAACGATATGGTAACGAACCCCTGCAAGGTCCTTTACTTTACCTCCGCGAAGTAATACAACACTGTGCTCTTGTAAGTTATGTCCGATACCCGGGATATAAGCTGTTACCTCGAGACGGTTCGTCAAACGAACACGGGCATATTTACGAAGCGCTGAGTTTGGTTTACGTGGAGTCATTGTACCAACACGAGTGCACACACCGCGTTTTTGCGGAGCGCTCAAATTTGTAGCCTCACGCTTGAGGGCGTTATACCCTTTTTGAAGAGCGGGAGATTTAGATTTTTCGATTTTGGCTTGACGGCCTTTACGAACCAATTGGTTAATTGTTGGCATGTTGTTGCCACCCCCTTCCTGAAATGATAGCCGATTTAAGAACTCTAAGCCCACAGACCCAGGCGGTTCATAAAAAGACAAATGAAAAGTTCTTGCCGCTGGAGTTCACTCCAGTACAAAAACATTTCCGTAGCTATTGTTTTAAGACGGCTGCCATCGCAGCGCCAACTTCTATTCCGCAGGCCTTGCCCAAATTCAGCATCGTATCCACATATGTGATCTTAACACCTTGTTTGTTACAAAGCATAACTATCCTGGAAGTAAGCCTTTGATCTCCGTCCTCTGCCACATAGACTTCTGCGGCTTGGCCCAACTCTACCGCCTTGACGGTTTGTTTGGTACCGATCTTGACCTGAGCATCCTGTAGTCCTCTATCATCAGTCATAATCATTACCTCCAATGAACAAGGATAACATGGCTACTCACGCACCTTAGACATTTTAGCATTATCAGTAGATGGTGTCAAGAAATTCAGCAATAATTTTTATGAATATTGTACACAGCAGATATTCGTGTCAAACCTATGAATAGGTATGACACGAGTACACTACCATGGTTGCTAATTTATTCAGCAGGAACCGTCTCTAAAGATTCAAGCGCGCTTTCTGCATTTGGATCACTTAGTTTAACATTACGGTAACGATTCATACCAGTACCGGCAGGAATCAACTTACCGATAATAACATTTTCTTTGAGTCCAAGCAACTTATCTACTTTACCTTTGATAGCAGCATCTGTTAAGACGCGAGTAGTTTCTTGGAAAGACGCTGCTGACAAGAAGGAATCTGTCTCAAGAGACGCCTTGGTTATACCGAGCAAGACTGGTTTAGCAACTGCAGGCTCTTTACCAGACAAGATGGCTTCCTTGTTAGCACCTTCATATTCATGAATATCCGCAAACGCACCTGGTAACAGACTTGTGTCACCTGCATCAATGATACGGATCTTCCGAAGCATTTGTTTGATCATAACTTCAATGTGCTTATCATTGATCTCAACGCCCTGGTTACGATATACACGCTGAACTTCTTGCAGAATGTAGTTTTGTACCCCACGGATCCCTTTGATTCGCAGCATTTCTTTAGGGTCAATCGAACCGTCTGTCAACTCATCGCCGGCTTCAATTTCTTGGCCTTCGCTGACACGTAGACGTGATCCATAAGTAATGGAATAAGTCTTGGATTCTGCTTCACCTTGAACTTCGATTTCACGACGATCCTTAGTTTCACGGATTTCCTTGATTACACCATCGATCTCACTGATTGTAGCCTGACCTTTAGGGTTACGGGCTTCAAACAACTCTTGAATACGCGGCAAACCTTGCGTGATGTCATCACCGGCAACACCGCCGGTATGGAACGTACGCATGGTAAGCTGGGTTCCTGGTTCACCGATAGATTGTGCAGCGATAATACCAACCGCTTCACCGATCTCAACGTGTTTACCAGTTGCCAAGTTACGACCGTAACATTTCTTACAAACACCATGACGAGCACGGCAGCTTAGTACAGAGCGGATTTGTAGCTTAGTTACACCAGCGTCTACGATTGCTTCCGCTTTATCGGAGTCAATCAAATCGTTGCGGTGAACAATGATTTCGCCTGTTTCTGGATGACGAACAGTTTCGAAGCAGTAGCGACCTTCAATACGGTCATACAGATCCTCAATAACCTCTTTACCATCCTGAATTCGACTAACTGTAAATCCTTTGTCCGTTCCACAATCTTCCTCACGGACGATAACGTCCTGAGCTACGTCAACGAGACGACGAGTCAAGTAACCGGAGTCAGCAGTACGAAGTGCGGTATCGGCAAGACCTTTACGCGCTCCGTGAGTGGAGATAAAGTACTCCAAGACCGTAAGACCTTCACGGAAGTTCGCTTTAATTGGTAATTCGAAAATCCGACCCGAAGGTGTTGCCATCAGACCACGCATACCACCCAGCTGAGTGATCTGCGATTTGTTACCCCGCGCTTTGGAGTCAACCATGAGCATGATAGAGTTGAAACGGTCCATCGATTTAAGCAGGATGTTCGTAAGATCATCCTTCGTCTTCGACCAGATCTCAATAACACGGTCGTACCGTTCGTCATTAGTGATCAGACCACGGCGATATTGGTTAGCAACCACATCTACCTTAGCTTCGGACTCTTTCAGGATCGTAACTTTCTCCTCAGGCACGATAACATCCGACACAGCAACGGTAACACCGGAACGTGTGGAGTACGTAAAGCCGAGTTGTTTAATTTTATCCAAAATCATAGAGGTTTTGGTTGTATGATAAGTTTCAAAACAACGTGCGATAATCAGACCCAGATATTCTTTACCTACAGCGCTGGCTTCAGGAGCGGATTCAATCAGCTCGCGAATATCTGCGCCTTTTTCATAGATAAAGTATTTCTCTGGCGTGCCATGCAGCAAGTTAGTCTTAGTCGCTTCATTGATATAAGGGAAACTACTTGGGTAAATTTCATTAAAGATAATCTTACCGATCGTAGTAATCAACATTGCACCTTGTTGTTTTTCCGTAAAGCAAGTCTTACCTAGTGCTTTAACTGGAATAGCTACACGAGCATGAAGACCTGCAGTTCCGCGTTGGTAAGCTGATACAGCTTCATTTACGGTACGCAGAATCATACCTGATCCTTTTTCTTCCTTGTTGTCCATGGTCAGGTAGAAAGTACCAAGGACCATATCCTGGGAAGGTGTTACTACTGGTTTTCCGTCTTTAGGGTTCAAGATATTACCGGATGCGAGCATAAGAATACGTGCTTCCGCTTGAGCTTCTGCTGACAGAGGAACGTGCACCGCCATTTGGTCACCGTCAAAGTCGGCGTTGTAAGCCGTACATACGAGTGGGTGAAGACGAATAGCATGACCTTCCACCAAAATCGGTTCAAAAGCTTGAATACCGAGACGGTGAAGTGTTGGTGCGCGGTTTAGAAGTACTGGGTGCTCTCTGATTACTTCTTCAAGTACATCCCATACTTCAGGACTTACACGCTCAACTTTACGTTTTGCGCTCTTTATGTTGTGGGCTAGGCCCTTGTTAACCAATTCTTTCATGACAAAAGGCTTGAACAATTCTAGCGCCATTTTTTTAGGAAGTCCGCACTGATACATCTTGAGGTACGGTCCTACAACGATAACGGAACGTCCAGAGTAGTCAACCCGTTTACCGAGCAAGTTCTGACGGAAACGTCCTTGTTTACCCTTCAGCATATGGCTGAGTGATTTAAGTGGACGGTTACCAGGACCCGTTACAGGACGTCCTCTACGGCCGTTATCGATGAGAGCATCGACAGCTTCCTGTAGCATCCGTTTCTCGTTCTGCACGATAATGTCAGGAGCACCAAGATCAAGCAGTCTTTTCAGACGGTTGTTCCGGTTAATAACACGACGATACAGATCGTTCAAATCAGACGTAGCAAAACGGCCACCATCCAATTGAACCATCGGACGAAGTTCCGGAGGAATAACCGGTAGTACATCCATGATCATCCAATCAGGTTTGTTGCCTGAGTTACGGAATGCTTCAATAACTTCCAGACGTTTGATCGCCCGGTTACGACGTTGGCCTTGAGCCGTACGCAGTTCTTCTTTGAGGAATTCCAGTTCTTTCTCAATGTCGATGTCTTGAAGAAGCTTCTTAACAGCTTCAGCACCCATGCCGGCTTGGAAACCGTAACCGTATTTTTCACGGTAGCTACGATATTCTTTTTCGGACAAAAGTTGTTTCTTTTCCAATGGTGTTTCACCTGGATCAGTTACAACATAAGAAGCGAAGTAGATAATCTCTTCAAGAGATCTTGGAGACATATCTAGTGCCAAGCCCATACGGCTTGGGATACCTTTGAAGTACCAGATATGAGATACCGGAGCAGCCAATTCAATGTGACCCATACGTTCACGACGAACTTTAGCACGAGTAACTTCAACGCCACAACGGTCGCAGACTACGCCCTTATAACGGACACGTTTGTATTTACCGCAATGACATTCCCAGTCTTTTTGCGGTCCAAAGATACGCTCGCAGAAAAGACCCTCTTTTTCCGGTTTCAATGTACGATAGTTAATGGTTTCCGGTTTCTTAACTTCTCCGCGGGACCATGAACGAATCTTCTCCGGAGAAGCGAGTCCGATTTTCATAAATTCAAAATTGTTAACGTCCAACAAGGAGCAACCCTCCTTAACCTAATCCTGATTTAGTACCGCTTTGCCCTCCTCTGACTGTTACATCAAAAGAGGGCGCGGTCCTTTATAAAATGGAACTCTAAAGCTCCTAGCGTGATTATTCTACTCCGACTTCTGCGCCTTCTAAATTGAGGCTTAGCTTGTCGCCTGACGTCTCGTCCTCATCGTCCAATTCTCTCATTTCAATTTCCTGCTCGTCACCGCTAAGAATCTTAACATCCATACCCAGGGACTGCAGTTCTTTGATCAATACTTTGAACGATTCAGGAACACCTGGTTCCGGTACATTTTCACCTTTGACGATGGATTCGTACGTTTTCACGCGACCAACCACGTCATCGGATTTCACGGTCAAAATTTCTTGCAATGTATATGCAGCACCGTAAGCTTCAAGCGCCCACACTTCCATCTCCCCGAAACGCTGTCCACCAAACTGAGCTTTACCACCCAGCGGCTGTTGCGTAACTAGTGAGTAAGGACCTGTTGAACGGGCGTGAATCTTATCATCAACCATGTGCGCCAGTTTGATCATATGCATGACGCCGACAGTAACTTCACGTTCGAAGCGTTCACCTGTCCGACCATCGTACAATACAGTCTTACCATTACGCTGCATACCTGCTTCTTCCATCGTATCAAACACGTCGTACTCACGCGCTCCGTCAAATACCGGCGTTGCAATGTGAATACCCAGACGCAATGCGGCCATACCAATATGGACCTCGAGCACCTGTCCGATGTTCATACGAGAAGGAACGCCTAGAGGGTTAAGTACAACCTGTACTGGCGTACCGTCCGGAAGGAACGGCATATCTTCTTCTGGCAGGATACGGGCAACGACACCCTTGTTACCGTGACGTCCGGCCATTTTGTCACCCTCAGAGATCTTACGTTTCTGAGCGATATAGACACGAACCAATTGATTTACACCAGGAGGCAGTTCATCACCGTTCTCACGTGTAAATACTTTAACGTCCACGATAATACCATCACTACCGTGAGGAACGCGTAAAGAGGTATCCCGTACTTCACGAGCTTTCTCACCAAAGATAGCGTGCAGGAGACGTTCTTCTGCTGTCAGTTCAGTTACACCCTTCGGAGTAACCTTACCAACCAGAATGTCACCAGCGCTGATTTCCGCACCGATACGGATGATTCCACGCTCATCAAGATTGCGCAGAGCTTCTTCACCCACGTTTGGAATATCACGAGTAATTTCTTCAGGTCCCAGTTTAGTGTCACGAGCTTCAGATTCGTATTCTTCGATATGGATCGAAGTGTATACATCTTCCTTAACTAGTTTCTCACTTAACAGGATCGCATCCTCGTAGTTGTAACCTTCCCAAGTCATGAACGCAACGACTACGTTGCGGCCAAGAGCAAGTTCGCCCATTTCTGTGGAAGGACCATCTGCCAGGATATCACCTTTCTTAACAATGTCCCCTCTTTTAGCAAGAGGACGTTGGTTAATACAGGTACCTTGGTTAGAACGCATAAATTTGTGTAATTTATATTTAACGATATCGCCTTTAACTTCTTTGCCTTCGACTGTTTCAACCCGGCGCAGCCAAATTTCATTAGCTGAAGAACGTTCGATAATACCGTCATACTTAGAAACAACACATACGCCAGAATCCTTAGCGGATTTATGCTCCATCCCTGTTCCGACCAGCGGAGCTTTAGGAATTAGAAGTGGAACGGCTTGACGCTGCATGTTAGATCCCATCAGTGCGCGGTTGGAGTCATCGTTCTCAAGGAACGGAATGAGCGCCGTAGCGACGGATACGACCTGTTTAGGCGAAACGTCCATGTAATCTACACGATTACTTGGCATCGTTGTAATGTTGTCAGAGTCTTTATTGTAACGAACGATTACCATGTCTTCCTTAAAGGAGCCATCTTCGTCGATCAATACATTAGCCTGAGCAACTACATAATTATCTTCCTCATCAGCAGTCAGATAATCGATTTGTTCAGTTACCTTACCTGTCTTTGGATCTACCCAACGATATGGAGCTTCAATAAAGCCGTATTCGTTGATACGAGCAAAGGTAGACAAGGAGTTTATCAATCCAATGTTCGGACCTTCCGGTGTTTCAATTGGACACATCCGACCGTAGTGACTGTGATGGACGTCACGAACTTCAAAGCCCGCGCGCTCACGTGTCAAACCACCGGGTCCGAGTGCAGATAGACGACGTTTATGCGTAAGTTCCGCAAGCGGGTTCGTCTGATCCATAAATTGAGACAACTGAGAGCTACCGAAGAACTCTTTAATGGACGCGATAACCGGACGAATATTGATCAGAGCTTGAGGCGTAATTGCATTAGCATCCTGAATCGACATTCTTTCACGCACAACGCGCTCCATACGGGACAACCCGATACGGAACTGATTCTGAAGAAGTTCACCCACAGAACGCAGACGACGGTTACCCAAATGGTCAATATCATCGGTATTACCAATTCCGTGAAGCAAATTAATAAAGTAGCTGATCGAGGATATAATATCAGCTTGAGTAATGTGCTTAACTGACTTGTCGATGTTGCCGTTAGCGATCAGCTTAATAACCCGACCTTCTTCAATTGGCGAGAATACGTCAATCGTCTGAAGAGGAATATCTTCGCTGTCCATAACCCCACCAGTAACACGGTAGTTTTTAAAGGCAACATTCTTTTCGAAATATGGAATCAATTCATCAAGCAGTCTGCGATCGACCATTTGGCCGGACTCTGCCAGGATTTCTCCTGTAGCTTCGTCAACCAAAGGCTGAGCAAGACGTTGATTGAAAAGACGGTTCTTAATGTGTAGCTTTTTATTGATTTTGTAACGGCCTACATTGGCTAGGTCGTAGCGTTTTGGATCAAAGAAACGCGCGACCAGCAAACTTTTGGCATTGTCTAGTGTCGGCGGTTCGCCCGGACGCAAACGCTCGTAAATTTCAATAAGCGCCTTCTCCGTGGAGTCCGTGTTGTCTTTATCCAGCGTATTGCGAATATATTCATCATTGCCAAGCAATTCCAGAATTTCGGCATCACTACCGAAACCGAGAGCACGCAAAAGTACGGTAACAGGAATTTTACGAGTCCGATCGATGCGAACATACATAATATCCTTAGCGTCGGTCTCAAGTTCCAACCAGGCTCCGCGGTTCGGGATTACTGTGGCGGTGTAGGTTTTTTTGCCGTTCTTATCCACTTTTGTGCTGAAATAGACGCTTGGAGAGCGAACCAACTGGCTGACAATAACCCGTTCCGCACCGTTAATAATAAAAGTGCCGGTCTCCGTCATCAGCGGGAAATCTCCCATGAACACTTCCTGCTCTTTGACCTCACCGGTCTCCTTATTAATGAGCCGCACCTTTACACGCAGAGGAGCCGCATACGTCACGTCCCGCTCTTTAGCGTCGTCAACCGTATATTTTGGTTCACCCAGGCTGTAATCAATGAACTCTAGTACCAAATTACCTGTGAAATCCTGGATCGGCGAGATGTCCTGAAACATTTCCCGCAATCCTTCCTCCAAAAACCAATCATACGATTTTTGTTGGATCTCGATCAGGTTCGGGACCTCGAGTACCTCGTTAATTCTCGCATAGCTCCGCCGAGTGCGTCGACCATACTGAACAAGATGTCCTGCCAACTTTACTCACCCCTCATGTCTACTCACTTAAAAATTGATTGCGAACCCTTGTTTGGAACCGTATAATGGAACCATACTACAAGGATTCAGTCATAAATAAAAGAAAAGCCCTTATCGAAATCTTCGAAAAAAGAGCGCACTTATCCATGACCAAAATACTCCTTATCCAGTAGATTTGCCCAAAACGTACATATTATACGTCACCAAGCAACAGTTTATGCGCTATTATCTATTACCGCGTAACACTCGCTACGCCAGAGCATAGAGAACCAATTCGCACAAAACTTGCCGTACGGCTTGCGCTAGCCGGCGACAATATATCGCTTGACATTTTCAGCAAACTAAAGACATGGAGCCTATCTTAATACTGACATTTTATAATAATACCATTATCACTATCACATGTCAATAACCTATTGATTTTTATTTCTGAGCTTTAATAATACGATAACCTTTATCTTTCCCCACTTCTTCCACATTCGAGAACAAGCTTTCAAGTTTAGCTACCGCTGACGGAGCACCCTGCTTCTTCTGAATAACAATCCACAGAAAGCCACCCTCATTCAAATGATCATAAGCTTCTTCAAAAATCTGATGCACTACAGCTTTTCCTGCACGTATCGGAGGATTGGTAAGAATCACATCGAACTTTTGTTGTTCATTCAATGCGCCGAGTACATCGCTTTCCATTACCGTAACATTCCGGATTCCATTGTGCTGAGCATTCTCACGCGCAAGTTCTACCGCACGACTGTTAATATCAATCATCGTCACTTGCCCTTTGGGGGCTAGGTATGCTGCACTTATGCCTATCGGTCCATATCCGCAACCCACATCAAGCACTGCCGAACCGTCCGGAATGATCATAGCTTCAATAAGAACTCGGCTACCGTAATCGATATCTCCTTTAGAGAAAACACCCGCATCGCTCGTAAAACGAAAGCTTTTGCCTCTTAGAACGGTGTCGATGGTACGTCTGTCATGACGCACTTCCGGTTGCTGCGAATAATAATGTTGCGACATCTCTATCCTCCCTTTCCTTTATGTTAATAGTTTGTATTTACAAAACCCTACTAACTCTATTTATAAAATAAACCCCTTGAACAAGTTCAAGGGGTTTTCAGTATAGAAGGAATTACTTCACTTCTACAGCTGCGCCTGCTTCTTCCAATTTTGCTTTAGTAGCTTCGGCTTCTTCTTTGCTTACTTTTTCTTTGATTGCTTTTGGTGCGTTGTCTACAAGGTCTTTAGCTTCTTTCAAGCCAAGGCCTGTGATTTCGCGAACGATTTTGATAACGTTGATTTTGGAAGCGCCAGCGCCTGTCAAAATTACGTCAAATTCGGATTGCTCTTCAGCAACTGCTGCTACCGCACCGCCAGCTGCTACTGGAGCTGCTGCAGTTACGCCGAATTCTTCTTCAATTGCTTTAACCAGGTCGTTCAGTTCCAATACGCTCATGCCTTTAATTGCTTCCAAGATTGCTTCTTTACTCATGATTGAACCTCCATTTATAATTTAAATTTGTTTGTGGTAATGATTTATGCTGCAAGAGTCAAAGGCTTACGCGCTTTGTTCTTCTTTTTCAGCAACAGCTTTAACTGCAAGCGCGAAGTTGCGCATTGGAGCTTGAAGTACGCTAAGCAGCATGGACAGCAAACCATCGCGGGATGGAAGCTCAGCCAGTGCTTTCAGTTGGTCCGCGTCGATGACACGTCCTTCTACTACGCCGCCTTTCAATTTCAAAGCGTCGTTTTTCTTGGCGAAATCGTTCAAAATTTTAGCTGGAGCTACTGCATCAGTTGTGCTGAATGCGATAGCTGTTGGACCAGTCAAAACTTCATCCAACTCAGTCAACTCAGCCGCAGCAGTTGCGCGACGTAGCAATGTGTTCTTCAGGACTTGAAACTCAACGCCAGCTTCACGAAGTTGCTTACGCAGTTCAGTCACTTGGGAAACGTTCAATCCACGATAGTCCGCTACAACAGTCGAAAGACTGTTTTGCAGTTTCGCAGTAACAACGTCAACCGCATCCTGTTTTGCTTGAATTACTTTTGCATTTGCCAATGTATACACCTCCTGAAAATTTATGTGTCGGCGTCCTTTCCAAGGAAAGCATCACCGCTCCTACGCAGGCATTAGAAAAGCCTCCGCAGAATCACGAAGGCTTGATAAAACGAAAGTTATACGAGCGAGCTCGTTACTTCTTGTTTCTATCACAACACCTCGGTAGGGAATTAAGCACTAAGGCACCTACTGTCTACGGTAAGCATATTCAAGGTTAAGATTGATACCTTAAGTTTCACAACTGTTATAGATTATCAAAATTGACTCAAAGAGTCAACCCTTATTTATCTGAAGACGGTTGTGTTCACACGAGCGCTAGGACCCATTGTGGAAGAAATCGAGATGCCTTTAAGGTATACACCTTTAGCAGCAGCTGGTTTCGCACGGTTCAAAGCGTCGATAAGAGCTTTAAGGTTATCATTCAATTGTGCAGCATCAAAGGACACTTTGCCGATTGGCGCGTGAATTTGACCTGCTTTGTCGAGACGGTATTCGATTTTACCGGCTTTGATTTCTTGCACAGCCTTGGAAACATCGAATGTAACTGTGCCGGCTTTAGGGTTAGGCATAAGACCTTTACCACCAAGCAGACGACCTAGTTTACCGACTTCACTCATCATGTCAGGTGTAGCTACGCAGACATCAAATTCAAACCAGCCTTGTTGAATTTTGTTGATCATGTCTTGATCACCAACAAAATCGGCGCCAGCAGCTTCTGCCTCTTTCGCTTTTTCACCTTTTGCAAATACAAGCACGCGTTGTGTTTTACCAGTGCCGTGAGGCAGGACAACAACACCACGAACTGCTTGGTCTTGTTTACGCGGGTCTACACCCAGACGAACTGCTGCTTCAACGGTTTCGTCGAATTTTGCAGTCGCTGCCTTTTTCACAAGCTCTACAGCTTCTGAAGGCTCGTAAGTTGCTTCGCTGTTGATCAGCTTAGCAGCTTCTTGGTATTTCTTACCATGTTTAGCCATGAAAATGTTCCTCCTTTGTGGTGTTAGCGGAAATTCCTCCCACATACTTGCGGGTCACGAATGACCGATTCTTCGAAAACTACTAGTCTTCGATTGTGATACCCATACTGCGAGCAGTACCTTCAACCATACGCATTGCAGCTTCTACAGATGCAGCGTTAAGGTCGGGCATTTTTGTTTCAGCAATTTCACGAACCGCTGCGCGGCCGATTTTTGCTACTTTTTTCTTGTTTGGTTCGCCGGATCCTTTTTCTACTTTAGCAGCGATGCGAAGCAGAACAGCAGCCGGAGGAGTTTTAGTGATGAACGTAAAGGAACGGTCTTCAAATACTGTAATTTCAACCGGAATGATCAAGCCAGCCTGGTCGGCAGTACGAGCATTAAATTCCTTACAGAATGCCATGATGTTGACACCTGCTTGACCTAACGCCGGACCTACTGGAGGCGCTGGATTCGCTTTCCCTGCAGGAATCTGCAGTTTCACCATTTTAATAACTTTTTTAGCCATGAGTGACACCTCCTTGCAAAAATAGTGGTCTTCGAACGCCATTAGCGCTCTCCCACAAGAAACCCTTAGCTTATGTTATATTTTCTCCACTTGAGTGAAATCCAACTCTAGCGGGGTTTCCCGTCCAAACATGTTAACATGCACTTTAATCTTGCTCTTGTCAGCCAAAATTTCTTCCACGGAACCCACAAAATTCGCAAACGGACCAACCATAATACGTACGGATTCCTTGATTTCGAAATCAATCTTCGCTTTAGGTTCAACCATGCCCATATGCTTCAGAATTTGTTCTACCTCTTCCGGAAGCAAAGCTGTCGGTTTAGACCCTGAGCCTGTCGAACCAACAAATCCAGTAACGCCCGGAGTATTGCGGACAACATACCAGGAATCATCAGTCTGAACCATTTCCACCAAAACATAACCCGGGTAAACTTTACGCATGACGGTTTTTTTCTTACCGTCTTTGTTTACGATTTCTTCTTCCATAGGAACAAGAACGCGGAATATTTTGTCTTCCATGCCCATGGACTCAACGCGCTTTTCCAAATTGGCTTTGACCTTATTCTCATACCCAGAATAGGTATGAACGACATACCATCTTTTTTCCATATCAAGCCACCTGGGACCTCTCTAAATAATCGCTTCAATCACAGCGGAAATACCGATGTCCAGAACCCAGAAGTAAATAGCGACAACTACAATTGTACCGAGAACGATCAATGTATAGTTGGTCAATTCTTTACGACTTGGCCAGCGAACCTTTTTGAGTTCACTCCAGCTCTCAGTGAAAAAGGAAAACATAGACTTGAAACTACGTTTCATGCCGACTACACCTCCACAGACTATCTGGTTTCGCGATGAGGAGTTTGCGAGTTACAATACTTGCAAAATTTCTTCATCTCCATGCGGTCGGGGTGATTTCGCTTGTTTTTGGTAGTCGCATAGTTTCTTTGTTTGCAACTTGTACAAGCCAAAGTGATAATTACCCGCATGATGTGCACCTCCCGAGACGTCCTTCTAACTATACAATTAGAAGACGTAAATATTGATCCTAAAAAAAGCCGCGAATTTAGGCCTACCTAAAACACTTTAGCATAATGTCAAGGTCTGTGTCAACGAAAGAATTCCGTTCTGCACTGGGTAATTTCGGGTGTTATAGTCATATGGCCGTACCCTGTCTTTGGGTCTATCTCTTCCTCACACTTCGCTGTCTTCCTTATCATTATGGGGTATTCCGACTGTGTATAAACCTACCCTCAACGGCAACGACTAAAATCGACTCAAATAGGAATTTATGGTATTATACCCTAATTCTATCCGAGCAATTTCATGAGACTAAAAAAAAGAACTCGATGTACGAGCCCTCTTGTGTTCATTATATCATTAATTGTCGCGCACTTCTAGATATCTTTCTAATTTCCGCTTTACACGTTGTAAAGCGTTGTCAATAGATTTCACATGCCTCTTTAGATCTTCAGCAATTTCCTGATAAGACCTTCCGTCTAAGTACAACATTAGAACCTTACGCTCTAGGTCACTTAAAATCTCTGCCATCTTATCTTCAAGTCCAATGAATTCTTCTTGATTAATAATTAGTTCTTCTGGATCTAGAACCTGAGTTCCACAAATGACATCCATAAGCGTTCGGTCAGAATCTTCATCATAAATGGGCTTGTCCAAAGAAACATAAGAATTGAGCGGAATATGCTTCTGACGAGTGGCCGTCTTAATAGCGGTTATAATTTGACGTGTAATGCAGAGCTCAGCAAAAGCCTTAAATGAAGAGAGCTTGTCACCTTTAAAGTCACGAATAGCCTTATATAGACCTATCATTCCTTCTTGAACAATATCTTCACGGTCTGCCCCGATCAAGAAATAAGAGCGGGCTTTAGCACGTACAAAATTACGGTATTTATTAATTAAGTGTTCCAATGCGCCACTGTCGCCACCACGGAAAGCCTCGACAATATCTTCATCACTTATGAAATCATACTCAGACAGCATTATTTCCTTGAGGTCGACACTCACCAAGAATCCCCCCGGCTGCAACGCAAGACACATCGTTACTTCGCGAAATATAGGATCAGTATATATTATGTTACCTTACACCGTCAACCGGATTTGTCCAAAAACAATCTGGAATAGCATATAATGGAATAAAAATATTACCTAAATCTTCCCAACTGTCACTGTCTACGCCAATTTTCCAGTTTACTCCGCACATCAGGTGGCAGTTTGTCTCCTAAAGAATGACGTGTAGAACTGATACTTCCCGGTTCGATAGCCTTTTTCACTTGTTTCTGATTCTCTTCAATCTCTAGATGTAATTCTCTTGCAGAAATCCGCAGTGCACCTTGAGCAAAAATAATATGCTGCTCCACTAAGTCACTTGTTGCAACATAGATTTGGCGACGTCGGTTGCTAAATTCCCCAACCAGTCGCTCGATGCACTCGTCTGCGGTTTCTTTTTCCTTGGTGAAAAACACCTGGACTTTGCCTTGGACAAATGACCGTCCCAATCCTGGAACGCGGTATGCATCAAACACAGCAATAACCCTTCGTCCTGAGTAAGCCTGGTAATCAGCCAGCAAATCCATCAAGCGGTCGCGTGCTTCCTGCATACCAATCTGGGACAGTGCCGCAAGTTCCGGCCAGCCACCGATCATATTATATCCGTCCACAAGCAGCACATCACGCCAGTCGGCCATAGTTATCCCTGCTGTTGCCGAAGGCGTACCACTTCATACATAATGACTCCTGCGGCGACAGAGGCATTTAATGAATTGATCTTTCCGGCCATCGGCAGTTTAAGTAATACATCACATTTCTCACGAATCAGGCGTCCCATCCCTTTATTCTCATTACCGATTACAACAGCTACCGGTCCTGTGAAAATATTGGATCCAAACAGATTCTGATCTGTATCCACATCTGTACCTACGACCCAGACTCCCTGCTCTTTCAGACGATCAATGGTCTGACCTAGGTTAGTCACCCGCGCAACCGGAACATATTCCACGGCACCCGCCGATGTCTTGGAGACGGTAGCAGTAATCTGAGCCGAACGACGTTTAGGTACGATTACTCCATGCACTCCAGTACAATCTGCTGTCCGCAGAATGGATCCCAGGTTATGTGGATCTTCGATCTCATCCAGCAAAATTAGGAATGCAGGCTCTCCTTTAGCTTCTGCTGCAGCAAGCAAATCATCTACCTCGACATAGGCAAAAGGTGCCGCTTGAGCAACTACCCCTTGATGTTGAACTCCTGGAGCGAGTTGATCCAGCTTACGCTTGTCCACATGTTGAATGACAATCCCCGCTTTGCGTGCTTCAGCGACGATTGGTGCAGTCAGATGCTTCTGAGCCGTTTCTGCGATCCATATTTTGTTTAAAGTACGACCCGCACGAAGTGCTTCAAGCACTGAATGCTTCCCAGCTAATATTTCCTCTTCTGTCTTCAAATCTTCTTCCATGTCCACTTCTCCTATTCTCTATTTCACAAAAGCCTTATCACGGCTGATTCAACATAAACTGTATACCACGCTGTACAATTTCTTGTATTCGCTCTTGTTGACCTGTGTAGTATAAGTAACCAATCAGACACTCAAAAGCAGTAGCATGACGATATTCAAGCACATCTGCATTCTTAGGAATACTTCCCGACTTAGCGTTTCTCCCCTGACGGGCGACATCCTTTTCCTCTTCTGTGAGATTCGGCTCCAAAAATCCAAGAATGGCACTCTGCGCCTTAGCGGATACAAGTCCTGTAGCAGAGCGATGCAAATGGTTTGGGCGCAAATTCGGAAGAGATACTAAATACTGACGAACTGACACCTCGTAAATAGCATCTCCTACATAGGCAAGTACGATTGGTGAGAGGAGTCGCGCAGGTTTGGAAGGCTCGTAAGGAAACCACCCATTCTGAAACTTGCGTTCCTCACTCATTTACGCCGCCACCGCATTCCTTGCGGAGTATCCTCAAGCAATATGCCCAAGCGGCCTAATTCATCACGAATCTCATCGGACCGGCTCCAATTCTTATTCTTACGCGCTTCAACCCGCTCCGCGATCAATCGTTCAACTTCTTCACTCGCGATCTCTTCTTCCTCATGCTCAGGTGTCAAACGCAGCACAGCATTCATTTCCCCAAAAGCTTGCAGCAACGCAGCAAAATCAACAGGGGCTGCTTCACTATTCGCAAGGGTATGGTTTGCAAGACTCACCCAATCAAACATAGCGGTAATCGCATCAGGGGTATTAAAGTCATCCTGCATTTTAGCATGAAAATTGGCCACTATAGCAGATAATTTATCGTTAATCTCTAAGCTCACTTCACCTTGGGCAATTCCTGCAGCAAGCTCAAGACGATGCTTAACATTGCTCTCAGCTAGAGAGATACGCTCTACGCTCTTTTCGGCTGAAGTCAACGAATCAACAGAAAAGTTCAAAGGATTACGGTAATGTGTCGAGAGCATAAAGTAGCGGATAGTTCCCGCTTTAAATTGCCCACGGATATCTTTTACAAGCCAACCATTACCAAGGGATTTGGACATTTTCTCGTCCCCGATATTGAGAAATCCATTATGCATCCAGTAATTAGAGAGTGGTTTACCTGTCAGAGCTTCTGTCTGAGCGCATTCGCATTCATGATGCGGGAACTGCAAATCTTGTCCGCCACCGTGGATATCGATTGTATCTCCTAAGAACTCTCTTGCCATGGCCGAGCATTCAATATGCCAGCCTGGACGTCCATTCCCCCAAGGGCTTTCCCAATACACTTCACCTGGCTTCGCCGCTTTCCATAGTACAAAATCCTCAGGCTTCTCTTTACGTGAATCAACCTCTACACGAATACCAAACTGTAATTCATCTAGATTCTGACGAGACAGCTTACCATAGTCTTCAAATTTGGAAGTGCGATAGAATACATCGCCGCCGCTCTCATATGCGTACCCTTTTTCCTCAAGGTCTTTAATGAATTGAATGATCAGATCCATGCTTTCTGTAACCCGCGGATTCAATGTCGCCGGCTTCACTCCAAGTCCTTCGAGATCCTCAAGATAGGCAGCGATAAAAATCTCCGCAACCTCCGCTACTGTTGTATTCATTTCCTCTGCTTTGCGTATCAGTTTATCATCTACATCCGTGAAATTCGTAACATACCGTACCTCATTGCCAAGTTGCTCCAAATAATTCCGGACCATATCAAAGACAATAATAGGTCTAGCATTTCCGATATGCATATATCCATAAACGGTTGGACCACATACGTACATTTTCACTTTGCCCGATTCCTGGGGCACAAACTGCTCCTTGCTGCGTGTCATTGTGTTGTAAATTTGTAAAGCCATCCTATTCCAACCCTTTCTGTTGTCCCGATTCCTTAGTACCGGATATGCTTAAATTTCGTAATCACCAATATACTGCTGAGTTTCAGCCAGTCTTTGTGCGGTCTTTTGCTTATCTTCTTCGCCAAGCTTCTCTCTGATCTCTTCGATTTCTTTTTGCAAAAAACGAAGTGAATCTACAAGCGGGTCTGGCATCTTGGTATGATCCAAACGATCGGATACACGTTCACCGTTTCGTTTTACTACACGGCCCGGGTTCCCTACTACCGTACTGTTATTTGGCACTTCACGCAACACAACTGCATTAGAACCTATATTTGAATTGTCGCCGATACGAAACGATCCTAATACCTTCGCACCAGAACCAATAACTACATTGTTGCCAACTGTGGGATGACGTTTACCTTTTTCTTTCCCTGTTCCCCCGAGTGTAACCCCTTGATAGATAATAACATCATCACCGATTTCACAGGTTTCTCCAATAACAATCCCCATACCATGGTCGATAAACAGCCTATTTCCGATGACGGCTCCGGGATGGATCTCAACACCGGTCATAAATCTACTAAACTGTGAGACCAAACGGGCCATTGTATACCAGCGGCGTTTGAAAAAAGAATGAGCAATTCGATGACCCCAAATGGCGTGCAACCCTGCATATGTGAAGACAACCTCGAACCAGCTGCGGGCAGCGGGATCGTTATCGAATACCGCCCGAATGTCCGACTTAATATGCTTAAACATCACGGTTCCTCTCTTCTTGACTCCCCCATCTCCTGTTTACAGGTACACAAGGGAGGTATTGTCTCCCATTCATCATTCTTATCATACATATGCTGTGGGTGTTTGCTTGGTTTGTTATATAAAAAAAGATACCTCGAAACAAAAAAAGCCCCTGCAGCATAAAGCTGCAGAGACGTTTAACCGCGGTTCCACTCTGCTTGAACGAATCAAACAGTCTGCGTTGTTACCATCGGCAGAGTTCCTTCGTTCCACTTGGCATCATTAACGGCGATGTACCCGGCACGATCTAACGAACCTTAAGGATCGTTCAACCGTGCAGCTCACAGGCGCATGTTCTGCCCCGGACAAATGAATAACTCCCAGCCCGAAAGGTATCCCTTTCACGGTTATTCTCTCTGGTAATTGCCTTAATGGACGTACTTCTCCTGATCACAGCTATTATCATATGGTACTATCTTAGCGCAAAAGCTAAGGGACTGACAAGAGGCTTAGTGATAAGTAATCCTGCTTTAAGCTCCCTTAATTTGTGATTTCAAACGTTCGATAACTCGGTTTTGGCCGAGCAAAGCAATCGTTATATTGAGATCACGTCCGTGTGTTTGTCCGGTCAGAGCTACGCGAATCGGCATAAATAACGCTTTACCCTTGTGACCTGTTTCTTTCTGCACTTCCTTGATCAGTACAGCCATATTACTAGCACTGAAATCCTGACAGGCTTCAACCTTAGCCAGGAAAGCAGACAAGACCTCAGGCACTTGGCTTTCAGCTAGAACTTGCGCCGCTTCTGTTTCTAACTCCAGATGGCTACGGAAGAATAGTTCAGATAGCTCTACGATATCGGAGGCAGAGGTCATCTGCTCTTGATACAGTGCTACTAGGCTTTCTGCCCATGCCTGCTGCTCATCATTCAGCTCAGCCGGTATTTTCCCCGCTTTTTGTAGATGTGGAATCGCTAATGCCGAGATCCGTTTAGGATCAGCATGCTTAATATAGTGATTATTTAGATGCGCCAGCTTATTCTTATCGAATACAGCCGGACTTTTGGACAATCGGTCCGCATCAAAAATAGAAATAAGTTCTTCTTTACTGAAAATTTCTTCTTCACCTTCTGGCGACCAGCCCAGGAGAGAAATGAAATTAACCAAAGCTTCAGGCAAATAACCCAATTCGTCATACTGCTCGATAAATTGAATAACGGATTCATCCCGCTTGCTGAGCTTCTTGTGGTTGTCGCCAACAATAAGGGTCATATGACCAAACAAAGGCGGTTCCCAGCCAAGTGCTTCAAAGATCATAAGTTGACGCGGGGTATTGGAAATATGATCTTCTCCACGCA
This sequence comes from Paenibacillus sp. FSL E2-0201, assembly GCF_037963325.1. Taxonomy (NCBI): domain Bacteria; kingdom Bacillati; phylum Bacillota; class Bacilli; order Caryophanales; family Paenibacillaceae; genus Paenibacillus; species Paenibacillus sp. FSL E2-0201. Next base: position 6,163,561 of record NZ_CP150154.1, read on the forward strand.
ATACATGGGTAATAGCCATCAGATGATCATCAACAGCTACCGCAAAGTTGTAGGTCGGAATTCCGTCCTTCTTTACAATAACAAAGTCACCCATTTCCTTCGTGTCAAAAGAAATGTTGCCCTTTACGATATCATCGAACGCATACGTACGATCTTCTGGTACGCGGAAGCGAATACTAGCCACCCGTCCTTCAGCTTCAAAAGCAAGGCGTTGCTCTTCCGTCAAATCACGGTGTTTACCGGAATAACGAGGAGTTTCTCCACGAGCAGTCTGTTCTTCACGTTCCGCTTCCAGTTCTTCCTCTGTGCAATAGCAACGGTAAGCCAAACCTCTATCCAGCAAATCCTGCCAATATACGCGATAAAGATCCAGACGTTCAGTCTGGCGGTAAGGTCCATACTCTCCGCCAACATCAACGCTCTCATCCCAATCCATACCTAGCCATTTCAAATATTTAAGCTGGCTCTCTTCGCCGCCTGCGACATTGCGCTTCACGTCTGTATCTTCAATTCTGATAATGAATTTACCGCCTTTATTACGGGCGAACAGATAGTTAAACAGCGCCGTTCTGGCGTTACCTATATGTAAATGTCCCGTAGGGCTCGGTGCGTAACGCACCCGGACTTGATCCGTCATTATATTCCCTCCGCTTCATATGGTTAAAACTTAGAATTTACTACTTAGACCATCTCAAGATGATATCACATCTTGGAGTAGACAGACAATAGATTGTGCGGCGATTCCTTCGCCACGACCGGCAAAACCAAGCTGCTCGGTAGTGGTGGCTTTAACATTCACCTTGGACGGGTCTGCATGAAGCGCACGAGCAATGATCTCCGTCATTTGAGGAATGTAAGGCGCCATCTTTGGTTTCTGGGCAATAATCGTTGAATCGATATTTCCAAGCTTATAACCACGCTCGCTAGCAAGCGCCCATACTTGTTCTAATAATTTCAAGCTATCCGCGTCCTTAAACGCCGGATCTGTGTCCGGAAAATGTCTGCCAATATCACCTAGTCCAAGCGCGCCTAGAATAGCGTCACTTACTGCGTGCAGCAGCACATCTGCATCGGAATGTCCCAATAGTCCTTTTTCATATGGAATCGTAACTCCTCCAATAATACAAGGCCTTCCCTCTACCAGTTGATGTACATCAAATCCTTGTCCTACAGCGATCATGATTGTCCCTCTCCCCTGTTTCTTTCTGTGAATTCTGCAAAATCTAAATCATCAGGCGTCGTAATCTTAATATTTCTGTAGCTTCCCTCTACCACAGAAACCGGAATGCCGGCACGTTCCGCTAAACTGGAATCATCTGTACCTAAAAAACCATCCCGCTCCGCTACCTCATAAGCATCCAGCAATTCAGAAAGACGAAAAGTCTGCGGGGTTTGAATCGCCCACAGACTTCGCCGATCCGGCGTAGAAAGTACTTTGCCTTCGTTATCTACCTGTTTGATCGTATCTTTGACTGGTACAGCAAGAACTGAAGCACCGATCTGCTTCGCTCGCTTGTAACATGCCTCAATTTCAATCGGCTGTACAAACGGGCGAACCCCATCATGCACCATTACCCACTGTGTCGTAAGTTTCAACAATCCTTTATGTACAGAATGCTGACGCTCAGATCCACCAGGCACGATAGCCTTAACCTTGTCCAGCTTATAGAGCTGTATCCATTCCCGGCAGCGTTCAATATCTTCCTTACCGGTTACAAGCACGATTTCGGAAATCAATTCGTGCTGCTGAAATACTTCCAGCGTATGAACGATAATTGGTTTACCCTGCAATAACAGATATTGCTTGCTCTCTACAGTCCCCATTCGCGTTCCTCTGCCTGCCGCCACAATGACGACGCCCACACTGTTTGACATTACTCAGGCTCCTGTCTTTCACGTATATTCCCATCATAACGTGTTTGGCGGGCATTTCCAACCCATAGGACAGTTGCCATGCACTTTATCTTTACTTATTGTGCTTTTTCCAAGAGCTTTGGCTTCGCAAATATCATCCGTCCAGCTGAAGTTTGAAGCACACTAGTGACAAGTACCTCCATCGTAGTCCCGATATATTCACGTCCGCCTTCCACAACGATCATCGTTCCATCATCTAAATAGGCTACGCCTTGTCCATGCTCTTTGCCATCCTTAATGACCTGAACCACGATTTCCTCACCGGGCAACACTACGGGCTTTACGGCATTCGCAAGATCATTAATGTTCAGAACTGAGACTCCCTGCAATTCGCATACCTTATTCAAGTTGAAGTCATTAGTAACTACTTTACCTCGCAGTACCTTCGCTAACTTCACCAGCTTACTATCCACCTCAGAGATTTCTTCAAAATCCCCCTCATAGATTAACACCTTCACATCAAGCTCTTTTTGAATCTTATTGAGAATATCAAGTCCCCGCCGTCCGCGATTCCGTTTCAGTAGATCGGAAGAATCTGCAATATGCTGGAGCTCCTCAAGTACAAATTCCGGAATAACAATCGTTCCTTCAATAAAACCAGTTTTACAAATGTCAGCAATCCGTCCATCAATAATCACGCTAGTATCGAGGATTTTATGCTCCTCCAGCCCACGACCTTCCGGCTCAGCCGCTTGTCCCCATCGTCCAGTTGTCCAAAGTGCAGCTAGTTCCTCTTTTTTCTCCAGTCCGATCCGCAGCCCCATATATCCAAAAGCTAACGTAACGGGTACCTGGAGCAGCTGTCCTGCTTTTCCAAGCCAAATCATCGCAGGATATAACAGAAGAGACAGCAGAAGCCCCCCTGTAAGCCCAGCTGCACCTGCAGCCAATTCATTCATTGGTATACGCGAACAGTACAGAACCGCCTCCCGCAGTTTTGAACCTCCCCATTCCGCGCATAAAGACCCCGCAAACAAAAAAATAATGGCACCCAGCACCGTAAATAAAATGCTTCCCTCTACAGGTAAACTTTCACTCAGCTTTTCCATCCCCTTGGGGAATCCTCTTTCAAGCGCATGGTATAGCGAAAAACCAGACCAAGCTCCACATATTAAAGCAAAAGACAATATCACTTTTTTCCACATAACCTAACGCACCTCCTTTTTATTCATCCTTGAATGATCTATACCTCACCAGTATGTTCCAATTTTCAAGACGATAAACTTGGAGTAGCGCTGTAATTGCAAAAAGGCTCTGCCATCCCTAGGGAAGACAAAGCCTTTAGTAATAAATGTATGAATTTATCCTTACTACGAGTGAATGCTTTAACCGTTCTTTGAGTGATACACTTTATCTTCGGAACGTCTTCTACGACGGTGACGGCGTCTTGCTGTCAATCGATCGATGTTTTGTTTAAAACCATATAACGCGTAAATCCCCAGTAAGACGAAGATTAGCTTAGCAATTTCCTCTGGGAATACAACGGCAACTGCCACAGCAACAATAATGACTACTGGCGCACCGACAACCACTTTTTTAGGCAAGCCGACCTTCTTAAAATTAGGATATTTAACAGTGCTGACCATCAAATACGATAAGAGCAGTGTAGCCACGATCATAAACGGAGCGGAAACATCTTTATTAAAAAGAGCTAATGTGGCAAGTACACCACCAGCAGCAGGAATTGGCAAACCGATGAAATAACCAGGAACCCCTGGTTGAACATTAAAGCGAGCAAGGCGCAATGCCCCAAACACCGGGAAAATTGCAGTTACTGTCCAGGCTAATGCAGAATTCAAATCATGCAGGCTTGAAACGTACATAATAACAGCCGGCGCTACTCCAAAGGAAACGACATCAGACAAAGAGTCCAGTTCCTTACCAAATTCACTCTCACATTTAAGTGCACGAGCAACTCGGCCATCCAATCCGTCTAACAGCATAGCAATAATAACCATGATAGCGGCCATGCTAACTTTACCGTCAAACGCCATCATGATACCAAACATTCCGAGCATCAAGTTACCTATGGTAAAAAGACTCGGAATTGATTTTTGTATCATTTCTTCACCTCAATTTTCTCACATTGGCCTTAAATAGCTCCAATATTACGTGATTGTATGTTATTTACATTTGCCTGTCAATAAGAACTTGCTTCTGTAAACGTTTGAGCCCATCCTGAATATTACGAGCTCGCACCTCCCCAATTCCGTCCACTTCATCCAGTTCGGCTATGCTTGCAGACATCAAATTAGGCAGCATTTCAAACCGCTCCACCAGATTATGAATGATCACATTTGGAAGCCGCGGAATTTTGTTAAGCAGACGATACCCACGTGGTGTAACCACTTCTTCGGATGAAATTGCCGTTGAAGAGTAGCCCAGCAATCGAGCAATATGGTTATCATCCATTAGGTCATCATCACTAATACGTTTGAGACCGGCAATAATTTCACGAATTTTATCTTCTTGCTCTTCCTTAGCATAGTCTCTGTATAGGAGCCATGCTTCTTCCTCTGTATTTCCAACCAGTTCTTCCATCTGCATGCTGATTAAGCGTCCTTCGTTGCCTAATTCATTTATATATCGTTTGATCTCCATTTTTATGCGTAGAACCATCTCTACCCGCTGAATCACGCCGACCACTTCGGCCACGGTTACGATTCCCTCATACTCTGAAGCAGACAAATTCGTCAGTCCTTGTGTAAGAACCGCTTTGTACTTTTCGAGGGTCTGAATCGCTTGATTAGCTTTAGCCAAAATAGCTCCGATTTCTTTTAGTGCGTATCGAATGGAGCCTTGATACAGAGTAATGATATTACGGCGCTGTGAAATGGAAACCACCAGTTTGCCTGTTTGCTTCGCTACACGCTCGGCGGTCCGGTGACGAATGCCTGTCTCGATTGATGAAATAGACGAATCCGGAATTAATTGTGTATTTGCATACAAAATCCGCTTTAAGTCTTCACTAAGAATAATGGCACCGTCCATTTTGGCGAGCTCATATAAATAATTGGGCGAAAAATCGCAGTTAATGGAGAATCCTCCGTCTACTACTTCCATCACCTCGGGACTATAGCCAACGACGATTAGTGCTCCCGTCTTTGCGCGCAGCACATTCTCCAGACCTTCCCGAAAAGGTGTTCCCGGTGCCGCCAGTCTGAGCAGATCATTCATATTCTCTAATTGGTTATATTCTTTCATAATCCCTGTGCCCCCTAATCTAACGCGACCGATAGTGCATCTGCTACGGTACTGACGCCTATAATCTGGATATCTTGCGGGTGCTTCCAGCCCTTCAAACTTTTCTCTGGCATAATCACCCGCCGGAAGCCTAGCTTCGCGGCTTCCTTCACACGCATTTCCGCGCGTGAAACACCTCTTACTTCACCTGTAAGTCCTACTTCACCGAAGAAAACATCGTAAGGTTTTGTTGAAATATCACGAAAGCTGGAAGCGATACTAATAGCTACTGCTAAGTCAATCGCAGGTTCATCCAACTTTACTCCTCCAGCCACGTTAAGGTATGCATCCTGATTCTGTAGGAACATGCCCATTCGCTTCTCCAGTACAGCGATGATGAGTGCCATCCGTTGATGATCCATACCTGTGCACACCCGGCGCGGGGAGGGGAAATGAGTAGCAGCGACAAGAGCCTGAAGCTCAACAAGCACCGGTCTAGTCCCTTCCATACTGGCCACGACGGTGGATCCGGCTACACCGAGTGGACGTTCCGACAAGAAGAGCTCAGACGGATTTTCTACTTCTGTTAAGCCCACTTCACCCATTTCGAAAATGCCGATTTCATTCGTTGAACCGAAGCGATTCTTTACAGCCCGCAGAAGTCTATACGTATGATGCCGCTCTCCCTCAAAATACAGCACACAATCCACCATATGTTCAAGCATCCGTGGGCCTGCAATAGCGCCTTCCTTGGTGACATGCCCAACGAGAACTGTTGCAATTCCCCGAATCTTAGCGATACGCATAAATCTTGTCGTACATTCCCGAACCTGAGTCACACTGCCTGGCGCACTCGTCACTTCTGGCATAAATACAGTCTGAATCGAATCGATCACAAGAAATTGCGGCTGAATTTGTTCAATCGCTTCTTCTATGCTTTCCATATTCGTCTCACATAGTACATATAGCTCAGCTGACAACGCACCGAGGCGATCCGCACGTAGCTTAGTTTGCCTTACCGATTCTTCGCCCGAGATGTACAGCACTCGCAATCCCTGAGTTGTTAGAGCATGCGATGTCTGTAATAAGAGCGTAGATTTACCGATTCCTGGGTCTCCCCCTACTAATACCAGCGATCCTGGCACGATCCCCCCACCGAGAACACGGTTAAGCTCACCTATACCTGTCAGTATGCGCGGTTCCTTGTCACTTTCTATACTTATGATCGATTGTGCTTTTTCTTTACTATGAAAAATAGGGGCATTCATTCCCTGTGTTTTGACTACGCTTTCCGTTTCCTCCACCATGGAGTTCCAAGCTTGGCACCCGGGACATTTACCGAACCATTTTGGCGATTCGTATCCACAATCAGTGCAAAAAAATTTAGTTTTAGGTTTAGCCATTTGTTCTCCTTACGGTCCGAACTTTTAAATTGCGGATATTTTCTTCTAATGAAAGTTTACCATTTCTGCCTCTTTAACGAAAGGTCATTCGGCATTTGTACTAAATGTATATTTTTAAGTGAAAAATTTACAACAAGTATAAGCGCCTTCAGCGTCCTTATAAGGACAATAAGCGTTTAAGCAAGAGATATAAGAAATAAAGTATTGATTCAAACTTATACTTTCTTATATTAAAAAAAGCTCCCACCCCTCTAAAAAACTGAGGAGCGGAAGCCTTATTTATTCCGTTTTTTTATTCGGATTCTACTTCTTTTTCAAGCAATGGCGCTACTGGAGCATCCACTTTATTCACTACAAGTTCTCCGCCAACTTCATCAATGTTGAGGGAATCACCCTTTTGGATATTTCCTCGGAGCAATTCCTCGGAAAGACGGTCTTCAATATGCTTCTGTATCGCACGACGCAACGGACGTGCACCAAAGGCTGGGTCGTAACCTTCCTTAGCTAGGAAAGCCTTCGCTGCATCCGTGAGTACAAAATCAACATCATATTCACGCAGCCGCTTGCGCAGCTCATCAGACATCAACGTAACGATTTCAGCAATATGCTTCTCATCGAGGGAATGGAAGACGATGATTTCGTCAATCCGGTTCAAGAACTCAGGACGGAAGCTCTTCTTAAGCTCTTCCATAACCTTGCCCTTCATATTACCGTATTCTGCTCCAGCATCTTGCACAGCTGTGAATCCAAGTGTCGAATTCTTCTTGATCGCTTGTGCGCCTACGTTAGAAGTCAGAATAATTAATGTATTACGGAAATCAACTACCCGTCCTTTAGAGTCAGTCAAACGACCGTCTTCAAGAACCTGCAGTAGAATATTGAATACTTCTGGATGCGCTTTTTCAATTTCATCAAGCAGCACTACAGAATAAGGTTTACGGCGTACCTTCTCGGTTAATTGGCCGCCTTCTTCATAGCCAACATATCCAGGAGGGGCTCCGACTAAGCGGGACGTGGAGTGCTTCTCCATATATTCCGACATATCAATACGGATGACCGCATTCTCATCGCCGAACATAGCCTCAGCCAATGCACGAGCCAACTCCGTTTTACCTACACCTGTAGGACCGAGGAAGATAAAGGAACCCATTGGACGTTTCGGATCTTTAAGACCCGCACGCGCACGGCGTAGTGCCCGGCTAACTGCCTTAACAGCTTCGTCCTGACCGATCACTCGTTCATGCAGTAAAGCCTCCATGTTAAGTAGACGGTCGGTCTCCTCTTCCTTCAGCTTGCTTACAGGTATACCCGTCCAGCTAGCTACAACCTGTGCGATGTCTTCAGGTGTAACCTCTGAATCCGTGCGACCCTGTTTTTCTTTCCATTGGTTCTTAGTGGTATCAAGCTCTTCACGGATCTTTTGCTCTGTATCACGCAAGGCAGCCGCTTTTTCAAACTCTTGACTCTGCACTGCGGAATCTTTCTCTTTGCGGATATCATCCAAGCGCATTTCAAGTTCCTTCAGATTTGGCGGGATGGTGTAAGAGTGAAGCCTTACTTTAGATCCTGCTTCATCGATAAGATCAATCGCTTTATCTGGCAGGAAACGGTCCGGAATGTAACGATCGGACAACTTCACTGCTTCCACAATAGCTTCATCCGTAATCTTTACACGGTGATGTGCTTCATAACGATCGCGAAGTCCGAATAGAATTTGGACCGCTTCCTCTGGAGAAGGCTGATCCACCGTAATCGGTTGGAAACGTCGTTCGAGCGCTGCATCTTTTTCAATATATTTACGATATTCGTCAAGCGTAGTAGCGCCTATGCACTGAAGTTCTCCACGGGCCAAAGCCGGCTTAAGAATGTTAGATGCATCAATCGCACCTTCAGCGCCGCCAGCACCGATCAGCGTATGAAGCTCATCGATAAAGAGCACGATATTACCTGCTTGGCGAATCTCATCCATGATTTTCTTGAGGCGGTCTTCAAATTCACCGCGATATTTTGTTCCAGCCACTACTGAGCCCATGTCGAGCGTCATGACGCGTTTGTCGCGAAGTGTTTCTGGGATTTCATTGTTGATAATCTTTTGTGCAAGTCCTTCAGCGATAGCTGTCTTACCAACACCAGGTTCACCGATCAGTACCGGGTTATTCTTAGTCCGGCGACTCAGTACCTGAATAACACGTTCAATCTCCTTGCTACGGCCGATAACCGGGTCTAGATTGCCCTCCTTAGCATAGGCGGTCAAATCGCGCGCAAGACCATCTAGAGTCGGTGTGCTGACATTAGCCGGAGTTCCACTATGACTAGAGGCAGCCTCGCTGCTTCCCAGGAGCTGCAGCACTTGCTGACGAGCTTTATTCAAGCTGATGCCGAGGTTATTAAGCACACGTGCCGCGACACCTTCCCCTTCACGGATAAGTCCAAGCAAAATATGCTCAGTGCCGACATACGTATGTCCCAGCTTACGGGCTTCATCCATCGACAACTCAATCACTTTTTTAGCGCGAGGAGTATAAGCAATGTTCGTAGGCTGTTCTTGACCTCTGCCAATCAGTGTCTCCACTTCGTCCTGGATTTTTTCAAGACCTAGCCCTAAAGCAATTAATGCCTTAGCAGCAATGCCGTCTCCTTCACGAATAAGTCCGAGCAAAATATGTTCTGTGCCAATATTGTTGTGTCCTAAACGAACAGCTTCTTCCTGCGCCAGCGCTAGCACTTTTTGTGCGCGTTCCGTAAATCTTCCAAACATCATATCTCCTGCACCTCCATGAATAGTAAATATCTATATTAATGTTGTGTTCCCAGTGTCTCTCGGAGCAGTTTTGCCCGATACATATCTCGTTCAGTGGCGTTTAACTCATCGCCGAACATCTTTTGCAGAAATCCTGGCTGTGTCTTAACGTTAAGTTCATTTAGCACTGAAATCGAAAGACCTTCCAGAATGCCAAGATCAACCCCAAGTCTCACATCAGACAGACGTTGTGCAGATTCTTTAAGCTCCATAAGAGCTGCATAACATAAAATCCCATAAGAACGCTTCACTCGGTCGGTTATTCTCAGTGCGGAATCAACAAGCAACCGTTCACGGGCATTTCGCTCATGCTCTATGATCTGCGTAACTACACTGTGAAGGTTCTCTATAATTTCACTCTCCGTTTGACCGAGGGTGATCTGATTGGATATTTGAAAGATGTTCCCTACTGCTTCGCTGCCCTCACCGTAAATTCCTCTTACAGTCAAGCCCACTTGGTTCACTGCAGACAATATGCGATTGATCTGATGCGTCATTACAAGTGCTGGCAGATGCAGCATTACGGAAGCACGAAGCCCTGTACCCACATTAGTGGGGCAACTGGTCAAGTATCCTCTTTTATCATCAAAAGCGTAATTGACAGCTGCTTCAAATATATCATCGATCGCCGTCGCACGTTCCCATGCTTCTCTAACCTGAAGACCAGGAAACAGACATTGGATTCGCAGATGGTCCTCTTCGTTAATCATGATGCTGACCGACTCATCTTCATTTAACAAGACAGCCGCGCTGCGCGAATCATTAGCCAAGTTAGGACTGATTAGATGTTTCTCAACCAGTACCTTTTTGTCCAGTTCATTCACTTCATCAAGCTTTAGGAGTTGAAAAGATCCGAAATCTGCAGCTGCTTCCTCATGAAACACAGGAGCCAGCAGCTCTAACACTTCTTCCGATTGCTCTAAGGAAGCCAGCATTGGAAACGGAAGATGCTCTAGATTACGGGCAATACGCATACGACTGCTAATTACAATCTCGGAGTGACTACCTCCAGAGCGCATCCAATCACTAAGTGCTTGTTCAGTAAATCGGAGACTTGACATGTCATATCCCCCCTATATATCAAAGACTTTACTCTTGTGCTATTTCTTTTTCAAGTTTACGAATCTGATCCCGCAGCTCCGCTGCTTTCTCGAATTCTTCTTGCGTAATACTCTGCTGTAATTCCTGCTTGAGTTCATCAATTTGGCGTCTAAATACAATCTGAGCTCCTGCACGTTTCGGAATCTTACCTACATGTGAAGTACTGCCATGCACTCGCTTAAAAAGCGGGTCAAGTGCGCTGTTAAAATATTTATAACAGGAGCTACAGCCAAAACGGCCTAACTTGCTAAACTGGGAGTACGTCATCCCACAATTCTCACATTGCAGACTCTGCGTTGTCTTCGTTGCAGCCGACTTCTCCTTGCCGGCACCCTCTAGATCAAGCAGACCTGACAGCAGACTGTGGATCGAGAACCCTCCAGCCGTTCCGGGAATGAGTTCCCCCTTCTCCCGTGCACAGCTCTCGCAGATATGAAACTCCGTCTTCTCTCCATTCACGATCTTAGTGAAGTGGAGTGTTGCCGGCTTGACGCCACATTCCTGGCATTGCATAAGCGAAAGCCCCTCCCTTATGGTTGACAATTATTTGCCTAACAAAGAGATTAACATCGCCTTCATAATCTTGGCACGAATCTCATCCCGGTATGGAATCTTAACCGTTAGGCATTCCCGAGAAACAGCAGCGCGCATAAGGCACGCTTCACGCTTACTTAGAAAACCGGCTTCCTCCAGCTGATAAATCAGCCCTTCAGCAGCGTTCTGATCAATCCCGCCACCTATAGTATGGTTTAAATGGGCATGCAGTGCCACGTTTGGTGGCAATTCAAAACGTTGAATACGAATATATCCCCCGCCACCACGCTTACTTTCCACCACATAACCTTTTTCCAAAGTAAAGCGTGTACTGATGACATAATTGATCTGTGACGGTACGCATGAGAACTGGTCCGCCAGGTCATTTCGCTGGATTTCCACCGTACCTTCGGGACTTTCATGCAAAATATTCTTCAGATATTGTTCGATAATATCAGAGATATTGCGCATCACTCATCCTCCAGTGCTTAAATCTTTATAATACCGATTGCAACTTGCATTCCTAATGACAATGGTCTTTAATTGAACTTAAACATTTGTGGATAATTCCACGTATTCAGAGGATCGGATCAATGTCATTAAGTTTCGTTGACTTTGACTTTCTTTGACTTTTTAATATTATAACATATTCTGTGCTAATTCCAAGTGGATTCTCTTATTTTTCACTTTTTTCAGCGAATGTATTCGGAAATAAAGAGCCCTCCCAACATCTTTCGAAGGGGAGAGCCCGAATTTTTATTTTAAAAATGATCAAATAATGCAGTTTCTGCTTGCGGTAAGATTTCTTCAAACCATTCCAGTGCAGCTGAATGACCTGAGATGCGTCCATAACGAGCTAACTCTGCCGGACGTTTATATCCAAGCATTAATGCCGTCAATGTGCCGATATCACAGTTTAAGTCTGCTTCTGCCGGTTTCCCTTCCCCGCGTGTAAAAGTTGCCGATCCCTCATTAGAAATATTCCATTCCCACAATCCATCATTCCAAGGTGCGTATTTATCTTCTATATAAATAAGCTGTTTCTTTTGGCTGCTGTTTCCTCTGAAGGTATAACCTTCAATGAATGTCTTAGCATTCACAATACGACCCATAAAATAAGGATAATTCTCCTGTTCTATACGCGGATCTGGCAGCAAGAAGGGTAACATGTCGTCCGAAGGCACCAGCTTCAACGATGCACCGGTCACCATCGAATCATGGTTCGCAAGAAATGTCCACAGCCCCTGCCGAGCTTGTTCATTCAAAAAAACAAATTCATCAATGACCAGTTCTCTGTTCTCTACCTTATACAGCACGTATCCCTCTGGTTCACCACTTTTAGAGTAAAACACTGCACTTTTTCCTTCGTCATCTAAAACAGAATTCTCCCACCAGTCCAAATCACGCTTAAGTGTCCCGTTATATCTGACAGCGAATTGATTGTATAAGCCATCCAATACTTCGATATCTTTAATGTCCCGTTTAACTTTGCCCTCAACTTCAACCTTCTTGGGAAACTTCGCTACAGGAATGGAGTATTTCTTATATTCACAATAAACTTCCCAACCAAATTTACGATAAAAGGGAATCAGGAACGGATGCAGAAAAGAGAGCCTTTGACCCGCTTCATTCATCGTTTGCAGTGCATGTGTTAAAAGCTTTGCCACATGCCCTTGTCTGCGGTTCTCTGGCCATGTTGCTACTCCAGCGATACCACCCATAGGCACCACTTTCCCTTGTATGTACACTTGGAATGGCAGAAGCGTCAATTTTGCTTCGAGTGTCCCGTCTTCAAAGGCACCCCATACCCGTTCCGGCTTGAAACTTTTTTGAGCACTTTCCCGTTTGTCGCTAGGTAACTTGTATTGAAAAGCATATTCTGACAAGTTCATGCTTGCATCGAACTCATCTGGGCGTAACTGTCTTATTACCACAAACTCACCTCATCCTTTATAAAATTACTTTTAGGATAAGTATAACAAGAGCATCAATTGTGCGCTAATCTATTGCATTATTTATAACTTTATTTTTAGTTATCCACAGCTCTATGCAGTTTTAAAAATAGTCTTGAAATCTTGTCACATCCAAGTTAAAATAGTTATCCACTTATCAATAGCTCTATCCACATAATCCCGGCTATATCCACAGCAACCCGTGTACTACTTAGGTTTTCTGTTGACAGATCCATATAAATATGTATTTAATCCACACTATTTAGGGATTATTTCTCTTTCAATCATCTATCCACATGTGCGTAACTTTTCTGCAAATTCAAAATATTATCCACAAGTTTTCCACAGTCTATAATAAACGCAAAAAAGCCACTGTCGATGACTCAACAGTGGTCTAATTGTGCTTGGCAACGTCCTACTCTCCCAGGACCCTTCGGTCCAAGTACCATCGGCGCTGGAGGGCTTAACGGTCGTGTTCGGGATGGGTACGCGTGGAACCCCTCCGCTATCGCCACCAAACATGATTTTTCGAAGCTTTCGCTTCTCGAAATCGCTGCGAGAAAATATCAGTCCTTATAAAGGACATGCAGCTTATTGGTTACAGGCTTAATCGCCTGAAAACTGAATCCGAATTGAATTTGCATTTTAAGTATAGGATAAGCCCTCGACCGATTAGTATTGGTCAGCTCCATGCATTACTGCACTTCCACCTCCAACCTATCTACCTCGTCGTCTTCAAGGGGTCTTACTAATTGGGAAATCTCATCTTGAGGGGGGCTTCACGCTTAGATGCTTTCAGCGCTTATCCCGTCCGTACGTAGCTACCCAGCCATGCTTCTGGCGAAACAACTGGTGCACCAGCGGTACGTCCATCCCGGTCCTCTCGTACTAAGGACAGCTCCTCTCAAATTTCCTGCGCCCACGACAGATAGGGACCGAACTGTCTCACGACGTTCTGAACCCAGCTCGCGTACCGCTTTAATGGGCGAACAGCCCAACCCTTGGGACCTACTTCAGCCCCAGGATGCGATGAGCCGACATCGAGGTGCCAAACCTCCCCGTCGATGTGGACTCTTGGGGGAGATAAGCCTGTTATCCCCAGGGTAGCTTTTATCCGTTGAGCGATGGCCCTTCCATGCGGTACCACCGGATCACTAAGTCCGACTTTCGTCCCTGCTCGACTTGTAGGTCTCGCAGTCAAGCTCCCTTATGCCTTTGCACTCTTCGAATGATTTCCAACCATTCTGAGGGAACCTTGGAACGCCTCCGTTACTCTTTAGGAGGCGACCGCCCCAGTCAAACTGCCCGCCTGACACGGTCCCCGTACCCGATTAGGGCACTAGGTTAGAACCTAGATACGATCAGGGTGGTATCCCAACGGCGCCTCCACCGAAGCTTGCGCTCCGATTTCTACGGCTCCCACCTATCCTGTACAGATCGTACCCAAATTCAATATCAAGCTGCAGTAAAGCTCCATGGGGTCTTTCCGTCTTGTCGCGGGTAACCTGCATCTTCACAGGTATTAAAATTTCACCGGATCTCTCGTTGAGACAGCGCCCAAGTCGTTACGCCATTCGTGCGGGTCAGAATTTACCTGACAAGGAATTTCGCTACCTTAGGACCGTTATAGTTACGGCCGCCGTTTACTGGGGCTTCGGTTCATAGCTTCGGGTTACCCCTAACCACTCCCCTTAACCTTCCAGCACCGGGCAGGCGTCAGCCCGTATACTTCGCCTTGCGGCTTCGCACAGACCTGTGTTTTTGCTAAACAGTCGCTTGGGCCTTTTCACTGCGGCCCCCTCGTGCTATTCACACTACCGGGGCACCCCTTCTCCCGAAGTTACGGGGTCATTTTGCCGAGTTCCTTAACGAGAGTTCTTCCGCGCGCCTTAGAATTCTCTTCTCGCCTACCTGTGTCGGTTTGCGGTACGGGCACCTTCTCCTGGCTAGAGGCTTTTCTTGGCAGTGTGAGATCATGACCTTCGCTACTACAATTTTCGCTCCCCATCACAGCCCAGCCTTAACGATGTGCGGATTTGCCTACACATCAGCCTCACTGCTTAGACGGACATATCCATCAGTCCGCGTCACTACCCTCCTGCGTCACCCCATCGCTCATAGCGGATTACGGTGGTACAGTAATTTCAAACTGTTGTCCTTCGACTACGCCTTTCGGCCTCGCCTTAGGTCCCGACTTACCCTGAGCGGACGAGCCTTCCTCAGGAAACCTTGGGCTTTCGGCGGATCAGATTCTCACTGATCTTTTCGTTACTCATACCGGCATTCTCACTTGTATGCTGTCCAGCGCTCCTTACGGTACACCTTCAACCCACATACAACGCTCCCCTACCCCAGATACATTCGTATCTAGCCATAGCTTCGGTGGTGTGTTTAGCCCCGTTACATTTTCGGCGCAGAGTCACTCGACCAGTGAGCTATTACGCACTCTTTCAATGGTGGCTGCTTCTAAGCCAACATCCTGGTTGTCTGTGCAACTCCACATCCTTTCCCACTTAACACACACTTGGGGACCTTAGCTGATGGTCTGGGCTGTTTCCCTTTTGACAATGGATCTTAGCACTCACTGTCTGACTCCCGGCAATAAGTATATGGCATTCGGAGTTTGACTGAGCTTGGTAATCCTTGCGGACCCCGCACCCAATCAGTGCTCTACCTCCACTACTCTTATACCGAGGCTAGCCCTAAAGCTATTTCGGGGAGAACCAGCTATCTCCGAGTTCGATTGGAATTTCTCCGCTACCCCCACCTCATCCCCGCACTTTTCAACGTGCGTGGGTTCGGGCCTCCAGTGCGTGTTACCGCACCTTCACCCTGGACAGGGGTAGATCACACGGTTTCGGGTCTACGTCCACATACTGAGTCGCCCTATTCAGACTCGCTTTCGCTGCGGCTCCGTCTTCTCGACTTAACCTTGCATGTTAAACGTAACTCGCCGGTTCATTCTACAAAAGGCACGCCATCACCCATAAATAGGGCTCTGACTTTTTGTAAGCACACGGTTTCAGGTTCTATTTCACTCCCCTTCCGGGGTGCTTTTCACCTTTCCCTCACGGTACTGTTTCACTATCGGTCGCCAGGTAGTATTTAGCCTTAGCAGATGGTCCTGCTGGATTCATACGGGGTTTCACGTGCCCCGCACTACTCGGGATCCGTCTCGGAGAGAACACAGTTTAGGCTACAGGGCTTTTACCTCTATCGCGGGCCTTTCCAGACCTCTTCACCTACCATATTCCTTTGTAACTCCATGTGAGACGTCCCACAACCCCTAAGAGCAAGCTCTTAGGTTTAGGCTGTTCCGCGTTCGCTCGCCGCTACTGACGGAATCACTATTGTTTTCTCTTCCTCAGGGTACTTAGATGTTTCAGTTCCCCTGGTCTGCCTCTACATACCCTATGTATTCAGGTATGAGTAACTGCGAATTACCACAGCTGGGTTTCCCCATTCGGACACCCCCGGATCAAAGCTTGCTTACAGCTCCCCGAGGCAGTTTCGTTGTTCGCCACGTCCTTCGTCGGCTCCTGGCGCCTAGGCATCCTCCGTGTGCTCTTATTAGCTTAACCATGATTTTTCCGCAGGAAAATATCATACGATATCTCTCTTGGAATCATCTCACTAATAACATTTACTTGTTTGCACAAGTTGCTAAAAGATGTTCTAAAACGCAAATTCGTTTCGGTATCCAGTTTTCAAGGATCAAGATAAAACTATTCTAGACATAACAAATAGATGAAGTTTGTTGGTGGAGCCAAGCGGGATCGAACCGCTGACCTCCTGCTTGCAAGGCAGGCGCTCTCCCAGCTGAGCTATGGCCCCGCAAATTCCATCAAAACCGAACAAATGGATACGCGTTAAATAATTGTGGAAGTTTAACTTCCGATTTGAATGTCTTCATTGCAGAAGACGATTCTCCATAGAAAGGAGGTGATCCAGCCGCACCTTCCGATACGGCTACCTTGTTACGACTTCACCCCAATCATCTACCCCACCTTCGGCGGCTGGCTCCCTTGCGGGTTACCCCACCGACTTCGGGTGTTGTAAACTCTCGTGGTGTGACGGGCGGTGTGTACAAGACCCGGGAACGTATTCACCGCGGCATGCTGATCCGCGATTACTAGCAATTCCGACTTCATGCAGGCGAGTTGCAGCCTGCAATCCGAACTGAGACCGGCTTTGATGGGATTGGCTCCACCTCGCGGCTTCGCTTCCCGTTGTACCGGCCATTGTAGTACGTGTGTAGCCCAGGTCATAAGGGGCATGATGATTTGACGTCATCCCCACCTTCCTCCGGTTTGTCACCGGCAGTCACTCTAGAGTGCCCAACATTACTTGCTGGCAACTAAAGTTAAGGGTTGCGCTCGTTGCGGGACTTAACCCAACATCTCACGACACGAGCTGACGACAACCATGCACCACCTGTCTCCTCTGTCCCGAAGGCCGCTGCTATCTCTAGCAGATTCAGAGGGATGTCAAGACCTGGTAAGGTTCTTCGCGTTGCTTCGAATTAAACCACATACTCCACTGCTTGTGCGGGTCCCCGTCAATTCCTTTGAGTTTCAGTCTTGCGACCGTACTCCCCAGGCGGAGTGCTTACTGTGTTAACTTCGGCACCAAGGGTATCGAAACCCCTAACACCTAGCACTCATCGTTTACGGCGTGGACTACCAGGGTATCTAATCCTGTTTGCTCCCCACGCTTTCGCGCCTCAGCGTCAGTTACAGCCCAGAAAGTCGCCTTCGCCACTGGTGTTCCTCCACATATCTACGCATTTCACCGCTACACGTGGAATTCCACTTTCCTCTTCTGTACTCAAGTCACCCAGTTTCCAGTGCGACCTTAGGTTGAGCCCAAGGTTTAAACACCAGACTTAAATGACCGCCTGCGCGCGCTTTACGCCCAATAATTCCGGACAACGCTTGCCCCCTACGTATTACCGCGGCTGCTGGCACGTAGTTAGCCGGGGCTTTCTTCTCAGGTACCGTCACTCCGGTAGCAGTTACTCTACCGGACGTTCTTCCCTGGCAACAGAGCTTTACGATCCGAAAACCTTCATCACTCACGCGGCGTTGCTCCGTCAGACTTTCGTCCATTGCGGAAGATTCCCTACTGCTGCCTCCCGTAGGAGTCTGGGCCGTGTCTCAGTCCCAGTGTGGCCGTTCACCCTCTCAGGTCGGCTACGCATCGTCGCCTTGGTGGGCCGTTACCCCACCAACTAGCTAATGCGCCGCAGGCCCATCCCCAAGTGACAGATTGCTCCGTCTTTCATTCTTCCTTCAGGAGAAAAAAGAAATTATCCGGTATTAGCTACCGTTTCCGGTAGTTATCCCAGTCTAAGGGGCAGGTTGCCTACGTGTTACTCACCCGTCCGCCGCTAAGTCATTTTGAAAGCAAGCTTTCAAAATGACTCCGCTCGACTTGCATGTATTAGGCACGCCGCCAGCGTTCGTCCTGAGCCAGGATCAAACTCTCCAATTAGTATTGAAAAGAGCGATATGCTCATTTTGAAACTGACGATTCATTAAATGAATCTTTTAAAAATTAACGCGTTCCATTTGTTCAGTTTTCAAAGAACTTGCTCCCAGCATTTCGACATTCAATGTCTCTTGCACAGGAATTTGAGTATATCATGTTTTCGTATTTCTTGTCAACTTATTTTTTCATCGTTTGTGTTTCATTTGTTCGATGCGTCATAAGCACAAGAGATAATATACCATGCGGTTCTTATGTTTGCAAGCTTTTTTTGAAATAAAAAATTATCGACGCATAAATACTTTCAAACCAGCACAAACCAACACAAATTGATTCCAATCATCCGTTATCTGTGGCTAAATAGAACTTATCGCAATCCCATATATTAACTTCGAATGATACGTACAGAGAGGAGTCTAAATGAAAAACCAACCATCTAGTGCTGCGACCCCAACAAACACTAAGGACAAGGAGCAGCGTAATCTGCAGCAAGCAACAATCTATAAGATTTTGCTGGCAGTCAGCTTTGTTCATTTATTTAATGATTCTATTCAGGCAGTTATCCCTGCAATCTTCCCTATTCTCAAAGATAACTTATTGCTCTCCTTTGCTCAGATCGGATGGATCTCCTTTGCCCTAAATATGACGTCCTCAGTTATCCAACCAGTCATCGGGTATGCTGCTGACCGCAAGCCTCGTCCTATATTATTACCACTAGGCATGTGCAGCACATTTTTAGGCGTACTTTTATTGGCTTTTGCCAACAACTATATCCTTGTATTGTTTTCCGTCATGCTAATCGGCTTTGGATCAGCTACTTTTCATCCGGAAGGCATGCGTGTAGCTCATATGGCTGCCGGGCAGCGGAAAGGCCTTTCGCAATCCATTTTTCAAGTCGGCGGTAATGCTGGGCAATCTTTAGGTCCAATGCTCACGAAATGGATATTCATCCCCTTTGGGCAGATTGGGGCACTTGGTTTCACTATCGTCGCAGCTGCCGGTATCGTCGTCCAGACTTACGTTGCTCGCTGGTATCGGGAGATGCTGGATGCGGGATATACATTTCATAAGAAATCAACAGCTCGTGCAATCGATCCTGCCCGCCGCAAAAGTATTCGAACAGCAACAATTATCCTTGTCTTCCTAGTCTTTGTAAGGTCATGGTACGGCGCTTCTATCGGCAGTTACTACGCTTTCTATTTAATGGACAAATACCAAATGACACTTGATAAAGCCCAAATCTACATTTTCATGTATTTAGCGGCTGGTGCCATTGGTACATTCTTTGGAGGCCCCTTGGCGGACCGCTTCGGACGGCGTAATCTCATTCTTCTCTCTATGGTCGGAACAGTACCCTTCGCGCTGGCTCTCCCCTTTGTGAACCAAATGTGGGCCGCTATACTCCTACTGATTGGCGGTTTCATCCTTTTGTCCAGCTTCTCTGTTACTGTAATCTATGCTCAGATGCTTTATCCAGGGAATATCGGAACAGTCTCAGGGTTAATCACCGGTCTTGCTTTTGGTCTCGGGGGAATTGGCTCCTTGGTACTCGGCAATCTGATTGACAGCATTGGGATTTCAAAAGTGTTTATAGCTTGTGGCTTCCTGCCTCTTCTCGGTTTCCTCGCTCTCCTGCTTCCTAGAGATGAGAAACTAGAAGAATGGGCCGCTCAATAAACATCAATAACATCATAGAATCAATAATTACTTAGCGCTTTACTCATCACTGTAGAAAATAGAGCGGCAGCCTTCCCGCTGCCCTCTGTCATATAATTATCCTTATTTGTACGATCAAACCCCATCCACACTGCAGCTGTCCATTCCGAAGTATAACCAACAAACCATAGATCCCGATTTGCTTTCTTGCTCACACCTGGCAGGTCCAATTGAGTTGTTCCGGTTTTCCCTGCTACGGGTCTGTTCATTTGTGCCTTTTTGCCGGTTCCTTCATTGACAACACTACGCAGCATATTCGTCATTGCATCTGCTGTTCGTTGCGATATTACCTGACGTGATACAGTGGGATGTGTATATACGACTTTCCCTCCTGCATTAGTTATCGAGCGCACCATATGAGCCTCATTGAATTTACCTCCATTAGCAAAGACACCGTAGGCCTGTGTCATTTTAAGTGGAGATACCCCTTTATGAAGCCCTCCTAAAGCTATTGATAAATGGTTGTCCTCTTCCGTCAGTACTATTCCTAATTTCGCGGCAAATTGCCGTGCAGAAGAGATTCCAACCTGCTTCAAAAGCCAAACGGCTGGCGCATTCACGGATTTTTGCAGCGCTCTACTCATTGTAATTTGACCTTGATACACACCATTCAAATTCTCAGGTACATAGTTGCCATAAGCATATTTATGATCAGACAGTATACTATTTGGGCTATACTTCCCGCTCTCTAGCGCGGGTCCATAATCAATGATCGGCTTGAAGCTGGAGCCTGGCTGCCGCGCATCAATTGTAGCTCTGTTCAAGCTCCCCTCGTTTTGTTCACGCCCACCAATCAGTGCCACCACTTCACCTGTACGATGATCCATGATGGTCATAGCTGCTTCCACCTGTTGATCTTTTCCATCGGGTGGGAAAGAAGACGCCTTAAGAAAAGCCTGTTCAAGCGCCTGCTGCGCTTTAATATTCAACCCTGTAACGATAGTGTAGCCTCCCGTTCGAAGCTCTTCTACAGACTTTCCAGTGATCTGAGACGCTTCCTTAAGCGCAGCATCCACATAATGCACGCCAATGACTTCTACTTTGTTCGCAGCCGGAGGTTGATACTGTTTATCTCTGGCCTCCATCATTTGTTCAGTAGTGATCAGTCCTTGATCTAGCATGATCTGTAGAACGAGATCCCTTCTTGTTTTGGATAATGTACTATTGTCTACCGGATTATAAATAGACGGTCCTTTAGGAATTCCCGCAAGGGTGGCTATTTGCCATATCTCTAGTTTTTTCAAATCAGATACACCGAAGTAACGCTCGGCAGCTGCTTTCACTCCATACTGTCCTCGTCCCATATAAATTTGATTGAGATAAAGTCCCAGAATTTCATGTTTAGATAGCTGCCGCTCCAAAGCAAGCGCAATGGATGCTTCGTTCAGCTTACGTATGACATTCTTGTTCCTGTTCAAATAAAGATTGCGAGCAAGCTGCTGAGTGATGCTGCTTCCGCCCTCGGAGAGATCCATATCCACAACATTATTCAAAAAGGCGCGAGATATCCCTTTGTAATCTATTCCCTGATGGCTATAGAAACGACGGTCCTCCACTGCTAAAAATGTATTTATCAATAATGCAGGCATCTCCTCCAGCTCTGCTAGATATCTATACCCAGAGCCTGGTAAAGGGATCATTCTTAATGTCGTCCCATCCGAGGTCTTAATGATACTCGATTCCGGCAGTTGAAGTTTATCCTCTTGTTGTTTAACCACTTGTCCGCCGTATTGAAATAAGTAAAGCAAACCCACAAGCGCTATTATTATTCCAATGACACTCGCATCAAAAAATAAATATCCCAGACGGAGTATCCGAGTACGCACGATCCATCTGCCCTCTTTGTCAGAATGGCGTTCACTTAGTTTTTTTTCGGTAACGGCACTCATGATTCTACAATCAGGTTCTCTAGGAACCGCTCCATACTACGGGCTTCAACATTTGCCGCTTCAAGAAGTGCGTGCGCTTCTGCCCCATCATCTGTAATGTCAGCCTCTTCTACCTCACGGAGAGTACGGAGAATTGCCCGAGTTCTAATCAATAAAGCTACAGCTGGTGTATCTTGCATCGTTTCTGGTGCTAAACCTCTATTCGGAACTTCAATTCTTTGCATACGATTCAGGTTAGCGGCGATTTGGCCTAATTCTCCTCCAGAGAGGACCTTAATTTCTTTTGTTGCTCCCTTGTCTGCCAACTCTGAGGTCCCAACCAATACGGTGTGCAAATCATCGGAAATTTTCTGTGAACGTAGAATAAACAGACCGCTGAAGAGCAGAACAAATAGAATAACAGCACAGGGGATTTTTCCAATATGATTAATGACCCAGTGGGTAAGACGGACAAAAAAAGCGCCTGATTGCCCCGAATAATGAGCATACAACAAAGCAACACCCCGCTGGACAACAAAAAGAAAGGCAGCACTCAAAAGAGCACTCCCTATAAAAATATAAAGATAGTGAATACGAATCGTCTGAAGTTTGTGCATAGTAATCCCCTCCTTGTGCTAACAAGGATATCTTCCAAATCTTAAGAACCCGCCAAGAGTTTTCTTAAGATTCTCTGAAGAATGGGAAATGGGTAATGAAATCCGTTCTAAGGGGGGAGCTTTCTACATAAATAACGCCATTATGGCGTTCAATGATACTTTTTGAAATGGCAAGACCTAGGCCCGAACCACCTGTATGCTGTGAACGGGACTTCTCTGCCCGATAGAATCGTTCAAAAATATAAGGGATATCACTCTCTGCAATCATCTCTCCAAAGTTACTAATGCGAACAACCGCTTCATTCCCCTTTTTACTGAAACCAATCTCCACTTTTCCGCCGCTTCTACCGTAACGGATCGCGTTCGTAATCAAATTCTCATAAGCACGAACTAACTCTTTAGGGGAAGCTTCTATCCATAACTCATCTGCTTGGTCATCGATCTCATAGGTCATTTCAGCCTTTGTTAGTTCGGGAACGGATTCCTCCGCTAACTGCCGTATAAAGGCTTTTAAATCTAATCTCTCCAGAACCAGAGGGTATTCTCCACTATTAACACGTGTATATTCAAAAAGATCGTCGATCAGTTTACGCAGCACAAGCGATTTGTTGTAGGCTATACTCACGTAATAACGTATTTCTACTTCTTCCTGACATCGATCCTGCTCGATATACTCCAGAAAACCGAGGACAGAGGTAAGCGGGGTTCTTAAATCATGTGAAACACCAGTGATCAAATCATTTTTCGCGTTCACAGCTTTACGTTCCTCCTCCACGGAGTGCTGCAAACGTTCAGCCATTTCATTAATATTCTCAGCCAGCACTCCCAGCTCGTCCGTGGTTCTAACTTCAATTCGGTGCGACATCCCAGAGCTTGTGATTTCCCGAATCCCTTTGGTGATCTCCTCCAGATAAAGTACTACTTTACGAGTATAGATAAAAAAGAATAGCAAAAAGCTGATAATACCAGCGGCGGTCAGCAGTGGCATAGAACCAATATGATTAATGATCCAGCGTAAGATACGTGAATAGGGAGCCGACTCTGACGCTGGATTCAAATAGATCATGAAATTAACGAGCTGGTAACCTGCAAACAGCAGTAATCCACCGGAAAGCACACTAAGCAAAAAGGCGTATATAAACTTCCAACGAATCGTAGTTATATATTTGGAATTCAAGAAGCCTCACCTAATCCTTTCAGGAAGGTCCATCTAATTTATACCCAACTCCCCAGACGGTTTGTATATAACGCGGGCGCTTCGAATCCACTTCGATTTTGTCGCGGAGGTTACGAATATGTACCATAACAGTATTACCCCCATCTAAAAATGGTTCGTTCCAAACCTTATCGTATATCTGCTCTAAGCTGAGCACTTGACCTTGGTGCCTTGCCAAAAGCTCTAAAATAGAAAATTCCCGAGGAGTCAGCTTAATCTTCTGCTGGTCTATATGTACCTCATGCTTAGACGTATCTATAGTTAAATCTTCAAAGCTCAGTTTGTTGTCAGTTCCCAAGCTATTACTTTCTTTATTGAAGGCGTGGTAACGACGTAGCTGTGACTTCACTCTAGCTACAATCTCCAAAGGATTAAACGGCTTGCCCACGTAGTCGTCCGCTCCTATGCTGAGTCCTGAGATTTTGTCCATATCGGTATTTTTGGCTGAAAGAATGATAATTGGCATCTTCCGCTCTTCACGGATCTTCATACACGCAACTAGTCCATCCATCTTAGGCATCATGACATCAAGAATGATTAAATCTACTTCTTCCTTCTGCAGACACGCCAGCGCTTCCATTCCATCATAGGCTTTAAGCAGCCGATAACCCTCATTACAGAGGTATATCGATAATAGC
Source organism: Paenibacillus sp. FSL E2-0201 (assembly GCF_037963325.1). Classification (NCBI taxonomy): domain Bacteria; kingdom Bacillati; phylum Bacillota; class Bacilli; order Caryophanales; family Paenibacillaceae; genus Paenibacillus; species Paenibacillus sp. FSL E2-0201. The sequence goes on from NZ_CP150154.1 coordinate 6,187,990, forward strand.
TCGACTATTTCCTTCTCATCATCTACTAACAATATCGTCTCTCTCTTCACGGAAGGGGTTTCCTTTCAATTATAGTAATAATATCTATAGCTTCTATATTAGCAGATCAATCGAACGATTTTCCTCGAAAATAGAAACATGTACTTACAATCGCATGACAATAAAGTAGGTTACGCAAAAAAGGGCACCCGCTCCTCTCGTACTTAAACGAAATGGAACGGGTACCCTTTTAGGATCTATTGAAAATATGCTTACATCTCCAGCAATCGAATCAGCTCATCCTCATCTTCAATGACTTGAATGCCTAACTGCTGTGCCTTGGCCAGTTTACTGCCTGCCTTCTCTCCGGCAATAACCAAATCGGTCTTCTTGGATACACTTCCGGATACCTTTGCTCCAAGCGCTTCTAAGCGCTCAGCCGCTTCGTCACGTGTAAGCTTTTGTAATGAACCGGTCAACACTACAGTTTTTCCACTAAAGAAGGAATCGGTATTAACAGAACGCGGTGCTTCAGGGGCCTTTGCTTCAACACCCAAAGCTCGCAAGCGAGCAACATTTGCCACCACAACAGGATCTGCGAAGAAATTAACAATACTCTCGGCGACAATCCCACCAATGTCCGGTAACTCGGCGAGTTCCTCCGCTTTAGCCTGCATTACAGCATCCAGATCGCGGAAATGATCAGCCAGCATCTTGGTTGTTGCTTTACCTGTGTTAGGGATTCCTAACGCAAATAAGAATGACGCGAGATCGCGCCCTTTACTATCCTCTAACGCTTGCAGCAAATTCTGCGCTTTTTTCTCCCCAAAACGGTTCAACTGTACAAGCTGTTCAAAAGACAATTCATACAGATCCGCAGAGTCATGTACATTAAGCTCGTCGTAGAGCTGACCTGCCGTCTTCTCACTAAACGTCTCAATATCCATCGCATCACGAGAAGCGAAATGGGTGATCCGACTAATAATTTGCGGTCTACAGTTCAGCTTATTATTACAGAAAAGATGCGCACCGCGCATTTCTAGCGGATATCCGCAAGCCGGGCAGTCCTCAGGAAAAATAATTTCTCCTCCGTCATTCTCCTCTGTTACCTTACCGAGAATTTCCGGGATAACATCATTAGAACGCCGAATAAACACTCGAGCGCCTAAGGCGAATTTCAAGTTTTTGCGCTCAATATCGCCTACATTATTTAATGTGCAATTTTGTACGGTAACTCCAGCAAGTTCTACGGCTTCAACACGAGCCAGCGGAGTCACTTTGCCTGTACGTCCTACATTCCAGCTAACAGACTCAAGCACGGTCGTTGTTTCTTCAGCCTCAAATTTATAAGCCACTGCCCAGCGGGGGAACTTATCAGTGTAACCAAGAACTTCTCGAATACGGAAATCAGTCACCTTGATTACAGCTCCATCAATGAGGTAATCAAGACTCGAACGACTCTCCTCGATTCCAGCAAGCTGTTCGGTCACATCATCGAAATCATTACAGTAAGTCAAATAAGGATTTACTTTGAATTTGTTATTCCGCAGAAAATCCATCATCTCCTGATGATCGGCGAATTCTACACCTTCTGCAAAACCTACATTATAGAAATATGCATTCAAACGACGTTCTGCAGTAGTCTTCGGGTTTAGATTGCGCAGTGCACCTGCTGCTGCATTACGCGCATTCTTCAGCGGCTCTGCAGCCCGTGTATTATAATCAGCTAGCACAGACAGATTCATAATCCCTTCACCTTGAACCTCAATGACCCCTTCTTTAAAAGGAATCGTTAATGGAACAGACTTAATGGTCTTCACCTGCGCAAGGATTCCTTCACCAATGACACCATTACCACGCGTCGATGCCTGTTCAAGAACGCCATTTCGATAGGTTAAATTCAGCGTTAAGCCATCGAACTTCAGCTCTACTGCATAACAAGGATCAGGAAGAGGGTTGTCTGGATTCTTAAGATTGTACTCATTCACTAACCGGAGTACCCGCGTATTCCAGCTCCGCAGCTGTTCAATATTCTGTGCTTTATCGAGACTCCAAAGCGGAGCCAGATGCCGATGCGGCGTGAAGCCCTTAAGCAGCTCTCCACCTACACGTTGTGTAGGTGAATCCGGTAGTACGAAGCCACTCTCAGCCTCCAGCGCTACAAGCTTGTCGTATAAAACATCGTATTCCTTATCACTGACTAGCGGAGCATCCAGCGTGTAGTAGTGGTAATTATAATTATTTAACTCCGCAACAAGCTCTTCCATCACATGCATAGCATCCATGCAGGTACATCCCTCCGTCAATAAGTTTCCTAATGTTAGCGTGGTCTAAATATCCGTTCGTTAATCGTTTCCTACTATTATTCCACCCTGGTAATCGGTGCAAACCCTGCAAGCAGTCGTTTTACACCCACTGGTGCCGGGAAAGCAATCTGCAGCTCCGTGTCATTCCCGGTGCCCTTAACAGCCACAACGGTACCGGTGCCCCATTTGCCGTGTGAAACCTTATCACCCGCTTTGTATTCGCCAGCTGCTGCAGCACCTGATCCAGTAGCGCGCTGAGCGCCTCCTGAGGTTACGGTCACGCTGCTTTTGCTTGTCGCTGCGGACGCTGTGCTTCCGCTGCCAATCGGTGCCGCACCAGCGGCTCCACTTCGGCCGCCGAAGTTCCCACGACTGCCGCCACTGAAGCCGCGTCCACCGTAAGCACCGCCTACCTCCGAGCCTCCACGTTGGAAACGGTCCTGCGTCTTAGCGGTATCTTCCTTCAGTTCCTCTGGAATCTCTTCAATGAAGCGGGACGGCTGATTCGCCGTCGTCCGCCCAAAGAGCGTACGCATCCGCGCGCAAGAGAGAAACAATTGTTTCTCGGCGCGGGTGATTCCTACATACGCAAGGCGGCGTTCCTCTTCAAGCTCGTCGTTATCTTGGAAAGCACGGCTGTGCGGGAACACGCCTTCTTCCATCCCGACAATAAACACCGTTGGGAACTCCAGACCTTTGGCGCTGTGCATCGTCATCAGGACTACAGCGTCACTACGGTCCTCTTCATCATCATTTACACTATCAATATCTGCGATAAGCGCGAGATCCGTGAGGAAGGAGACAAGCGACTTGTCCTCGTTATTCTTTTCAAACTCCATCGTCACCGACAGGAACTCATCGATGTTCTCTAGTCGCGAGCGAGATTCGAGTGTGTTTTCATTTTGCAGCTCCAAACGATACTGCGACATCTCTAGTATTTTTTCCGTCAGTTCGGTTACGGACAAGAACTCCACCATACGATGCAGAGCTTCAATCATATCGTAGAACTCTACTAGCATATTCCGCGTCCGCCCAGCAAAGCCCAAATCATCTACAGTTTGCAGTACGCGGAAAATAGAAACACCACGCTCAGCAGCCGCAGCTGCCAGCTTGCCAACCGTTGTATCCCCTAATCCCCGCTTAGGTACATTAATAATACGCGTCAGGCTGATATCATCATCAGGATTTGACAGCAGGCGTAAATAAGCGAGCAGATCCTTGATTTCTTTACGATCATAGAACTTAATCCCGCCTACGATTTGATATGGAATATCAGATTTAATTAGAATTTCCTCGATTACCCGTGACTGGGCATTTGTACGATACAGTATCGCATGATTCTGATAGGCCTGACCCTGTTTCACATTTTTGCTGATTTCTCCGGTTACAAAGTAACCTTCATCATGCTCGGAGTCCGCCCGGTACACCTTAATCTTGGCGCCTTCCTCGGAATCGGTCCACAGCTTCTTCGGCTTACGTCCACTATTGAGTGCGATCACACCATTGGCTGCATTCAGGATATTAGCAGTTGAACGGTAGTTCTGCTCAAGAAGAATGGTCTTCGCTTCTGGATAGTCCTCTTCAAAATTAAGAATGTTTGTAATATCCGCTCCGCGCCAGCGATAAATCGACTGATCACTATCCCCTACCACACAAATCCGGTGGTGGCTGTCAGCGAGCATACGGCACAACATATACTGTGCTCTGTTCGTATCCTGATACTCATCCACGTGGATGTATTTGAATTTCTTTTGGTAGAAATCAAGGACCTCGGGAACTTCCTTAAACAGTTCAATGGTCTTCATAATTAAATCATCAAAATCAAGCGAGTTATTGCTTCTTAGACGCCTTTGATACATCTTATATACCTTTGCAACTAAGCCTTCAAAATAATCGCCAACCTTCTGCTCATACTGCGCCGGAGTGATCAGCTCATTCTTCGATGCGCTAATGATGGCCTGCACAGCTTTTGGTTCGAATTTCTTCGTATCAATATTCAGTTCCTTCATACAGTTACGTATTACGGATAGCTGATCTGTAGAGTCCAGAATGGAGAAGTTGGAGGTAAAACCAATCCGCTCGATATCCTTCCGCAAAATCCGAACACACATAGAGTGAAAGGTGGATACCCAGATATCTCTTCCCTCAGGTCCGACAAGCTTAGATACACGTTCCTGCATTTCCCGCGCAGCTTTATTCGTAAACGTAATCGCCAAAATCGCCCAAGGCGGCGCCTTTCGATTGGCAATCAGCCAGGCAATTCTGTGAGTCAACACTCTCGTCTTCCCACTGCCCGCACCAGCCATAATCAAAAGTGGTCCTTCAGTAGTTTCGACAGCCTGTCTTTGTGGAGGATTCAGTCGACTTACTGCGTCTTGTATGCTAATAAGTTGCATGTGTAACATGCTCCTTTCTAAATATAAAATCACAAATCAAAAGTAGTCCTAAAAATAACCACTAAGCATAATCACCTTCGACGTCCTTATAAGGACGGTAAGTGTTTATACGAAAAATATAAAGATAATGTATAACGTGAAACTTATACTTTCTTATATTTTAATCAAATTGCTCTTGTACTGTCTTCTTCACAGCCGCAACTGTTAGCAGTGCCTGCTGTACATCGCTATAAATAATATTGCCGACCACTACTGTATCACATAGAGCTGCTGCTTGCTCGGCCTCTGCCTCACAAGTAATGCCCCCTCCATAAAAAAGCTGAGCCTGCTCCACCATTTCACGCACCGTCCGCACGGTCTCCATATCCCCGAACCTACCGCTGTATTCAAGATAAACAATCGGCAGTGACATCAGCCTGTCCGCAACCTGGGCATATGCAGCCGCTTCTTCAGCATCAATGGCCGTCTCAGCCCCTGTTATCCGTGCAACTGAAGAGTCACTATTCAACACAATATAACCTTCCGTTAGAAGCGAATCCCATGGAATCATAAATCCATAGCGTTCAATAGCTCGGCGATGATGGCCTACAATCCAGGCTGTATCAGGCGTATTAAGCACCATAGGAATCATATAAAGATCAAATCCGGGTACAGCAGCTTCAAGTTCGGATACCTCGAGTGCACAGGGTAACTCAAAATGCCTCACTTTTGATAAGAGATCCACTGTATTCTCATAGGTTACTCCTGTAGAGCCCCCTATCAGTATGGCATCCGTGCCTGATAAGCAAACAGCCTCCAAATCCTCATCCGAAATCATCCGGTCAGGGTCTAGCTTAAACACATGCCGCCAAGGTTTGATCATTTGCTGCACTGCTTTCATGAGAATCATCCTTAATAGTCATTTGGGCAAGACAAAGACACTCCTGCCGCCGCAAAAGATATAGATCTAGTCTATGCCAGCACAGCAGGTGTGTCAATTTAAAGCGAACAAAAATGCGAACATTTTTTCGTATATAAATTTTGGAACTCCCGCAAAGCACCTGAATACACATCTATGGAAAGCACCACTTTTTAGAGATATATTAATGGTAATACGTAGTCAAAGATTTCAACGTACACCTGAGATGTTAATCAAATCCTCTTCCGGCACAAAATCAGTGTAAAAACCATCCACGCCCATACGGGATAACTCCCGAATTTCATCTTCTTCATTCACTGTATGAACATATACACGAGCGCCAGCCTTCTTCAGCTTTTTAATAAAGCTCTTGTTGGCCCGGCTAACCGGCATGGTAATATCCACACCTGTTTTATTAACAAACTCAATAACTTGTTCATCCGTATCCTTGGACTGGTACAGGGTGTAAAGCACTTCCGGAAAAGAATAAACCTTATTGATATCATCAAGCATCGTCTGATTGTATATTTGTGGAATAATTCGATCTAATATGGCTGGATCCCGGCGCTGCGCCGCTTCTACCAACAATGTAAATTGTTTATTTATAAGTTCAGATTTGATCTCTTTCGTATCCGTCACGATATAGGCATCTGGATAATGCTGCATCAGATCAAGCAACCTCTCAACATCGATTGGGGAGTAGATATTCAGAATTGGACTATCCATGAATTCTTTATAATCTAGTACAACCCCTTGTTTATTAGCAGGAAGCACATCCAACTGTCCTAAGAGCTTACTCATATTCCCTGACCACTCATGCCGACCAACTAGCTGATCATCAGCCGATAATAACAAGTCTACTTCAAATACGCGAGTTCCTTGTGCATAATTAGCTACAAACGCTTCAAAAGCATTGGTGTATGTATGACCGTTAATGCCACCCATGGCATGTGCCACGACCTTGTGAGCTTCAAAGCCGCTTACAGGCTGCTCGTCTTCATTACTAAAAGCGATTACAAGTAGAGTTATAAGAGCCCCAATTACAATTACGGTTGCAACAATCCTTTTTTTATCCATAGTTGAGAGTTTCCTTTGCGAAGTTTAGATTATAAAACCAATAGAAAAACAATACCCCGCTCTACCATAGGTAGAAACGGGGATCCAATTAAAGTTTTAGCAAATCTGAATCAGTGCAGGAATCAATAAGCATTTTTGTTGACGAAGCCGTTGCGAATCGTTTTGAAAATAATTCGAATATCGAACAGTAAAGACCAGTTCTCAATGTAGAAAATATCGTGTTTGATCCGCTCCTCGATGGAAGTGTCACCGCGGAGTCCATTGCTCTGTGCCCAGCCTGTGATTCCAGGGCGTACATGGTGTTTTACCATATACTTTGGAATTTCATCACGGAACTGTTCCACATAATACGGGCGTTCTGGTCGAGGTCCAACCACGCTCATATGTCCCAGCAACACATTAAAAAATTGCGGAAGCTCATCCAGACTTGTCTTACGGATAAAGGTCCCAAATCTAGTTCTACGAGGATCTTCTGGTGTACTCCAGCCTGTATCCTCTTCGCCGTCCTGCTGCATCTTCATCGAGCGGAACTTATACATCATAAAATTACGTCGATTTAATCCCACTCGTTCCTGCCGGAATATAATCGGTCCCGGAGAAGTAAGTCGGACACCAAGGGCTACGATGAGCATTACAGGAGATATCATAATGATTGCGAACAAGGAGAACACAATATCAAACAATCGCTTTGCCATCTTATTACCCGTCATATCTAGTGGAATATCACGAACATTAATCATTGGCATGCCTGCAAAGTTATCAAAGTACGGCCGCGCTGGTAAGTAGTCAAAAAAGTCAGGGATAATTAATGTGCGCACGCCTGCTTTTTCACAGGCTGCAATAATTGAAGGATACTTCGAATGCGCATCGAGCGGCAACGCAAGTATAACTTCATCCACAGGCAACATCTCTAGCATACCGGACAACTGGTCAACTGTTCCCAGGATCGGCTTATAGCGTTGTTCTTCAATTCCATCCCAAGTGTGATAGTCATCCAAGAAACCAATCGCTTCGTACCCGAGCTCAGGGTATTGCTCTAAATTATTATAGAATCTTTTGCCTAACGTACCTGCACCGATGATAAGTACAAACTGTCGGTTGAAGCCCTTTTCGCGAAAAGATTTAAGCATCTTCTTCAGCACATAACGGTACAGCATAATAGAAAAAACATTAAATCCCATATAAATAGCAAGGTAAGTACGAGAGATATCGATTTCTTTCACAAAAAACATCAGACCGAGCAGGATGAAAATGCTCATGATGTGTACTTGGAAGATCTTAATAAATTCATCGACAAAACGTTTCTTCCGCTTAGGCAAATACAGTGACAATAATATCCCGATTAACACTGCAATTCCGCCATAAATCATACTCCAGTAAGCGTACGACTCTACAGGCAGCGTATTATAAGATTCCATCCATCCACTCTTGAACTTGATCCACCAAGCCGCTAAAAAGGACAGCTGGATGACAATAAAGTCAGCAACCATATAGAGCTGTGTCAAAAATTTCTGATTACGCCGAATCATAAATTCACCTCAGTATTCTTTTCGTTACGTACACCTGTTTCATTAGCAGAGTTAAGACTCTGAGCAGGTGATGTGACCGTTTTAGGAGAGGTTAAGGCATTCCGCAAAAGCGAAAGTGCGAACTTCACACCTACGCCGGCATATACTGTTCCATTTATCATACTGTTGTACTTCTTACTATAATGCTTACGATGAAATAAAATCATTGCCCTGTGGAATTCATAGACGATCTTGAACGGCCTACGTCTAGCGCTGCCGCCTTTAAGATGTACGATAGAGGTCTTCGGATAATAATAAATCCCCCAACCAGCCTCTTTAATTCGATAGCACCAGTCTAAATCCTCACCGTACATAAAGAATTCTTCATCTAATCCGCCCACCTGATCAATCGTCTCCCGCCGCAGCAACATAAACGCACCCACCAGACAATCTATCGGGTAATCAAGATCCGGGTCCAGATAACCTAATTGGTAACCGTTAAACCTCGGGCGGTCTGGAAATAGTTTGCTAAATCCAAAAGCATAATAGAAGGAAGCTGACGGTGTAGGGAATCCACGCTTACACGCTTTATCCAGCGAACCATCCGGTAAAATAATCTTACATCCTGACGCCCCAACATCGGGTCGACTGTCCATAAAGGAGATCATTGTCTCCAGCGTATCCTTACGTACTACCGTATCTGAGTTGAGCAGAAGCACATACCTTCCGGATGAAGCTTCCATCCCCTGATTATTAGCACGGGCAAAACCAACATTGTCGTTATTGGCGATCAACATTACACCTGGAAACTCTCTACTAATCTTCTCTACTGATTCATCACGGGAATTGTTGTCTATCAAAATAATCTCATAGGAATAGTTCGTTTCTGAGTCATACACCGACCTGAGACAGTCCATCGTCAGGCGACAAGTGTTGTAATTGACAATAAGTATGCTTACATCTACATTCACTACGTAACGCTCCTGACAAATATAGTAATCTACCGACAATTATTATAACATAAAACCTCCCTGAGAGGAGGTGACGTTTCAGGGAGGTTTTTCCAGTTTCGGTTTAGTTTTTGTGTTGTTTTCTCTCTTTTATCGCGGCTTGTATATACTCCCGCTTCTTTTTTAATGCAGGGCGCTGAGAGAAAAAGGAATTCCATGCTGTAATTAACTGTGGCTCTCTAAGCAGCATATAGCCTTGAGCTGCAATTTCATAGGGAAGAGAAATGAAGATTGTTTTCAGCATAGTTCGAGCTGGTTCATTCTTGTAGATCATTTTGTAGCGGTTAATGTAAGATATTCGTCGGATAAACATCGGCTTGGTGTTACGACCAGATGTTTTCCAACCACGTTCGTGATATCCGATCGCTTCAGCATCATAATATCCCTGCCAGCCGAATAACTGGCCTCTCCAAGCCACATCCACATCTTCCTTATACGCGAAAAAGTCAGCATCAAAAAATTCACCATCAACACTAATATCATCGATCATCCGCCGAGAGTACATCGCAGCCGCTCCAGATACACCGAATACCGGACCCGACTGTGTCCATTGATCAGCTGGCTCGCCTGCACCGCGATCAAACGCACGGCGTGCTCTGTTCATACGGAGACCTGTGCTGTCTACCAGCCTATGATCACCCTTAAGCAAAAGCTTGCCTGTCGCGCTGCCGATCTGCGGGTTGGCTTCCATGTGTGCAATGAGTCTAGAAACATAGTCAGGAGCCAGCGTTAGGTCAGGGTTAAGAACGAGCACGTAATCCGTATCAGTCGCGGCAATGGCCTGATTATGGGCTGGGGCGAAGCCTGTGTTGTTTTGGTTTTGGATGAGTACTAAGTTGGTGAATATTTCCTCGTTCTTTGGTATATTTGGCAGATCAATACCCTCAAGTGAATGAGTTAGAGAAGCTTTAGGGATTGTGCTGCGAAAAGTGCTCACTCTCTCAGCACAACCATCAGAAGAGGCATTGTCTACAACGACAATTTTCTCAATAGGATAATCCTGTGCCATTACTGCCTCTAAGCAATCTATAATGTCATCCGCGCTGTTGTAGGTGACGATATGTACACTTACTGTTTTGTTATTCATGAGTATCCTCGACTTCGTAATTTCTTATTAACTAATTACTCCCTTCTTATTATAGCGAAAGAATCAAGAAGAAACGATGTTGTCGTCTTTTAAAAATGATAAACATTTCTCGTAGAAATATAAGGATATTAGTGAAACTTATAAATTCTTGTATTCAACAAAAAAACTCCCGCATCGTTATGAACGATTTGGGAGTCTCCATTGTAGTTATGCTATTCTTTTAGCTCCAGAAGGAAATCTCTTAGTCCCTCACGCCAAGGTCGAATATCCCGAAAACCGTTCGTACGTATCGATAAATGCTCCATTACCGAATTACGAGGACGTGGTGCAGGGCGTGGGAACTGTTCTGTAGCACATGGTTCAAGCTTGGCAGTAAATTTCAGGCCCAGAATATCCTCAGCCTCCGCAAAGATCGCCTGTGTAAATTCAAACCAAGTGCAAGAGTCGCTATTTGAAGCATGGTATACACCATACTTCTCAGTTTGAATAAGTTCAAGCAAGAATCGAGCTAAATCGACTGTATAGGTAGGCGAACCTTTTTGGTCATCTACAACTTGAAGCATTGGCTTTTCTTGGCCAAGCTTTAGCATTGTTTTGACAAAATTATTTCCGTATTTACCATACACCCATGATGTGCGTACGATAAAATACTTAGAGGAAAGAGATTGAACGAGCACTTCACCCGCACGTTTCGATTTACCGTATATACTCTTAGGATCTGTATTATCATACTCATGGTAAGGCTGTGATCCTAAACCATCAAATACATAATCTGTACTGATATATACCAGCTTAGCCCCAGCTTTTTCAGAAGCTATCGCTACGTTTCGACTTCCAGTGGCATTAATTAAATAAGCAGCATCAATGTCACTTTCTGCCGCGTCCACAGCCGTGTGTGCAGCACAGTGAATGACAGCATCCGGTCCAAACTCACCAATAACCTGGACACACTGATCGAGATCAGTAATATCCATCTCTTGGCGGTCGCAGCCCATCACTTGGTGACCTTGTTGCTGGAGTAGTAAAACCACATCCTGACCCAGTTGTCCAGCTGCGCCTGTAACAAGTACCTTCAGTCGAGCCATTATAGAGATTCTCCCAAACGATCGCCATATTGTAATTCAGCGTACTTCTGGTATTCCCCAGATTGAATGCGAGTCCACCATTCCCGGTTATTGAGATACCATTGGATGGTTTCTTTAATACCTGTTTCAAACGTATGTTTCGGCTTCCATCCCAGTTCGTTCATAATCTTAGTTGGATCTATACCATAGCGGCGATCATGACCAGGACGGTCTTGAACATAAGTAATCAGTGAATCAGGTTTGCCTAGTTCCTGCAATACCGTCTTTACAATATGCACATTCGTACGCTCGTTATTACCACCAATGTTGTAAACTTCGCCATTCACACCCTCATGAATGACTAAATCAATCGCGCTGCAATGATCCTCAACATACAACCAGTCGCGGATATTCATCCCATCGCCATAAACAGGCAACGCTTGGTCCGCAAGCGCGCGAGAGATCATCAACGGAATTAGTTTTTCAGGGAATTGATACGGACCATAATTGTTCGAGCAGCGGGTAATGTTTACTGGCAGACCAAATGTTTCATGGTAAGCACGAACAAGCAAATCCCCACCTGCTTTACTTGCAGAATAAGGACTGTTCGGAGTCAAAGGAGTTTCTTCAGTAAACAACCCAGTTGCTCCAAGTGATCCATACACCTCATCCGTAGAAACTTGAACGAACTTAGTAACACTGTATTTTTTCGCCGCATCCAAAAGCACTTGTGTTCCAAGCACATTCGTCTTCACAAACACTTCCGGCTCCAAAATACTCCGATCCACATGCGATTCAGCAGCAAAATTCACCACCACATCCACACCTTGGCTAAACAAAGCATCCATTGCCTGTACATCTGTAATGTCTGCTTTTACGAACTTGTGGTTCGGATGATTTTCAATTGATTTCAAATTCTCCAAATTACCTGCATACGTCAACGCGTCTACGTTAACGATTTGGTAATCAGGATGTTGTTGCAGCATGTATAATACAAAGTTGCTGCCGATAAATCCGGCTCCGCCGGTGATTAGAAGCTTCATTTATAGCCCACCTTTTATTCAAATAAATGTTGTGTTTATAATTCGAAATTAAGTTCAGCATCCTTCATTACGGGTGGCACTGATCTTTATCCGATAATATCAGATTCGAAACAGGTTAATCAACATCAAGGATCGAATCACTTTATAATATTCCAAAAGTATTCTTAAGGGAATAAAATTCATACACCTTATAAATACTTGGGTGCTCGAATGCAATGTCCATAAGTGCTTCAGTATACTTAAGGACTTACCCCTATATTATTATCTATTTAGTTACGTTCGTAGAATAATTAAGATTTAAACAGATCCGAAAACGATATATGATACTGTTTAAACCACTCTTTAATTAGTCTATTATCCACTTTTTTTAATTTATTAATGTCAGATCTTTTTTTCATCATTACAAAGAACTTGCTCCAGACATCCCTATGTGCTCTCAGTATAGTTAAAGCTAATTTCCTCTTAGAGTAATTATTCATCAACTCGTTAGTCGCACCCTTTTCTTTATACATACTATAGATTTGGAATAGATATAGTCTTAATGTATATATTGGATTCATTAGTATCAAAGAGGCTGGATAGTTCTTAATAACAAACCAATAATGGTTGCGTTCAATTAAATACGTTTTAAAAAGCGAATACTTTCCCGCTGATGAAGAATATCGGTGATAAACAATTGCTTCACTTACATAAAGACATTTCCATCCTGCAAGTTGAAGACGGAAGCCTAAATCAGTATCTTCGCAATAACAAAAAAAGTCTTCGTCAAATAGTCCAACTTCATCAAGTGCTTTTTTTCTATACAAAGCAGCACATCCGCTAGGAATTAGAATATGTTCTGAAACATCGTATTTTTGAACACTTTCATTCCTACCTCGGGTTCGAGACATTCCTGATACATTAATTAAAAGACCCGTTGAATCAAGAAGTTGCTGATCGAAATAGGAGATAATCTTGCACCCACAACTCCCGAGTTCCTCATTTTGATCAAGCGCATTGGCCATCTGTTCTAACCAAGAGGCTTTAGCAGTCGCATCATTATTTAATAATGCGATATATTCTCCTTTCGCCTCTTTTATCGCTAGATTGTTGCCTTTAGCAAAGCCATGGTTCTTTTCGGACTTAATCAAATGAACCGAGGGATATTCTCGGATGATATCAATTGAATTATCAGTAGAGTTATTATCTAATACAATAATTTCAAAATTATTGTAAGTCTGATTAATTAATGAATCCAGACAATCACCTATATAATCCGCGCCATTGAAATTGACTATAATGACAGATATCAACCTATTCATTATTCACCTTCTTTCTAACACTGTGTTTCCTTTGTTTTAGAACAGATACACTATAGGGGAGAAGGGGTAAAGCATACATTGCCAATATAAAGTATGTTAAGAACTTACTCGCCAAGATCGGAGTGATCACACTAAGTGTTGTGTAACCCCAAAAATGCAAAACTGCCAACATTGTTACTTCAGTACTACCCTGACCTCCCGGTATCATACTTAAGACACCAACAATCATACCTAAAGAGTGTACAAGAATTACTTTTGCTATTGTAATTTCAATATTAAACGCATGAAAAATAAAATATAAATAAAAATATTCAGTAATAATGGTGAGCAAGGATGTCACAATAATTATAATACCTAACTTTGGATTCTTAATGGGAATTAGCAGGCTTTGTTTTATATTTAATAGTACTTTCTTTAGTTTTGGACCTAAAATTTTATATACTATTAATAACGAAAAAAGTACAAATATCATAACAATAGATATCAGTAGATAATTATCCTTAATCCCTGTAAAACTATCATTTAAAAAAGAAAGCAATCCTTCACTTATTACAAAAACTGCACATAATGAGTATAACAAGACACAAAATAATTCTATAATTTTATCTAGGAATAAAATAGGTAGAATTTTCGATATATCAACTGTGTACTTAAGCTTCAGATAAGCTGATACTAGAATTTCCCCAGCTCGTCCTGGGATAAAAGCACCCATTAACTGACTAGAAGCCGTTAATGAAACAGTTTCCTTGAAGCTTATGTTCGTATAAACTTTCATTATTTTATTAAGTTTAAAAGACCTCAAAAAAAGTACAACAGAGTATACAAGGATACTTACTATAAAATACATATAGTTTATATCGTTAAATCTATTGTTAAAAAACACTAAGAGTAATAGAAAAACTATTGCCCCCAATACGATATATAGAATCTTCTTCTTATTCACCTCGCACCATTCTTCTCTCCGTTGAGTTTTCTTCATCTAATTTATGCATGTTGATTTTCATGTTATTTAATTCTTGTTTCATCAATCCAATTTCTTGAGACATTTGGCGTACTTTTATTGATGATTTTGAAATTGATACCGTCAGACTGAAAATAATAACTAGTCCAGAGAGAATCCCCACTAAAAACACGAAATTCGAAGGTGCTTGAAAACCAAATATACCTGTAAAATAAAACGCAATTTGCGGAATCACTGAAATAACTAGCATAATAATTACAACCAAAATCCAAAGAAGCGCATATCTTAATTGTAGCTCGTACCTTTTAATCATATTAATTAAAAGAAAGAGTAAGATCAAACATAATAAAATAAGAGAGATCTGTAATTTAAAAGGAAACATATAACCCCATCCTTATGTAACTTGATGTTTTCTAGTAAAGTCTATAATGATAGCCAGAGTAACTTTTATCATATAATAAATTGACTTTAGCGATTTAATAGATGATGTTCCCCCATTACGCTCTCTCATTTGGACAGGTATTTCTGCTATTTTGTATCCATTTCTACTAAGAGCCATTATTGACTCCGGTTCAGGATAATCTGTTGGATAGCTATTAGCAAAAAAATCTATCACTTTCTTGTTACATGCTCTAAATCCTGAAGTAGGGTCGCTTACTTTTCGTTTTGCAAGTAGCTTTAATAAGCCAGAAAAATAAATAATTCCAACTCTTCTTGTAATAGAAGATTGAAACCCTTCCTTTTCAATAAATCTTGAGCCGATCACGAAATCAAGTCCATCTTTCACTATGGGTTCTATTAAACTTTTAATATAGGCAGGGTTATGTTGCCCATCACCATCAATCTGAATAGCTATGTCATAATTATTCTTTTTTGCATAGATATATCCCGTCTGAACTGCGCCTCCGATACCTAAATTACACGGAAGATTTATAACATTGGCATTGTTCTTGTCGCAGATGACAGAGGTCAAATCAGTCGAATAGTCATTAATAATTACAAAATCTAAAATATCAGAATAATCAGATAACTCTTTAATTAAAGATTCAATATTCTCCTCTTCATTAAAACATGGAATTATCCCAAGTACTTTCATTGAATTTTACTCCTTATAACATATTTTTTTAAATTATCAATTCATTGAATGATTTTAAAAAGGGATAACTCCATTGACTTTTAAAATATAATTAAGCAATAGTGAAAACAATAGAACACATAAAGACATCATTAAATATTTATCAATCTTTTTATCTTTGATAATAACGCTGCTAGAAGCAAACAATAAGAAAAACAAGGGGGATACAGGAAGAAAATATCTACCTTGTATACCATTAATAATGGAACCTCCAACTGGCGTGAAACCTGTATATAAAGCAGTATACGTTAAAACAAGCACACAGGATATGATTGCCATAAAAATAATTTTCTGACTAACTTTTACTTGCATTCTTTCTTCTTCTAAATAGCTCCTATTCGGTATAGCCATAAAGAACAACAAAAAAATAAACCCAAAAATAAGAACCGGTGATAACCCATATCCATAGTTGGTCACTGTCTTACCAAGCATAGCCAAAAATTGTTGACTTCCAAGATTCAAAAATGTATCAAATATAACTTTAATATAACGAAATGGATGAGTTAAAACAAAATGTACTTGATCACTTGGCGAAACACTTTCTCCTCCTCGGAGATCGGGAACAGCAATATTCGTTAAACTCATAAGATTCCAAATAATCATGGGCAGTGTGCAACAAGTTAGTATTAAAAATATCTTTTTAAAATAATTTTTTTTTGCCCCAAACTTCTGATACGGTATGATAAAAATAAGAAGTAATAGTGGAACATAAACTGGTTTTGATATTGACATAAACATTCCAACCAGCACTAGTAAACAAATATCCTTAGTAGTTATTTTGGATACTTCCTTCGTATAGGTTAGTTTAAGTATTATAGAAATAAATAATATAGAGGAAGCAATTATAACAGCATCAGCTGATAGGGATGATGCTTGAATAAGAGACATTGGCAACAACGCTATAATCAGAATAAGCATCTTTTTAAAAGGTACTATTTTTAGTGAAAAATAGATAATGCTTATATAAGCAAGAAAATTAAATAGTCTACCTAAATAAAGCATAGTAATAGGGGCTGCGTTAAAAACCCTCGACACAATGATACCTAATGCTTGAGGTATGTAAAGGACTGGAGAATATATAGACGCATAGTTTCTATAGAAAGTCCGCTCATCTGGATTTAATTTCATAGAAAAAGCTTCGTCTACTATTTTATATTGAAATCCAGTTTGATGAATGTATCTAACCTTGTCCACTGTTGAAATTAAACTGTATGGAATATAGTTTCCTATTTGTCCATCTACTGTTTGATTAATGAACTTTCCTTCAGAAACTTCATAGGCTCTATAATAATGTTCTAACTCATCCAAATGATCAAATGGAGGAAATAAAAACACCATAATGATCCCAATCGATAATGACAGAACCACGAAAACCTTTGCTATATTATCCCTTAATCTAATTACAACAATGATTATAGCTATAAAAAAAACTGTGAAAGCTACCAGTAATAGATAAAAGCTCTTTGCACTCATGAGTGCTTTCGTACTTATTCCCGATAAATTGAAGTATATACTTCCTTGTTGTTCCTGGTCATTGACTGTTAAATAGCCTACGTTATTGTCTCTGCTTTTCCACAAAGTAACGGAGTTACCTTCATACAATCCTTTACTACTGATTAAAAATTCTAATTTTCTATATTTCTGATCACTGTTTGGAATTTTCATAGTAATATTTTGTCCATCAGAAAGACTAGAAACATCAAGAATTTCTTGATGCAATAATTGACCATTCTCTTTAATATCAAAAATGAGTTCTCCAGTGTTTATTCTTTCAAAAGTCCCAAACGGTATAGCAATTTCTAAATTAGTTTTATCATTCACTTCAAATTTCTGTTTAATCAACGTCCCATCTTGTATTTCCCCAATAATATCTCCTGAGTTTTCTTGACTTATAATCATTTTTTTATCCTGAGAGATGGTTATAAAAAAATCTTTATGTTCAAAAATCACAATTGAAAAATATATTGCGGAAATGAGAATGAAAAGAATAATAAAGAGCCTTTTTGAAAGAAAATTCCATAGTTCTTTTCTATGAACAAATGTCTCCATCGGAAGAAATCCCCACTTCAAGTTATTTTCAGATATCTTATAAGGAGCACCTATTCGCCATGACTTATTTCATTTGATAAAATTCCTAAAAGTTCATTTTGAAACTGTAGCTCGAATAATTCTTCTTTTATACCTTATTTCCACCTAATTATTAAGAAATTAGAGCATAACTTGGTTAACATACTGGTAGTTGAATTTTTATCATTAAATAACTTATAGTACTGGAATTTTCCGATTATTATAATTCTCATCTTCTAATTCTGTTTCTAAATATTCAACAGTTGAAATTTTATAATTATGGTGTCTAGCAAATAATACAAACACTCTTTCAATTGCATGAGCTAATGTTCCATCTTGTAAGCCCTTTTCCGAATCAAAATCATCAATAGTAATCCGTAATTCTTTTATAGAAATAATGGCTCTTGGATTAAACCAGAACATAGTACCAGCAAAAAATCCCAAAACAACATTTTCTTTCTCTATTCCGACTTTTAGACAAAGCTCTTGAACCTTATCTTTATTCGCTCCCCAGAATTCTTCATTAATCAAATATGATTGTTCCGGACCGATTAATCCCATATAAGGATCCTTTTCAAATCTATCCAATATAGACAAAACTCTAGTTGTATTACCTAATAGCTCATCGTATATTCGTTGTCTCCAATTAGTTCCTTGGTCGCTATATAAACTTTTCTTGGAATGAATTTTACAAACACTAGTGTATCTATCTAAAATACTGGTGTTAAGTAATGATATAAATGGCGCTACATCTCTTCCCTTATTCTCAACACAATAGACGTATACATTTGCATTTGTAAATCTTTTGAGTTTTTGCTCCACTTCAAACGCTGCAGATAGAGTCACTACTGATATATACAGATCAAACTTGACAGGAATAGATCTTAAATAAGAAATTATTTCATCTAATAACTCCAAATAAAACAAATGAACAATTACTGCGGTCTTATTTTTATTATTAGCAACTCGACTTAATAAATTTTCCGCAGAAAAGTATACTTGAGTTGGATTAGAACTTGTATTAATTAATATGTCATCTATTTTTTTATTTTTATAGAAAGGAGCTTTATTACTCAAATAATCTTTCACTTCGAGGACTTCATTTTCTCCATTTCTTTCAATATGTTTGAGCACTTCAGGATAATCACGAATAACTTCCCATTTACAAATAGAAAATTGATCATAAATATCTTTCCATAATAAATGACAGGCATTTCCTTCTCTTAGATACTTATAACTAAATAAACTGAGAAAAATCAATTTCCAATTTTTCTTTTTATAACTATTATTTAAAGCATGGATATAACTACTAAACGACCATTGAAAACAAGAACCTACTAACAAAGAATGACTCAATGCACTTTGAGACATTCCTATTTCGTACTTAAAAATGATGTCCACTTTTTTATCAAGTATTTGTACATTATTCCAAAAATTTTCGAACCATACACTTACTAAAGCCTCTTTCTTCAGAACAACAAAAAAACTTTGTACATGGTAATGGAACTGGTATGAATCAACCAAACCGCATATATCATAAATACTTTCGTCTACTATTCCTAAAATCTTATTAATATCAAATGATGAAGCTATAAAAAAGCTATCATTGATTAAGATTAGTTCATCATAGATATATATATTCTCAATCTTCCCTATTCCATATTTGTAACTATAGAAATCATATCCTAAATTGCCTCTAACATAACATTCCACTTTCGGAGACAGCAACTTCAGCTCATCAGAAAGTAAGTTTGTAGAGACCATTATTATACGATCACAGACCGTTTCAAGATGTGCTATGAGCTTTAATGTATTTGAAGACAACTTCGCATCTTTATCATAATGTGCTAAAACAGCAATTCTTTTCAATCAATATTACCTCCTAATTCTTGAGTATACAGATTTGGCAATATTAAATAACCTAGGATATCTACTTAATCTATGTTTTATCTTGTTTTTAGTGAAATATTTCCAAGCCGTTTCATTTTGCAGTTTTAAACTTAGAATTCTATTTTCATTCGCATAAAAAACAGACAAATTAATAACTTTGTTATATTCCTCAGTGAAAGCCTTCATTTCACTATCAGTAAGGGTTGCAAGTTCAGTAACTTCATTCAATTCAAAGTCTTGTTTTTGTAAGGCTTTAGAAGTCGCTTCAAGATAAGCATGTCCGTACTTTAGATCAGGCTCAAGGTGACAGCCTTCTCCCCATTCATTCCATGCATTAATAAATATAAACTGATTGTTCTCTGAATGAGTACTTTCAGAATATTCAACAATATACCTAAACCAGTATCTATAAAGGGCTGGAGTAGAATTGATTATCGCATGCGGATTGTTTTGCCTCCGCGCTGTATTGTCCCATGACGGAAGAATCCCCCTATACCACGTATACTCTTTAGACTTAGCCTGAATTGCCTGCGCAACAACCTTAGGATAATCTACTATACCACCAGAAAAATCAGGATTGGTAATACTTGGCATGTTCGATGGTCTGTTCTCAGGAGTGAAAAACTTGTGTGGAGGGAACTCAATCGCTGAATCGAAGCCCCATTCTGTGGGATCATCTATGCCATAAAACTGTACAGCAGCCAAATGAATATCTTCAAAACCAGCCTTCTTCGCTTCTTCTCTCCAAATACGTGTAGTGTTTTTGATGTCCGGGAATAAATCCACTCTATAGACTATAAACATTGGTTTACCGTCAACTTTGATATAGCGATCATCTTTAAATATAGGAATTAAGTATCTAATCAGATCTCGATCATCTTCAGGAGTATGATTTTGTTCTAAGAGCACCTCTTTATCCAATCCGTCCCAAGTACGTGTCCAATTTTCATTAGCCCAACAAAAGCAAAATGGAAAATCTATATTTGAATTGAAATATTGATCAAGTGGTTTTTCAAGTATCCTTCTACCATTAAACCAGTAAAAATAAAAGCAAAATCCGAAAACTCCATACAACTCAGCCATTTTTGCTTGTTCTCTCATCACTTCTACATTGCTTAGATCATAAAATCCTAAGTCCTTAGGGACATGAGGTTGATAGTGATCAGGAAAATTGGGTTTTGCTTTTGCAACATTTGTCCATTCCGTAAAACCCTTTCCCCACCATTCAGAATTTTCTTTCACATGATGATATTGAGGTAAATAAAATGCTATTGGTTTTACTTTACTCATTTAATCCTCCGGTAAACTGTAATTTTAAATTCATATTAAAGCACAACGAAGTGCCTAAAAACAAAATAATAAAGCATTTCGTTAATCGTCTCAAAGTATAGTTAAAAAACAATAAAGAATGATCACTGAAGAACTAAATCCCCCGTGGTCACTCTGGTGAACTCAAAAAGTCTACATTAATCCATAGTTGGATTCTCGGCATGATTAATTTCACCGCTTTGATCTGATGAACCCCGCAAGTTAAGTAAATAACTATTAATTTCATCCAGGCAAACACCGTAATCAAAATCTCTAATTTTAACATCGATATAAATCGATGTATTACCTTGGCTTTCTTCAATTGAGTTTTCCAATAATAATTGCGGGTCATTTGACATAGAGATGAAGCCCATTGTTTCATTATTATCCTGTAATTGCACCAAACCTATAGAATCGGATATACGTATTTTATTAAGAGACACTCCATCCCCATTTTTGAAGATCATTTCTTTTTTTAGTTGAATGCTACCTGGCTTATTGCCTAAATCCAGCCTTATTTTTCCGTCAGAACGACTTGGAATAGTAAAACAAAGTGTTTGGAAATCACCACTATATTTGCATGTAGCCTTTATAGAGTTTGACTCTGTAAACCCTTTAGATTCACCCTCCCAATAAAGCTGTAAGAAATCTTCTTCATCACTTACAACGACTTCTTTTTTTGTTTTATTCTCATATATCGAATTAATGGAAATATCCTTCGATATTTCTTCATTACTACATATTGCAATTATAAATCTACCTTCTTTTAATGAATCTTCACCGTTTATTAACTTAATACCTTCTCTTAAGTTATCATTACGTTTCACAATCAAACCGTAATTCCCAACATTCTGGTTATAAAAGTCAACATATTTGAAGTTTTTCTCCAAAAAATCTTTGTATTCCGAATAGTAAAATTCCTTTATGTGGTATGGATTTCTGTGATTCGGCAAATCTGTATATAAATATTTATCTGGAGTTGATATTACCAAAATCCCATTCTTTTTTAATACCCGACTTGCTTCTTTCAAAAATTTATCTTGTACCAATTCATCAACATGTTCTATCGTTTCAAATGAAACTATCATATCAAAAAGATCATCATCAAAATCTAAAGATTCGACTGATCCCTGCTTGTATTTCAAGTTATATTTTTCATACTTCTGCCTAGCATAAGCGATAGCTTCATCACTAATGTCAACCCCCCAGACACTTGCTGCCTTTCTAGCTAAAATGGCCGTACCAAATCCTTCACCGCATGCGATATCCAGCACATTTTTACCACTGGCCAGCTCAAGAACTGCGTTATATCTATGCAAATGTTCCGTTTCAATTTCCCCATCTGCTTTTCCGAGAACAAATCTCTCTCCAGTAAATTCCATGAAATGACACTCCCTTTTACATTATTCAAAAACTACATGTTCGCTTTTGTGCTTATATAAAGTCGAATTAGCTTCAATTTCAACTAGTGAAAGATTATAACTTGAATTGCTAACTTCTACTTTTTTCACATTTGTCAGCCAGGTAAGAGTAACATGATTATCTTGAGTTCCTTGTGCTATTGCTGGGCTTAACAGATAATCACCTTTCATTATTCTAGGTAATTTAAATTCAAAAATTATTTCAATAACTTCACCTTTTCTAGCATTAAAATTAACACTATTCTCCATATACGTGTTAATAGCAAATAAAGAGACACCTCTATTACTTTCCCATACGAACCCTGCGATCAAATGATCTAAATCTTCTTTCAAATTAGCAACAATATGACAACTGTAAGTATTATCGACTTCCAATTCCTCAGTGATTTTACCATTACTCTCAGTAATAAAAAAGGAGAGCATTTCAATACTATCTGAAAAAACGCTATTTTCCTTTGGGACAATTTTTGGAAAACTAACTAATTGAGTATCCGCTTCATTTAATTTAATACTCTTATATTCGAACTGGTCAATTAATTTACTGTTCATTTCGTTATTTTCAGAAAATCTTTTGTTAAGGTATTGCGCACAAACCACTTCTTTATCGTCATACGTAATTTGTGTTGATGAATCTAACCACAAAACTCTACTACACATCTGCCTTATACTGCCAATATCATGTGAAACAAAAATTATTGTTGTGTTTTTCTCTTTAAGTTCATCAAACTTTTTAAAACATTTATTTTGAAAAAAAATATCCCCCACACTTAATGCTTCATCAACTATTAATATGTCAGGCTCGACATTAATGGCAACTGCAAATGCTAGTCTTGCGAACATTCCACTAGAGTAAGTTTTTACAGGTTGGTTAATAAAATCACCAATATCAGCAAATTCAATTATTGCCGGGATTTTCTTCTCTATCTCTTCATTTGAATATCCCATCATCGTTCCATTTAAGTAAATATTCTGTATTCCCGTATACTCAAGATTAAAACCTGCACCTAATTCTAGTAATGCTGAGATTCTACCGTTAACAGTAACTTCTCCAGAAGATGGAGATAAAACCCCAGTAATTATTTTCAATAAAGTTGATTTACCTGATCCATTTTTTCCGATAATCCCTACGGTTTCTCCCTTTTTTACTTCAAATGATATATCCCTTAAAGCGTGAAAATCCCTATGATAACTTTTTTTAGAAAAACTTAATGATTCTTTTAATCTATCGATTGGCTTATCATACAACTTATAAACTTTATTGACATTTTTAATATTAATCGAGATATTGTTCATATTGAAACTCCTCACAATACATCCGAAAAATGCATCTTCAACTTTTTAAATACTATAAATCCTATTACAAAGTAAATCAGCGTCAAATTCCAAAACCATAATGTTTCGTTTCCTTTTTCCCAAAACCAAACATGATTGAACATGGCATCTCTGTATCCTTCGACAACATAGTATATAGGATTAATTTTAAAAACCCACCGCCAGTTTTCAGATACCATTTTATAATTCCACATAATTGGAGTAACCCATATTCCAAATTGTAGTACTATCCCAACTATTTGCCCAAAATCTTTAACAAAAACAACTATTGAAGATGTTATATAACTCAAAGCTATGGTTATCGCTACAAGGCACCCCATATAATAAATTAACTGAAGCGAATATACAGTAGGATATACCCCGTAAATCGCAAATATCAGCAGCATAACTGCTACGAAAAAGATGTGAACAAAAAATGCTGATAGTATTTTTACAATAGGTAGAATACTTATTTTAAATAAGACTTTTTTCACTAAGTAACTATATTCAAAGAAGCAATTTGTAGCGCTTGTCATAGCTTCGTAATGAAAAAACCAAGGAATTAGCCCTGACATCAACCATAGAATAAACGGAACCTTTTCCACTTGACCTGAGCGAAACCCAACCTGGAAAACAGCCCAATATACTAAGATGGTAACAATCGGCTGTATAAATGCCCATACTATGCCTAAGTAAGATCCTGCATACTTCATTTTAAAATCATTCGTAGCTAAAGATGTGATCATTTTCCTACTATTATACATTTCTCCCGAAAACCTTCTTACACTAAACATTATTCTACTCACCTATACTTTCTTTTGACCAATATAAACCAGTCAGAGGACCATTTTTTATATAGATTCCAATTTGGAATTTACCTTTTCCAATACTTTCTTCACCTATCTTCGCTAAAAACCCACTACGATCCAAATCAGTTTTACCGCCAAAGTTTGCTGTCACATCCTTACGGATCTGTAGTTGCGTATCAAATACAAATAAACTCTCCCCCCTTTTTAAAACTATATAAGTTTGAGAAGTTTCAGGAGACCCATTTTCTAAAAATCCCCAGCCTTTTACCTTAAAGATGCCATTTTCTTTTTTCACTTCTTCAATATTAACCTGGACCTTATCTTTCGCTTTATCTAATATTAAATCAACTGTATTACTCAAATTTTCTTTAAAATCTATTTTGCTATTATTTTTCACTACAGCAATACCGGACAAAGAAAATTCCTTACGCGATCCATTTTCAATATAAAAGCCTATTTGATATGATCCAGCTACTATATCACTCGTATCAATTAAACCTTTAAATCCAGCATTCTCTATATTGTTTTCTTGGTCATTAAGTGCGCTGGGCAGATCTCCTCGGAAGACTTTTTCTGTATTATATATATATTGATTGTTTTCAGAAGTCAAAACTATAAATACATTTTGTTGATCGGCTCCAATATTATTAATGTACGCCCATCCTTCTATATCTATCAGTTTTTTAAACTTCGTCTTTCTCACATCAGATTTATCAATACCAGCATTTATATTCTTATCCTGTTTAGGCAAAGAAATAATTTGATTAGCGGAAGTTCCATATACATGAGTAATCTCGTAATATATCAGCGAAAATAATCCTAAAAACAATACAATTAATAATATTTTTCCATTTTTCATACTATAATCCTTCTCTTCCTCTCAATTTTACAACATGATAATTTTTTTATATTTTTAAGGAATGTATTAAAGAGCATCCCATTTTTTTTATTTTTGAGCATGTTCTAGTTCTCATAACTATGGGAAAAGGTAATAACGTTGTCGAATCCAGTATACGGTAAAAAAAGCTCGCAGTCGAGAAATGTTGAATGATGTTCAATATCATTTCAGGTGTTAATTCTTGACTTTATTCTATTTTTAAAATGGCCTAGGTTTCAAGTGGGATTATTTAACGTTATACGAATCTGCCACCAAACGTTCAAGCATAGCAACAACTTTGAAGACTTCCCCATAAAACCGGTATTTTTTACAATTAACTACATCTACAAAACATATCTATGTTATCATATTAGACTATGGGTCAACAAATATATGTTAGAGTAAGGTTGTTTTCTCCAGCCAAACCCTAATTTCTAAAAAAGCTATTTTGGCAATAAAATGGACAGGTCAGAAATAATTAGAGTAAAATTACTAATGGGTAAATGAAATATTATAAATACGTTTCAGTTCCTCAAACAACAAACTACCCATTTCATTAATAATAATATTAACATCAAATTACTTAGGGAGAGTTGAGTTAAGAATGAAAGGTATTATCTTAGCAGGTGGTAGCGGTACACGCTTATACCCCTTAACCATGGTTACAAGTAAACAATTGCTTCCAATTTACGACAAGCCAATGATTTACTATCCATTATCTACCTTAATGCTTGCAGGGATAAGAGATATCTTAATTATTTCCACCCCTGAAGATACACCGAGATTTTCAGATCTACTAGGTGATGGTTCGCAATTCGGAATTTCACTAAAATACATTGTTCAGCCGAATCCGGACGGCTTAGCCCAGGCCTTT
This sequence comes from Paenibacillus sp. FSL E2-0201, assembly GCF_037963325.1. NCBI lineage: Bacteria > Bacillati > Bacillota > Bacilli > Caryophanales > Paenibacillaceae > Paenibacillus > Paenibacillus sp. FSL E2-0201. Next base: position 6,214,312 of record NZ_CP150154.1, read on the forward strand.
ATTCTAGGAGAGACATTTATTGGAGATGACTCCGTTGCTATGATTCTAGGTGACAATATCTATTATGGAAACGGAATTCGAAAAATGCTAAAACGAGCTTCTGATAAGGGAAAAGGAGCTACCGTTTTCGGCTATCATGTGCAGGACCCAGAGCGATTCGGTGTTGTAGAGTTTAATGAGAACGGTAAAGTTCTAAGTGTAGAGGAAAAACCTGAGAACCCTAAATCTAATTATGCGATAACAGGTCTCTATTTTTACGATAATCGCGTTGTGCAGATCGCAAAAAATGTAAAACCCTCCTCAAGAGGAGAACTAGAGATTACCTCAGTAAATGAAGAATACCTTAAACTAGGAGAGTTGGATGTAGAGCTTTTAGGTCGAGGATTTACATGGCTGGATACTGGAACTCATCAAAGTTTAGTCGATGCTACTAATTTTGTAAGAACAATTGAAGAACACCAAGGTATCAAAATCGCAGCTCCCGAGGAGATCGCATATATCAATGGATGGATCACAAAAGAACATCTCTTGAATTGTGGACATAAGTTAAGTAAAACCGGATATGGCCAATATCTCATTAAAGTCGCAACCGGAAAAATTCAATACTAAACTATAGAGAGTGTGGATGGAATGAAATTTACAGAAACAACATTGCCTGGCGTTCTAATTGTTGAACCAGCAATATTCGGTGATCATCGGGGTTGGTTCATGGAGACATATAGTGAGAAAAAGTTCAAAGAACAAGGGATCTCTTTTGACTTTGTCCAAGATAATCAATCGTATTCTGCCACTAAAGGGACTCTTCGTGGACTTCATTATCAGTTGAACACAAAAGCTCAAACTAAACTAGTTCGGTGTACACGAGGTTCAATATTTGATGTAGCTGTCGATTTACGCAAAGGAAGCCCGACTTACAGCCAATGGTTTGGAATTGAACTAAGTGCTGAAAACAAAAAACAATTACTCATTCCCAAAGGATTTGCTCATGGATTTATGACCTTGGTCGAAGATGTTGAAGTCCAATATAAAGTTGACGAATTATATTCACCTGAGTGTGACGGGGGAATTCTATGGAACGATCCTTCAATAGACATCAAGTGGCCGTTGGATGTTGTTATTCCTGTACTATCAGCTAAAGACGAGAAGGCACCACTTTTAGCAGATGCCGTCTTAAACTTCACTTATTCAGAATAAATGCAAAAAACTAGAAAAACACATACGAGATTACAAACTATTGGCCTGAGACCTTTAGATCCCTATGATCTAAAGGTCTCAGGCCAAATATTTACATTCATTAAAATACTGAGTAAACTTTTACGATATAACGCAATAAATAGAGAAGACTCTGTAAATACATTTATGCTAAAATATTGTCGTACCTACAGGAAAAGGAGATTATAACGTGTCGAAACCAGTATACGGTAAAAACGCCGCTCAGTCGAGAAATGTTGAAAAGACAGCAAGTCCGATATGGGCCTTGGTTGTTGCTTTTATTTTATTTTTATGTTGGGCCCCATTTCAAGTGGGATTATTTAACGGACAGCAGTTAGACTTCGAGAAGCCTATATATGTGTCAGCACTAGTAAGTGGACTTTTGCTGCTAGTCTGCGTTGGCTTATACTTCAAAAAATTCAAACTAGATGAACAGAGGGATTTATTAGCTTCAGCTTCAATATTACTACCTCTTACTTATGCTCTATCATTGTTTGTCGCAGTTTCGCATTATATGGCGATGAATATGTTGTTTGTTCAGAGCATGTATGTAGCAGTCTTCATTATAGCCTTTTATCTCTTGAAGCAAAAGCAAGTAAATGTTGTCATTCAAAATGCCATTCTAGCAATTGCTTATTTCATAGTAGGGTTTGGACTACTAAATTGGTTGGGGAGTAACAAACTAGCGGGAGCTCTAGTGGGTTGGTTCTCAAACACCGTAAGAAATAATATTTACTTAGATGCAGTAATGACGGACTCTAATGGACTTCGTCTGACTTCGATCTTCCAATATGCAAATACCTACGCGGCCTTCTTAATGGCTTTTTTATTTGTAGCTGTATTCGCGCTTATTCGTTCTAAAAAATGGTACGGAACACTAACACATAGCTTTATGTTAGTTCCCATCATTGTTTCGATCTTATTAACTTTATCCCGCGGTGGTCTAGTATTACTTCCTGTTGTATTTATATTACTGCTCTTATTCTTAAAACCTGCACAGCAAATCCTTTGGATTATACATCTTGGTGTGGCCGGTATTGTTTCGTTGGTGATAACGACTCCTGTGACTAACCTAGGATTAGAATTAAATACGAACTTCACTTCTGCTGGCGCCTTGAAAGGCTGGGGATACCTGCTTGGAGCTTCAATCGCTGTAGCTGTAGTATCTTGGGTCATTCAGAGGTTTGTCGCCCCTTGGCTGGAGAAAAAACTCAGTAATTGGTCGTCACGTAAACTAACAGGTCTATGGATCCCACTTGGTTCTGTTGCACTCGTTGGAATTGTAGCTTTCCTACTAATAGGTACAAGCGCAAAAAATATCTTACCTAGCAATATGGCAACTCGTCTTGAGAACATCAATTTCCAGCAACATAGTGTTCTTGAGCGGATTACTTTTTATAAAGATGCCATGAAGGTAGTTAAGGATTATCCGATTCTTGGTGCTGGTGGTGGTGGATGGTCCTCATTATATGAGCACTATCAAAACAACCCTTACACTAGCCGACAGGTGCATAACTTCTTTTTACAATATTTAATAGAAGTTGGGATCCTTGGTTTCATCGTATTTATGGGATTCATTTTGTATATTTTCTATAAATATATCCGAGGGTATGTGAAACGGGATAAAAATGATTTTGAGAATGGCTTCTTCTATCTCATTATTGCTCTATCTATTCTTGTGCACAGTCTACTAGATTTCAATATGAGTTATGCCTTTATGGGAATACTCGTCTTCCTTGGACTGGCAGGCATGGCAGTTGTCATGGATAGTAAACAGCTACGTAAAAGTTGGAATAAAACTGGTTTTCGGCTTGGATATTCCGCTGTTCTTACAGTAGGAACTGTATTCTTGATATTCCTCTCGATTAGCTATATTGGTTCCAGTAACGCAGCCCTAAAGGGTAAAAATCTAATCGGGGTTAGTAATTCTTACGAGGAAATTAAGAAACCATTAACTGAGGCTTTAAAAACACGTCCAGGTCATCCAGAATCAGTCTTATACCTATCCTCGTTAGATCTACAAGTTTTTAAGCAGAATCAGGATGAACAATTTCTAAATGAGGCTTATAGTGTACTGACTCGAGCACTAGAGGACGAACCATACAACAAAAATATTTTAACTCAGTTAGTAACCTATTATGACCTAAAAGGTCAAAATGATCTTGCATACGGTGTTTACCGTGATAATGCTGATAAGTTCAACTGGGATATTAGTTGGTATGATATTCTCATCAGCCGTTCCTTTGCATTAGGTCAGCAAGCCCTTAACCAAAAGGATGAGACAAAAAAACAAGCGTATTTCAATGAAGCTCAAGAAGCCTATGATCATGTTCTCACTGGTATAGAACATTTGAAGACTCTTCCACCAGAACAATTGCAAGGGCGTCCTTTCTCAGTAACACCAGCAATGGCTTTGAACGTCGGAAAAATGCAGCTATTATCTGGGCAAGAAGATGCAGCAAAGACAACTCTGAAGCTTAGTTCAGATGCTAATTACACGGATATTATGAATAGTGAAACTCCATGGAATATTGATTGGTACAGTTCACTCATCAGCCGTTCTTTTGATTTAGGACAAGCGGCTTACGCACAACAAGATAATGAAGATAGATTAGAAAATATGAAAGCTGGCTTTGCCGTTGGGCTTTTGGCCTACAATCATGTACTTGCGGATAATGAACTTTCCAAGACTCTTACTCCAGATGTGAAACTGAAGGTAGGGAAAATTCATTATATGTCTGGACAACTACAAAATGCAGTCTCCATCTTGAAACCAGCCATAAGCCAAGATTTCGCAGATGCAACGAATCGTGAAATTGCCCGTTGGTACCTTGCTGCATTGACGAAAACTGGTGGCGAAGATCAGGCGATATACAATTCACTGATCGCAGCTGATCCTGCGGAAGCAGCACAAATCGAGGCCATCGCAAATTCACAATTCTAAAACAGAAAGAAATCAAAAAAGCGTGCCGCTGTAATTACAGCGGCGCGCTTTTTTCAATGATATGAGTTCTATTTAAAGCCCAGCCTTAGCAACTTCACTATCTACAAGCTCTTTCATATAACGAAGTAAGTCATCTTTAAGCTCTTCATGCTGAAGTGCATAATGAATAGTGGTCTGAATGAAGCCCATCTTCTCACCTACATCATGGCGTTTACCTTCAAAGTCATAAGCAATAATCCGCTCCACTTCACTTAGACGAGAGATGGCATCCGTCAGTTGAATTTCTCCACCTACACCTACCTGCTGCTCACCAAGCATATCAAAGATGCGTGGAGTCAGGATATATCGCCCTAGAATTGCTAAATTAGAAGGAGCATCTTCTCTCTTCGGCTTCTCTACAAGGCGATTGGCCTTATAGACCCGCTCAGCCAACTCAGTTCCATCCACCAATCCATAGCGGGAAACTTCTTCCCAAGGCACAGGTTGGACACCCACAATAGAGGATTTGTACTGTTCATATACTTCCATCATTTGTTTGAGACAGGGTTTCTCCGACTCAACAATATCATCACCCAGCAGTACTGCAAACGGCTCGTTTCCAATAAATTTACGCGCACACCAAATCGCGTGTCCAAGACCTCTTGGCTCTTTTTGGCGAATGTAATGGATATCAGCCATTTCAGAGGATTTGCGAACGGACTCAAGAAGTTCCCACTTCTGCTTCTCTGCTAAATTAAACTCTAGTTCAAAAGAGTTATCAAAGTGGTCTTCAATCGCCCGTTTACCTTTCCCCGTCACGATAATAATATCCTCGATTCCGGAAGCAACGGCTTCTTCGACAATATATTGGATCGTCGGTTTATCTACTATCGGCAGCATTTCTTTAGGCATTGCTTTGGTTGCAGGCAAAAAACGGGTACCAAGACCTGCAGCGGGGATAATGGCTTTACGGATCTTCATCACATTAACTCCTTCTGTCGGTTACTCTTCCATCTAAAATACTCTGTATAGTAAAATGGCATATTTCCTTTAATTATAGCAGTTATAGCAGATTAATGTCAGATAGTTTGTTATATTTGTATATCAATTCCAATCAAACATGAAAGTGGGGAATTATTTTAGATGTTATACAAGATTAAACCCTTTGCTGACTCTCACGATACACTATCTAGTATATGCAAATCATGATAAGGACGAGATTATTTCTATAAAAAAGGGCCAAGCAACACCAGTATCTACTGGTAGTCACCTAGCCCTGTTTCTTTAACCTTTATTACTTCGCGTTAACCAATTGTCCCCGAGTAACCCCAAGCTGGTTGGTAGCCTTCAAGCTCTTCCATACCTGCGTACCAGAGATTTCGCCACGAAGTGCGCGGCTGTATAGGCTAATTACCTCAGCCACTTGCTCTGGTGTCTCTTCCAGGAACTCCACTCGGTACGAGGATACACCTAGATCACGGAAATTGTTCAAATACTCCGCACCGGACTGCTCAACAGCATTATAGACGGTATTGCGGCAGCCTTCATCCACACGAACTGGATGGGACATTCCAATACGGTCTTGCAGGGAAGCACGATGCTCTTCACACGGACGGCCACAGTTCGTATAGTCTGTGCCTTCACTCATGAAGGTACAGTATACACAGTGCTCTGTGTGGAACATCGGCAAATGCTGATGGATTACAATCTCCATACGAGAAGTATTGCTGTGCTCAAGCAGGTCGACCATCTGTTGAATGTTCAAGTCATAGGATGGTGTTACCATGTCACAGCCTGCCTCAAGGAACAGATCCACTGCCTTATGATTGGCAATGTTCAGTGAGAAATCGCCGATCAAGCGTGGATGCACGGCATCCGGCTGTTCTTGGCGGCGGCGCAGATAATAATACAGCGCGCCGGTATTGCGTACTAACACAGCATCCGGCTGCAGGCGCAGAATATTGGCGTGGTAGCCGTTCTCGCCCGGCATATGAATGCGCGGTGTGGCCAGCGCGATGCTGGCCCCTGCAGCCCGTACCGCATCTACCGCTGCCGGGAACTGCTTGATAAACTCGAAGTCGGCGTAGATGTTTCTCACGCCGGCCTCGAGTGCAGCCTGCACCTGCGGCAGGCTGCGGCACAGCGCGGTGAGCTCCGCTTCACCAGCGCGCTGCGGAGCGACGCCCCTACGGGTAGCGTCGCCATAGACCTCGATCGCCCGTTTCACGTACACGGGCGGTTTCGGGCGCTCGCCCGCAAGCAGCTCCACCGCTTGGCGGCGGATGCTGTTCAGCTCGCGCATAGGGACGATCACGTCGCCTTGCAGATGCGACTCTAGCGCGTCAAGCTGGAACACGGTCCCGCCCAGGCGGCCGAATTGTTCTTCCAGCAGCGCGGCATCCATCGGACGCTTTTGCGCCGCTTCCAGCGCGAGCTCCGAGTCCACACGGACGGTAACGTTCTTCTGAACATCCGTCCACCATGTGGTCAGCTTCTCGCCTACGCAGCCCTGCACTCGCACATGTACCGGGAATACCCGGTATGGCTTCTCGGTTTCATAAGTCTGGCGCAGCGCCTTGTCTAATGCAGGGTCATTCGTCTTCCAAATGCGGTCACCGACATTTAGACGACGCAGGTCCACATCGTTACGTCCTGCTACGATGTCGACGATCCAGCCTTCCCCGGCTTCGCCTTCAAGTTTCACACCTTTACGACGAAGATCATATACACGTCCGCCTTCTTCTTTTTTCGTCGGATCCCCTGCATCAAACACGATGCCATCGCCACGCTTCAGCGGTGCATGAATACGGCAGACAACGCCATCGCGAAGAATTTGTTCAACTGTTCCGAGATATACACCACGGCTTTTCGGGAAAGTGCCGTCTACGAGCTTCTTATTGTTTGTTCCGTCAAGGAAACCATGTGTGAAACCGCGGGAGAAGCTCTGTTGCAGTTCACGAACTTCTTCCTTCGATGGTTTGGACAGATCGCCATCAAAATACCGATCAATTGCCTTACGGTACTTACTGACTACATTCGCAACGTATTCCGGGCTCTTGAGGCGGCCTTCGATTTTGAAAGAAGTTACACCCGCCTCGATCAGCTCAGGCATAAGATCAATAGCTGCCAAATCCTTAGGGGAGAGCAAATAAGTCACATCACCCATTGGTTTAACTTCTCCATCCACCATCAGATCATAAGGCAGACGACAAGCTTGAGCACATTCTCCACGGTTGGCGGAACGTCCACCCCACATTTCCGAAGTTAGACATTGACCCGAATAAGAGACACATAAGGCTCCGTGCACGAATACTTCCATCGGCAGGCGGGCTTGTTCCCCAATCGTCTTAATTTGCTTCAGATTGTTCTCACGACCGAGTACCACGCGTTCCAAACTAAAAGGCTTAGTAAACTCAACCGCTTCCGGTGAAGTGATCGTCATTTGTGTCGAACCATGAATCGGGAAATCCGGTGAGATTTCACGGATCATTTTGACCAAACCTAAATCCTGTACAATCACCGCGTCCACGCCAGCATCTACACAAGCGTCAATCAGTTCTTTCGCATCAGATAATTCATTTTCAAAAACCAGTATATTAAAGGTCAGGAAACCCTTCACACCATAGCTATGCAAAAACGCCATAATTTCCGTCAGCTCGTCCATGCGAAAGTTATTCGCTCTCGCCCGTGCATTAAACTTCTCTACGCCAAAAAAGATAGCATCGGCTCCGTTTGCTACCGCCGCACGCATGCAGTCCCAGTCACCTGCAGGTGCCAACAGCTCCACGTCTTCTCTGCGTATTTGTTGCTCTTTCATTTATATCCTCCCAAACCGCCAGGTGGCGGGTCATTTCTAGTTGATTAACTTGATAATTGTATCAAATATCACATCACAGCGCCATGTGTTTACCAACATTTATATAAAGAAAAGAACGTCCCACGCCATTTTGGCTATAAGGACGTTCTCACCTAATTGAATTACACTCTACTATCAGTTAATCATGAACTCCAATCACCTCTAAACTATTCATTCCCCGTAAACCGAAACGATTGCAGTGTTTTATCCAGCAGCGCTTGCTGTTCTGTAGTAGCATTGGCATCATTTAGCACAACAGTAATCGTATAGACCACCTCATTTTTGCCAAAAACAACTTGCTTACTTCGGAGAGGAACACCATTCTTGATTTGATTCACAGTAAGGATCGTAGCAGGAACACCTGCAAAGGTAGATTCCACTATACTTTCAATGCGGGGGCCTTTAGGATCATTATTTTTATTTTGATAAGAATCCTTGAGTACATTAACCGTATAATCCACGGAGCCCTCAGGTTTTGAACTGATCTGGAAGCGTCCTCCGATGAACCGATACTCCACTGACTGAGTCTCGAATACATCTTGATTAGGCGTCCACAAGCGTGGAATATCGATGGCATAGCCGTATCTTTTGGATACTTTGGTTATCGTTTTATTCTTGAGTGTCTTATAATCATCGCTAGCGAGTCGCCCGAAGTTCTCCTTCATGTGATCAAAATCAAAATCAATTGAGGCTATAATGGCTTTAAATTTGGCCTTATCGTCTTCTTGTCCAGCAAATGTCACATATTCAAAATAGTATCGGAACCCATTCTTGAGCACGATTACCTGATATTCTGTCGTCCACCCGTTGCCGAAATTCAACTGTGTCTCACTTATTTGCGCAGGTACACCGGAGATTTCAGACTTCTTGATATCCTTAAAAATATAAGCATCCGCTACAAAGTTCTCCTGCGTTTTTGTCTTCAACTCTTCAGCCCAGCTCTCTAGTGTAGAACCAGCAGGTGCCGATGTAATCGCCACACTCAAATGACTTCCTTGTTTGCTTTCATAATAAAAATGCTGGTCATCCTTAGTCCAAGCAACAGGAACCTGTAGTGAAATGCCGTAGTCCTCATTGTAGGCTTCGCTCAGACCGTTTTTTACAGTAGATAGATCACGGATCTTGTTATCCTTGGTGTCAAAAGAGGGTCGAAAGGAGCTCAGCAAACCCGAATACTTAGCTAAGTCTTTATAATTAACGGCTTTTTCATCCGTCAAATAAATCTCATAAAGTCTACCTTCTGCATAGATCAATCTGCTTTCCCAGAGCGCTCCGCTAGAATCTTTACTGACCAATCGCGCATAGGGCACAGAGGCTTTGGGGAACGACTCCCGATCTAATATCAATTCCCCACCTTCCTCGACTTCCCCAACTAGTTGTTCCAGAAGCCCATCTGCATCCAGCGAAACCGCCTGATCAATTGCATGAATCTCCAAATAATAAAGATTGTCAGCACTCGAAAAGGTAGCCACGCTCTCATCTCCACCGCTATTTCCAGTAATCAGTCCAGACGGATAATTTAGTGTCCATTGATAGTAGCTGTTCCCAATTCGCGTCTTCCCCACATCACTATCAATACCTGTATCCACTGGTACATCTCCTTCATTGTCTGCAGGAACTAGGGTAATTATTAGCTCACCGCCGTTCCCTTGGGAGAGAGTTGCACCCAGTACATTCGCCACAAAACGCAGCGGCACCATTAGCACACCTGAAACCATCCGAGGCGCGGAGCCGAGTCTAACTTTAGTCTCATCCTTCCAGGCGCTAGTACTACCCATTGTCATCAACCCTGTATGAGAGCCGTACGTTACTTTCACTACATCATTTCCCTCTAAGGAAACCGTACTGCCAAATGTCTTTTTAAAAACCCCAAGCGGAACCATAACCGTTCCATTCTCTATAAAAGGTCGCTCAATAGCCACCTTTTTTCCATTCACCGTAGCTGATGTACTACCAACTTTAAGGCTCAGCTGTAGTTTCTTTGCTTCTGCTGCCCGTGCTGTTTGTAGGGGTAATATAGAAAATAATAATAGTAAGGCCAGTATCACACACAATCCTTGTTTTAACACTTTAAAGCCCATTTACCGTCCCCCTCACGAGTTTCCCTGATTATTCTTCCGTATGCTCGTCCCCATCTGTTCCTGAACCTTCTTCACTTAACAGGGGATCACCCTGAGTGAGCACGACCTTACGGATAATGATATCCCCTTCACTTTGCATAACCAGTCGTACCGTCATACCTGGAGAATAGCTTTTGAACAATTCATTAATATCAACTAGTGAGACCACACGGTGACCGTCAATGCTGTACAAGACATCGTCTTCGGCAACACCCGCCTTAAGTGCTTCAGGAGAAACCACCTTGGTTACGGTCAGTGGATCAAACGTTGGCAAGCCCACAATGGAGGACCAACTCGCTTCTAACTCCAGTCCAAGACTCGGATGCTTTACTTCACCGTACTTAAAAAGCTGGTTCATAATATACTGCACGGTGTCTGCCGGAATAGAGAAGCCCATATTCTCCACACCCACCGCTGAGTATTTCAAGCTGTTTATTCCGAGCACCTCACCCTTCATATTCACTAGCGGACCTCCGCTATTTCCGGGATTAATCGCTGTGTCACTCTGAATCAGACGATAAGCCGCATCTACTTCACGGTTAAGACCACTTATAACCCCTACAGTCGCAGAATTCCTTAGTGAAAAACTGATCGGTGTGCCGATGGCGACTACCTTCTCACCAACTACTGTTTTGCCGGTCGATGGAATAAACTTTGCAGGTTTAAGGGAGGTGGCATTGATTTTGATCAGTGCCAGATCACTTACTTCATCGAGATACGTTTCTTTAATGCTGTAGGTTTTGGAATCCGACGTCACTACCACGGCGTTCTGCAGATCCTTGATGACATGTGCATTAGTTACAATCCAGCCGTTCGATTTCACAATAATGCCAGAACCATGCGTCAGATTGTACCGATCATCCGGTCCGCTATTCCCAGCACTATCGTCTTTGCCGATAATGCCCACTACGGAAGGGGTAACATTTTTAATAATCCCTGGTATGAGGTCTTCTGCTGCTGTCGAATTTTTAATTTTGCTTCTCTGGGCTGTCGACGCCGTGCTAACCGTCTTTGCCGCACTACCAAACGCATAAACCGACTCACTCCATACTCCTGACAGCAACACACCGCACAGCAGCAGGCCCAATCCTTTCTTCACCAGCTTCTCCCCAATCCTCATCGACCTTCACCAGACCCTCTCTGCACATGGATAAATTTTACAATATATAATTTGAAAAAAGACGCCTTCAATGCGCCCACGGCGTTAAAGGAGTCTTTTGGTGCAAAGCTGTTCAGTTTAGTTCTTTCGTTAACTTAACCAATGCATCACCATGGCATAGTCAGAGATTATAAAAACCAGCAAACTAACCGCTCCGAAACCAATGGCGAACTTGTTCTTCTGCGGAGCTCTCAGCAACCGAATGACTCCGACCAAAATTAGGATGGTGAATAAAATCATAAAAACATCAAAGGTATGAAATTTAGACGGTCCTTGCGCGGCAACTTCTGCAAGTAGCATTACCTTACCTCCTCAAAAATGTTGTCAAGCAAGATCCAGTATTCCCCATATCCTCTTCTATGTTATCGCTACCATTTGGGCGATGCAATAGGTTTTGTAGAAAAATTATGTATTTGTCACAAAAAATATCTTTTATTACTGCAAAATCGGATAAATTAATGATTTTGTTCATTGACGTTTGGTGTTTTATTGTGTGGACAACGCAGACTGGACAGATTGTGTTCTGCTCTATAAAGGTAATTAAATGAAGTTGGTTAGTGTCTTTGAAATGATTTAACAGCATAGAAATGAGATAAAGATTATTAATTTGAACTTCAATCTTAGCTTTCGGAGCTTAGAGCTTTTATGGATTAGGGAATTGCTCCTTAAAAATCATGAGAATACTATCTTATTGAACAAATCCTCCCGATCAAAAGGGGATTTTCCCTAATTTGAGCTTAAAAGCTGCAAACATCAAGTTTTTTAGGGAGGTTTTCCTCAATCTAGTAGCCGGAGCTTTTGATAGAGCTAATTGTATAATTTTTTCAAAGAACCGTTGGACCTGCTGTTATTCTATTACCCATTAAGTATACTTACAGCAACAGCATGCTCCTCACTAAATCTTACGACGGACATGCTCTACATATGCCTATCTCGTCTATTATTTAGTTTTCTTTTTATAGGAGTCGTACAACATTTACTAGAAAACTCACTTCAGATAAGTTGTTTTTGAGCTTGAAGTAATTTTACCTGGCAATTGTTTTCCCAAAATAATGATCTTGGACACCAAACAATAAGGCCACGGCGAAATGCCGTGACCTTTATTATTTGGTAGTTATACCATACTGTTGTTTATGGCTTAAGTGGTTTCCGCCGTCTCAAGCATAAGAGCTTTGGTACGCTCTGTATCACGAATCAGAACCGGCTTCAGATACTTACCTGTGTAAGACTCCGCAACGGTAATGAGTTTCTCTGGTGTTCCTGTTGCCAGCACAGTTCCGCCGCCACTGCCGCCTTCAGGTCCCATATCTATGAGATAGTCCGCGGTCTTAATAACATCCAGATTATGCTCAATGACAAGTACCGATTCTCCAGAATCCACCAAGCGATGTAATACTTCTAGTAAACGACCAATGTCATCCACATGCAGACCTGTTGTAGGCTCATCCAAAATATAGAGTGTTTTTCCGGTACTACGACGGTATAGCTCGGAAGCCAACTTCACGCGCTGCGCTTCACCACCGGATAAAGTAGTACCTGGCTGACCAATCTTAATGTAACCAAGACCAACATCCATCAGTGTTTGCATTTTACGATGAATACGAGGAATATTCACGAAGAATTCTGTAGCATCCTCTACCGTCATCTCCAGCACGTCGGAAATGTTTTTTCCTTTATACTTCACTTCTAGTGTTTCCCGGTTATAACGCTTGCCCTTACATACTTCGCAAGGAACATAGACGTCCGGCAAGAAGTGCATCTCAATCTTGATAATTCCGTCTCCACGGCAGGCTTCACAGCGTCCACCTTTTACGTTAAAGCTAAACCGTCCTTTTTGGAACCCGCGCACTTTAGCTTCATTTGTCTTCGAGAACAGATCACGAATATCGTCAAATACACCCGTATAGGTTGCTGGGTTAGAGCGTGGTGTACGCCCAATTGGTGATTGGTCGATTTCAATGACTTTATCGAGATTTTCCAGTCCCCGAATTTCTTTGTGCTCACCAGGTCGAACCTTCACAGCTTTATTCAATTGACGCGCCAAGCTCTTATAAAGAATCTCGTTAATCAGTGAGGATTTACCCGAACCCGATACCCCTGTTACCGCAGTAAAAACACCTAATGGAATCTTCACATTCACATTCTTCAGGTTATTCTCTTTAGCACCACGGATTTCAATCCAGCGATCATCAGTTGCGCGACGCTTAGCGGTTACCGGAATAAACTTACGACCGCTTAAATACTCACCCGTTAAGGAATTCGGATCATTCATAATTTCTTCCGGCGTCCCTTGTGCCATAACTTGTCCACCATGAATACCTGCACCGGGACCGATATCAATAATATAATCCGCTGCCATCATCGTGTCTTCGTCATGCTCTACAACAATCAGCGTATTCCCTAAGTCACGCATATGCGCAAGGGTTGAGATGAGGCGATCATTATCCCGCTGATGCAGTCCAATACTTGGTTCATCCAGAATGTACAATACACCCATTAAGCTTGAACCGATCTGAGTCGCCAACCGGATACGCTGTGCTTCACCACCAGATAGTGAGCCTGCTGCGCGGCTAAGTGTCAAATAGTCTAATCCGACATTTACCAAGAACCCAAGACGATTACAGATTTCTTTAAGAATGAGATTGGCGATAGCTGTCTCTTTCTCACTTAACTTTATTTCTTCAAACCAATGCTGACAGTCACCAATTGAGAGATCGGTAATATCCGAAATATTTTGTTCGTTGATCGTAACCGCTAAAATTTCTTTCTTCAAACGTTTACCCTTACAGACATGACAAGGCTTAGCACTCATAAACCCTTCGATAAATTCACGAATACCGTCAGATGCGGTCTCCCGGTAACGACGCTCCAGATTCGGAATAATCCCTTCAAAAGCAACCATCGCATCTTTCTTTTGTCCAAAATCATTCTCATATTTGAAGCGTACCTTCTCACTACCTGTACCATGCAGTAGTTTATTCATATGATCAGGTGATAAACTGCTCACTGGAACGTTCTGTGGAATATTAAAGTGCTCACACACAGACTTTAGAAATTGCGGATAGTAATTGGAGGTACTTCCGGTCCAAGCTAAAAAAGCACCCTCTTCAATGGATTTCTCAGCATCAGGAATAAGCAGGTCTGGATCGACCACCATTTTCATACCAAGACCATCGCACTCCGTGCAGGCTCCGAATGGACTGTTGAAAGAGAACATACGCGGTGCTAATTCTTCAATACTGAATCCACACACCGGACAAGCAAAGTTAGAGCTAAAGAGAAGCTCTTCCTGCCCAATAATATCCACAAGGATTTTACCACCCGAAAGCTTCAGGGCCGTCTCCAATGAATCTGTAAGACGTGTCTCCATATCATCTTTAACGACAATCCGGTCAACAACAACTTCGATAGTGTGTTTCTTATTCTTCTCTAACTCGATATCTTCAGAAAGATCTCGCAGTTCTCCATCCACACGCACACGTACGAAGCCTTGCTTGGAGATATCTGTGAAGAGTCCCTTATGTTCCCCTTTACGTCCTGAAATGATAGGCGCCAGGATCTGCAAACGTGTCTTCTCTGGATACTGCATAATCCGGTCTACCATTTGTTCAACGGTCTGCGAAGTAATCTCAATTCCATGCTCTGGACAATGAGGGTGACCGATCCGCGCGAAAAGCAACCGTAAGTAGTCATAAATCTCAGTTACCGTACCTACTGTAGATCGCGGGTTACGACTTGTTGTCTTCTGGTCAATAGAGATCGCCGGGGACAATCCGTCTATGGAATCTACATCGGGTTTCTCCATTTGACCCAGGAACTGACGAGCATAAGCGGACAAAGATTCAACATAACGCCGTTGTCCTTCGGCATAAATGGTATCAAATGCAAGCGACGACTTACCTGATCCGCTCAGTCCCGTCAGCACGACGAAACGGTCACGTGGAATCGTCACATCGATGTTTTTGAGATTGTGCGCCCTCGCGCCTTTAATTACAATATTATCGTTCGCCAACGGAACCTCTCCTTAATGAATCTAATATCAAAGCTTTATCAAAAGCGTTTTCGATCCCTCCCAAACCCTCCCTTCCAAGGGAGGGCCCCAAGGGTTGCACCCTCTGGACACCCGCATTTTTTGGTGAAGGAGGTTGGTGGGACGGGACTTAGTGACTACGGCGTTCAGATCGCTTATCCCTACAGGACCGCTTGGACGTTAGGCGCACACTAGCTAAGAGCGGAAAGTGCGAGATTACCGCAACTGCTATAACGTTGCGGAACGCTGTCCCTACGGGATGCGCGTAAGTGCCAGAAGCGCTGTGGAACGCTGTCCCTGCGGGATGCGCTAACTACACAGGGCACTGGGATGCGCGTCCATCTATTTATTCAAAAAGAACGGCCTGGACAGCACCGTTCATTACATATTTTAAATATCGGTGATGCGTTTATCGTTTGTTACTCAGCCCGAAGCTCCAGCAATGCGTCACGCAGCTCTGCTGCGCGTTCGAATTGCAGGTTCTTCGCTGCGTCCTTCATCTCAGCTTCCAGACGCTGAATCAGACTTTGTTTCTCTTTCTTATTCATCTTGCCACCAACACCCGTAAGGTAATCCGCTTTAGACTCGGCAACTTTGGTTGCCTCAATGATGTCACGCACCTTTTTATTAATGGTGGTTGGGGTAATACCATGTTTCTCATTATGAGCGATCTGGATGGCGCGACGACGCGATGTTTCGCTCATCGCTTTCTCCATCGAATCAGTGATTCGATCACCGTACATGATTACACGACCCTCGGAGTTCCGGGCCGCACGACCAATCGTCTGAATCAGCGAGCGTTCGGAACGAAGGAAGCCCTCTTTATCAGCATCGAGAATGGCAACCAATGATACCTCTGGTAGGTCAAGACCTTCTCTTAGCAGGTTAATCCCTACTAAAACATGGAATGTACCGAGACGAAGATCACGTAAGATCGCCATCCGCTCCAGCGTTTTGATATCAGAGTGCATGTAACGAACCTTAATTCCTATTTCCTTAAAGTAATCCGTCAGATCCTCCGACATCTTCTTCGTCAACGTGGTGACGAGTACACGTTCATCCCGTTCCACCCGTTCGCGAATTTCACTGATCAAATCATCGATCTGCCCCTCTGTAGGACGAACCTCAATGATCGGATCTAAAAGACCCGTTGGCCGGATAATCTGCTGCACCATAGTATCACAGTGTTCCATTTCATAGGGTCCTGGAGTCGCAGAGACGTATATAATTTGCTTCACCTTTTCTTCGAATTCCTCGAATTGAAGTGGACGGTTATCCAGCGCAGACGGCAAACGGAAACCATGCTCTACCAGCACCGTCTTACGCGCACGGTCACCGTTATACATCGCTCGAATCTGCGGAAGCGTTACATGGGACTCATCAATAATGATCAGCATATCATCCGGAAAATAATCCATTAATGTATACGGAGTTGCCCCAGGTTCACGGAAGGTCAGCGGTCCGGAATAGTTCTCGATCCCCGAACAGAAGCCCACTTCCTTCATCATCTCAATATCATAACGTGTTCGCTGCTCCAGACGTTGAGCTTCCAGAAGTTTACCTGCGTCACGAAGGACCGTTAAGCGATCTTCCAGCTCCTTCTCAATGTTGACCAGTGCCACTCGCATCGTTTCTTCCTTGGTAACAAAGTGAGACGCCGGAAAAATAGCGACATGATCGCGTTCCCCGATCAGTTCACCCGTCAGCACATCAATCTCAGTGATTCGCTCAATTTCATCACCGAACAATTCGACCCGAATGGCATGCTCACCCTGAGATGCCGGGAAAATCTCAACCACATCACCACGTACACGGAAGGTTCCGCGTACAAAATTGATATCATTACGCTGGTACTGGATATCCACTAGTCTGCTCAAAATCTCATTTCGAGGCTTCTCCATTCCTACCCGCAATGACAAAAGCAAGCTTCCGTATTCCATCGGCGAACCGAGGCCGTAAATACAAGACACACTCGCCACAATAATAACGTCACGCCGTTCGAACAAGGAGCTCGTTGCGGAGTGGCGCAATTTATCAATCTCTTCATTAATACTGGAGTCTTTCTCGATATAAGTATCGGAGGAGGGAATATACGCCTCTGGTTGGTAATAGTCGTAGTAGCTGACGAAATAGTCTACCGAATTATGCGGAAAAAACTCCTTAAACTCACTCGCCAGTTGGGCAGCCAAAGTCTTGTTGTGCGCAATAACTAGCGTTGGGCGGTTTAATTTAGAAATGACTTGTGCAACGGTAAACGTCTTACCTGTACCCGTTGCGCCCAGCAGCGTCTGGTGCTTCTTGCCCTGCCGGATGCCTTGTAATAATTCCTCTATGGCATGAGGCTGATCGCCCTGGGGTGTATACTCGGACTCCAATTCAAAAGTCTTTGTACTGACGACAATATCACTCATTTGCCCGTCTCCCCTCTATCGTCTAAACTAGATTAATATATTATAATTGTTGTCTGAATGTTCTCTCTCCATACGATGGCAAGCTAAAACACCTTTGGCGTCTCTAAAAGACGTTAAGCGTTTGTGCGAGAATTATAAGGGTTAAAGTATAACGTGAAACTTATACTTCCTTATAATTAAAAAATATGGAAGATAAGAATATGTGTTCCCGTTCATTATACAGTGTTGATGAAATCGATGCAAACCATAATACATAGAAATGTTAGGAGCTTAAAGCATGGATATCACCTCAATAATCGGCCTATTGGCTGGACTGGCTGCGTTAATCGGCGGCTATCTCTGGGAAGGCGGAAGCCTCTCAGGTCTGCTGCAGCTTAATGCAGCTTTGATTGTCTTCGGAGGTACAATTGCCGCCGTTATGATCAGTTTCCCGGCATCTAAGCTACGCTCCATCCCAACAGCACTGCGCATGGCCTTCGGCAGCAACCCTGATCGTGATGTAGAAAAAGCAGAAGAACTCATTTCAATGGCAACCGTGGCGCGTCGCGGCGGTGTGTTAATGTTAGAAAAACAAGCAGAAATACATCCAGATCCTTTTACACGCGAAGGTCTACTTCTGATTGTCGACGGCACTGACCCAGAACAGGTTAGGCAAATTCTTGAACTGGAAATGGACGCTAAGGAACTGAAGCATGAGAGCTACGCCAAAATTTTTGAAGCCGCTGGTGGGTATGCTCCTACAATGGGAATTATCGGGACGGTGATGGGTCTCATTCGTGTGCTAGGCAACCTTACAGACCCTTCAAATCTGGGCACTTCTATCGCAGTTGCATTTACCGCAACACTGTACGGTGTCGCTATCGCTAATTTAATATTTTTACCCATCGCTTCCAAAATTAAATCCCGCAGTCAAAGTGAGTTACATAGTATGGAAATGCTGCTTGTCGGCATTCTTTCTTTGCAGAACGGAGATCACCCCTTGCTCGTTCGTAAAAAATTAAACTCATTCATCTCAGACACGGACACGAATGACCGCGCAGAAACTAGAGGTCTTCTATGAGACAAAGAGACCGGCGAAAGCGGCGTGTAGAGACTCGGGAAAGCCGCGACCGCTGGATGATTACTTATGCTGATCTAATTACACTTTTGCTTATATTTTTCGTTATATTGTATGCGATGAGCAGCCTGGACACGGACAAATATAATATTGTGACGGGCTCGTTATCCGAGACCTTCAAGTCTGGAAGCACTGTTCTTGACGGTGGGAATGGCATTTTAGATGCTGGGAAGACAACTGAGAGCAGACAGAACAGTGTGGACGGGAATGGTGGGAACGCAGCTGCAACTGCGAGACCGAATGATGGATCTGCTGAACAAACGGAGAACGAAGCACCTTCGGCACGTGAGCTGGCATTTCGAGAACAAGAGGCAAAGCTTGCTGAATTAATGGGTGTGATCACCCAATATGTCGAGGCAAATAATCTCGGAGAACAAATATTTGTTGCTGACAAACCACAAGGGATAGAAATCACCCTCAGTGACCGTTTTCTCTTTGATGCGGGTAAAGCTAATTTGAAATCTCCAGCCTTTCCTGCCCTTCAGCAGTTGTCTGGTTTATTCAAAGACATCGGCGCAAAGATTAGCATTGAGGGACATACCGATAATACGCCAGTATCTTCGGCTTCGCACTATAACGACAACTGGGAGCTATCAGGTGCTCGTGCGCTGTCAGTGCTGCGCTTTTTCTTAGATCATGAAGGGTTGAATCCCGACAATTTTCAATACGCGGGTTATGCTGATACCCAGCCCACAGCGGAAAACATATCAGCAGCAGGTAAGCAAAAGAACCGCCGTGTAGAGATCATTGTGCTGCGGCAGCTTCAAGAAGGTGAGTAAGTTTAGAACTAATCAATTATTGATAATTAAGCGTTAAAAATTGCAGCATAATAACAATTCAGAAACTGCTTAAAAATACTACCATAATAGAACCGCCACACTAATTACGGAAAACCTCCCTAATTATTTACTTATTATCTTATTCAGGCGCGTAATTAGGGAATTCCTCCCCGATTATTACTCTTTTTCGTCGGAAATAGTGGTTTTACCGAGATTTTTAAGGAGGAATTCCCTAAAAATCATATTTTCGCGCTAAAAACGTCTAAAATCAGGGAGGTTTTCCCTCATTTCATATCAGTAAATTTGATTCCAAGAAAATTTCCACAATTCCCAACAGAATCGAAGATCTAACGCAAAGTTATCCGAAGTTCCCATAAGAAACACCAAACAGCAAGTCCCCAAATCACAGAAACTTGCTGCTACAAAAATCACACGCGATTAAATTAATATACAGTAAAAAACCTTAATTACTCTCCTACTAATGCTCGGTATCCGGCTGCATCAAGCAAACCTTTTACAGCATCAGCATACTCTCCGTCTACTTCAATTTCAAAGATCCAACCTTCGCCATACGGCTTATCATTGATCAGCTCTGGACTTGCTTCTAATCCGTCATTAATCTTGGTAACCGTCCCAGAGACGGGTGAATACAATTCCGATACAGTCTTAACGGATTCGATACTACCTACGCTGTCACCGGCTGAAATGGCCGAGCCCACTTCTGGAAATTCCACAAATACGATATCGCCTAACAAATGCTGAGCATGATCCGTAATCCCAACACGTACTACGCGTCCTTCCACTTGCTGTGCCCACTCATGCTCTTCGCTGTAAAGAAGGTTATCTAAAACTTCACTCATTTCAAGCCGCCTCATTTCCAAATTGGAATTCTAAATTTAGTTATAGCCTAAGTGATCCCAGAGCATAATGTCAATATTACTAACAGTAAAATAAATTTGTCGTTTTTTTGACTTTTTCTTGTTGACAGCGCCCTCCTATACCCGTTTAATGGAGACATACAAGAAGAAACGACGTTGTCGTCTTTTTATAGACGATAACCGTTTCTCGAAGAAATATAAGGATAATGTATAATGTGAAACATATACTTTCTTATATTTGAAACAAATACAGTTGCGGATGATGGCATAGGGAGAGACTGTCTCACTTGAAGACGGCGCCGAAGGAGTAAACCCTAACAGGGTGAATCTCTCAGGCAAAAGGACCTTTGTCGGACGTATCTCTGGAGAGCATCAGACGCAGGGCGAAGGTGCGTCAGGTCACCAACGGGGAAACTTGCAGGTTAGTTACGCAGGGTAACTCTCAGGTACAAAGGACAGAGCAGAAAGCGATTAGTGCATTTATGCATGATTGCTTCTGCCTGTCCTTTTTTCGTATGTAATCAGATCAAGGGGAGTGACGACATGGATGCTTTGAAAAGAACGCCTTTTTATGATCTCTATTCCGCTTATGCGGAGTCCAGATGCATTGATTTTGGCGGCTGGGAGCTGCCAGTACAATTTACAGGTATCGTGAAGGAGCATGAAGCCGTTCGCCAGCAGGCTGGACTGTTCGATGTATCGCATATGGGTGAATTCATGGTGATCGGGAGCGGTGCAGAAGCCTTTTTGCAAAAGATGACGACTAACGATGTCAGCCGCCTAACCGATGGTGCGGCACAATATACGCTGCTCTGTTATCCAAACGGCGGAGTTGTAGACGATTTACTCGTGTATCGACTAAGTGAGGGTCGTTATATGCTCGTCGTTAATGCCTCCAACATCGATAAGGACTTTCAGTGGCTGCAGGAGCATCTGACCTCTGAATTCGGTGAAGTCACACTCACTAATGTCTCCGACGAGACGCTTTTACTTGCCTTGCAAGGTCCGCTGGCAGAGACTATACTCGCGGAAGTTACTGATGCTCCTATCTCAGCCCTCAAGCCTTTCCACTTCATCGAACGCGCTACCGTCTGCGGTGTAGAAGTATTGATCTCCCGTACAGGTTATACCGGTGAAGATGGCTTCGAAATCTACGCTTCGCTGGATGGTGCAGGAGCGTTATGGAACGGGCTTCTTGCTGCGGGTGCTCCTCATGGATTAACACCTGCTGGCCTGGGCGCACGGGATACCCTGCGTTTTGAAGCGAAATTGCCGCTGTACGGTCAGGAACTGTCAGCTGATATCACGCCGCTTGAAGCAGGATTGCAGTTCTTCGTGAAACTAGACAAAGCAGACTTCATCGGTCGTGATGCGTTAGTGCAGCAAAAAGAAGCCGGTCTTCCCCGCCGCCTTGTCGGTCTGGAAATGATTGATCGAGGTATTCCGCGCTCCCATTACCCCGTCTATGCAGACGGCGTTAAAATCGGAGAGGTCACAACCGGAACACAATCGCCAACGTTGAAGCGTAACTTGGGATTGGCTCTGCTTGATACAGCTTATAGTGAAATAGGCACAGAGGTTTACGTAGAGATCCGCGGCAAACAGCTTAAGGCTGTCGTGATTAAGGCCCCTTTTTACAAGTATAAACGCCTTTAGCGTCCATATAAGGACGGTGAGCTTTTAAGCGAGAAATAGAAGGATAAAGTATAGCCTGAAAATTGTACTTTCTTATATTTTAAAAAAAGCCAAGGAGTGAAACCTTAA
This sequence comes from Paenibacillus sp. FSL E2-0201, assembly GCF_037963325.1. Classification (NCBI taxonomy): domain Bacteria; kingdom Bacillati; phylum Bacillota; class Bacilli; order Caryophanales; family Paenibacillaceae; genus Paenibacillus; species Paenibacillus sp. FSL E2-0201. The sequence continues at coordinate 6,236,561 of NZ_CP150154.1, forward strand.
TGAAGCACCGTTATCTGCCCATGACTGCACAGGACCGCGAAGAGATGATGGAAGCCGTCGGGATTCAGTCCATAGATGAGCTGTTCTCCGATATTCCTGAAGCCGTCCGTTATCAAGGCACTATGCCGATGTCTGAACCACTCGATGAATACGCCCTGCTTCGTCACATGAAAGGTCTGGCTGACCGAAATGCCGACTTTGATTCTCACGCCAGCTTCCTCGGCGCCGGATTATATGACCATCACATCCCTGTGGTGATCAACCATGTCATTTCCCGTTCAGAATTCTACACTGCTTACACCCCTTATCAACCGGAGATCAGCCAAGGCGAACTGCAAGCGATCTTCGAATTCCAATCCTACATTTGCGAACTAACCGGTATGAAAGTAGCCAATGCCAGCATGTATGATGGCGCAACCGCATTATCCGAAGCAGCCGTCCTCGCAGCTGGTGCTACCAAACGCAAAAAATTAATTGTCTCCCGCACCGTTCATCCTGAAGCGCGCCAAGTGTTACGCACATCGGCTAATGCTTGGGGTCTTGAGGTAGTGGAGATTGACTATAGAGACGGTGTTACCGATCAGGCTAAGCTTGCTGAGGCCATTGATGGTGATACGGCTGCAGTACTGATGCAATCGCCTAACTTCTTTGGCAGCATCGAAGATCTTAGCTCCGTTGAGCCGCTGATCCATGCTGTTAAAGGGTTGTTCGTCGTCAGTGCAAATCCGATTGCTCTTGGCGTACTTGAAACACCGGGTAAGCTTGGAGCCGACATCGTAGTCGGTGATGCTCAGCCACTCGGTATTCCAGCCTCCCTCGGTGGTCCAACTTGTGGATTCTTCGCCGTAGCGGAACATTTGATGCGCCGTATGCCGGGCCGTATCGTCGGTCAAACCGTTGACCGTAACGGTAAACGCGGCTTCGTTCTGACACTTCAAGCTCGCGAACAGCATATTCGCCGTGAAAAAGCGACATCGAACATTTGCTCCAATCAGGCGCTGCTAGCTCTTTGCGCGTCCGTCTATTTGTCCGTTATGGGCAAAGAAGGTATGCGTGAAGTTGGCGAGTTGAACATTCGCAAAAGCCATTACGCCGCTAATAAACTTAGCGGACTAACAGGTACTGAGCTTACCTTCTCCTCCCCATTCTTTAACGAGTTTGTCGTGAAGCTTCCGGAAGGAAGCAGCGTGAGCGCAATTAATTCCAAGCTGCTGAAGGAAGGTTATCTCGGCGGTTATGATCTGGGCCGTGATTATCCTGAACTTTCTGGACAAATGCTGATAGCCGTTACGGAAAAAAGAAGCAAAAACGAAATCGATCAATTCGCTAGCGCACTGGAGGGCTGTTTATGAAACCGGAGCAAAGTCTAATTTTTGAATTAAGTCGTCCCGGCCGTTCGGCCTATTCCTTGCCACTTTGCGATGTGCCGCAGGAAGAGAGCATTGAAACGCTCATTCCGCAAAACCTGCTACGTAGTGAACCCGTCGTACTCCCAGAAGTATCGGAAGTGGATGTCATTCGCCACTACACTTCGCTTTCACGCCGTAACTTCGGTGTAGACAATGGCTTCTATCCGCTAGGTTCGTGTACGATGAAATACAACCCGAAGATTAACGAAGATGTTGCACGCATCGTAGGCCTAGCTAAAATCCACCCGTATCAACCGGAAGAAAGTATTCAGGGCGCACTGGAATTAATGTATACCCTGCAAAATGACTTGTCCGCATTAACCGGCATGGATGCTGTATCTTTACAGCCAGCCGCAGGTGCGCATGGTGAATGGACCGGTCTCATGATGATCCGCGCCTACCATGAAAGCCGCGGCGAGACCCGCACGAAGGTTATTGTGCCAGATTCCTCGCATGGCACCAACCCTGCAAGTGCTTCAGCAGCAGGACTTGAAACGATTACGATCCCTTCCACGGATAAAGGGATGGTTGATCTTGAAGCACTGAAAGCAGCGGTCGGCAGCGACACAGCCGCCCTGATGCTGACTAACCCAAGCACACTCGGCTTGTTCGAGACCCAAATCGTCGAGATTGCTGAGATCGTGCATGAAGCAGGCGGCTTACTCTATTACGATGGAGCCAACTCCAATGCTATTATGGGCATCACCCGTCCAGGTGACATGGGCTTTGACGTTGTGCATTTGAACTTGCATAAGACAATGAGTACCCCGCATGGCGGCGGTGGCCCTGGAGCCGGACCTGTAGGTGTAAAATCCATTCTGATTCCGTTCCTACCACAACCAACTGTGGTGAAAAACGAAGATAGCAGCTTCTCACTCGACTTCGGCGGACCTGAATCCATTGGACGCGTGAAAGCTTTTTACGGAAACTTTGGTATTCTCGTTCGTGCCTACGCCTATATCCGTACCTATGGTCCAGACGGACTGCGTGAGGTATCGGAAAATGCTGTGCTGAATGCGAACTATATGATGCATCGCCTTGCGCCATATTTTGAAATCCCATATCCGGGTGTATGTAAGCATGAATTCGTAATGTCCGGCAAAAATCTCAAGCAATATGGCGTTCGCACCTTGGATGTTGCCAAACGATTACTCGACTTCGGCTACCACCCGCCAACCGTGTACTTCCCATTGACGGTAGAGGAATGCATGATGATCGAACCGACGGAAACCGAAAGCAAAGAAACGCTCGATGGCTTCATCGATACGATGATCCAGATCGTGAAAGAAGCGCAGGAGACACCGGAAATCGTAATCAACGCACCGCATACCACAGAGATCAGCCGATTGGATGAGACACAGGCAGCTCGTAAACCGGTATTAAATTGTTCTTGCGGTTAAGTTCTCTATATTAACAAGTAACAATAAACAAGGCTGAAGCCAGGTGTTTAACACCTGGCTTCAGCCTTGTTTATCTTTTATCAGATAGCATTCTTGTCCTAATAGTAAGGAACAACGGCGTGGATCAGATTTACCTGAAGTGCCTTTAGGACCCAGCAGATGCTATTCGTCCATTTACTGGCTTATTGAGTTACTATCGGACTCCTGAGTCCGATGCATCATTGGAGCAACAAAAAGAGCCATGATTCACACTTCGTTCCGAGAAGAGTTCATAAACAGGAACATCCCAACAGCATTATCATAGCCGTTGGGACACCCTATTCCTCTAATCGATATTACGCACCATGCGTCGGAGTTTCAGCTTTCACCACGCCTTTGCGCTCCTTAGCAGATTTACGGAAGTAGAACAGTTCGTAAATCGCTGGAACTACAACCAGCGTAAGCAGTGTTGCCGCAGTTAAACCGCCGATGACTACAATCGCCAAGCTTTGTGAGACGATGCTGCCCATCTCGGCATGGCCGAACAGCAGCGGAGTCATGGCGCAAATGGTGGCGATAGCTGTCATCAGAATCGGACGCATCCGTGTTCCGGCCGCTTCCAAAATCGCTTCGCGAATACTCATATGCGCTTCATTCTGCTTAATACGGTCGATAAGCACAATCGCATTCGTGACGACGATACCAATCAACATTAACGCTCCGAATAAAGCGGTAAAGTCAGGCGTTACACCAGATACAATTAGTCCAACAATCGCACCAATCGCAGCTAGCGGCAAGGAGAACATGATTGCCAGCGGAGCACGAAGGGTTTTGAAGGTGAGGACCATGATCAGATACACCAACCCGATGGAGATCAGCGCTGTCATACCAAGGTCAGCGAAATCCTCTGACTGATCAACCGAGGCTCCGCCTGCAAACAGAGTCACACCCTTTGGAAGGGTAAGACTATCGGTTTCCTTTTTAATACTCGCCCCGATTTCAGACACTTTCTTCGGATCAACTTCCGCTGTAATTCTCGCATATGGCTTTCCATCTTTATGGAACAATAAGGCTGGTTCATTCCGAACCTCATAGGTTGCGAGTTGGGACAGTGGCTTTGGACCCTCAGCAGTCATAAGCGTCATTGCCTTTAAATCCTGCTCCGACTTCGGCTCAGCCATAGGATCCAACACTACTCCTGCAGGCGTACCGTCCAGCTCGATCTGCCCCATAGGGATCGGATTCAGCATAGCCGACAATTGCATGGTAATTTCTTGTGCATTCATCTGAGCCGGATCTACCTTAAATGAAAATACTGGTTTGGTATCCTCCATATTGCTGCTGACCTTCTGAATACCCTCCACAGTTTTCAACTTATTCGTAACTTCAGCTGCAACAGCAGTAATATCTGTAAGATTATCACCTACGATATCAATATACTCGCTGGTAGAGCTTGATCCCATCATACTCATCTCGTTCGCAACGAGTGTTGCTCCAGCGTAGGAATCCTTCATATCACGAACATAATTGATGAACGCCTCAGCATCCGCACCTTTTTTCATAACAACGGTATAATCCACCAAGGTCTCCGAGCTGACAGTACCCCACTGGGCCGCATCCGCACTGTTCCCTGACTGCATGATCACCGTTTCCGCTTGTGGCTGTTTCATCAAATCTTGCTCTAACTGTTTTCCTTTTTCCAAGATCTCTTTAACAGGGACATCCTTAGGATAATTTAATTGAACAGAGACATAGCTGGCATCTGAAGCATCAAGCGCACCTTTTGGCATAGTTACATAAGCTGCGATTGAGCCAATCAGAAGAAGAAGACCTAGTGATAAAGTGATCCATTTCCGGCGCAGATTCCAATCTAGGAATCGGGTGAACCATTTAGATGGCTCGTGCTCTTTCATTGAAGTTCTTCTCAGCAGCCATGAGCCTAACAGCGGAACCACCGTCAAAGCTACAACGAGTGAGGTTAGCAATGAATACGTGACCGTTAAGGCAAACGGCAGTAGAAAAGCCTGCAAACTACCACGCAGAAGACCCATCGGCAGAAATACCGCTACCGTTGCAATCGTCGATGAAGTAATCGCTCTAGCCACTTCCCCGGTTGCGCTTATAATCATTTCACGGGAGAAGGGTTCTTTTTGCAGCCTACGGTAAATGTTCTCGATCACTACGATACTATCATCCACCAAGCGACCGACCGCAACAGCTACACCTCCGAGTGTAATGATATTCAGACTTATGCCGGATATATCAAGCAGATATAGGGTAACTGCTAAAGAAAGCGGGATAGAAACCGCCGTAATCAGTGTTGCCCGCAGGTTGCGCAAGAACAACAGAATCACGATCGTAGCGAACAACGCGCCGAGTAATACTTCACGCATCATACTGTTCACTGAAGTAACCACCATATCTGATGTGCTGAATACCACCGCTGCTTCCGCGTTTGGAATGGTTTTGTTAATATGAGCTATGGTATCCTGAATATGATCTCCGACACTCACTGCATTCGCATTTGCTTCTTTGGTCACTATGGCGAAAAGAACATCTTTCCCATTCGAGCGGCTAACGCTTTCTTGATCCTGCTTCAATTCGACGGCAGCGATATCCTGTAGCTTAACGCCCGCGGAAACAGGGAGTTTTTTTAACGTATCGATACTATCTATCGTCGAAACCACGTTAACATTACCTGTCTGGCCACCAATCGTCTGCTCCCCAAGAGATGCTGATACATTACGTCCTTGAAGTAAGCCTAGGACTTGAGGTGTTGTAATTCCCTTCTCAGCCATTAATTTTGGATCAAGCTTCACTCGCACTTGCGGAGTAACTTTACCATATAAGGCGACGTTAGCTACACCTTCTGCTTTTTGCATTTCCGGTATGATCGTTTCTTCCGCAAGCTTAAGGTTTTCTTTGGTCAGACCTTCGTCAAACGAAAGAGTAACCTGTGACACTGGAATCATGGAAGTATTCAATTGAAGTACAAAAGGCGCCATTACCCCTTCAGGGAACTGCAACGAATCTACAACCTTTTGGACCTCCCCAGCAGCATCCTTCATATTTGTTTTTGAATCATAAAAAATATTCACCTGTGCGTATCCGTCTCCGGAAGTGGACAGTATTTCTTTCTTCCCCTTAACAAAAGCGGCCCCAGCCTCAATCGGCTTCGTAACCTTCGTCTCCATCGCATGGGCATCCTGACCCGGCCCAAGCACCGTAACAGTCACTTGAGGATTATCTGCCTCCGGCATAAATTCCATCGGTAGCGAAGTATAGCTCATCCCTCCCACTACAAGAGCCATGACCACTAAAAGCCCCACCGCAGCCTTGTTACCGAACGACCATTTGGTTAACCATTTCATTTTCGTTTCCCCTTCCACCCCATATATTTCTGGTACTCCTCTTATGACTGCCTCATTATGTATTATTTTCCATCCCGAGATTTAGTTTAGACATTTTTGGCCGAAGTCAAAACAGCCCTACGGCTGGTTTTATACTCCGTCTTAAGGCGGGGACCTTCTCCTTCCGAAGTACAGGACGTTAGAGTTGCAAAAAAAAGGGTGCCCCATGATGATATGCTCCCCATATAGTAGACAGGCGAAATAATAAAAACCTGCTGCTGTATGGGGAGTATTTTTATGGAACAAAAGAAGTATACGGCACTCGAAAAATTAACGGTTCTCCAAGAAATTGAACGGGGCGACATTGGTTTGAAAGCTGCGGCCCGAAAGTATGGATTATCCAAAAACTCTATAGTGAAGTGGCGGCAACGTTATCAATTGTATGGGTACGAAGGGCTGGAAGTTCGAAGCCACAACCGTACGTATTCCGCAGAACTTAAACTCCATGCCGTTAAGGATTATCTCGAGGGAGGATTGTCACAAAACCAAATCATCTGCAAGTATAAGATTGCAAGTTCAACCCAACTCGCCAACTGGATTAGGAAGTATAATGGTCATAGCAACAGCTTAACAGCTCATTCAGGAGGATCTAAAGCTATGACCAAAGGACGCGTAACCACTTGGCAGGAACGGATAGATATCGTGCTGTACTGCCTTTCGAACGGAGAAGACTACACGAAGGCGGCAAGCCATTTCCACGTGTCTTACCAACAAATATATAGCTGGGTAAAGAAGTACGAAGCAGGCGGTGAAGAGGCGTTACGTGACGGCAGAGGACGTACTAAAGCGCCCGAAGAACTTACGGAAGCAGCTCGCCACAAACTCGCGATGCAAAAGCTGGAGTACGAGAATGCACGCCTGCGTGCGGAGAATGCTTTTCTAAAAAAGTTAGAGGAACTCGAAAGGAGGAGACGTTAAGAACCATTCGCCAGGAGAACATCTACCTGGCCATTCAAGCCGTTCAACAGGAACAGTCTTGCTCCATTCGACTTATGTGTGACATCGTAGGGATTTCACGGTCAAGTTACTATAAATGGTTGAATCGCAAACCTAGTTCCCGAGAGACCGAAAACGAGAAACTGACAGAGGCTATGCTTCTCTTGTATGAGAAGGTGGAACGAACCTTTGGGTATCGTCAATTGACCCTGCATTTGCGCAGACAAATGAACAAATCTATTAACGCAAAACGAGTATACCGACTCATGAGACGCCAAGGTATCCAGTCTGTCATCCGCAGAAAGAGAAAGAAGTATGTAGGCTCCACGCCTCAGCAGGTCGCGGAGAATGTGCTAAACCGTAATTTTGAGGCGGAAGCTCCAAACCAAAAATGGGTAACGGATGTAACTGAATTCAAATACGGCAAGGGTAAGAAGGCGTATTTAAGTGCAATAAAAGATCTGTATGACAATTCCATTGTTGCTTACGTTCTGGGCCATTCCAATAATAATTCGCTAGTTTTTAACACGCTGGAATTAGCATTACAGGCAGCGCCGGAGAGCCGAACCTTACTCCATAGCGACCGCGGTTTCCAGTATACCTCTCTGCATTTTAAGAAGATGCTGGACGATTCACAACTGAAGCAAAGCATGTCCCGAGTAGGCTGTTGCATTGACAATGGGCCGATGGAATCCTTCTGGGGAACAATGAAATGTGAGAAGTACCACTTACATACCTACCAGACCTTTGAAGAACTCCAAACAGATATTGATACCTACATTCACTTTTACAATAACGAACGGTTACAGGCAAAATTAAACGGCCTCAGTCCCATTGAATTTAGGACTAAGGCCGCTTAAACTACTTTTATTTTTTGTACTGTCTACTTGACGGGGTGCAGTTCATGAGCCATGTAAATGGCTTCGGGACACCCTTTTGCTATGATTTTTATTTTTCTCCCGCGCGTACTGGATCACGGAACATATATTTTAAGAGCGGCGGTGTTACAAGTGTAGTTACAATGACAACAATAATTACGGAAGTAAAATACTGCTGCTGTAACAAGCCGCTTTGCAGACCTGTTGCCGCGATGATCAACGCAACCTCACCCCGCGAAATCATCCCTGAACCAATAATAAGCGACGAATGGTTATTAAAGCCTGTAAGACGCGCACCCAGACCGCCACCAAACAACTTGGTCAGAATGGCGACAACAGCCAGCAAGAGCACGAACCCGATTTGACCGCCAACCCCTTCAAAGGAAACATTAAGTCCGATACTTACAAAAAAGACCGGAACAAAAATCGAGTACGCTATAGGCTCAAGCTTGGTTTCCACCGTATGTTTAAAAGAGGTTTGAGATATAGCAATCCCAGCCGCAAAAGCACCGATGATGCCTGCCATCCCCATAATTTCAGCAAAATACGCGAACGCAAAGCAAATCATTAGCGCCGCTGCTATAACAGCCTCCGTCACCTTTAGCGGAGCCATCCATTTCATAACCCGAGGCACAACGAACCAACCCACAACAAGCGCTACAGCGAAGAACAACACTTTTTTCGTAATTAAAAGACCAATGGACACTGATTCTCCTGTGCCGAAAAAGCTCATTAATACAGCGAGCAAAATAACAACCAGGATATCATCGACTACAGCGGCTCCCAGAATGGTAGAACCTTCACGTGTATTCAACTTATTCATATCCTTCAGTACCTGAACCGATATACTGACCGATGTTGCACTAAGAATGACGCCCATAAACATAGCATTATGATAAGCAAAACCAAACATTTCTCCAATGGCGAATCCACCTAGAAAAGGTAAAATAATACCTCCAACGGCTACTGCGAAAGCTGATTTCCAGTTTTTGCGCAGTTGATCCAGATCCGTCTCAAGCCCAGCGATAAACATTAATAATAGAACACCGATCTCCGAAAAATAATGAATAAACTCTCCATTCTGAATCCATCCCAGTACGGCAGGGCCCAGTATAATACCGACAATTAGCTTACCCAGTACCGACGGTTGTCCCAGTCGCACAGATAAATCACCAGCTAGCTTGGTGAATAGTATAATCAGCATAAGATATAGCACAAACTCCATGTTTCATCCACTCCCTTGTTGTATATAAGAACTGCCAACCAGGGACATCCCAAGCCAAAAAAAGACAAAGAGGAGCCCTTGTTGACAGGCTCCTCCAAAAAACAAAAAATTATTCAATTTAACATTATTAAATATATTATAACCGTAATATAAAAGACTGTAAACAAGATACGCCGATAATATACAATATGCAAATTTTAGTTAATAAAGAATCAGCTCACTATTTTAGATAGAACACTTCGTTTAAGGGCTGCATCGGCACCTCATCATTGAAATCAAATGAGCCTTCAACCATCTTTGAAGTAATGGCATTCCATCGGTTGCAGGCGTCACTTTTAGCAATGTAATCGAAAGCCGCTTCAGTATCCTCACATTCAAAGCAATAAAAAAACTGATTGCCATTCTGAAAGATAGAATAGTTAGAAATACCAGCCTTACTGTGCTCCTCCAAAACTTCTGGCCAAGGATTTAAATGCATGGCTACATACTCTTCCAGACATTCTTCCTTCACCCGCCATGTCCAAGCCAATTTATTGCTGCTCATCTGTTCATCCTCCTAGAAATGCCCTCTATTGTACATAATAAGAATCAAATACATTCGATACCTATTATTGTACCTGAAGGAAACAGGTCAGGCTATGAATATCTAACTTTCCATTTCAAAATACCTAAGCGTTGATTCCTGCTTGGCTTGGACGGAGAATGGCAGAACCAATTGCCAGCAGCACAGCGGCCATAAGTCCTAAGATGGCAAAAGGTAACCATAACTCATTCCAGCCACCTCCAGTTGCAGCGATATCAACGGCTTGGATGGCCCATTTTTGCGGAACAAAATTAGCCGCCTTCTGCATATAGTCCGGCATAATGGATAAGGGCCAGAAGCAGCCTCCAAGCATACAAGTGGGTGTGATAATAAGGGAATTCAGCATACCAGCATTATTAGGATTACGAATTAACCCCGCCACTGTACTCGCGATTCCCATGGACACCAGCATAAATGCCGCAAGAACAAGGAAATATAGATAGATTGGAACTTCATAATCATAGTGCAGCACCCAGCGGCCTAAAGCCAGCACTACGACGATCTGAATCATACCGACCATGAAGCTGCCCAGAAAATTACCAATCGCAATTTCGTAAGAACGAACCGGAGCACTGAACATCCGCATCATGGTTCGTCCTTTTCGATCATCCATAATCAACGATACAGAGCTCGTGACCAGGCTCATGAGGAACATTAGTGTTAAACCTGTAACAACTCCTAGTCCCTCCCGAGGATACAAATTATAATCGGTTCGAATGCTGCCTATACTATGCTGTTCCGCTCTTTGCATAACAGTAGTGAACTGTGCGTCAACGTCATTAGATCCTTCATTTGCTGCTCCAATAGTCGCGGCGGTACTCCGCATCTCATCAGCAATCGCACTTGCTTTTAATTTGATCATAACAGAAGTTTCATTCGTCTTAAGCTCATACACACTAATTTGTGGTTCTTCCCCGGCAAGTAGTGCTGAAGTGAACCCTGCTGGAATCAGAATCCCCGCTTCTCCATTCTGATCTATAACACCTTCTCTTAAAGCAGTCTCGTCATTCTTTTCTACAAATTTATATTCACCGGAATTTTTTAGTTCAGTGAGCAAGTGCTTACCTGCAGCCCCGTTATCCATATTGGAATACAATACAACCGCTGGGTTCTCCCCCATCGTTCCAGTAACGGAAACAATACCTGCAAGTACAATACAAGGAAGCAGAATATATATAAGCACACCCTTCCTAGTACCAATGGTTCGTTTCACCATGTTCCAGCCAATCGTTAAGATTTTATCCATGATAACCCACCTTCCGGTACGAGATTGCTGCTGCACTGAACAACACTAGACAGATCAGCGATAGAACTCCCAAATTCGGCATGATTTGTGATACATCGGCATGTAACATCATTTTCAAAATCGCCTGCATTGCCCAATGGTTAATCGTAAACGCTCCTACAGAATTCATCCACGATTCAGAAAGTGGAGCCATCCCTCCACTAATGAAGGTCATACTTACTGTAAGCAGTGTAACGATATTTCTTGCGCTTGCTCCAGTCTTACTGAACATAGAAATAACGATAGATAATGTCATCGAAGCCACAATCATCAGTAGGCAAAATAGGAGTAACAAGCCCGGCCGATTTCCCCAATTTACACCGAAGAGCACATTCGTTAGAATAATAATCGCTGCGCACTGCACTATACTTACAACACCTACACCAAGCATTTTACCAATGAATAGCTCAGATCCTTTAACAGGCATTGAATTTATCCGGAAGAGGGTATGATTTTCTTTTTCATTAAAAAGAGAGGTACAAACCGTCAAGCCGCTATATAGCAGGAACATCAGCATCATGGATACTGCATAGAACTGTGAAGAAGTATATGAATACCCTCCCTCGCTCAATTCTCCAAGTTTTACGGAAGGCTGATTACTGGTGGAATTAGGTGCCATAACGTTTAATGCTGCCGGACCCAGTGTCAAAGCTACAGACTGTTTATAATTAAGAGTCTTTAAAAAGTTATCGAATACCGTTCCTGCCACTCTATTGTCTGTACTTTTTTTGCCAAGTATAAACTCCAGCTGTGCGGCTTCACCATTCTGAACCTTACTATCAAAGCCTGGAGGGACAACAACCGCATAGCCATATTTTCCTGTTCGTAGACCGCTTTCTGCTGCCTCTCGACTATTTACTATAATCGGGGTAATAATATCCTTAAGTGATGTTGATTTCAAAAAGCTGTCCATCATCGTTGAGCTCTCATAGCCTTCGCCAGAAAGATTAACAACAGCCACTCGCACAATATCGATATTAGAGGAGCCTCCTTTATCACCAACGACACCGGAGAGCGAAGCACCTAAGAGAAAGATCAACAACAGGGGCAGTAAAAACATATTTAATATCATAGAGCGTGAGCTAAATAATCTTCGCAGCTCATAGATCATAATCGTCCAAGTATTCATCAAAATAACCCCCCCCCTTTTTAGTCTCGTAAGGTACGTCCGGTCAAGCTTAGAAACAATGTCTCCAGATCAGGTTCTTCAATATTTAGCGAGCCGATAATCCCCTTATGTTTGGCAAAAATAAAAAGGATATCCTGCAGTTCCCCTTGTGAAGAGGGCAAGTACAGCTCGACTACTTCTTCCTTTGCTTCTACGCGTCTAATTCTAGGGTGAAGCGCCAGCTCTTGGATAAGCTCCGGTGTGATATTAGCAGCTTTAATGACGATTTTTTCTTCCTTGGCAACGCGTTCCCGCAGTTCCTTCTCTGTACCACAAGCAATGATATGTCCTTTATCCATGATGGCTACCCGATCACAAATGGCTGCAACCTCCTCCATATAGTGACTGGTATAAATAATAGTTGAGCCGAGCCGATTCAGCTCCTTGACCGATTCAAGGATATGATTGCGAGATTGTGGATCGATCCCCACCGTAGGTTCATCCATAATAATCAACTTTGGACGATGCATGATGGCGCAGGCAATATTCAGACGTCTTTTCATTCCGCCGGAGAATGTTGAGGGCTTCTCTTTAGCACGATCGCTAAGACCTGTGAAAGCAAGAGCCTCTTCAACCCGTTCTTTCAAAAGCTTGCCGCGCAAGCCATATAATCTTCCGAAAAAGGTAACGTTATCCGCCGCTGACATCGTGTCGTATACGGCCAACTCCTGTGGAACCAAACCAATTCTTTTCTTCACCTCAAGTGATTTCGAAGACACAGGCAGACTGTCGATGACAATGTCTCCTCCGTCAATTTTAAGTAAGCCACAGATCATACTGATCGTTGTACTTTTACCCGCTCCGTTCGGGCCAAGCAAGCCAAAGATTTCCCCTTCTTCTATCGTCATATTCACATGGTCCACTGTTAATTTACCTTCATATCGTTTCACCACATCGGTTAATACGGCGATTGCCATTCGATCATCTCTCCTGTCATTTGCGCTTCTATATTTCCAATTTTATACTACTTTTCATCCTACAGGAGGTACGAAAGGTCATCTTTTGAAGGTGACTAAAGTCATCTCCTGAAGTAGTAGGTTAATATGCTAAGATTAGAAGAAACCCTGTAAAGGATGTCTTAGGCGTGACTAGAGAGCTGAATCTATTGCGTTACTTACTCATTATAATTCCAGCTTGTATTAGCATTTACATCTATCCATATGCCGATTATGGAATCTTCACACTGCATATTCTGATGCTTCTATTCCTTGTGGTCATGGTACCAAAGCTGCCCCAATCCCTTCATCCCTTGATAAGCATCATTGAAGTACTATTCACCGCCTGGTTATGCTACCAATACGGCAGTATAATGATTTTTCCAGCGATCTCGGCCTTACTTTATTATTCTAGACTTCAGCCCCAAGCCGTGCCGCTCGTGTTTACGGTTGTGCATCTGATTACCCTGAACATAGCGCTTCGGGATTCTCCACAGCTCATCATTACGTTCATCAACATTACTTTTCTGCTCATCGCCTATCTCAACGAATTATTACAGCGGGCTGGTCGGGGCCGTGAGAATACTCTCCATCTATACGATGAGCTCCGGAAAAAGCATTTCGAGCTGGATGAAGCCCGCAACCGACTGCTGGAGTTTAACACCCAAATAGAAGATGCAGCCCAGTCCAAAGAACGGGTCCGCATCTCACGCCAGCTCCATGACGATATCGGTCACCGCCTGATTCGTATTAAAATGATGATGGAAGCCGCGCTGCACACCTTACCCACCTCGCCTGAGAGCGGAATGCAAATGATGGAGCTCATTCGAGATCAGCTGTCAGCTAGCATGGACGATATGCGCTCCGCAGTGAAGCGTATCAACTATACGCCACAACTAGAGGGTGCTTACGCGTTAGATCGTCTGCTTGAGGAGACAGGACGCGATACGGGAATCGAGACCTCATACCAAGTACTTGGGATACCTTATCCGCTATATCCTAGTATCCAGGTGATCTTGTATAAGAACGCCCGTGAGGCCATAACCAATGCTCTGCGTCATGGAAAAGCAACAGCAATCTGGATTACGGTCGACTTCAGTCATACTGGAATTACGATGGAAGTTAGCAACAATGGAACACTTTCCGAAGAGAATAAGCTAACTACATTGCCGGGAAGTGGTGGTGTCGGAATGAAAGGAATGTTAGAACGAACGCATTTGATCGGCGGAACCTTGGAACTGCGGCAGGAGTCTCAATTCACAGTTGTTACACGATTGCCCATTTATAAGCAGGGAGAGATTGTATAGGGAAGATAGTACCCATGGTTATATAGAAAACTAAATTCGATCAAGGAGACTTGCTAATGATTAAAGTGATGATTGTAGATGACGACCCTTTTATTCGCCAAAGTCTAAAGCTACTCCTAGAATTGGACTCGGAGCTTAAAGTGGTCGGAGCTGCGAGTGATGGAAACGAGGCCTTGAGCTTACTCCAGACTGGAGATGTAGCTGATGTGGTTCTGATGGATATACGGATGCCGGGCTGTGATGGTGTTGAAGGAACAGAGAAAATTAAGCAGGCTTTTCCTCAGGTTTCGATACTGATGCTAACTACTTTCGATGACGATGAGTATATCATTGAAGCTCTACGTAACGGAGCCAGTGGATACTTGCTCAAAAACATACCGCCAGACCGTATCATACAAGGCATCAAAACGGTCAATGAAGGTAATATGCTAATTCATCCCGATATCGCGCGCAAACTGGCAACCTTCCTACAGCCTGCATCCCGTCCTGAATCTCCACAGGCACAGCCGCTGGAGTCCTTCGGACTGACTAAAATGGAATTGGCTGTCGTCGCCTCTATCGCTGAGGGGCATACCAACAAAGAAATCGCAGGACAGCTGTTCCTAAGCGAGGGTACGGTCAAAAATTACATAACGGATATTCTAAGCAAATTACAGCTGCGAGATCGAACGCAAATCGCGATTTTCTATTTAAGAGGTGGGCGGGGGTGAAGTAGGCGGTTTGTTCAAGTTGATTTTAAAATCTTCTATTTTTGTTTTCTTTCAAGAAAACAAAGCTTCCTGTTTCACAGAGCTGACTAATAAAGCTTCATTTTCAGTCTTGGTCAATTCTTCTTTTGACAATTGTCCTGATATTAAAGTTAGTTGATGCATACCTCCACAATCGCCATACTACAAAAAAAGCCCGGACTCTATTTCCAGAGTCCGGGCTTAACTTTAGCTATCCTTCCGCTGATTCCTTCTTGGCTTTAGCGGCTTTGTTCCGTTTGAGTCGGCCGTTTGGAAGATTGCGACTGCGAGTACCTGTCTTCATCGCGATGATACTGAAGATGCTAGAAGGCTTCGCCTCCGCAGTAACCGCTCCATCTGTCTCCGGTACCAGAATGATCCCGAGCTGATGATGGTCCCCGTCGTAGATCGGGCTCTGAAGGTATTTGCTCTCCCCTTCACGGTTCTGCACCTCCAGCTTGCAGAACGCTGGATTCATGCGCAGCGCCTCATGTAGCTGCGCGGCATCGGTCAACAGGACCCCGTTGACCTTCAGTAAGATCTCGCCGGGCAGGATGCCCAGCTCCTGCCCGGGACTGCCCGGCAGCACGGCCAGCACCTTGCGGCCGCGCGGTGGATGCACGAAGATGGGGCTGATGCTGCGCTCTTCCAGAGCGCTGTACCAGCTTAACCCTTCGTGCAGCACCATTGCTGCGAGCGCCGCGAGCAGGGTCAGCGGGCTCCACCAAGCGGCAAGCAGGCTTAAGCCGAGCAGGACGATGCTGTAGATCAGCAGCCGTCCTGAAGTGCGGGCCGCCTTGCGCCCGGGCAGCATGCCCTGCGTCATCTCGCTAAAGCCGATGATGACGGGCAAAGAGACAATGCCAAGCCCGCCGCCCAGCAGCGGCTGCCATGGCAGATCCGTTCCTGCACCCGAAGGGATCAGCAGGAACAGCGGCAGCGGCCAAAAAGCCTGCAGCTGATAGCCGCCGACAACCATGCCGCGCTTGCCCTTCAAAAAGAGGGGCGTCGCAAGCTTCGCCCCTTGCCAGCGGGCCAGCAGCGCTTCCGCCATATGCAGCAGCGCAGCTAGCACTAGCAAGGCTGGAATATCCATCTCCCGTATGGCTGTTGTAATGTTCCCGACCGTTCCGCTATGTAAGGCATCCGGAAAGAAAGACAGTACAAATTGAATCACGCCAAGCAGACCTATAGAATAAGCAAAGCACAAATACCGCACACGCAATAGCGATAACAGCACACTGACTACCCAAATGCAGGCTACAGCTGTACCTGATAAGGAAACCCCTAACAATATGGCTGCAATAGAAACCACTAATCCCATCACCAGCCCGCTCCACACCGTTCGCCACGTTTCTTGACCCCAGCTATGTAACTTCACATGAATCAGCTTGCGTTCTAATGCCACCTGCCGACGGTAATACAATGCAATAAATATAATAGCAATATAGTAATATGGCTGGATCAGCAAGTGTAAGAACGCAGTGCCCAAGCTTCCTAACAGTTCCTGAATCACATTCAAACTGTTCGTCACACTCCTTCCTTATCTACAAAAAAACTTTCATGAACCCTTGTTCACATACCAGAATAAATGCTCAGCCCTCTTATTTATACCTATAAAGTGCAGCATTTTGTACAGATATCCTCTTCATTATACGCGAATACTGCAAATATACAGGAATAACCTCACCTATGGCTCGAAGGCTCCGCTACTGATTAGCCAACCATCAGCATTGAGCTACACCGCGTGTACGCTTATACCCTTGATCGATTCTTACAATTATAAAAAAAAGAAGGCTGAATTCAGCCTTCTTACTTTTTCGACGCTGCCGCCTTAATTTCCTTCTGAATTTCAGCAATCCCTCTATTCCGTTGGTTGTCGTTGGCAGGATCCTGAATCACTTTGATCAGTGCCACCTCCAGCGCCTCCGCCGTCTTGACATCAATCATGCCTGTGACTTGAAGTTTCGCTTCACTTTGGAATTTCTTCACTGCATTCTTAGTGCCAGCATCGAAATAGCCATCTTTGCGACCCGGCTTGTAGCCTAAGCCGTCCAGCATCGTCTGTGCACTCTTCACATCAGCATTGTTCATGTTATATTGCAGTGTCACACTCTTGTTAATCGGAGCCACTGAGAAGTAATCCGGCTGTGCTACTGCGATATCCGGTTTAATCCCCTTGCCGTGAATCCACGTGCCGTCCGGTGTAAGCCATTTAGCAATAGTAACCTTCAGCAAGCTTCCGTCTCCGAGCTGTTTATCAAAGCTCGTCTGCACCGTGCCCTTACCAAATGAATTATCACCAATAAGCTTAGCTCCTGCTGACTGCTGCAAGGCACCCGCCAATATTTCTGAAGCGCTCGCGCTACCTTTATTCATCAGCACTACCACAGGATAAGCCTTGCTCGAGCCCTTGGAGGTACTAACTTCGCGTTTTTTATCTTTGTATTCTATTTGAACTATGTTTTTGCCGGCTGGAACGAACTCTTCAGCCATTTCAATAACAATCGGGAGAACACCGCCCGGATCATTACGGACGTCAATGACCAGTCCCTTCATACCTTGCTTCTCTAGCTTTCCAAGCTCTTCCTTGAATCGTTCTGCGGTATTTAGGGAGAACTGAGTAACCTCGATTACCCCTACTCCGTCTTTTTCCATGGTCGAGTAGACCGTCTCAAGCTTCACATCATCCCGGGTAAGTGCGAACTCCAGAGGCTCTGCAGAGCCGGAACGTTGTATTTTCAAAGTAGCCTTACTACCCTTAGGTCCGCGTATCTTCGCAACAGCAGCATTTAGATCCATGCCTTCCAGCGATTCTCCGTTAACGGACAGAATAATATCTTTGGCCTGAATTCCTGCTTTTTCCGCAGGTGAACCCTTAATCGGGGAGACCACGACTACCTTGCCGTTATCTGAAGAGACTTCCGCACCGATGCCTGAGAAGGAACCTTCAATGCTTTCTTCAAACTTCTCGGCAGTTTCTTTAGCCATATAATTGGAATAAGGATCGCCTAGCGCTTCCATCATACCGTTGACAGCACCGTCTATCAGCTTCTCCCGATCTACTGTCTCGTAGTAATTACTCTCAATCAGACTGAGCGCAGTCCCAAGCTTCTGAGATTCCTTTTCTTGTAGACCTGTCACCTGCAACGCCGAGGCCAGTCCTTGTCCTGCAACTTGTCCAAAGACATGAGTATAACCCGTCACGCCCAAGGTTACTAAACTACCACATAGCAAGGCGGCGACAATCATAAACGCCGCTGTGCTTTTTTTCAACATGATTTTCCCACCGTCCCTTCTTGTCCATCTCGTAAACAACACCTATGTCCGTCCTGAAAGGTACGGTATCCATTCCAGTATATACCGTACAATCAAATAATATGAGTTATGAGTTCCTTAAAAGTTAGAGATATGGCATAGGATTTACTGTCTTACCATCAATCCGCACTTCGAAGTGAAGGTGAGGACCCGTTGAATTACCTGTGGAACCAGATTCAGCGATCACATCTCCGCGATTGACTTTATCCCCAGAACTAACCCTAATACCGCCTTTACGTATATGTCCGTAGAGGGTCCAAACTCCGCCTCCATGGTCAATAATTACACAATAGCCGTAACCACTCCACCATTCAGCTAAAATAACCGTTCCGGAATCCGCTGCATGAATACTGGTTCCTTGCGGAACCGCAAAGTCGACGCCAGTGTGCACTTTGCCTTTCTCACCTGTGATCGGATGTGTCCGTGGTCCAAAGGAGGATGAGATTCTTGCCGACCCTACAGGAAGTAGAAACGGTCCGTCTCCACCTGCATAAGCCGTTTCATTCGAGCTGGAGCTTGAACTGCTGCTTCTCTTGCTGGCAGCAGCCTTCTTGGCAGCCTCCGCAGCTCGACGAGCTGCTTCCGCCTTAGCTGCTGCTGCTTTACGAGCAGCTTCCTCAGCCTTGATCTTATCCTTTTGCGTTTCCAGTGCAGAACGTTCGCTTGCCAATTTGACCAGCTTCTCATTCTGCTCCTCACTCAAATCATCGCTTTCTTGAATTTGCTTATCATAGAATGCGATAAGCTCTTGCTTCTCCGCTTCTTTTTCCTTGAGCAGACTTCTCTGTTGCTCCAAAGAAGTGTACAACTGCTTAGCTTGAGCATATTGCCCTTCAAGCTCCTGTTTCTTTTCTATCACTGTCTGCTTGTCCAGCTTATGTTGCACCAGCAGCTCCTGATCCTGATCCACGATCATCTTAAGTGAATCTGCACGGTCTAGGAAATCAGCAAAGCTTGTCGAAGAGAGTAAAACATCCAAGTAAGAAACCGCTCCATCGGTATACATTAGCCGAACACGGGACCCCAAGACTTCCTCTCTTGAAGCGACCCGCGCCTCTGCTTTATCCAATTCCGTTGCTGTAGCATTCAAAGATTGCTCTGTATCGGAAATTTTGGTTGAGATTTCGGTCATTTTACCCTTTACTTGATCTACCTGCTGCAGTACATACTGCAGATTGAGATTCGTCTTATTCTTATAATGCTGTGCTTCCTGCGTTTGGGACGCCGCTTTCTCCTGCTGCGCCTTAGCTTCCTGCACCTCTTTTTGCAGCTGCTTTAACTGCTTATCGATTTCGGCAACACTTGTTTTTTTGGCATATCCATCAGAGGGCTGGAATATAGTGACAGCTAGTAACATTACGGCTAGTCCGGCGGCAATCTTCTTCAACTCGCACTCCCCATCCTTCACTTTTTAATATTAAACTTTCAAGAACTTTCGAATAGAAACCGTACTTCCCCAGACGCCGATCAGCACGCCTAGCCCAACTAACACACCGACGATTTGCATCCAAATATCTCCGAATGGAATCAGCTGCAATTGGAGCATTGGATCTCCCTGTACGGAGGACTCCAACCCGCTGTAACCCAAATACAAGATACCAGAGGTGACAAGTGATCCGATCAATCCGATCAGTGCCCCTTCTATAAAGAAAGGCCAGCGAATAAAATAATTTGTCGCGCCAACCAGCTTCATAATACCAATTTCCTTACGACGGGCAAGAATCGTAACCCGAATCGTATTGGAGATGAGGAACATAGACATGAGTGCAAGACCTGCAACAAAAATAAAACCAATATTACGTACAGCGCGCGTTATTTTGAACAAGGTTTCTATCGAGCCCTTGCCATATTTCACTTTGTAAATAGGCTCCTCGGTATGTGTCTTGTTGAGTGCTTCAATCTTTTCTGCCACAAAGGCTACTGTAGTAGGTTCAACAACTTCTACCTTAAGCGTATCCGGGAGAGGGTTATTGTCTTCATCGAATCCTTCCAGAAGCTCCGCTGCGTCCTCACCCATGTCTGCACGGAGATCTTTAAGTCCTTGGTCCTTGGAGATGAACGTAATCTTGCTGACCTCCGGCATATTGCCAATTTCAGTCTGCAAAGTCTCACGCATTTTCTGGTCTACATTCAGTGCTAAATGCACATTAATCTGTACCTGACTGTCTGCCTCATCCGCTACAGCATTCACATTAAGAACAAGAAGAATAAATACACCTAGGACAAAAAGAGAGACGACGATGGAAGTGATCGAAGCAATCGACATCCAGCCATTACGGAATACGCTTTTGAAGCCTTCCCGCACATGTCGCAAGAAGGTTTTAAAACTCATAGCCATATTCCCCTCTCGCTTGGTCTCTCACAATATTTCCGTTCTCAATCGCAAGCACCCGTTTGCGCATTTTGTTCACGATATCTTTATTATGGGTAGCCATTACAATCGTTGTTCCACGAAAATTAATTTCGTCCAGCAGTTGCATTATGCCCCATGAAGTCTCAGGGTCCAAGTTGCCTGTAGGCTCGTCCGCAATAATAACAGAAGGGTTGTTAACAATAGCCCTTGCAATTGCAATCCGCTGCTGCTCGCCGCCAGAGAGCTGTGAGGGCTCACGATTCGCTTTATTTTTGAGTCCAACCAGATCGAGAACTTCATTCACACGTTTCTTGATGACCTTCTTCGGCGCTTCAATAACCTCCATGGCAAAAGCGACATTCTCATAAGCCGTCATCCTTGGCAATAGCCGAAAGTCTTGAAATACAACGCCGATATTACGGCGCACATATGGGATTTTACGTTGTTTAAGCTTCCCTATGTTAAAGCCTCCCACAGAAATTTGACCCTTAGTTGGCACTTCTTCTCTATAAATCAATTTCATAAAAGTAGATTTACCCGCGCCGGATGGACCGACAACATACACGAATTCATTGCGGTCAATTTTTACTGAAACTCCTTGCAGTGCGTGAGTTCCGTTAGGGTAGGTCTTCCATACATCTTGCATTTCAATCATTTTCTCACTTCCCAATTATGACATTTTCCACTTGTTTGAATCGACAGGGTCCAGCTTAAGTTTCCATAAACTTCAATATTTCCGCAATGTATCTATTGTAACAAATCTGTAACCGATTGAGTACCCCGTAACTGCTCCACTATTCGAAAGTTTTGTAGTGTCTGTACATATAAATAGAAAAAGCACCTACGGTACCTGCTCGCAGATGCCATCCAGGAAGGGGATTAATCATGAAAAAAATTCATCTGGCCCTCATAGTAGTCACTGCACTCATTCTTATCGGCTCATTAATATATGGGGGACTTCATCTATATAGCCACAATAACACGCTTCCAAAGGGTACAACCCTTGCCGGATGGGAGGTGGGCGGGCTGAACATCACTGAGGTTCGTTCCGAACTGGAGGAGAAGCTCCATGCCCTTGAATCTGTCCCCCTCGTTCTGCAGGTAGAAGGGAATTCTGAGCTTACCCTCAAGCTTAAACAAGCCGGAATGACCTATGCGGCCGCGGCTTTTGAGCAAGGACTACAGGATCTCACAGAAGGCCGTCTATGGGATCGGGTAAAAGCCCGTTACAGCTTCCCCCAGAATTGGAGTCTTGAAGCCCATCTGAATATCGCTCAATTAAAAACCATCCTAAGTCCCGCTTGGGAGAGAGAATCCTTTGGAGATCCGGTCGATGCTACGCGGCGAATTACGGGGGATGATCGTGTAGTGTATACGCCCGAGAAGACTTCTCTTGAGGTAGACTGGACAGGAATGATCACCTCACTGTCGGCTGCCGCTCCCACTCGGTTTAATCGTCTGATTACGCTCCAGGAGAAGGGGATTACTCTGGAAGTTCCATTAACTATATTACAGCCGGATATCACCCTAAACGCATTAAAAGAGCAAGGCATTGAGCGAAAAATCATGCAATTCAGCACCTCACTCGGCGCAAGTGGACCTGGACGAATCTACAACGTTGAATCAGCGGCCAAAGCTGTGAACGGAACGGTGCTCCCACCTGGAGCGGTCTTTGATTATGGCAAAGCTATTGAAAAAGCAAAAATAGAATATGGCTTCCGCGAAGCGCCAGTCATTGTGAACGGTAAGCTACAAGCCGGTGTCGGCGGCGGAATCTGCCAAGTGTCCAGTACACTGTACAACGCCGCTCTTCGTACTGGACTAGAGATTGTGGAGCGCCGCAATCACTCCTTGCCGGTCAACTATTTACCCAAGGGCCAGGATGCGACGTTTGCTGAAGGCTATATTAACTTCCGTTTTCGCAATACGACTGGCAAATATCTTGTCATTAAAGCAGCTGTGCAAGGCCGCTCACTAACGATCAAGCTCTTCGGTACCTTTCCGCAAAATGTTACTTATAAAGTCCATTCACAAATCGTAGAGGTGCTGCCTCCAGTCGACAAGTACGTAAACGACCCTTCCCTCCCTCGCGGAGGTACACGTGTTATTCAGAACGGGAAAACTGGCTATGTTGTTGAAACCTACAGCACCCGGTTAGTTGACGGTAAATCCACTGAGGTAAAAAAGCTGTCCCGCGATGTGTATTACGCACAAAAACGCTTAATCGCCATCAATCGTGGAGGCGTGAGCAAATCCGTTATTCCAGAAGCACCTAGAAAGCAGTTGGTAGAGGACGGCGTTCGAAGTGAATAGAGTACTTACAAAAAAACGGTCAGACCTCGTGAGGTTCTGACCGTTTTTGCTTGTGAATCTATTTTACCTGTAGATGACCTTTCTCGCCTTTCAAATTTACGATTCGGGGGTACATTAGAAATAGACCTATAATCAGAAAGGATGAACAACATGTCAACAGCTCTTGTAAATGATCTTTCTAATATTGTCCGCAGTGCACCTGCTATTTTCGCCTCACGTACTTGTAGAGAAGCCCTTCGCGTAATGTTCCAGCATCCAGAATCGAAATGTATTGTCGTCTGTAATGCTATGAATGAACCACTTGGATTATTAATGAGCGAACGTTTCTTTTTAAAAGCTACAGGAAGATCAGGGGTAGATATGTTCTACAAAGAACCTGCCATGAAGCTTATGAGCAAAACACCACTAGTCTATGATATCTCCACTCCACTTGATGTCGTATTCGCTACTGCTATGAACCGCCCAGATCCTATGAAGAATGATTGTGTCATTATTACCCGCAAAGGCAAATTCGCAGGCGTTGTTTATACCTCTGATCTTAAGCGCTGTTAGTTCATAACCCCTACTATCCACTTTCCTCTAATACCTTTCCCTCTCCTCAGAAAAGAATATCCGGCGACATGTCGATTCTCCAGTATCCCTCCACTTTCTTCAGCTTCACATACACCGACTCACTGCTTCCCTGCGCTTCTGGATAAGGAACGGTCAGTTCAAATTCAGCGGTTGTCGCAGTCTTGGAGAGCATGCGGGCGGTGGCTTTTTCATACATTAATAGATTGCCCACATCTGCATTAACCTGCGACATTCTTCCGTTATGCTCTAAAAACTGTGTCTGTACATAATAAGCCGCAGCGTTGTGAGTGTACGCTTTTTTTATGTAATTCATTAGTTTCGTCTTGGTGCCAAGATCACTGGAAAGATAACGGTACTCCTGCGCTTTATATGTGAAGGTTTCTATCGGGAAGATATTGCCGCCTCGATTGCTATAGAAATAAAGAGCTCTTGCATGGACTACGAGCGGAATGATACTTTTCACCGTCAAATTATTGATGGTAGCAGGGCCCTCTTTCCCAGGCGCAGACACAGCTACCTTCTTGATTTCCGTACTTCCTGCTGACGGTGAAGCTGCCATAGCTCCCCCACTTGCTGAGATCAGGCCTATGGAAAGGGCCAACGAACCAATCATCCACTTTTTGTTCATTCGGAATTCCTCCTTTGTCATCTGAAAAATACAGGCGATAGCCACTGTTCCAGCTTATGCACCCCGCAAGCTAAAATACCCAATAAACAGGGAAATGAAAACGCATTTATATATTTTCGGTAATGAAAAAAAAACACCCTCCTGTTTTACAGGAAAAGTGGAGTAGGATAATGGTGCAATTGTTTTATTGCATTAGTGAGATTTCTAATTCGATGTTGGAGTAACGGCCTCGTAAAAAGCTGTGAAAGCTACGTTAGCAGTCAAGATACTTTCTGGAGTGTTCTCAGAACGCTCTTCATAGGACTGTTGGAAATTAAACGAGTCAACATTCACGATACGCGGCAGCTTCTGCAACTCCTCCATCCATTGTCGTATCCCCGTATACGTACCTTCTATGACTGCGGTCATTTTGATCTGTTTGACGGTAGGGAACAATACTTCTGCTGAGCCTGTCATTTGCTGAATCGGATTAGCCTCATCCAAAATAAAGCTAACGTCTCTTAGCCGCGCTTCTGAGGAAGTGCTTACTCCCCGCAAATCAACGATCAAACCTTCGCTTTCATCGCCTTTCGGGAGTGCTGCTAGAAGTTCCTGTTGTTCTGAATCCACAGAAGCAGCATTGCTTTTCAGTTCATTAATTTTAGCTTGGAGAACCTCTGCTTCTTTTTCAAGCTGGCTGATCTCAGCGTTCTGTGCGGATATTTCTTTATTGGTCGGTTGAACGCCCAGCATATAAAAGGCAAAAAGCATCAAGAACAGAATCAGTACACCTAGTACGATTGGAGAGCGATACTTATTGAACTGTTCCATCGCTATTCACCTCCTCTTGGCTTGCATCCGTTCCATTGACCTGTTGATTATTAGGTAATAAGTTTACTTTATAAATCGCTGTATACATATTTAAAGAATTTGTTCCAGCATTCTGACCGGCCGTTCCTTCAGTCAGCTTCGAAATTGAGGCGTCCACTGTAAAAGACATTTGGCGAAGTTGTCTTAAATAATTAGAAGCATCCACCATAGCAGGTACATTTACAGTCAGGTCAATAGCAGTGCGGTAGGTGTAGTTAATATCAAGGATCACAGCACCCGGTGGCAACCCTTCAACTAATTCATCCAGAATAGGAACAGCAATTACCTTACTGTTCTGAATCTTCTCGATAGCTACCTTCCGATCTAACTGCCCAGGTCCGCTGTTCTTAAGTTTACCCAGCTCTACCTGTAGCATTAAACTGCGATCCTGCAAGCCCTGTAACTCCTCTTTACCATTAGAGATTTGACCCTTATTAGCTGAAAAATAAATCCCTGTCCCAATCGTTCCCACCAGCCAGATCGCCACAAGACCCATGGTCACATAGGGGAATAATAACGTCTCTCGGTCTTCTCTCGGCAGTAAGTCAATCGTATCCACGTTGATGATGCTCTTTAGAGCCGTCCCTGCGGCTACTCGATAATCATTTAGCTCGAGATCAGATACAGCATTTTTCCCCATCTGATCTAGGCTTATCGGTGTAATGTCGAGTTCTGCCAGCGACTGCTGAAGCTCTAGGTCTAGCTGTTTACGAATGGAGGGGGTACCTGTTATGACTAGGTTTTTGATACGTGTTGAACCATCGTGTAGGCTGTACTGGTAGAAGCTAAGCATCCGCGAAATTTCCGCAGTGATCTCCACCATTTGCTCCGGTGATAATTGCTCTTCTACAGCTACTGCTGTTTCTGCCAAGACCTCACTGTCTGCCATAAAATCCATTGCCGTTGCCGCAACATTTCTTCCCTTATGCAGATCAAGCAAGTTAATCGTACGAATGAATACCGGATTCCCGTTTCTGAACATATAAATGTCCATGACCGAAGGCTCTAGATTAATGAGCATCGTTTCCGCAAAGCTTTCCCCATGTCCAGTTGCTATACTTCGCGCCAAGGCCGTTGCCGAAATTTCAACACTGCTTATTCGGAGACCTGCACGCTCCAGAATATCTACATAATCCTGTATCGATTTCCGCGGAGCAGCAAATACGAGCAAATGACTATGTTCCTCATCCACTTCGAGCGTCACGTAGTCGTAAACAGGATTTTCAAATGGCAAATGTAGCCCCGTCTCCACTTCGAGCTTTACAAGCTGCTCTACCTGTTTGTCGTTGGTACTTGGGATGCTCATTTTGCGGATGATGATCTGCGAAGGTGGAATAGACAAGGAAACCTTACTGCCCCTTAACCCTTCCTTCTTCACCCACTGCCTGACCCGATCATACAGCGCCTCACTATCCGCCACCTGATTCTCAATGATCATGCCTGGAAGGAGCGGAAGATACCGTTTTTTGCGGACTTCCCATGACTGTTTATTCTTAAAACTAATATAACGAATACCGGTAGCCTCAATTGAAATCCCGGCCACTTTAGGGCCTAATCCAAGCATATGATCGGTTTCCTCCTATCCGATGAGCGAGAGATACGCGCCAATGATGTGTGAACCATACCCGAAACTAATTAATGCACCTATTGCTAACCATGGACCAAAAGGAACCGGTTGTTTGCGTTTGATGATACCAAGCAGCATTAGCAGTCCTCCGACCACACTTCCAAGCAGACAGGCCAGCAGAAAGGCCAAAATAACATTCGGAAATCCGATGACCAAGCCCAGTAGCGCAAATAACTTCACATCCCCGGCCCCCATCCCGCCTAACAACACAAAGGGAATTAGGATACCTCCTCCAAGGATAGCTCCTAACAAGTGATGCCATAACGGCCCCTCCGGAAAGAACAATACAAGAATGAGCAGCAGCGGCAAAAAGAACAGCAACACCTTGTTCGGAATCAGCATGTACTTCAAGTCAGAAACTGTCACAATAACCGTCAGACTCACAAGCACAAATCCGACGACTCCATTACCTGTCAGCCCAAACTGCAAGTACACCCATAGAAAAAGCAAACCCGTCGCCGCTTCTCCTAGTGGATATAAAGACGACACCTTTGTGCCGCAATAACGACACTTGCCTCCTGACAGCAGGTAGCTTATCACCGGAAACAAATCCCGCACCTTTAGCCGCGTATTGCAGTTCGGGCAATGTGACGGTGGATTGAGCAAGGATTCCTTAGCTGGCACACGCAGTGCCACTACGTTATAGAAGGAGCCCAGAATCAGGCCCAGTAATGTGGTGTAACTTGCG
This sequence comes from Paenibacillus sp. FSL E2-0201, assembly GCF_037963325.1. Lineage (NCBI taxonomy): Bacteria > Bacillati > Bacillota > Bacilli > Caryophanales > Paenibacillaceae > Paenibacillus > Paenibacillus sp. FSL E2-0201. Next base: position 6,264,153 of record NZ_CP150154.1, read on the forward strand.
ATGAATATTGTCATGGATGTCCTCTGTTGGCTTTCTGGATTTTAAAAAAGGAATCGGGAAGTCCGATTCCTTAGGGGTGAAGCATTATATCGTTTTAATTTTACTTTTTCTGTTTCAGCACTACATCACCAGCATATGTCAGATCGGCATCTCCTGTGGGTTTAGATGTAGTATATATAGCGACCGATTGCAAAACTCCAGCATTACTAAACGTGACTAATCCTCCAGTTATAAGGTCTTTATTACTTGGTAGATATATACTGCTTTCTAGATACCCCTTTGCCGTTAAATCCTCTCCTAATTTAGTACCTGTTGCACCCTTAATTGTTACAACAGCATCTTTAAAAGCACCGTTATCCTCAGCAGTTACATACAACCTAGCAGCATCATAAATTTGACGTGCGGTTGCTAAATCGGAATCGGCTTTAGATTTAGTTATAATATTACCAATCATCGGTATCGCAATAACCGCAATAATCCCCAAAATAACGATAACCGCCAATAGCTCGATCAGCGTAAACCCCTTTTGGCTTTCCTCTTTGCTCAATCTTCTCTTAATGGCTTGTGCTAACATTTTATTTCCCCCTCTAAGTGGTGTGTGATAATAAGGCCTATATTTTTTTGTTTCAATGAATCCCGCAACACTAATGATCCTTCCTTGTCCAGCGCCAGCAAAAGATCTGTGGCCCTTCCCCGCTCCCTCGGGCGTCACCCCTCTCAATATCTTTAAGGAACCACAAGGTTCACATATTGCCATACAGACTGAACATAGGCAGCATAATAGCGGCCACGATCACACCTACAACACCGGCCAAAAAAGCAATCAGCAACGGTTCAAGCAGTGACTTCAGACGATCAACGGTATTTTCTACGTCCATCTCATAGAAATCAGCTACTTTAGACAGCATCGTGTCGAGCGCCCCTGTCTCTTCGCCAATCGCAATCATCTGTGTAACTAACGGCGGGAAGACCCATGCTTTTTTCAGAGGTTCAGATAGTGGGTTGCCTTGTCGCAGCGAATCTCCTGCACTACGGATAAAACCTCCAATGACCTTATTTCCTGCTACCTCTTCTACAATCACCAAGGATTGCAGGATCGGAACTGAACTGGCATATAGAGATGAAAAAGTACGCGTAAACTGAGCAATCGAGCCTTTTTGATTCAGCTTGCCGAACACCGGAATCTTCAGCTTGGCATAATCAAGTGCGTAGGCACCCTTTTCTGTGCGTTTTGTAATCTGAAAAGCTATCACTAGGAGGAGAACTCCGAGTATCCAGAAATACCATTGACCTTGAATGCTTTTGCTAAGGGCCAATACCATCTTTGTAATCGCCGGAAGCTCTGCATTCATCGATTCGAACATCGTTACAAACTGTGGAACTATCGCCCAGAGGAGGTATATAACCGCTCCAATCGCCATCACCCCGACCGTAATCGGATAAGTGAGCGCAGATTTAATCTTCTCTGTCGTAGAGTGCTGCTTCTCAAAAAACATCGCTAACCTGTCGAGTGTCCCTTCAATATCTCCGGATTCTTCACCGGCACGGATCATGCTGACGAATAGCTGTGGGAAGATTTTTTTATGATCCTGAACAGCTTGTGAGAACGATATCCCACGCATCAGGCTGGAGTTAACATCTACTAGCGCTTTGCGTAGAGGCTTACTCTCAGTTTGCTCCGCCAAAATACGCGTTGCATCCACAATCGAAACTCCAGCACGCATAAGCGTGGCAAACTGCCTACAATAAATAATGAAATGAAGCGGTTTGACTGGATTACCAATATAAATATCCATCGATAGAATCGTTGTTTTGCGTTCGATCAGCGAGAATACCGTAAGGCCCCGCTTGCGTAGCTCCTCCATTGCCGTAGGCTTATCTGTTGCGGTCAGCTTTCCTTTAATGGATTTGCCTGCGGTTGTCTTCACTTGATATTCAAAAAGAGGCATCAGCTATTCACCTCCGCCATAAATGCCTTTGCTGCAGCTGGGTGAATGAGTTCCTGTGATAAATACTCACGGATACTCATATCCAATGTATGCATACCTTGCGAGCGTCCGGTTTGCATCACATTTTTAATCTGATGTGTCTTTTCGGTACGAATGAGGTTGGCTACGGCAGGTGTATTCACTAAGATTTCTGTTGCACATATCCTCCCACGTCCCCCTACTCTTGGAAACAACCGCTGACTGACAACAGCCAGTAATACAGAGGCTAGCTGTGAACGAATCTGTCCCTGCTGATGACCCGGAAAAGCGTCAATAATTCGATCAATCGTCTGCGGTGCGTCTGTTGTATGTAAGGTTGCCATCACTAGATGACCTGTTTCCGCGGCAGTAACTGCTGCTGTAATGGTCTCCAAATCCCGCATTTCTCCAACGAGAATAACATCCGGATCCTGACGTAATGCGGCACGTAGTCCGCTCGCAAAGCTAGCTGTGTCACTACCCACTTCACGTTGATCCACTAGACAGGTTCCATGACTATGCAGAAATTCTATAGGATCTTCAAGTGTCACAATATGCTTGCTTTCGGTCTTGTTAATGTAATTCAGCATAGCTGCTAACGTAGAGGATTTACCGCTGCCCGTAGGGCCTGTAACTAGAATCAAACCTTGTGGTTTGAGTGACAAAGTGGACAAAATTGGAGGCATCGACAGCTGTTCTAGACTCGGAATCTCTGCAGGAATTGCCCGGGCAGCAATACTAATCTCACCCCGCTGACGATAAACATTCACCCGAAATCTTGCACCGCCATCCAGCGGATAAGAGAAATCTACCTCGCCTGCATTCCGAAACACTTCGCTTCTTTCACTGCCAAGCAGCGCTTCTGCCATTTCAGCAGCTTCATCGGCTGATACTGGTTCACCCTCAAGTGGGTGAAGCGTTCCATCCATACGTATAACTGGAGGCGAGCCTACAGAAATATGTAAGTCGGAAGCTTTGGAGGAGTAAGCTATCTGCAAAAGCTGTCTTATATCCCGCGTATACGTTGGCATCCGCTGCTCCCCCTAGATTAAAATGCAATTCACCTTATAGACCCTAATGTGAGACCGTCTCGCGCATGACCTCTTGTAACGTCGTGATTCCCTGACTAACTTTGAGTAGTCCGTCATCCATCAGTTGAACAAGTCCACGCGCTTTTCCTGCGACACGCAGTTCTTCTACCGAAGCAGTGTTCGTAATAAGCTGCCGCAAATGATCGTCAATACTGAGTACCTCATGAATCGCTATTCGGCCACGATAACCGGAACTGCTACAGCTACCGCAGCCTCGACCACGATGTAATTCGTCCGCTGACAACCCCAAGCTACGTAACATAATAGCTTCCTGCTCAGACGGTTTGTAGGTTTCTTTGCAGTCGGTGCAGATTTTACGAACGAGCCGCTGCGCTACTACACCTATTAGTGAAGAGGCAATCAAGTAAGGCTCCACCCCCATATCTCGCAATCGAGAGACGGAGCTAATCGCATCATTTGTATGTAAAGTAGACAACACTAGATGACCTGTTAATGAGGCACGAACTGCAATTTCAGCAGTTTCTGCATCCCGTATTTCACCCACCATTACAATATTCGGATCTTGTCGGAGAATCGAACGTAATCCCGCCGCAAAGGTTAACCCAATAGCCGAGTTTACATGCACCTGGTTTACGCCCTCAAGCTGATATTCCACTGGATCCTCAACCGTGATAATATTTGCACTTTCTACATTGAGTTGATTCAGTGCTGAATATAAAGTTGTTGTTTTCCCACTACCTGTAGGTCCTGTAATTAGCAAGATTCCATAAGGACGAGCGATCATTTCTTTAAAAGCTTCCGCATTTCCTTCACTGAATCCCAAAGCATCTACAGATTTAACCCCAGTACTCAAATCTAGCAACCGCAGCACAATCTTCTCTCCGTGCATCGTAGGCAATGAGGATACGCGAATATCTACCATTTTGTAATCAAACTGCATTTTGATTCGCCCATCTTGTGGCAAACGCCGTTCTGCGATATTCAGTCGCGCCATTATTTTCAGACGAGCGGTGATAAAGCCCTGCATCTGCTTAGGGATAATCCGCTCCGTCCGTAAGGTTCCGTCAATCCGGTAGCGGATCGTTAGATTATTCTCACCTGGATCCATATGTATATCAGACGCCCGCAGAGCAACAGCCTGCTGAATCATCTGATTGACCAAACGTACGATAGGAGAATCCTCATCTGTTATCTCTGTCTCTTCTATTTCTTCTTGTGTAGGGAGCTCTACTAGCATCTGATTCATAGAATCACGCATCCCATAATGACGCGCAATCGCTCGCTGTAGCTCATCCCTAGTGGAAATAGCAGGTTCGATTCGGAACCCTGTACTCATTCGCAAATCTTCTATCGCAAAGTAATCCAGCGGATCGGCCATCGCAACCATCAACTTACCTCCTTCTTTCAAGAAGGGAAGCACCTGATAACGCTTAGCCATACTTTCTGGAATAATCTGCGTTATGGCAGGATCAATCTGGTATTTAAATAAACTGACATGCGGAATGCCGAGCTGGAATTCAAGCACTTCAATCAGCTGCTGCTCCGTGATATAGCCTTGAGAGATTAGCAGATCGCCAAGCTTACGCTTGCTTTTACGCTGTTCTGCAAGTGCTTCAAGCAGCTGTTCCTGCGAAATAATATTATTTTCTACCAGCAAATCCCCAAGTCTCTTTTTCGCGATGGCCATGTCCGTTCAGCTCCATATGCCGTTATTGGTTATACCTTTATGCCTACTAGATAATGGATAATACTTGGAATAAACGGAGGATAAATTACCAGTTACATTTCTGCAAAATATGAAAATGATTTTTTCCATAATTACGGATTCATCAATTTTGTCAAACTAGCGTATTTTTCAATAGACTTGGGACTTTAGTAATAAATTTATAGGTATATTTCAATAGATTTATGTTGTCTATCAATGCTGAATGTCCTAGAATGTATATAACATAGATTGGATAATTTTACAACGAATTCAGCTGAAAAAGCTGTCGGAAACTAGCATATACAACATACAATTCGACCATATCTACCAATAGTTAACAATCAGGGAGAGATGAACATGAAATTTGCAAGTAACAAAAGGATCTATCTTTTTACAGTAACGATCTTGCTTCTCCTTCTGCTTGTTCTGCCACTCAAAAATCACTTCACGAATGTCGAAGCCAGTTCAAATGATTATCAGATTCGTATGCTTGAGGTTACGGAGAATGGAGTTAGTGAGCTTGCGTCTCTAAAAACGGGAATATCTGGACTTACAATTGACACGATGAGTATGAAGCGCTTTGTGGCGCTGCGGGATGATCTGGATGGAAGATATGATGCGATTTATATCGGGAAGGGGACTTACAGTACGAGTGGTGTTTCTGGAAAAGACCATAATACCAAATTAGTCATGAACGACATAACTAATCTAAAAGCTAAAGAAATTACCGATTATTTTATTAATAAAGGGCTTTACGTAATTTTCCACAAGCAGCCCTTCTCAACTCCAACACAAAACGGAATTTTATATAAGACCTTTAATACATACCAGGCATTAACTCCAAAATCTAATGTTCTATTCTTTAATGATTCTGAGTTAAATACCTTTATCTCTGAATTGAAAAAAAGTAATTCTACTTATTTGTCCAAAATGAAGCAAAGACCTCAACTAGAGATTACTAACAAGAGTCAAATTATCGAATACGGTTCTACTGTACCCAAGATCTATACGCCTGGCGACGAGCTCACGTTCAAGTTCAATGTTTCAAATGTTAATTTAGGAACGAACCCTATACTTGTTAAGCTCTATCTGGGCTTAGATAAGTCCACAAAAATGACTGAAGATCAAGTCGTTGCAACCACCTCCTTAAGTACTTCGACAACCGGAGAAATAAAATACAAACTTCCCAAGACTTATTCAGGCCTACTTTATTGGAAGCTAGAAGCAGTAGATTCTCTGAATCAAAAATCTCTAAGCGATTTCACTATCGGTACTATTCAATTTAAGGGCAAGAAGACAGTGGTCAATGTATTGCAGATCTTACCAGATGGAAATAATGACAGCAAACTTATTAATAATGAATTAGTTATGGATCCTAGCTATCTACAAAACGTATCTAAGGACTACGAACTAGTTATCGAAACAAAATCAATGACTCAGTTCAATGAATACATTAAAAGTAAGGAAAACTCTACTCCAAAATACGGCTTGAATGGAACATATGATATGCTCCTGTTTGGATTCCGGGATGTATACAATGAAAAAGCTCTAATTGATGAGCTCTCCTCGAATGCTGTATTAAATTTCATCAATGATACCAAGCAAAGTGTTATGTTCACTCACGATACTATTTATATTGCCAGCAACAACAAGAGTAGCCAATGGATTAATAAGTTCCAAGGAATCACAGGTCAAACCAGCCCTCAAACCAATTTGGGCTTAAATGCTCCGAGTACATCAACCTCTGTTACTCCTGTGAACGATGGATTGCTAACTCAATATCCTTTTAATTTAAGCGAGCAAGATGATAAGAATAAGGTAGCCAACACACATAATCAATACTTTACCCTTGACTTAGAAGATTCCACTGTCATTCCTTGGTACAACATTACTGGAAGCAATCGGGATATTAACGACAGCTGGAACCACTACTATACGTACTCTAAAGGGAGTGTAACTTACTCAGGAACCGGACACATCATCGGAACATCTTATAATAGAACTCAAGCAACCTCTTTCCCAAAATGGGAACAAAAGTTGTTTGTAAACACGATGTACCGTGCATTTACAGGTGCCAATCATGCTCCAGAAATTACTGTGCATACACCTATGGACAAAAGCATTAAACCTTCTTACCAGAACCAACTGGTCGTCAGCTATACAGTCGATGACTGGGATTTGAAAGACAAGAACCTATTTACCAGTATTAAGTTTAAACAAAACGATAATGTAATTACCGGCTATACAATGAACGAGAAAGCAATTTTATCTGGAGAGACCGTTACGCAAACTTTTAACAATCCTCTTCCTGCAGGGGGAAATCTTCAAATTGAGATTACTGCCAGGGACAGACAAGGTGCAATCTCTACTAAAACTATAAATGTAACCGTTCAAAAAATCGAATCAAACCTTACGATTCAACGTACACAGTCTAACTCTACTGTTGAAAAAGGGAACCCAATCACTTTTACGTACACAGTAACGCCAAACGCTGTTCCTTATCTTGCTGTTGATCCAGGTGAGCAAGGGATTGAAGATCTAGTGATCTCAAACGTTCAATTTGAAGAGAAATTTCCGCCTAATCTGGAATTTAGTGATCCTCTTCCAGAAGGCATGAGTAAAAGCGGTACTTTAAGCGAGGGATATACTCTATCTAAAAATTTAGGGAACATTAACTATAAGTTAACAGAAAGTAACAACGTCAAATCTTATACACCAATAAACAATTCTGCTAACACTTTTAGTCTTACTGCAATTCCACAAGAAAAGAAGACATACCTATTGGATAATTCTAAGATTTATTATGATGAAATCCATGCAGCGACATCTTCATTCCCTGGATCCAATGCTCCAGTCTCATCACTGGGCATAGCTAATGATTATTCAATCTTTATGCTAGAGAACATTGATTTCCCAAACAATGGATTCACAAATAATTGGCGTATAGCAGCAGGTGGGAATATAAATATTGCATCATTTAGTTTAGGAGGTTCATTAACAAATGCCGATACTACTGCAACTGTTGTGGCAGGTAGAAACTTGACCTTAAATGGTGGTTCACTGAAAGGGATGGCCTATTACGGTGGCAATATAACGGCTCCAGCCTACCTTATTAATCAAACTCAGCATAAAGACAACTATATTGATTTTGCTGAGGTTGGGAAAAAACTTAAAAATCGTTCATTGTATTATGCAGCATTACCGGAGACGTCCAAATCAACCGATCTGTATCAGACCATTACTCTAAAGGGAACCGATCCTAAACTTAACGTATTTCATTTAAATCCAACCAATGGAAGTATTAATAGCCTGAGCATTGATACTCCAAGCACTTCCACTACTGTTGTCAATATTTCCGGGGAAAATGTAACCATCAGCAATGGCACCAACACCCTTACAGGTGTAAGCAGTAAAAACGTGTTATACAATTTTTATGAAGCAACATCATTTAACCTACGCGGATACAAATTATATGGTACTGTTCTGGCTCCATTAGCAAATATATCTTTCACTGGTGATATTGTTGGCTCATTTATCGGAAAATCAATCTCAGGTTATAATGGTGGGCACAGTATCGATCTGTCTCCATTCACCGGAGATTTACCGAACCCTACACCAGTCACCCGAGAACGGGTAACAATAAGTTTCTCTCCTATTTCCTTTGAAGCTATCGTTAAAGTAGCGAACATTCAACTTCAAGATACAGTGATTCGGGTAGATAGTGAACTGAAACTGCTACCGGTCATAACACCTGAAGATGCCAACAACAAAGAAGTCAGTTGGTTGTCTAAACAGCCGGATATAGTCTCTATTAGTGACACCGGAGTAATAAGAGGTCTAAAAGCCGGAGAAGCAACATTAGTGGTTACAGCTAGAGATGTAAGAAGCGATGGTAGCCACGTCTTTACTACTGCAAAAGTAAAAGTCGTTTCAGCTGATTTAACGATTACAGGAGCTAAGGACGCTATAGTCGGTGAGAAAGTTCCCTTCGAAGCTAGTTATGAGCCCTTTGATGAAACCATAATTGGCTACGAATGGTCCATCAAACCAGGGGCGAATTCAGCCAATGCTACAATAACTAAAAATACCGATCCATCTATTGGAAGTAAAGCAACCTTGTTGGCTAATCGATCTGGATCAGTGACAATTGTGGCCACAGTCAAAACTGATCGGAAGCCTAACGGTGCTATCTATTCAAAAGAACATACCGTTACAATTACAAATCCTGTTCGTGAGATACAAATTAATGGGGATTCTTTTGTAAACATCGGAAATGAAATACCGTTAAATGTGTCTGTCGTTCAACCTGTAGAGAATTCCGATCCGGTTGAATACGTATGGAGCCTGGAAGGGGATGGAAGTAATTATGCAACATACGTCCCTACCCCTGATAACAAAACTATAAAGTTAAAGGGCAACGTGTTTACCAAATCAGTCAAGGTCAAAGTGATTGTAAAAGGATCCTCCCCTGTTATTGAAGCCTTTAAAGAAATAGCAATTGGCGTTAAATTAACTAACCTATCCTTACCCGCGCCATTCAAAATAGGAGTTGGACCGGATAATTCCAGAGATTTATTTAATAACGGTCTTGTACTTTGGCCAGAAAGCTTAATCAAAAATGACTTTAAAGATAAACTCCTCTGGACAAGCAGCAACACAGCCATCCTGACAGTTTCAGGTGATGGTAAAATAACCGGTCTAAAGAAGGGGAAAGCCACTATTACTGTTTCGTATATTGAAGACCCTAAAATCCAAGATTCTGTAGAGGTAATTGTAGAGAACGAAGATCGTTACTAAAAAGGCAAAACCCCCGAGTCGCAAAGATACTGCGACTCGGGGGTTTTATATTCCACATTTATATCAAACGCTACTCCAACTGCATGTCTTCTACGCTAATATTCACTGTCTTCACACGAGGAAGTCCGGCCTTCTGATCTTCAAAGATCTGATCGTTATAAGCTGCCTTGAACCGGATCAAATTGCTGTTGCTGTCTATTACAATATTATTATCTTTGCCTATAGCTGTTCCCCGCACAGCATTTATAGTAAGATTCCCCTTTGCAAAGAATCCTCCGCTAAGCGAGAATATAGATCCTACACCATATAAATCCGCATCCGAATCAGTATAAAAAAAAGCATCTAACTGAGTAGGAGTGTTACTGAAGGCAGCCAAACGATTAATAAGTATTGGACCACGGGAGATCAATACTAGTTCCTTACCATCCAATCCTTGAAGTGTTGCATCTTCTACCAATGTAGTATGTTCGGGAATTCCATTAATAGTCGAGGGTTCTTTAAATACAAACATAGTGGAATCAATTTGAACATTCCCCCGAATTTCTACCTTTCCAGTCACTAAAATATTCGCTCGTATCTGTACTGGTTTTTCATTACCATAGTTATCAACGATTAGATTTCCGTCTACAATGAGCCACTTACGGGATGACGTTGAGTTTTTGTCTTCTTCTGAGTATAAGACACCCGGAAAGTCATCACTGCCGTCCAGATCCAGATTTCCATTATAAATAACAGATTTGGTTGGATGCTTTATAGTGTTTAATTTTTTAGTATATTCCCTCATTTCCTCCTTATAATCCTTCTGAGCCTCAGGCGAATCATCCCTGAGAATTGGCTTGATCAAGCCAACCTGATCAATAGCGTCAAAATTATATAGATTCATACCCGCTAAATAGGATGCTAGTTTGCCTTCAGCAAGCTTATTTCGAATCGTAGTTCTGTCAGCCCCTGTCCCTATTGCTTCCGCCACTTTATCCACAAATGAACCCTCAACATTAACTTCTACGAATGTACGACGATTTCTAATTTCCACCTTATCTTGAGGGATTTTCCCAGTCATGGAGGTTTCTTTAGTAATTTCAGAAGCCTTCAACTCACTTTTGCCTTCCTCTCGATATATCAGCTTATCAAGAGATTGAACATGCGCCTCACCATCTATTTCAAAGGGACTTGATACAAGTGTATGGAATTTTTTCTTATACGTGTACTCAGCCTTGTCGCTGATAATTAGTATGTCTCCTGCGTAAATATTCCCAATAATTAAGGGTGCTCCATTAATCGTAAGATTCTTCTCTGACCCAATAGTGTATTTAAGAAAATCCGGAAAAGTGTCTATAAACACCCTTTGCTTAAGATTACGCTTGACCCCGTTAACTTCAGCCTCCGAGTTGATAGTCACTATGTATTTGACCAACGTTCCTGTTCCAATCGTCCCCTCTACCGCATATGTAATTCCACTTATTTTCCCAGTTGCGTTTGCCAAATCAGTACTTGTCTTAAGACCTGCTGAAAGTGTATCTGGAAGTGTGGTTGGAAGTGCAATCAAAAAATTCTTTATGGACTGATCCAGTTCTGCTTGGCTAATATCTATATTACTCTCTATTTTTTTATTTAAGCTCGATGTAATATACGCCACAGCCTCATCAAGCGTTTTTTCAGCTAAGTGTAGACTTTGCACATCATTTTTACGCGTCTCCGTCCGCTGTGCACCGCCCACTGTAGCACTAAGTACACTTAAACCGAGAATAGTAAGAATCAGTACAATGAACATGACCAGTACAAGTGCCGAGCCTCTCTCTTCTTTTAAGCATTGCAAACTAGTATGAGCTATTCTGACGCGGATAGACCGAGATGATTGTCCTGTCATTATGTGATTCCTCCTAAAAACCAAATTTGCTCACCATCTCCATATCATAAGTCCTTCCATCGTAATGCTGAGTTAAAAGTAGTTTTATATCAACAAGTCCGCTTCTACAAGGTACATTAATCTTGCAACCCGTACCATTAGAATTGGTAGAAACAATCGTAGAACCAGATAGATCGGAATGAATTGAGGTACGAGGATCGTTTATGACACTATTAATGGTAAGTGTGGTAATGCCACCTTCCCCGCCCTCAGAAGTAACAAATTGAATAGTTCGCGTAGATATCACACCATCTGAATCCTTTATCAGATTTAATCCATCTGTCGTATTCTCCACTCTAGTTGGTCCGAATACATATAATTCATTAATGATAGATGACATAATCAAATCAGCTTCCTCACGAAGTGAGTTCTCAATCGTTATTTTATGATAGCTGCGGAAACCGAACATCATCACCATAGAGAGCATTCCTGCAACCATAGCGAAGAGGGTAATCGCAGCGATCATCTCAATCAGTGTGAAGCCATGCTGGTATTTTAGGCGGTCAGCGAATCTTCTCATCCGTAATATATCCCTCCACCACCGTAGTATAAGCTGTTCCACCAGGCCCACCATTACCACTAACTTTCACCTCGACAGGGATAAGATAAGGTGCCATCTCGCTCTTGCGGGTATCTACCCCTCCACCACTATTCTTCCCTTCCTGCATCTCCTGATGTAATTGAAACTGGTATCGAATATTAATCTCATATTTGATGTTGTTAACGACTGGATTTAATACATCTGGTAAAGCTCCACCATTTACAAAACTATTGCTATAAACACATGTTATAGTCGTCGTGCACTCAGAAGCCTTAATCATGGGCAGTTCCTCACCTGCATCTACAATCATCTTATGCTTTAATGGATCTGTTACAAAAAAATTACTCATTTCCTCAAAATCCTGCTTCTCCACATAAAACAGCGCGTTCCTCGCCAGATTGACCATAATCGTCTTGTTCTGGTTCGATTTAGAGTAACTCATGGCGTTTGTAAAGTAAGACGTAAGCACCAGTGATACTATCGACAAAATCACAATAGCGGCCAGCACTTCGATCAAAGTAAAACCTTTTTCCTGCTTTAGGCCCGATTTCATCCTACTTTTTGCCTCCCGCCTATGAAAATAATTTCGCATTTGCACGTTTCTTCCTTATTTTTCTACTTCCATTATATTCTCTCATATCTAGGTACAGCAATCCTCAAAATCCTTATAATTCAGATATTTCTACAATATCTCTCACTTTTTCTGTGTGCTATCATTTGGAGAGAGAGGGGATGGATGAAATGGCTTTAATAGAGTGTAAATTTTATTCAGAAGTACTAGGATTGAATACCTCAATGACTGTAATTTTGCCGCAAAAAACAACCACACAAATCGGTATGAGCAACGTAACAAGGGGAGAACTACATCCTACATTGTATTTGCTGCATGGTTTGTCCGACGATGATTCGATCTGGCTTCGCCGGACTTCGATAGAACGATATGTAGCAGAGATGGGAATAGCTGTAGTTATGCCGAATGTACATCGCAGTTTCTACACGGATATGGCGGTTGGCGGTCGTTATTGGACCTTTATTAGTGAGGAGTTGCCTATGCTTGCGCGCTCATTCTTCCCATTGTCAGATAAACGCGAGGATAACTTTGTAGCCGGGTTGTCGATGGGTGGTTACGGAGCGATCAAGCTGGGACTACGGAAACCGGAAGCTTTTGCGGCTGCAGCAAGTCTGTCGGGCGCACTTGATATGGCGCATAATTTTATAAACTTTGAGGATCCTACCGTCAAAAGCAAAGAATACGAAATGATCTTCGGAACGGAAGATATCGCCGGTACGCCCGAAGACCTTCTATGGCTGCTTGAGGAAGTGAACCGCTCCACGGGACCGAAACCAGCGCTGTATCAATGCTGTGGCACAGAAGATTTCCTGTACACAGATAACTTGAAATTCCGCGATGCGTGCCGAGCAACCTCACTTTCTTTAACCTATGAAGAAGGTCCAGGCACACATGAATGGGGCTATTGGGATGCCAAAATACGCGATATATTGGCTTGGCTGCCGTTGAGTAATAATTAGCTTCTTCTAATAGACAACAAAAAAGGTGCAGCTATAAGCTACACCTTAATTCTATACTACTCAGATTGCCCTCTCCGGAGGGTTCTTTTATTTCTCGCTTAATGGCTTACCGTCCTTATAGGGATGCCGAAGGCAATTATGCTTGTTTGGTGATATTTTTAAATAGGACTGTCTGATCTTTAATCCCTTTTTCAGCAGCAAATCTTTCAATACTCGAGGCACCAAAGAATCCGTCTATACCTTCTGTCCGTTCAATTACGTACGCAGCATCTTCTGGTTCAGCAATTGGTCCACCGTGACAAATCACCATAATATCTGGATTTACTGCTTTCCCTGCTTTAATAATCGCTTCAATTCTTTCTACACAATCATCCAATGTCAGAGCGGTCTTAGCTCCAATTGTACCTTTGGTAGTCAAGCCCATATGCGCCACCAAAATATCTGCGCCTGCTTCTGCCATCGCTTTTGCTTGATCAGGATCAAATACGTAAGGAGTTGTGAGCATATCCAATTCATGCGCTGCTCTAATCATATCTACTTCTAAACCATATCCCATCCCGGTCTCTTCAAGGTTCTGTCTGAATACGCCATCGATCAAACCAACGGTTGGGAAGTTTTGCACGCCGCTAAAACCTTGATCCTTAAGCTGTTTCAAATATACCTCCATCACTCTAAAAGGATCTGTTCCACATACGCCTGCTAGTACGGGAGTATTTTTCACAACAGGTAATACTTCAGAGCCCATTTCGACTACAATTTGGTTGGCATCTCCATAAGATAGTAGCCCAGCCAATGATCCACGACCTGCCATTCTGTATCTTCCTGAATTATAAACAATCAGCATATCCGCTCCGCCAGCTTCACTGCTTTTTGCAGTAATCCCTGTACCGGCTCCCACGCCTAAAAGAATCTTTCCATTTGCTACTTCTTCTCTAAACTTCGCCATGATTTCAGTTCTTGTATTTTTGTTCATGTGTAACGCCTCCATCATTATTTAAATGTTCTGTGTTAGTGTTATTTGCTCATGAGATCTATTAGCTTCTGCGCTGCTGCTTCTGCAAACTCTACATCATTAATGGCACAATCCATTTCGATAACCTCGACAACATTTCTGTTCACACCATTTCTCAAGGTATCAAATAACATTTGATCTTCCTCTACACCGTAAAAAGCTTCCCCTGCAACATCAATGCCCGATATCCCTTTAAGCGGCAACATTAACACCGTTTTCTCTTTGGCCATATTTAATTTCTCGACAAGTTTTTTGCCGATAGCTTCATTCTCTTCTACTGTTGTTCTCATCAAAGTAACTGTAGGGTTATGCTTATAGAACTTATGTCCAGCAAATTTCTCGGGTACCGTATCATAAGGGCCAAAGTTACACATATCAAGGGCACCTACCGACACAACCTGTGGAATATGATGTTTACCAGCAGCTTCTAACCGATGAGGTCCAGCATTTAGCACGCCACCAATAATTTCGTCCGCCCATTCTGTTGTGGTCAGATCCAATACACCTTCAATAAAACCAGCCTCGATTAGCGCCTCCATGGACTGGCCACCTACACCTGTTGCATGGAATACAAGCACCTCATATCCTCTAGCTTCAAGATAGTTACGGGCTGCCGTCACACAGGGGGTTGTTACCCCAAACATTGTTGTAGCTACTAATGGTTTTTTCTCTATCACTTGTTTATTCTCAAATTTAAGCATACCGGCGATGGCGAAGGCTGCATTGGTAAAAATCTTTGTTGAAATGGAGTTCAGTCCAGCAACGTCTACTACGGAAGGCATCATGACAATATCACTAGTACCTACATATGGGGCAGTATTCCCAGAAGCTACGGTCGAAACCATCACTTTTGGTACACCAATAGGCAATGCCCGCATACCAGGGGTTACAAGTGAAGTCCCTCCAGTACCCCCAAAGGAGATAATCCCATCAAATTTGCCTTGCTTATATAATTCAGGTACTAATTTTTCCATACCTTTGGCTAATAATTCTGTCGCTAATGCTCTATCCTTCTTGGCAACGAGCTCATCTATACTTACACCCGCGGCTGCTGCTACTTCTCTGTTAGAGATATCCGGTGTAAAAGTGGGTTCAAACACACCCGTATGAATCGTAAACGTACCTAACTCCAAGCTTTCCAGCAAATTTTTAATGTAGAGATATTCTTCACCCTTGGTGTCAAAAGTTCCGGCAATGGCAATCGTCTTCATTTCTTCAACCTCCTCTTCAAATATCTACAACAAAAAAGCATGATCAACTTATGAGTTAATCATACTTCTTTGAATTATGAATGAAAACGCTTTTATGTCTTATGTTTTTGTGTTTATGTTAGATTTATATTGTTTTGGAGAGAACCCTTTGTACTTCTTAAACATTTTGCTAAACTGCGCATAATCTTGATATCCCACTAATGGCGCTAACTCAGATAACTGGATAGGGTCTCTATGTAATATTTCCGCTGCCTTATCCATCCGAAATTGTACGAGATACGTTTGAAAGCTGCAGCCAACTTTTTTGGTAAACAAACTACTTAAGTAACTTCGGGATACATGCGCCACCTTAGCTAAATCTGCAAACAAAATCTCATTCATATAATTTTGGGCCACGTATTCTTTTACAAATTCAACATAATCATAGTGCTTTGTGATGCCGTTTAACATTTTCACCATAAAATCATCTTCATCCAGCGTCCCCGACACTTTAAAAGCTTTGGTTATATTCGTGATGGACTTCTCCGATGGAATTCTTTCAAAAGCAGAGCCCCCGATGTACCCCATCAGGTTTTGATTATTACTGTACATATACTGCACATCAATCGGCGTTTTCACGGGACCACCATAAACCAATTTAATTAAATCTGGCTTTAACGCATTGCATGTATTAAAAATCTCGTCAGCCTTAGCCTTGGCAGCTTCCAGAGAGAATACTTTTTTGGCTCCTAATAATCCCCCTTCGGTTAAGCCTAAATGTGCACAAATAATATCTGCTCCCGCCTCGATCATCTGAGCAGCTTGAATTTCGTCAAATACAAAGGCTATGGTAAACAAATCTTTTTCATGGGCGATCCTTATAGCTTCTACTTCGAGTAGATAACCATTCCCCTCTTCTTCGAGTGCTTCTCCAAATTGACCATCTATTAATCCGACCGTGGGGTAATTATTAATTCCGGAAAATCCCTTATTCTTTATTTCACTGATATAGCTCTCCATATCTTTTGTCGGATCGGTTGCATTGAGCCCAAAAATAATAGGAATATCTCTTACCAGAGGGATGATTTCCCTAGACGCAAAGTCCATCACCATATCATTGCTATTGCAAAACGGCAAAATCCCAGCGAGAGAACTCCTCCCCATCTGGCGGAATTTACCCGAATTTAACATCAGAAGAAAATCAGCGCCACCCTGCTTCGCATACTTTGCCGTTATTCCAGCACCTGTGGCTACTCCGATAATATGATTGCCCAGTTTTAATTGCGATCTAAGCTCGTCTAGGATCTGCTCTCTACTCATACTTACGAACCCTCCAATCCCTAATTTAAGGATAACCGTAAAGAGCACTGTGAATCCAGTTGTGTTGTACTTAAAGCCCCTTTAGATAAAAAAAATCTCGCCTGCGACCTATAAAAGTCTGAGGCGAGATTTGGTATTGATACGGTTTACAAAATAGCGTCACCGTGTTTTACTACCCATTCATTAGCTTCCTGCAGCGCCTGCTCCGCGCGTTCGATCGCAGCCTTCACCTGAACGGTGGCTGTGCCGCCATAAACGTTGCGGGCGTTAACTACAGCTTCCGGCTGAAGAACAGCATAGATATTCTCGTCGAAGAGTGGCGAGAATTGCTTGAACTCTTCCAGCGTCAGATCCAGCAGGAATTTGCCTTCGTTAATGCAGTAGAGCACTGTTTTTCCGATTACTTCATGTGCTTGGCGGAAAGGAAGACCTTTGCCTACCAAGAAGTCGGCGATATCCGTAGCATTCGAGAAGTCCGTATTCACGGCTTCACGCATACGTCCCTTGTTCACCTTCATGGTGGAGATCATCGGCGCGAACAATTGCAGTGCACCAGTCAGCGTAGTAACGGTATCGAACATGCCTTCTTTATCTTCCTGCATATCCTTGTTGTACGCCAGTGGCAGTGATTTCAGTACGGTCAGCAAGCCAATCAGATTGCCGTAAACGCGGCCTGTTTTGCCCCGTACCAGTTCTGGTACATCCGGGTTCTTCTTCTGTGGCATAATGCTGCTGCCTGTGCAGAAAGCATCATCCAGTTCCACAAAGCTGAACTCCGTGCTGCTCCACAACACCAATTCCTCGCTGAGTCGGGATAGGTGAGTCATTACAAGCGCAGCATTTGCCAAGAACTCGACGATAAAATCGCGGTCGCTGACAGCATCCAGACTGTTCTCGTACACACTGTCAAAGCCCAACTGTTCCGCTACAAAGTGGCGATCGATCGGGAAGGTTGTACCAGCAAGTGCGCCTGCTCCGAGTGGCAGCACGTTGATCCGTTTGTAGCTGTCCGTCAAACGCTCCGCATCGCGGCGGAACATGGAGACGTAAGCCAACAAGTGGTGAGCAAACAGGATCGGCTGTGCCCGCTGCAAATGCGTGTAACCAGGGATGATCGTCTCTACATTATCTTTGGCTTGTTCAATCAGAGCTTCCT
Organism: Paenibacillus sp. FSL E2-0201; assembly: GCF_037963325.1. Lineage (NCBI taxonomy): Bacteria > Bacillati > Bacillota > Bacilli > Caryophanales > Paenibacillaceae > Paenibacillus > Paenibacillus sp. FSL E2-0201. The sequence continues at coordinate 6,282,329 of NZ_CP150154.1, forward strand.
GTAATTCATGCAGCAAGCTAACTAGCTCAACTACCCGGCCCCGTAGGTAAAGGTGCATATCCGTTGCCACCTGATCGTTACGGCTACGTCCAGTGTGCAGTTTACCACCGACCGGACCGATTTCCTCGATCAGATGTTTTTCAATATTCATATGGATGTCTTCATCCGCTACGGAGAAAACAACCTCTCCAGCGTTAACCTTGTCCAATACTTTGTTCAGACCTTGCTTAATCGTCTCCACATCTTCTTGTGGAAGGATTCCGCATTTGCCCAGCATTGTGACATGCGCCAGACTGCCTTGTACATCTTCTTTGGCCAAAGCCTTATCAAATCCAATGGAAGCCGTATATTCCTCCACCAGCTTGTTTGTTCCTTTAGTAAACCGTCCGCCCCAAAGCTTGCTCACCTGTAATTTCCTCCTCTTGGACGCCAGAGGGCCGCTCCTATCCTGACGGGAGGAACGGCCTTCGGGGTTGCCCGTTTAAGTTTATGTTATCGTTCTATTTCGAAGCTCCATTTACACCTGTAGAAACCTTAAGACGCAATGCGTTCAAGTGGATAAAGCCAGTTGCATCCCCTTGATCATAAGCTTGTGTAGGATCAGCTTCCATCGTCGCAATTTCAGGGTTGTACAGGCTGACTGGGCTCTTCACTCCAGCGCCGATGATGTTGCCTTTGTACAATTTAAGACGAACAGTACCTGTTACATTTTGTTGGCTCTGTGTTACAAGAGCTTGCAGTGCAATACGCTCTGGAGCGAACCAGAAACCGTTATACACCAAAGTGCTGTAACGAGTGATCAGGCTGTCACGCAGGTTCATCACTTCACGGTCCATCGTGATGGACTCCATTTTGCGATGAGCGACGAACAGGATTGTTCCACCCGGAGTCTCATACACGCCGCGGCTCTTCATGCCGACAAAACGGTTCTCAACCATATCCACACGTCCGATACCGTGTTTACCGCCTAGCTCGTTCAGTTTCTCCATCACTTGAAGTGGGTTTAAGGACTCACCATTCAGGGCTACGCAGTCTCCCTTAACGAAATCGAGTTCCAAATATTCCGCTTCATCCGGAGCATCCTCAGGAGCGTTGCTCAGCAGGAACATTCCTTTGTTCTCTGGTGCACTTGGATCGAACCAAGGATCTTCCAATACGCCGCTCTCATAGCTGATATGCAGCAGGTTACGGTCCATCGAATATGGCTTCGCCGCAGAGGCTTGTACCGGAATAGCATTAGCTTCCGCATAAGCGATCATTTCCGCACGACCCGGGAATTGATTGCGGAACTCTTCCAAACGCCAAGGCGCAATTACTTTAATGTTTGGTGCTAGTGCAGCTACCCCAAGCTCAAAACGCACTTGATCGTTACCTTTACCAGTCGCGCCGTGCGCGATAGCCGTAGCACCTTCAGCGATGGCGATATCCACCATACGCTTAGCGATCAGTGGACGAGCAATACTAGTTCCGAGCAAGTATTGGCCTTCGTAAAGCGCGCCGGATTGGAACATAGGGTAGATGAAGTCGCTAGCGAACTCATCGCGCAGATCGTCGATGTATACTTTCGATGCACCGGTTGCTAGTGCTTTTTCTTCCAAACCGTCGAGCTCTTCTTTTTGGCCGATATCGGCTGTGAAGGCGATGATCTCCGCGTCATAGGTTTCTTTAAGCCATTTCAAAATAACGGATGTATCTAGTCCGCCGGAATAGGCGAGTACAATTTTTTCTTTAGCCATGGTGTGGCAACTTCCTTTCGTGTGGGCTATATAAATTAAAATAACCGTGCTCTCGCTAGCACTTTAACGATTAATCGCAACTACGCTGAATGTTTGGACTTCTGGTCGCTGTTATCATCAGATTTCTTTTATTTCAAACCGCATTATGCGGATGAAATCTGATGATAAAGGCGAACGCTACGCTCCTACAGTTCCAAAAATTCCGCTCCATTACTCTATCGTCCAAAACCTAACTTCGCTCAACATTAATTCAATTTATATAGTGATTTATATTTTATATTATTTAAATTCCTTAACTCATCAGCGCAGCCATTAAAGCCTTTTGCGCATGCAGACGGTTCTCAGCCTGATCAAAGATGACCGAGTTAGGGCCGTCAATCACGCCTGTGCTGACCTCTTCCTCACGGTGGGCCGGCAGGCAGTGCAGGAAGAGATAATCGCTCTTCGCACCTTTTACAAGCGCCTCATTGACCTGATAGTCCTTGAATGCCGCTTCACGCGCCTTTTGCTCCTCTTCGAAGCCCATGCTCGCCCACACATCGGTGTAGATGACGTCAGCGTCTTGTACAGCTTCTTGCGGGCTGTGAGTAACCACAATCTTCGCTCCGGTTTCTTTAGCGATCTCACGGGCTTCTGCTACAACCGCTGCATCCGGCTCATAACCTTCCGGTCCGGCAATAGATACGTCCACGCCCAGCTTAGCTCCGCCAATCATCAGAGAATGCGCCATATTGTTGCCATCGCCGATGTAAGCCAACTTCAGGCCTTTGAGCTTTCCTTTGTGCTCATAAATCGTTTGGTAATCCGCCAGCACTTGGCAAGGATGTGCCAGGTCGCTCAGGCCGTTGATTACTGGAATAGAAGCATACCGAGCCAGATCCTCTACTTTGTCATGACCGAAGGTACGGATCATAATTCCGTCGAGGTAACGTGACATTACTTGTGCTGTATCGCCAACCGTTTCACCGCGTCCAAGCTGAATGTCATTTTTGCTCAAGAAAAGGGCATGCCCTCCCAGCTGATACATTCCAACTTCAAACGACACGCGCGTACGAGTAGAGGATTTTTCAAAAATAAGACCAATCGTCTTTCCCTTCAGCGGCTGAAATTCTTCGCCATTTTTCTGCTTCTTCTTCAGCTCAATCGCTGAATCAATCAGATACGTAATTTCTTCCGGGCTGTAATCGTTCAGCTCCAGTAAATCACGGCCTTTCAGTTGCTGTGCAATGGTGTGCTTGTTACTCTGTACGCCCTGACTCATGAGCTTACCTCCCCGTTTGCTTGTTTAGCATAAGTATGAATGAGTTCGGAGACGATGTCCACCGCTTGGTCGATCTCCTCTTTACTTACATATAGATTAGGCAGCAAGCGAAGGACATTAGGACCCGCTGTCACGAACAACAGGCCTTTCTTTTGTCCAGCCAAAACAATATCGCCCACTGGTGATTGACATTCAATCCCGATTAACAGTCCTTTACCACGGATATCCTTCACAAAAGAACAGTCCGCCAGCTTCTCTTTCAAAAGACCTGTCAGGTACTTACCCATTTCTTCAGCGCGTTGTGGAAGCTCATCCTCCAGCATCGTTTCAATTGTCGCTGCCATAACCGCTGTTGCTAGCGGTGTTCCTCCGAAGGTGGACGCATGGCTGCCTGGTGAGAAAGCATCACGCAAATACCCTTTGCCAAGCATTAAGCCCGCTGGGAACCCACTTGCAATCCCTTTAGCCAAAGTGAAAATATCTGGTTCAATTCCATAATGCTGATGAGCGAACAGCTTGCCTGTACGTCCCATTCCTGTCTGTACCTCATCTACAATCAGAAGCAATCCGTGTTTCTTACACAGTGCCACTACAGCGTTCAAGAACTCTGGTTCTACCTCAAGCACGCCACCCTCTGCAAGCACCATCTCCAGCATGATAGCAGCGGTATGATCACCGATAGCAGCCTCTAACGCAGGGAGATCATGCAAAGGTACAGTTTTGAAGCCTGCTGGAAGCGGCAGGAAGCCTTCTTTTACCTTTTGCTGACCTGTAGCTGTTAGTGTGGCTAATGTACGTCCATGGAAGGATTGTTCAAATGTGATGACCTCATAACGATCGACACCTTTTACCTTCTGGTGGTAACGACGAGCCAGCTTAATAGCAGCCTCATTCGCTTCTGCCCCACTATTACAGAAAAACACTTGATCAGCGCAGCTATTCTCTGTCAAAAGATTTGCAACTTTGTCCTGCCCAGGAATATGGAACAGGTTGGAGACATGCCAGAGCGTATCAATCTGATCCTTCAGCTTCGCACCGACTTTTTCAGGAGCATGACCTAGACTGGTCACAGCTAATCCACTTGTGAAATCAAGATACTTATTGCCCTTATCATCCCATACCCAGGTGCCTTTGCCTTTAACTAAGCTGAGATCATATCTGGCGTAAGAAGGGAATACCGCGCTAAGCTTGCCTGCTGCAACATCCGGTGTACCTGATCCTACTGTATCGGTCTGCTGTGCCCCTGCTTGCGAATCCATTTCAGCTTGTGTAAGCTTGCTCATTCTAAGTCACTCTCCCATCTTGTGCTCCTGTGTACCAGGCTGCACCTCTAAATGATTTTCATCTATGATTCTACGAACGAATAATACGTGTGCCTATCGCTTCACCTTGCAGTACTCGGCTAAGCACCCGCGCTTCTTTTCCATCCACAATAATAACCTCTGAAACGCTGCCTTGAATGCAATCGATCGCTGCCCGTACTTTCGGGATCATGCCGCCGTAGATTTCTCCACTTTCAATTAAAGCTTCGATTTCCTGTACGGTAACGGATGGAAGTACAATTTTCTGACCCTCCACGGTACTCATAATGCCAGGCACATCTGTGACCACGATCATTTGGGGAGACTCTACATAAGAAGCGACTGCTCCTGCTGCTGTGTCTGCGTTAATATTGTAGCGCTGACCTGCAGCATCTACACCGATAGGTGCAATGACAGGAATATAGCCCATCCCAACAATACCAGTTACGATCTCAGCTTTTACTTCCGTTACTTCTCCTACCAAACCTACTTCAGCGCTATTAGCTACGGGTCTAGCAGTAATCATATTTCCATCGATGCCGGACAGCCCTAGAGCTAGACCGCCACTTCCTTGAATTCGCCTTACAATCGCCTTGTTGATACTCCCTGCCAGCGTCATCTCTACGACATCTAGTACTGCCTCGGTGGTTACCCGCAGACCGTTCACGAAGCTGCTTTCAATGCCCAGCTTTGCTAGATTCTCTGAAATGGCCGGCCCTCCGCCATGAACTATTACAGGCTGAATGCCTTCCTGCTGCAAATCTCGTAAATCTTCGAAAAAAGAATCAGGAAGAGCAGCCAGCGTACTGCCGCCGCATTTCATCACAAACAATCCACTACCATCTAATGCATCTATAAGTTCAAGCTCGCTATTTAGCGTCATATGTTCGGTATCCTTCCCTTGTGGGCTTAAGCCGCCACAAATTAGGTACGGTATGCAGCGTTAATACGCACATAATCGTAAGTTAAGTCACAGCCCCAAGCTGTAGCCTTTCCGGTTCCATCATGCAAATCTACAGTGATCAGCACCGTTTCACTTTTTTGCAAATAAGCCAAAGCCTTCTCTTCATCAAAAACAACCGGCTTCGAGTGCAGTAGCACCTCAATATCACCTAAAGAAATGTTTACGCGCTCCGGCGATACCGGAACACCTGCGCGTCCAACCGCTGCAATAATTCGTCCCCAGTTCGCATCCGCTCCAAAAATAGCAGATTTCACTAGACTAGAACCTACCACTGTCTTGGCAATCGCTGCGGCAGCTTCGTCATGAACTGCACCATTCACTTGAACCTCAATCAGGTGAGTCGCACCTTCTCCATCACGAGCAATCGCTTTGGCAAGCGTCTGGCAGACATACGTGAATCCTGCGGCAAAAGCGTCCCAATCCGGATGCTGTTGAGTCAGCTTCTCATTCCCTGCAAGCCCACTCGCCATCGACACTAACATATCATTCGTGCTTGTATCTCCATCAACTGTGATCATATTAAAAGTAACGTTCGTAGCAGAACGAAGCAAACTGTGTAAATCTTCCGCTGAAATATCAGCATCTGTAGTCATAAAACCGAGCATGGTAGCCATGTTAGGATGAATCATCCCGGAGCCCTTCGCGGCTCCAGCAATAATAACTTCTACACCGCCAACAAGCACCTTCACGGCAACCTCTTTTTTAACTAAATCAGTTGTAAGTATGGCCTGACAGAATTCCTCCGCTCCAGCAGCCCCACCGTCCAGCTTCTCTGGTATTGCAACAATACCGCTACGTACGCAGTCCATTTTCAGTAATTCACCAATAACTCCAGTTGAAGCGACAGCAACATCGTTAACGTTCACGCCCAAATGTTGAGCCGCAGCAGCGCGCATCTCATAAGCATCGGCCTCGCCTTGTTCACCTGTGCAGGCATTAGCATTCCCGCTGTTCACGACTACCGCCTGCAACGTTCCGTTCACAAGACTTTCCCGCGTCACCTTCAGAGGAGCCGCCTGAAAAACATTCGTCGTATACACGGCAGCAGCCGTAGCTGGAACCTCACAAAGAATCACTCCGAGATCGTTGCGGTCCGTTTTTTTCAATCCACAGTGCAGTCCTCCGGACTTAAATCCTTTAGGTGAAGTAATGCTTCCACCTTCCAAGGTAGTAAATAATTCAATCTCGCTCATGTTATTTGTACCGCTGATCCTTATGGATACACAGGTGTGTAGCCGAGGCCAAGGGTTTCCTCCCATCCCATCATCAAATTAAGGTTCTGTATTGCCTGACCTGCCGCACCTTTTACAACGTTATCAATGACGGAGACTATAGTCACCCGCCCTGTACGAGCATCTGTCGCAAATCCGATATCACAATAATTAGAGCCGTTAACTTCTTTTGTCGCTGGAATCACACCTACATCGCGCACCCGCACATAAGGTCTGCCCGCATAATATTCACGATATAAATCCACAAAATCCTGCTCCGTATAATTGCCCTTCATTCCTGCATACATCGTACTCATAATCCCTCGGCTCATCGGCACGAGATGTGTGGTAAACGTAACGGTTACCTTTTCTCCAGCAATCTCCGTGAGTGTCTGCTCGATTTCCGGTATATGTTGATGTTTATTTAATTTATAAGTTTTTAAGTTCTCGTTTATCTCTGCATAATGCACCATCAGACTCGTTCCGCGTCCCGCTCCGGTAACCCCCGATTTCGCATCAATAATAATACTGTCATGCTTAATCCAGCCTGCCTGAATCGCAGGAATTAGTCCAAGAAGTGTAGCCGTAGGATAACAACCTGGATTAGATATAAAATCAACCCCAGCCACACGCTCTCCGAACACCTCGCAAAGTCCGTATACAGCCTGTTCTAGGTATTCATCAGCAGGAGCCGTATGTTTGTACCAGTGCTCATACTCTGCGCCATCCTTCAATCGGAAATCGCCGGATAGATCTACGACCTTAAGTCCAACTTCCAGCAGCTGCGGGACCAGCTTTGCACTTACACCCGACGGCGTAGCCGTAAAAACCACATCCGCCCGCTCAGCCATCTGCACCGGATCAACGCCATCCAGCCTTCGGTCAATAATGCCCGTCAAATGAGGAAACCCTTCCTCTATCGCATCCCCTGCACTAGATGAGGAAATTACCGAAGTAATCTCTACTTTAGGATGACTTTGTAGTAGCCGAATCAGCTCTACGCCTCCATAACCCGTTGATCCAACAATCGCCGCCCTCAGCTTGCCTTCCACTGTCATCCCCACTTCCTGCTTATCATGAATATATTATTTAATATAATGCATACCGTCTTAGAAATATGTATTATTATACATCCCTATTAATATAAATACAACACAATATGTGAACTTTATTTATCCTAAATATAACCTCATTTAGAAAAAAAGAGAAGCGTCGCCTCCCCCGTAGGAGAGATTACGCTTCTCTTTTAAATCCTTCGCCTAACACTTCATGTGCTTCGGTAATAATAACAAATGCACTTGTATCTACAGATTGGACAATCGCCTTTAGCCTTGATACTTCATTCTGACCTACCACTACCATCAGAACGGTACGTGCATCGCCAGTGTACCCGCCATGTGCGTCCAGCTTTGTCAGACCACGATCCAGATCATTTAATATCGCCGCAGATATTTCATCTGTCTTGTCCGAGATAATATATGCAACCTTCGTATAGCGGAAGCCTACTTCTATCGCATTAATGGCCTTACCTGTCACAAACAATCCAATCAACGCATACAGCGCTTGCTCCATACCGAGAATAAACGCAGCCAGTACAATAACCGTCCCATCCAGCAACACAACGGAAACCGAGAAGCTGAGACCCGATATCTTTTGAATGATTTGCGCCAAAATCGTAAGACCACCTGTCGAGCCCCGACCGCGGAACACGACGCCAAGCCCCACTCCCACACAGATACCGCCATAAATGGAGGCTAAAAGTGGATTGGTTGTCGGTGTAGGCAAATCTTTTGTCAACAAGATAAATAGCGGCAACACAAAGCTCCCGAGCAACGAGCGAACGCCGTATTGTTTACCCAGGAAGATTACTCCGAGCACAAACAGCGGGATATTAAGTGCCCATTGCGTAAATGCCGGTTCAGCCCCAAACCAAGCTTCAGCCAATACAGAAAGACCCGATACACCGCCAGAAGCTATATGATTAGGCAGAAAAAAAAGATTAAAACCCAGTGCTGTGATTAGCGAACCGATCAAAATAAGCGTTGTATCCACCACATGACGGATGGGTCCATTCAGCGGAATCAGCGGGGGTTTATTACGAGAATTGATTTTTTGCATTTCATGGCGCTCCTTAAAGTGTCATCTTGCTCTACGTAAGAAGAAACGGGTACCCCATTCAGATCAAAGAATGGTATCCGTTTCCCCGAAAAATAAATATATAGATAAAGTATGGAGTAACTTTATACTCTCCTATATTCCCGAAAAAATCCCTTAGTCCGCCTCAACCTTGATCTGGCTACGCAAGTAACCATCGATGAACGCATCCAGATCTCCGTCCATTACCGCACCCACATTTCCCGTTTCTACGGAAGTACGGTGATCCTTGACCATGTTATATGGATGGAATACATAAGAACGGATCTGACTGCCCCAAGCGATATCGGATTGCTCACCGCGAATCTCATCCAATTGTTGCTGCTGTTCTTGCAGTTTGCGCTCATATAGTTTAGAACGTAGCATCTTCATTGCTTGTTCCCGGTTCTTGATCTGTGAACGTTCATTCTGGCAGGTTACCACCACACCCGAAGGTAAGTGAGTAATCCGTACCGCAGAGTCTGTGGTATTGATATGCTGACCACCGGCACCGCTCGCACGATACGTATCGATCTTAAGATCCTCGGTACGGATCTCAACTTCTACGTCATCCGTAATTTCCGGAACTACGTCACAGGATACAAAAGAGGTATGGCGTCTACCAGAAGAGTCAAACGGAGAAATCCGCACCAATCGATGTACACCCTTTTCAGCTTTCAGATATCCATATACATTGAAGCCTTTGATGAGCAGTGTGACACTCTTGATTCCCGCTTCATCACCCGGCAAATAATCCAAAACCTCAACCTTGAATCCACGTTTTTCAGCCCAACGGGTATACATCCGCAGCAGCATTTGTCCCCAGTCCTGGGATTCCGTACCGCCCGCACCCGGATGGAGCTCAAGGATTGCATTCAGCTTGTCATACGGCTGGTTAAGTAGCAATTGCAGCTCGAATTCATCCACTTTTCTGCCTAAGCTGCTGATTGTCTCCCCAATCTCTGCCGCAAGATCTTCATCGCCTTCTTCGTCCGCAAGCTCTGCCATCATCGCAGCATCGTCGTATTCTTGTTGCAGCTTCTCGTATTGATCCACGGAAGATTTCACAGCATTCATCTCGCCGATCACACTCTGTGCTTGCTCTGGATTATCCCAGAAGCCTGGAGCAGCCATTTTTTCTTCAAAGTTAGAAATCATCTCTTGCTTAAGATCTAAGTCAAAGAGACCCCCTAAGGTCAGTTAGTTTCTTGCCTATTTCACGCAGATCCTGCTTTACATTTGGTTCTATCATAGGTCACTTCACCTTTCAAAATAGGTTGTTACGGTCTTCGCTCTAATGGATAGTTAGTGCGTGAGTGAATGATTAGCCATTACGAGAAGGATTGGACTTCCGATCGCTGTTATCCTCAGATTCCTTGATTAGATAACCGCACTTGCGGTTGGAATCTGAAGATAAAGGCGAGCGCTACGCTTCTCCAGTTCCAAACCTTCTCTCCATTCCTCATTCACTCGAATACTAAATATCCAAAAAAGCGACTGGGCCGTAAACGGGGGATACCCCCGGGCCCAGCCGCTCTTTATGGTTAGTATACCCATAGACATCAGGGATACAGACTTACATCTTACTCCTGATTATGAGTGCTACTGAACGTTTATCTTATGCGTTTTGACCGTGGCAATTCTTGTACTTCTTGCCGCTTCCGCAAGGGCAAAGATCGTTACGGCCAGTTACAGCCTCAACATGAACCGGACGTTTCTCAACAGGCTCTCCGTTTGTAGAAATCTTGTCTTCATCAATAACGGATTGACGTTCCTGATTCGCTTCGATGTGAGCCTTCATAATATAAGTAGCTACTTCTTCTTGAATCGTAGCAGTCATAGTATTAAACATCTCAAAACCTTCGAATTGATACTCGCGAAGTGGATCCGTACCCCCGTAAGCACGCAAGTGAATCCCTTGACGCAATTGATCCATTGCATCGATATGATCCATCCATTTGCTATCTACGGAACGAAGTACGATTACCTTCTCGAATTCACGTACGAGTTCTGAACCCAGACGTTCTTCACGTGCAGCATATTTCTCAAGCACACGTTCGAAAATAAACTCGATGATCTCCTCTGCTTCCTTACCCCATAGAATATCACGGGTCAAAGCACCTTCTTCAAGCAGCTTGCTGTTCACGTAATCAGCAACTTCTTGCAATTCCCAGTTCTCAGGAATATCATCGCTACAGTGTGCAAGAACGATACGCTCAATTACTGGTTTGATCATTTCAAGCACGATATCTTTAATATTATCAGACTCCAGAATCTCACGGCGTTGTTTATAAATAATTTCACGCTGCTGATTCATCACGTCATCGTATTGCAATACGACTTTACGGATATCAAAGTTATTGCCTTCAACACGTTTCTGAGCAGATTCTACAGCACGTGTGATCATGCGGCTCTCAATCGGCTGATCTTCCTCAAATCCGAGACGATCCATCATAGTTAGAACGTTGTCAGCACCAAAACGCTTCATAAGCTCATCGCCAAGCGACAAGTAGAATTGTGTAGAACCAGGGTCACCTTGACGACCCGCACGACCGCGCAGCTGGTTATCAATCCGACGCGATTCATGACGTTCTGTACCAATAATATGCAGACCTCCAAGATCTGTCACACCTTCACCTAGAACGATGTCCGTACCACGTCCAGCCATGTTGGTAGCAATCGTAACTGTACCCGGTTGACCTGCATGTGTAATGATTTCCGCTTCTTCAGCGTGATGCTTCGCGTTAAGCACTTGGTGTCTAACACCTTTACGCTTCAGCATTTCAGATACGAGCTCTGAATTCTCGATTGATACTGTACCAACCAGTACAGGCTGGTTCTTTTTGTGACGCTCTACAATTTCTTCCACAACAGCTTTGAACTTACCGTTCTCACTCTTGTAGACAACATCCGGCATATCTACACGTTGATTCGGTTTGTTCGTAGGGACTTGAAGAACTTCAAGACCATAAATCTTCTTAAATTCCTCTTCCTCAGTCTTCGCTGTACCTGTCATACCGCCCAGTTTGCGATACATACGGAAGTAGTTCTGGAATGTGATCGTTGCAAGAGTCATACTTTCATTCTGTACTTCAATTTCTTCCTTCGCTTCAATCGCTTGGTGCAATCCATCGCTATAGCGACGTCCTGACATTAGACGTCCTGTAAATTCATCGACAATAACGACCTCACCCTCGTTTACAACGTAATCTACGTCACGACGCATAATTACGTTTGCTTTCAGGGCTTGGACGATATGGTGATTCAAGGTCACATGACTGTGGTCATACAAGTTCTCAATACCAAAAGCGCGCTCAGCAGTAGCTACACCTTTTTCAGTCAAAGCTACAGACTTCACTTTAATATCAACTGTGTAGTCTTCCTCAGCTTTAAGCTTTTTCACGAAACGGTCAGCTGAAAAGTACAATTCTGTAGACTTCTCAGCTTGTCCGGAAATGATAAGAGGTGTACGTGCTTCATCAATAAGAATAGAGTCCACTTCATCAATAATACAGAAATACAGAGGGCGTTGAACCATTTGCTCTTTATAGAGCACCATGTTGTCACGCAAATAATCAAAACCAAATTCGTTGTTCGTGCCGTACGTAATATCGCAGGCATAAGCAGCTTGTTTATCAGCATGGTCCATACCGCTCAGGTTAACCCCAACCGTCATGCCCAGGAAGTTATAAATTTGTGCCATTTGTGCGCTATCGCGCTGAGCCAAATAGTCATTGACCGTTACTACGTGTACACCTTTACCTAGCAAAGCATTCAAATACACTGGCAATGTACCTACTAGCGTCTTACCTTCACCAGTCTTCATCTCGGAGATTCGGCCTTCATGCAGAGCCATACCACCAATCAGCTGCACATCAAAATGCCGCATACCAAGTGTCCGCTTGGAAGCTTCACGCACGGTTGCAAATGCCTCGGGAAGAATTTCTTCCAAAGTTTCGCCTTTTTCAATACGGGCACGGAATTCTGCTGTCTTAGCTTGTAACTGTTCATCAGACAGCTTTACAAATTCCGGTTCCAATCCATTAATTACATCGACTGTCTTCATGAGACGTTTAACGTCACGATCGTTGGTGTCTCCGAATATTTTCTTTACAAGTCCTAGCATGGTTAACCCCTTTCATGCAACACAGATGGTGGAACCGAGCCCATCCTCACAAAATTGAAAGGGCCATTTATAAATTCGATTCCGCTGCTTCATAAATTGTAACAGTTTGTAAGAGATGCCGCAATACAAGGTGTATCAGCCACATTTTTCAAATCTAGCCGCTTATACGCACAAGAGCCCTATTCGCTTGCAGCGAATAGGGGCTCGGTTTAAATTTCTTAGGTTCTGACTAACTGTCGAAGCCCTTTATACTTTGAGCATAACTGGCATCATTGGATCTTAGCCCTGTTCAATCAGTCCATATTTACCATCATCACGTTTGTAAACTACGCTTACTTCCGAGGTGTCGATATTGGAAAACACAAAGAAATTATGTCCTACCATATTCATTTGAAGAATCGCTTCTTCAACATCCATCGGTTTCATCGTAAAGCGCTTGTTCCGCACAACTTCTAAATCATCATAATCTTGTTCTTCTACAGCAACAGCGGTACTTGCTCCGTCCACAAACAGCGTCTTGAGTCCCTCTTGACGGAACTTACGATTGATCTTCGTTTTGTGTTTGCGAATTTGACGTTCCAGCTTGTCCACAACGGCATCTATGGAAGCATACATGTCATCGCTGCGATCTTCCGCACGAAGCGTCACGCCAGCAAGCGGAATGGTTACTTCCACCGTATGAAGGCCGCGAACTACGCCAAGCGTCACAGACCCTTCAGAGGTAGGGGGTGCTTCGAAATACTTCTCAAGTTTGCTGAGCTTCTTATCAACATACTCTCTCAAAGCGTCGGTCACGTCAATTTGTTGACCTCGAATGGTGAATTGCATGGCCACTCCTCCTTTAGTTACACCTTCATTATACCAAATTGTTAAGGCTAAGTAAAAAGTAATTCCTTACAGCCCTTACAATTAGATAACAATTATTGTCGTAGTGTTCACAAATAAAACAAGTCCGGCAAGAGCAACTATTCGCCTCACCGGACCAAGAGTAAACCTGTCGTTATTATAGTACGAATTCCATTCTTATATTCCCAAACTGAGACAGTATAAGATTAAGTTACTTGGTATGAATTTGAATGATTTCTACAGGTGACAATTGCGTACCTGATCCTGTAATAACGTATACCTTATAGGCAGTATTGGCTGTCAATCCAGTCAATGTATGCGTATGTTTTACACCAGGAGCGAACGTAAGCGTGTCCGTCCATGGAGCAGTCAATGCTGTACCAGTACTATTCTGGCCTAAAGAAATTTGTGTTGCACTAGGTGCTTTTTCATTAGCAGGCAATACTACATATCTTACTGGGGTTGGAGCGGCACCTGTCACACCATATTTAACATATACATCTGCTGTAACAGTACCTACTTGTCCTGGTTCAAAAAGCGTAAACGAGTTTGTAGTTACCTGAGCAGTAGTTAATCGAACGGTTGTCACAGTAGACAGATTGCCAGATGCATCCGCTGCTACGATATATGTTGCGTATTCTGTCCCAGGATTCAATCCGTAAACCGAGAATGTAACATTTGTTTTGGCTACAGCTGCAACACTACCGTGAATTTCGCTTGCAGTTCCATTGCTGATCTGTCCTTTTTCCACCTGTAATGCACTCGGTGCAGTTACGTTAGCAGTATAAGGAGCTACAACATAGTACACTGAGCCTGTTACGGAAGATGTCAGGTATACATCGGCTGTTACCGAACCAACGTTACCATAGGTTGCCCCACTTACGGTTGGAGTTGTGACATCTCCACCACCGTTACCGCCGCCAGATCCACCACCGCTGCCTCCACCAGTACTACCGCCAGGAGTAGCTGTTGGGGTTGGTGTAGCTGTTGGTGTCGGAGTAGCTGTTGGCGTTGGGGTAGGTACTACTCCACCACCTGTGCCGCTACCTGGGTAATAGATGACTGAGGTATTGATGATACCTACAGCCTCTGCACGTGTTAACGATCTCTTAGGACCGAAGGTTCCGTCCGGATAACCGTTAATAATCTTCTTATCTGCTGCAGCGGCTACTGCACCTTTTGCCCATGCTGCAATTTGTGCATTGTCTTTAAATTTGCTAGTAGTGGTATTGGTGCTCAATTTAAGTAATTTTGCAGCCATTACAGCTGCCTCTTGTCTTGTGAGCGGACTATTAGGACGGAACGTATTGTCCTCGTATCCTCCGATATAACCAGCTTCCACGGCTTTAGCCACTTCACTGTAGTTCCAGTTTGTACTTTTCATATCTTTAAAGCTTACAGTTGCTTTTTCTGTAAAACCGAACAGGCGATTTACCAGAGTCACATACTCTCCACGTGTAATTGCCTTATTTGGTTTAACAGTACCGTCTGGGTATCCTCCAAGGTATCCTCTATCTAGCCATTCCTGTAGCTGACCTTGGGCCCAGTGACCTTGAATATCCTTAGGTACGGAGGCGGCAGATACGCTGCCAAGAGATCCTAATAACATACTAACTCCTAAAACTCCGGTCATAAGACCGCGCAACTTCTTTTTCATCCTGCTAATCATCCTCCTAAAAGTTTTGATAGCATAGGCTATATGAATCTTTTCTTAGATGTATTGACCTAGGCTAACATAGTGTGCGTCGAGGTAAGATAAACAGCTCAACGTACAACTATTACCCACATTTCGAAGAGTTCTAACATTTTCCATAATATGAATTTACAAAGCCGCTATTTTCTAGCTTTTAACAGCCTTAATGGAGGTTTATGAGAGCACAAAATATCCCCACAAAGTGGAGCTTTGCAGGGGCCTCAAACACACAAAAAAAGGATCTCGGGAGAATTCCCAAGATCCTTGCTAGCGCTGTCTAAATTGCTAACCATCTACTTATATGTAGGTCGGCTTAGCCGTATGATTATAATTTGATTACGTTAGCTGCTTGTGGTCCGCGTGCACCTTCAACGATATCGAACTCTACGGATTGGCCTTCATCCAAAGTTTTGAAACCATCTGTTTGAATCGCGGAAAAGTGTACGAATACGTCGCCACCGTCTGCAGTCTCGATAAAACCATAACCTTTTTCTGCGTTAAACCATTTTACTTTACCTTCCATTGATTAAACATTCCCTTCGTCATCAGATGAACGTGAGTCTTGCTCACAAATCGACTATACCACCGTAACTTCTTCATTGTCAATTGGAAAAGTAAATGTTTACATGCAATAATTTACCACGTAAAATATGACATTTATCTCTCCTTAATTAAGAAATAGATTTGGTATAACGATAAAATAAAAAGCAGACGGTATTTAATACCCGTCTACTCCTATAGTGAAACACCGAAATAAATTATTTTCTGCGATCCATTAAAAAACTATCTGGGGTATAAGCAGCCTCGTAGGCGCTGCGTTGTACCTTGGCCTGATTACGCTTCTGCAACCAGTCTTGGGCTTCCAAACGAAGAGCATTCATTCTGTCTAAGATTACATTGTCGTATCCCAAAATTCGATTAATTTCTTGTTTTTGTGCGGTTGTCGACTTACAAATTCCGGCTTGTTCTGCAATAGCGTCGACAAGCTCCTGACGATCCTCGACAAAAAACTCCAGTTCCTCATAGGTAGTCTCATCAAGTCTGTCCGTGATGCCTAAGGTCAGTTCCTTCAGGCTCTGAATTAACTCATCCATGAGCACTTTCAGCCTGTCCCTGGCCTGCAGCGATTTTGGATGCTTGTAGCCAAGTTTCCCGAAGTTCTGTAAGGTAGCCGATAGCCTCTTCCGCTTTTTCTGGGCTCTTGCGGATGTTAGCTTCCACTAACAAGAAATTCGTATATTCATAAAGTGAATAAAGATTATTAGATACCTCATAGGAGTAGTCCAATGTACTCATTAATTCACTAATAATCGTTTGAGCTTTGCCAAAATTCAGACTGGTCTTCTCATAGTCCTGTTTGCTTAGTCCATCCATTGCTGTTCTCGCAAAACGAATGGCTCCATCATACAACATGATTACCAACTGCGCAGGAGTTGATGTTTGAACAGACGACTGACGGTATTTATCATATGGAGAAGTCATCATGTAATGTCACCTCTATCGGTTAATTTGCCATATAACTAGATAATGCAGAAGACTGAGAGTTATATTTATTCATAGCAGTTTCCATTGCCGTAAACTGTTTGTAGTAGTTTGTCTCCAGAGTAGTGAGACGAGTCTGAAGTGTTTTAATCCTAGTATTATAATCTGTCAATCGCTTGCCCATTAAGCTATCTGACTTAAAGGCAATGGTTAAATCTGACGAAAACTTTGATGTCCCTACCTTAGTAACAAATTTATCCAAGGTATTACCTACGGTGGTAGTTAATTTATCGAATACGCCATCAGATCCTGAACCACCTTGAAACAAAGTCATAATCTTTTGAGGATTATCTGCTAAGGCTTGCTTTAATTTCGCCTCATCAATATATAACTTCCCATTCTCATAATATTGACCTGCAGTTATACCGATCGAACTAAGTTCGCCCATCCTATTTGATAGTTCAAATCGCATAGAAGCAATAGTAGATTTCAGAATTTCATCGTTCCTCAACAATCCACTCTTAGCCTTTTTCTCCCATAGTTCAATATCATTATCCGTCATTTCTTTCTTTTGCTCGTCCGAAAGTGGTGTGAAATCCTTATATTTCTCTTCATCAACTTTACTGTTTAACACACTTAACAGTTCATTATAATCCTTCACAAAACTCGTAATAGTTTCCAAAGCTTTCGCCGAGTCTGTTTGCGTATTAATTGTAGTAGCTACCCCATCCGTTTTAGACAAAAGTGTAAAACTCACACCATTTATTTTGAAATTATTACTATCAAAACTCATTGGTGAACCATTTACAGTAATCTGTGCCTTCTCTGGAGGAATTGTAACCTTGAAAGCAGGATCACTTGACCCAAATAAGGTCAATAAACTGTTTGTACCTGTGAGATCAACCTTACCTTCATCCCCATAGGTTTTTGAAGCCAAGGAAAACTTACCTGTAACCTCATCATATTTAGCCGTTACATTAGCTTTACTATCTGAGTTTATTTTCGCAATTACCCCTGATATACTCAATTCCTTATCAAAATTAATGCTACTACCATTGATAACAATATTATATGTTTGTGTTGTAGAGGCAGAATCCGCAATCGCAGATAGCTTAGTTGCAGACGAAGGTATTGATCCATCTTTTTTAGGAACTACTGTCTCCCAAGACCTCGGTTTTGCTAATTCAGTAATCTCCATTTTCATAGGTATACCGTTAGCATCGGCTGTTGCTTCGGCCTTCAATGCTGTCGTATTCCCAGTTACAACTGCAGTCTGGGTATTTAATGCCGTCGACTTGTCATAATTCTTTAACTTAGAATTTTGAAAATCTACAAGCTTACTATTGATCTCACGATAGTTGTCCCGTTGCCATTGAAGTATCTGCTTTTGTTGATTTAATTTATCTAATGGTACACGCTTAGCAGTTATCATCTGCTTTACGAGAGTGTCCACATCTAGACCAGAAACCATCCCACTGATCCGAGTCACCATAGTATCATCTCCTATCTATATTTTTTCGTCAATCATAATACCGGCAATTTCAATCATGTTTGCCACGAGGTCTAGTGTCTTCTCAGGAGGGATTTCTCTAATTAACTCCCCAGTTTCCTTATTGAGTACTTTTACCATAATGGCTTTGGTCTCTTTATGTACGCTAACTTCAAATGTAGTCGTAGGCCCCTGTAAGGCTTTTAGCGCCCGATCTAGCGCTTTAACAACCTGTTCCTCTCCCATAGAAACCGCTATACCTTCTCGTTCCAACTTCTTTAATTCAACATTGCTGCGTAGTTGTCCTAACTTGATAGTTTCTTCTTTTTGTTCATTTATAGGAGTAACAGATGGTGTCCCCCCCGTTTCCATCAATTTTTTAGTATAACTTACAGAATTCGAAAGACGAACATCCATACTGGAACCCCCCACGTTAACTTTTCATTTATATTATATCTATCGGTTTTTCTATACATTTGATTAATACGAGAGGTAAAATTATCCTTAGGTTTACTACAGTGAAGAACGGAACAATGTCCGAACCTTATCATTAAGTAAGCAAATACATGTCGACTAAAAGTAAGCAAATAAAATGTCGACTAAAAAACAAAAAAATTCATACCAACCTAATGTATCCTCTCGTAAAGTAATCACTTTGTTGGTAACTAGAAGTACAGTTACCATTAGGATTTAAACCTGTGAAGAGAAGTAGTAGATAAGCAACTCCTTACACTTAAAAGTATTTTCTCAATTAATCGTTATACATTAATGGGTCTGATCCTCCATAAGAGTGTCCACCATATTCTGACTAGCATCCTCTACTTTCGTTCGAAACTTGCCTTAATTGGCTAAATAACCTTACAGTGAGTTAATTATCTTATTAATTGTAGCTTCGTCAAGTGTCATGCAATTGAAGAATACAAGATGCCACTGTTCTCCGCATCTATCACATACATTCATTACATCTCAAGACCGCCTAATTAGACCCACCCTCATACTCCCACCAACAAAAATCCCTCATTAGGCTATCACCAATCCCAAGTAGACTCCTTTCTAGGTTGAACTCCGCTATTGCCTCACCATCCTTTTGTCAGAAACAAAAATAAGGCTTCCCCGAGAGAAACCCTAAATGTTGACTAACAAAATACGTCTTTTCGATAAATATGATTTATAATTTCAATTTCCTTTAGTTCTGCTAAAAAAAGAGACCCTAGATAGTCTAGGATCTCCTTGTAACTCTATAAGATTAACGAAGCAATTGAAGTACACCTTGTGGTTGTTGGTTAGCTTGAGCCAACATAGCTTGTGCAGCTTGAGCAAGGATGTTGTTCTTCGTTTGGTTCATCATTTCTTTAGCCATATCCACATCACGAACACGGGATTCAGCTGCAGTCAAGTTCTCGGAAGAAGCACCCAAGTTGTTGATCGTATGCTCCAAACGGTTTTGGAACGCACCCAGTTTAGAGCGTTCGCCAGAAACTTGTTTCATAGCTTCGTCTAAGACTTTAAGCGCATCGTTTGAACCTGATTGCGTCAACAAACTAACATCTTTTACCAACTTGTTATTAGCTTTATCACCAAGCGTGTTAGAGCTAACTTCATTAACATCAATTGTCATGCTTTGGTCTTTATTTGCACCGATTTGAAGTGTTGCTCCACCGCCAGCAACTGTAACTGTTTCTGAGTCAGTAGCCGCTCCCTTAGCAATAAATTCAGCACCGTGGAAACCTACTGATTGTCCTATTCCTGTTACTTGCTCAGAAGCTCCATTTGGACCAACAACTGTAGCAACTGCATCTACACCAGCTGCCACGGCACCACCGAAATCAACAGCATCTGCTCCACCTACTGTAATACTTGAATTAGATCCAAATTCTGTTTGATCAAGTTTAACAAAATTAGTGCTTACAGTCGCTTGTACACCTGTTTTATCTTTGTACTCATTAATTTTATTTACAACATCTTGTGTAGTTGCAGCTGTCATACCTGAGAAATCAATTTTTGTGCCATTAATAACTAGCTCTTTACCAGAAACATCTACACCACCACTAAGATCAAGAGTACCAGCGGCTGCACTTGCTTTAGTAGCTGCTGTATCGATAGTTACAGTATAATTTCCTTTGGCTAAGCCAGTAGCAGATGTAATGTCAACTTTAGTCTTATCAGTGGAAGTTCCTGTAACACCTAAGCTACCATTTAAAAGTTTTTGAGTGTTGAACTCTGTTGTTTCGGAAATACGGTTAATTTCGGATTTCAACTGTTCAACTTCTTTTTGGATTTCTTTTCTGTCATCTAGTGTGTTTGTATCATTACCAGATTGTACTGCAAGTTCACGCATACGTTGAAGAATGCTGTGAGTTTCGTTCAAAGCGCCTTCAGCAGTTTGAATCAAAGAAATACCGTCTTGCGAGTTACGGGATGCTTGATCCAAACCACGGATTTGACCACGCATTTTTTCGGAGATAGCCAAACCAGCAGCATCGTCACCTGCACGGTTGATGCGAAGACCTGAAGACAATTTTTCGATATTTTTACTAGTTGCTGCAGTATTTGCACCCAATTGACGGTGTGTGTTCAAAGCTGCGATATTGTGGTTAATAATCATTTGATATTTCCTCCCTGAAATTAAGTTAGTTCCACATCCATGTGGTAAACGCCGAACCATTAAGGTCGGCCGCCCTGCCGGCTCAGCGTCTAATACATATATCGACTGTACGCACCCAACTGTTTAGAGTAATTCGAAGTTTTTTTAAAATTTCTTGGGTAAATTCTCCAAAATAAAATAAAAAACCCGAGTCTGCGTTCAAACAGTCCCAGGTTCTGGAATAGATACGTGCTATATGTCAATCATTCATTCATTCTTATTTACATTACGAAGCCGATGGATCAATGCATTCAGATCAGTCTGCTGTGGACCAACAGACTCACGATTGGTCTCCTGAATTGAAAGGTAAACCTCTTTACGAAAAATATCAACATGCTTAGGTGCAGTGATACCAACCTTTACCGTGTCGCCATCTACGCTTAAGATCGTCAGTTCTATCTGATCTTGGATGACGATGGACTCTCCTTTTTTGCGGGAAAGCACGAGCATATCATCCACCATCCTTTCCATCGATAACTGACTGTTCCTGCAGCAAGGAATGCTTAGTATGGTAAGGTGCTTTATGAAGAACGATCTGTTTAGCTAAACGAGCTGTAGGATTCAATACAATAGGAGCTAGAAGATTAATCGTCGAATGTTCAGTTTGTTCCTTCAGAGTGATAACACAACGAACGACAATCCCATCTTTTATACTTAATTCTTCAGCTTCATCATCCGGCAACTCAAACTCATAGGACGGATAAAAAACAAATGGATCTCCTAACAGAAAGGATAGCCCCATGCTTCTAACAGATTGGAGATACCAAAAAGGTGTTTGCTCCATCGCGATCAAAGCAAAGTCGGTTTCTTCATCAAAGCCAGGTAGTCCTTTGGGAAAATGGTATACTTGCTCTTCATCTACTTCCAATGTACCCCAAGATAGTGTTTCTATAATCAAGTAATTCACTCCTCAAAAGTTTTGCAGCGCAAAACTAGCTTCTTAAGAAATCCTATTACATAATATATAGCACAAAAGCTATAGAGGCGCTTTCTGGCACATCTATAGCTTAAGAAGCTACAATTGAACATTCAATTCTGGTGGAATAAACTGAACAGAAGCGTATTGCTGCATATATATATTTAACTTTCCACGGGTATACTCAATTTCAGGATTACGCCGATCAACCTGAATATCAACCTTTGAGGCACTAAATTCGATTTGTGGGGCTCTCGTCTCAAAGTGAATCTCCACATTAGCATACGATGCTGGACCACGTGTCTCCGGAAAGGATTGTGGTTCAGTGTCTGATCCGTATACTTCTGCAATCGTATTGCCAGGTTTAAAAAACTGAGCCATCCGATTCCCTTGCTCAACCTTTCGGGCAATTCCCTGAAGGTATAACTGTTGAATGCCAGAATAAATCCGTTTGTTCATATCCAGCATCCTTCCACCGTTATAAGCCTCCCAAGCACGGGATTGATCAATAGTAAGCTCCGGTCTAGTAGATTGAACCGTTAATTCACCTGCAGTAGTCTTTATTTTAACCTCAGCTTTAGGCTGAGTGATCGAGTAAGTGCCCGGATCAGCATCAATACCAATCACAGCAGGCGTCTGACGGATTTGCAATATCGGTTGTAGCAACGAGAACCACCTCTATTATCTGATAAAGTCTACGAGAGTTGTGGAAATAATCTTTGCACCCACAGACAAGGATGCATTATAGATATTCTCTTGAATCTTAGAGTTCATAATCAAACCCTCATAGTCGGCATCTTCAGTCTTAGCCTGTAAATCCGTTAAGTTAATATTCAAATCACTAAGCCGATCCTGCATTAATTCCACACGGTTGGTTTTGGCCCCTATTTCAGAGCGCGCCGTCAGAATTTTTTCCATCCTTGTATCAATTAAACCAAGTTGTGCCGATATTCCTTTGGAATCACCGGATTTCAAGGCAACTGATAATTGATTAATGATTGCAAACAAATTGTCTGCATCCCCAGTATTACCGAATACGTCATTACCTGTCGTACTAATAGGCATACGCACGTCTTCACCTACGATAAACTGAATCTGCCCTGTATCCGTAGTAATCGGCTTAGATACATCGTATGTACCATCCGCACCTTTAGCAAAATCATAAGGCTTCGTATTGTATTGCTCACCATTAAAAATATACTTTCCGTTCAGTGTACTGTTAGAAATATCCACCAGCTGTTCTTTCAGCTGCATAACCTCTGCATTGATACTATCTAGAGCAGACTGTGGATTACTACCTGTCGCAGCCTGTACGGACAGTTCACGAATCTTCTGTACAACATCTCCGGCCTGCCCTAAAACTGTATCATTATAATCTAGCCATGAAAGAGCGCTATCTACATTCTTAGTATATTGCTCGTTAGATGAAAGCTCCGCACGGTAACGCAGGGAGTAAGTAATCCCTACAGGATCATCGGAAGGCTTGTTGATTTTGCGGCCGCTTGAAAGCTGTAATTGTGTGTCGTTCATCGTACGTGCATTACGGTTTAGGTTGAGCAGAAGCTGTGAATTCATCATGTTAGAGGTTACTCTCAACATACGCTATATCTCCTTTTATCTGCCGACTGTGCCGGTGGAATTAATCAATTTGTCGAGCAGTTCATCAAAAGTAGTCATAAAACGCGCAGCGGCACTATAAGCATGCTGGAATACGAGCATATTCGACATTTCTTCATCCAGTGATACTCCGCTGACAGATTGGCGACGGGAGTTTACCTGCTCTACCAGATAATCTGAGTTATCAGTCTGACGTGCAGCCTCTTGTGATTGAATACCTAGCTGACCCACCATGGAGCCAAGAAGCCCACCAACAGTATTGCTAATGCTACCATCCGACGTAGTGAATTTACTATCCTTGAGGTTCGTCAATAAAAGAGCCAAGGTGTTATTTCCTTTAACGACCTGCGTATTGCCAGCTGCATCTACAGTAGTACGCAGTGAGGTTGCGAATAAACTAACATCCGCAGCAATTTCCGGATTCAACTTGATCGTTCCAGCCTCACCAGAGGTTACAAAGAAGTCACGGCCGGAGCTTCCATCCATTGCATAACCTAACTTGTGAAGTCCGTTCAAGCCTTTAACAATGGTCTTGGCGTCCTCATACATTGTTGCTCCCTTAGGCATAGCCTGACCTGCAGCCAATGTAACTACGGTGCCATCTGCTTGTGTAATCTTAGCATCAGTAGTCAACACCGTACCTTCAGGAAGATTTGAACCTGCCGGTATTGTAATTTCAACATCACCAGTAGCAATCGTACTAGCCATATCGTTGAGTTGTTTCTTGTAGTCGGTAACATAAGTATTTTTGGAGAAAATCATTCCGTAAGCCTCTCCGCCCTTCAAAGTGCCGGCGGCGTAAGCATTATTAAGAAATGCGCTATCTACGTTCGCAGTAACTTCTCCGCCCTCTACCAGTGGCTGTCCACCCAGAGAAACGTTATAACCAGCTTCCGTCTCCACAACGGTAATATTAGCAATCTTGGATAGCTTGTCCGCCATCAGATCACGTTGATCGCGTAAATCATTTGCCTGATCGCCCATACCTTCGATCTTATAGATCGATTTATTCAAGTCTGCGATAGCGGTCAGGTAACCCTGAGCCTCTTTTGCTTTAACGTCAATATTAGTAGCTAGATCCCGATCGAGATTATCTAATTGCGTGCTCATATAATTCATAGCATCAGTCAAAGATTGTGCAGTTTGCACTACAATCTTACGAGCAGTAGGATCTTCAGGGTTTTTACTAAGGTCAGACCAGGATTTCCAGAAGTTGTCCAGCACCGTACGAATACCTGTATCCGATGGTTCATTAACAATCGCTTCTAGTTTAGAGAGGGTATCTGCTTGAAGTTTCCAGTTTCCAAATGCAGAATTCTCACCACGGTACTGATCATCCAGAAACATTTCCCGAATCCGATCGATAGACGAGAATTCCACCCCAGTACCCATTTGACCAGGAACAGTAGATTTATTAAATCCGTACGCTTCAATAGGTAAAGCGGCCTTCATATTAACACGTTGACGGGTATAGCCCTCGGTATTCGCATTAGCGATATTATGTCCAGTTGTATTAAGAGCTGCGGTCTGAGTAAAAAGGCTGCGTCTCGCGGTCTCTATCGAGTGAAATGTGGATGTCATGCTTCTTACTCCTCCTTATGTTCTGCTCCAGCAGAACACTTCATCAGTACAATTCTAGCCTCGTGCATCAAAAATCCCCGACCGATTTACGTTATTGCCCTTATCGGACGGACGATGATATGTGATATCCTGATTCGGTCTTCCGACCAGCAGATCCAAAGAATAATCTATAAAAGTAAGCGACTGCTCTATCAGCTTCTGATTAAGCTCATTTGCTTCTTTCAAGCGGTGTAAAGTGCCAGAAAGCTTCTGCTGAATATGCAGCAGTCGTGCCTTGTCTTCAGGGTCAAATATAAGTCTGGACAGCTCAGTTAGGTTGAGGTTCAGGTTGGAACGAATACCCACGCCTTGCAGAACGGTATATGCTGCCGCAATTCGCTGTTCCTCGAGCTGTCCAATCAGTTTCATTAACTTGGACTCACGGTTCAGGATGTCGATTAATGCATCCACCTTGTTGTCCATAATCGTCTGTTTTTTCTCAGCGGCCAGCTCCAGCATTTGGTTATGTACTTCGTCCAGCCGCTCCAATAGTTCTATTAATGTTGTCAATGCCATGGATGGTTTCACCTAATTCTCGGAGGATTGCTTAAAGTAAGGGGCGAGTTTCTCTGCTAGCTTAGCTGCATCTACTTGATAGGTACCTGCGGAGACCTGTTGCTTCAAACTGTCGATCTTAAGTGCACGTTCAGCATCATTACCAGAATTCTGTGCTTGCAAGAGCTGAATTGCTTCATCAGAGATCGAAACCTCATCCTTGCGTGAACTTTTCTTCATTTGTTCCTGCCTTTGCGCGTCGGCGCTGCGTTGATACGGATTAATCGCGTTAATTCGTCCGGTCTCGTTAATTTTCATAACTTCACCTTCCTTCTAATATAAAAAAGCCGATAATCTTTACTAAGTTTATCGGCGTAGACTGAAACATTCTTTATAGCTGCAAACGTTTTTTTGCAGAATTTATAGGCCACGCAGCTTATCTATGGCGCGATATGCGCCGTCTGTTGTCTTTTTGGTAGTATCCTCAGCAGCACTTTCCTTGACGGCACTGGAAAGATCCTTCCTTAGCCGACTACGGCAGCTGTCGCACATATGCCCATCGCGAATCAGTGTTCCACACACCTCGCAAGGATACATCATATTAGGAGCATTAGCTATAGATATCCGGCCCTCTCGAATAAAGCGGGTGATCTCCTTAATCGAAATTCCCGTAGCATCGGACAGTTCTTGGATGTTGGTTCCTTTGTTCTCCCGCAAATAATTCACGCAGATCTCATATTCATGCTCCAGATCTTTGATGCAGGGCTGGCACAAACCCATAAGATTCTTGACAAACAACCGGCCGCACCTTGGACAATTGTCTAGATTCATAACAAGCAGCCGCTCCTCTCCGTACATTCTGTACAATGCATAATATCCTCATGCTCCTAGATTACATGATTGCAGAGAATTCGTCTATGGGACGGAAGAAACGCTATTAAGCGTATGAATCTCCTTAAATAATGAATGGAGGTGTTCACAATCATGCATTTCTCTCTCCTTAGGAACGTGCCCAAGTTAAGCTATAGACCTCAACCGTATAACCATAATCTGAACCCATTTGTTGTATGATCTCAGCGCACTCACGAATGGTACTGCCCGTCGTATAAATATCATCAACAATAATAATCCGAACAGAACGATTTAGAGGTGCCTCCCTTTTCAGCCAATCTGCAAATCGTGCTGTTACTGCCGGATTCTCTGCAAAAGCGTGTTTCATATCGGTAAGTCGTTCCGCTCGTCTCTTAAAGCTTTGTTTTCCGGTATGGTGTGTGCGGATCAGCAGCGGAAGCTGGGGAATCTTCCTACGTCTAGACAAGACATCAGCCAGTCTCTCCGCTTGATTAAACCCCCGTTCCATTAGCCGAGAATCACTGACAGGCACTGGCACTAACAAATCAGCAGACCAAGAGCCGTGTTGTATATCTTTTTTATTTTTGAAGTAATGAATGATAGATGATTTCTGAGATAAAAAAACACTCTGTTTCTCTTCTTTCAAGGTTAGATACGCTCTGTCCAGCATGAGACCAAGTAAAAGGGAGTATCGTTCATTGCCTCGATATTTATACTGACCCAACCATTCCCTCATAACGCTTGTGTAGGCCACTGCACTCCGGTTACAAATAATCAGTGACGGTTCATTACTACGGGAACAGTCAGGACAACCGACATGCCGACCACATTTCAGGCAACGAGGGGAACGTATCCAAGGAATAGATTCTACGCAAGTTCTGCAAACTCCAGGAAATTGTGAGGACCCAGGGTTGCGCTTGCCGCAAGTTAAGCATGGTGTTACTGAAGGGGACAAGAGTGCCTGTGACTTAGTTAACCATGAGAACAGAGAATTCATCTCGACACATCCTTACTGATATATCCTTTGCGACGAGCGATAATGTTCATAGTTCGGATCTGGGAGATTGCTCTACGTTGGGATCGGGTCCATTGTGGAGAGGAAAATACAACACGTCCGGCAGGATCATCCTTAGATCGCCCGGCACGACCCGCCATCTGAACTAAGGAGGCTTCGTCAAAAAGATCACTGTCCGCATCCAAAATAAATACATCGCTGCGAGGCACTGTAACTCCTCGTTCCAGAATCGTAGTCGTTACTAATAAGGTGATCGCACGGCTACGGAAAGCAGTTACCTTCTCTGTCCGGAAGGGATCTTTGGAGGAAGTACCTTCGATGACTACACCGGGAAAGCTCCGACGAAGCAGAACCAGTAATCCTTCAATATGTGCAATACGCGACACAAAACAAAAGATTTGCGCCTCTCGCTCGAGCGACTTACGAAGCGTATGTATGAGAGATCTAGGTACCATCCCACGCTTTAGGCATGTTTGAACGGATGTCATGGTCAGATGCTGCGGCACAGGCAAAGGATGACCATGGAAACGGACAGGTACTCTAGCATGTGGAAGTCTGCCTGACCGAACCAACCGCTGCATTTCTTGTGGTGGTGTGGCTGATAAGTAGATAAAAGATCCGTTTTCCTTACAGGCTTGTTCGGCAGCATAAGCCAACATAGGATCATTGTGATAGGGGTATGCATCCAGCTCGTCAATGATTACGAGATCAAAGCCTCGATGGAAGCGCAGCAACTGGTGGGTAGTCGCGAGCGTTAAGCGACCACCCACCCAGCGTTCTGCGCTGCCGCCGTAAAGCACGGCGAGAGTCTCCGCCGGGAAAGCTTTGGCGAGCCGCGGAGCAAGCTCGAGTACGACGTCGCGCCGCGGCGTCGCTACGAGCGCCCGCCCACCGGCGGCGAGCACGGCCTCTAGGAGCGGGAAGATCATCTCTGTCTTCCCGGCTCCCGTCACCGCCCAGAGCAGGAACCGCTCTGGGCAGGCTTTGGCGGAGCGCTCGCGCCGCTCCGCCAGAAAACCCAGCGCAGCGCCAGCGGCTCCCGCCTGCGCTGGGCTTAACCCCCACCGGCCTGCAGCCGCGGTGGGGTCAAGGACGGCCGTGCTGCGCACGGCCGGAAGCGCTGCGCTGCGCAGCAGCAGCGCGCAAGCCCGGCTGCGCCCAAGTGCGAGGCAGGCCTCGCAATAGGCGCAGCCCATAAGGCCGCACGCGGCGCATGCCGTGCGGCCGGTCGGGGCGCTGCCGCAGCGCAGGCAGCGCGAAACCGCGCGGCGGGCGACAGCGCCGCGCCACCACACGTGCGGCAGGCTAGCCGCCGCACGCGCCAGAGCGCCAGCACCTGCAGGGAGCTGGCGGGCCCGCGCCCCATGCGCAGCCGGGGCGTGACTACCCACGGCGGCTGTCAGCTGCAGCCGCCCCTGCAAATGCGCCAGTTGTGCCGCCTGGCGCCAACGACCTGTCAGCGCCGGCAATTCCTCTGCCAGCAGCGCTTCTATTTCCGGTTGCAATAGTGAGCGCCCAGCCACCGCCCACGATAGTTGTTCTGCCTCCGATTCAAGTAAAGCATAATCGAGATCATTTCCTCTGCAATCATTGTTCTTCTTTTCCTGTTCTATACATACCTCTCTTTGCTCAGAAAGCCGCCATAACGAAATCCCATCATAAAGCAATTCTTCCTTCGCAATTCCTCCTACCTCCCTTTCCTCTTTCAACTCAGGCTCAAGGACATTACTCACATATTGCCCCCACTCCTTAGTCCCCCAGCTCCTCATCCCCCCTCTTTGTTTGAAGGAATCGCGTAGCTTCACCGCCCACCCCAGCGGTAGCGCAGGAGATAATAAGACCAGCTTGTCCACCGTTACTAAACCCCTACCTTGGCTCAACGAGTTAGCGCTGGACCACCACCATCTATCTACTGTAAGGTCTAAAGAAATCCATACACTCCAGATGCCCCTACATTCCAAGGCATATACAGCAGCTCGCATAAAACCCGCCTCCTTAACTCTCACCATTAATCACTCTTGCTTACACCACTTCCCTTACCGTAAACGCAAAAAGCACACTCCCCCATTTCTTGGAGAGTGTGCTTCACCCGTAACTTACATATTTACTTAAGATCTGTCGCGCTTTGATTCGCATCCCCTACTTCCTGCCATCCCCATAAAAGGCAACGAGCCAGACTGCCCTGACAACCGCAAGTCTACCACAATCCCTTGTTGCAGCAACTCTTCTTCACTCACCTGAAAAGTGTACATAGATGTTGCAAGATCGACAGAGCAGCCACTATCTGCCATCCTGGAAACAATTCCAAGGGTTCCATCGCTTGAGCCATCATCCATGAACGTTACTCGAAATCGTTTTCCGGTTAAAAAAGCTTGAAATGTCAGCGCTCGAATGTACCATTCCACAACAGATGCATGATTGCGGGTAATGAAAATATAATGAATCCATTTCACGGACTGCGGTGTCTGCCGCACCTTCTGCCGATTATGCAGCATATGAATAATCACTGCAGCGGATACATAAACAACCGCAATCCATATCAACTGGGCTACCATGGAGATGCACCTCCTCTGTATACCAACACTATATGCCGGCTTTAAAAGGTCGGTGACTGCCCAGAGTTCCTATCAAGCATAAACGCCTTCGGCGTCCTTGAAAGGACGGTAAGCGTTTAAGCGAGAAATATAAGACATAAAGTATGGTGTGAAACTTATACTTTCTTATATTTTATAGAAACAAGCTGTGCTCTCCTTGATTTGATTCCTATATGTAACGTAAATCTGTAGATATTTTTATAAAGTTACCCAACCATATTTGATCGAGTTAATTACAGCTTGCGTACGATCATCAACTTCCATTTTTTGCAAAATGCTACTCACATGGTTTTTGACCGTTTTTTCACTAATAAATAAATACTCACCGATCATTTTATTACTCTTACCTTCCGCCATTAGGCGCAGAACTTCCGCTTCACGACGTGTTAGAGGATTGTTGTCACCGGCTACAAATTTAACACCGGCTTCCTTCACTACTGTATCCGCAGCTACTCCAGTCTCATTAAGGTAAGTCATGCGCCGCAATTGATTGATTAGCTTTCCGGTAACCTTTGGATGGATAAAGGCGTGCCCCTCACAGACCGAACGGATCGCATTAATAAGGGATTCGGCCTCCATATCCTTCAGTAAATAACCATTGGCCCCTTTACGAAGGGTTTCAAACACATAACTCTCATCATCATGAATCGATAAAATAATAACCTTAACCTCCGGGAACATTTCCCGCAGTTTTTGAGTAGCCTCCACGCCATTCTCAATAGGCATATTAATATCCATCAATACGATGTCTGGTTTAGTTCCGTTACAGAACTCCAATACCTGGATACCGTCACCACATTCACCGATGACTTCGATATCCTCCTCCATATTCAAAATACGTTTCAGCCCTTCACGAAAAAGCTGATGATCATCCGCCAAAAGAACTTTAATGGGCGTTTTAGTAGAGTTTAAGTTCTCCATCACATTACTCCTTCCCTTTCTCCACGTTCGTCGGAATGTGGATCACGATTGTTGTCCCCTGATTCTCGGCTGATATGATTTCCATTCTGCCTTCAAGCAGCTCTACACGTTCCCGCATACCAACTAGCCCGAAGCTTTCACGATTGCCCTGCGGATTCTTTAATTTCTGCACATTAAAACCTAATCCATTATCCTTAATCACAATCTTAATTAACTGCGCTTGGTAAGTAATCTCTACCAATACGAAACTCGGGTAGGCATGTTTAGCTGCATTAGACAAAGCTTCCTGGACCAATCGGTATACCGCTGCCTCCATGGCTGAAGATAGTCGATGTTCCTGACCTCTGGTTTCCAAGGTCGTCCTCAGCTTCGTCTTCTCCTCAAAATCATGCACATATTTCCGCAAAGTCGGAATTAATCCCAAATCATCGAGAGCCATCGGTCGTAAATTAAAGATGACCTTACGCATTTCTTCCAGGCTGTATCGAACCTGTCCTTTCAAATCTATTACTTCGTCCTGCACCAACCCAAATTCCTGCTTTACCAGCATTCTTTCTACAATTTCCGTCCTAAGGACTAGATTCGCCAGCATTTGAGCAGGACCATCATGAATTTCCCGGGCAATTCTCTTCCGTTCTTCCTCTTGAGCCAGGATTATCTTGAGTCCTATCATCTGTCTGTTCTTCGCAGATTCGACAATTCTCGTCACCTGACCTAGTTCTCCCGACAAATATTCGAGCACTACGCTCATTTGCGAACCAATTGACTCTGCACGTTCTACAGAATTTTCGACACTGCGCACTCGCATTTGTAATTCATCACGTCTTGATCGAAGATAGACCTCTCTCTCACGCGTCATCATGAGTTCGAGCTGTAGCTCCGTAGCCTTCTCATAGGCTATACGAATATCCTTCTCTGAGTAGCGGACAAAGTCCCGGCTGACCTCTGTCAGCCGGATTCTGGAGCGGTGATACTGCAGCTCTAGTTTGTCTACCTTTTTCAATGTCTCATCCGTTTCGTCCATGACCCGCTGCAGTTCTTTGTTGAGTGCAGCAAGTTCATCACGCGCAACCTGCAATATTTCAAAAATCTGATACTTGCTGCTCTCCATCACGTCGATGGTATTTTTAATGACGCGATCAATCGCATCGGCTTGAAATTCCACGGATGCTTGCCCCTTTTCTATCGAATCGTTTTAAAGGTTTTCCTTTATATTAACATATCACGATTCGATAGTTACGGTCTTCGTTTTCTGTTCCCATTTTACAGTTAATCCTAGCTGTTCAGAAACTAGTCTTAACGGTACTAAAGTCCTACCTTGTAAAATGATTGGTGCTACTTCAGCACTCTGACGTTTACCATTCAGCAGATATTCTTTTTTATTTACGGTAAGATCCAGTGCCTTGGCTCCGCGTAATACCATGATCTTCTTATTCACCTGATCCCAAGTAGCACTGCCTCCGAAAGCATCTAGTACATACCGAATTGGCACATAGGTACTGCCGTCTTTTACAATTGGAGCTACATCAATAGCTTTCTTATTTCCATTTACAGTCATTGCTTTCGAGCCGATGCTCATAGAAGCCGTACCTTTTGGTAAGCCTGCATCACTGGAAAGTGAAGGCATTGTAAAGGTAATATTATCAAAGGCAACTGTACCTGTCTTCGCCCGTTCATCTTGACCTTCCTCTACGTTGACTACATAGAGTCTCTTCAGCGTAGCTGGGAACTTAATACCTGAGCCTGACAAGTCGATGTTAATGTTCTTCCAGCCGTTCCAATCGATAATCTTTGCAAGATCTACATAAGCTGTAGCTCCGCTGTTGTCTACAAACTCAGCACGCAGCCAATTCAAGCTCATATCTCCCATCACATCAACCGACATCGAGGTTGCAAGCGCTGGAACTGTTTTTCCACTTGTACCATTAAGCTGGGCATAAGCATACATTTTTCCGCTTCCAGCCGTCATATCATAACTGAGTGACAGTACCTTAGAGCCTACTCTTTCGGCTGTTCCATCAACTATTGCTGCAGTACCCTGTACCGCTGGAACATTAGTCGTAAAGTTGATTGGATAGCTTACCTTCTCAAAATCTTCCCATGTTGTAGCCGCTGCTGTCGATAATACAACCACTGCACTAAATCCATCATAACGAGCAATAGCATAACCTGTAGTTACCCCTGCATCTACAGAGTCTACAGTAAGCTTGCCATCTTTCACGGCTCCCTTAAACCCTACAAACTCCCACTTCAGGGCTGAATCTGGAACATTAATAGTTGCTCCACTCTTCGTAGCTGCCGTAACAGGCACAGACACAGTGGTTCCGGCTGTCAGCGGTGCTGTAGCTGTACCTACACTCATACTGGACAGATCATTGCCACCCAGAACTGTAACGGTTGTAGAGGCGCTTGCCGAGCCGCTTTTAGCTGTTAAGGTGACGGTACCTGGCTTCACTGCCGTAACTTCTCCTGCATTTACAGTTGCGCTTCCTCCACTGGATACCCAAGTAGGATTACCTGCCGCTACATCAATAGGGTTATAGTAAGTGTCATAACCTTTTAAAGAATACGTAGCCTTTTGGCCAACTAGCAATGCAGAACTTCCACTAATCTTGATTCCCTTCACTTCACCTTGAGGTGCGTTAGTATAGACACCAAGCGCATTAACGATGCTACGTTGCTCTGTGCCATACTCTGTATTAAACGTGAGTGTAGTCGAGGTTTCGCCGAGGGGCCGGTCTACCATCGTTGTAGAGCCGCCTCCATCGAGATTAAGACCCTTCCAGACTCCAATATTCGTCATAAATGATTGCAGTTCGGTTAAAGACATTCCTGAACTATTGCCGTTTTTTTCAGCCGCTATGATATATACATAACGTCCATCCTGTGAGTAACCTAAAGCCGTACGTGCACGATAGCCCCCAATGCTGCTAGTTGATCGCGAAAACGTTGCTGCTTTCCCGTTATTTACTAGAATTGTATGTCCGCCGATCATCGTTTGCAGATTCGCAGGATCGAGCGATTGCTGAGTAGTCTTGGATTTCAAAGAATACTCGCTGGTAACAGGTTGTCCTACTGCCAAATGCGCAGTAACATATCGTGCGGCTAAGCCATGTGCCCGTAAAATATAAGCTCCCTTAGGAACCGCCGTAGGAAGTGCAGCATTCTCTGAGATTTGAGTAACTACACCATTCTCAACAAGTACCTCAGTTGGAGTGGTAGAGCTATTTTTAGGACGATCAAGAGCAGTCCATACATCTGTGTAGATATACATAGCATTAGCATGACTATAAGTCGAGCTTCCGCCTTCAGGGCTATAAGCACCTTTATTGATACCGGAGATCTCAAACTGTGCGCCATCTGGTGCGGTTACCATCCCCTCGAAGCTGTACTCGTCAATAATAGGTTTACGATCTTTTGTCACTGCAAAGGCATACATTCCATTCAATTGTGAAGGGGTAGACACCAGTACTCCACCTGATACTTGTCCACCGATTGGAGCACCCTCACCGCCTGTATTAAAATAATCTCCATTTACAGCAGCTACGGCTCCAGTTTCCTTAGCCATTCCACCAGTACTTTGCCGTGTAGTCAGGTTTCCGCCTTTACCCGTCATCACATCTAAAGAAACATATGGGTTGTTAAGATCTACTCGAATAACATCCGCAAGCCCAGAAGCACTCGCTCCAGAACGTGTAGTAGTATATTTATATTTCATCATAATGGCGCCCGAAGTAATCACTTCTTCTCCCAGCTTACTTACTTTAAAAGGAGCTGTGGCTGCAGCTGCGATTGGTGCAGACCCCTGACCAAACAGCATCATACCTTCACTGCCGATTACCGGCATAATCCATAACACACCAGCCAATGAAGCAGCAATCCACTTTTTAGTGGAAGATAATCTTATTCCCCGTACAACATCGCTACTCTTCTTCTCCATGAAAACTTCATTCATTTCAACGTAACTCTCCCATCTCTTTTGTACTCTATCAGTCCATATCAATGTCTGGAAACTGGTTCCTATTTTTCTAGTACTCTTTTAATAGACTGAAAATAAGCCAAAAAGTTGCGAAATTGAGAGATTTCAAGCTTTATAGAGTCGAAATTGTCATAATTAGACGACAAAAAAAAGCCCGGCATAATTTCCGGACTTTACCAATTGATTCTTTGGTTACAAGAGTTGTTTACAGGTAATCTGCCTGTTTCAGCATCCGCTGCAGCATCACGGCAGCTTGAGCACGGGTGGCATTGCCCTGAGGCTGGAACTCACTTGCTGTCATGCCCAAAATTATCCCTGATTGCACTGCCTTGGCGACGAACTCAGCGCTTTGATTCTGAATCTTCGACTTATCCTTGAATTTTGCAAGCGTTGAGGCAGAAGTACCGCTTAGCGTAATAGGATGATTGGTATATTCCATCGCACGGATCATCATAATCGCCATCTGCTCGCGTGTTATATTATCATTCGGACGGAAGGTCCCGTCCGTATTCCCTGTAATAACTCCTGCTTTAGCCGCTGCACCAATGTAGTCTCCAGTTTGTGTGGAAGGCTGCAGATCCCGGAAGCGTTGCGCGGTCTCACGATCTCCCAGCAAACCTAAACCGCGACTAAGCATAACAGCAAACTCAGCACGGGTAATTTTTTTCTCTGGATTAAATGCACTACCGTAGCTGCTATCTATAATATTCTTAGCGGTAAGTTCAGCAACAATCGCATTGCTCCAATGCTTACCCATATCCGTAAAGGTTCGGGTGGACAAAAAGGTCCCTAATATCTGATTACCAGCGGTACGAGCACGGATAACCGTATAGTTGCCGACCGTACTGACTTTTGTAGGTAGATAAGCCGCATCGTAATAGGAGAGGTCTAATCTGGCCGCAGATGTTTGCGCACTATTTAATGAAGAAGTAGTACGTACGGTATATTCTCCTGGTACTGTCAGTGCCTTGGCATTCGCATAATTATCACTAATTATTGCTGTCACCCGGACATCCATAAGACTTGTAATGGTTCGCATCCCCATCGTTTGTAGCTTTTGCTCAAAAGGTGTAAATGTGCCTGCTGGAACTTTATCCAAGCGGAACACAAGTGAAATATTTTTACTATCTGAGATCAAGCTACTTGCAAGTCCGCTCATATCAATATCATTGAGTCCCACACTAAATAGGTTATCTCCATGTCGAATCATAAACTTTGTATTTTTATTACGGTTCACCGCGTCGAGCAATGGTTTTAGCGGAACGGTCACAAAAGCTGCTTGTTCCGTGGAAGGAACCTCAAATGCCAAAATATCATTATTCATCTTAGACAGATATTCATAACTGGCAGCTATTCGATCTGCATTTAAAGTATATCTTTTTAGAGACTGATTATATAAAGAGCGGTCATCCACAATTTGCGAAGAATCACTCTTTAGTAGTGCATACTCTTTACCAAACTCACTCGTTGCAAGTGTTCCTAGATAGGATGGACGATTTCCAGATCCGGTTGTCACGCCTGTCAGATTCTGAACTGACAGTGCAGAGAATGACGACAGTACATTACCACTGAAATCCTTAATCGTACCGGCACCAGACATATAGGATAAGTCCACTGTTTGGCCGGTCTTTACAACAGAGGATAACGTTATTTTTAGAATATTGCCGGAGATATAGTAGGATTGCACACCCAAGCTGCTGCCATCTGCTCTAACTCCAAACTGATTGGCGTAGAGGGAACCGGATGCTTGCATATTCTTTGCAAAAGTAACAGTTAGCTCGTCTCCTGAAACGGTCGCTGAGTTAATCTCCGGTATGGTAGTACCGCTGTTTTCTGAGATGGATACAGGCTGTAGGTTAATATATGCTGCCCGATTGCCATTCAAATCGCTTATCCCGGCAGAACCAGGCACATAAGATATGGTCACATTCTGATTAACTGTCAGCGCAGTCTGAAGCGTTAAAGTAACCTGAGTGCCGCTAACCGATACATTAGTCACATAATTAGGCGTGCTGCCCACTAACACAGAGAACTGACTATTCAGCGGGAGACTGGTTGTAGACAAGCCTTCATTATAATTCAGAACGATCTTAGTGCCGCCTCCGGTTGCACTTTGGAACACTGGCGGAATGGTATCGTTGCTGTTACGGATATTAAAATCAGTAAAGTCCGCAATATTTTGTCCATAAGAATTCTGCAAAGGATACGAACCTGCATAATAGGACACCCGGACGTTCTGTCCATTTGATGCTTCACTACTCAATGTTAAGTATACTGTACTGCCGCTGGAACTTATCGAGTTGACTCCAAGTGAGCTTCCATCTGCAATCACTGAGAACTGGTTATGTGCGTAATAGGAAGCCGGTTTTAATGTATCATTAAAATTCAACACTACGGATCTACCCGTGATTCTCCCGTCTTTAGGTGTCGGCATGGAGGACTCGATAGAGTTCGTAATCTGTTTAGCGCTAAAAGTGCTCGCTGCATTTCCGCTTGGGTCTTGAATTGTCCGCAGTCCGCCATTATAGCTGACCTTCACAATCTGCCCAACAGCTACTCCTGTACTCAATACCAGATAAGCGCTGTCTCCTTGAATATAGACACTTTCAATAGCTCGATTCTCGTCATTGACCGTAACTCCAAAGCTTGAAGTCAGCAGCGCTATGGATGAATTGAGCGTCTCATTATATTTCAGACGAATGGTTCGGTTATTCTCAAGCTGTGCAGATGTGAGCTGTGGAGCTGTTTTGTCCAGAGACAAGGTCTTGAAGCTCCATGAATTTTTACCGCTTAATCCTTCATATAGAACGTTAGCATCACTTGCATCTACAAAAGCCCCTTTGGCAATGTCAATGTAATACGTTGAATCACTATCTAACGCTACGGAAGGTGTGATGATATATTCTTTAGCTGTGCTGGTACTCCGAGTAACGTTAACCGGCACCTGAGATCCCCCACTTTTATATAGAGCCACACCACTAGCCACAGCGCTGTTGTAATTCACATCCCGATTAAACGCGATCGAAAAGGATCTGTTATTCGCTATAGATTCACTTCGATCAGATGGATTCAATGCACTTACGCCAAGTCCAGTCAAAGATACCGTTGTGAAGGTCCAAGTGTAAGCGCCCGAGGCAGGAAATACATTTCCATCTTGGTCATAAAAAGCACCTTGGGGGATGGTAACTGTATATTGCGTGCCATTTAGCAGAGGTGAGGCTGCTGATGCCGGATTCAATGTTATGGTTCTACTGCTTCCTCCAGTAACCGCTGGCGAGTTCACATTAAGCCATCTCGTTCTAGCATCGTTAGCAGCCCCTGGGGACACCGTAATCACACCTGATGCAGGCATCATAGGACGGTCAAAAGTAAGCTGTAGCGCTCCTGTGGTAGATACACCACCTGTACCGTTAGCCGGTGATGGAGTCATCGGAATCTCAGCTACACCTTTTGTAGAAAAACTCCATACATTTCCGCTAGAAATACCAGAAAATGTTCGATTATCAACATCCTTAAAAGCGTAGGAATCAATGAGAACATAATAATTCCCTCCGGCTCCCAAGGCTTTATCCAACGATAATTTAACTGTTGTAGAGCTAGCATCAGTTTGAACGTTAACTCTGGTGTCATCATCCTTAATTCTGAACTCTTGCACTGTTGTATTATCTGCTGAGGACAGGACTCGGATAGAGCCTCCACCTTTTAACAGCTGCTTATTTAGTGTCAGACTAAGTTCCTTTAAACTCCCGGCATCTACTCTTGCATTACTAGCCGGTGAGAAGTTACCTGCGGTAATAGCCGTATTACTCTCAGGGGCAGTGGTAAATGCCCATGAAGTAAGTCCTGATTCATTCCCCTCATTATCTTTGAACAATCCTTTGGGAATTGTGACCGTGTATGCCTTATTTGGAGTAAATTGTTGGTTTGGACCTAACTTAAGCTCGTAGTCTTTTGAACTACCAATTAAACCATAGCCACCAATAGGAATCGTTACAAAAGGTGCACTATCACCCTGTCCCGTGATGGTAATTTCTCCAGCCTGTGGGTTGACTTGACGGTCAAAGCTTAGTTTAAGAGATGATCCTATATTTACATAGGTTGCTCCAGGTGCTGGTGACACGCTTATGCCAAATTCCGCTGCAGCATGCACTGCCGATATTCCGATTCCAATAGAAGGATACCCTGTTCCAAGTACCAGTTCTCCCGCTAGAAAAAGCGCCGTCCATATTGAAATTTTTCTTTTCATGCCGTGATAGACTCCTCTCAAACCATACTAACGTCTTTATGTATATTCTTATATTTCGGTTAAAGGGCTTACAAAGTTTAGTAGTCTACTTCTCTATGATTAGAATCAATCCTAATTCTGTTCATTACATAAAAATAGCCCGCACAGTCGACACTAAGTGCCAACTTGCGGGCCTAACGTATTATAAGAACGTATGATTAACTACAATCCAGCCTGATCTCTAAGTAATTCTGCTTTATCTACTCGTTCCCATGGAAGATCTACATCCGTACGTCCGAAATGGCCGTATGCTGCAGTCTGTCTATAGATCGGTTTACGCAAATCAAGCATGGAGATGATCCCCGCAGGGCGAAGGTCAAAGTTGTTGCTGATCAGTTGAACCATCTTTTCTTCACTGATTTTACCTGTTCCGTATGTATCCACATTAATCGAGACAGGAGTAGCCACACCAATGGCATAAGCAAGCTGAATCTCACATTTATCAGCCAGACCTGCAGCTACTAGATTCTTCGCTACATAGCGAGCTGCATAGGCAGCAGAACGGTCCACTTTAGTTGGATCCTTACCAGAGAATGCACCACCGCCATGACGAGCATATCCGCCATACGTATCAACGATAATCTTCCGTCCAGTCAGACCGGCATCCCCTTGAGGACCACCAATAACAAAACGTCCGGTTGGGTTAATAAAGTACTTGGTTTCGGAATCGAGTAGTTCCGCAGGAACAACTGGCATAATTACATGTTCTTTAATATCAGCCTGAATTTGTTCAAGAGAGATTTCCTCCGCATGTTGTGTGGATACTACGATAGCGTCCACGCGTACAGGCTTCTCATCTTGATATTCAATCGTAACTTGTGTCTTTCCGTCAGGACGGAGATATTCCAATGTTCCGTTCTTACGAACCTCAGACAAGCGACGAGCAATACGGTGAGATAAAGCGATCGGTAGCGGCATCAGTTCTGGTGTCTCATTCGTAGCAAAACCGAACATCAACCCTTGATCACCCGCGCCAATATTTGCCGTTTCTTCAGCCACTTGTGCTGGATCACGGTGCTCTAGTGCAGAGTTTACACCCTGAGCAATATCAGCTGACTGCTCATTAAGTGAGCTCAACACTGCACAAGTATTATAATCGAAACCATATTTTGCACGTGTGTAGCCAATTTCTTTAATGGTGTTGCGTACGATGGCAGGAATATCTACATACTCAGATTTGGTACTGATTTCCCCGATCACCAAAACAAGACCAGTTGCTACTGCTACTTCGCAGGCTACACGTGCATTTGGATCATTAGCTAAAAATGCATCCAATACCGCATCGGAAATCTGGTCACAGATTTTATCCGGATGCCCCTCCGTCACGGACTCGGAAGTAAACAAATGACGCCCTTTAATAGACAAGTATAACAACCTCCCTTATGGTTAGTCTGACACTGTATAAGAAGTTCCTTTATAATCACACAGGCCAAATAAAAAAACTATAAAACAAAACAACTCAGAAGCCTGTTTCTTTTTATGAAGGATGATTGCACTATTTCATGTTTATATTCACTAAACTCTTCAAAAAATGAACCTTTCCCATATGGAAAAGGTCTAAGGCTTTCCTCAAAAGTCATATTATCTTATTTGGGAGGTGGTGTCAATTACTCCGAAACCCCTCCAACACAGTATAAATATTGATTTCGCCGTATGAAAAAGCAATATCAGATAGGATATATAAGAGTCCCTATACCCTGATATTATTGAAAAAGAGACTGTTCGGCTTGCTTAATGAGTCTCTTCGTGATTTCTCCGCCAACAGAGCCATTATCTCTTGAACTAAGATGTCCAAGATACTGGCTACGGCCAGAACCACTACCTCCGATTGCCCCTAATTCAGAAGCAAACTCAGTGTCTGCTCCGCCTCCATAATGTGCTCCATATAAACCAAACTCAGCTGCAATCTCATATTGCATTTGCTTCAACATTGCCCGACTTTCCGGTACCACTGTACGATTGTTACGTGCCATGTTACAGCACCTCCTGTGAATTTGTAAGATTACAGGAATATTGTACGTCCAATATCTACTCTTCAATCGCGCCAATGATTTGTAACTTTGGAAATCAGTTTGAAGGTATGATCAAGTACTTTTAAGGGCATTATAAATATATAATTACAAATTATTTCAGTGTATAACCACCGCGAACCATGACAACAAGGCCAAGGGTTTGTCCTGTTTGGACAGTAATACCACGACCATCGCGAGGGAAGGATAATAAATGGTTAGTTGGCGCAGCTACTCCATTTGCAAGATCTTTACCATCTGTTAAATCAGCCACACCGTTTGCATCCTGAGAGTAGATAACCGCTTTACCTGCGCGAACAATAAATTCAGCACCTGCGGAAGCAATTAGAGTTTGACCTGGTTTTACATCGACAATTACGGATTCGTTACCAGTAGTAGTTGGAGCTGTTGTTGCTATTGGTGCTGAGCTAGGACTCGGAGTAGCTGTAGCTACTGGAGCTGTACCTGTACCACCTGTAAGTGCTTTCTGAATTTGCTGATCTACATAGCTTTTGGTAACCACTGGATCATCTGCTGTGCCAGGTTGTGAACCAACACCTGCACCTTCAGCAGTAACATTCAACAGTGATCCAGCCCATACACCACCAGCCAGTAATACAGCAGCTGTTGTTACTTTCCATACCGATTTCAATGAAGTTCCTCCTCATGAGTGGGGATAAATGCCTATAAAAAAAGAATAGCCTCCGAAGAGGCTATTCTTGCTTCGTAAAGGAAGCTAATTATCTTACAGTTTGTTTGTTACCTTTTTCAACTTTGAGTCCATCTTTGTCAGCAGTTGTAGCATTTGCTTTAACTTCAACAGTAAGGGAATCAAGAGTGTTCAAATCAGTGATGTCTTTACCATCAACGTTGAGTTGCAACAATACTTTACCTTCTTCGCTACCAGAACCAACAGTCGCTTTTACAACTACAGTTGTTTTGTTTGGATCAGATCCATTCAATCCTGCAACGACATCAAAGTCTGAAGGATTAACACTTGTAATTTTATTTGAGAATGTCAATGTCAGGTATGCAACATTACTGTTAATAGCTGCTTCAGTCAATTTAGGAGCAGTTGTGTTCTTAAGCTCATGAACTACCGAAGCAGAAGCAGTATTTTCCATTCCGTTGCCAGCTGCATCAGAGATACCAACAACTTTGAATGTGTAATCTTTAGTTTCTGTAATTCCGCCTACTGGAATGAATACATGTACATTAGCAGTAGCTGGTTTAGTAGCTGTATCATTCGCTCCGATTGAACCAATAACTGCATAAGAGCCAGTAGGTAGAGCAGCACCGTTCAGGACATAGCTGCTAGAATCACGAAGTGAAGCTACATTCAAACCAACGTTGTCAGTAGCAGTTACTGTGAACTGGTGGTAACCAACTTGTGAAGAAGTTGTCTCATACACTACTTTAGTAACGGAAGGTCTCTTGTCATCGTTGGTATTGATTTTTTCAGCTGTAAGAGCAACAGTTGCTGCGCCAGAAGTATTAGGAGTTCTTGCTTTATCCTTCACCAATCCAGCAGTCAGACGAACTGTGTAGTCTCCACCCAAAGCAGTGCTAGTCTTAACAGTTACTTTCGCACCTTTTACAGTCATGTCAGCTTGAGTAATTGGTGAACCAACAACAGTACCTGTGGATTCATCAATGATGCTAACAGAACCAGTTGCAAGTACAACATCTTCACTGAAAGTCAA
Organism: Paenibacillus sp. FSL E2-0201; assembly: GCF_037963325.1. Taxonomy (NCBI): domain Bacteria; kingdom Bacillati; phylum Bacillota; class Bacilli; order Caryophanales; family Paenibacillaceae; genus Paenibacillus; species Paenibacillus sp. FSL E2-0201. Next base: position 6,325,221 of record NZ_CP150154.1, read on the forward strand.
TACAAGACCACTAGAACCGTAAGTAGCAGATACTACAGTTGGAGCAGTAGTGTCTTTAACAAAAGTAACTGCTTGAGTCACAGTGGATCCAAGTGTGTTACCCAGTGTATCACGAACAGATGCTGCGAATGACAGTGTACCAGTGAAAGTTCCGGATTGTGGGAAGTTGAAGGCACTAGGTACTTGCAATTTAATTGTGTCGCTATCGTCAGTTGTAATAACATTCATGTTACCAACTTTGTCGCCGTCAGCTTTCAGCAAGGAAACATTACCCTTGAAGGATGCAGCGTTAACTTTTTTGTTGAATTTAACTTTTACATAGTTGTCACTCTCAGGAGTAACGCTAACGATCGTTGGAGCAGCTGTATCAGCAACTACAGTTACACTTGTTTTAAGTGTGCTTGCAACGTTGCCAGCAAAGTCAGTAACTTTGTTAAGTACTACATCATTAGCTGTACCAGTTTTCAGTGCAGTATTTGTAGTCAATTTAAATGTATCAGCGGATTCCTTCGATACACCTACAGAAGCACCGTTAATAGTAGCAGTAAAGCTATATTGTTTTACTGGCTCGCTGAATTGTACGAATACTTCTTTAGTAGATTCTTTAGCTACGGCATTAATAGCCTTAACTGTAGGAGCTACTGTATCAGCAACTGTCAACAATGTAGTGTAAGTAGCAACTTTAGTTCCAGCTGATGTCAGAACGCTGTCACTTACTACTACTGTGTATTGACCCTTCAAGTAGTCAGTATCAACTTTGTCAAGAGTGATTGTCAACTCGGTGCCAGCTTCATTCAAGCTTGCAGCTGAACCAACAACAGTTACAGCAGTTCCGCTAACAGGTACTACCTTAACAGTGTCAGCAAGCAATTTGCCATCTTCAATCACAGAATCAGCACTAATTACACGGTTGAATTTAACAACCACTTGTTTAGCGTTTGGAGCTTCTACTGAAAGAACCTTAGGAGCTGCCAAAGTTACTTTAGTTGTGTAGTCATGATTGTTGTGTTTGAAGGAAATTGAAGTTTCAACGCCTTCTACAAGTGCTGTAGTCAAAGTTACAGTAGTAGTAGTTTTGTCAGAGAAAGTTACAACTACGCTAGTTGGGCTTACTGCTTCTGCAGAAGCTACAGTAGGAGCTGCTTTCAATTGATCAACTGCATATGCTGTTTCAACTACCAAAGAACGGCTAGCGTTAGCTTTGAAGTTAGTGTCTTTAGCAATCAGACCAGCATTGATTACTGCTTGAGCATAACCTTTAGCCCATGCAGATGCACTGTTGTCGCTTGTTGCTGGTGCTTCAAGTTTCAAAGCGCGGAACAATACAGCCGCTACTTCTTCAACAGTTACTTTACCGTTGTAGTCGAAGATACCTTTAACAGTATCTTTACCTTGCATCAAGTTAGCTGCAGTAACAGCTTCGATGTAAGGAACTGCCCAGTTACTAGCGTTGTAACCTTTGTCTTTGTAAGACAATTTGTTAGTTACTTCAGTAAGATCGAACAATTTAGTAACGATCTTCGCGAATTCAGCGCGAGTAAGATCTTTTTCAAGGTGAGCTTGACCATCTGGGTACCCATTGAGAATACCTTTTGCTGCCAAAGCGTCAAATTTTTGTTGCGGAGTTGCTGCTGCGTCACCAAACGCTACAGAGGCAAACATCGAGAATGCCATTGCTGTAGATAATGCTACGGATAAAATTTTCTTCATAACCTTTTTTTCTCCTCCTTGGACGTTCATAAACTGAGATTTTTCTTTAGTTGAGTAGCTCGTGTCACTCATTAGCCGATGCACCCCCTTTCCAGAGTTGAGCAAATTAAGTATAAATAATGTCTGTGACGGGTATCACAGAAACTGGTAAACAATGATCAGGACATGACAATACTAGATTCCTAATTATACCTAAGTATTATACAATGTGCCTCAAGTCACGTAAAGCTAATTTTTCCATTTTGTTAAATTGGCTTTACCACCGGTTAATTTCAACTGCCTGTGTAAATGACTCTACACCTTAAACGCAGAAGATTTGGAAAAGTTGCGGTTTCTCAAAAAAATTATTTTCTTTTTTTGTTTTCCGGTACAATCCCAATAGAAGATACATATGTATGTTCTACTAACTATTGTTAATCATGGGTTGCCACGGAAAATAGTATACCATAGTCGTTTTCTAAACGTCATTATGCAATATTTACTAAGTATCATTAACACTAGTGCCATTTATTTAAACATTCCTACAAAATTTGAGTATAAAGGGGCGAAAAGACCTGATTACTCACATTCACCATAGGCTGTTTATATGGCGGCTCCCCTTCTGAGCTTCAGCTCTTAAAGCTATAACCTAAAAACCTTAGTTTATAGGTTCGATCAAACATGTCCTTTCTTGGTCGCCTCCTGGTTCATTGCTTTGATGATTCGTAAGCTGATGGCTACTACTTACCGTCACCACTCGGAGATCCGCTCTATAGATAGCATCATGCTGAGCGCAACAAAAAAGCGCCGTTGCCGGCGCTTGCTTCTATTACAGTAGGGTCTAACGAATCTTCATAGATAACTGGATCAATTCCTGACGCTTTTCAGGACTTGAGTTTACATTGTCGTACATTGCATCAATAGCTGCGCGATTCTCGCGGTAGCTCTTTTCATGCTTAATTGTAGTATGAGACCATTCGATCAGAGCGTTCTCAGCAACGACAAGCTCATTGTAAGAATCATGGAATCCTGTAGCTTGCACAAGCTCCTCCATAACCTCCTGTGTAATCTCCTGTAGTGCCCGCTTAGCCGCAATTTCCTTTTCTAACACTTTTGCTCTATTCTCAAACATATTCTTGGCTTTCATGTAATCCAACTGTGCTTTTGCTAAAATCGGTTTCATGGTTGGCTTTCACCTTTCAGAAAATAATATTTTCTACGTTATTGTATCGTAAATCTAAGAAGAATACAAAATATATGTCTTTGGTAATTGCTCTCATTACATTAAAACACCGGTCTGCGAATATTTTTTCGCAGGCCGGTGAACATTTTTTTGCTTTAGTTAAAGTTCTTCGGGAAGATGCTTGTACTCTTTTGCAAGAGCGCAACTGTAATCTTTCCAGCCTCCGCTCTAGTCAATTTACCCTTTGGATTAAAGTTATATACGGGTTTCTTCTGTCCTGTAACCGTCACGGCGCTTCCTTCCATAATCTTAGCTTTGGACACAGCTTCAATGGCAGGGCGTGAATAGAAATCCATATTACTCGTATCAACAAACGATTTACTTAAGGTTGCCAAGAGTTTACTGTCATTCAAAGACATCTTCAGCTTCAGCGCCCTAGCGATCATTACCGCCGCTTGTTCACGTGTTAAAGCTTGGTCAGGTCCAAAGAAGCCGTCACTTAGTCCTGTAACAATACCTGCCCTAGCAGCAGTCTCAATATGTTTGAAATCCCAGGTAGCCGAAACCGCTTGTGGCACAATATCGAAGAATGTTTGCTTATTGGCATCATAGTTTAAAGGAATACTCAGAGATTTCACCAGTAGTGTAGCGAATTCTCCACGTGTTGTTAAATCATCTGCGCCGAATGCATCTGCACGAAGATTAGTCATGAACCCTTTAGAATACAATCCATTCATAATATTTCTACCCCATGGGTGATTCGTAATATCAACAAAACCACGACGTAGCTTCATAACAGTGTAGTAACCAAACTCATCAAATGGAACTGTGATGGTGTGCTTCTTCGTATCTACTTCTCCACCTATGTTTTCCCATTTCCCAGCATCGGTATAGCGGAATACTGTTATTGTCGACCCCACTTCATCCACAATGCTGGAGTTAAAAGTAAGCGTCAATTCACCGCGTTGGGAAGGTACAATTTTACGAGTTTGACTGTACTGCGTAAAATACCCCGTCTTCCCGCTGGCGTCCACAAAATGCGGAGTAACGCCATTGGTTTCAATATTAACACCGTCTTCTCCTAAACCTCCACTGAGCCAGTAGATATCAGACACTCTTGAAAAATTATTTGTAGAGACGGTTGATGTGAAGCGCAAAGCGAGATCCTGCGGGATCACAAGTTGGCCTCCTCCGCCTTCTGTTCTGTCATCGCTGCCAGTGACGTTAATTATATTCCCGTAGTCATTCTTTCGTTCAACGACACCGTCAGCGGGGTCCGCAATACCAAACAATAATTTTGTATTAGGATAATATTTCGCAGCACCAGAGCTCGTAAATCCCTTCATAATTGTCCCTTTAGGGAAATTCAATTCCAGGGCTTTATTGAAAACACTATACTTCGTAGCTACCTTCTCCGCCATATACTGCGTGTCGATCTGTACCGCACTGGCATAATAGACATCTATAGTATCGCTAATTGTAGAGTTAGCACGGACGATTTGTATCTTAATTGGCGTGGATTTGTCTGCCTTCAAACCTACATAATCATAGGTAAAACGATCTTGATTCGGAAAATCTGTGCGTTTTTTGGCTTCATCTTTACCAATAATTACTTTAGTCGCGCCTTCTGCTTCAATATCGAAACGAACAAAGTTCTTGTTAACAACGATTTGTTTACCTACAGTTGGTACAGGTGAGAGAAGACGATATGGAGCCACCTCTCGTACTATCTCGAGACGCTGTGTAGTTCTTGCCCCTGTCTTATTAATAAGCTCAAGTGTATAAACTTGACTTCCTGGAGCATCAAATTTAATGTCACGTAATCGTAAGATAAAGTTCTTAGCGCTTCCGATGTACTCATAGTACAGGCCATTTGCAGCCAACTCATCAGGATAACGTTTTGGACCAATAGGACCTTCAGGATTGTCTGTTAGGAGCTTATCTTGTCCTGTTGAAGTAAATACCAGAGTTGAACCCTGATATAGATTTAACGTCGAAGCTCCGCTTCCTTGTAGCACCAAGTCAAATTTATCTTTGCTTGTTGTATATTTCTCGTCCTTATAAATAATTTCAGATGGCAATGCAAGAATTGCATTACGCTCTACTTCATTAGTAAGAGTTGTCGATGTAAAAGGTAGACGATTATCTCCTAAGGTTGGGTGGAACTGCTTCAACCCAGATATGTTGGTATCAATGATATAGAGTTTCAGTTCTTTTTTAATAATCCGCTGATTTCCTGTACTATCTTTAGAGACCCCTGTAAACACGATTTTATTCTCACCGTACACCAAGGGACCCGACTGGCTAATTCCTAAGTTGAAATTGAAGGTCGTCTTGTCGCTAGTTGAACCATTCTTCACCACACCAAGTGCAAATTTATTTACAATAACTTTACCCTCTGAATTCTTGGTATCAGGTAATTGATTACTATCAATACCATTAATCTGTACTTGTGCACTCTCGATATTCTCAAATCCAATATATTCACCATTAACATTCAGTGTTCTATCGATACTTGAATCGAATTCGTAGGTTTGTCCGTCCTGCAGATTGCTTACGTAAATATAGTTTTTAGATACATATGAAATATCAGCATTATAATAAGACTCCGATCCTGTGTATCGGAACTGTACTTTCTGCTGACCGTTAGAGAAACCCGTAATTTTATAAACGTATTCGTTTGTACCAGTAACCGCCTCAGTAACAGGAGATATACTTAACGGTTTATTACTCAAAGGTAAATAGTTAGCAGTTAACACAGCTGATGTTGATTTATTTGTTTTTGCCAAAATATAAAAGGTATCACTCTCCAACTGTTGACCATTTAGAGGCAGTTTTGAAATGTTTGTAAGAGCTCCTGAGCCTGTATATCCAGGAAGATAGTACATTTCTGTTATAACAGTCTCATCTTTTAAGAATTTATAAGAATAGATATGAGAACTACTATGGGTGCCATAATCAACGGACAGCTTAAAGTCATTTACACCTGGGAGAATATCTAGATTAGTATCAGTCGTAAATTTAACCAATTTGTACGTTGGAGTAACGCCATCAGGACCAGGAATAGTTAATTCCTCTTCCACGCTTTTGATCGTAACAACTTTTTCAGTACTGGCAGTACCTTTATTAAGAGTTAGTACAGCACTTGTTTTGAATGGAGCTACGTTGTAAGGCACCAATATTTGTCCTGTAAAACCTGCAACACTAGGACTAAGATCAGCAGTTAATGTAGGTATTTTATCATTTAGAATATTATAATCGACAGAATTATGATTGATGTTCAAAGAAGCAAACGGTTGATCCTTATCAAAGAAATAAACCGATCTGTCTATGGTTATAGAATCCGAGGCATTTTGAATCACAATTTTTAGAGTACTTAAACCCGGATTCAAATTTAAAGCAGGTGTAAAAAATGTTCCATCTTCCAATAAGGAGGTCTGTAATGCAGTCCCGCCATTCACGGAGACACTTACTTTCGTTGCATTCGCTACTTTACCTTGAAGAGTAACTGTAGATACCGGCACAACAACCTGTGTTCCTTCGTTTAAATTAAGCGCAGAAGGTCCACCCAATACTTTTAATTCTGTTACATAAGGCACTTGATCATATAGCACATAGAAGGATTCTGAACGTTGAAGATTACCTTGCATACCAGAGAAAGTAATCTTATTAAAGCCTGTATACAAAACAAGACCAGACGCTACAAAGCGATTGTCCGGACTATTGTTATCTGTTGTAACTGTTCCTGTAGTCAAGCGAGTCGAATCCGTTACCCATTTTTTGCTTGAGCTATCCTGAGTTAGTTGCTCAACAGTAACCTTCATTGTAGATGAAGTTACCTGTGAGTAAGTCCCTGTAATCGAAAAGGTAGGATTACTTATTTTGTAGACACTAGAACGACTAATTAACCCCTCTGGGTTTTGATTATCTGTTGTTGGCACAACGTCCTGCTTCAACAAAACGGTATTACGTAATGTGAGATCATCCGGACTGAAGAAAGTCGTAGAGCTCGTGGTTGCCGCTGCCGCTAACGGCGTGTATTTACCTGGGAACATAGAAACGATCAAAGCCGCCAGCATCAGCCAAACGAACGGTCTCTTAAAGCGTTGCATGTGTTATATCTCTCCTTTGAGTATAAGTTCTCGTAAACCTTCACTTTGTTCTTTATCGGTCATAAGTAGTGATATTTTTAGGGAAAATAACAAAAAACTCATCCGAAATCGAATGAGTTTTGTTAGATATAGAAAATTTTAGAATAATTGCTTAGTCGCTTAGGACTTAGAGCCTCTTTCTGGATCAGCCTTCATACGCATTCTTAAAAAGAAATCAATCAGCGGACGTTTTGTCTTGCCGATCAAACCTGTGATTTCAGCACCAATCTGCAGGAAGAATAGCATGATGCAGATGACCACGAACGTAACCCAGTTCGCTTCATATAGAGCTGCTGATGATTGAATGACAGCTAGGATACCGAAAAATGCAGCAATACCATAAATAATAAGTACAGTCTGACGATGGCTGAAGCCAAGCTCGCGAAGACAGTGATGCAAATGCCCTTTATCTGGCGCGAAGATTGGTTTCTTCTGCAGCTTACGTCGCACGATCGCAAAGAACGTGTCCGACAAAGGTACACCGATAATAAGCAAAGGTGTAATAAATGAAACTACAGCAATCTGTTTAAATCCTAGCAAGGCTAGTAAAGCTAAGCAAAAGCCTAAGAAAAGCGAACCCGTATCTCCCATGAAAATCTTAGCGGGATGGAAGTTAAAGAACAGGAATCCAATAATGCTACCGAGAAGCAACAGACACAACATTGCAACCATGGTGTTTCCCATTACGAAGGCCATTGCCGCAATCGTAGCAATAGCAATTCCTGATACACCAGCTGCAAGCCCGTCCAGCCCGTCAATCAGATTAACGGCATTGGTAACACCGACAATCCAGAAAATCGTAAGCGGGATAGCAATCCAGCTCTCCAGTGAGGAATACGTATTGTTAAATGGAATATTCACAAAATCTACAGTAATACCAAAGCCGAAAACAACGATACATGCTGCGATAATTTGGCCCAGTAACTTCACTTTTGCTGATAATTCAAATCGGTCATCGAGTGCCCCGATAAGTACAATCAGTCCGCCGCCACACAGCAGCGCTTTGATGAAGTTGACCTCCCGCGGAGTGAACTCGTATGGAATAATCGGCAATACGGCAAGCAGGCCTAACACAAACGCTAGAAAAATAGCTAATCCGCCAAGGCGGGGCATTATTTTCGTGTGCACTTTACGAGCATTCGGCACGTCTGTTGCACCAATCTTAATGGCGAATTTCTTCACCAAAGGTGTGAGGCCAAGTGCGAGTCCCATGCATACGATAAATCCAGCGATGTATATGATTAACATTTGATCAGTCGACCCCCATTTCTCTACCGCATTGAATTATACGCTGTTACAAAAACAAATTCCAATCCTTTATTTAGGCTATTTATCTGATTTTCTAGGTGAATATCGGCATTTTACTAGACTTTTGTTACTTTATCTTTCTCACGCACCACTTTTAATGCGAATTTCGGCAGTGCAAGCATTCGTTTGTAACGAGTAGGCTCCTTTAGGAGGCGGTACAACCATTCTATTCTCAGTTTTTGGAAGGCTTTTGGTGCCCTTTTACTCTTTCCAGAAATCACGTCAAAGCTGCCGCCGACCCCCATCATGATAGGAACACCCAGTTTGGATTTATATTTAGCAATCCATGGTTCCTGACTATCCGCACCTCTGGCAACAAATAGTAGGTCAGGATTAACCTTAACAATTCCAGCAACAATTTCTTCATCTGCTTCCGGACCAAAATATCCGTCGTGATATCCTGCAATGATAACACCCGGATATTGCAATTGTAACCTTTCAGCGGTTTCCCGAATCACTTCAGGCGTAGAACCAAGGAGATATACCTTCCAACTATATCTTTCACCCTGTCGCATCAATTCATGTAACAGATCATAACCTGCTACCCGTTCTGATACCGGCTCATTACAATAATTAGCAGCCCATACAACGCCCGTCCCATCGGGGACAACCAATTCAGCCGATTTCATAATATCCATATAAGCTGGATCTTCCAGTGCAGCCATAACCATAATCGGATTTGCTGTAATCACTTGATGCGGGATACGTGTATGAACAGCCTCCGTCAAATAGGCAACTGTTGCTGCCATATCAACTTTCGAGACTCTAATCCCAAAAATAGGAACTGTAGGTACCGCGCTTTCTGCTTTCACTTTAGATCATCCTTTATGGTGAAAATATTCTACAATTTGCCGAGCTGGTGCCCCTGCTTCTTGAATCAACTTGGAAATGACATCTTTCCGTTCTGTTTTCCATTCCTGACCTGTGTTCAAAAGATGGACAATCTCGGCAGCAACATGTTCAGCATCAAGTGTGTTTGTTGCTCCAACAGGATGGCACTGGATTCTTTCCAGAAAATGATCGATCTTCGGATCATAAGAAATACCTATCAGTGGAACACGTCTTCCAGCCGCGTATATCAAGCTATGAAGTCGCATACCGATCAGAACATCGCATTCTCCCACTTCCCGTAGCATCTGTTGCGGGTGAATAGCATCCTCACAAATACTGACCTGCCCACCATGTTCGGTTATGCTTCCCTTCAGCTTATCCATCAGATAACGTGAAGCCTCATTGTCCGATGGGGTGTGAAAAGGGAGGAATCGCAAATGTAACGGAACCTCACGGTTGGCCTTAATCAAGCCTTGTGCAAGAGCCTCCAGTTCTCTGCGGTCTTGCTCCCAAAAACGTACCGATATCCCAATCACCGGAAGTGAATCAGATAATTCTAAAGATCGTGTAGCAACATCCGTGTCCTCTGGCAAAGACAAGCCCATTACCGGATCGGGAACAACTTCTACGTTCTTCTGCTCTAGTCCCATAGATAGGAGAAGTTCGCGGGATTGTTCATCCCGCACAGATATATAGTTACATTTACGAAACACGGATTTGATTAACGGGTGAAAAAGTTTGCGATTCACAGGTCCGATACCTTGAGCATAGATAAAAGTTGGTCTACCCATCCACTGCGCAAGCTTAATAATACCTAAATAGTAAGGAATACTCTTACTGCCTGTTACATCCTGCAGCAAGCTGCCCCCGCCACTGATCAGACCAGCGCTCTCATAAATAGCTTGGCGGACTTCAACAAGCTTCATCCGGTGTACGGATTTCACTCCATATGTGGCGCTTGTCCACTCAGGATCAATGGATAGCACGATAGGCTCAATGGATATACCCAAAGCTTGAGACTGTTTCTGCAGTGCAATTAGTATAGACTGCAATACCGCCTCATCTCCACTGTTACGAAAACCATAGTAACCAGAGATAACTATCTTTTTAGGAGTGGCGACCATCGTTTCCAACACCCTTCTGCAATCTGCCATACGATTACGGCAATTATACCAATGATCAGTCCGAGACCAAGACCGAGCAATCCGCGAACCAGCGAGATCAGAACAGGTGAATGAATATGTGCAAAGGTATCCACCATGGAGAGCTGACCGATTACGGCAATAATCATAATAAATGCTGCACTCCGGTATCTAAAGGCTAGGAATGCACCCAAAATTAAGAGTGGGTGAGCCAGTAAAAATTCTTTGTTACGTGGCCGGACACCGACCGTATTCTCTAGGAATGTACGGAAGGCCATTTCTAAAGGTGTTACGTTGCCACCATTTCCAGTTCGGCTCAAATAATACATCCCCACTACCCCAAGAACCGCAGCGGCAATAACCCAAGCCAGTGTAATAGGTGTCCGAAGCAGCTTGCCTGTTTTGTTGAAAACAAACTCTCCACGGTATAAAAGTACATATAGTGCCACAAGGCCGATAGGTGCCATGTGCAGTAGACTAACACCACGGAACTGGTCCAGCACTAAACTGTAGGTTATATTGTTGAGCAGTGCGATCACGAATGGCACAGCACTCAAAGAAATTAATGAGGTCTTCAGATAAAGCACCAGGCTATGTGTGAACCGACGTTGCGGGCTCATAGCCTTATAGGTAAGGTTATTGCCCCGTAAAGGAGGCCCCATTTCATTGACCTTACGAATGGCAAGTACAACCGCAAGAGTTGGTGCACTTATCGCGGCCGCTAGCGCCAGTGCCTGCTCAAACAGCTCTGGTTTCAATACCAGCAGGCCTGCACTTCCCAGTAATCCTAGCACCCATGCTGGGATCGTAAGCCAAGGAATAAAGTAAGAAATCAGCAGCGCCACTAACGAGACTGCGCCAACTACTGCAACTAGCTTGAAGTAACGCTGATAAGACGAATCTACAACCTCAAAAGCCGTAGCTTGTCCTAACTTAAACCCATTGTCTTTGATCTGCTCAACGGCACCACCAGGATCACTAAGACTCGTGACAAGGTTGTCCAGCGTATCTGTTATCTGTGCCTTAGCTGTATTCCGTGAAGGAATCGTATTTAAATAAATCATGCGGATATTACGATCCTTTGTTGCCAAAGCGAAACGATCCGAGATCACTTTTGGATCTAAGGCAGAATCACCTTCACTAAGGGAATATAACCGTGTTACGTTATAGTCCAGCAAATAAGCAAGCTTGTTAAAGCCCTTCTGCTGTTTCTTAATATTTTCAATCGCTGCAATTCCGATTCCACGTTCTTTAAGGAGGTTTGCAAAGTCAGTGATACTGCCAGTATCGGCATCATCATTAAACCCTTTAACGGACTCTCCTTCGAATAGGATTCGTTTTACACCCAATTCTTCATAACGATCCAACAGCTTCTCAACCGTTGCTTTATTATAAGTCAAAGAATCCACAAGACGCGGTACAATGGTGAACCCTTTGTCATGCAGCATCTCCAGTGTAAATGGATCTGGCTGAAGTGGCTTCAGTGTAGCATCTTCTATTGGAGTCTCAATAATAAGACCTTGTTGTCCGCGGAAACTCCATTCCTTTGAAGTAATCCCAAGATTACCGAATGCCTCTTTAATAACAGGCGCCAGAGCCTGGTAGTAATCAGGATTAGTAAAAAGAACATAAGTATAATTCTCATTCTCCGGAATGATTGTATCCGTAAGATTAGCGATATCAGCCGCACCCCACATCATTAGACGACGCGCCTTACGATAATCTTCCAGCGTGCTTTCGTAAATCGCCATGCTCTGAACACCAGCATCTTTTAGGCGATCTAATTGTTCAGAAATATAATTCTGCGGATTTGCACGATAGCTGGCGACTTCAACTAAATCACGATAATCAAATACAAATTCCACTGTCTTGGAAGACTTCTCCGTCTGCAGACGGTCATAGACAACAGGCAGGGCAGCTAAAACGCCAACCACAACTATAATCCACAGCCACTTTCGGGAAGAAATATTCCAACGTTGCCATTTTTGCTGCACCAAAAGTACCTCCTCTTTCACTTTAAAACTCTTTTTACAAAAGTAGAAACGGATCGTCATCCTTTTAGAGACGGTACCCGTTTCTATGCAAAAAATATAATTTCACAATATAGAATGCGCTCTATATTCTTATTTTATTGTTCCCCGTCAACACGGGCCATAACCTGTTTGGATAGTGTAGCTACCTTGTCTTTAGCATTCTGCAAGGATTCACCCACAACCGCAAAATAAACTTTAATCTTTGGTTCGGTACCGGAAGGACGCAAGCAGAACCATGAACCGTCAGCGAGCAAATATTTCAATACATTTTCCTTCGGCAGACCATTCAAGCCTAGTGAATAATCCAGCACCTCTGTAACGGCAGATCCGGCAATTTCTTGTGGCGCATTCGTACGCCAATCATTCATAATACCTTGAATTTGCGCAACGCCATCCTTACCCTTTAAGGTACGGGACTCCAGGCTTTCCAAGAAGTATCCGAACTGCTCATACAATTCCTGAAGAACATCATATAATGTTTTGCCTTGAGCTTTGTAATAAGCACCTGCTTCAGCGATCAACATAGCCGCAAGAACGGCGTCCTTATCACGAGCATAGTTACCTGCAAGATAACCATAGCTTTCTTCATAACCGAAAAGATATGTGTAATCTCCGGATTGTTCGAATTGAGTCATTTTTTCGCCAATATATTTGAAGCCCGTTAGCGTATTAAATACAGTTGCACCATAATGAGAAGCTACAGCAGCCCCCATCTCGCTCGTCACGATAGTCTTCACAACTGCACCATTGCTAGGCAACTTACCTTGTTCCTGTAAACGGCTCAAATAATAATGAATCATCAGAGCTCCAGATTGATTGCCCGACAAAACAACAAATTTACCTTCATTGTCGCGAACCACTGCACCCATACGGTCTGCATCGGGATCCGTACCAATTAAGAGATCCGCATTCAACTCTTCGCCCAGCTTCATAGCCAGTGTAAAGGCTTCGCGCTCCTCTGGGTTCGGCGATTTCACAGTAGAAAATTCGGAATCTGGTTGCTCTTGCTCAGGTACTACATGCACCTGTGTGAACCCAATTTTCTCAAGCACACGACGAACTGGCAGATTACCAGTACCATGTAGCGGGGTGTATACGATTTTGAAGTCTTTACCAAGCGTGGAGGCAATCTCTTCACTTGCAAGACTAACCGCAGCAACAGTATCGGTAAACGCTTCGTCGTCCTTCTCACCAAGCCAGTGCAGCAAACCTTGGCGCTCCGCTTCTTCTTGGGAAATCCGTTTCACACCATCAAAAGTGTCAACCCCTAATATGTAAGAAATGACCTTTTCGGCTTCGTCAGGAACAAGCTGTCCCCCTTCAGAATTATAAACTTTATACCCGTTATATTCTGGCGGATTATGACTTGCAGTAATAACAATACCACCCGTTGCCTTCAAATGACGCACGCTGAACGAGAGTTGCGGTGTTGAACGCAGAGAAGTGAATAAATGAGCCTCAATGCCATTAGCAGCCAATACTAGAGCAGCCTCAAGCGTGAATTCTGGCGAGAATCGACGGGAGTCATGAGCGATAACAACAGAGGGTCTTCCCTCTCCAGTATGCTTTTCCAGAATATAATTAGCGAAACCTTGTGTAGCTCTGCCTACCGTATAACGATTGATACGATTACTACCCGCACCAATTACACCGCGTAGACCACCTGTACCAAATTCTAGATCTCTATAAAATCGTTCCTCAAGCTCCTGTGGTTCGTTCTCCAGCGCACGCAGCTCCGCCTTCGTAGACTCATCGACAGAGGCGTTCTCCAGCCAGCGAGATAAGGTTTCTGCCGCTTTTGGGCTTAATTGAGTCATTTAGAATCTCTCCTTCTCCATGTATAATATATTTTTGCTAATTAATATTAGCTCAGAGCAAACATAATTTCCCCAGAGGCAACAACTTTTCCATCAACCGATGCAGTAGCTTGTCCTTTTCCAATACTGCCCTTAAGGCGGGTAATCTCCACTTCAAGAGTGAGCGTATCTCCCGGTACAACTTGACCACGGAAACGGAATCCATCCAGCCCAGCTAAAAATCCAATTCGGCCGCGATTCGCTTCTACCCCCAGAATAGCAACTGCACCAACTTGGGCAAGCGCTTCTGTAATCAATACACCCGGCATTACCGGATAACCTGGAAAATGACCTGCGAAGAAAGGTTCATTGATCGTTACATTTTTGATGCCTACAGCTCGTTTACCCATTTCAATCTCTGTGATTTTGTCCACCAGCAGAAATGGAGGCCGATGGGGGATGATTTCTTGAATTTGGTTAATATCCAGCATTATAACAAAACTCCTTTCGGATGTTACTTCATTTATTCTTCGCCGAACTGCATAAATTTAGGCAGCTTCGGTAAAAACTATAACTATCCTTCACCACCTGCAGAAGTGGAGGTTAAGATAAGGGGCTTTCTCCACCGGATGCGACAGCATGGCGGAGAGGGCCCTTTTTGCTGCCCGTGGCCCCCCACCATTATACATTTATCCGTATAAAAAAGAAAACTCCCTTATACAACAAGGGAGTCATTATCCTCTTTAATTATGGAGCAAAAACCAAATCATATACATGTCTCCATGTGCTCCATTGTAGAACATCGCTAAACTCTTTTTTGCCAAGGACGACGTAACCGACGACCAGCCCGCCTCCAAGTGCAGCTACGAGAAGCAAAGGAATAAGAATCCACTGGATGAGTGTCCATTTTGATAATCCTCGCTGCTTCGTCTCTTTCTTGTCTTCGGGTTTGTCTTCCGACTTCACCTTTTTCTTACGTTCCATTCCTTCACCTCTACCCGCGCATGTTATTGGCCAGACCTAGCATCTGATCACTGGAAGAAAGCGCCCGAGCTGCGAGTTGATACGTACGTTGAATCTGCATCATTTCTGTCATTTCTGTGGTCATGTCGACATTCGACTGCTCCAGCCACCCTGAGCGCACTCCAATTCCAGAAGCCTCACCTGCCGCTCTTTGAACAAAAGCCTGCTGTGCTGTTACTCCATCGGCAAGCATATAGAAATTTCCGTCCACTGCCTTTAAAGCATTCTGTGTCTTAGGTTCTACAATCATTATAGTACCCGCTACCTGAACAGGTCCATTCTCAGTCTGTTTCGTTAATACACGACCAGATTCATCGATAGCCGCATTCACGCCCACAGGAACCGTTAAAGGATTACCTGTTGTATTCAGTACCGGATTCCCCGTATTATCTACAAGGACCATCTTCGTTGCATCGGTGGTGTCCGGAGTAAAGTGAAAGTCACCTTGTCGTGTATAAGCTGTAGTTCCATTGACCTGAACTCCAAAAAGCCCATTACCTTGAATCGCCAAATCGGTTGGATTACCGGTTTCTTTAAGAGGTCCTTCTTCCCAATTGGTCGTAATCGAAGGCACATAAGTCCCAAAACCGATATTAAAACCCAGCGGTGTAGCGCGGCCCGGCTGATCATAGTCATCTGATTGCTGCTGTACACGAGTCAGCACATCCTCAAAGGAGCCTTGCTTGCGCTTATAGCCATTTGTATCCATATTGGCTAGATTATCCGCTATTATATCAAGCCGCTTCTGAAGGCTGGACATGGAGACTGCTGCACTAATCGTTGAGTTGTTCATAGATCAAACCTCCTATAAGCTTTACCTGTAAAGCTCAGTTCATAAGTAGTGCCTATACCCTGCCGACTTCAGTTACAGCCTTTTGCAAGCTGCTATCATAATATTGAACGATCTTTTGGTTTGCTTCATAAGCCCGGTATGCAGCATTCAAATCTACAGTAACCTGGGTAGGGTCAACATTAGAGCCCTCTAAGTATCCTTGACGCACCTGCAAGTTATCAGTTGCATTGGAGTAACGAATGTCCGCCGCCGCTATATCAACAGCGTGAAACACACCTTTACCATCACGCACAAGCTCCTGCGGCTTTGTAACTACACTCACACCAATTTTGGTCCCTGTCGGAAGTCCTGTTTCTGGATTTAGTACATTCCCCTGCCCGTCCACTTTAAGGGTGTCCTGATTTCCTGTCAAGACAAGAGGCTTGCCAGTGGAATCAAGAACCTTGAAACCTCCACTGCTCAACACTTCTCCCGTAGCTGCATTTACTGAGAAACTTCCATTTCGGGTAAATAAGTTATTGCCTTCAGCATCCTGTACTGTAAAGAAAGCCTGTGGACGGTAAATAACCTCACCATCAGGGCTTACATATTTCCCCGAACCTTCAAAAGATATATTCTGACCCGTCACAGGGTCCGTGACTTGCAAATCCGTAGATAAAGCAAAATCCATAGACTTGCCGCTCTCTCTTAAATCACCCTGTAAGTATTGGGATATCGACTGTTCTGCAAAAACCCCCGTGTTAAGGCGCCCAACCGGCGTGGTATTGCCATTACTCATAGCCGAGATCAAGACATCCGGAAAAGCATGATTAACACTATCCACCTGCTTATATCCCGTTGTATTTAAGTTAGCAATGTTCTGTGTTGCCGTATCGTGTCTACGTTGCTGCGCAACCATACCTGCAGCGGCCGTATATAATCCTCTTATCATGAAGGTAGTCTCCTTCCGAATCTAATGCTACCTTTTATATCGGCTGCTTAGAACTTTTTCTTAACGACCTTGTCCAAATTGTCCAGCATAATCCCTGTTCCCTTTACTACACAATGCATAGGGTCTTCCGCAACCCAGACAGGTACATGTAATTCTTCTGAGAGCAGCTCGTCCAATCCGTTAAGCAAAGCACCTCCACCAGTAAGAACAACACCCCGGTCAATGATGTCCGCAGACAATTCTGGTGGTGTACGCTCCAGTACCGATTTAGCTGCAGCCACAATAGAAGAAACCGGATCCCACAATGCTTCCTTTACCTCACCAGCCGTAATAGTGAGCGTCTGGGGAAGTCCGCTTACCATGTCCCGGCCGCGAATATCCATTTCGGACTTCATCAAACCAGGTCGAACCGTACCAATAGTAACCTTAATATCCTCTGCTGTCCGTTCACCGATCAACAATTTATACTTTTGTTTAATATATCTTAAAATGGCCTCGTCGAACTTGTCTCCAGCGACTTTAATCGAAGAAGCGGTAACGACGTCGCCCATAGAAAGTACGGCTACATCCGTCGTTCCGCCACCGATATCGACGACCATATTTCCACTTGGTTGATAAATGTCCATTCCCGCTCCAATCGCAGCGGCCTTTGGCTCTTCTTCCATAAACACTTCCTTAGCCCCGCTACGTTCTGCCGCTTCCCTTATGGACTTCTGTTCCACAGATGTAATATTTGTAGGGGCGCATATCAGAATGCGAGGCCGTGAGTACCAGGTACGACCGCCAACACGGTCAATAAAATACTTCAGCATCATTTCCGTGATTTCAAAATCCGCAATGACACCATCCCGTAAAGGACGGATAGTTGTTATATTTCCAGGTGTACGTCCAACCATGCGACGTGCCTGTTCTCCCACCGCAAGGACTCTCTTCGTATCACTTTCAAGTGTGACCACGGAAGGTTCATCCAGAACGACTCCCCTTCCCTTAACATGTATGAGCACATTGGCCGTGCCGAGGTCGATTCCGATATCCTTGCTAAACATAATGAAAGAGCCCCCAAAGTGTTATTTTAATTGAAAAAACAGCAGTTAGTACTAAATTTAAAAATAACATACTTTAGGGGAAGTACACAATGTTTTAAAACTGAATATTTCCTTAAATTTCCGAAAATCTCATGGCTTTGATGCTACAGCAACCTCACGTTTTTTCCCCGTCGTTTTTTTATATTTAATTTTTGTGGCTTCTCCCCCCCGAAGATGTCGGATGGATTTGTGATATTCAAGAATGTGCTTCACCTGATCAGCCAGATCAGGGTTGATCTCTGGCAGACGCTCAGTCAAGTCTTTGTGCACCGTGCTCTTTGAAACGCCAAATTCCTTGGCTATGGTCCGGACCGTATGCCTGGTTTCCACGATGCAGCGTCCGATTTTGATCGTACGTTCCTTGATGTAATCGTGCACGCTCCCGCCTCCCAACTGTGGATAGTTTGGTACATTATATGAGGGGCGGGCTTATATATTCGCGCTTTCAAGACATGACAAGCCTGGGAGGGCTCATTTTATTTAATGGACAACCTAAGAAGCCTTGTTATTCGCAAGCCGGAACGTTATTAGTCCTTTAGAACATGCAGCCGTTTCTCGCAGAAAATAAGGCTCTTTATAAGCATGCAGCTTAAGAAGAGCCTTGTTCACAAAAAAATAGGGGGCTTTCGCCCCCCGCTATAGCTATTCTTATCGCCCTGGCAATAACTCAGATGGATTAACTACGTTACCATCCTTATACACTTCAAAGTGTACATGATTACCGAGGTCCTTCTCGAGTTCACTGCGACCTGCTGTTGCAAGAGTATCCCCTTGTTTCACAACATCGCCTTTTTTAACTTTCGTGTCGCCAAGACTTTGGTACACGGTCTTCATGTTACCTTGATGAGTAATCTCAATTACCTTACCTAATACCGCAACATCTTCCACTCTAGTTACTTCACCGCTAAGCGCTGCTTTAACGTCGAATGTGTTGTTGTCTTCACGGGCAAGATCAATACCGACATTAGGAATAAATTTGTCGTTATACTGCACCATGGCGGCAACGTGATTGTCCTCTGTACCATTCTCATCATAGTACGGCTTGACCACTTCTACTTCCCCTGGATTGGCTACTGGCCAAGCCAAGCTTTCCGCTGAAGCAAGAACTTCAAGGGCATCTGGATTACTGTTAGCAGTACCAGCTTCGTTAGTCGAAGCTCCTACTTGCTGTGTTGTGGCGGCGGTGTCCAGCGGCTTTTGGCCGGCATCCTGATAGACCCACACCAAGGTTAGTATAATTGCCGCTGCCGCCGTGTAGACTGCTGGGAACACCCAACGTTTAGATAACATCTTGCTCCATGAAGAAGGTTTAGCACCTGAATCTCCCTGCGATTTTTTGAGAGATTCATCATGGTTTGTTTTGTTTTTGTCTTGTTCATTCATATGGTTATCACCTCAGTAACCAGTGTTACCGGGCTTCTATCTTTTATACGTATCTTTCAAGTTATTTTTTCAGAAGAGTTGAGATTTGCGTAAAAGAGATACCACTGTAATAGTGTTTGAGAATTTGAGTAGCCGTTCCGCCTTCCTTTGCCATTCCATTTGCTCCCCACTGACTCATTCCCACACCATGCCCATTTCCGAAGGTAGTTATAAAGATTTTGTTCCCTTTTCGCCCCCAACTGAATTGGCTGGAACGTAACCCTAGCTTCTCTCTTACTTCTCTTCCAGTAAAAATAGTACCGCCGATAGAGATTTCTTTAACCCGATGTCCAGTGGTAAGAGACAACACTTCTACCGGCAATTCAGAAGAAGTAGATATCTTCTTAGTTGGGACTGAATGGGTCATTTCTTTGGAAGCAGGGATTACGCTGTCGTTTAACCCAAGTCTAGTAAGTATTTCCGAAATGGTGAAGGTCGTTGTCACCGCATAGTTTGGCGTAATCTCTTTCTCCCAAGGACTCGTCACACTGCGCAGATAGGGAATTGCCGCATTCCAGTATTCTTCCGAGTTCTCCGTATATCCTCCACTGGAGGCGAAAAAGGAGGCCGTAATCGGCTGCCCTTTATAGGTCATAATGACACCGCGCGTCTCAAGGACCGCGCGCTGAAGCTTAGCGAGATCGGCGCTTCTTCCGCCGAGCTTCCACTCCCGTTCCAGCGTGTCCTTAGATACGTAAGCCTGATGGCTTACCGTATCGGTTACATCCGCCCCCGGAACGGGGACGCCGCTCCTGTCGCCAGCCAGCAGGCGGCGAAGGATAAAGGTGCGGGCCGCTACGGCCTGCGCTTTGAGCGCTTCAAGCTCAAAGCTGGCCGGCATCTCGGCCGCAAGCACGCCGCTGACGTATTCCTCCAGCGGCAATGTCTCTATTTGTCCGCTACGCGACAAATAGACGGAGACCTTCGGCTGCGGCGCTTCCTGCGCAGCCGCCTCCGGCCCTGCGGGTGCGGCCGGTGCGGCCGTAACCGCCGGCAGAGCCGGAGGCGTCGGTTGTCCCCGGTGCAGCGGGACAACCACCAGTGGAATCAGCAGCGCCGCCAGGATAGGCGCTGCGAACCAGGCGACGGGACCAAGTCGCCTGAGCCGGGGACCAAGGGGACGCGAGTGCCAGCGCGTTGACTTGTTACGTCGAAAGTAGTGGAAATCTTTCATCTCTATGGCTCCTTCCGTGAGTCACTGTTGATTCTTATAGATATGAATTTACAGCAACTACTAGAACAACATTTGAGAGAAAGAGAGTAGCATTCTCGTATCTATCACTATGCCCCGTGTTTGAGAAATACAAACGAAAAAAATCCCCATTAGATGAGGATTTAGAGATACATTCTTAACATTAAAAAAGACCAGGCCGCATCACTGCAGCCTGATCTCACCTAATGACTGATATTATACCCAAGTTGCTTGAACCTGAAAGCGAGGTTTAACTTCTTCGCTTTTATTCGATTCACTCTTGGCGACTTCTGGTTTAAGAGTTTCATCCTTCACTGTTTGTACAGCTGTGTCTTCCATGGAAATACGCCAAATTTCCGCACCTAGTCCAGACAGCTTCTCAGCCAAATGTACGTATCCACGGTCAATATGATGAGTTCCACTTACCTCAGTAGTACCTTCAGCAACCAGACCTGCCAAAATAAGCGCAGCTCCCGCACGTAGATCCGTAGCACATACTTTGGCTCCGACCAATTGTGCATTACCTGTAACGATTGCTGAGCGACCTTCGATCTTAATCTCAGCATTCATGTTATGGAATTCGTCCACATGCATGAATCGGTTCTCGAATACAGTTTCCGTAACGACACTAGTACCTTCAGAGCGCAGCAATAATGCCATCATTTGTGACTGCATATCCGTTGGAAAGCCTGGATACGGCAAAGTCTTCAAATCAACAGCTTTAAGAGGTTTGTCACTAATTACACGAACCCCGTTCTCATCAGGAATAATGGTTACGCCCATCTCTTCCATTTTAGCAATGACAGGTCCCAAGTGATCAGCGATTGCGCCTTCCACATATACATCGCCACCTGTAATTGCTGCAGCCGCCATATAGGTGCCGGCTTCAATACGGTCAGGAATCACATGATGCTTAACGCCATGCAGGCGTTCAACACCTTCAATACGGATAACACCAGTTCCTGCACCGCGCACGATTCCACCCATGCCGTTCAAATAGTTGGCTAGGTCTACAATTTCAGGTTCTTTGGCCGCATTCTCAATCACGGTCACACCTTCGGCTAGTGTTGCTGCCATCATTATATTTTCGGTCGCTCCCACGCTAGCCACATCCAAATACACTTTAGCTCCGCGCAGGCGACCGTTACTTTTCGCTTCAATGTAGCCCTGGCCGAGACTAATCTCCGCACCAAGCGCTTCAAATCCTTTCAAATGTTGATCTATCGGTCGTGTGCCAATGGCGCAGCCGCCAGGCAAAGAAATTCTTGTCTGACCAAGCCGAGATAACAGAGGTCCCATGACTAAAAAAGACGCCCGCATTTTTCGTACCCATTCATAAGGTGCTTCACAGGAAGTGATGTTTGTAGCATCCACCTGGATAATATCGTTTTGATATGTAACCCCTGCACCCAAAGATTCCAGCATTTTTGAGATCGTCATTACATCATCAAGCGGAGGTGCGTCCACAATGACGCTTACTCCTTCTTCTGCCAATAGAGAGGCGGCTATGATCGGTAATACGGAATTTTTTGCGCCGCTAACTTTCACGCTCCCGGTCAATCTGTTGCCACCGCGGACGATAAATTTGCTCATTTTCGGTTTCCCTCCGCGTCCATTATTTCTTAAATTATTTTTTAGATTAAAAGTAATTGCAAAAAAATTCGCATACTCCATCAATATGCCCTTTTAGCCGGGCATGTTCCTTAAAGTTCAGTGTTGACATAATAAAACCTTATTATTCGACACTTTTTGACCACTGCGACCTATGACACTTATAACCAAACTACATATTCCTAAAACATATAGCGGATCATCCCACTCCAGCTAAGGTAATCCAGAAAGAATCCTGCAACTAAACGACCAAGTACAATGGCCAGAAGCAAGTGCAGCAGCCTTCCCTGAGGACTCTTGGGATATCTTATGACCAAATCCAGCTTAAGGTTCTGCAATGCCCACCAAGATAATACAACACTGAGCAAAGAAACAATCATTGAGATCATGCTGCTGGTTCCAGCTGCACTAGACCATCCATTGGACAATATATCCCCCATGCTAACCCTCCGTGTTCGTATTACTCGGAAATCGACTCTTATATCATACTTGTGCAGGGCAAAAGAATCCAGTACTTTTACAAATTTTTAAACAATTCAATGCCAATATCCAAGAAAATGAAGAAATCTTAACCTTAAATACATAGATTACTATAATAAAAAAGCAGTCAAGCTTAGAGCTTGACCGCTAATAACCTACTGTTGTCCTTTACCAGTGGACACTTTAATCCGTGTAACAGCGCGTTGCAGCGCCAACTCCGCACGGCGGTGATCGATATCATCTTGTTTGCTACGAGTCTGGAGACGGCGTTGAGCCCGTTCTCTAGCGGCTTCGGCGCGCTCAACATCAATATCTGTTGGCAGCTCGGCACTTTCGGCCAGCACTGTTACCTTGTCCTTATGCACTTCAACGAACCCGCCATGAACGGCGATGGAAATCGTAACACCGTCCGATTTGACGGATAACGGAGCAACCTGAAGTGGAGTCACAAGCGGAATGTGTCCAGGCAAAATACCCAACTCGCCTTCGACTCCCCGTACTGTCAAGCTATTCACTTGTTTAGAATAGACGAGATGCTCCGGCGTGACAATTTCCAACAAAAAGGTATTCACTTCCATTCCTCCTTAAAGCTTTACGAAGTAAAGCTCTCATCGAAAGCATACACTTAGCTTTACAAAGTAAAGCTCGCTTCGAAAGCATTTCACTTAGCTCAGTGTTACATCGATTTCGCTTTTTCAACCGCTTCTTCGATTGTACCTACGAAAAGGAACGCTGCTTCTGGAAGATCATCATGCTTACCATCCAGAATCTCCTTAAAGCTACGTACAGTTTCTTTGATTGGCACGTATTTACCCTTGAAGCCGGTAAACTGTTCAGCTACGTGGAAAGGCTGCGACAGGAACCGCTCAACTTTACGAGCACGGGCTACGATAACCTTATCATCCTCACTCAATTCATCCATACCCAAGATGGCAATGATGTCCTGAAGTTCGGTATAACGTTGCAGCAATTGTTTAACACCTTGTGCCACATTATAGTGCTCTTCACCAACAATTTCCGGAGCTAGCAAACGCGAGCTGGAAGCCAGTGGATCAACCGCTGGGAAAATCCCCTTCTCGGAAATCTTACGCTCAAGGTTAGTTGTTGCATCCAAGTGAGCAAACGCCGTTGCCGGAGCAGGGTCAGTGTAGTCATCCGCTGGTACGTAGATGGCTTGAATGGAAGTAACGGAGCCTTTTTTGGTAGAAGTGATACGCTCTTGCAACTGACCCATTTCAGTAGCCAGGGTTGGTTGGTAACCTACCGCGGACGGCATACGTCCGAGAAGAGCGGATACTTCGGAACCCGCTTGGGTAAAGCGGAATATATTATCGATAAAGAGCAGCGTATCGCGGCCTTCTACATCACGGAAATATTCCGCCATAGTAAGACCGGTCAAAGCTACGCGCAGACGCGCGCCTGGGGGCTCATTCATTTGTCCGAACACCATTGCTGTTTTCTTAATAACGCCGGAGTCCGTCATTTCGTGATAAAGGTCATTACCTTCACGAGTACGTTCACCCACACCCGCGAATACGGAAATACCGCCGTGTTCTTGGGCAATGTTATTAATCAATTCTTGAATCGTTACCGTTTTACCTACACCGGCACCGCCGAACAGACCAACTTTACCGCCTTTAGCGTAAGGTGCGAGCAAGTCGATAACTTTAATACCCGTTTCCAAAATTTCGGCTTGTGTTGACAATTCATCAAATGTCGGAGCCAAACGGTGAATCGGGTTCTTTATTTCGGAAACAACTTCACCAGCGTTATCAATTGGATTTCCAAGTACGTTAAATACCCGGCCTAATGTCGCTTCCCCTACAGGAACCGAAATAGGACCACCTTGGTCAATCGCATCCAGTCCACGAACCAGACCATCTGTAGAAGACATCGCGATACAACGTACCAAATTGTCTCCCAAGTGATTGGAAACCTCAAGTGTTAGGTTAATCTGGCGACCATTGTCCAAGACGGTTTCAATTTTGATAGCGTTGAATATCTCGGGCAACTGGCCGCGTTCAAATTCAATATCGACAACCGGACCCATAATGCTTACAACGCGTCCTTTGTTCATCTTCATTTCCCTCCTCGAAAGCTGTTACATTAAGAAGAACTGCAGTGCCGTTCTTAAGGAGCCATACTCCAGAAGCGGGCGATACTCTGTATCGCTCCATGCGGCACTGTTTCTCGTAAAATACAAGGCAAGTCAAGCACAGTGCTTAACTGTTCTTGTATTTTTAAGACTGAGCGTTCGCTCCGGCCACGATCTCGGTAATTTCCTGCGTAATTGCCGCCTGACGGGCACGGTTGTACGTAAGGGTAAGTTCTCCGATCATTTTCGACGCGTTCTTTGTTGCACTGCCCATCGCTGTCATTTTCGCACCCAGCTCACTGGCCTTGCCATCCAGAATTGCGCTATAAATTAAAGTTTCAGCGTATTTCGGAAGTAGCACTTCGAGTACGCCTTCTGGTGAAGGTTCATATTCGTAATTTGCAGTCGCTTCATGATGCTCATGATTTCCTACGCCTTCCATAGGCAACAATCGATCAACAGTTGGAATCTGGGTAATCGCATTGACGAATTGGTTATAACAAACGTACAGCTCATCATACGTACCATCTACAAACTGTTGTACTGCCGAATTAGCGATAGACTTGATGTCAGCAAACTTCGGCGCATCCGATAGCTCAGTAACCTCCTGTACAATCGGATATTCACGGCGGCGTAAGAAGTCACGGCCTTTACGACCGATAACGAACAAGGCGTACTCATCTTTGGATTTATGGCGTTCCGCGATGAGCATCGTCACCTTACGTAAAATATTAGCGTTGTATCCACCCGCAAGCCCTCTATCAGAGGTCACGATAAGATAACCAGTTTTTTTCACAGGCCGACTGACCAGCATAGGATGCTGAACGCCTTCTGTACCGGCAGCAATGCTCGATACAACCTCTTTCAGCTTCTCAGCATAAGGACGGGCGGCAATCGCCTTCTCCTGAGCTTTTCTCAGCTTGGAGGCAGCTACCATTTCCATCGCTTTTGTGATCTGTCTTGTGTTTTGAACACTCTTAATTTGACGTTTAATATCACGCATGCTTCTTGCCATGATTTCACCACCTTAGAGCTTTGACGGAGTCAAAGCTAACTTCGTAAGCATCTTCTTAGCTTTGACGAATTCAAAGCTAACTTTATAAGTAATAGCCTGAGCTTCGGCAGTGCCAAAGCTCACTTAATAAGATTTGTTTACGCGCGATCTATATTAGCTAGTAGCAAAGCCTCTTTTAAATTTATCAATTGCAGCTTTAAGAGCGGCTTCGTTATCGGCTGTCAAATCCTTGGTATCTCTGATGGATTGAGCAACTTCAGCAGCACTGCTATCCATGTAAGCAAGGAATTCCTTTTCAAAACGTTTTACGTCCTTAACAGGAATATCATCCAAATACCCTTTTACAGCTGTGTACAAGCTAAGCACTTGATGCTCAACAGACAACGGCTGATTTACACCTTGTTTCAGAACTTCCATCATACGCGCTCCGCGATTCAGACGAGCAAGCGTGGATTTATCAAGATCTGAGCCAAACTGTGAGAATGCTTGAAGTTCACGATATTGAGCAAGATCCAAACGAAGCGAGCCTGCTACCTTTTTCATCGCTTTAATCTGAGCGGAACCCCCTACACGGGAAACGGAGATACCGACATTGATTGCCGGACGTTGTCCAGAGTAGAACAGATCAGACTCAAGGAAGATTTGACCATCTGTAATCGAGATTACGTTCGTAGGAATGTAAGCCGATACGTCAGATGCTTGTGTTTCGATGAACGGAAGCGCGGTTAATGAACCACCACCAAGCTCATCACTAAGCTTAGCCGCACGCTCCAAAAGACGGGAGTGCAAGTAGAACACGTCACCAGGGAATGCTTCACGACCCGGTGGACGACGAAGCAGCAAGGACAATTCGCGATAAGCCGAAGCTTGTTTTGAAAGGTCATCATAAATGATCAATACGTGTTCGCCCTTGTACATGAAGTATTCGCCCATTGCGCAACCTGCGTATGGAGCAATATACAACAGTGGGGATGGCTCGGAAGCCGAAGCAGTTACAACGATTGTATATTCCAACGCGCCATGACGGCGAAGAGTTTCTACAACCTGTGCTACTGTAGATTGTTTTTGTCCAATGGCAACATAAATACATTTCATGCCGTTGCCTTTTTGGTTGATAATCGCATCGATTGCGATTGCAGTCTTACCAGTTTGACGGTCACCAATGATAAGTTCGCGTTGTCCACGACCAATTGGTACCATCGCGTCAATCGCTTTAAGGCCAGTTTGCATTGGCTCATGAACCGATTTACGGTCAATAACACCAGGAGCGTTATTCTCAACCGGACGGAACTCCGTCGTTTGAATAGGGCCTTTACCGTCAAGCGGCATACCGAGTGCATTAACTACACGACCCAGAAGGGCCTCTCCCACTGGAACTTGCATGATTTGTCCAGTACGTTTTACTTGATCGCCTTCACGAATTTCCTTGTACTCACCCAGAATAACAACACCGACGTTGCTTTCTTCCAGATTGAGCGCCATGCCCACTACTCCGTTGGAGAACTCTAGCAACTCGCCTGCCATTGCGTTTTCCAGACCGTAGACACGAGCGATACCGTCTCCGACTTGAATGACGGTGCCCACTTCGGCAACTTCGATATCGGCTTTATATTGCTCAATTTGACTTTTGATCAAAGTGCTGATCTCTTCAGGTCTGATGCCCAATATCCTCACCCCTATCTTCTATGCTTATCATTAAAGGATTTCTCGAGACGTTCCAATTTACTAGACAGACTGCCGTCATACAGCGTATCGCCGATATAAACTTTCAGTCCTCCCAGCAGGCTTGGATCTACCACATTCGTAACCCGGATTTTACGGTTTACGAGCTGGCCAAATTCTGCAGCTACAGCCGCTTGTTCTTCTTCACTTAAAGAATAAACGGAGTATACCTTAGCATCACCAATGCCAAGAGCGTCTCCTTCAATCTTGATATACGTATCCAGCAGTTCGGCAAAAATATCGGTTCTGCCCCGCTCTACTAACAGTTCTACAATGTTCATCACGATAGGAGAGAGCTTATCTTGAAGTGCTGTGCGCAGCACTTTCAGCTTGTCGGACTCCGAGATACGTGGTGCAAGAATAAACCGCTGTACCTCTAGGTCTGAGTGTAATACTTCGACCACTGCCTTGAGCTGTTCTTCTACTTCAAGGGTAATCCCCTTCTCTACCGCTGCACTGTACAATGCTTTAGCGTAGCGCTTGGCAACTACCGTATCGCGGCTCATGATCGGCCTCCTACCTCATTGAGGTATTGGTTCACAAGCTGCTCCTGCTCACTGCTAGCACTAACTTCTTTCTTAAGAAGTTTAGAAGCAATACGAACAGATGCCGTTCCAATTTCGCTGCGCAACTCTTCCACTGCTTTATTCTTCTCGTTCTCGATATCGCGCACGGCCTCTTCTTTGACGCGTGCAGCTTCAACTTTAGCTTGCGCCAAAGCTTGTTCTACCTGTTGATTACTAGTAATTTGCGATTGTTGAATAATCTGTTGAGCTTCCTGGCGTGCACTGTTCAGCGCTTGCTTCTGCTCTTCCACATACGCGACCGCTTGCTCTCTAGTCTTCGCAGCTTCATCCATTTGCTGCATTACCAGCTCACGGCGCTTCTCCATCACTGCGAACAATTTGCTGAACGCATACTTACTGAGCAAGAAATATAGAATCCCAAAGGCTACAATTGAAAATACGATGTTTGTCCAAACAATTTCCACTGAGGTCACTCCCTTCCGTTACCGCGTCATGCGGACGTATACAAAAGTAAGGCGCGGATGGCACTGGCCGTCCCCGCCAAACCGTAAATACGGTTTATTAAGAAAACATGATCAGGAATGCGATAACTGTTGCTGCCAACGGAATAACTTCGACGATACCTACACCGATAAACATTGTTGTTTGTAGGGCATTACGAGCTTCTGGCTGACGAGCGATGGACTCAACTGTTCTACTAACGATCATACCGTTACCAAGACCTGCGCCAAGTGCACCCAATCCAACCGCTATTGCTGCTGCTAAAAATTCCATTTGTAAATATCCTCCTTTAATTTCGGTTCATATTGTGTTTAATGATATAAGATATCTCCCGCGAAAGAAAATCAGACGATAGCCGTTCTCTTCGCAGCAGTTCATTAATGTGCTTCTTCTTCGTGAATCGTCATCTGTGCGATATAAACCATCGTCAGAATCGTAAAGATAAACGCCTGTAGTGCCCCGACGAAAATACTGAAGCCTTGCCATACAGCCAGGAACGGAATACTGAGAATCCCCAGTTTCAAAATGACTGTAATCAGTACTTCTCCGGCAAAAATGTTAGCAAATAGACGAATAGCCAAAGCTACTGGTTTTGCCAAGTTCTCGATAATGTTCAGTGGCAAAAAGATTGGAAACGGCTCAATATAGTGTTTGAAATAATGCTTTCCATTGAGCTTAATGCCCAGGAAGTTCATCAGTATAAACACAATAATTGCCAATCCTGCAGTGATATTAATGTCAGCAGTCGGCGACTTGTACCATAAGATCTCAACATGATCACCATGCGCCAAGTTCTTGGTTGCTTCAATCACATGGCCAAACACGGTTACAGGTCCATGTGCTTCAGTTACAACTGAGAAAGGCAATCCAAGAAGGTTGGAAACAAAGATAAACAGAATCAACGTTAGCCCCAAAGATATGTAAGGTTTTCCTTTCTTCAGGTCCATGGCACTGCTAATGACACCCTCTACAAATTCAACAACCCATTCCATAAAATTCTGAAGCTTAGATGGATTCTCAACCGAAAGCTTACGAACCGACAGCATCACCAGTACAAATACTACTGTACAACTGATCAGAAGCATCAATACGGCTGATATATCTATCGGTATTCCCCCGACAAAGATTTTCGGCATCTCATGCATAGTATCATCCCCCTTTCTCTTTAATCTGGTTAAAGTTTGTTCTTCACACTCAGATATATCCCCGCAGGAATGGCGAGAAGCTGAGGAATGAATACGCCCGAAACAGTTGCTACCAGGGAGAAATGCTCAATTTTGACCGCGAACATAGTGACCAAAATTGCAAAGCTAATCCGTGTAACAAAACCGAGGCTGAAGGCATTCCCTTCGTTGCTCGCAATCGACTGCGTTACCCGTCGAACCTTGACGGCCAGATAACGAAAGTTTACCAATCCCGCCACCAGACCCAGAGTCATGCCCAGCGTAGTCTCCCTGGTCTCATGATGAAGCGCCCAGCCCATTAAGAGTCCTGCCATAAGGACGAGCGTAACTCTAGTGACGGTATTGATCATGGGAGTCATATTATCCATTCTGCTCCCCCAAAAATTTTTTAATTAACAGGACGACGTTCATAATCCCCAGAATCATTCCGGTTATTGTGCCAATGGCGAGCCAATATTTCGGACCCTCCATCAGGTCTTTCAGCCACCTTGCCGCAAAAAAACCAATAACAATGTAAGCGGCGAGTATAGTGCCTGCACTTCCAATGATAAGCGCGGTCTGTAACAAGCTGTCCCTGCTATTTTGTTCTTTCATTGGCTACAATCCCAACTAATTTTACTGAATTTCTGGAGACTTTGTCAATTCATTGAACATTGCCTAAAAACCCTTGAAAACATGAAAATAATCACAGCAAAATGTTCCAAAACCATATAAACCGTACAGTTTGACTGTATGGTGTTTTTAATCAGCTCAGATATTACTTTAAATGAAATTATTTATTTTTTGTGAACATTCTGTGAAACTCTTCAGGACGTTCCTTATTTACACCGAAATGGTGCAAAATCGCATTGACAATTCGTTGGGAGGCTTTGCCATCTCCGTACGGGTTGGCGGCCCGACTCATCGACTGATAGAGCTCATTATCAGTCAAAAGAGCATGTGTCCGTTCATACACCTTCTCCTCGTCCGTGCCCACAAGCTCCAGCGTTCCAGCATCTATCCCTTCAGGACGCTCCGTCGTATCACGAAGCACAAGGACGGGAACTCCATATGAAGGAGCTTCCTCTTGCAAACCGCCGGAATCGGTTAAAATCAAGTGGGTATGCGGATAAAAATTATGCAAATCCACGACATCCAGCGGATCAATCAGCTTAATTCTTGGATGTCCACCCAGAATTTCATGTGCAGGTTCCTTAACAGCAGGACTCGGATGCACAGGATAAACAATGGCTACATCTTCGAATTCATCAGCGATTCTTTTAACAGCTCGGAAGATATTACGATGCGGTTCACCTTGCGATTCTCTGCGGTGAGCAGTCATCAAAATAAGTCTTTTTCCTGAAGCAAAATCCAAAACAGGATGCCGATAATCCGGCTGTACGGTATATTGAAACACATCGGTTACGGTGTTGCCTGTGATATAAATACTTGATTCTTTTTTGTTCTCGTGTTTCAAATTGCTAGCTGACCAATCGGTCGGAGCAAAATGCAGATCGGCCAATACACCTGTTAGTTGACGGTTCATTTCCTCAGGATAAGGAGACAGTTTGTTCCATGTCCGAAGTCCTGCTTCTACGTGCCCAACCTGAATTTGCTGCAGGAAGGAGGCATAGCTCGCAAGGAACGTTGTTAATGTGTCCCCATGCACCAGTACGATATCAGGCTTAACCTCTTTCAGTACAGGCTCCAAGCCTTCAAGCACACGAATAGTAATCTCATTCAGCGTCTGACGGTCTTTCATCACATCCAGATCGTAATCAGGAGTGATCTTAAACACTTCCAACACTTGATCAAGGAGTTCTCTATGCTGTGCTGTTACACAAACAATTGATTCGATATGCTCAGGATGCTTCTCTAGTTCAAGAACTAGAGGAGCCATCTTGATCGCCTCGGGGCGCACTCCGAAAACAGTCATCACTTTAATTTTGGACATAACCCCTACCCTCTCATCAAAAAATTCAAATATTTCATATCCCTAATCACGAATTGCTATTTACTTAGTTCCGTACAAACGGTCTCCCGCATCGCCAAGTCCCGGAACGATATATCCATGTTCATTCAAATGATCATCAAGCGCAGCTACGTAAATATCTACATCTGGATGAGCTTCTTGAACTGCAGCAACACCTTCTGGAGCCGCAATCAAGTTCATCATTTTAATTTGTGTACAGCCACGCTTCTTCAACGAGGTAATAGCAGCAATCGCAGATCCCCCTGTAGCCAGCATTGGATCGATTACGATTAGCTCGCGTTCCTGTACGTCTGTAGGAAGCTTAATGTAATACTCAACCGGTTGAAGTGTGTCCGGATCACGGAACAAGCCAACATGTCCTACTTTAGCAGCAGGGAGAAGCTTCAGAACGCCCTCAAGCATCCCTAGGCCCGCACGAAGAATAGGAATAAGCCCAAGCATTCTTCCCGAAATCACTTTACTTTCCGTTTCAGTGACCGGTGTCTGTACCGTAATGGTCTCTAGAGGAATATCACGTGTAATCTCATAAGCCATCAATGTGGCAACTTCATCAACATGCTCTCTAAAATCCTTTGTGTTTGTTCTTACATCGCGAATAAATGTTAGTTTGTGTTGAATTAAAGGATGATCGCAAATCACCAATTTTCCCATTTTAATGTCCCTCCGGTAATTGTAAGTCTTGTCTATAACCTCAGAAAGCGCTTTTGCTTCTCAGTGGCTAAATCCTGTCTATTATAGCATTCCCTTCGCTTCATTTCACCTAGAAAGGCACTTGTATCCATATTGAACACATTCCTATTGTATATCCTTGACCTGAAAGGTAATGATTGGTTGAAACATTCAACCTTTCACTTATAAAACCTAGATTATGTTGTGCAAGTTTTACTTTTTCATACTATTCACATTTTTTTCACTATTGTTTATGAAAGTTCCATGAACTTTCATAAACAATTTCATCGGTTTCCCATCCATTCCCTATGTAATATTGTGAACAATAAACAACAAAAAACCTCCACCAAATCCTAAAATCAGGACTTGATGGAGGTGAACTCATTAATGAATACAAATAAGAACTAGTATTTCAATTCCGGATAAAGTGGGTACTGATCTGTCAAATCAGCAACTTGACGAGCTGCCTCTGCCAATTTCGCTTCGTCCTTAGGATTCTTCAGAACATTAGCAATAATACGGCCAATAACTACCATTGCTTGCTCGTCCATACCACGGGAAGTGACTGCAGGTGTACCAATACGAATACCACTAGTTACAAAAGGACTCGTAGGATCAAATGGAATTGCGTTTTTATTCACAGTGATCCCGATGGAATCTAGTACTTTTTCCGCATCTTTTCCGGTAATGTTCAGGTTACGGGTATCAAGCAACATTAAGTGGTTATCCGTACCACCGGATACAATGTTGACCCCTTCACTTATCAGCGTCTCCGCAAGAACATTTGCATTCTTCACTACATTCTCAGCATAAGTCTTAAAGGAAGGCTGCAAGGCTTCACCAAACGCTACTGCTTTTGAAGCAATTACATGCATCAGAGGTCCACCTTGGGAACCTGGGAATACAGCTTTATCGATCGCAGCAGCCCATGGCTGTCTGCACATAATCATACCTCCGCGAGGACCGCGTAAAGTCTTGTGTGTAGTAGTTGTAACAAAATGAGCATGAGGTACCGGGCTTGGATGAAGGCCAGCAGCAACAAGACCTGCGATATGGGCCATATCTACCATAAACAGAGCGCCGACATCATTGGCGATAGCACCAAGTTTTTCGAAATCAATAATCCGTGGATAAGCACTTGCACCAGCAACAATCAATTTAGGACGGTGCTTAAAGGCTGCTTTGCGTACTTCATCATAATCAATCAGGAAAGTATCTTCTTGCACACCATAGGCAACAAAGTTATACAGCAATCCGGAAGCATTGACAGGACTACCGTGCGTTAAATGTCCGCCATGTGCCAAGTTCATACCAAGAACAGTGTCACCCGGGTTTAGCGCCGCCAAATAAACAGCCATATTCGCTTGTGCTCCGGAGTGCGGTTGTACGTTAACATGCTCCGCACCGAACAATTCTTTTGCACGATCACGAGCTAAATTCTCGACGATATCTACATCTTCACAGCCACCATAATAACGTTTGCCTGGATAGCCCTCTGCATATTTATTCGTAAGCACCGAGCCCATAGCTTCCATTACGGCTTCGCTAACGATATTCTCTGAGGCAATAAGCTCAATGTTGGCACGTTGACGTTTCAGTTCCAGTTCCATCGCTTCCAGTACTGCCGGGTCACTCTTACGTAATTGTTCCATGTTCTTATTTCCTCCCTAGTGTGTGTAGATATATTGTATTTTAGTAGAAACGATTTGCCCGCCATAATAAGGCTTTAGGTCTGCGCTTCTGCAAAAAATATAAAACTAAATTATTAATCACAACCCTGTAAACCACTCTGCTCTGGAGCTCGATAAACGGCACGCTCACCGCCAATAAGCGGAGGTCTGGTCCAGGCTGCATTCACCCTAGCCGCTCCAATGTAGCGTAAGGTCGGTCGAAAAGGAACCGCTACCCGGCGTAAATGCATTCCTATAAGCGTCTCACCAATGTCTAAACCCGCGTGCGCTTCTATTGCTTCCGCCAAAACAGGATCTTTCATAGAGCGATAGGCAGCCGCCGCCATCGAACCTCCAGCCCCCGGTATGGGTACAGCTGAAACTTCTTTTAACCCAAGCGACTCAAGCAAAGAGCGTTCCATTACAAGTGCACGATTCAGATGCTCGCAGCACTGATAAACGGGATAAAATCCTTTTTCCGCTGCGACCAAACGGACCCCTTCGAGCAATTGCTGTGCGACTTCAAGCGCACCACCGGTTCCAATTCGGACACCAGCGACCTCGCTTGTGCTAACTCCAACGACAACAACTTTACCTGATCCAAGGTTACCAGCTTCCGCCAACTCCTTTAACACAGTGACGGTGGCTTCAGTTAAAGACAGATCCACAACTTCGTCCATCACTCAACCTCCTCAAACTTCAAACAAGCTTTATTTAAACAAAAAAGAGCAGTCCGCAGGTAGCTGCGGATTTGCTCTTTTGCCCAGGCGACCGGCCGTTTATTCCGATGCTCCATCGTGGTTTGATCCACATTTGTCGCCAGTTACATCGGAACCGATTAGTTGTATTTTCATCTTAAAGCAAAGCGGACTGAAAATCAACCATTTACATATGGCGTAAAGATTCCAGCTTATCTAGCAAACTAAACAGCGCAGTGCGAATTTCAGCAGCAGTAAGCTCATAATCCTCACGCGTACCCCCAAAAGGATCGGAAATATCAAAGCTCGGAATCCGTTGGCGGATTTCAATCATTCGTTGCAGATCCGTTGCGTTGGGTTCACCGCCTAAAGCAATGCTTAACTCAGCATCTGCATATAGGCTGTCCAATTCCTTAATATCCTCAGTCACAGCTTCTTCGTTATGCACATATTCCTTTAATGTATATGTTTTGGTTACGGCATCCGGAAAATACTGTAGCAAATGCTGCTTATGTCCACTGGTAAGGGTCAGTACAAGATCGGCCCAAGCAACGGATTGCCCTGTTAATTGCGACGACTCCAAATGATCATGAATACCTTCTTCCTGCAAAATAGCTGCAGCATGCCTCGATATAGAAGTGCCAGAAATGGCGGATACACCTGCAGACCGCACTTCCAGGTCGATTCCACGTTCCTTCGCGAGCTTTCGTAAAAGCCCCTCAGCCATAGGACTACGGCATGTATTACCGGTGCAGACGAATAAAATATGCAGCATGCTTTTGCACCCCCATGAAATTAAAATATTGTAATGCCGTTATTGTATCAAAAGATGAATAGCAAGCCAAACCCCAATAAAATAGCCCCGCCCAGCGCTTCACCATAATCCCCGAGTCCACGACTGACATGCCGCCCAAGAAGTAAGCCTACAATCGACATCAGACCTCCACAGACACCGAAAGCTAGTATAGTCAGAAGGACACCATTTACAAACATCCCTAAGGATACCCCAACAGAAAAAGAGTCCACACTCACACTGAGTGAAAGAAGCAGCATCCCCCATAAGGTTCGGTGATTCATAGCTCGCGTTCCTACCACTTCCGGACGAAAGGAGTTATACACCATATGTCCGCCTAACAGCACAAGAAGTCCTCCGGCGGCATAAGTCGTTACTTGACCTAGCAACTGCCCGACATAACTTCCCGTTAATAAACCCAGAAGAGGCATCAGCATATGAAAAAAAGCAATGAGCACACTCATTTGCAGAACATGCAACAGACGAATCCCCTTCATCCCGATACCTACACCGAGCGAAAAAGCATCCATTCCTAATGCAATCGCCATTATGGCAATAGTAACCGTCTGCCCCCAACCGGCATATACATCTCCTATGCCCATGCTTAACCCCCCAAGTCCGAAATATCTTGTACAACAACGATATGCGGACAAGGGGGTAATCATGACTTCATAGGAGATTTCAGCTTAGAATAAGCGGTGCTAAGCTGGGTAGACTAGGCGCCGTAACTATCCGGCGTCAATCACGGAACCACCGGCGGCTTTCATAAGCCGGTTCATAATGGCAGCGCCGAGGCCCGTATACGGACAAGCCTCGGCCAAGATGTAAGTCGCTCCCGCTTCATCAAAGCGCCGCAGCGCGGCATATAGGGAGCGTGCACCTTCCTCCGGCGAGGATAACGAGCCGAGGGAAAGAACGCAGGCGGCAGGATCGGCGGGATAGAAGGGCTTATGCTCCTCGAAGAGGAGTAAGCCCGTCACTTCGCCGCTCAGTTGCGCCGCCTGAAGTAGACTCGCGGCTTCTTCCGCAACACGTTGCGGGGAAGATCCGCGCACTACACCGAGCCAGCCGCGCGGCGCGTAGTGCGTGTACTTCATGCCCGGCGCGCGCGGCGCCGAGTTGTCGGCAGCTTCTGCACCGGAATGTTCCTGCGGTGCAGTGCCTTCTGGAACTTCCACCGCTGCGGAAGTTCCAAATTCCTTAACCGCAGCTGGCTCAGCAGCAATTGCTTCTGCCCCCACTACAGCAGCCAACTGCTCTGAAGTAATTCCGCCGGGACGCAGCACGGCAACCCTTCCATCCGGCTGCACCTGCACTACGGTTGACTCCAGTCCAACTCCCGCGGCGCCGCCATCAAGAACACCATCGATGTATCCGGACAAATCTTCCATCACATGCGAAGCTAAGGTCGGACTCGGACGACCCGAACGGTTAGCACTCGGTGCCGCAACAGGACAGCCCGCTGCACTGATCAGCGCCAAAGCTACCGGATGGTCAGGCATACGTACACCTACCGTATCCAAGCCTGCCGTCACACAAGGCGACAAAACACCTGCACGAACAGGAAGCACAACTGTCAGCGGTCCAGGCCAATATGCATCCATCAATGCCGCAGCCGTAGGATGCACTTCTGTAACCAACTCTTCCAAAGCACCTGAATCGGCAATGTGCACGATTAAGGGATTGTCAGACGGTCGCCCTTTTGCCGCAAAAACAGCCTCAACCGCTGCTGTATTCCGTGCATCTGCTCCGAGTCCGTAGACCGTTTCGGTTGGAAAAGCGACCGTTCCTCCTTCGCGAAGCATCGCTGCCGCCTCCACTATAGCTAGCTTATTCTCTTCGCTTGGCTGAAGCACATCTGAATCCGGAGCTGTATGTTCCAACAAATCCAGCTCCCAATAAACAGTCTCATCCCTATTCTCACTCCTCCGCTGAACAGCGAATAAAGGATCGTTTGGTTCATTCATTCTCATCACAGGCTTTCTACAGGATATATATTGAACACTAGCTTTTCTAGCAAACTTAGAATAAATACTCAGAATATCCATTCCTTCTAATCTTACCAAAAAGCGGCCCCAATGAAGGAGCCGCAGTCGATCTACTTATGAAATAGTAACATATCTAGGTTCAAAACTATAGACCATTTCCGCCAAAACCAAAGAGCTAGCTTCAGCAATTACGACCATAATCCCGAAATCCAGTTCCAAAGATTTTGCAGCAGCTCCCAAACGAAGAACCGCACCTCTGGCTCTGCAGAATCCGCTGCCGCTGCATCCTTTGCCGAAGAATCTGCTTGTACAGCTGTTCCTACTGCTGGTTGCACCTTAACTCCGCTATCTGTCCCAGCAGCCGAGACAGTCTTCGCCCCTTTGTTAGCAGCAGGTGCTGCCGCATCTCCGGAGCCTGCATCGATAAAGCACAGCGGTGGAAACAGTACACACCACCAGTTCTGACCCTTCCCCTCACCTAACGTAACCCGTACAGCCTCGTACTCTCCAGCCGGATAAACTGTGCCGCCGTATAATTTAGTCGGAAAAGGAACCACTCCGAGCTCCACTTTATAGGAGTATTGAATACCACGTTTCTCCAGCTCCGAGCCAACCAGTGCATTAAGCTCTGGCAGATGGGTTCTAATTAAAGCGCGTGCCTGTTCTAAACTCTGCGGATCCTCCAGTGCAGTAACCCACTGGTTCATTTGCTCCACGATGGTATCACGGATTTGCCGTTTCACAAGCTGATCTTGTGTTCCGTCCGAATTCGCCAAAATACGCAGCCGGATAGAATCCTGTGGAATGGTTACTTCGGCTACTGCCGCATCGGTTTTTTGACCTTCCCAGGCCATGATAACAATCATAAAAAAACAAATTAAAATGGCAGTATACTTAAAAGTTACACGTAAGGAATCTCTTTTATCCATATGATTATCGTTCATTTGTTGCAGCCCCTCTCCTCTTAACACTCATGCTAGTAGTATGTCCAGAGATGAGAGACTGCAAACCTATGAATCTATTAAATCTATAACTTTAAAGCAAGCGCCTTAGGCAGCTGCAAATCTTCCTCAACATCCCGCCCATAAAGATGCACACTCATTACAATCCCCATACAGGCCATATTGATTAAAAGTGACGTGCCTCCATAGCTGATAAATGGAAGTGTAATTCCCGTAAGCGGCATTAGACCGATAAAAGCTCCAATATTTTCTAAGATTTGATATAGCAGCATGGCCGTAATTCCAATAATCAAAAATGGGCCGCTGCGCTCCCTACTCTCTAGGGCAATCAATATCATCCGATGAAGAAGAATAAAGAATAGTAACAGCAGCAGCGCTGAACCCACGAACCCAAACTCCTCCGCAATCTGTACGAATATAGCATCCGAATAGGTATAAGGAACACGGTTACTCTGCACAGAGCTTCCTTGC
The DNA here is from genome assembly GCF_037963325.1 of Paenibacillus sp. FSL E2-0201. Classification (NCBI taxonomy): domain Bacteria; kingdom Bacillati; phylum Bacillota; class Bacilli; order Caryophanales; family Paenibacillaceae; genus Paenibacillus; species Paenibacillus sp. FSL E2-0201. Next base: position 6,364,158 of record NZ_CP150154.1, read on the forward strand.
ATGTACCCCTCGCCGCTCATCCCTCCGGAGGCAATAGCTACTTTAGCATTTTTCGTGTGATAGCTTGCATCATCTGACGCCAAATCAGGTACGAGCCATGGATCAAAACGATCTACTAAATGCTTCCTGCCAAGGGTCTCCTCAAAAAAATGAACCGCTTCATCATGATAATGTATATAGCTCAGAATTCCTGCAAGACCCAATCCGCCAACAATAATTAGCCCGATGAGCGCATGTGAAATTTTGATATTCCCGATCCACAGAAGTCCGATCAATATAACGATGTAGCTTAGCGCATTCCCCAGATCATTCTGTACAATCACTATAACAAAAGGAAGCAATGTAAGAAGCGCCAGCGGGACGACTCCCTTCCAGAAGGTTAAGGTAGCCCCTTGTTTACGGACCAGAATGGACGCGAGTAAAAGAATCAATATCAACTTAAAAAGCTCCGCAGGTTGAAAGCTAAGACCGCCTATCTCCAGCCCCAGTTGCGCACCGTTCTTCACCTTACCAAAAAAACTTACTGACACCAGCAGACCTATACCCAAAATATAAATATAAAGAGCATATTTCACAAATATCCTGTAATCCACAAAAGTAAGCACAAAGAAAGCTACAAACCCTACAATATAGTATTTCAGCATTTGTAAATGGAAGCCATCTAGTTTCTGAACTAATCTACCATTAGTCACGCTATATATGGAAAAAATACTAATGACCATCAGCATAACTAGAACAATAAGGATCACACTATCGATTTTCTTGAGCTTTTCAAGCATACGTAAACCCCTTACTCTATTAAGGTTCCAACCGTCCTCACCCGAGGAAGGTCGCTCCTTTCTATTGTAGAGCATTTGAGGTTACAATTCCAAATTTATGTAATACACCCGAATTAAGAGATTCATCTTTCGGATCTGTGGAAGGACATCCTCATTTATAAAAAAACCGTCAGTTCCTATCCATAAGAGATAAGGTTCTGACGGTTTTTTGATTACGTGTTTATACCTGTTTGGCAGCTGCATAAGGAGTAGGCTTAGGCAAATCTTCCTCTACATCCTGACCATGCAGACGTACACTCATTACCAGTCCAATACTCGCCATGTTGATAAGCAGTGATGTACCCCCAAAGCTAATGAAAGGCAACGTGATACCTGTCAACGGCATCAAGCCAATAAACGCGCCGATATTCTCAAAAATCTGATACAACATCATCGCGACAATACCGACGATCAGAAACGGACCCGCTCGATCTCTGGATTCCAGCGCAATCAGAATCATTCGGTGTATCAGGATAAAATATAATAGCAGCACAAACGCAGAACCCACGAATCCAAATTCCTCGGCAATCTGCACAAAGATGGAGTCCGAATACGTATAAGGCACTCGATCCGTCTGAACAGAACTGCCGTTCATATAGCCCTCGCCACTCATCCCACCTGAGGCAATCGCCAGTTTGGCGTTTTTAGTATGATAAAGAGCTTTCGCTGTTGCTTTGTCCGGAACAAGCCAGGGGTCGAAACGTTCGATCCAGTGTGAGCGGCCAATATCCGTGAGGAACGTTTTAATTTCATCATGATAATGGATGTAACTCATAATGCCGGCAATCGCAGAACTCGCTACAATTACTAGCCCGATTAAGGCATGAGTGTACTTAATGTTACCAATCCATAACAGACCTGCAAGAATCACAATGTAAGACAAGGCATTCCCAAGGTCATTCTGTGTAAGGACAATAAGGAACGGAAATAAGGTCAATAGACCCAGCGGCACAACATCCCGCCAAAATAAGAGCTTACTCTTATTCTTTCGGACGAGCATAGCTGCCAGGAATAGAATTAATATCAGCTTAAATAGCTCGGCAGGTTGAAGACTCAGTCCACCAGGGAGGGACAACCAGCCTTGGGCATTATTTTTGGTCTCTCCCAAAAAGCTTACGAGGACCAGAATACCTATCCCAAACAAATAAATATATAACGCGTATTTCACTAAAATTCTGTAATCTAAAAAGGTCATTCCAATAAAAGCAATAAAGCCAATTGCATAATACATCATCATACGGATATGATGTCCGTCCAGCTTTTCTCTTCCATGTGTCACACTATATATGGCGAAGATGCTGACAGTCATGAGCAATAACAGAACGACTACGATAGCACCATCAATCTTCTTAATCTTCTGAAGCACGTTCTGCCTCCCTACTCTAAATCTGGGCTTTCTTTTATAGTTCTCTAAGAAGTCCGGTTAAATTCTATTGTAAAGGAAGTCGGGTTAAAAATACAATTTCACTACCCGAGCACCAGAACTCCCCTGCATAGCATGCAGAATTATCGTGCTATACCAAGCACATGACGCGGAATTCCAGCCAGATCATTAATGGTGATGATCTCTTTCCAATGGCCTGCCGCGACAAGCAGTTCGGCCACTTGCTCGGCTTGTCCGAAGCCGAGTTCAAAGCCAATCAGGCGCGGCGGTGCCGGGAGCAGCGCCAGCTGCTCCATCATCCGGCGGTACGGGTCCAGCCCGTCCGCCCCGCCATCCAGCGCAGTGCGCGGCTCATGGTCGCGCACCTCACGCTGCAGCCCGGCGATATCCTCGCCGGGAATGTACGGCGGGTTGGAGACGAGAATATCCGTCTCCATCCCCGCGAACGGCTCGAGCAGATCGCCGAGCCGAAAGTCCACGGCTGTGCCGGAGCGCATCGCATTGCGCTTCGCCACAGCTAGGGCCGCCGGCGAAATATCGCCGGCGCAGACCCGCCACGCCGGCGCTTCCGCCGCCAGCGTGACGGAGATCGCTCCGCTGCCGGCGCCGATGTCGACGGCGGTCAGCGGCCGTGCGGCGCGTCCACTTTCCGCGTCGCCCGCACGATCTTGCGCTGCCGCTAACGAAGCAGCGCCTTCTTTTTGCGCCGCTTCACCCAGCGCAACCATGCCGTCCGGCCACAGCTCCGCGCCGTACCGCAAAATCGCCTCGACCAGTAACTCCGTCTCTGGCCGCGGGATCAGAACATCAGGCGTCACTTCAAAGGGACGCCCGTAGAACTCTTGCTCGCCGATAATATACTGCACCGGCTCACCCTTACTCCGGCGGGTAACTCCCGCCTCCCACACTTCTTTAACCGCAGCTGGAAAAGGATCCGCCAGCACCATGTAATACGCTGCTCCGGACAAGCCAAGCACATGCTCAAGTAGCAATTGCGCGCTGCGCTGCGGTTCATTACAACCGCTCTGGCTCAAAAAAGAAGAAGCCTCCGCAAAGGCTTCCCGGATGCTTTTCACTTCCGACATGACAAATACGCCATCGTTCAAAGCATTATTATCCATTGTCCATACTATCCATCAAATCAGCTTGTTCAGCAATTGAAAGAGCCGAAATAATTTCAGTGATTTCTCCGTTCATAACCTGCTCCAAACGGTGCAGTGTCAAGCCAATGCGATGATCTGTAACCCGGCTCTGCGGGAAGTTATACGTCCGGATACGCTCACTTCGATCACCCGTACCTACTTTGCTCTTCCGTTCACCAGCATACTTCGCTTCTTCTTCCTGCCGTTTCATATCAGAGATACGGGCACGAAGCACTTGTAGCGCTTTTTCCTTATTGGAGTTCTGTGACTTACCATCCTGACAAGTAGCAACAATGCCCGTAGGTACATGAGTTACACGTACTGCAGACTTGGTCGTATTTACAGACTGTCCACCTGCACCACTTGAACAGAAGGTATCCACACGAATGTCTTTATCATGGATTTCAATTTCAAATGCCTCAGCTTCCGGCATCACCGATACTGTAGAAGTAGAGGTGTGAATACGTCCACCGGATTCAGTTGCTGGGATACGCTGTACGCGATGCGCACCACTTTCGTATTTCAGCTTGCTGTATGCACCACGGCCGTTAATAAGGAAGATGACCTCTTTAAATCCACCAAGGTCACTCGCATTGACATCCATTAGCTCCACGCGCCAGCCTTGTGAATCTGCAAACCGGGTGTACATTCGGTAAAGGTCGGAAGCGAACAATGCCGCTTCATCTCCACCCGCTGCACCACGAATTTCGACGATTACGTTCTTATCATCATTCGGGTCTTTGGGCAGCAGCAATACACGGATTTGCTCTTCCAGCTCTACCTGACGTTTGGAAAGGTCGTCAATTTCCATCTTGACCATTTCCTTCATCTCATCATCAAGCTTTTCGCCTTGCATTTGTTTAGCGGCTTCAAGCTCTTCCATTACACTCTTATATTCAGTATACGCCTCAAAAGCAGGCTGTAGGTCTGATTGTTCTTTGGAATAATCCCTCAGTTTCTTACTGTCGTTTGCAACATCCGGATCACAAAGCAGTTCACTGAGCTTCTCATAGCGGTCCGCCAGGGATTGCAATCGGTCCAACAAGGGAATTCACCTCTCCTAGTTCAATTTCAAATTCGCAAATAAAGCGATTAAAACATATGTCATAAAAATAGATATACGACTTTATATTATACCAAAGATATTGTGAAATGGCTACAGTTCTGTACGCGTAAATGCCATAATAAATGACTTATATTTTAAAAAAGGACCATCCCAGCAGTAGATACCCCTACCGACTGAGATGACCCTCATATCCTTAGTACGCTTCAGTCCTCTTAAACGTTGAAACGGAAATGCATAACGTCGCCGTCTTGCACCAAATATTCTTTACCTTCAAGACGCAATTGACCACGTTCTTTCGCACCATTCATAGAGCCTGCTGCCACAAGATCTGCGTAAGCCACTACCTCAGCACGGATAAATCCACGTTCAAAATCTGTGTGAATTACACCAGCAGCGCCGGGCGCTTTAGTTCCCTTACGAATGGTCCATGCACGAACTTCCTGAACGCCTGCTGTGAAATACGTATACAAGCCTAGCAGCTTGTAAGCCGCTTTGATCAAACGGTTCAAACCAGATTCTTCTAGCCCAAGTTCTTCTAGGAACATCGCTTTATCTTCGCCCTCAAGCTCGGCAATTTCAGCTTCTACTTTAGCACTGATCGGAACAACTTCAGCACCCTCAGTTGCTGCAAATTCACGCACTTGCTGCACATAAGGATTATCCTCTGCACTTGCTACTTCTTCTTCGCTTACATTCGCTGCATACAGCACTGGCTTCAATGTTAACAAATGAAGATCACGGATAATAAGCTTCTCGTCATCGGACAATTCTATACTACGTGCAGGTTTATCTTCGTAGAGCACTTCTTTGACACGTTCAAGCAGTTCAACTTCTTGAGCGTATTTCTTATCGCCGCCCTTGATGTTCTTACGGGAACGCTCAATCCGCTTCTCAATGCTCTCAATGTCAGCAAGGATCAGTTCCAAATTAATGGTCTGAATGTCGCTGATCGGATTTACTTTTCCATCCACGTGGGTAACGTTCTCATCTTCAAAACAACGAACGACATGAACGATAGCGTCTACTTCGCGGATATGAGCTAGGAACTTGTTGCCTAGTCCTTCACCTTTACTCGCACCGCGCACAAGACCAGCGATATCAACAAATTCAAAAGCAGTAGGTACAGTCTTGTTAGGTTGTACCAGCTCAGTCAGTTTATCAAGACGTTCGTCCGGAACTTCAACGACACCAACGTTAGGGTCAATCGTGCAAAAAGGGTAGTTTGCGGATTCTGCTCCCGCTTGCGTTATTGCATTAAACAATGTGGATTTTCCTACGTTAGGAAGACCGACGATTCCCGCTTTCAAAGCCATTTATATGACAACTCCTATTTTCAGCTAAATTGATCATCCGAATAAGTAATACGATCTAAACCATTATATATTAGAACATATTCTCCAGCAACACCGGATGTCTTGCAGATGTGTCAATCCAGCCTTATCCAAGCGCACCCATTCATTGGGAAGCCGCAAGTTCCAATACCTTTTTAATCGCCGGCTGATCCAATAGAGGTTTAGAGGTATCGGGATCAACCTCTACATCAGGGACCGTCTTCACTTCCTCGTTGCAGCTTCCATCAGAGTTAAGGCCCATCTGGAGGGAAAACCTAAATACATAACCACTATTCGGCAATGCAGCTACTAGCGGATCTGTCCCCAGACCGTCACCCCCTGTTCTTCCGCCTACAACCATAGCAAATCCGGTACCTTTGGCGAATGCGGCGAATCCTTCCGCGGACGAATATACAGAGCTATCTACCAGCAAATAGATTTCCCCCTTGAATCCCACAGATTGATAAGGGGTTACAATATCAACATTTTTGTTATAGTCCTTAAACATTGTTGTCGCTTCTGGCGGTATATTTGGCATCTGTTCGTCTTTAATATTAGCAATAGGTAGTAACCCTCCTGTCAGCCAGCGTGCCTGCATAAAGGCCTCGGCATATTCGCCTCCTCTATAAAGAGAATATGTATTATAAGTAATAGGTTTATTAATCAGTAGCGGAACCATATTATTGCGCCAGTAACTACTGTTTCCTCCGCCATTTCCGCGGATATCTAGAATTAGTGTCTTATAATCTTTAACTTCTATTAAAAAATCACGAATCTCAGAACTGTCCATTTCCATGAGACTGCCTTCAAAGCTACGCATGCCTAGATACGCTATTTGATCAGGCTCTATAATGACCTTTTTTACATTGCCGGAAGTCTTTCCTGTCTGACTCCCCGCCTCACCACTATTTATATCATTATTGCTTTCATTAGGACTTTGCTGCTCCGCTAAAGGTTTCTGGTTGTACCGAGCCAACACATTTGGCTGTTGAAACACGTTGATCCAAGGCTCATAGCCAAAACCTGCCTGAACATAGGTGTTTAGATACCATGGATATTCTTCCTTAGATAAAAAATTCGTATGCCCATTGTTTAACCTGCTAAGTACGAATCTCATTCGTCTAAAAAACTCATCATCTGTCTTCACTGCTGCAATTTTATTGCGGTACTCCTCTTTGTTCGCAAGCCAATCCTCGCCGTTGAGACGCTTATTTACCTCTAGGAATGGGTAGTTCTCCTCAATAATCTTCCACATATAATCAAAATCCTCTAATCTTTGTTCCACTGTCAATGGAGACACCGCTGCTCCTGGCAGTTCTTCCACTACCTTTGAAGAGGCTACCGGCGCAACCGGACTTGCCTGAACTTGCTCCGACTCCAATTGCTTTTTCCCTGGTAAATCCCCACGGTTGCAACTAACCAGTAACAGTATTGCAGCTACAGAAAAAGCCGCTGGTAATACAAACCTTGGTCTCACCTTAATCCCCCTTCCAATATTGCATATAACCGAATCCATTTTCAGGAATTTATTTAATAATCATATTTTTCTATTAATCCTAATTCAAATATATTTATCACAATTATTTACATCAAATTTTAGGGCAACAAAAAAAGACCTCCTTCGAGGTCTCCATGAATAACATTATAGATCTTTAGACATCGTAATGTCGGTTACGGTATATCCCATTTTTTTGTACAGCTCAAATGCACGATTGTTCTGACCGAAGACATGTAACCCGATTCTGGTGACATTCATCTCACGGGCTTCCTCATCAAGTGCGATCATAGCCTGCTTGCCATAACCTTTGCTCTGATACGGTTCAAAAATGTAGAAATCATAAATGAAAGCCTCTCGGCCACCGCGGCCTTCACTTACATTAAACCAGATATATCCAACCTGAGTATCACTACTTATCTCTACTATAGAATATAGATAAGCACCATCTGTGTTCAACCCTTTGGGCAGAGACTGTGAAATGGCTTCCTCAGATAGCTTCATCGCGATTTCAGGATCCCAAGCACCGGCTTTAATCTTATCTTCCGCATAGTCACGAGTAGCTTGACCTAAGAAAAATTGAAAAGCGGATTCATCCATATGGACCAGTTTAATCATTATCTTTTTCACTTCCTCACTTCTATATTTATTACATCCTTCTATTTACGTATTAAACGGGAAGTCCCACGTAAAGTTGCTAAATCGGGAGCACCGATACCGAACATCGCTATCTTAAGTTCCAGCTCCACTTGAGCTAGTGCAGCTTCGAGCGCCTCTTCAGAATCTACTGCCGGTCCTAACAGATTACGTCCAAAGCCTGCTAAATCAGCACCGAGGGCTAATGCCTTCGCAGCATCCACGCCATGCTTCAAGCCGCCGCTGCCAATCAAAGCCCCCTTTGGGGAGACAGCACGTACCTCTGCAATGCAATCTGCGGTTGGAGTACCCCAGTCCGCGAAGGCTTCAGCCGCTGCGCGCCGTATAGGATCTACACTGCGGAACTTCTCCACCTGACTCCAGGATGTTCCGCCTGCACCCGCCACATCAACAAAGGCTACCCCTGCATTATAAAGACGCCCTGCTGTATCACCGTCAATACCCCAGCCGACTTCTTTTACACCTACAGGAACCTCAAGTGTACGACATACTTTTTCTATCTGAGATAACAAGGACGCAAAACCAGTATTCCCTTCCGGTTGGAAGACCTCTTGAAGACCATTGAGATGCAATACAAGAAAATCCGCACCGGCAATATCCACAGCTCGGCGACATTCCTCCACTCCGAAGCCATAAGATAACTGTACCGCGCCAATATTAGCAATAACCGGAATATCAGGCGCTTTGTCACGTACATAAAAGGTTTCGGTTAGCTCAGAGCGCTCCACTGCTGCTCGGACAGAACCAACACCCAGCGCCCACCCTCGACGCTGCGCTGCCTCCGCCAGCCGAGCATTAATAGCTCCAGTTGCTTTACTGCCGCCTGTCATCGAGCTGATCAACAGCGGTGTTCGCAGCTCGCGTTCCAGGAACGTAGTCTGCAATGATATATCATCGAAATTCAGCTCTGGAAGAGCATTATGCCGAAATCGGTAATGTTCAAACCCCGTAGTCACACCGACGCCACCGACTTCTTCATTTAGACAAAGACGTACATGTTCTATTTTGCGTTCACCTGTCCTTGATGCAGGCATTAAAGACTTGTCTGAACCTTCTACAGTCGGTAGGTCATTGCCATGATCCGCGCCAGACTGCCTATTCGCATCATATGGTACGGCCTCTTCTGGCGTATGATTCATGCTCCGTTCCTCCTAATCCTAAACTGCATTTATTATAACATATCCCTTCAGTTGAATTTACAATATGAGGTTAGCGATTAAAATTCACATCTCTATTATTCTACAGATCAGCTTCTACGCATGATTAGCAATATGCTCACCGACTAACCTTCCCGATAACGAAACGATCGGTGTGCCACCGCCTGGGTGCGTGGTTCCCCCTACATACCAGAGACCCTTAACATCGCTTGAACGGTTGCTTGGTCTGAAGAAGGTCTGTTCTACCGAGTTCGAGGAAATCCCATAGATCGCACCCTTGTGCGCCAGTGTGTCCTCTGCGATATTTTGTGGTGTATAATGCTGGAGCACAGCTCCCTGATCCAAACCTGTAATTCCATGGCCCTCAAGCACCGAGAGTACTCTTTTACCATAGGAAGCAGTCTCTGTCCGCCAATCACAGGCCTCATTCATATAAGGTGCATTAGCCAAAATAAACAGATTACTGCCTCCCTCAGGAGCCATACCTGACTCTGAATATCCAGAATGGCACACATAAACAGCTGGCTGCTTGGCAGGGATTTTGCGTTCAAAAATATCTATGAATTCTGTCTCATACTGTTCAGGGAAAAATACGGTGTGATGTAATAAAGCTTCATATTTACGGGGAACGCCTGCAAGTGTTACATAACCCGATAAGGAGGGCTCATAAGCAGCAATTTTGCGATCACTCATGGAAGGACGGCTGTTCTCCTCGACAAGCATACGGTTAACACTGAGCACATCGCCTCCGGCAATGACCGTCTTTGCCGGATAGAAGCCATGTGTTGTATCCACACCTTTGGCTACTCCATTTACCACGGAAATATTCGTAACCTCAATCCCATTCATGATGCGAACGCCTAAGCCTTCTGCCAGTGCAGTAAGACCTTCGACCAGCTTGTAAGTTCCGCCCCGCACACCATAAACTCCTTCTACACTTTCCACATATCCAAGCATGGCGAAAATAGCTGGTGAACGAAACGGGGAAGATCCGACGTAGGTAGCATAACGACCTAACATTGCTAAGGTATGAGGATGGCTAAAGTATTTCAGCAGCAATGATTGCAGACTTAAAAAAGGCCTTACCCGAAGCAAATCCCGTAAGAGAGGAAGTGACATTTTATCTCGCCAAGACAATAGCAATTTATTTAGGAACTGCTTTTCACTGAGATGGTAGAGCACAGCAGCTTCAGCCATAAAATCATCATAACGAAGCGCATCACTTGAACTGTATTTAGCAATCTGAGCCTTCATAAACGCTTGGTCGCGCGAGAAATCCACTATAGTTCCATCAGCAAAAATATTGCGTGTACGTGGCTCCAGCTCATAAATTTCAACATAATCCTCCATGGAGGCACCAGCAAGCTCATAAAGTGAGCGGAATACATGAGGCATTGTTATCGTGCTCGGGCCTCTGTCAAAGGTATAGCCTTCAATCTGAATCCGCTGCAGCTTACCACCAGGGTTCTGTTGGCGTTCCAGCACCGTCACATCCCAGCCTTTTGAGGCTAAGGTTACAGCACAGGACAGTCCACCGAATCCCGCACCGATGATTACTGCCTTTGATTTCATAAGTAACGTCTTCCTTTCCATTCATAGCCTTGACCCGAACGACTGCCCCACCAAGAACTAATTGCAATGACTGCCAAGCAGAGGATACTTACAGAAATCAGCAAGCATAACCATACTGATTGTCTGGCAGACGCATCACTAATCCGCTTAATAGCAATGCCTAACAGACTAGCCGACAACGCCCATGATGCCTCAGCAGCCTGACCTGTCACACTGAAGAAAATAAACGCCGCTAAAGGAAATACATATAACAACGTATACAAACTTAACATTCCCAGTAGAATAACAGAGCGGCGACCCAATCCAGCATAAATATTTTTACGGTAGCCATTCCATACCTCGCTGGCATTATGATACATTCTCATTTCTGCATAGTCCGTAATATCGGCGAGTGTAACCTGATCTCCAGCCTTCTTGACTGCACGGGCTAAGGCCATATCATCTACGAGATCAGATCGAATCGCCGCATGTCCACCACAGCGTATATAACTATTCCTGTGAACTAGCATGAATCCTCCATGCGCTGCTACGAATCGTGGATCGCGGGATGTGCGGACAAGGAGTATTGGCAAATGACAAATGATCGTGAAGGTCATTAAAGGTACCACAAGCTTTTCTAGCCAAGTACCTGTTTGCTGATAAGCAAATCCCGTGATGAGACCCTCTTCTTGAGCATCAGCCATGGCAAGAGCGTTCTCCAAAGCTTCAGGCTTCAGCCGAATATCTGCATCAAGATACAGCAGCCACTCACCAGAGGCTGCCTTCATTAACTGATTGCAGGCATAAGACTTGCCTAACCAGCCAATTGGCAACTCTCTTCCGGCCATAACCTTAACACGCTCATCTCCTGTAGCTCTGGCAATCCTGCCTGTTTCGTCACTTGATCGATCATCCAGAACAATAATTTCCAAGTCCCAACCCGTAATTCTGCAGGCCAACACGGAAGCAAGGCAATCTCCTATATTGTCAGCCTCGTCACGGGCCGGTATCAGTACAGACACACATCGATTACATTCTTCCGTAGAAGAAATCTTACTCCCCTTAGTGATATGTTTCGACTTCGATATTCCAAGCTTCGGTAGCTGGGCTGTATTCCACAGTGCAAACAAATATTGAAGAAGGAGGCATCCAATAATGATCTGCAGAAAGACAATCATCCTCTACCCCGCAGTCGCACAACATCAAACCATTCATTAATAGATCTACCTTGCTTCATGAGTGGAGTAAAGGCCCCCTGAATATAACCCCCGTTATTAACCATCATCAAACGGTGATGATCCAATTGCTCTCTAAGCACGTCCTGCAGCTCCTTTGTGATACAGTTGCGATCCATAGCAGGCCACGGATGAGATATAGCATTGCCCGCCAACAACGTCGCCTCCGGTTTGGAATGCCGGAACAAGCCATGATAAAGCGTGACAGGTACAACAAGTGCTTCTGGACATAATCGAAGTACTAGCCCTACCCCTGCCTGCAACTTTAATGGACGGTGCTCCAGCGGCCGAATTTCCCCTTCTGGATATATCCATATATTCCCTCGTTTATGTAGTAACCTAGCCGTATAACGGAGCGAAGCACTGATATCACTGGTGTTATGCCGATTAATGGAATAGGCACCGAGCTTGCGAAAGAAAGCGTATTTCCGCAGCTGCTCTTCCTCCATCATGAAAAAGTGCTCTCCACTAGTCATGGTTCTGGCTGCGTGGTAAGCCAGTAATCCATCCCACCAAGAACTATGATTCATAATATATAGAATAGGTCTGTCTCCCGCAGATTTTGGCTGCAATTGTCCAGCGACCCCAACATAACGGAAATGTCTCTGAATCAAATAAAGCCGATTGTAATGATAGAACAGCTTATCAAACCCTTTGTGTTTGACGGCTTCCAACATAACGCAAGCTCCCTTCAGCAAGTAACGCCCCTAGCACAGCAATAACTCCACAGAGCAGTAAGCCTTCACGCAGACCAATGGTTCCAAATAAAACTAATATGGCTTGATATAAACGGGTCCCGTTACGAGCAGACAAACTAGTACTTTTAACATTAATTAGCGTTAGGGATAAGATCATCCCTACGATGAACCATCCGACGAAATTGCTCCAAGGCACACCATAGAATCCTCCACTGCTACCCCAATGCCAGAAGCCTCTAGCATGAGCAACGGGGTCCAATACGAGGTCCAGCAGTACAGTCCAAAACCCAATCTGAAGTGCTTTTGCCAGCCGTAATTGTAATCCCCTAAGTCCGAAATCGTAACTAATTAAAGTAGCATTGTATATCACGGCAATCCAAGCAAAGCCTAAGGTAATAGGCACCCCATATAGCAGCGGACCTAAAATATCAGAGTAATCATAAGTACCAAACAGCTTTCCAGAATGAACGCCAATCCACTCAACGGACATACCTAAGGTCCAGATAAGAATAGCCGAGACCCATATAGTAGGCTTGCACTTTCTTATGACTGACTGGTCAGACATTATTGGCTGCTTCAACCCCTTGTAAATTAAATCTGCAGCATAAGCAGCATAAAAAATAAGAAATAGACCATTCGAAAATTGTAAACTTTCAGGAATGCCAAGCCATATTAACAACAGTGCTCCAATAAAATACCATACCCAGAATAGTATTCGGATCATTTAGTACACCGCCGTTCTGCCCTTGCCTCCCAAACTTGGGGCATAACGCATAGCGGTACGATGGAACATCCGAAGCTTAGCCTCATCACTCACATAGGCACGCCTGCGAAATACATCGTAATTGCCTGCGGCTACATCATCGAGAATACCTGCATAAAAGGCGGCGGCCAATTCTACTGCCATCCCACTCTCCGGGGGATAAGTATCCACATTATTAAGCCCCTTCTCAAACCACAGCAGTGCCTCTCTTCTAAGATCCTGCAATACAGCTACAAAACACTCATTAACCACTCCGTCTTCCAGCTCTTGCTGGCTGTACCCGTTCTTTCTCATGATTTCCAAAGGTATATACCTTCTTCCACGCTCTAGATCTTCACCCACATCACGGATAATATTTACGATCTGCATACCAATACCAAGAGCGATCCCTGCTTCCTGCGCTTCATCGCCTCTGTCCTCTCTCAATACAGGGAGCAGCATCTCTCCTACGGTACCTGCTACGAGATAACAATAAGATAGAAGCTCTTCCAGCGTCTCATAATGAGTGAAGGAAAGATCGCTTACCTGACCTTCCATTTGTAGCAGAAACGGCTGTTTATCCAAATGAGGGAAATGATGTAGCAACCAACGTAGTGCAGGCCAGATGAAATGCCCCTCTGCTTGCTCTAAGTTTCGGAAATGATTTCGGAGCTCATGAATCGTATAAGGTGATTTCTCTGGCTCATCTACACTGTCGTCTATTAGGCGGCAAAAGGCATAGATTACATGTACCGCCTCTCGTCGCGGACTAGGCAAGCCATCAAATGCCCTGTAAAACGAAGAAGAACCCTTTCTGATCATTTCCTCACATTTCTGTAATACTTGTTCATTCATGTATGTTCATCTCCTTCATCAGTTCATGAACTGCCAATTTTGCGCCCTGCATAACAATAGGAACGCCGCCGCCAGGATGCACAGATGCACCAGCAGCATATAAACCTTCAATATTGTAGGGCTTAGACTGAGGTCGAAACACACCGGATTGTGACAGCACGGGTGCGATCCCAAAGCTTCCACCGCCGAACAAACCTTCCTTGGCAGCATCAGCCGGTGTACGAATTTTTCGCCAGACCGTATGAGCAGTAAGCCCAGGAAAACCGCGCTCTTCGGCGTCTGCCAGGACTTGTGAAGCCAAGGGCTCTGCAGCCGTATTCCAATCTATCTCTTCACCGGCAGGTACTGGGACGAGAAAATAAAGTACACTTTCTCCTTCAGGAGCCGCCGTATCATCGAGCATCACCGGATTGAACACATAATAGGAAGGTTTATCAGGGATGCTCTTGCGATCAAATAAATCACGCAAGCTCTTATTCAAGGAATCAGGAAGAAAAAACTGGTGTGTCAGCGACTCCTCCCATTGCTTGGAGACTCCTACATAGATGAGCAGACAACCTGATGAAGGCATGAAATCTTTACGGTACTCTCTCCCTTTAACTTCAGGTAAAATATTGGACAAGTGTGGAAAATCACCGTTATAGAGCACAGCATCGTAAGCTATCTCTTGTCCACGAACAACTACTCCGTGGCATCTGCCACCATCCACCAGCAGTGACTCTACTTCCGTACCTGTGTGCATGCACACTCCGCGTCTTTCTAGCTCTCGTGCAATGATTCGAGGCAGATCCCCATATCCTCCCTTAAGCATCCAGACTCCAAAGGCATGCTCTGCATAAGGAAGCATGGTATAAAGACCAGGGGTGCGGAAAGGTGCTCCACCAATGTATAGACTCTGAAGCGAGAAGGCATCCTTCAACTCATCACTACGAAAATAGTGCCCAACTGCGGCCCTAAGATTCTTATAGGCGCGTAAACGAACCATTAACCTCAAATTCTTTACGTTGAAGAAATCCCTGCGAGTCTTGAAGCCCCGTTCCAGAAAAGAAGCCTTCCCTAAGGGATACAGACCCGACATCTCTTTCATAAATCTAATGAATCCTTGCCCTTCACCGGGAAAACACCTCTCGATCTCAGCTGCCTGCGCCTCTATTCCATTCACTTTGGTCAAGGTACGTCCACTCTTAAAATGAACACGGTAGAGAGGATCGCACCGTAGCAACTCCAGACTCTCCGGTGGTAGGCCGCCCTCTTCCAGAATGCTCAGCAGCATCTCCGGTAGTAGTACAATTGTTGGTCCTTGATCGATCCGGTAACGGCCATTCTCTTCAAAAGCCACACGTCCACCAACCCGAGGTGCACGTTCATACATCGTAACCTCCTGCCCACGCTGGCTTAGCAGAAGTGCTGCTGTAAGACCGCCTATGCCGCTGCCCACAATAGCAACCCGACTCATAATGAAGCTCCCGTTCCGGCGAATCCTGTGGCTACGACCTTAGATCTAGCTGCACGGTCTTGCTCCTTCAGCAGAGCCACACTAATTTTCGCCGATTCAAATATCGTCGGAAGACCACTTCCGGGATGAGTTCCTCCGCCAACCAACCAAATTCCCTTCACCTCTTCAAAGGTGTTATGAGGCCGCATATACATCATCTGCCCGAGATTATGAGCCAAATTAAACGTTGCACCGTTATATACATCCAGCTTGTTCCGCCAATCCATTGGCGAGAAGAACAAACTCTCCTCTATTCTCTGAGGCAAATTCTCTAGACCTGGAATACGCTGCAGACGCTCCATCATATCTTGCTTGACCAGTTCACCCTCCTGCTCCCAATTAATATCAGCCGTCAGGTTGGGCACTGGCATCAGCACGTAAAGAGAAGATTTGCCTGCTGGGGCCAACGTGGGATCTAGCACCGAGGGATTATGAACGTATATCGAAGCGTCCGCGGAAAGCTTGCCAAGCCGTGTGAGCTCATCTACATTAAGCCGATAATCGTCAGCGAAATGAACGGAGTGATGAGCCAATTCAACAGCTCCGTCAACTCCCAAATAGAGCATGGCTGTAGAACAGGAGTACCGCTTACGCGATATTTTATCTGGTGAATAACGCTTTAGAATACCGGGCTCGAATAACTGTGTCATAGCTGAACCAAAATCAGCTCCCAGCACCACATAATCGGCCTCTACTTTCTCTCCATTCTCCAGCAATAAACCACACGCCTGCCCGTTCTGTACCAAGACTCGCTTTACTCCGCAAGAAGTATGTACGATTCCACTGTACTCCGAAATAATCTTTGCCATTGCCGTTAGCACACGGTTAATTCCACCAATGGGATGATACAGTCCATATCGGTGCTCCATAAAAGAAAGAATGGTAAAGGTACCCGGACATTCCCACGGCGACATCCCCAAATATTTAGCCTGAAATGCAAAAGCAAACCTCAGACGTTCATCATCAAAATATTTGGAAAGTCTGTTATATACAGTGTCGGTTGCATGCAGTTTGGGCAGTGCATGTAGGACATCCTTTTTGACATAGTCCCCTACAGATTGAAAAGGCCGTTGCAGCAGCGGAATTACCCGGTCCAGCTTATCTTGTTCCTCAGCCATGAATCGTTTATATCCACTACCGTTTCCGGGGAACAACTTCTCTATCTCTTCAGCGGTCCACTCTTGATCCGTAGAAGGGGTAAATACGGTCTCTCCAAAATGAAGCGAATAAAGCGGGTCAAGCTCTTTCAAATTCACATAATCTTTCAGGGATCGACCAGCGGAGGCAAATAACTCTTCCAGCAAATGCGGCATCATTAAAAATGTAGCTCCACGATCAAATCGGTAATCACCTAGACGAAGTTCACCTGAACGACCTCCAACAACCTCCTGCTTCTCATAAACTGCGACATCATAGCCGTCAGCAGCTAGGAGCATAGCAGCAGCAAGCCCTCCCGGACCTCCTCCAACCACCGCAACCCTAGCTGTGTTTCTTCTGCTCATACGTTCCCTCCTTCACAGCATTATATGTTAATTAAACATTATACAAAAATCATACAAACACTATACAAATATCATACAGTGTTTATACAGCTATGTAAATAACTCTGTAGGATCCCTCCTTTTTCAATAAAAAAAGAGCCTGCCATATCACCCGAAAGTGATAGTACAGACTCCTATTTATATATCTGTTTTCTTGATCAGAGGGATTTCTTGATCTTCATACTTGTAAACACATGATCAAACCACGCTTGCCAGTGTTCCGCAGGTTCTGTCATCACATAATCCGCTTTAGATAAAGAAGGGTCTCTTTCATAGCCCTTGCCACCCACGAGGAATTTAGCCCCTGGACATACCTTTCTTAGCCGCTCTATAAGCTCCTCACTAAAGGGTATCAAATCTTTATCCGTAATCGACAGACAAATCAAGCCTACCCGACTTTGTTGTTCCAACATCGAGATGATCCCTTCCTCAGGCGTGTTTGCTCCTAAGTAGATAACCTCCATTCCGTTTTTGCGCAAAAACAAGGCGAATAACAACAGCCCGACTTGATGATGCTCTCCTGCAGGGCAGAAAGCCAGCACTTTCGGCAAATGGGAGTAAACGGGGAATACGTGGAATATTTGATAGAACCGGTTGGAGATCATATGCGTGGTGTAATGTTCTTGCGCTACCGTTGCTATGCCAGCTTCCCAGGCATCGCCTACTTGTATCAAGATTGGCACAAGTACCTGATGGAACATTGCTTCATAACCATAAAGAGATAAACCAAAATCAATTAAGGCATTAGCTCGCTCTCCCTGAAAGTCATGTAGTGCATTGTATATTTGTTCTTTCATTTTCTCAAAAGCATCCTGAGTATTTCCGCTTGCGACTGAAAGTCTATCATCCAGTTGTTTTTCTTTACGAGCCTTCAGCATTCGAACAGCATGCGATATGCTTACCCCTTGTTGCTCGGTCTGTTCCTTCAGCCAGCGCAGATCCTCGACATTCTCATGGCTATACAGTCTGTACCCGGATTCGGTACGTTCAGGTGTAACCGCCTGGTACCGATTCTCCCAAGCTCTGAGCGTCACGGAAGGAATATCCAGCATTTCAACAACCTGTTTGATGGAATACATGATAGAACTCACTCACTTTCCCTAATGCAACTGCCCAAATTCGCAATCATAAACATTATACAAATCTTTCACACTCATTATACATAAGCCAATGTGTTATGTCATTAGACGTTATGATACGGAAACTGCTTCATTTCTCTCCACTAGGTGTTAATAGGTTGGTAACACACCGGAGCATAGCAATCCTAAGGAAGTGCTCTGCAATAATTTCAGGAGGAACTTCCGATGACATCAGATCGTGAACAACCCGTTCAGCCGCAAACGATTCAAAATATAACCCATGCTTTAGATCAAAAAAAACGCACCTCTTCACGACGCCGCAAACGAGTGATATGGACTTGCGTCATTCTAATTCTCTGGTTAATCGGCGTAATGATATATCAGACACATAAACCTCTTCCCGCAGGGATTTCCTATGAAAGTCCCATATACAAAGTGAATAATGTATCCTTCTGGCATGATCTAACTTATCCAGACGGGACGGACACAGGTAAGCAGGAGAGTGAAATTCTTCCGAGAATTCTACAGATCGTCGAGGAGTCAAGGGAGTTCTTAGTCATTGACCTGTTTCTGTTCAATGATTATACCCATAAGGATCAGTCATTTCCTCCAGTCAGTCGAATGCTGACTGATAAGTTAATCTCACAAAAGCAAACCTATCCAGAAATGGAGATTGTCTTCATCACCGATGAGGTCAATACTAACTACAACTCAGCGCCCAATCATCTTCTAGAAGAAATGAAGGCCGTAGGGATTCGAGTCATCATGACCGATGTTAATGCGCTGCGAGATTCTACACCTGCATATTCAGCCTTCTGGCGCACCTTCATCCAATGGTTCGGACAATCCGGTAAAGGCTTTATCCCTAATCTTATGGCCAGTGGTGGACCGGATATTACCGCTCGATCTTATCTGAAGTTGCTCAATGTAAAGGCGAACCATCGTAAAGTGATTGTTAGTGAGAACACCGCACTAATTTCCTCTGGAAATGTTCACGATGCCAGCGCCTACCACTCCAATTTTGCTCTGGAGGTACAGGGTCCAATTATTGCTGATATTCTCCAGACCGAGCAGGCAGCAGCCAATCTTTCAGATGCAGGGCCATTGCTACTTCATAAGCCCAATTTCACCCAAGAAAAAAACCTACCATCAGCGGAAGCTCTAGAAGTTCGCTATTTAACTGAAGGAAAGGTATACAAATATGCGCTGCAAGGCATTAGGTCCGCCCGGAAGGGGGATACCGTATGGATGGGGATGTTCTATCTTGCTGACGATGCCATTCTGGATGCGTTGGTAGAGGCTACATCACGCGGGGCTAAGGTAAACCTAATCCTGGATCCAAATCAGAACGCCTTCGGGCGTGATAAAATCGGGATCCCCAACCGTCCGGTTGCCATGGATCTGAACAAACGCACGAACGGTGAAATTTCTATTCGTTGGTACAATACAACCAAAGAGCAATATCATCCGAAGCTGCTCTTTATTGCCAAACAAACCGAGAGCTCCATCGTTCTTGGCGGTTCTACCAATTTCACCACACGCAATCTAGATGACTACAATCTGGAGAATGATCTGTGGATTTCTATGAAGCGGGATCAGCCGCTGTTCACAGAAATGGAAGCCTACTTCAATCGATTGTGGAATAACGAGGGGCATGCATTCACTTTGCCTTTTGAAGCCTATCAGAGCGATGTGACCTGGTTCAAGTACATCCTGTTCCGGCTGCAGACTAACCTGGGCTTTACTACCTTTTAAGCGAAAAAAATAAAAAAACCACCGTTGAGAAGGCAACACTCTCTGCGGTGGTTTAGCTTGTAATGAAGTTATAGCAGGGGGGACATTAATCTGGCGGCAGATTCCAGTATACGTACCACCATGCGTTTATTCATAAAGGTCTCATGCACAATCTGAGTGGTAGACAGTAAATCCCGTTCAAAATCAGCAACGATTCGTGTAACACTCTCTGTCTGAAGCAGTAATGCGTTAACCTCAAAGTTAAGATGGAAGCTCCGCATGTCCATGTTTGCCGTACCAATAGTCGCTATTTCACCATCCACGATTAAAAGCTTAGAGTGTATAAAGCCCTTCTCGTATTCATAAATCTTCACTCCAGCCTCCAGCAATGCCGGGAAATAGGAGTGCGAAGCCAGAAACGGAATCCATTTATCCGGCTTAGCAGGGAATAACAAGCGAACATCTAGACCGGATATGGCCGCTACACGGATCGCAGTTAGGATATCCTCGTCCGGAATGAAATAAGGGCTGGCAATCCATACTGATTTCTCAGCAGAAGTGATCATGGAGAAGAATATATTTTTGAGTGCACGGCGCTCATTGTCCGGTCCACTCGCAATAATCTGTACTGCTCCGTCCCCTGTCATGAAGTGTAGCTGTGGCGTGAGATAATCCTGCTCCAGTATTTTTTCACCCGTAGTATGCATCCAATCTTGCAAGAAAATGATTTGCATCGTCCGTACCGCTTCGCCTCTAATCAACATATGGGTGTCGCGCCAGAATCCATAAGTTTTGCTGCGGCTTAAGTATTCATCCCCCACATTGAGTCCACCCATGAACCCGACATCGCCATCGATGACGACAATTTTTCGGTGATTCCGGTAATTCACCCGGCTAGAGAAAAAGGAGGTGGAATTACCATATGAAGCCACCTGTACCCCAGCATCAACCATCTCTTTCAAAAAGGCTCTGGAAAGCTGAAAGCTACCTACTGCATCATACATGAATCGAACTGACACACCCGCGCGTGCCTTCGCGATCAAAATCTGTTGAATACGCGTTCCAATATGATCCGCACGGAAGATGTAATACTCCATATGTATATGGTGCTTAGCTTGTCGCAGCTCTAGCAGTAATGTCCCAAACGTCTCTTCACCATTGGTGAGTATACGCGTCTCTGAAGCAAAGGAAATCGGAGTGCGCGCTAAGGTCTTGGATAATAGCAGTAGTTTTTGGCGAGAGGGATCAAAGACCGACCAATCTTGATGCGTGCGTAAGGCGTCATTCTCGATCCGCTCATAGGCCATAAGATCTCGTTGTGCTTTTTTATCATATTTACGGCGTTTAAACACATTCTGTCCGAATAAAAAATAGAAGACTAGACCTAGCACCGGGATCAACGCAAGCAAAAGAATCCAAGACATTGTCGTAGAAGGATTACGGTTCTCCATAAAAATAGCCAAACTAATCGAAATGACGGTCAGTGTGGAGAAAATACTAATAATCGTTCCAGCAGTACTCCCAAAAATACCAAAACCAAAATAATAAAATGCTATGAAAGCCCCAATAATAATTATAGATTGAAGTCCTCTTCTCATATTGTACCTACCTTCTTATTCATACAAGCAACACCAAAATGACACATTTATATATTACATGAAGAACCTATATCTTCCTAGACAATTACTGTGTAAAAATCTATTTACAACAAAACTGTAACCCTTCTGATCTGAAATTTGTAATGACAGGATGGATCGAATATAATTATTTTGACCAATTAGTCAATTATAGAACTGAGTAGTCAGAAAGGAGGTTATCCCCCCCAATGAGCGATAAAACTGTGGACAAACAAGAGCAGATAATTAAGATCGCCATGCAGTTATTCGCTGTGAAAGGCTCCTCATCCACGTCCATGCAAGAGATCGCCGAATTATGCGGAATTTCGAAGGGAAGCTTGTATCTAGTATTCAAATCAAAAGAAGAACTGGAACGAAGTATTTTTCTCTACTGTTACCGAATGATTCGTGATCCCTTATTGCGTGAAGAACAAGAAACCCAAAGAACACCGCGTGAGAAGCTTAGGAATCAAATAGAAATTCTACTGAGCCATGTATACGAATTACGGGAGTTCTTACAGCGTCAAATTCAGGAAGTTGCCGGAAAAGGATTTGATACTGATGTGCCGGAATGGCTACGTAGAAACAATGCCTCCTTCTTGCGCTGGTTTCAGGTGAAAATGGAGACCCTTTATGGAAAAGACATCGTTCCCTATACCGGAGATTTATGTATTGTAGGTCATGGACTAATCAAGTCATATATTGCGGTTATTTTTCGTCAGGATACCCATTTGTCCCTTGCCGTTATGGCTGATCATCTAATGAATCTACTAGATATTATTGTAGCTGGTCTTCTTACAAGTAAGCAGGCGCCTCTCATCAACTCTACTATTCTAGCAAGCTGGATGGAGGAGAATGAGGAGAGTAAGCGCAAGAATCCACTTCAGATCATTAAGGACATGAAGACTGTGGTCAGTAAATTAGATAGTATAGAGCCCGAAGAGTCAGCCGATTTGCTGGAATCACTCAACATTCTAGAAGGCGAAGTTCTCTTACCGCACCCACGCAAAGCAATCATACAGGGGATGTTGTCCAACCTCCAATCCTGCTCAGAGCTCACTACACCATTGGAAGAATTGAGGAAGCTGGTTACCTCTTTTTCAAATCATTCATGCGTATTTCGTTAATTGCTCTATAAAGAGTTCGTGAGAGAGAAGAACATGGATAGCGAGTATTATAAATTTTCAAAATGGCGCCCTATTTCGTAAAGAAAAGGCCCGAGAGGAGCAGAAACGAAACTTATGAAAAGCTTAATTAATTTCTCGCTCAGGAACAAATTTGCCATTTGGCTTCTGACGATAATCATTGTATTTGCCGGTTTATATAGCGGACTGACAATGAAGCAAGAAACCTTACCTAATATTAGTATACCCTATCTTAGCGTAACAACCATTTATCCGGGTGCTGCACCAGAAGGTGTCGTAAATGATGTCAGCAAACCATTGGAGCAAAAGCTACGCAATGTGGATGGTGTAAAAACGATCACCTCTACTTCTCTGGAGAATGCCTCCAGTATCCAAATTGAGTTCGATTATGGTACGAATCTGGATAATGCGACAGCAGCAGTTCGCGAATCGCTAAATGAAGTCTCACTGCCAGACAATGCGCAGAAGCCTTCCATTTCTCGCTTTAGCCTTAGCTCAATGCCTGTCGTTTCCCTCAGTCTATCCAATGGGGATTCAGAGGATCTTGAGGAACTAACCCGTATTGCCGAGAACGACATTCGCCCTGCCCTTGAGGATGTTGAGGGTGTCGCTTCTATACAAATCTCTGGACAATATGTCAAAGAAGTTTCGCTTAAGTTCAATCAAGACAAGCTGAGCCAATACGGATTAACCGAAGATACAGTTAAAGGTATTATTCAAGGCTCTTCCCTCCGTGTTCCACTAGGACTGTTCGAGATGGACAAAGCCCAAAAGGCAGTAGTAATAGATGGCAACATCACTACTGTTGATGATCTTAAAAATGTGGCCATTCCAGTGATGCCAACTGGGGCTGCCGGTGCTGTTGGCACTGGTTCTCCTGGAGCTGAGGCTGGTGGGGCTGCCGGAGCAGGTGCCGGAAGTGCGGCTGGTGCTGGCGCTGTAGGCGGAGCTGCAAATATGGGACTGCCAACTGTGAAGCTGGGAGAGCTTGCCACGATTGAGGTTGTTGGAAATTCTGAATCTATCTCCCGTACGAATGGTAAAGAATCGATCGGTATCCAGATTGTCAAAGCCAATGATGCCAACACTGTTGATGTCGTAAATGGTGTTAAAGACAAAACTGAAGAATTAAAAGCACAATATAAAGGCATCGATCTAACAGTTCTGCTTGACCAAGGTAAGCCGATTGAGGACTCCGTAAATACAATGTTGTCCAAGGCAGTATTTGGTGCACTTTTCGCAGTAATCATCATTTTGGTCTTCCTGCGGAATATCCGTTCGACGATCATTTCTATCATCTCAATTCCATTATCACTACTGATCGCAGTGTTATGTCTGCGTCAAATGGATATCACGCTTAATATGATGACCCTTGGAGCGATGACCGTTGCCATCGGACGGGTAGTCGATGACTCGATTGTCGTCATAGAGAACATATACCGGCGGCTCTCCTTATCTGGTGAGAAGCTAAAAGGTCGGGAATTAATCAGTGCAGCGACCCGTGAAATGTTCGTACCCATCATGTCCTCAACGATTGTAACCATCGCGGTGTTCTTACCGCTTGCTCTCGTAAGTGGTATGGTTGGCGAGCTGTTCTTGCCTTTCGCTTTAACCATGGTCTTCGCCCTGCTCGCTTCATTGGTAGTTGCGATTACCCTAGTGCCTGCAATGGCTCACTCGCTGTTCCGCAATGGATTGAAAGGTAAGAAAACGCATAGTGAGAAACCAGACAGACTGTCTGCCGGTTATCAAAAAATTCTGAACTGGTGTCTTTCTCATAAGCTCGTTACGTTCGGAGTCGCAGTTCTCCTCCTTGCGGGCAGCTTGTTCCTGATCAAGCCTATCGGCGTTAGCTTTATGCCTTCTCAAGAGGATAAAACGGTAATGTTAACCTACTCACCGAAGGCTGGACAAAGAACTGAAGAAGTTCAAGAGCAAGGCCTGAAAGCTGAGAAATATATTTTAGCGCAGCAGCATGTGGATAAAATGCAATATTCCATCGGTGGCGGCGGCCCAATGGGTATGGGCGGATCCAGCAACTCAGGACTCTTTTTCATCGTTTATGATAGCGATACTCCTGATTTCGAAAACGTAAAAGAGAAGTTGATCGAAGGCTTAGCCGCAGAAGTTCCAGATGGTGTATGGGGCGATATGTCCGCCATGATGAGCGGAGGTATGGGTGGAAGCACGTTAACCGTAAATGTATTCGGAGATGAACTAGATCAAATTAAGCCGGTAGCGGATGAGATCGCCAAGATCGTACAAGCTGACACCGCTAATTTCAAAGATGGAGAAACAAGCCTCAAAGAAGCTTACGATCAATATACGATTGTAGCGGATCAAGAAAAGCTCAGCTCCCTTGGACTTACAGCGGGACAAATTGCGATGAAGCTTGCTCCTGCAGGCACACGTCCAGTACTCACAGAAGTAGAAATGGACGGCAAGAACTACAAAGTCTATATCGAAACTGATAAAGAAACGTATAAGAGTATTAAAGAAATGGAAGAGGCTACATTGACTTCACCACTAGGCATTTCCGTGCCAATCGGGCAAGTCGCTAAAATTGAAAACGGCTCTTCCCCTGACTCGATTACTCGGATGGACGGTAAAATGAAGGTGGATGTCACTGCTGAGATTATTTCTAGTGACGTCAATAGTGCTTCAAATATCGTGAAGGAAAAAGTAGATGCTATGGAATTACCTGATGGCGTAACGGTTAGCTTCGGTGGTGTAACTGAGCAGATCAATGATACGTTTGGTCAATTAGGTATTGCTATGGCAGCTGCTATTGCCATCGTATACTTCGTGCTTGTGGTTACATTTGGCGGTGGATTAGCTCCATTTGCTATCCTGTTCTCACTTCCTTTCACCATCATCGGGGTACTCGTAGCCCTTCTGATCGCTGGGGAAACCTTAAACGTCTCCTCCCTCATGGGTGCGTTGATGTTGATTGGTATCGTAGTCACGAATGCGATTGTCCTCATCGACCGCGTTATTCATAAGGAAAAAGAAGGAATGACCACACGACAAGCCTTACTTGAAGCAGGCGGCACACGTTTACGTCCAATCTTGATGACTGCACTTGCAACAATTGGTGCATTGCTGCCACTGGTTACAGGACTTGAAAACAGTGCGGGGATCATCTCCAAAGGACTAGGCGTTACCGTTATCGGCGGCTTGATCAGCTCCACACTGCTGACACTTGTAGTAGTACCAGTTGTGTATGAGTTCCTGATGAAATTCCGCAGCAAAAAGGTAATTGACTAAAACACTTGATGCGAATCAAGTAAACACGCTAGATGAAGAAGCTGTCTCAAAAGTAGTGAATGCTACTTATGGGACAGCTTCTTTTTTATGGAATGGGCAAAGTAACGGGCGCTACTTATCCATTAGATTTTTCTGGTTGAGTAATGGGCGTTATACAGTGAACGATGAATGATTTGCAATAGGCGTTTATATCGTGATGTTGGGTCTAAAATTAATTAGGGAAAAGCTCCCTAAAAAAAGCCGATAATCACTCCAAATTAATGAAATCAGGGAATTCCTCCCTGAAAATCAGCGAATTCGGCTGATTTATTGCCCAGTCAGGTCAATTATAGGGAGTTTTTCCCTAATTACACGTCTTGTGAGCATTAACACCAGAGTTTTAGGGAGAAATTCCCTAATTATCATTCTAGAGCTTCACTCGGATCGGAATTTGAGACTTCACTCAGATCATCATTTACCTACTTCACTTGGATCACCGCTTTGTTCAGCATTCGATGCTTCATTTTTCAGCGTAATTCACACTTCTTCAGCACGAAAAACCCGGCCTAATTTATAGGCCGGGCTCTGTATTATAGTGTTCTTATACCATTGCTGTTGCACTGCTCTCCAGTGAAGCTCTCCAGGAACGCAGCATTTGCAAATCAAGGGGTAGAAACTCTGCGAGCATATGGGAAAGTCCCAAATACAACGTACTATCCGTTGCTGCATTTAACTTCTCACAGAACTGTGGAGTCCATTGCAGTAAATGATCTTCCAAAAAGGCTACCTGAATATCAAGTAGATCCATAGCACTTCTAATTGAGAAGCTGTTATACAACATACGCTCATGCATTACTGCCATAAATTCCAGCTCAATAGCAATATGATCATCAGCCTCACCATTACACTTGTTAAATACAATTCCCGCGGAAGTATACACATCAGCAAGCACGTTGCAGAAATCTTCAGAACGCCCTAGAATAGCAGCTTCACGTAATTTAAAAGAGCTTACTGTTTGTTCATGCATAAGCCGTTTATACTCTTGGCTCTCTTTCTCGCATATATAAGGTAGCTTATTCGGTTCCTGACTCAAATATCGTTTCAGTTCCCGTCCACCTTCCGTCATCTCTGTTGCAACACTCATCTTGCGATTGCGGCTCCACTGAGCCACAAGAGAGAGTGATGGTTTTCTACCCAAAAAATCCACTAAAAGCTGATATATTAATCCCCGACTTTCCAACCAATGGCTAAATGCCTCCGGCACGGCGAGCGATGGAACAGTTTGCATAGTCATTTTGCAAATCCTCCTCAATGGGTTTCCCGGTCACGCATCGTCACATTACGATATGCATTTTCCGGTATCCTTTCTGTTTTCGCAAAAGTGAACGTAAAAGTAATCCGCACCTAGATTATATCGGATATTTAAAACGCTTTCCGTGAGCATTCTATGACTAATCACTTCATTTGTCGTACTTTTGTCACATTTTCGCAAGTCTATTTCGGCTTCGTTATTTTATTTAGTTTGTCCATTATTATGCAAAAAAATCATATGCCGACTTCTTCAAAAAGGGAGTGTTCGACCCATCCAACACTTTGCTCATTGACGTACCTCCGAGCGATCTTTAAAATTCTAAACAAGTATAAACGCCTTCGCCTCCTCTTAAGGAGAGAAGCACTCAAAACACCAACAAATGAAGGGAGCAACGCTATGGAGCCGCTGACGGACCCTTTTGGACGTTTACACGATTACATCCGCATTTCGGTTACCGACCGCTGCAACCTGCGTTGCATTTATTGTATGCCAGCGGAAGGGATGGAATTCCAGCCGCAGGACGAGATTCTGAGCTATGAGGAAATCACCGCAATTGTGGAATCGCTAGCCCCCCTTGGATTGCGAAAGGTACGGCTAACAGGTGGAGAACCTCTTGTACGCAAAGACCTGGAGAAGCTAGTGACTATGATATCCGCCATTCCGGGGATTGACGATATTTCACTGACTACGAACGGATTAATGCTTCCAGCGAAAGCAGCGCTGCTAAAAGAAGCCGGGCTTTCACGAGTGAATATCAGTCTGGACTCTTTACGGCAAGATCGCTTCTCTATGATTACACGTGGCGGTGAAGTCTCCAAGGTACTAAAGGGAATCGAGGCAGCACAAGCTGCTGGACTGGAGCCAATCAAGCTTAACGTTGTATTAATGAAAGGGATTAATGATGACGAGATCAAAGACTTTATCTCCCTTACGTTGAACAGTCCACTAAATGTACGCTTTATTGAATATATGCCCATCGGAAGTGCTACTGATTCTTGGCGCCAATCCTATCTGCCGCTGGAAACTGTTATAGAAGCTTGTACTGCGGCCGGCTGGGAGACCGAGGAGGCAGAGATGCCATCTGGTAATGGCCCTTCCCAGAATCGGCGGGTTATTGGAGCGCAAGGAACGTTCGGTCTAATCCATCCCGTAAGCGATCACTTTTGTGATAACTGCAATCGTCTAAGACTAACTGCTGATGGCCATATCAAAGCTTGTCTATATTGGGAAGATGAGTACAATGTCCGCCCCCTAATAAGCGATCCCGCTGCAGTGCAGGCCTTATTCCGCAAAGCTCTGGGTAACAAGCCACATAACCACGAAATGGCATTAGCCTTGGAGAAAAAAGCACAAAGCCACACGCCGACGGCTCGGCGTATGTCTCAAATTGGAGGCTAGTCCGTCTCATTAAAAACGCCGCTTTCCCCAAGTCATCTGGGAAAAGCGGCGTTTCATTTAGAGATTAAAGGATAGCCTTCGCCATCCACTATTATAGATATAGAGCCTCGAGCAGCTTGTAAAGCGTCGTTGCTGCCTCCGCTCTTGTAGCATTATTCTCAGGTCGGAACGTATGATCCTCAAATCCACCCAAAATACCAGCTTCAACACCTGCTTGCACAGATGACTGTACCCATTGTGGAATGGAGGCAAGATCCACAAAGTTCCCCTCATTATCCGTTTGCTTATGGGCATTGACCTTCAAAGCATTAGCGAGCATAACTGACATTTCAGCACGTGTAATCTTCTCAGAAGGCTCGAAGAACTTTTTACCGTTCACATCATATCCACGAAGGATTCCGGCATCTACCGCCGCTGCTACATCACCTGCAGCCCAAGCTGGAATCGCACTTTGATCCTCGAATTTCACTGTGCTGCCTGTAGTTTGCAAACCAAGCGCCCTTACAATCATAGAAGCAAACTGCGCCCGGGTAACATCCTCATTCGGGCGGAAGGTATGATCCTCGTACCCTTTCATGATGCCCATGCCAATTAGACGGTCTGTAAATTCTGTGGACCAATGATTATTCAAATCAGTAAGCGATGGGGCCTTATAATTAAACACAGCATATTTGGCAAATTGATTTACACTTGCAGTTATAGTCCCATCCGATTGGATGCTTCCACCTACATATACCCACTTATTAAGCTGTTCATTGTAATAGTAAATAGCTGCTTTATGCCCTGGTGTAATCTGACCCGCATCGTAATTCAGAGATAGTTCTACGGGTTTATTAAGCATTCCAATCTTGTCGCTAGTAAGCTCTAATGCTGCACTCACAGCCTGAAGATCACCCATCACTGGTGTCTCACCGGTGGCAACAACCGTAAAGACAATTTCACTGTCTGCAGACAATGCTCCAGCCGGAATTGTAAAGCTGCCCATGTCTTTAAGTGTGCCTGTTCCTCCCTGCTGTGCTTTTACATCCAATTCCACATACGGAGTTGTAGAAGGCTGCTCTGTAGGAGATGGCGTTGGCGTAGGGACTGAAGTTGCAACTGGACCGCTGCCCCCTCCACTGCTGTTGCCCGCATTTACAACTACGGTGCGTACAACCTCAGCAGCCGCATTACCAGCCAAATCTGTGGCATTGTACTTCAGTGTATAGGTTCCTGGAGTCTGAACATCCACTGTTCCTGTCACCAGGATAGAGCCTGCAACCCCAACCTTGTCAGTAACATCTGCGCCCGGGTCCTTGAAGTCATCGCCTTGAGTCAGACTAAGATTGCTCTCCCCTTTCAAGGTAATCACAGGTGCTGTACGATCGATATTCACAGCAATCGGCAATGTTGTCTTATTTTCTAAAGAGTCCGTAGCCTCAAATTGCAATTGATGTTGCCCTTCTTCCGAAATCTCAACTACTTTCCCGCTTTCATAGGGTAGGAAATCTCCGTTCACATCATTCGCTAATTGAATAGATACATCTGACCCAGGAATATATACGCTGGCATATACACTTACGGAAACACTCTGATTCGTCCAGTTACCGCTTAAATATGTTCGTCCGTTCTCAGTCTTTAATGTGCTGTGAAGCGCCAATGGAGTAATGCTATCATCTCCGCTAAGCGTTACTTCAAAAGCCTTCGTTTCCTTAGCCGCGCCTCGCTGGATCGTAGCTGTTAAGGTTAGCTTCGTATCCTTTTTAGGTTGGTAGATGAGTTTACCTTCATTCGTCATCAGAACCGGATTAGAGCTGTTCCAAACAATACTTGTTCCGTGTTTGCCTTCGGTAGGCAACATTAGATCAGAAGTTACTGCGCTTGTGTCTCCAAGATCTAACTCAGTCATAGTATCGTTAACGGCCTGCTGATCGCTATACGACTCCACATCAACAAAAATTGGATTGGAATAAAACCACATATCACTATAATTACGGGCATTGATTTCTTCGAAACGAGTCAGGTTATCGACAGTATTATTTTTAGGATCAATCTGCGGTTCACCGTTTACGGTTTCTCCAGCAACGTCAGTTCCAAGATTAGTTCCTCTTAAACGGAAATAACGATCCTTGTCCGCTGCCCCTACCTGATACTTAATAACATTGTAGCCTTCGGCATCTGTAGTCCAATCCTCGCTTGTGAAACGTTTCAGTACTTTTGTAGTATCGTTAGTTGCTTTGGTGTACTCAGGCGACCTAGGATCAACCTTGCCGTTGACTTCACCGGAGATCAAATCTACATGGTCCACTTTAACGGCATCGCCATTGTTATTTTGCTGTGGACTTTTGAAACGGATCGTAAACTCTAGGTCGTCGCCTTGTTTTACGTCCAGTTCGCCGCCCATTTCTTCCTCTTGCCCATCTCCTGATACATTAAACTCTAAGGCGTTGATGAGATCTCCAAAGACAGAGAAGGATTTCCCTGACCGCATGCCGTCTACGACAGCATTAATATCGGAGCCATCCACCCAGGTGTAGTTCTTGGAATACTCACCAGGCCAGTAACCGCTAGAGAATTGATCATTTTTTGTTTTGAAATGAAAATCTGAGTTAGCAAAATTCCAGAACCTGCGGCCCTCACCAAGCAGAGCATCCCACATTCCTCCAAGCTGAGCAACCTTGACATCTGTACCCCCGTAAGTCTCAGGCGTCTCTCCTCGATCACTCGACATCTGATTGCCCAGCATACCTTCAAAGCCGAAGACAAGATTTGGATCGATATCATTAAAGTCCCGGATATCCTCTATTTTAAGCTCCGAGCTTGTACCATTTTTTCTGGAGGGATGATTGATCAGTACATAGCTATCTGGATAATGACTGCTTAGCCATTTCATAGCTGTGCGTGTATCTTCTTTTGTAGAAAAAGCTCTAGTATCCGCCGCACTCCACTCAGCCACATCTGCCGGATCGAACATACTTACATCCCGATTAGTAAATAAATATTCAAATTGATTAATAGCCTTCAAAGCTTCTGCGGAACCTGGTTGATCTGTAACAATGCCAACCGCTGCATGATCATATTGAGGCATATCCCACTCAAAGCCGGAAAAAATGATTTTCCCAGCGTATTTGCCTTCTGCCTGTAATTTCTTAATTTTCTCATTTTGATAATCAACAATGCCTTGAGACATCGGAATAGAACCGCCAGGGATATTCACTCCTTCGTCATCCCGGTCAGATACCCGAAGATGGTCAGCCAGTGCCATCCAGTCAAAACCATTTTGTTCAAATGCAGCATCTAGCACACTTTTCAAAGATTCCTGAGCATCATTCGATTCATAAGTATGTGCATGGTATTCACCTGTCATCCATTTCCCTGAATGTTCTGAAGCTGTAGCTGTGAAATCAGGCGTTGATTCACCTGAAGCACTGTAAACTGTCTGTAATGAAAAGTTGGGTGCTAACAATAATACGGCAAGCGAACTGGTCAGAAAAACGCGAATTTTGCTCTTCTTCAAAATATTTAATCCTCCGATGACTTTTTGATTTTCGTAGATTCTATATTTAGAATAGTAGAAAATTGTAAAGCCATGTCGGATTTTGTTGCATGTTTATGTAAATATTCATTTTTATATTAACATTACCGATTTATTTCACTTGCATTGGCAAGCTCACTATAAACGCTGTTCCTTCACCGGGTCGGCTAGCTACGGTTACTTTACCTTTATGCAGCTCAACGATTTTCTTAACCAGTGATAGGCCTAGACCACTGCCACCCCCGCTCGCGGTTCTAGCTTTGTCTGCCTTATAGAAGCGATCAAAGATGCGAGGTAAATCTTCGTCAGAGATGCCAATCCCGCTATCTTGAATCTCCACCTCTACGCGCTCATCTACTGTTCGAAGCTTGATATGAATACATCCATTCTGGGGAGTAAATTTAATGCTGTTATGAAGAAGATTGGTCCAGACCTGAGTCATCAAATCTTTTACCGCAGTTACATTCAATTCTTCCAATTCAGCCTCTACCTCTATATTTTTCTCCAGCCACTGTGGTTCAGAAGCCAGAATCGTATCTCTAAGCTGCTTATCCAGACGGTAAACCTGATTTTCAAACGGAAAGTTGCCCGATTCAAGCGCGGACAGCTTCAATAAATTATCACTGAGCCCAGATACGCGGGTACTCTCAGCCACGATAATATTAAGGTAGTGCCTCCTACTCTCCACACTCAGAGTCTCATCCTGCAGCGCAAGAGCAAACCCCCGAATCGAGGTTAGTGGAGATTGAATTTCATGCGATACATTGGAGATAAAATCCTGGCGCATGGTCTCCATCTGGCTCAGTTCACTGGCCATGACGTTGATACTCTCTACAATCTCACCGAATTCACCATAATCCTTAGTATTATCCAGTACTACATTGAAATCACCTTTAGCAATACGCCCCAAGCCTTCGATGATCGATTTATAAAAAACACGTTCCCAGCCCCGGAATAACTTGGAGGATACCAATGCCATCATGAACAAGATTACAATACCGACCATCACGCTGATTAATTGGACTACATACTCCGAGGAGGGACGCCCAACCCTACTATATATCCAGTTCATCAGGAAATAAGCTGCACTCCAGCTAATCGCAACGCCACCGAAATAAACTAAAATCATCCCAATTCGCTTAACAATTTCTTTAAATCGATTCATGCCTCAGCCTCCAACCGATAGCCTAACCCCCGAATGGTACGAATAACGAACCCATAGTTATCTTGATTAAATCTTTCACGCAAACGATTGATATGCACATCTAGTGTTCGTTCATTCCCCTCAAAATCATAACCCCAAATCTCTTCGATCAGCCTGTCTCTAGTCAATGTCTGACCTGGATAGCTGCCTAGCTTAAACAACAACTCAAATTCCTTAAGCGGCAAAGTGATTTCTCCATACTCTGAGGAGACCTCATACGTTTTACGGTTCATTCGCAACCGACCAACGGTCACTCTTTGTGCAGCAGAAATTTGATAACGCTTGAGCAGCGCCTTTACTCGTGCAATAAGCACCACTGGCTCAAACGGCTTAACGAGATAGTCATCACTACCCAGCTCAAAACCTTTTACAATTTGTGAGGTTTCCCCTTTAGCCGTCAGCATTAAAATCGGAAAATCATAGTTCTGGCGCATCCGCCGGCATAGCTCCCAGCCGTCCAAATTGGGCATCATCACATCAATAATAGCTAAATCTATATTATTGCTTTCCAGTATCTGAAGAGCCTCCAGTCCATCGGAAGCTCCATAGATCTCATCCATTCCCTCAGCTCTCAGAAATACTTCTACCAATTCGCGGATGTGCGGATCGTCGTCCGCTACTAGTATTTTTGTCATGTGTCACTGGAGCCTCCTCTTTCTCTTCTGTGTCCTTAATCTCAATGGCATTCATTTGTAGCTGTTGAGTGGCAAATTCCCGATATAGCTCATGATTGTCCAGTAACTCTTCATGTCTTCCCATTCCGGTAATCTGACCCTTTTCCATAAAAATAATCTGATCTGCATTTACAACCGTAGCCAAACGGTGGGCAATAACAACCGTGGTACGACCCTTCATTAAATTGGACAGCGCCTTCTGCACTACCGCTTCTGATTGACTATCGAGACTGGAGGTCGCTTCATCAAGCATAAGAATCTTCGGATTCCGCAGCAATGCTCTGGCAATGGCAATCCGTTGCCGTTGTCCACCAGACAGCTTCACGCCTCTTTCGCCGACATCCGTATTATATCCTTCAGGAAGGGCATCAATAAATCCATCTGCATAAGCCATGGCTGCTGCTGTGCGCATCTCCTCACTGCTAACGTCCCGATCCAATCCGTAGGTTAAATTCTCAGCAATCGTACCGGCTAACAGTGGGCTTTCTTGTGAGACGTACCCGATCAGCTTCCGCCACGAGCGCAGTGAGAAGGTCGACACTGGCATGTCGCCAAGCTTAATCTGACCTGACTGAGGTTTATAAAAACGTTCGAGCAACGAGAACAACGTGGTCTTACCGCCCCCGCTCGGGCCAACAATAGCCGTCACCTGACCCGGAAGCATACGGAAGCTTACATCGGTCAATACATTCTCACCTTTTTTATATCCAAAGCTTAGACCCTCTACCGAGATTGGACCTTCAGCACCAGTCGCCTCTTCCTGTCCCTCATATACTTCCTCTTCTGCTGCCAAGGTTTCAATAATACGCTCTGAGGCACCCTTAGCCTTCTGAATCTGTGTGAAGAACGTAGTCAATTGAGTAAGTGGCATAATTATCTGAATAAGATAAAGAATAAAGGCGACTAGTTCACCAGCGGTAAGGACACCGGAAGATACCTGCATTCCACCGTAGCCGATAATGACGACGAGCAACATCATAAAAACAAAGGAAACTAGCGGACTGATCATGGCGCTAATCTTACCTTCACGAATACCAAAGGAAAGCAGATTCATAATTCCGGTTTTGCCTGCTTCGTACTCTTTCTTCTCTGCACCAGAGGATTTCACCAGACGGATCTCTGACAATACACCACTTAATGTAGCGGTAAACGAGGCTGTCTCGTCTTGCATCCCCTTGGAGATTTTGTACATCTGCCGTCCAAGCGGCACTAGAATCAGCGCAGAAAGCGGAAGCACTGTAAAGAGAACCAGCGTCATTTTCCAATTGAGAAATAATAACACTGAAATAGAGCCCACAATAGAGATCACTCCGGTAAATAAACTAGCTAAATGTTCAGAAATCAGTGTTTTGATGATCCCTGTGTCATTCGTCATGCGGCTGACGCTTTCTCCCGTTCGATTGTCGTTGTAGTAAGCCACAGGCAGAACTAAAAACTTACGCCACAGGCGATCCCGCAGACCAGCAACCATCTTCTGACCCACATAATTAAGCAGATAGATGGAGATCCCTCCCGCAATGGTCTGCGCGATAAACGCGGCTGCTATACCTGCAATCTGAAGCTTACTAACGGAGGCTAGTGAGAAGCCATCCACTAAATTCTTAGTGAACATCGGAATTACCAGACTGACTAATGTAGATATCATGCTTAGTGCAATGGCTATAGCCAATAAGCCGTATGAAGGCTTGGTTTCTCTTAGTAGCATCAAGAACGGCTTCAGCGCCATCTTGCGCTTGGATTCGGATTTCTTCATGACAATAACTCCCCTTTTCTTGGTACCTCTACGAGAAAAGCATAGTAATGTCTTTCTCGTCTTTCAATTATCCTATCTGCAAATTGTAAACTGAAGTTAAACCCGCTGATTAGCCATTTTGCGTCTTCTTCACCTTGTGTACCACGTTTTATGCGTTTTTTGTCGCTTATCGTCTCAAACCTAAATAAACACCAAAATAATGTAAAAAAGTAAAAAAGGGTGTTTGTATCCCTTTTCAACACGTGTTACAGTGATAGAAGGGCCTACTATTGGTCATTCTACTCCATGCAAGATATTTAGTGAGAAAGGAGTGAACCATTTGCGAAAAGGCGCTATTCCATCTTCTATCACGTCTTTAAAATGGTTCAATTTTTTTGTATATGGAACCATGGTCCTCTTCACCAGCTTCTTTCAACTATACTTGCTGGATGTAGGGATGAACAAATTAGAGATTGGTGTCTTATTCTCTATGGGAGCGCTAGTATCCATATTTGCAAATCCATTCTGGGCGTTCTTAACAGACCGTTCTCAGAATATACGGCGTATCGTTTTGCTTATGTTATTCGGAACGCTAGTGGTCTCACAGTTTATGTTTCGAGCAAATACATATGAGATGATCTACAACGCCATTATTTTATTTTATTTCTTCCAAGGACCATTATTTGCTCAAAGCAACTCGATGATTCTTAGCTATATTGAGGGAACTAATCAGCGCTTCCGTTCTTTCCGGCTTTGGGGCTCAATAGGGTGGGCACTGATTGCGATTGTCGCCGGTTTTATCCTTGATTGGGCTGGCGTATCCATCTTGACCTATCTGCTTACAGCGTTACTAGGCGCATCAATTCTATCCGTTCTTGTATTACCCAAAATTAACCATACCATTATGAGAGCTCCGATGCCGTTTAAAGGCCTAAGTAAAGTGATTTTTAATCCCTTTTTCCTGTTGTTTTTGTTATTTGGCATTCTGGTTTCCATACCAAACACGATGAACACCACATTCATCTCATTGTATATTACGGATCTGGGCGGTTCTAAAAAAATGATTGGTCTTGCCGTGTTCCTCTCCTCCATTTTGGAGATAGGCGTATTCGTTCTCTGTGACCGATTCCTAAAACGTAAAATTTCTGTTCTGCTCGGCTGGCTTGCATTGGTCAGTGGTTTGTTCGTTCTGCGTTGGTGGTTTATGGCTGATGCGACCACTGCCATTCAAGTAGTGTTTATTCAGATTTTGCACTGCATAACGTTCGGCGGATTCTTCTATGTAGGGACCCAATTGACGATGCTCCTGATTCCACGGCCTTATCGCTCTTCCGGACAAGCGCTCTACACCCTAAGCTGGAGTGGAATATCCGGTTTCATTGGAGGCATTCTCGGAGGTTGGATGTATCAATATCTGGGTGCGCAGAGCATGTATCAGACGGGTGTATTCTTGACGCTGTTTGGAACGCTCGGTTTTGGCTTTATGTGGCTCTTTGTTAGTCGTGGAGGTTATCGTCCCCCTACAGAGGAAGAAGAAGAGCTATCCGAGACTGAAATTTTATAGACACGGAAATAAAAAAGAGGCTCAGGCGTACCCGCACGGGACGCTTGAGCCTCTTTCAATATAATCAACTTGATCGAGTTAAATATTAGCCTTGTTTAGGAGGTTGAAATGAACTCTTCAGTGAAACGATAAGGTTGAATACAAGATGTCCAGGTGCCGAATATTTGCTATCCACATTAAAATAGCCATGACGGAAGAACTGGAATTTATCCTGAGCCACGCTATCCTTAAGCGCTGGTTCAACAAACCCTTGTAAGATTTCAATGGACTTAGGATTAAGCTGATCTAAGAAGCTAGGCTCCGATTTCTCTACCGAGGAATCCAAACCTTCTACTTCCACAGCCTCATCCGCTTCTTCAGCAGAAATCAGAGGCTCGTATAAACGGAATTCCGCAGGAACCGCTTGGCTAGCTTCCACCCAGTGCAACGTCCCTTTTACCTTGCGGCCTGTAAATCCACTGCCACTCTTCGTTTCTGGATCATACGTACAATGCAGCTCCACTACCTCGCCATTCTCATCCTTAATAACCTCATTACATTTGATGAAATAAGCGTGCTTCAGACGTACTTCATTGCCAGGGAACAACCGGAAATATTTGTTCGGTGGATTCTCCA
The DNA here is from genome assembly GCF_037963325.1 of Paenibacillus sp. FSL E2-0201. NCBI lineage: Bacteria > Bacillati > Bacillota > Bacilli > Caryophanales > Paenibacillaceae > Paenibacillus > Paenibacillus sp. FSL E2-0201. The sequence continues at coordinate 6,402,158 of NZ_CP150154.1, forward strand.
TAAAGTCATCACGCTCAACATAAATTTCACGTGAGAACGGAATTTGGCGTACACCCATTTCCTCATTCTCTGTATTATTCTCCGCTTCAAGCCATTCTGTTTGACCTTCCGGATAATTGGTGATAACAACCTTAAGCGGTCGCAGCACTGCCATTGTACGCGGTACAGTTAGCTTAAGATCCTCACGGATAAAGTGTTCCAGCATTTGCAGGTCCACCAGGCCCTGACTCTTAGAGATACCCGCTTCATATACGAATTTACGAATCGCTTCCGGCGTATATCCTCTGCGGCGTAGACCAGAAATCGTCGGCATCCGCGGATCATCCCAACCATCCACATGTCCTTCGTCTACAAGCAGCTTCAACTTACGCTTACTAGTCATCGTTTGAGCTAGATTCAGACGACCAAATTCATATTGATGTGGAACAGACGGCATCTCACATTCAGCTACGACCCAATCATAAAATGGACGTTGATCTTCGAATTCGAGTGAGCAAAGGGAGTGAGTAACTCCCTCAATAGCATCTTCTAACGGATGAGCGAAGGTATACATTGGATAGATACACCATTTATCGCCTGTGTTATGGTGATGTGCATGTGTAATCCGATAAATTACAGGATCACGCAGGTTAATGTTCGGTGATGCCATGTCGATCTTGGCGCGAAGGACCTTCTCGCCGTCCTTGAATTCGCCTGCACGCATACGCCGGAACAAGTCCAAATTCTCTTCGATGCTACGATCGCGATGCGGACTGTTCTTCCCTGGCTCCGTCAGCGTTCCCCGCAATTGACGAATTTCATCCGCACTAAGGTCATCGACATAAGCTTTGCCCTTTGTAATTAATAATTCGGCACGTTTGTACATTTCCTCAAAATAATCAGATGCAAAACGCAGCTCTTCCCATTCATAACCGAGCCACTTTACATCTTCCTGAATCGAGTTCACATATTCCGTATCCTCTTTGGCCGGATTCGTGTCGTCAAATCTTAGGTTCGTCTTGCCACCGAACTCGTCCGCCAGTGTAAAGTTAATCCAGATCGCCTTGGCATGTCCGATATGTAAATAACCGTTCGGCTCCGGCGGAAAGCGTGTAATAACTTCCTTTACTTTACCCGTACGGAGGTCCTCGGTAATAACATTCTTAATAAAATTGGAGGGGGTGCTACGGTTCTCCACAGCTATCAACCTTTCGTTCTGTAGTGTTACACTACTTCTTGTATAAACATGTTTCCTACTAATATACCCGTTAACTCTAGATTGTTCAATAAAAGGGGGCATAAGGCATAGATCATTTTTTAGCATCTTTAGACCTTTTGACTTCTGTCAGGGCGATAGAGTAGCATGATAATCATAAGAAATAATCCATAATCATACATAAGGCCTTGTGCCGAAAAGGAGGCAACCGCTTGTTTAATTATGTCATCGATGAAGAGCTGATGTTAAAGCCGCTCATGCCGGAGCACGCTCGGCACTTGTTCGCGTTAGTAGAGCACTCACGGGATCGACTAAGACAATGGCTCCCTTGGGTGGATGCCGTTACGGAACAGGCTCACACTCTGGATTTCATCAAAAATGCGATTAAACAAAGTACCGAGAATGGTGCTTTTACCGCTGGACTATGGGTTCGTGGTGAGCTCGCCGGTGTGATTGGGTATCACCAGATTGACTGGCATAACCGATCCGTTGGGATCGGCTACTGGCTTGGTGAAGGATTTGAAGGCAAAGGGTATATGACTAGCGCCTGTCGGGTTCTAGTGGACTATGCACTTCTGGAAATGGAGCTGCAACGTGTAGAAATCCGCTGCGCAACCGGCAATGTTTCCAGTAGAGCGATTCCGGAACGGCTTGGTTTTGTGCTTGAGGGTGTGATTAGACAGGCAGAGAAATTGCCAGATGGCTACGTGAACCACGCCGTATACGGTTTGTTGCGTAGCGAGTGGCAATTGCTCGGCTAAGTTACGCAAGTAAAATAAGCACACAAACCAAAATAAACCTGGCAGGCATATGCCTCCAGGTTTATTTTGGCTAATAGATATAGTCTAACCCTCCGACAGACCCAGCTGTTTTCGAAACTTGTTCCGAACTACAGCAGAGAGCGCTTCTAGCTCCGCAAGCTCAGCCAGTGCAGCTTCCTCTTGCAGGCCCACCTGCATTAAATGCAGAACATGCGCTACGGACACACCGCCAGCACCATCTTCTTTTTTAACAATGGCATCTCCGGTTGAAATTTCCCCCTCACGAAGCACACGCAAATAAAATCCGCTATATCTAGTATCCAGCACTTGAGCGGGGAGATCTGCCGGACCAAGCTTTTGCGAGATTTTGAAGCAAGGATAACGTGGCTGGCTGACCTGCAGCACAGTGGTGCCTATTTCGTACACATCACCTATGCACACGTCTGTCTCCAATAAGCCGGCAGTTGTTATATTTTCCCCGAAGGCAGAGTATTCCAGCTTCTTCCCTAGCTGCTTCTCCCAGTAGGAATAATGCTCAATCGGATAGGCACAGACTGCCTTATCAGGGCCTCCATGATGTTTAAGATCCGCTTGACCATCTCCGACAAAACCGTTGGTATGTAACTCAACCGCTCCATTTACAGGCATTTTATAAATCCCAGTCTCCAAAGGTTTTCCCCGATAATCCACTGTTACCGGCCGCCCCACGTTAAGCGAGATGATCTCCATATCCTTCTCCTCCTGTCAGCATGCAGCACATAAATATTTCATCCACATAACGACCGCCAAGATAAAACTCTTCCCGCAGACGTCCCTCTTCTACAAATCCACATTTACGATAAAAAGAAAGCGCTGACTCATTGCAGGATAATACGCGTAAACGAAGCTTTCGAATAGCATTTTCTGCGGCATGTTCCTTAATCGCCTCTATGAGCTGCCGGCCAATACCTAAGCGTTGATAATCTGGATGGACAGCAATATAGACTTCGCACACATGCCTGTTGCTCTCCATTCGACTAGGACAACCAAACCCAACATATCCGCAAAGCTTGTCATCCTTCAGCGCTACAAGTTGCGAACCCGGAGGAGCATTCAATAGGTAATCCTCTTGGGAACGCCACATTAAAGGCCCCGGGCTAGTGTGCTCCGTCCAGATCAAATGATCCAGATGAATCAGTTCCCGCACGTCTTTAATCTCTGAGAACCTTATGATAAACCTATCCCTGTTGCTTAGTTTCATATAAGATGTACACCCCTTGCCTTGCACCTCTATAGAATTCACAGTAGATCACCTGAATCCACTATGCACAACTATCCTATTGACCGCTCCAGTGAATTTCCTCGGCGGTTGATATACGCATGAACAATAAAGAATCCTACGGATAGCAGTGCCATCGCACATGCCAACCATGCGGTAGGCGCTAAGCCTCCACTATCGTACAATCTACCCATTAAGTAAGGTCCAATCACCCTGCCCACTGCCCCCATACCTCCACTAAGCCCTAAATAGAATGGAGCACTTCGACCTGCATGATCCGAAATAAAGGAAGGCATGGCCGGAGATATCAGCATTTCCCCAAGCGTAGCGAGCACCATCCCAAGCACTAGACCTGAATAAGTCGGCATCCATAAAAGAACAGCATAACCACCCAAATAAAATAGAGCACTTACTGTCATTTGCGCTGTTGAGGTGGACGCGAACCAACGTTTAATCACCGTTACAAGCGGCTGGGCCGCAAAAATAAGAATACCGTTGAGCGTCCAGAGAAAACCATAAGTCTTCTTAGGCCAGCCCTCAGAAATAATGAACGGAGATACCCCTGTATTCCAGATAGAGTTCCCTAACAATAGGAACATCGAGGCAATACCCATATAAAGATAAATCCGTGTATGTCCCATTAGCTTCCAGGTGGATTGTTTGTCAGGACCAGCCTTCTGGTGTTCTGCGACCTCCTGTGAAGAATCTCCTCCGACTTTCTTGAGATATACAAAAAAGAATACCGCAAATACCGCTGAAGTTACGCCGTTCATTACAAAGCTGAGCATATAAGAAATATCGGCCAAAAAACCACTTAACGCTGTACCCAGTGCTACACCAATATTATTAGCGACATAAATAACATTAAACAGCTCTCCGCGCTGCTTCGTAAAACGAAAGCCGATAAATGCCTGAATCGCAGGTAATGACAGTGAATTAAAGAGTCCTACCAGTCCCATCGCGACCATAAATAACGTCCAGTTGTTACTTGCTGCCGGCAAAGTGAACAGTGCAAGTGCATTCATGCCCAGCGCTCCGACAATCAGCCGGTTAACGCCTACCTTATGATAGAGTGAGCCCCCGAGTAGTTGACCCACAATCCCTCCAACTGATTGAATAAGAATCACTAATCCAGCATCCGACATGCTGCGTCCAAGCTCATCAAAAACATACATTGTAACCAGTGGCCACATCAGTGCACTACCCGTTGCATTAATAAGGCTAGCAATTAAAAATATCTTAACTTCTTTAGGATAATTCTGTAAAAACTTCATAAGTAGTGTACATCCCCTGTAATATATGTGTCATTATTCCATCCAGTATTATCCCAAAACAGGGTTCAGGGCAAGCAGACGCATTGACGTGCTATCGTGATAAAGTCTTAGTACACTTTACCTCTTAATTAGGACTAACTTCAACCATAGCTGAGAAAAAAGTAGCACCCGTTCCCATCTATTTATATTTTATAGTTGCTGCTGTCGTCCGTAAAGCAGACTAAACAAAACGATGTGATTCGTTCTTGCAAAGTCGGGGTAATAGAGCCTAGAAACACTCCCCCTTCTAAAATCCGCCGTGCGTCCGAATCGTTCCCCCGAGCTCGGATACATCACGGCGGATTTTATTTGTCTATAACATCAAAAAGCACCCCTCGACTATGCTAAGGAGTGCTCTATAAGATAGGTTTAGGCGTGTTTCTTTACACCGCTGCCGGACATGCTGTCCACGGATTGAATAGATGCTGGCTCTTTACGTAAGTAAGCCATCCAATAAGCTGCCGCAACAAAGATCGCACCGCCAGTCAAGTTGCCTAGCCATACCGGAACAAAGTTGTTGAAGTACTCTCCCCATGAAAAATAGCCTTCAAAAATAGCCGCCGGAATTAAGAACATGTTAGCTACAACGTGCTGGAAGCCGATAGCTACAAAAGCCATCGTCGGGAACCAGATACCGAGGATTTTACCACTGAAGTTATCTGCTCCATAGGAGAGCCATACCGCCAAAGCTACGAGCCAGTTACAACCGATACCGGAAACAAATGCCGGCAAGAAGTCTGCCTCAAGCTTATGCCCTGCCATCTCTACTAATTTTTCCAGATACACACCGTCAGAGGTTAAACCAACCACGTGACCAAAAAAGTAAGCTACAAACAAAGCTCCCGCTAAATTGCTCAGGGTAATCAATACAAGATTCTTAATAACTTCCCAGAAAGATATCTTCTTCGCCATAAAAGCAAGCGGCACAGCCATCATATTGCCTGTCAGTAGTTCTCCCCCTGCAAGCAATACTAGAATCAATCCAACAGGGAAGACTGCTGCCCCAATAAAGTTAGCGATAGATCCCCATTCATGCGGTGCGCCAGCAATGACGCGAATATCCAGTAAAAATCCGAGCGCGATAAACGCCCCTCCCAGAAAGCCCAGAATTAGTACGGTGCTTAAAGGATTGTGCGCCTTTTTTATGCCGTTCTCGACCGTGACTGCGGCAATCTGCTGCGGTTTATTATAAGCCATGATTCCTATCCCCTTCATCTATTTACTTAAAATTTGTTCCTTTACGACCATTGTAGCGTGTCACAAAACACAATAACGTGACAATTATCACTTAATGAAAAACTAAGTGAAACTTTTCACTGACATGTCAAATTTAACGAAGCGCATCCATAATTACAATTGTAAGAATAGGCTCCATATTATTTTAAAGGTAAATAGTACCAGCATCAAACATGAAAAAACCGAAGCCATGAATGGCTCCGGTCTACCCGACTATAATGTTCTTATGCAATTACGTTAAACGGTTACTGCCTCTTTACTTGGTACTGATGTCGGCAGCGCTTGAATTCCTACGGTGTTCAGGAAGTTCCAAGGCTTATTGTAATGAGGTTGGAAGAAGAAATCGATAAAGGCCAGCTGGTCGATTGTCATTTTATTTTGAATACATACAGATACGGTGTTGATCGATTGCGTCAAATCCATCTTGGACATAATTTGTGCTCCGACAATGCGGCGTGTAGCACGATCAAATACAACTTTTAATTGAACCTGCTCGAACGTTGGCATAAATTCTGGACGGTAGTTGTCAATAATCGTGGTAGTCTCTACGTCCATGCCTTCAGCCTTAGCCGCTTCTTCTGTAAGACCGGTAGCAGCGATATTATCTTCATAAATCTTAATGCCCGAAGTCCCTTGAGTGCCCATATATGGAATCGTCTCTGTCATCAAGTTACGTGCGACCAAGGTGCCCATCCGTACTGCGTTGGTTGCTAGTGGAATATAAGCGTGCTTCCCTGTAGGGTTGTAATGAATCGCACAGCTGTCACCAGCGGCATACACATCTGGGCAACTAGTCTGCATATAGTCGTTGACCAAAATCGCACCATTTGGCAGCATATCCACCTGGCCTTTTAAGAGTTCAGTATTCGGACGGAAGCCGATGCAGAGAATAACAAGATCCGTCTCATGCTCTCCTGCGCTTGTGATAACCTTGGTAACTTTACCGCCTTCTCCAGCAAAAGAACTGACCTTCTCATTCAGTGCCAATTTAATGCCGTGATCCTTAAAGGATTGTTCGATTGGTGCAGTAAACTCTGGATCCAAATATTTATTCAGAATGCGGTCTTCACCATCAATCAGCGTTACTTGCTTCCCATTCATTTGGAAGGCTTCCACCAATTCAACGCCGATATAGCCAGCGCCTACGACTGTGATTTTGTTCGCATGTTTAGCTTTTTCTATAATGGTGTTGGAATGTTCATAATTCTTGCAAAGTAAGACGCCTTCCAGCTCAAGCCCTTCGAGCTTCGGCACAACCGGCCATGATCCAGTAGTCATAATCAGCTTATCGTAGGTATCATTAAACTCCTGTCCAGTTGCCAAATTGCGAACACGCAGTGTTTTGGACTTCGTATCCACTTCGGTCACTTCATGACGCATGTTCGTCTTTACTCCGAGCTCTGCAAGCTTCTCTGGGGAAGAATAGAACAGTCCGTGCGGGTCTTTGACCACTCCACCTACATATAAAGCAATGCCACAGGATAAGAAGGAAATATTATCATTACGCTCATATACCGTAATCTCAGCTTCTGGGTACAGTTGGGCAGTATTTACAATTGCGGCAGTTCCGGCATGGGTACATCCAATGACAGCTATTTTCATCATTTTCTTCCTCCTTCAAATGGACAACCTGGTTATATATTCGACTTGCTTGACTGACCAAATTAGATATCTGATCACCGATGAGTTAATTGTGATTTATTTCACTTTATAAACTGATTATATTGTGATATTTATCACATTACAAGTCTTTTCGCCTATATTCTCAGATTGTTCACAATTTTAAGCATTTTCCGTCACCGCTGCCGATGCGACCTCGTTAGCTTTGCCATGGGCGTAAGACATTATGTTCAGACCCCTCAGGATATACTTTCTTATAGCGCACAAAAAAGGCTTCCCCCTAATCCAACAGGGAAAAGCCTGATCATAAACCTAATTTACACCAAACCGTGAATTTCGCCGTCCTCATCCATCCATAGTGCCTCAGCAGCAGGTTTAGCCGGTAGACCTGGCATCGTAACGATATTCCCCGTAATGACAACAGCAAACCCTGCACCGAGCGAAAGGGTGATATCACGGATACCTACGGTGAACCCTTCAGGCGCGCCAAGCAATCTTGGCTGGTCCGAGAAGGAATACGGTGTCTTCGCCATACATACTTGAAGATCATTTAACCCAAGGCGCTCGATCACCGCCAGGCTGCGTTTAGCCGCAGGGGAAAAGTTAACCTCAGCACCACGGTAAATTTCGCGCACAATCTTAGTGATTTTAGAAGGAATGTCGAGTTCATCCTCATACAAAGGCGCAAAGCGCCCAGTGTCGCTATGCTCCAGAAGCTTCTTTAGTTCTGAAGCCAACTCTTGTCCGCCTGCACTACCTTCTGCCCACACCTTGGATATTGCCGCAGGAACGTTCAATCGGCGACAAGCCTCTACAACATCATTAATCTCTCCCGGGCTGTCACCTTCAAAATGATTAATGGCAACAAGGACAGGTACCCCAAATTTGCCGAGATTCTCTACATGCCGCTCCAAATTAGACAATCCAGATCGCAGCGCCGTCCGGTTCTCAGTTTGAAGCTCATTCTTAGGTACACCACCGTTATATTTCAAGGATTTCACCGTCACCACAAGCACTGCCGCTGAAGGGGTTAGATCGGCTTGCCGGCATTTGATATCCATGAATTTCTCTGCACCAAGATCCGCTCCAAAGCCTGCTTCCGTGACAACAACATCTCCCAGCTTGAGTGCGTAACGAGTGCCGATAACACTGCTGCAGCCATGGGCGATATTTGCAAATGGACCGCCGTGTACAATAACAGGGGTGCCCTCCAAGGTCTGTACCAGATTAGGTTTAACTGCTTCCTTCAGCAGGGCTGCCATCGCTTCAACTGCCCCTATTTGCTCTGCCGTTACAGGTTGTCCCTCTTGGTCATATCCAATCAAAATACGGTTTAGACGCTTTTTAAGATCGCTCAGATTATCGCATAAGCATAATACAGCCATAATCTCTGAAGCTGTCGTAATCTGGAATCCACTTTCCCGTACGGCTCCATTTCCATCTCCGAGCCCTGTCACGACATTCCGCAAACTGCGATCGTTCATATCCATCACACGTTTCCAAACGATGCGCTGTGGATCAAGACCCAGTGCATTGCCTTGGAAGATATGATTGTCAATCATCGCAGACAATAGATTATGTGCAGAAGTCACCGCATGAATATCGCCTGTAAAGTGCAAATTAATCTCATCTGCCGGAACGATCTGCGACTTACCGCCACCAGTGGCACCACCCTTCATTCCTAGGCATGGTCCGAGGGATGGCTCGCGTAAAGCAGCCACGGTCTTTACACCTGCTGCGTTCAGTGCCTGTGCCAGCCCTATGGTGGTTAAGGTCTTTCCTTCGCCGGCAGGGGTGGGATTAACCGCAGTGACCAGCACCAGCTTGCCATCTGGCTTGTTCTTCTTTTCCTCCCATAAGGACGGTGAAAGCTTACTTTTATATTTTCCGTATAGTTCCAGATGCTCTTCGCCAATTCCCGCTTGTGCCGCTACCTCTGTAATTAACTTCATGCTTGTATAAAACCCTCCTGCCGTTATTATCCTGCTGCATTCCACGCTTTATGCATATTTTGCATAGACATTACATTCTCTTCAAAGGATACATGGTCTCTGTAAAGCGTCAAGTATAATTTATCACAATAAAATTCAAGGCAGCTATTTCCTTATTCCTATGTAAAAAAGAATCCCGTCGAGACTCGGCCAAAGACCGAGTTCGAAAGGATACTTCTAAAACAACAATTTATCAACCCTAAACGGGTCTAAATTAAGGACTCAATATGTTCTGTCATCGTTTCTGGCGATTCCTTCGGCTCAACCCGAGCCACTACATTACCGCTACGATCAATAAGGAACTTTGTGAAATTCCAGCTAATATCGCTGCTGTCTCCAGTACCCGGCTGCTGCTCTTTTAAATAATTGAAAAGAGGACTGGCTTCCGGTCCATTCACATCCACTTTAGCAAAAACGGGAAAGGTAACACCATAATTAATCTGGCAGAATTCTTCTGCCTCTTCACTTGTACCCGGCTCCTGACCCGCAAATTGATTGCAGGGGAATCCTAATACTACAAGTCCCTGATCCCTATACTGCTCATATAGCTTCTGGAGATCCCCATACTGCGGTGTAAGTCCGCATTTGCTGGCCGTATTGGCAATCAACAGCACCTTACCTTCATACTCCGTAAATGACACTTCTTTACCCGAAGGTGTAACGCCGGAAAAATTGTAGATCGACATCCTTATTCCCCTTCCTTCCATGTACTTAGACTACACTACGTATCTTACCCGAACTGTAATAGAATGCAACTTATCGTCACTTTCAGTAATCACTAAGAAAAAAGCAGCCCTATATATTTCTTAGGACTGCTCTCTATAACTCTGTTATTTGGATACGGGTACAACATCATAATATTCTTCCAACGTAATCCCTTTTTCCGCTATATAAGTAGCTATATCCTTACCTACATAACGGATATGCCAAGGCTCATATTTATAGCCTGTAATGTCCTGCTTACCTTCTGGAAAACGGATGATATAACCATATTCCGCTGCATGCTGCGCTAGCCACTCCGCTTCCTTCGTTCCACCGAAACAGCTCTCCGCAGCACATTTGCCGTCACTTCCTGAGACATCGATAGCAAGCCCTGTCTGATGCTCACTATAGCCAGGCACGGCACTGTAAGTACGGGCCAGTTCCTCTCCATCTTTCTCAACATAACGATTGAACAGTCTCGTTTGGGTCTCCTTAGAGCGGTAGGCCGAAACGCCAGCCAAGTAAATCCCGTCTTCCTCTGCGCCTGCGAACAGTTTTTCTAATGCTTCGGCAGCTTCCTTACGCATCATACGCTTCTCGATTTTCTCTTTAAACGTAAACCGCACATCCGGATAGACAAGATCAGAGGGTTTATAGTTATCAGGCAGTCCATACTGCTTATTCACCATCACAGCTATGCTATCAGGCTCTTTAAAAGAATCATCCGTGCTATTTCCCTTGCCGCCATTATCCGATTCGGATGGATCAGAGGGATCTGTTGAATTAGATGGATTAGCTACCACGGGTTCCGTTATGCCCCCTTCGGCGCTATTGCCTTCTTCACCAGGCTTAGCTTGAAGATTATCTTGTACATTTATATTTGACCCGCTATTGGTCGACGCAGAAGGTGAAGTTGTCGTATACTTCCCGATTCCCCAACCCACTGCAATAACGACAATTAACAAGCTCACTAATTTCAATTTTTTAGACATCTGCAAGTTCTTCCTCCTCGAAGTCGAAACACTCTATTTATCTATTAGACAAGCTTTCCATCAAAAATGTTACACTAAGATTCTTTTTTAGACAAATATCGCTCAAATCTGCCCACAAAATAAAGTTACCATAGGTAATTAGCTTGTCCGCTAACTTTCCTATGGTAACAAGTTTTAGTTATGAAATTCCACTCACATTATCTGGATGTGCCTCTGCCGCCGCTTTTAAAGCCGCCGGAGCTGCCACGTCCACCGCGTGAGGAACCTGCGTTTCCGCTGTTGCGCCCGCCTTTACCAGCGCCACCTTTGGCACCGCTGTAGCCGCCTTTGCTACCTTTATCGCCTTTACCGCCTTTACCGCCGCCTCTAGACGGGCCTGCACCGTAGCCGCTGCCTAAGCCGCCTCGTGGTGTGCCGCCAGCGTAGGCACCGCCGTCTGCGCCTCTGGCTACGTTCTCACTGTAGCCTGTGCTTGGTCCGCCCTTACGGTTCGCACCGCGCGAACCGGCGCTAGGCGCTGCTGCGTTACCGCTAGCTGGCGCATCGCCTCTGGAGGCGAAGGCGCCGTAGCCGCCGCCTACTCTCACTACGCCGGCAGCCTTGCCGCCGCCCTTAGGTGCGGCAGCGTCATAGCCGCTGCCTCCGCGCTTGCCAGCCGCCGCATCGGAACGACCGCCGCGGCGACCTTCTGCAGGCGCACCCCAGCCGCCTGCTTCCTTACCGCGGCCGCGGCCACCTTGCCGCGTTCCGCCTTCGCCGCGCGGAGCACCGCCGCGGCCAGAGCCGCCGGTCTTCGGTCCGCGGCCCGTGCGCGCTGCCTCAGCGCCGCCGCTTTGACGACCGCCGTGGCGTCCGCCGCCTTGTACTGCAACGAATTCGCCTACGCCGAATTCATCCTTGTCGTAACGGCGACGATCCAGGCGCTGCGAAATGCCGTGCTCGATCATGTCTAGTCCATCTTGCTCACGCGGAGAAGTGAACGTAATCGCAAGCCCTTTACCTCCGGCACGGCCTGTCCGGCCGATCCGGTGGATATAGCTGTCCACATCAAGTGGCATATCATAGTTAAAGATATGTGTGATACCTTCAACATCCAGCCCCCGAGCCGCTACATCTGTGGCTACAAGAAGCTGCAGCTTCGCATCACGGAATCTCTTCATTACACCTTCACGTTTACCTTGAGACAAATCGCCGTGCAGTTCATCACAATCATAACCGGCTGCTTGAAGTGCTTCGTTCAGCTTGGACACCCGACGTTTGGTCCGGCAGAAAATAATAGCCAAGTAAGGACGATCTCGTTCAATCAATGCTATGAGTGCCTCTTCTTTATTGCGATCCGAGACTTCCACGACTTGCTGTTTGATATTATCCAGCGGAATCGGAGAACCACTCTTAATAATGATATCCAGAGGCTCTTTCATGTAATTAGCTGCGAGGCGTTTAATCGGATCTGGCATCGTCGCAGAGAACAGCATCGTTTGACGACGATAAGGAACAGCCGTAATAATGGTCTCTACATCCTCCAAGAATCCCATATGCAGCATTTGATCCGCTTCGTCCAGAACGAGCATCTTAACACCACTAAGATCGAGCGTCTCGCGGCGCATATGATCTAGCAGTCTGCCTGGTGTACCGATAATAAGATGTCTTCCGCCTTCCAGCTTACGCAGCTGCTTCTCAACATCCTGACCACCGTAAACAGCCAAGATTTTGATATCCGTATGACGTGCCAGCTTACGTGCCTCTTCTGTAATCTGCAAAGCCAACTCACGTGTTGGAGCCATAATTAGCGCCTGCGGATAAGCTCGCTCCGTGTGGATCTTGTCCATAATTGGCAGCAAGAAAGCCAATGTCTTCCCCGTACCTGTCTTCGCTCTTGCAATTACATCCAGCCCCTGCACCAATGGCGGTATTGCTTCCTGTTGCACTGGCGTAGGCTTTACGATGCCTTGACCTTGAAGCAATGTACACAGTAATTCTGAAACTCCTAATTCTTTAAATCCCGGCAAATTCTCCACCTCACTATTTTCTCAGATAAATTTGATTACATCTCTTACTTAACTTCCGTCTTCCAAAGCCCTATTCAGGCAGCCCCTATCAACTGTCCTTTTGGGGGCGTATGCTTCCGATTCAGCTATATTCAAACAAAAGCGGAAGAACCCCGTCACCGGCATTCTTCCGTCCCATGTATCCCTTGACCCGTTAAAAGAGTGCGGTCAAAGTTCGGTTTCTGGGCAGCAGCGATCCACCGGACGTTTAGACGGCACTCCATTTGCGTTCCATTCCACTTTATACAATAGAAGTAAAGTTAAGCTTAGAAAGTTATCCTTTATATTGTACTTGATAGAACGGCATTTGTGTGAAACTGCAGAATAATAATTATTCTATCCTGTAGTTGCAGGTTAGAACCTTCCCGATTTAAAAATCGCAAAGATCAACCATAAAAACATCAGAAGCGCCACTACGCCGCCAATCTCCACTGTAGGGAAATTCCATAACACTGAAGGCTGACCGCGCATCGCAGTCCCAATAATGAGTCCAACCATGATGATACTGAACGCAAGCATCACAATACTAAATGCTAAGCGATTCCCGACCCGGTCCAGCTTTCGCTCCAAATGCTCGAGCTCAGGTGCCACAATCTCTACCTTTAGCTTTCCCTTAGTAATTAGAGCAGATAGCTGCTTAGCCTGCCCAGGAAGCTCCAGCAGACTTTCCGTTAAATCAGCTACGCCTCCGAGGAGCTTGCGCTGCAATCGGGGACCGCTGAAGCGCTGCTTCACAAGTTCCCGTCCAAAAGGCTCTGCCATCTCTAGAATGCTGATCGTTGGATCCAAGTTGCTAATGACACCTTCAAGCGTCAGCATCGTCTTGCCGAGCATCGTTAGATCAGGGGGAAGGATTAATCGATGCTTGCGAGCGATGCCAAACAGATCATTTAGCGCTTTACCTATGCTCATCTTACTGAATGGAACATCATAATACTCATCGCGAAGTCGATCCATATCATTATGGAGCGCCGCCCGATCAGCATCCTCAGGGATGACTCCGAGACGCAGGATTGCCCGGACCATAGCATCCGTATTCTTGCGCATCAGTGCGATGACAAGCGCAGACAGCTGTTCTTTCATTTCTTCGTTCAGTCGCCCCATCATGCCAAAATCAATCAAAGCCAGCTTCCCATCCGCCATCCGTATAACATTTCCTGGATGAGGATCCGCATGGAAAAAACCATGAATGAAGATTTGTCTTAGCATCATTTCCACGAGCTGCTGAGCGATAACCTTAAGCTTAACTCCGTTACTCAGCAGCTCATCACGACGACTCAGCGTAATCCCTACTACATATTCCATCGTAAGTACCCGCGTTGACGTATAATCCCAATAGATATCCGGGATGTACACTCCATCATAATCCATCTGTTGAGCAATTTTCTCTGCATTACGCCCTTCTTGGCTATAATCCAGCTCGCCAAGAAGCGATTTCGAGAACTCCTCTACCATACGGGATAACTGATATTGCCTTGCCCAGCCTAACTGCTTCTCAGCAAGCGCGCTTAGATCTTTGAGAATTTCCAAATCCCTGCTCATCGTTCGCAGAATGCCAGGGCGCTGAACCTTAACAGCCACGACCTGCCCACTGTGAAGAACAGCTCTATGCACTTGACCGATTGACGCAGCCGCAAGAGGCGTATCCTCAAAGGAATTAAAGATTTCATCCATCCGTTGATCCAGCTCATGCTCCACAATCGTGCGCACGCGTTCCACAGGGAACGGGGGCACATTATCCTGTAGTTTTACCAATTCTTGAATAATAGAATCAGGCAGCAGATCTGAACGGGTACTGGCAAGTTGTCCAAGCTTTATAAAGGTTGGACCCAAATCCTCCAGTACTAGCCGAATCCGCTCCCCGAGCGTAAGACTTGTATGTGCTTCTTGTGTTACAAGACGGCGTGGAAGGGATAATAAATGATAGAGCCCCAGCTCCTCCACCATATAACCAAAACCATGGTGCATAAGCGCCATGGCTATGGACCGGTATCGTCCGGCATGTCTAATACGTACTGCCATTTAGTCCGTACGCGTTTCCGCCGATGTTCCTTCTAGATGGGAAATCCCCTCTAGCTCGGCCAATCGACGCTCCAATACAGCAATTCGGCCTTCCAGCTCGTCAATATCACTTTGTACAGGAACCTTCATTTCCTTCAACACGCGTTGTACTTGCTCTTGTACAACAGACTTGAGCATGCCTCGCTCTTCCTCGCCGCGTTCAATCAGCCGATCAACGAGGGCCTTAGACTCCGAAGGAGCAAGCTCCCCACGCTTCACTAGTTCTTCAACAACCTTTTCTACTTTTTCCTTACTAACAATGGTGAGGCCCACTCCTAAAGAGATCGCTTTTTTAAACAAATCACTCATAGTACTTTCCTCCCAAAGATTCCGTTTCATTACAAACGGAGTTGATGATTAAAGTATACCTCACTGTGTGCATATTTCAAAAAGCCGGGACATCGCCTTAATTATTTACCGGAATACGGGCAGCCCAAGTAGCCGCCTGCAAGATTAATTTGCGTAATGCCGGGTGACGGAAGGATGGCTCATGGTGACCAGGCATAAGAAATACTACTCGTCCTAAGCCATAGCTGTGGCACCATGCAGCAGGCAACCATCCATCCTCTGATTCATACTGAAGTAGAATGGTCCGCTCCGTAAACGGGTCAAATTCAAAATGATATGGCTCTTCATCCAGCTGGAAGTCTTCAACGCCCTCAGTAATGTCATGCTCCAGCACCTTGAAATTCATCGGCTCGTAAGCGGAGTGGCCGTTAAAGCGGCCGCCAATCAGCTGAGCCAGCTCGTTACGCTTTGTCAAGGAAGCACCTGTATGAAGAACAATCAGTCCTCCACCACCGCTCACATAGCTGAGTAAGCCAGCGGTTTGCTGAGGCGATACAGTTTCATTCCACAATTCGTTGTAGGCTATACATAAGTCATAACTTGCCAGATGCTCAATGCGCATCAATTTTTTATTCTCCGAACACTGAACGGTTAATAAATCATTTAAAATCTCACTAATTTGTTGGTCCACTCCTTGAAGTGGATGGAAACGGGGATGGGTGTAATCACCAAGTAATAGACATTTTCTTTTGTCCATGGGGATCCTCCTCCTTATTCATTGTTATTATTCATCACATGTTGCCTATATTCTAAGGAAAACTGCTGCGAATGTCCATGCAGATGGCAGGTTTACTACTCTTAAGACATCATCTTCCGGGAAAAAAAGCATCCCCACCCAGTGAACCCGGAGGGAATGCTTCTGTGTGGTAACACCAATCTTGTAAGGCTGCCGCACAAAATGGTCTAGCGATTCGCTGCCACATATTTGCCCAGCTCTACAATCATGCTCCCCATCCGTTCATGCTCGGGCATAATGATACGCTGTACGCCCTCTTCCTTAAGGGCTTCAGAGGTAATACGCCCTACAGAAACGGCAAGTACCTTATCCTCAAAAGACTTCAGCATCTCTTCCAGCTTGCCCTTTTCCCGAGCAAATTGAGAGAGAAAACGAAACTGCGGCGCACTCGTAAAAGCCACGGCATCAATCTTGCCTTCTATAATCTCAATAAGCAGCTTGTCAAGCTCCCCCGGCTCTGGTGGAGTATGCCGATACGGCAGCACTTGGCGGGTATTTGCCCCTGCCTCCTGCAGCCATGCGAGCATACGAGGAGCTGGATCACCGTGCAGCTGCAGAACGACCTCCTTGCCCTGCAAATCCAGGGATTGAAGCCCACGAATCAGTCCGATCGTACTTCCGTCGTCGTCGCGAAACTCTGGCGTAAGCCCTCTTTTTTTCAAAGCATTCACTGTCTTATAACCCCGTGCAGCAATAATAGAACCAGAAAGTACTTCTAAAAAGCGATCGGCGATGTTCAGGCGTTCAGCCGTTTCGAAGAGAGCGTCCAGTCCCATGCCTGTAGTAAGGATCACCAAGTAAGGTGGATGGCTGATCCATGAATTCAAGCCTTCCTCCAATGCCTCATCATCAAGAAATACAGTACCTTGGGCAGGTCGATATAATGCCGTCCCCCCCATATTTTGGACCAGCTTGGCCATTTCTTCTGATTTACGCGGTCCCGCCAAGGCGACCGTGAACCCTTTCAGTTGCTCTGCCATGTACTATTATCTCTCCTCTCTCCGTTGCCTAATCCAGCATTATTGTTTATCAGTATACTTGGAAAGGACTGCAAAAGGGAAGATAAAACCATCGTTATCCTATCCGAAATATATATTTTTACTAGGAGGAGTGTATCTTAAAGGTACTCACAAGCTTTTGCAGTTCCTCCGCAAGACGACTAAGGTCGGTAGACGAAGACGCCATCTCTTCAACAGAAGCAAGCTGCTCTTGTGCTGCCGTTGCGATGGTCTCTGTATTCACAGCCGCCTCTTCAGAGATGCCGCGAATCTCTCCAATTGCCTTCTCCATATGATTTGACTCCACCAATAAGGTCTGTACCGCACCGCCCATCGACTCAATCTTCTCCGCGGCACTCTTAACTGCTCTACGGATACGGGAGAAAGAACGTCCAGAAGTATCTACGGCCTCAATTCCTTCGGTTACGCGCTGCTTTGTATCCTCCATTGTATGGGTCACCAGCTTCATTTCACTATTAATGGCAATAATCTGCTCTGCAATTAGATGCGCTGATCTCTCAGACTCCTCTGCCAGCTTACGTACCTCGGCAGCAACAACGGCAAATCCACGGCCATGCTCTCCAGCTCTGGCCGCCTCAATGGAAGCATTGAGAGCTAACAGGTTGGTCTGACGGGCAATCCCTGTGATGACGCTGACAATGCCCTCAATTTGATCCGTTCTTTCATTCAGCCTGTCGATTACACTGCCAAGCTCTCCCACCGTTCTATGAATACCATTGATCTTATCCACCACGCTAATGACCGAATCATTTCCTTCTGAAGCAGAGAGCGAAGTCTTGTCCATCATCGCAGACACCTGCTCCATATATACGGAAATATGATCCACTTCGCTTGTCGTCGCCGCTGTACTTTCCATTCCTTTTCGTACACTGATCACCTGCTGTTCCGTACCTGCTGCTACCTCCTGGATCGCTATCGTCATCGACTCAATCGTTTGGGCATTCTGCTCTGCACTAGCGGTTAGTTCTTCGGCTGAAGAGGATACATTGCTCGTCATCTCCTGTACGCCGATGATCATCTCCCGCAAGCTGAGCACCATTAATTGAAAGTTCTCGGCAAGCATGCCAATTTCATCTTTGCGGAACCCCCTAATGTCTTCGGACAAATCACCTTTCGCTATCACTGCAGTTGCTTTCCTCAGCCGGAGGAGCGGCCGCAGAATAGATTGAATATTAAAATAGATCATGATCAGCGCAAGCAAAACGGAAACTATAATAACAAGCAGCGCTGTATTGCGAATTCCGCTCGTTGCCGATGTCACTTCATCTACGCTTATCGTACCTCCGATTCTCCAGCCCGTAAGCTCATTCACCGTAAACATCATCTTTTTGTGTGTACCCTTATAGACATAATCAAAAGTACCTTGATCTTCCTCAAACATTCTCTTTATAAAATCATCGGATGACTCCTGTCCAATCGCCTCTGTTGGATGAACAAGATATTTCTTGCTGTTATCAAGGATAATAATGTATCCTTCCTTGCCAACCTTAGTCGAAGTCAAATCGCCTAAGGCAGATAGATTGAGATTCAAGGTTACCACCCCGTTACCGCTCTTAAGAACCGTTGAGATCGCAATCGCCGTTTCTTGATTTACGGTTTGAAAGGCCGGGGAAATCACAACACCATTCCCGTGCTTCAGAGAATTAATGTAGGCACTCTCCTGCCTGGGATCGTAGCCTTCGGGCAGTTTGGCTTCCGAAGCGTGGATGGATTGCCCCTTGCTTGTACTAACATAAATATCTAACACATCAGGATGTAATACAGCGTATTCCTTTAATCTGTTCTTCATAGAAGCTGCTGCCCCTCCAGTTACCTCACTGTTGGTCCCTTCATCAGTGAACTCAGCGGCAAAATAAGAAACAGCATCTATTTTGGATTGAATATTCGAGTTGATGATTTCATTTACTGCTACAACACTTTCGGTAGCATTGCTCACCAGTTGATCTTCCACTTCATGGCTAGCAGATTGATAGGTTCGCCAGCCGATAATGATACTGGGCAACAGCAGAACTAATAGGTATGTAAGAATTAACTTGGCTCGGATACTCATACCTGTTTTTTTGTTCATAAATGTCATCACGCTCTCTCTCTTCGAGTCTTAAAGTAGGACCTATTTACCAGACTAAATATATAATTATATATCCTACTTTGGAACCGATTTTCCTCCTATCTTTCTTCATTTTTCTCATTATTTTTATGAATTGTCATATAAACGCAACAAAAAAAAGATTATTTAAAGTAATCAATAAATCACCGTCAAGATGTACGAAATATGAAGCATTTTATTTTTGACAGGTGAACGATCGTTCACTATAATTAGGTTAACAACTGTTCACCAGTTTGCTTTAAGGGGAGAGGATTTCTAAATGACTACTAAAGAAAAGATTCTATATGAAGCATTAGCGTTATTTTCGAATCGTGGATACGGCTCTGTATCTGTACGTGAAATTGCTGGGGCTGTAGGGATTCGTGAAAGTGCATTATACAAGCATTACAAAAATAAACAGGATATTTTTGATACAGTAGTTCAAGTAGCTGCTGAACGGATTCAGAAGTTGCAGAAAAATTTATCGGAATCATATGTAGGTAATGATGTAAAAGTTAATTGGAGTGTGAGTGATCAGATACAGGAGGTATACAGTAGCATCTTTTCTTTTTATTTAAATGATGAGATTATGTCCCGATTCCGCAAAATGATGACGATCGAGCAATATAGAAATCCAAATATGAGCCAGCTCTTTCGGGAGATGTTCATTGATAAGACCTTACGCTATCAGTCGGAAGTGTTCCGTCAAATGCAATTGGATGGAACGCTGATCCAAAGCAATTCAGACATTATGGCATTGCACTTCTACTCACCAATCTTCCTGCTGTTGTTCCGTTATGATGGTCAGATAGAGAAGGCGGACGAAGCTTTAGAATTAGTCAAAAGTCATATTAAAGTTTTCTTCCAGATTTATAGTCGAGTAAGGGAGGAGGAGTAGACGATGAAACAACGGGCAAATTCTAATCTGAAGAAATGGACAGCAATATTTATAACGATTATCGTCTATTATGTAATTCATGAAGGTGCACATCTGATTCTTGCTCTCTGCTACGATGTATTTGAAAGAATACGTATCGTCGGATTATGGGGTGTTCAAATTGTCACAACGGACGGGGAATTATTGGGATATCGGCTTGCGATTTTCTCAGGGATCAGTAGTATTGTTACCATTTTAATCGGGTATCTTCTTTACGTACTAACTCCTCAGATCCTTAAGCTTAGAACTAAAGGTTTTATCATATCGATGTATTATATAACAGCTTGTTTTCTGTTACTCGATCCGATTTACATATCCATTTTGTCCTCTTTTATAGGCGGCGGTGGAGATATCAACGGGATTGTAACAGGTTTAGGGATTCCCGAAGTTCCAATTCGAATGGTGTTTGGTTGCATTGCTCTGCTTAATATTTTTCTTTTTACTAGAAAAATATCCCCCCAATATACCAAGCTATTTAGACGCTGATTTAAGAGAGGTAGATGATTACTTTTACTTTGGTAAAAACGAATCACCCACCGTGAGCAGAATTAACTAAAAGAGGCTGATTCTTAGGTCATAAACTTAAGAATCAGCCTCTTCTATTTTAGTTCACGTTCTTGTTCTTGCAGTTCGGGCAGACGCCTCCGAATACCACATGAGCATGACCAATTGTATATCCTGTATCCTTCGCCACTGTGTTCATCCAGTCTCGTGGAACTTGGTTCATTACCTCATCAACCGCACCGCAAACCTCGCAAATGATATGCTGATGATCATCCATGCGGGCATCATATCTGCTGGCAGCCTCACCAAGCTTAAGCTCACGAATCATTTGTTTATCTGAAAGATAACGAAGAGAGTTATATACAGTACCGTATGCTAAGCTATGACCTTGTTCTACTAGCCGGTTCATTACTTCCGCAGCAGTGGGATGGTCATGTGAATTAAGGACGATATCGTAAACGGCCTGACGTTGGGAAGTCAAATTTAGACTTTTCATTGCTATCATCCTCTAACTTGTTTTTAGATCAAGTATAAATCGTGAATGTAGGAACGTCAATCCCACTTTTATCCACGCATTACTTTCTCAGTTACTTAATCAATCCAGAGTATTTAATGTTAACGTCAGCTTTGACCTGAAAATCGAGCCCAGCATAGAGCCTCTTCCAGACTTCCAATTCTGTGTCATTATTAAAATGCCTTGCTCCATAATGCAGACCCCATCCAAAAGGATCCAAGCCGCTAGCTTGTATTTTTGTCAACAGCGCTAGGATATCCTCTTCCAGCTCTTTCCCCCCAGCAACTGCAACTTTCTCCAGCATACTATGAGTTACCAAATCCGGACTGCTACTCTCTTCGAGAATACCTTTTATCTTAATATGATAACGAATAGTAGCTTTCCCCTGCTCAGGTGTCAGGATCTTGTAATCTGATGATGATCTCTCTGTGTAGTACTGATACATAATCCCCTCGAAGTGGGCGGGTAAGTTGGTTCGCAGGTTCGAGCGTGACAGCAGATTATATATCCGGGTTTCGTTTGGCGTAAGAACCATTTTGATTTTTTCATCATTCAGTAGAGCAATTTTATCAATTAAGAACTCCTTATCCCCTTTAGTCTCGATAATCGGCAGGACCGGGTCAATCCCCTCTTCAAAAATATTTCTCATCAGCTGATAGGAATATACACTAGAAATAAATGGAGATTCAGTTCCTTGTCCACTCATAGCCAGAATAAGAGAATTCGATGGAATCCGCTCCGACTCGGGTCTCACCTTCAGCACTTGAAGTGCTTCCGGACGCCCTATTGCAAAATTGAGAATAAGCTGGATATCTCTACGCCTTACTGCCCAGTCCATAACATGTAGAATATCTTTACGGGCAACCCCCTCCCCCAGAATAATTGATTTACAATGGGAGTAATCAAGCTCCTTTTCCACTCTGGATTTCATTCTACGAAGCGCTTCAGAAATGCTTGGGGACTCCTCAGTCAAGATCTGCATCTTCTCATCAATCTTGGTAACATCCCCCTGAGGAATGGCGAGCTTTAAGCTAATTTTAAAGCTCCCTTCATCTGCACCTTGGTCAACGCCAATCGCCAGCACGAAAATCCGCAAATCAATCTCTTTAAAGTCGCAGCCAGAAAGAAGGAGAAGTAAGGTAATCGCAATTCCAGCTAATACTCTTCTCACAGATTTCTCCTCCTAACTTTGCGATAACAATAAAACAGCACAGCGATGATGAACATCTCACCAAACCAGCGAATTTGCAGAAACCAGGCACCAAACATGTTAAGTTCATATTGATCTAGCCCCATTAAGGACAGAACCATCCCGCTGAACAAGCATAGGATGCACCACTCTTTCCATTGCACTGCTTTTGGGGATTTTTTTTTTACAGATGAAATGGCACCTTTAAAAAGCTCTAGGCCTCCATGCCAATGAACGATTACACTCACCAGAGATAAACTCAAATAGGCAAAATAAAAAATAAACAACATTCGTTCAATAATAAAGTATTCCATCCGAATACTGTCGGCCGTCGAGAACCACGTATACACGTGTCTATCAATAGCAACTGTACCGAAATAACCAATGGGAACTAAGAAAGTCAAGAGCAATACAAGCAGCCCCTCTCCCCCTAAAATCCAGACATGCCTCAGCTTAACCCCATGAAATACCCGATTAAATATGGCGAGGTTTAGGTAACCACTAAACGAAAAGGTAGCCGCCGAAAGGCTCATTAGGTCCGGCTTATGCCAGATGTATGTAGTGATCTGTAGAACAGAATCCCAATTGAAGTCCGGATTGAGCAACGCTTTTACGAGGCCATAAATAATTAACGGTAGGGCTACGCAGAGAATAATTTCAAGCCCATACAAGATTGATAGAGAATCAAAGCGACAGCAGATGCAGACCAAGACTAAAAAACTGATCACAACAGTATAGGGATTCGAATCCGGACTGATAAACCGCAGCGTGATATCTACAAAAGAAAGCAGTGTAACTGCCCCAGCCACACACCATAAACCAGCAAAAAGGATTAATAAGGTTTGGGCTAATCTCTTGGGTAACAAAGAATAAAATATTTCCGGAAATCCCTTCCCGGGAAATTTAGCAATCATTGTAGTAAATACGTAGACAAACAAAGTGCCAAAGATCGTTCCGATTAGTATGGATATCAAAGCACCACCAAACCGTCTGTCTATTAGTTCCCTTGGAACAAAATTAATGATGTTGATCAAGCTGTTCATCAGAAAAAGACAGTAGAAATAACGGCTTTTGGCCATCAATGCTCCCCGCCCTTCTTCTTCCCAAGGTTATCTAGAAAAAACAATCTGAAATACGGTTGTCCAAAGCTGCGCTGTTTGCATAAATACATCGCGAACCCCACCACACAGACTACTACACCAACCATCCCTAAAATAGCGGCAGCGATAAGAAAAATATACTTCAACACACGGATCGACAAGCTCATCATATTTAGCGGGATCAGGAAGTTAGATATGGCAACAGCAGAGACCAATATAATCATAATGTTACCTACAAGCCCTGCCGCTGTAGCCGCTTGACCCAAAATTAGACCTCCTACCGTCGTGGCCGTTGGCCCAATCGCCTTGGGAAGCCGTAAACTCGCCTCGGTCAGAAATTCCATCATCATAAGCATTAAGAGCACTTCCACAAAAGATGGATAAGGCACAGTGGCGCGGCTACCAGAAATAAGCAGTGCAACCTGCACACGAACAATCTCGGGATTATACGAGGTCAGAGTTACATAGATCGCAGGCAGCCACAACGTCATGCACACACCGATAATTCGGAGCAGCTTTAAGAAACGGCCCACGATAGGAAATTGGATTTTATCATCCATGGATGTAAAGAAATCATTAAATATGGAAGGCAACACTATCGCATATCCCGTTGTATCCAGGAGTATCGCTACTTTTCCTTCAGACAAATTAAACACAACTCTATCAGGTCTTTCAGTAATAATAGACTTAGGGAGTATTCGCAATTTATCACTGCTTATAAACTTCTCAAGTTCTCCCGTAGCCTGTAAAATATCAACCTTTAGGGTATTCATCTTCTCCCTTAATTCCGCTAATACATTATGATCAACACGACTGATGTCGTATAGGATGGCCACCTTTGTTTTGGAGACTTCGCCGATGACCATGGTTTCCATTTTGAGATTAGTGGATTGATAGCGCCGGCGGATCATGTTCAGATTCACCGCAATATCCTCCGTCAGTGCATCTGAGGGACCCTGTGAAATACTTTCTGCTGAAGTTTCACTAACACCACTAATCTCCGCACTTAAAGCATCGAAGAAACAGATCACATTATTTATCCTTAGAAGAACATATCCGCCAAGCAAAAGCTCGATTCCCTTTTCTCTCGTAGTTGCCTCCTCAGTGCCCGGATATGTCGTAATGTAATTAAGGTACCCGTCAATACTCCCCATCTCATAGAACGACGAAATTACGTGGCGACTGAGCGTCTGCGCATCTGTGACGCTTTTGATATATAGCAGGTTGACTTGTCCAAAAGGTGCAACGAGCGTTCTATCAATTAAATCGGCGAAGCCGTCCAGCTGACCCTTGATCCACTCCAGAGAAACATCGTGCTTGTCCTGTTGTACTGACATGGATCATCCCTCCTATTTATCCTGTACCTTCCGGATGCCACCTTATTTTGGCACTATTTCTCTGAATTCATGCACTGTACATGTGAATACAGAGTTTCTTTTAACGGGACTGTGGTAATAAATGAAATGAGGATTGTACAGATGGAGGGATACTAAGATGGATTCACACCGCAAAATAACGCAAGGTCTCCCGCAATTTCCAGAATCATTATGGAGAGACACTACGGATTTGCCGGCTTTTCCAAAGCTGACTGATGATATTTCTACAGATGTCGCAGTGGTAGGCGGTGGGATTACAGGAATTACAACAGCCTATCTCTTAAGCAAAGCAGGATATAAAGTCACGCTCTTAGAGGCAGGGGAAATCCTCAGTGGCACTACGGGTTTTACAAGCGCCAAAATCTCCGCTCAGCACGGATTAATCTATCATCATTTGATCAAGCATTTCGGGGAAGAGAAGGCCCGCCTCTATTATCGATCTAACCATGAGGCTATGAACTGGATCTTACAAACGGCGGAAGAACTTGAACTGTCTTGCGGTCTGAAACGCGAAGCGGCTTATTTGTACGCAGATGCTGATGATCATAAAACGCTTAAAGAACTGAAGGATGAGTATAAAGCCTATGAACAATTGGGCCTGCCCGGTGAATGGCTGGATAACGTCTCTATCCCTCTGATGGCGAGCGGTGCGATTAAATTACCAGGACAAGCTCGCTTTCACCCCCTGCAATATCTGAAAGCCTTGTTAAAGGTTATCGTGGAAAAAGGTGGCGTGATCTATGAGCATACGATGATGGCGGACAAAGTGGAGAAGAACGATACACTTACGCTTTTTACGGAAAAAAACGACTATCGGATCAACTGCCGTTACGCCGTGTCGGCTTCTCATTTCCCCTTCTACGATGGAGGTTCGTTATATTTCTCGCGACTGCATGCTGAACGTTCCTACTGCCTGGCGATCCAGCCCGAAACGGATTTCGAGGGCGGAATGTATTTAAGCGCCAGCGAACCCACCCGTTCTCTGCGTGCTGTGGAGTGGGAAGGACGTAATCTGGTTATCGTTGGTGGGGAGAATCATAAGACAGGCCAAGGTATCTGCACGATAGGTCATTATGAGAATTTGGAACTGTTCGCAGGCCACTTGCTGGGCATCAAATCGATCCCTTACCGCTGGTCAGCACAGGATTTAATTACGCTGGACAAGGTCCCTTACATCGGTAAGATTTCGGACAACGAAGAGATTTATATCGCGACCGGATTCGGAAAATGGGGTATGACAAGCGGTACCTTGTCCGCTCAAATCATCTCGGATCAGATTCAGCACAAAGATAATCCATATACGGAGTTGTACGATCCATCCCGCTTCAAAGCTGGCGCCAGCATAAAGAGCTTCATCGTCCAAAATGCTAATGTGGCCAAAGAGCTAGTAGCAGGTAAAGTTGAAATTGTCCATAAAAAGACTAGCGATTTGAAGGCAGACGAAGGGGCCGTTGTCTTCCACGACGGCAAACGGGTCGGCGCCTACAAAGATCCAGAGGGGAAACTTCATCTGGTGGACAGAACCTGCACTCACATGGGCTGTGAATGCGAATGGAACGACGGTGACCGTTCTTGGGATTGCCCTTGCCACGGTTCCCGCTTCTCCTTCGATGGAGAAGTTTTAGAGGGACCTGCATCGGTTCCGCTGACGAAGCTTTACGAATAAATTCACTTCGTTCGTGAAAATGCTATGTTCACGGAAAATCTGTACAATCACGAAAAATCGCATCTCTTTACATGAAAGTTTTCAATTTGTTTTCTTGGGACGATTGTAAATGCCCTATAGCATTCAGGTATAATAGGACATGAATGAAGCATAAGCTTCAAAAATGTTTAAAGGAGCGTGACGTTAGAGATGGATTTGAGAGGAAAGAGTGTTGTGATTACTGGTGCAGGCAAAGGAATCGGTAAAGCCTTAGCCATGGCACTAGCTAAGGAAGGTGCTAACTTGGGCCTGATCTCCAGAACTTCAGGCGATCTCGAAGCGTTAAAATCAGCCCTAACGGAAGTATACGACGTTAAAGTTAGTATTGCCGTTGCGGATATCGCTGTACGCGAAGAAGCTGAACGAGCAGTTGCTTACCTGCAAAATGAGCTAGGAACATTTGACGCATTAATCAATAATGCCGGAATTGCGAAATTCGGTACTTTGGTAGAAATGGACCCTGCCGATTGGGAAAGTCATATCCAAGTCAATCTTTACGGCACCTATTATGTAACTCGCGCTGCACTGCCAGCTATGATTGAGAAAAATGGCGGGAATATCATCAACATCTCGTCTACAGCCGGAGAGCGCGGCTTCGCGACTGGCTCAGCTTACTGCGCATCCAAGTTTGCACTGATGGGCATGACCGAAGCCCTCGCGCAAGAGGTGCGTAAGCACAACATCCGCGTCGTAGCTTTGACTCCAAGTACTGTTAACACTGGACTAGCTTCCAACGCTGGACTTAAAATCGGTGACGAAGATCGCATGATGCAGCCTGAGGATGTAGCTGAATTGGCGTTAACAGCCTTGAAGCTGCCGGATCGTGTCTTCCTAAAAACAGCAGGACTCTGGACCACTAACCCGCAATAAAAAGGACTGGCTGGTTTTGCACCAGGCTCTGATTGCGGCTTTTTGCAGGAGAATGCTCATGGGAGAGGAGCAGTAGAGCGGATTGGGTGTCCTTGTGCCAGTCAATCCCTTTGGTCTGCTCTTCTCTATACTCTGATTGCACTTTGTGCGATAGAATGCCTAATGTAGACTGTTTTCAGGCTGTTCTGTTGCACATTCTGCAATCAAACTCCATTTTTGGGGCAAGAGATGGTTACTTTAGCGCCAGATTGGGCAACTGGAGTTTAGAGGTACTTATTTATTCGTTGGTTCTAATAATAATGTTGTGTGCTTGTAGTTACGCTGGGCGCTTCGGCTCTGAACACTACTTGGCGCTCGAATAACAATAGTTGCACTATATACATCTATTCAGCGTAATTAAAGGATCCGTTACACTTTAATTGCACTCTGTGCAACTAAAAGCAAATAATGCTCGACCATTTCCCAGATTCATCTTATTTAGTTGCATAGAATACACTTATCGCTTCATTTCTAACGAACCAGAACTTTTAGTGCAATTAAATATTCAATCTAATATTTATATATGTATATCACACTGCTGAACGGAGGTTTATCTAATATGCTGGTAGTAACAAATACCATTAAGGTTAAAGAAGGTCATGGTGAAGCCATTGCTCAACGTTTCGGAGGAAATAACGGTGTACAGGATATGCCAGGTTTCGTACGCATGGAGGTTTGGCAAGGAAGTGCCAAAGAAGGTGTTGAGGAACTAAAGATCTGCACCATGTGGGAGAACGAGGAAGCATTTAAAGGCTGGACCTCCAGCGACTCCTTCCGTCAATCACACCGTGGTGCTGGTGGAAATGAAGCCATTCTTGGAGCATCAATCGACAAATATAAGCTGATGATCAGCCGAACACCCGGCACCAGCAATTAAGTGATGTAGGCCGAATCGTACAATGAATATAAGTTCGACTGCCACGACAATAAAAACAGGGATGCCCTGAGCCAATATGGCTTTGAGGCATCCCTGTTTGTTTTTACAGTGTGTTGCTTATTGCTCACTACCACGAGGGAGAGCTTCCTCCACCTCTTGATGTTTCCCCGGCCAGAATGCCCATCGACCAAAAAGTGTCGTAATAGCTGGCACAAGGAACGGACGAACTACGAAGGTATCAAGCAGAATACCTAGAGCGGTAATGATACCAAATTGCACAAGCACCTGAATCGGTAAGCTAGCTAATACAGCAAAAGTACCTGCCAGAATGAGGCCCGCCGAGGTAATTACCGAGCTAGTCTCATTTACACCTTCTGCGATCGCCTGCTTAAGCGGCATGGTTTTACGCTTTTTCCAAATATTCGAGATCATAAAGATGTTGTAATCTTCTCCAAGTGCCACCAGGAATACAAAAGAATAAAGCGGGATCGCTCCCTGAATGGCATCTGCCCCCATCACATAGTGAATAATAATCCAGCCTAAGCCAAGTGCAGAGAAGAAGGAGAGAATGACCGTTCCAACCAGATAAATGGTTGCCACTATGGAACGCAGATATATCAATAACAGCAAGGTGATCAGCCCAATGACCACAGGGATAATCAGATCCGTATCACGATCTCCGATTTTTTTGGTATCATACTGAGTTGCTGTCTGACCGCTTACCCAAACATGATCCGCAGGATTCTCAACCCCTACATCAATCAGCGCTTGCTCTGCCGTTGCTAGAAGGGCTGGAATATGCCCCATCGCTTCAAGTGAATAAGGATTGTTCTTAAATTCGAGATCGAAACCCAGAATATCCTTGTTCACAGCACCCTGCTGAGCGTCGGAAACCGTGTCCACATAGGTGAGCCCTCCGAGAATGACTTTGAGATCCTCTCCACTTGCTTGCCCCTTAGTATCAATAATCAGCTTAGCAGGAGCTAGTTCTCCCGGGGAAAACTGCTTACCGATGAGATCAAACCCTTCGCGGGACTCCATATTTTTAGGAAAAGAAGAAAGGATATCATACGTGAATTTGATTCCACTAGAGAACGAAGCCAGAATCCCTAGTCCGATAACGGTCACGCCTACGATAGCCCAAGGCCTGGAAACTACAAATCCGCCAATCCCTTTTTTATGGGAGACTTTTGGTTCTGGAGCAGGTTTGCCTTTAGCCTTGGCCCGTTCAACCTCCATTTGCGGAGTACGCGGAATGAATGGGAAGAACGAGGTCCGCCCGAAGATTGCCAACAGTGCAGGTACAAGCGTTAAGCTAGCAATCCCCATAATGAAAATCGACACGCTGAACGGTATTGCAAAGCGATGATAAGCTCCATACTTAGCCAGCAATAACGCAAACAGCGCGAGCACGACAGTGAAGCCACTCATAGCGATAGCCCCTGAAGCATCGGTAATGGAACGAAGCAGGGCACGACTTTTGCTTTGCTCTATCTTCAGAAGCTGACGGAATCGCGAGATCAGGAATAAACAATAATCCGTACCCGCACCGAACAACAGAACCGTCATGATGGAGACTGCCTGCGAATCTACGGTGATCCAGCCTTCTTGCGCCATTTTTCCAAGAATCGGACTAGTTACACCATAAGCGAATCCAACTGCAATAAGTGGAATAAACGCCAAGATCGGCGAACGATAAATCACTAATAAGAACACCAGCACAAGCATAACCGTAGCAATTAACAAGGAAACGTCAGCGTTCTGAAACAGGCC
The DNA here is from genome assembly GCF_037963325.1 of Paenibacillus sp. FSL E2-0201. Classification (NCBI taxonomy): domain Bacteria; kingdom Bacillati; phylum Bacillota; class Bacilli; order Caryophanales; family Paenibacillaceae; genus Paenibacillus; species Paenibacillus sp. FSL E2-0201. Next base: position 6,432,408 of record NZ_CP150154.1, read on the forward strand.
TGAAGCATCTATAGAGATGCCCACTGGACCCGTAACACGTAAACTCAGGTCTTTTCCATCTACCTTAGCTGCGGAGGGGTCTCCACCCGTCTCTGTGTTTATGATCTTCTTCATTTCTGTCACAGCTTCACCGAGCTGATCACTATCTGCCGTTTTATCAAAAAGCACCGGGGTTACCAGTGTACTAAGATCCTCAGATAATGAGGCTTGCAGTGCCTGCGGCGGCAGCTTCCCTAGTGGGGGAACAAAGTTCTGATGGGGTAACGGTTGCTGCTCCAACTTGTTGTATACAGCAGTGATATGTACTAAATCGTCTTGCGAAAGCCCACCTTCTCTATGCCATACGAGCAATGCAGGTACTCCGCTTCCACTTGGAAATTCTTGTTCTGCAATGGCTGTTGCCTGTATTGATTGTGCATCATCTGGGAGATTGGGCGCATTATTAGCAACTTGAGAATTCACTGCAGGCCATAATAGGGTAAGTGCACCTACTAGCACTATCCATACGAGAAGAGTAATCCATTTCGTCTTTTTTCCTGCCACCCATTTACCGTAGCCTGACATTCCCTTCATCCTCTCTTTTATCGTGCAGCCTCAAAAATGAGCCGCGGGTCATTTTTGATTCTATCATACCTATCCTTAAATTTTTAATCAAACCTTTTTTTATTATGAACGCTGCCTTAAGAGATCCCACCACATATAAAATACCCCTCCTTCACATAAATAATCAGCAAAATGTGAAAGGAGGGGTTTATAGTTTGCTATAATTTTTTCTTCACTTCAATTTAGCCTGCGTCCAAATCACCTTCGGAGAACTGACTGTTGTAAAGATCAGCATAGAATCCGCCTTGTGCAAGCAGTTCCTCGTGGTTGCCCTTCTCGATTACACTACCTTGATTCATAACAAGGATCAGGTCGGCATCTCGAATCGTCGAAAGACGGTGAGCAATTACGAAGCTGGTTCTGTTTTGCATCAATGCCTTCATTGCTTTTTGAATTAATAATTCTGTCCGTGTGTCGACACTGCTTGTTGCTTCATCAAGGATAAGGATCGATGGATCGGCCAGAATGGCACGAGCAATTGTAATCAGCTGCTTCTGCCCTTGTGAAATGTTAGAAGCTTCCTCATTTAACACCGTATTATAGCCGAGCGGAAGTGTGCGGATAAAGTGATCGGCATGAGCAGCCTTAGCAGCACGTACCACATCAGCTTCTGAAGCACCCTCACGTCCGTAAGCAATGTTATCACGGATCGTACCATTGAACAGCCAGGTATCCTGCAGCACCATACCGAATTTGCTGCGCAGGTCACTGCGTTTCATATTGGTAATATTCACTCCATCAATAATAATTTCCCCATCATTCAGCTCGTAGAAGCGCATCAACAGGTTAATCAGAGTGGTTTTACCAGCACCAGTAGGACCGACAATCGCTATAGTCTGACCTGGACTAACCTCAATATTCATGTCCTCAATCAGAATCGCATCTTCTTTATATCCGAATTTCACATGACGGAACTCAACGGAACCTTCCGGAGTACCTTCATCAAGCTTCGCAAGTGTAGTATTAACTTCCTTAACTTCCTCTTCTTCATCCAGAAGTTCAAATACACGTTCTGCAGAAGCGATAGTGGATTGAATAATATTAGCAATATTAGCCGTTTGTGCAATCGGCTGGGTGAACTGACGGGAATACTGAATAAAAGCTTGAATATCCCCGACATCGATCATTTTTTTAGTAACAAAGATACCGCCGACTACACAAATCATTACATAACCCAAGTTACCAATAAACATCATGAGCGGCATAATCATACCGGACATGAATTGGGCACGCCAGCCTGAATCGTAAAGCTTATCATTAATTTCATCGAAATCCTTAAGGGATTGCGGCTCACGACCAAATGCTTTGATAATCCGGTGACCTGTATACATTTCTTCTACATGACCATTCAACTGACCAAGCGATTTCTGCTGTCCGACAAAATAAGTCTGCGAACGTTTGGAAATAGCCATAATCACAACGAAGCTAAGTGGCAACGTAATAATCGTAATCAACGTCAGCCATGGGCTGATGGTAAGCATCATTATAATGACACCGATAATGGTGACAATAGAAGTAATCAATTGAGTTAAGCTCTGTTGCAGTGTTGTACTGATGTTATCCACATCATTCGTAGCACGGCTTAGAATTTCCCCATGGGTACGAGAATCAAAATATTTCAAAGGCAACCGTTCCAGCTTACTGTTAATCTGCTCACGCATGTCGAAAACGACCTTCTGAGCTACACCAGCCATTACATACTGCTGAATATAGCTGAACAGAGCACTAAGCAAATACAGACCGGCAAGTATGATCAGGATATCATTAATGTATCCAAAATCAATGGAGGCTCCCTCGACACCCATTAATTTGCCGTAAACACCTTCGAACAGTTTAGTTGTTGCTTTACCCATAACTTTAGGGCTGAAAATACTGAATACAGTACTGGCAATAGCCATAACCAAAACGATGATTAATTGAACCATACGAGGTCTTAAATACTTAATCAGACGACGAAGTGTACCCTTAAAGTCTTTAGCCTTTTCTGCAGGCATCCGCATGCCAGGACCGCCACCAGGTCCTGGACCTTTGTGGGCGCGCGGAGCTACAGGTTTATTGTTTTGTTCGCTCATGCTATTTCCTCCTCTGACAGCTGCGAGGATACGATCTCGCGGTACACATCACTGCTCGCGAGCAGTTCACGGTGAGTGCCCATTCCGGCGATTTCACCCTCATCAATAACAATAATCCGGTCGGCATCCATAACGGTACTAACCCGTTGAGCTACGATTAGAACAGTGGATTCCGTGGTTTCATCTTTGAGTGCCGCGCGAAGCTTAGCATCTGTTTTGAAATCAAGTGCAGAGAAGCTGTCGTCAAACAGATAAACTTGAGGTTTTCTCACAAGAGCACGTGCAATGGACAACCGTTGTTTCTGACCACCGGAGACATTACTTCCGCCTTGAGCAATTTCAGAATCAAACCCATCTTTCATGGCTGACACGAAATCGTAGGCTTGAGCTACCTTGGCTGCATGAATAATTTCTTCATCGGTAGCATCCTCTTTACCGTAGCGAATGTTTTCGTTAATCGTACCTGAGAACAATACCGCTTTTTGAGGGATGTAACCAATTTTGCTCCGTAGCTCTTCTTGTGTCATTTCACGTACATCTACTCCGTTCACACGTACCGCGCCTTCATTAACATCATAGAACCTTGGAATCAAGCTAAGCAGCGTAGATTTACCCGAACCTGTACCGCCGATAATGGCAGTAACTTCACCCGGACGAGCACTGAAGCTAATTTTCGAAAGTGCAGGTTGTTCCGCGCCAGGATAAGAAAAGGAAACATTATCAAATTCAACAAAACCACGCATATGATCACGGCCATCTTTTTTAGTAGCTTGAGCCGTTGTTTGCAATTCACTCTCTGAAGGATCTGTGAACTCCGGCCGCATATCGAGCACTTCATTGATACGCAAGGCAGAAGCTGAAGCACGAGGAATCAACACGAACATCATCGATACCATAATCAGGGAGAACATAATTTGCATCGCATATTGAATAAATGCCATCAGTGAGCCGACTTGTAAATCGCCGTCGCCAATCCGGATTCCACCAAAGTAAAGAATTGCGATCATGGAAAAGTTCATAACAATCATCATAAGCGGCATTAAACCGGCCATAATTTTATTTACTTTGATCGCTGTGTCTGTCAGATCACGGTTAGCCTCGGAGAAACGCTTATTCTCATGATCAATTCGGTTAAATGAACGGATAACACGGATACCTGTCAAATGTTCACGCAGCACCAGATTTAATTTATCCAGCTTAACCTGTATCGCTTTAAACAACGGTAATCCCTTCATCCCAATGAAGAAAATTGCGCCTACGAGTACCGGAATTACTACTACGAAGATCAAGGATAATTTCGCATCTTCAGAAACCGCCATGATGATACCACCAATCATCATCATCGGTGCACCAATCATCATACGCAGCATCATGGTAAGTACAGTCTGCACCTGCGTAATATCATTCGTTGTACGTGTAATTAAGGATGCAGTACCGAGCTTATCGAACTCATGCAGCGTAAAATTCTCTACATGGTTAAACACACGAGCACGGGTAAGTTTACCGAACCCCGCTGCCACTTTTGCCGATAAGTAACTGGCAATGACTGAACATAACGCCCCGCCCCCTGCAACTAGAAGCATGAAGCTACCTATTTTCCAAATATAAGTACGATCCCCTTGAACAATTCCTTTGTCCACGATGTCGGACATCAGCGTAGGGAGGTATAAGTCGCCCATGGACTGCAAGAACACTAGAATTAATACAGCACCAATAGCTACTCGAAATGGCTTCAGTTGTTTAAATAATTTAATCAAGCTTCTCATCTCCGTTCATTTGTAGCCTATCCCAATTAGGTGGCGGATTATCCTCAACGAATGCATGTACTTTCAGCAACAGTTCTGTGAGCTGCTTAGTCTCTTTTTCACCTAAGTACTGTACGAGCTCATCAAGCATTGCATCTCTATATTGCTCTGCTCTTCGTGTGAGTTTTTTTCCGCTCTCCGTCAATTTCACGCGTACGACTCTCCGGTCCGAAGGATCTGCGTGTCTTTCCACCATTTGTTTCGCCTCAAGACTATTAATCAACTGCGTAATAGTTGGAGGTGTGAATCCGAGAAGTCGGCTGATCTCAGATATCTTTAGACCCTCATCATCAGAATGATTCCATTTTTCAATGCATATCATTAAAGTCATCTCACTCGGCTTATGGCCTTCAACACCCTTGTGCCATTGGCCTTTATGCAGCCTTTTCATCGCCGCAAAAAGCTTGTGTGCGACTGAATTTTCAGTATCTTCTGTATTTCCTCCGTTTATCCCAATTTCCTTCACCTCTAATTTAGTTAGGTCGACTAATTATTAAATACTATATTATTTAGGCTACCTAATTATATTTTCGGTGCAACGCTTTGTCAAATTTTGAATACGCTATCAATTATTACGAAAAAGAAAACTCCCAAGCTCAAGGGCAAGGGAGTCCAGTTTCGTATATGTATTACTCTGTATTATAAAAATACTGAATAGATCGTTTCAATCTACCAATTAGCTCCGTGCTCGTAAGTCGTAATACCGCCTTGGCTTCCAGAGCCTACAGGTCCGATAATGATGAAGCTAAACAATGCTAACACACTTGCCATCATCAATAGTGATTTTTTCATGCTGTCTCACCTCCCTTATCAAATTTCTATATCTGGTCTGCTGATCAGTAGTTGCATAATCCCTATTAGTCTCAAATAAGGTTACACAATTAATAAAATCTTTTCCGTTGTTCTGCTTAATAGCTAATTCCAAACACTGAATGATATAATCCACGCCTGTACTGTACTTTTTTCGGGTTATGAGATACATCGCAACTTGATAGTTTAACCGATATACACGATCCACATTATTAGGCTCCTGAAACTCCTCAAATCGCAACATCTCGCGCGAAAAACGTGAAAGCACACTGTCTGCAGAGAACCCATGGCGATTAGCTGCATCCATAATAGTAATAAGACCTACCAAAATTTCACCAGGATGATCAGCCAAAAAAGCTGTATATTCCGGTAAAACAGACACATTCCCCTCTAACATCTCCAGTGTAAAGCTATTAGCAGTTGCAAACAACCGGAAATGCTCTACAGCTTCACGGCCTTCCTCATTCATCATTTCAAACCAGCTCAGATCAGCATAGCCTGCAGTATACTTTTTCGCTGCTTCATATTTACCTTGTTTGGTTAGAGCAGTCGCTTTAAGCAAATATCCATGACCATAATAGACAATGAGCGGACGTTCTGTACGAAGATCTTCAACTCGTCTACCTTTACTCTTTCGCAGTTGATCACGATACACGGCATTCGCCAGGGTTCTCAGTTCATCAGCAAAGTTCTCCATATCTACCCATCTACGCAAACCGTAGCATAATTGTGATAGCATAAGCAGACCATCCAATTGCATATCCTCAGGAAGACGGCCTCTAAATGGTCCAAAGGTGATCACCGCTCGTAATTTCTCATCTGTATCCACTATCGATTGCATCGATCTAAATATACGAAAATGACTGATCGCCAATCTCTCTGAGTAACTGTCGGACTCATTCTCTGCTACAACTTTATAGAAAAATATAGATTCATTCACTTTTCCTTTATTAAACAATTTATCAGCCACTGAATAAACAATATCCAGCGATTTCGGATATTCCAATAACCTATTTAATGTTTCATCTATGCATTGCTGCTTGCCCAATTCAGCGCAGCGTATTAAAAAAGGCTCCACCCTGCGGCGTGAGACCTTCTCCTCATTGAAGCATTCATCAACGTACAGTGGATACAACCAACCATCCGGAAAACCAAAGGCTTTAATGATTGCATCTATTTGTCCCAGGGACATAGGCTTCGGTGGATTCCCATGCAGGATTGCGCTGAGACTTCCACGATTCAGGCCACAAATTTTTGCGAATGAGGCGAGATTATGGCCGGAGCGGGACAGATTTTTCTCAATTTCTGAGCGTATAGTTGTTAACTTTCCCTCCACTCGGCACCCCCAAAGTTTGACTTGAAAAGATTCTATTAATTGACATTATAGGTGAAAGTTATGGATTGTACAACCAATAGATTGTACGACAAAAAGAGGAGCGTATTTCTCTCCTCTTTATCGGTTGGATCTTTGTAATAGTGTAATTCTATGGATGTATCGAGTTTAACTTATTGTAATAGCGGCTTTTGAGCTTCTGCCGTAGGGCGTTGCGCCTGACTTGCGACTACGCAAATTCTCCATCATCTTATGTTGTGCCAGCAAAATATAGCTGTCCAATCGCTCGCTTAGCTCTAATACTGCATGGTCACTAAGACTCCGTTGCTCCGCAACTTCCAGCAATTCACATCTAAGGCTCTCTATAGTCACAAACAGTTCATCTTCTCTGTAGTCTCTTCTATAAATATTCTCGGAAGAACCTTGATATAATGTCACAACTCTCTCCTTCTCTCTATCAACTTCTCCACCTATCATAATCCATGATACCAAAAAACATATTTTCAAAAAAAAAGAAAAAAATGCATTGTATCTACAATAATAAAATTCCTATTTGTCCAGAGTGATCCATTGAATCTTAGGGAAGTTCATTAGGGTACTGTTCTCTCAGTAGTCCCTTTGCAAAGGAAATCCATTCACGTGCTGCAAAAGATAAGTAACGGTCTCTACGCCATGCCATAGCAATCTGCCATGGAATTACCGGATCTGTCAAAGGAATGACTACCAATCGCGAGCGGTCCATGTCACGGCAAATAGTTTCCGGTAATAATGCGATCCCCATTCCCGCGGCTACCATCTTGCTAATTAAATCCCATTGTGAACTCTCATATATCACCTTCGGCTGAAATCCAGCCTTCACACATTCCGTAATAATCCGATCATGCAGCGTGAAATCCTCTCGAAATAGCACGAACTCCTCTTCTGCCAACTCACTTAGCGGAACAAGCTCCGCCTCGGCCAGCCGATGTCCCATAGGCAAAATAAGATTCAGCTTCTCTTCAACAAAGGTGAAACAATGAAGCTTGGCTGTATCTACAGGCAACACGACCATTCCAATGTCCAGCAGTCCCGTTTCTACATCTTCCTCCACTTTTTTGGCCCCATCTTCATGGAGACGAATCGTAACCTGTGGATAACGTTTATGAAATTGACCAATCACCGATGGAAAAAAGCTCGCCCCTACCATTGGAGGTAAGCCTATGCGGATGTGACCCTGCTCCAGATTTCGTAAGTTATCCAGTTCGGAAGACAAGCTAGCGAAAGACTCCACGATATTTTGCGCTTTGGTGAACAGAATTTCCCCCGCGTCTGTAAGTCTTATACTTTTTCCTTCACGGTAAAACAAGTCTGCCTCTAGTTCGGTCTCCATATTCCGGATCATTTTACTGATCGTAGGCTGTGTTATATATAGTGATTCAGCAGCTCTGGTGAAACTTCTCATTCTTGCTGCTTGAACGAAATATTCTAATTGCCGGATATCCATTATTTCGCCTCCTAATCCATAGACAAAAGGAATGTCACTTATTCGATCTATTCATTTTACCTATGAAAACAATTGATGTAAACTTTCATTATCATGAAAGGAGCGAAGCCTTATGAAAAAGATTGTTATAGGCTTGCTGCAGGTAGCGGGACTTACATTATTCTCTTTACTTATCAATGCTGTGACCCCATTATTGCATATCCCTATTCCCGGAAGCATACTCGGAATGATTATATTGTTTCTCCTGCTTGAGTTCGGTGTTATTCGTCTGAATTGGGTAGAGGTTGGCGCTTCTTGGTTACTCGCCGAGCTCCTACTGTTCTTCATTCCATCGGCTATAGGTGTAATGAAATACGCTAATATTCTGGAAACGGATGGATTACGCATTCTTGCCGTTGTCGTCTTGGGCACTTTTGTTGTAATGGCCAGTTCCGGATTACTTACCAGTAGAATTTATAAAGCGAAGGAGCGGAAAAGATCATGTTAAACGCTCTGCTGTTCTTTGGTCTCACGGTCGCGGTATATTTACTCGCGAAACGTATCTATGCTTCTACTGGTAAAGTCTACACCTCTCCATTAATCATCACACCGGTGATTATGATCGTCATCCTGCTCATAACCGGTATTACTTATGACTCTTACAATGCGGGAGGAAAATGGCTGACGGATTTGCTGCAACCGGCAACCATGGCCTTTGCCATCCCTTTGCATAAGAACTTCAAGGTACTCAAAAAGCACGCCGGCGAAATTGCAGCAGGCGTGCTATCAGGGACGATAGTTGCGGTGATCTCTTCCATTCTGCTGGCCAAATGGCTGCATGTTAGCGGCGATCTGGCAGCTAGTCTGGTACCACGTTCGGTAACCACACCGATCGCTATGAGCATCTCGCAAAGTATCGGCGGTGTACCAAGTATCACGGCAGTATTCGTCATTATTACCGGGATACTTGGCACAATGATGGGCCCAACTGTACTTCGTATCTTCCGCATTGAGAATGAAATTGCGCGCGGTGTATCGCTGGGAACCGCTGCACATGGTACAGGAACATCCAAAGCCTTCGAGCTTAGTTCACTGACCGGAACCATCTCCAGTATTGCGATGATTCTGTCTGCGCTGTTATCTATCGGCGTGGCGCCAGCTTTGCTCGCGATATTCCTCCACTAGGCTAACCCAGCTTGGGCCAAGGGCATGTCTCTTTAGTACATCTAAAGTAGCATGTCCTTTTTCTATGAATTGAACCTTAGAACTTAACAGGCAATCCGCTTTGCGCTGAATCGTAGGCTGCACAGGTGACTTTGAGGGTTTTATATCCATCCTCATAGTCGCATAAAATGCGCGAGCGATCGCCCGTCCGTACAGCATGTATGAAGGCTTCACTTTCTACTAAATATGGGTTTCCTGTATTCTCAAATTCGGTACTATTGCCGCTTCGCACTTCCAAGAGACGATCCGGGTTCCAGTCCAAAAGTCCCCGATCATTATAGAAGCTAAGACCTACACTTCCCACCTCATCAGGTAAAACGCATGTATTTGAAATATTAGCAATAATTCCATTTTCAAGCTTCAAGGATACGGTGCCTACATCTGCCACGCTCACACCTTCATGCTGCTCATGCATAATCCGGTTTCCGAACATGCCGTAGACTTCCTTTACTTCTCCGGCTAGATAGCGCACCAAATCGACGATATGTGTAGTCTGCTCTGTGAATTGTCCTCCGGATTGCTTCTGATCACGCCACCAAGCTACGCCTGGCATGCCGCCCATCCATTGCCCCATAATCATACCGACCTTGTCACCACGCAAAGTTTCTTTCAGACGTTTAATGTTCTCCTGATAGCGAAAATGATAGCCTACCGAGGTTAACAAATTATGTTCTTTGATATCCTGAAGTAGGCTTGCGGGAATTTCAGTAGTCATACTAAGCGGTTTTTCTATAAAAAAGGGAATATCCCTCTTAATTAATGATCGTTCCATCGCGCCATGAGATTGTGGAGGCACACAAATATAAACAGCATCGAGCTTCTCCGCATCCAGCATCTCCGTAATATCACCATATCCAGCAGCATCGTATGGACGTGCCATATCTTCGCCTTTAGCCTTACTGCTTCCGCAGACCGCCTGCAAACGGACATCATCCATCTCTGCCAGCAAATCAGCATGTACCTTAGAGAACCAGCCCGTACCCACAATACCCACTTTTAATGTCATTCTTTTTCCTCCTGCCGATTGATTATGAATACCTTTTCATAGATTATACCCTCTTATGAGCGGATAAGATAATCTCTCCATTCTTCGGGAAGCAAGTGCATATAAGGACTCTGCAAAAAGCGATCATCTGCAAGCACAATAATGCCTGTGTCCGTCTCGCTGCGAATCAACCTGCCTCCGGCTTGCAATACCTTGCACATTCCTGGGTAGACATAGGCATAATCAAAGCCATTCTTACCTTTGCCATTAAAATACTGACGCAGGAGATTACGCTCAAGACCTAGCTGTGGCAGACCCACACCGACAACCATTACCCCGTTAAGACGGTCTCCCGGCAGATCCACACCTTCTGAAAAAATCCCACCTAGTACAGCAAATCCTAACAGCGTCTCGTCATTATCCGGACGAAATGAAGCCAAAAAACTTTCTCTAGCCTGCTCACTCATTCCTGTGTCCTGTATCAAAGTCCGTATTTCGGGGTAATTATCCGTAAAGGCTTGATATACATTTTGCAAATAAAGGTACGATGGAAAAAACACCAGATAATTGCCCTTCCTAGAAACCATTTGGTTCAACGCCCGAGTCAACGGAAGGAGGGACGCTTCCCGGTCATGATAACGTGTCGAGACGGGCAGCACAGTCACCTCCCACTGCTCCTTCTGAAAAGGAGATGAGACGGTTAAACTATAATCTTCCTCCACTGCACCAATCATATCCCGATAATACGATAATGGAGAGAGCGTAGCAGAGAACAGAATCTGACTTCGAAAGCTCTTGGACATTTGCCGGAGCAAATGCGAAGGGTCCAAATTGAATAGCTTGAGATACACATCACCGCGCCGTACCTCAGCATAGGTTATGTAGCGTTCATCGTAAGTTTTAAAGGTGCGAAGCATCCCTTGCACTGCAAAATACGTATCCAGGAGAACATTCTCACCATCTGCTTCCCCATTCAGAGGAACAATGCTGGTGCTTGGATGTATAAGCTCCTGTTCCGCTTCCAAGGAGAACGTCTCAAGCAAAGCGGGTAACTCCTCCGGGAACGCAGTCCATTGTCCCTGTCCCTCATCATTACATATTTTACGAAGGGAGATGAAAAAGGCATTCACCGATTTAGCTGCAGTACTCAAATTTCCGTTAACGCCCTTGTACTGACGCTGGAGCTCTAGAAAAGTCGCCTTCAGCAAAGAGGCGGAGAACATCTCCCTTCCTCGGTCTACCAGATTATGTGCTTCATCTACTAGAAGCACCGTTTCTCTCTTTCTTTCCTCCGTTAGCCGTTTCAGGCTGATCCGAGGATCATATATATAATTGTAATCACAGATCACCGCATCGCAGGCATAGGCTGCATCCAACGAGAACTCAAACGGGCACACTTTATGTTTGTGAGCATACATTGCTATGGTGTCTTTGCTCATCAATGTCTCATGCTCTAGCAAATCCATTACCGCATCGTTAATCCGATCATAATAGCCATCCGCATACGGACAGGAATCCTTGCCGCAAATCCCTTCCTCTCGGAAACAGGCCTTCTCTTTAGCGGTAAGTGTGATGACATGCAGCTGAAGTCCCTGCTTCAGCAGTAGCGAGATTGCTTCCTGCGCGGCAAAACGGGTAACCGTCTTAGCCGTTAAATAGAACAATCCTTTAGCTTGTCCTTCGCCCATTGCTTTTAGGACAGGGAATAAGGTCGACATAGTTTTTCCGATACCAGTGGGCGCCTGAGCGAACAGACTGACCTTTTCCACAATGGATTTGTACACCGCTCCGGCAAAATGCCGTTGACCCTTTCGATAGGAAGGAAACGGAAAACTCAACTCACGAAGGCTCTGCTCCTTTTTTGTATCATGACGAACCATCATCTCGGCATATGGAGCATATCTGGCCACAGTCTCATTAGCGAATGAGGTCAATTCTTCTAAAGACAACGTTCGGTACAAGCTTCTTTGCTCATCCGTTGCCCGGTGGACATAGGTAAGCTTTACCTGTATAGAGGAATGCTCCTGCTCCAGCGACACCATATATGCGTACATCAGTGCCTGCGCCCAATGTACCTCATGTCCTTCGTCCAGCATATCCAGCAGTCCGGAGGTTGATTTGATTTCTTCTACCGTAAGGCTCCCATCCTCCGAAATAAGCAAACCATCACAGCGCCCATCTACTATATAGAGTAAGCTACCATAAGGGATTTCTGTTCTCAGATAGACCTCCTTGCGGTCGCCTTCTTTATATTGCTTTTGAATCTTCTGATGAATTCGTGTGCCTTCAACCATAGAGGCAGTGCCATGAAATCCAGACTCAATACTACCGCTGCGGAAGACATACTCAACGAGAGTTCTAACGGATAGAGTGACTGTATGATCCATCAATCCTCACCTCCCTTGATTAGCTATATATTCTTTTTATTGCCAATGTCTATTTTGGTCCTTTAATCGTTATAAAACTCCATGTGATAGCATAAACATGATCTTTCACCCATGTCTATTCAAGTTTACGCGCTCCACAAAGCTTATACTTATATTTTCGTTTTTTGACTTTCTCCAGCTAGCCCTGCATAATAAATTTTATTACTATGGAGTCACTTTGTCTTGACGCTGTTTCGTCCTATTTGGGAAATGGCGTTTTATCATGTAGAAAGAGGGGGAAGCTGTGTCATCCTTTAATATTAAACGTTGGATCATTAAACCTTTTGTGTTTTTCACAATACTTTTTATTCTAAAAGCATTTTTGGCTTGGGGCGTCATTTTTGATGATGTACTGCCTTGGAAGTCATTATTGACAGAAATCCCTTTTGCCTGGGCGCTCTTCTGTATTATTGAGCGGTTCGCATCCAAACGAAAGCTTGGATATTACATGACAGTCAATTTATTAGTAACAGCTATCTTTTTCGCAGCTATCATGTATTTTAAATATTATGGAGTCATTGTAACTTACCATGCGGCGGAGCAGGTGAATCAAGTCACAGCCGTCAGCAACAGCGTATTCTCACTAATGGATCCTTACTACCTGCTGATTTTTACAGATATCATTGTCTTAGGAGGCTATTTCTTCTTTAATAAGAAAGGCCGGGTCTATAAGAAAGAAAATATCAACCGTCGTAACGGAAAAATAAAATATAGTGTTCTATTCGCAGTCTCACTTGGTATATGCTTGTTCAACATTTTGCCTAATAAGGCTAGTATGAACGAAATTAAGAAAGCTCAGGAGATGGGTATTCTTAATTATGAAGCCTATACGATTTTTGCGAAAGAAGAACCGGAGCTTGTGCAATCAAGTGATATTACACAGGATGCCATCAACCAAGTGAAGGGAATTGATACTGCGGCTAGTTCTCCACTTCATAGCATCGCTAAAGGCAAGAATCTAATTATCATTCAATTGGAATCCTTCCAGAACTTTTTGCTGGGCCTTAAGCTAGACGGGCAAGAGATCACACCAAACTTGAACAAGGTGATGAAGGACAGTCTCTACTTCCCTAATTTCTATCAAATGGTTGGTCAAGGGAATACGTCGGATGCGGAGTTCGTAGTGAACACTTCCGCCTACATCCCTCCACGTGGAGCGGCAACCATGTCTTATGTGGATAAGGTGCTTCCAAGTCTGCCGCGCTTGCTTAAAGACAATGGCTATCAGACCGCAACCTTCCACACCAATGTCGTAGAGTTCTGGAACCGTGGTGAGCTGTATGACTCGCTGGGCTTCGACCATTATTATGATCGTAAGTTTTTCGGTGAAGATGATGTTTTCTTCTTTGGGGCTTCTGATGATACGCTATATAGTAAAACAGCCGACAAGCTAAAAGACATGAATAGCGAGGGTCAACCTTTCTATGCTCAAATCATTTCGATGTCAGCGCATCATCCATTCACGATCCCTGAGGAAAAATACCGCATGAAGCTACCAGAGCGTTATGAAGGCACTTTTGTAGGTGATTATATCCGTTCCCAGAACTATGCAGATGATGCTTTTGGACATTTCGTAGAAAAGCTTAAAGCAAATGGCGTATGGGACAACAGCGTGATCATGATTTATGGTGATCATATGGGATTACCAATTTATTCTCTCGATCATGATGATAAACAATTAATGACTGAAATCTATGGTCATGAATATACCTATGCGGATATGTTAAACATTCCGTTGCTCATTCATGCAGGAGACAATACAGCACCACAGACCTTAGAACAAGTCGGTGGCGAAGTGGATATCATGCCAACTGCTGCCGGTCTTCTTGGAATTTCATTAGAGAACAACCTGGTTTTCGGTCAAGATCTACTCAGTCAGACTTATAATTTGCTACCAGAGCGATATTATTTACCTTCTGGTTCTTTCATCTCCAACTCGGGTCTACTTATTCCGGGTAACAGCTTTGAAGATAACACCCAATATCCTATTTACAATGGAAAAGCACCGACTGCCACTGAGGATGAATACAATCGAGCATTGAGACTTCTACAACTTTCCCATAGCTACATTACGCAGCTGCCAGACAAACCAATTAAACCCTAAGCCATCATAAGATATGTATTACAAAAGAAGGCCACCTTCTCTCCGGAGAAGGTGGCCTTCTTTCTGTATCTATAGAGCCAGAGATTTACCGTTTCTGATCCTCGATCATACGGTAGTATTCCGCAAACTTTTGCAGCTCTTCCGGCTTCAGTATAGATAAATGCTCAGCAAGCAACTGTTTTGAACGGAAATGTCCTTCTTCAAGTATTTGCTGACCTTGCTCGGTGATGGTCACCACAACCGCTCTCCGGTCCGATCCATCCGTCTCACGCTTAATAAAACCCAGCGCTTCCAGGCGATCGAGCATCACAGTAATGGCACTGGATTTGACCTCCATAGACTCCGCCAGTTGTACCACCCGCGACTTTTTCTCTTTCGCTACTATATTTAACAGACCCATCTGAGGTACGGTAAGTCCAAGTTCTTTATGCAATGACATTTGAGACATTATCTTACGCTGTACTCTCCACATGGATAATCCAAGACGCTCTATTAACGGATCTAATTGATGCGGCATCCTTAATTCAACTCCCAATCCGTTTTTAATAACTCAAGCGTACCACTAGAACTGGTTAGGATTCAATGCTTTTGTCTACTAAAGATTTCATAATCACGTTTATTTCCATAATTTTTCCACCAATTTACAATATCCGACACAAAAATACTATATTCCATGTAAGGTTCTAGGCCTAACGATACGCTATAATCGTAGCAGTGAGAGCGATTGTCACCGAAAACATAATTTGTCAAGGTTGGTGCAAAGAATGAAATTGGCAACTAAATTAACTTGGATGATGTTCATCGTGTTACTTCTTGTTGGATCATCCATCGGGTTCTTCGGATACCGTACTGCGTACAAGCAAGTAGACGAAGCTGCAGGTATTGAATTGGTAGGATGCGCCAATATTACAACCGGGCTGATTGACCCATCAGACATTACCGCATTAATTGCAGGAGATCAAAGCAAACTGGAGGCTGTCGAGGACCGGATCGGTTGGATTGTGGCACATAAGGCTATTTTTAAAGAGGCGTTCATTTTATCGCTAGATGGAAAGATCCTCGCCGCAGATTCAAGCTTCAAAGCAAGAGGTTATAAAGCAGGCGACACTTTTTATTTCTCAGATGAAGAGAAGCAAATGATTACTAAGTCTAAGCATTCCGCATACTCCAAGGTTTATACATACGAAGGTACCTCACTCAAGACGGGCTACGGCCCCATCTATCAAGATCATGACCCCTCCAAGCCTATAGTCGCTCTAATGGCTATTAACTTCGATGGTCCGTTAATTCAAGAACGGACCCGAGACATCATTGTTCAGCCTTTTATTATCGGGACTTCCATTCTAGTTATTGCTATTGTGGCAGCATATCTCTTAATCCGCCGAATGGTAAGTCCACTAACGAAGCTATCCAAAGGTGTAAATCTTGTTGCACAGGGTGATCTTACTCATGATCCTATTTCATTCAACAGCAAGGATGAGATTGGTACACTAGCTCGAAATTTCAACGGCATGACGCAGAGCTTGCGCATGCTCATTACCGAAGTTAATGAAACCTCCATGCAGGTGGCGTCTTCATCCGAAGAGCTCTCTGCCAGTGCACAGGAAACTAACCGTGCTGGTGAGTATAGTGTCAACGTTTCAATTGAACTTGCCGATGGAGCTAATACACAATTGCAAAATTTGGAGGGTGGATATAAGTCTGTACAAGACTTGTCACACTTCATTACAGAGATTGCAGGAAATGCTGATAACGCAATGAATAATGCTACCAGTAACGCCGAAAAGGCTCGTACAGGTCGAGAAGCAATGGATTCTACTACACAACAGATGGGCATCGTCAGTGACAGCATCACTGATTTAGCTGTCATTATTGAAACCTTGGGCGGCTACTCCAAGGAAATTGAGAATATTGTGGGCACGATTGCGAGCATCGCAGAAGAAACCAACCTGCTGTCGCTGAATGCAGCCATTGAAGCTGCAAGAGCCGGAGAAGAGGGAAGAGGCTTTGCAGTAGTTGCACAATCCGTACGCAAGCTTGCCGAGCGATCCGCCCAATCAGCTGCTCAAATCGGACAACTCGTAAGCATCATCGTAAATCAGATGGACCAAGCAGGAGAAACCATGAAGCGCTCTACAGAAGAGATGGATCAAGGCCGGGAATTAATCGTAACTGCAGGTCAATCCTTCTCCGAGATTGAGATGTCTGTCTCTGGGATGGCTTCACAAAGTCAGCAGATTTCCGGAACAGTCCGCGAGCTAGCCTCCATCTCCGATGGTCTCGTTACTACTCTACAGAATATTGTAGACGTCGCTAATCAGACAGCAAGCGGTGCAGAAACCTTATCCGCATCCTCACAAGAGCAGCTCGCAGCAATGGAAGAAGTGGAGTCGGCTGCTGGTTTCTTGTCTTCGTTAGCGGAGAAGCTGCAGATTCTTATCGAACGTTTCAAAGTATAATCTTTATTCATGTAAGTTCTTAACCTTAAAGGGGCTAGCGACCAAGCAGAGAAATTCTGCTTGGTCGCTAGCCCCTCTTCTATGTAATGAGATTACGACGCTGCCGTATTCGCTATAAACCACTCACCCAGCTCATGTACAGGCATCGGCCGGCCGTAATAATAACCCTGCATGACTCTACAACCCAGTGATTTCAGCAATTCGATCTGCTCTGGTGTCTCCACACCTTCTGCCACGACTTCCATATTCAGATGGGTCGCAATCGCAATAATATTGCTGATAATAGCTTTCTTGGAGTGCATCTTGCTGTTACGAATAAATACTTGGTCAATCTTGAGTGTGTTGACTGGGATCTCATCCAAATTACCAAGGGAGGAGAAGCCTGTCCCAAAGTCATCCAGCGATACTCTTACCCCAAGCATCCGAAGTCTGGACAACTGCGCAACCGTCTCTTTCATGTTATGCATCGCAATGGACTCCGTAATCTCCAGTTCGAGGAAGTGTGGTTCTAATTCTGAACATGTGAGTGCTTCCGCTACAACATCGTATAGACTTCCATCCTCAAACATCCTTGCGGACATATTAATTGATACCGGTACGTTAGCTATCTCTTCCTTATGCCAGAACTTGTTCTGGCTGCACACATCATGCAGCATCCAATAGGTAATCGGAACGATTAGTCCGGTTTCCTCTGCAATAGGAATGAATTCAGCTGGTGAAATGATCCCATGCTCTGGGTGTCTCCAGCGCAGCAATGCTTCAAGACCTACAGTAACATTTATATAGGAATCCCATTTGGGCTGATACACCACCATAAACTCAGAACGAGCTAACGCTTTACGAAGATCTTTTTCTAGCGACATCCGTCGCAGCTGATGGCGATTAGCTTCCTGATCAAACACACTGAACTTGTTCTTACCCGAATCCTTAGAAGTATAAAGAGCCGTATCCGCAGCTTTCATTAGCGTTGAGCGATCAGTCCCATGCAATGGTGTCATACTGATTCCAATGCTTGCAGTAACATAGAGCTCGTTACCCTGAATACGATAGAATCTCTTAAGTTCATGCATAATACGTTCTGCCTCTAACTGCGCATTTTCCAGCGTGCAATCTGGGAGAGCAATCAAGAATTCATCGCCGCCTAAACGGAAGACTTTCCCCTTATCTCTTACAGAATGAATTAATCTTACAGCAACCTCCTGCAGTAGCATATCCCCTATATCATGTCCAAGCGTATCGTTAATCGATTTAAAGCGATCCAGATCCACAAAAAAAACAGCACCCGATCTACTTCCGAAAAATTCATTTTTAAAATAGTGTTCCAATCCATGTCGATTCGGCAGCTCTGTTAATGAATCTTGATAGTCCATTCTCCCCGCGCATGCCTTAAACTTATAAAACATCAATAATCCAAGATAAGCGGATACTACAACAAGAGCTACGGCAGCACACTGAGTCCACACATCATAATAAACCTTTGTCCCGATCCTTAAAGAAAACAACCCGATATAATGCATAGCCGAAATTCCACTACCCAAAAGAATACCGCCTACTATTAAGCGCCATACTCCCAAACGTGTATCAGATGTTATATGGAATGCCAAATAACAGAACAACACAACAACCAATAGCGACAGTATAGATCTACCTGGATAGTAATTAACTTCAAAGGGTAAATAGCTCGCCATGATCCCAACATAATGTAGCACCCAAATACCGCTACCAAGCACAAAAGCCCCCGAAATCAGCCATAAGCGTCGAACTTTGCCGTTAGAACCGGAAACTTGCGCAATCAGATTCAGTGCGGAATAAGCAGCTGTCGCCACTAACGCCAATGATAGTAAAACAACCCAAACATTAAAGTGGATTCCCATTTTATCCATTAGTTAACCTCTTCACCGGTTTTGAATCCCGTAATCGCCCAGCGTATTTCTCAAGTAAACAATCCGTACACGAATATCAAATATGGAAGAGTGCGTAAAGATTATAGGTGATCCCAAAAAAAGAAACTTTAGATGTATTCTACTCTGTATTCAGAAGATTGTCTAAGTAAATACTGGAATTTATACCCTTTTTTATTACGCAAAAAATGTCCATATTTGACACAACCACTCAGGCCGGAAAATTTGAACTATGACTTGTTGGCGATACGGTTTTTGGAAAGGTAATTCGCCATATCCATAGATTCAAAACTACCAGAACTAACAAGTAAATATAAACTCCACCCGTAAACAAAGTGAAAACATAATGTATACCTGCCATCCCCATCAACAAGAATAACAACCCAAAGGAGTTTGCGGTGTAATCCTTCTGTTTAGCTGCCTCATAACGCTCTGAGAAAGGTAATACCGGGGGATAAGAACGAAAGCAAATGACAGCATAGATCAGCATTGCGAACAGCACTACTACTAAATCCGGCACAATCCGCGACCCAAACAACCAAAGATATACTATCGCTTCTATAGCGAATAAAGGGACTAGTAAGCGAACAATTGCTGCCTTAAGCATTCCACGATATATAGGTGCGGTGTTCGGTAGAGGAATCAGCTTATAAATCCAAGAACCTTTATAATTCGCAGAGTACCTTAGCATTAGGACAACCGTCTGAAGTAACGTCGCACCGAAGTAGATCATCAGATATGTGTTTGAATCCTTAATAGTGGATGCATTACCATCCCAAAAGACCCCAAATATAAAAATGAACGGGAAGACGATTGAATAGCCGATTGCCGGATAGACCTTTAACTTGAAGTCACGTTCATTCTTCATCATTGACCAGCTAAGACGAAAGAACATGCCCTCTACCGGGTTGTTACAAGTTATTTTTGACAACCAGTCCACCATTCGGTCGTTACTTTTACCAACGTTGCCTTGCTCTGAAAGCTTCTGTAAGCTCTTTTCGAATAAAGGCATCAGCTTAATATAAGCCGCAATCAGCAGAACCGGAATTACTAAAGCTAACGCCGAAAGCACCACGAAGTGTGTGTCTCTCGCTCCGCCAATCAGCATCTCAAATGGAGCTGCAAACCAAACCGGAGAAATCAAATACTGCCACCATGCCGGCTTAAAAGAGAGGCTCAATTCAGCAATATCGAATAGTCTAACAACGAGCTGATACCCTACTGTAATCCCTATAGTCAAAATGATCTGTACATAATTAATAATATCCTTGAGCTTCTCCCCGTCGAGAAACTTCATAATCAGTAAATAAAGCAGCGCCGTAATGACGAGAATAAAGCAGTCCATCAGAATGATCTCAACAGCATATATTAGAAAAAATAGTACTCCCTGTTTGAACAGGCACAAAATCAGCGAAGGTCCGGTCAAGGTCAGCGTCACTGAAAATAAATAAATGAGAATGTGGATGCTCTTCGCCATGTTCAAGGTACGGCGGTTCACTGGCTTGGAAGCCAGTATGTTTTTATCCCGAAGATCAAGCATTACGGAAGAGAAATCAGAGATCAGTGTGGTCGTAATCATAAACATCACTACACCAAACACTAGACTCATTTGCAGCATATAGTTGCCCGTTAACATCATAAGAGGAATTAACATGACGCCAAAAAGTAAATAAATCCATTGCACACGCAGCGGGGAGCCCTCTTTCTTCTCCTCCTTTTTCTGCATTCCACCAAGCACTGTTGGTGTTCTTCTACCGTCCATCGTTAATTTGACCTGTAGAATACTTCGCATCACGTCATAATCAACACCGATTCGGCTAAACCCACCTCGCAGCTTATCCAGAAGCTTCAGCACATAGAAATCAGTCATGAGAATATCCCTCTTGCATGACCGCAACAAATTCCCCAGCAATATCACGGTATTTATCAAATCCAGTTAATTGATTAAAAATATCCTCCAGCGACCCTTCGCGGCCCTTCTCTCTTAGCTCAGCAAAGCTCCCATCCGCCACGATATCTCCACCATCGATCAAAACAATCCGGCTACTGATCTTCTCAACTACATCCATGATGTGTGAAGAATAGAAAATGGTCTTGCCCCTTGCCGCCAAAGATGCAAAAATCTCCTTTACCACCATTACGCTATTGGCATCCAGACCGCTCAGCGGTTCATCTAGGAACAGAATATCGGGATCATGAAGCATGCTGGAGATCAGCAGTACCTTTTGTTTCATCCCTTTGGAGAAGGTTGCGATCCGCGAATCATAAGCTTTCTCAAGACCTAGCAAAGCCATTAGCTTTCCAGCTTTATAGTTCACATCACTACGCTTCAATCCATACAACTCACCTACAAAAGTTAGATACTCTCTAGCGGTGAGGCTATCATATAATTCGGCTACCTCCGGCACATAACCTATTCTTTTTTTGTAAGAAACATCTCCATCAGCAATATCCCTGCCGAAAATCTCTACTTTGCCGTTATAGCCTTCTACCAGACCGAGCATAATCTTAACAGTTGTACTCTTTCCTGCACCGTTAGGACCGATATAGCCAATGATTTGTCCTCTGTATACCTTAAGGTCAATGCCCTTTAGCACCATTCGATCAGTGTAGTTCATCCATAAACCAGAAATCGCAATGACTGGATCATCAGCAAGGCCCATATCCTAATCCCCTCTCTAGCGACTAATTGACGATGTTAAAAATTACTATTTCATAAAATTACAATAATTGTATCATTCAACTGAATCCCACTCCATAATTTAACTCACTAATCTTATATCTATGAATGCTAATGCCCTTTTCAGCACAAAAGGGAGAACCCTTGGTTCCCCCTTAAAGTGTAGAGATCATCCCCCGCGAATTATTCCGCTTGATCCACTTGATCATATGAAGCTCTAGCTTGTTGAACCAATTCGTAATTTTTACTCGTCCACTGATTTAACGCTCTCATAGGTTCAAGTAATGATTCCCCTAAAGGAGTTAGAGAATACTCTACGATGGGCGGGACCGATGGTGTGATCTCGCGTTGGACGAGCCCATCTCGTTCCAGTTGCCGCAATGTTTGAGTTAGCATTTTTTTAGAGATGCCCTCAATTCTTCTTCTGATATCACTGTAACGAATGATTCCATCTTCCATGGCATAGATGACCAAAGCTGTCCATTTATTAGAGATGATGTCAAGGACCTTACTGTACCCACAAATCGATAACGAGATATCAGGCTCTACGGCATTTGTCGAAAATGGATGGTTCATATGAAGTCCTCCTATGCACTTTTTGGTTCCCTGGACACTATAAAGTGCCTTCTTACTTAAGTGTAGTTTATGGATTATTGTATGTCTATGCACTTCAAAAAGGAGAGATTGCTCATGAAAGTATACGAAATTCAAAGTCAATTTGGCCTAGATCACCTGAAGACAGCCGAACGTCCAATTCCTAATCCTGGTCCTGGTGAAGTTCGTATAAAAATGCGGGCAGTTTCCCTTAACGCTAGGGATTTAGGTGTGATTGATGGCTTTTATAACCCGATTTTGAGCTCACCATTAATCCCGGTATCGGACGGTGTGGGTGAAGTTGTCGCCTTAGGTGAGCATACGTCCCGATTCAAGATTGGTGATCGGGTGAGCGGTATTTTTACTCAAAGCTGGATTACGGGAGAACCTTCACAAGAAAATTGGGTGAGCTCGCTAGGAAGTCCGCTTGATGGGCTGCTAGCAGAATATGTTGTACTTCCCGAGAAGGGGTTGGTTCGTGTGCCAGATCTTTTGACAGATGAAGAAGCGGCAACACTTCCTTGTGCAGGTGTTACAGCATGGCATGCTATTGTTGAAGAAGGAAAGGTGAAAGCCGGAGAGACTGTAGTGATCCAAGGAACAGGCGGAGTTTCGCTATTCGCGCTTCAATTTGCCAAGCTTCACGGTGCACAGGTGATCATCACATCTAGCAGCGATGAGAAGCTTCAGCGGGCCAAGGGATTGGGAGCAGATTTTGGTGTCAATTATTTAACAACCCCTGAATGGGATAAGGCTGTTCTTGAGCTGACAGGGGGACGCGGAGCAGACCATATTGTTGATCTCGGTGGATCTTCCACATTAAATAAATCAATCGGGGCGCTGCGGGTGGGTGGAAGGATCAGTCTGATAGGCGGTCTATCGGGGTTCCAGGTGGAAGGCTTTGAACTTATCCCTGCAATTCTGAGAAAAGCGCGCCTTCAAGCCATCAATGTTGGAAGCCGTGACATGTTTGAGACGATGAATCGTGCGATCGAACAAAATGGACTTCGCCCGATCATTGATGCTGTATTTCCATTTGAACATTCTATTGAAGCATTGCAATACTTAGCAAAGGGTTCAACCTTCGGAAAAATTTGCATTAAATTTAAGATTAGAAACCCCCTGCTTTTTTTGCAGGGGGTTCCAATGTAATATACAGCTGCTGCTTAATTATCTCGACAGCAGATTATAAATGACCTGTGCCGCTTGCGCTCTTGTAGTGACTTCTTTAGGACTCAGCTTACTATTTGCTCCTGTCACTACACCTCTTTCTACCAGCGCCTGAAGGGCTTCCTGTGCATAGCCAGCAATCTCCCCTGCATCACTAAAATCAGAAAGAGCTGCAGCCTTCTTCTCGGATGGCAGTTCACCTAGCGCTACGAGCGAGCGGTACAAGAGTGTAAATAGCTCCTGTCTAGTGATCTGAATCTCTGGCTGGAATTGATTATCCCCCGAACCTGTGGCTACCCCAAGGCGCTTAGCAGTCGCGAGATAGTTCGTGTAATACGTATTGCCCGCATCCGTGAAATTATCCGTTGCGGTAGCGTCCGGTGTGATGCCGTAAGCATTCAAGAGTAAGACAATAAATTGCCCTCTAGTTATTTCAGCATTCGGACTGTAATGCTCTGCATCTGTACCGGATGTGATACTGCGTGCTGCAAGATAACCTACTGCACTGCTATACCATGAGGTGTCCGAAACATCCGCAAAGCTCACCTTGTTATATCCGATAATATATTGGGAGAAATGTGTGGTAACAAAATCTACAGTTCCCTTGGCAGCGTTATAATTCCCGCGTACATTCTCCAAGCTTCCAGTGGTATTAATATGGTATACGATAACCGCATCTTTCTGTTCTCCTGCTTGTAGCGTATAGGGTACACTGATGTGGACACTGCCCCCACCAAAGGTAGAGATAGTGCTTTGGCCCGCCTTTACCGATAAATCATAAACCGGTCTGTCGCCGAGAACAGCCTTACCTTCTGCCGTTAACGAAACCTTAGCGATCGTTATGACAATATCCCCCGTATCCGAGGCTGCGCTGATACTTGCCAAAGATTTGGCATCGAGTGTAATCGTACCTACATTCTCATAATGAATGGTAATCTCGGCCTTCGTACCAGAGACTAACTCATTAATTATGCTTCTCGATAGGGTAAGCTCGGCTGTTTTGGTATCAGAAGTAGCTGCTACTTTAATTTCCAGTACAGCTTTCTTCCCATCCGCTTCTGCCTTTTTAGCAAGGTTCACTAGCTCGATAGCCGCTTCTTTCGTGATTGTAGATGTGGTTACTCCTGTGGTTTTATCCGTTTTGGTTTCTGCTGTTGATGATAAATTCACAGTATTACCGGTTGTTGTTGCAGCAACCAGTTGAGGGCTTGCTGTTGGTGTTGGTGTAGCCGTGCTCGGCGCAGAATTGCTGCCGCCAGGCCCACTTGTTCCTGGGTCTGAAATAGATACATAAGCAGGGACAACGATAGCGGTCACTGGACTTGCCTTATAACCTTCTTTCGCTGCGTATCGAACTTGATACGTACCTGGTATTAGACCTGTAATCTCTTTATCTGGTGCATACACATAATTAGTCACACTGGACAGCTTATATTCTAAGGCTGTTGTGGTTCCTGTAATTTTCCCATCATTGTTCGCTGTAGAGGTAGGTGCTACCCCCTGCAAACCGGATGGCGCTGCTTGCTCTGCAGTGAATACTGGAACAATCACTTCTGCTGCTCTGCCCGCATTAAATCCCTCTTTGGCTGCATATCTTACTTGATATATCCCCGGTACCAATCCAACGATCTCTACTTCTGTTGCATAGACATAATCGGTTACCGTTGCTAGCTTATATTCCAAAGCTTTCGTAGTCCCGGTGATTTTACCGTCATTATTGGCTGTGGTAGTCGGCGCTACGCCCACTAGCCCTGTAGGAGCTGCTTGCTCCCCATAGGCCGGAACTTCAACAGTAGTATCTTTACCTACGCTGTATCCTTCTTTTGCCGCAAATCTCACCTTATAAAAGCCCGGAGTAAGACCTGTGATGGCTACGCCTGTAACAGGCTTATAATCAGCTTCTACAGCACCCTTATACTCCTGCCTCTCAACTGAGCCCGTAATTTGCCCATCATCGTTAGCTTCAGAAGTAGGAGCTACCCCTAATAGACCTGTTGGAGCTGCTTGTTGATGGATATAAGCAGGCACCTCCACACTTACGTCTTCTCCAGCATTATAAGGAATGATCGTTGGTCCCGCTGCGTTCGTTGGACCTTGATATCCTGATGTAGCCGCATATCTTACTGTATAAACACCAGGCGCAAGCCCTGTAATCGCTGAACCTGATACTTGCGTATATGCCGTATCTCCAGCCAGCTTATATTCCAAGGCCGAACTTGTGCCCAAGATTTGCCCATCCTTACTGTCTGCTGCGGTTGGTGCTACACCTGTAAGTCCAGCAGGCACAGCTTCAAGTTTTGAGAATAGCTTATCCAGCGCTGTTGTAGTGTTAGTGTATCTGGCTCCAATTGGGTAATTAGCCTGCACGTAATCCGGTTGGATGTTCGTCCAGCTATACATAAGCTCAATATGCCCTAGAATAGGTGCATTAGTACCACTTGTATCTTTGTTGTCCTTGTTATACGTGAACAGATATGGAACCTGAAGTCTATCTCCTATCACAGTGTTTCCAAGCTCATTCACATAACTAATCACAGATGGTTTAGCTGCTGTATTGTTCTCGGTCTTAATATTGGTCAGATAAGTACGGACCAGATCAACATACAAATTTGCATATGGATGATTGGTTGTTCTAATCTGAAGCTCATTATTATTATGCGGATTAGCGTTGCCCTTAGTGCCGCTGTTGTTGCTTGGTTCAGCAACCGTCACCCCAGAGTCGAGCTTCGTATCGAAGAAGTAGACCTTATCGATATTATGTTTTTTGGCATACTCGTTAATATATTTGATAACCGCTTGTGTGTTGGGGCACCATGAGCCGCCTAACAAAATCGCATAGTTGCCATCACTCGCCAAAATTTGCTTCAGCTGATGATAGGTCACATGTTCATACACGAGCGTACCGTCCGATTCGTTGAAGATCGTAGGTTTGCCCTCATTTTCGCCCTCATAGTTCTTGTTAAATGCGGCCTTGATATAAGCAGACTCATCGATCGTGCTATACCCAGAAGCGGCACTAAGCACCTCTCTTACTGATGCTTTATAAGCATTAACTTTCGTAGCATCTAGCGTTCCGTTCGTTAGGAACTCATTCCACGAATAGCTCTTATCCAGATAGGATACAACAGGAGCACTATTTCCCTGTGCATCTTTGTGATCCTTGTTGTACACCAAGAGAAATGGAGATTCGATCTTATTAGCAGTTACGACATCCCCGTTTTTATTGGTATAGCTAACATTGCGTTCTGGAACGTCCTTCGAGGACAGATTCAAATTCTTTAAATATTTGTTTACCAGGTCAACGTATTTGTAAGCAAATTTATTATTGCTGTCTGCAATCTGGAGCGTGTCACCGTCCAGCTTAGTATCAAAGTTATAAATCGTAGAGATGCCATATTCTTTAGCTACTTCATTGATAAAGCCGATATCGGCCTGTGTATTCTCGCTCCAAGCGCCGCCAACCAGAACAGCGTAAGTGCCTTCACTCTCAAAAAGATGAACGATATCCTCATAGGTTGCCGTTTTAAATACATGGCTAGCATCATTCAAACGGTCATAAACATGACTGAAATAATCAAAGTGGCTTACACCGCTATTTGAGGCTAAAGAGGTTAGTGCCTCTGCGTTATCCGTTTCGGCATTAGCTCTGCCCGCTTGAAAAGGCAGGACAAGCAGGGAAGCTGCTAGAAGCAGCGTTACAATTTTTTTGAATCGCAATGGTTTTATCATTTATGTGCACCTCGCCTTATATCGATTTATGTGATGAATTTGCTGAAAGGAATCCTGAATGAGCACGCGACCCATCAAGGACAAACCTCTTCCTCAGCGGCAGGTGCGGGTGCTTGAGCCGGTTCCGCTGGCGCTGGCGCGCTGACGGTGGATGATGGTGCATTAGTAGAAGTCTTTGGCTGAGCTACCTCAGCCACTGGAGCGGCCGTCGCTTTAACCACCTCAGTTGTAGAGAAGGTAATGGATTTCGATTTCGAAGGTGCTTCCGTTGCCGTTACTGCAGGAGCCGAAGTTGCCTTTGGCTGAGCAGATACAACAGGAGCAGACGTTGGTTGAGCCGCTTTGGCGGTTACGATTGCTTTGGGAGCCGTCGTAGGCGCAGCGGTTGGAGCCGGTGTTGCTGTCTGGGTTTGCGTTTTGACAGTAGCAGCAACCGTGGTTGTAGTTGTTGCAGCCTTAGCGGTGTCCGCCGCCGGAGCTGCGGTCGCCTTAGGTGCAGCTTCACCCACTACAGGAGCAGCTGAGGCAACGGTCTTAGTCTTTGAATCTACTGTGGCATCTGGAGCAGCAGTCGCTTCTGCCGAGACAGTCTCCACTACTGGAGCTGAAGATTCCGGCTGAACCGTTTCTACAACTGGTGCCGATGTGGCTTCTGCTTGAACAACGACTGCGGCCGCTGCAGTAGCTACAGGTGCAGCCGCTGCAGAAACGGATACTGCTGTATTACTGCTTGCTTCAATAGATGCTGCCTCTGCTGTCTTTTTATTAGCGGATACTGCGGCATACGTCAGTGCGGAGAAGACGACAGTAGCAGCAACCAAAGATATCGTAAGCTTTTTCATATGTGTATCATCCTTTTCAATTAAAATAAGATCCGGGCACGGCACGTATTACGTACCTGTTGAATCTCTGGCTGTCCAGTAGATCCATGCTTCTTAACTACCATTGTTGTACCTTAACCCCTTATTTCTCCTTTCTCTAAAATAAAAAAGAGACTCAACGAGACGCCTAACTAAGCGTCTTTCGTTGAATCTCCGGCTGTCCAGTCGATTCCAATTGGTCTAACGATTAAGTTCCATATTATTCATGCAAGAGTCCCTTGTCAATCAATTTTTATTTTTCATATGGTTTTTGTCGGGATTGATTATTTTTAACATATTATTACATTGACTTTACTATAAATTCTATATAGATTGATCTCAATAGGATTAATCATATTAAAAAACTAGGTTTAAGGGGGTATTAGTAGTGAACATAGATAACAACTTGTTATCCGCCATCGAAACGAACTGGTATGGATTTGTAGCTTCCATATTTGTTTTTGCAATTTTGTTTCTACTGGCACGTAAACGCATTGGATTTGGTACTCGAGTACTCATCGGACTTGGCATTGGACTAATTGCCGGAATATTCTTTCAATACTTCGATTTAGAGACCAAAGCCATCAGCACATTCGGCAGCATTTATGTCAGCTTGATTCGCATGCTCGTCATTCCTTTAGTATTTGTACTCGTATTGAACAGTATTTCTTCCTTAACCAATCTGGAGTATTTGCGTAAAATAGGAATCAAAACCTTCGCCTGGTTCCTCGGAACGACGGGTATCGCTTCTATTATTGGCCTATCTGTTGCATTACTGTTCAATCCTGGTCAAGGGATACAACAGGACGTACCTGCAGATTTCGCCGCTCGGGAAATCCCGACCTTCTCACAGGTTATTCTGGACCTTGTGCCATCCAACCCTGTGAATGAAGCAGCTACAGGTAAGGTTGTGCCTCTGCTCATTTTCGCTATCTTCCTAGCAGTAGCTATAATCAAGATTGGCTCCAAGAAACCGGAAGCCGTTAAACCTGTACGTGATCTTATTGAATCCCTGACACTGATACTGCATCAGGTCGTTAAATTCATTATTCGCTTGACGCCTTACGGTGTCTTCGCACTGATTGCAGGAATTACCGCACGTTATGGCTGGGAAACGTTGCAGGAGCTGGGCAGTGTAATTATTACCTCATATGTCGCAATGATTATACATTTTGTTCTTATCTTTGGCGGGTTGGTTCTATTAGTAGCGAAGGTGAATCCAATTCGTTTCTTCCGCAAAATCTATCCAACCATTACCGTTGCCTTCACGACTAGAAGCAGCTACGCAACTCTTCCTGTCAATCTTGAAGTCATTACGAAGCGCCTTCATGTCTCCCCGCGGATCGCGAGCTTTATTGCGCCGTTAGGAGCATCGGTCAACTTCAATGCGTGCGGTGGCATTTGGCCGGCGATTGTGGCTGTGTTTACCGCCCAAGTATTCGGTATTGATCTGAACTGGACTGACTACATTACGCTGGTCTTAGTAAGTATTATCTCTTCTATTGGTGTAGCTGGCGTACCTGGACCAGCCGTAATCTCCACTACGGTAGTCTTAACCGCTCTTGGTCTGCCGCTTGAAGGAATCGCTATCGTTGCAGGTGTAGAAGCGCTCATCGATATGGGTCGTACCGCTGTAAATGCAACAGGAACAGCTGTAACCGCGCTGTTGGTCGCGAATTCAGAAGGTGAATTCGACCGCGAAGCCTTTAATAGCAATAATGACGAAGATGATATTCTCTTGAGCACAGTTTAAAATCCGAACATGCAAGCAAAAACGCCTTCGGCGTCCCCAAAGGACGGTACGCGTTTATGCGAGAAATATAAAAAACCTTCGACTATCTGCTTATAGCAGAAAGCCGGAGGTTTTTTCGCGTACATCTATATTAGATTCAGCTGTTACAGCATGCTAATTCTTTGCCGTTGTTTTGCTGAAGCAAGGCAGGTTTCAACCAGCCGCATACTTAGCACCGGATCCTCCGGTGCAATGAGTCTCTTACCTGTGAACACAGCGGCTGCAAAATCATCCACCTGCCGAATGTAAGGATTAGCCGCTGTGGCATCGACCCGTCTCACCTCATCGCCAGTGTACACAAAGAATTCCGCATCCTCGTCTCTAGCGTTGAAAGGCATAGGCACCTCTATTCGCCCCTCAGTCCCAAGAATCTCCAAGAGCTGACGGTTATATGCCCACATGCCACAATCAAAGATCAAGCTTAAACCATTTGGAAACTCTACCAGCCCTGAAGCCATCATATCAACATTATCATGCTCAGGGGAGAACTTCGCATGCACGGTCACAGCTTCCGGCTCCGTCCCAAACAACAGTCTCGCCGCGCTTAACGGATAACAACCAACATCATAAAGCGAGCCGCCACCCCAAGCCGATTTAAAACGAATATTTGAAGTGTCTGTAGCATCATTGTAAGTAAATGTACCTCGAATCGAGCGTAATTCTCCGATTTCACCGCTAGCGATAATATCCTGGAGTTCAGCAATCCGTGGATGATGCCGATACATGTACGCTTCTGCTAAGTGAACGCCTGCATCGTTGCATGCTTTCACCATCTCTGCGGCCTCTGCACTGTTCAGCGCGATCGGTTTCTCACACAACACATGCTTACCCGCTTCTGCCGCACGGATCACCCATTCTCGATGAAGATGATTAGGGAGCGGAACATACACCGCATCAATTTCTTTATCCGCAAGTAACTCTTCATAACTTCCATATGCCTTCTCTATTCCGAACTCTGCGGCTACAGCGCTGCTTTTTTCCAAGCCACGACTTGCTACCGCTGTAATCACTCCTGAATCTGAATTCATGATAGCTGGCATCACTGAACCTGTCGCAATCTGCGCACAGCCTATGATTCCCCACCGAAGTTTTTGTACCATGATGGCTACACACCTCTTCCCTTGGATTAGTTACTATACTTTAAGACACCTTATCATAGAATGAAACTCATCACTAATAGAAAAGAACTGTTACAACGCAAAAAAGCAGCAGCCAAAGGAGCTTAGACTCCGATGGATACTGCTTTTAATTCAGGGCAAAAATTACATTATCCTATTTAACAGCACCGCCGCACCAAGCACAGCAATACGCGCCGCGTTCATCAGCACGAAATTTTTGACGGCAAGAATAAAGGTACTCGCCTTCTCCTGCTTCCGTGTGAATACATCGATATTTCGGTGCAGTGGAATCAGTGTAAGTAGAATTGCCAAGACAAGAATAGGGTTAATCCCCAAGATCAGCAGCACTACAAGATCCAGATAAGAAACATAGTAGAGATATTTAAACAGCACGAGCGCATTGCGGCGGCCAATATAGACCGGAAGCGTATACCTGCGGTTCTCCACATCTTCATCAATATCACAAATATTATTAGCGAGCATAATCCCTGCAATCCCCAGAATGGCGGGAACAGAGAACCAGAACAGGTACAACACTTCCACAATGTTGATATTCAGACTGGCCCAACCGTTCTGAAGCACCAGCGATACCACATGATTATCTGTATGAATATAGGCAGAGATAAAAATAATGACAAAGCCCATAAACAAACCTGAGAACAGCTCACCTAACGGCATCCGCGAGATCGGAATCGGCCCGAACGAATAAAGGATACCTATTAAGAACGACAGCCCACCCAGCAAAAAGACCAGCAAACCCGTCTGCGTAACTAGCGCAATCCCGCCCCCTGCAGCCAGAAATAGCAAAATAACAATCGTCGCCACAACGGTGCTCTCTTTTAGCTTAAAATGTACAATCGCATTATGCGTCTCATAGCCATAGCCGTGGGTTTTGGAAGCTTTTTTGAAATCGTAATAGTTGTTAATCGCCGTTGTCGCCATATCAAAACTAAGCAAAGAAACGAACATCAACGCAAAACGTAACACATAAAAATCCTCAAACCGATACAGGGCATACAGCGTTCCCATTAGAAAGGGAATCATACTGGCTACTTTTGTCGGCAGCTCCACAAATCTTAGAAAGCTTTTAATATTCACACCATACACCCTTATTTATCAAATGAGCCTGCAAGGCATTACTGTTCAGTCGTTGTGATCTTCACTGGGGACCATTCTGCAATAACCGTTTGTCCATGCACAGACACGCTGCCTTCAGGACTCAGATCCTTCTCTGTCATAATTCCGAGCGCTACTGTAAAGTTGTTGAATTTGATCGGGATATTTTTCTCACGGCGTACTTCTTTACCATTCAAATAGAATACAGCCTCATCGTTGCCACGGTGGTACGTAATGCGGTAGGTATTAAATTCACGCGGTTTGAAATCCGTATCTTCTTTAAAAATGCAGAAATATTTCGTGCCTGTGCTCTCTGGTACTTGTACCCCCGGGAACGGCAGAATACCATACACACTAGCGTATTTATCATTTCCCGCAAAAAAGTCAAGCGCCGCACCTGTCGTAAAATCAAGCAGATTCAGCGATACATAACCGTCGTACAAATCTCCAGGTGCTGTTCCTTGTGTACGGCTGCGAATTTGCAGCTCAAAGCTGATCTCTCCCGCCTCAGGAATTACCACTGGCTCCGCGGAGTAATACATATGCTTAGCATTGTCTAGAATTTGAACTTGATGGTTCTCACGTGATAATTTCGCGCGTACATAGAGCGTGTCATTACGAACAATAACTACCGCTTCCGGTTCACGATAAGCCCAGAACGATCCATCAGGCAGTGTAAATCCACCTGTCTTCCAAACCTTTCCTTCTTCTAAAATAGAGTGGAAATCTCCAAGAACCATTTGGCTGCCTTTAGCGTTTTGTTCTTCCTTCATTAATTCCTTGTCCTTCTTTTCCATGAAAGCTCACTCCTTCTGTATGTTAATTATTAGTACAAGCAAAAACGCCTTCAGCGTCCCTAATGGACGGTAAGCGTTTATGCGAGAAATATAAGGATAATGTATAGCGTGAAACCTATATATTCTTATATTTTCAGAATAATCCTTGAATTAGTAATGCTGCTGCCATCACTACTCCGCAACGAACGGAGGCTTTTTGTGAAGCACCCATGAGCGGGATATAGGCTGGCGAAGCATTATGTGGCTTCAGTCCACGATAAATACGAATCGGCCAGAAGGCTGTAACCAAGGCCAACAGTGCATAAACAGGAAGTACGCCCATCAGTACACAGATCACAACAGAGGCGTAACCGGTGAAAAGAAGTACACGTGAGAATACAAGTGCCTTTTGTTCCCCCCATACTACAACAAGCGTAAGCTTACCCGCCTGCTCGTCTGCTTTCCAGTGTAGGAAATGGTGATTAAACAACAGTAATGTAGTCAAGAATCCAACCGGCAATGAAAGAATTACAGGCTTCAGACTAAAATGACCGGTTTGTACGAAAAAGGAACCTAACACAGGCATAATCCCAAAAGCTATAAAGATAGCCATCTCGCTGTATCCCTTACCGCGATATCCATAACGCAGTGGCGGGGCTACATAGAAATAAGCAATTAAAGCACCCACAAGCACAAACCAGAGGATGTTCCAACCGCTATATATACTTAGAATTCCACCGCAGATTAGGGCAATAGCCAGCATACTCCAGGTCATCCTTGCATAAAAAGACTCCGAGAGGATCCCACCTGTGAGTAGCCCGGAGTTTGTGCTGATTTCACCAGCGGAATTCTTTGCTTCTGTATCCGTTCCATTGCGGAAATCCCACAGATCATTCACCATATTGGAGAATAGATGCGCCGAAATCGCCCCTATTAAGGTAAGAATAAATAAAACCGGATGGAAAGTCCCTTCCCATACATATGCCCCAACGGTCCCCAAAACAATCGGGATGAGCATAACAGAAAAGCTCCAAAACCGGGTCGCCTTGGTAAATAATGTCCATTTGTTCACTTCAAGCTTACCGCCTTTTCTTTATGACTTGATAATAATTATCACTGACTATTATACATCAATTTTCAACAGATTGTGAAGAATATCACTGCATATAATGTCTAATCTTGGCATAGTTTCTCCGTTTGTTTGGCTTAGGAGCCTGATAATTGAAGCTGGACCTGACAATAACTTCTTTATTTATCATTAGACCACCATTTTACAACAAAAAATGAGTGTTGTTTTATAGGCAAGCACATACCGATATGATATGATAGGCAAGCCTATGAACAGCGCTCTTTGAGTGCTGTTTTTAAGAGCGTAAAACTATATATAATAATGGAGGCTTTTACTGTCATGTCAGCGCAATCCCCTAACACCCAATCTGTCAAAATCGTCACCGCAGACCCTAGCGCCATCGGGCTTTTCGGACTGGCTATTGTCACATTGGTTGCTTCTTCACAGAAGCTTGAACTTACAACAGGACTTAGCTACGTCATTCCTTGGGCTATCTTCCTGGGAGCATTCGCTCAACTATTTGCCGCAATTCAAGATGCTAAGCACAACAACACCTTTGGTATGACCGCTTTTGGCGCCTACGCTTTCTTTTGGTTCGGCATGGCTAGCAGCTGGCTAATCAAGCTCGGCGTATTCGGCCCAACGCTTGCAGAGGCTGTAGATCCTAAGCAGCTCGGATTTGTATTTCTGGGTTACTTGATCTTCACGATCTTTATGACCATTGGCGCGGTTGAGGCTAATAGAGTTTTGCTTATCATTTTTGTATTGATAGATTTCCTCTTTCTTGGACTCACTTTTGATTCCTTCGGCATTGCTCCTGAGTTCTTCCATAAGCTTGCTGCTTGTGCCGAACTTGGAATTGGTGTCGTGTCCTTATACGGATGTGGCGCTTCTGTGCTAAACGCTCATTTTGGACGCACTTTCTTACCGATCGGAGCTCCGCTAGGTATCTTCAAGAAATAGTAATTCACCTTTTTTGAACCCTAACTTTTGCAAGCCGAAAGGATGCCTGAGACCATGCATGTCCTATCCTCTTCTGAATTAGCCGTAACCGCTATATTTGCGCTTATTCTCGCAGTTATTGCCTATTTAATCATTCGGAATATCCCAAAGATGACTGGAGATATTGCGGCTTTTCGCAAAAGAACAATGGTCTGGACCCAGGTTTCGCTTGTACTAACGGTACTTCAGCTGAACTTCAAAGCAGGCGACTGGCGATTCTCTATCGTGCTTGGACTCATCGTATTATTTACCGGAAGCATTTGGCTTTCCGCCCGTTACCATGATATCCGCAGCACTCTAGATCCGGAAACTAAAGATTCTGAAGTACATTAGTAGAAGCTAAGGCAACAGAATAAAGGTGATGAAGCTCCCGTAAGGGGGCTTTTTTTTGTGAATTCGGAAGGTCGCTTCGCATACTTCTCCCCACCATAACCATACTAATGACATTCCAAGCTATAACGCCTTCGGCGTCCTCTTAAGGACGGTAAGCGTTTATGCGAGAATTATAAGAAAACCGTATATCGTGAAACTTATACTTTCTTATAATTCAAAATAAGTAACGGGAGGACTATGCAGGTGAGTAAAAAAATCAATCTGCTGATGTTTAGCGGAGAGTATGACAAAGCCATGGCGGGACTGATCCTAGCGAATGCCGCGCGAGATATTGATGTCGAGGTTACGATGTTTTTCTCTTTCTGGGGCCTGTTTCTGGTGCGTGATCCGGAAAAAATGACACTCGAGGATAAGAGTATTTATGAGAAGCTGATGGATGTTATTACGCCAAAGGGGCCTGGACAGCTACCTCTCTCCCATTTGAACTTCAGCGGGCTGGGCCGAATGATGTTAGAAGAAATGATGGAGGAGCAAGGCGCGCCGAAGCTGATTCATTTTCTGAAAGGGGCTCGTAAAAAAAACATTAAATTCTATGCCTGCAAGCTCTCCGTCGAGATCATGGGCTTTAAAACAGAGGAACTGCTGCCCGAGGTAGAGATTATCGATGCTGCGGCGTATTTAAAAGATGCACTAGAAAGCGACGTCCAATTATTTATTTAAATGATACCACTAGGCTTTAACCCAATTCTCCAAGCAAGCATATACTGGTGCCATAGAAACTACTGGTACGCCGAAAACACACTATAACTTTAGAATAGACGGTGTACGGGCTGGAGGGAAATCCGTGCTAAACATCATCCACGACTCTTCTGCAGAGACGCCCGCTTCACTACAAAACCATTTCGAGACTTTTCGCGAGCACACCATCGGAATTCGGCATCAGATCACCACACCCTATGGTAGACAGCCACTGCTGTATGCCGATTGGACAGCAAGCGGACGTTTATATGAACCGATCGAACGGAAGCTGCAGGAAGCCTTCGGTCCATATGTCAGCAATCCGCATACAGACTCCAACACTACCGGATTAACCATGACACTGGCTTATCATGAAGCACGACAAATCATCAAAAGGCATGTAAATGCCGGCCCTCAGGACGTCCTGCTCTTCTGCGGAAATGGAACAACGGGAGCTGTAAACAAGCTGCAGCGAATCATGGGCTTAAGGCTCCCTGAATGGCTTCAGGACTATGGTTCCCATTCGATGGAGGAGCGTCCTGTGATCTTCACCAGCCATATGGAGCATCATTCCAATATTCTTCCTTGGCAGGAGGGAGTTGGTGACGTTGTGACTGTTCCTCCCGGAGAGGACGGGAATGTAGATCTTCAGCAGCTTGAAGCGCAGTTAAAGTTATATCAGCATCGCCACTGGAAAATCGGTTCATTTACGGCTTGCTCCAATGTGACCGGAATTCAGACTCCCTACCAAAAGCTTGCCGCGATGATGCACCGTCACGGAGGCCTGTGTTTTGTAGATTTTGCCGCTAGCGCTCCCTATGAGCCTATCGATATGCATCCGGTCTCACCACTGGAGAAGCTGGATGCGATCTTTTTTTCTCCGCATAAATTTCTGGGTGGACCGGGCACGAACGGAGTTCTAATCTTTGATGAAGCACTAAGTAATGGGCGTATTCCTGACGAACCGGGTGGAGGTACAGTGGCTTGGGTCAATCCTTGGGGAGGACGCCGTTACACCAATGAAATTGAGATGCGGGAAGACGGGGGAACGCCGGGGTTTCTGCAAGCCTTTCGAACGGCATTATGTGTGAAACTGAAGGACCAAATGAATGGAAACGGTCATTACATGGCGATTAGAGAGCACGAATTGTGCCAGCAATTAATGAACGGACTCCGCTGCATACCCGAGTGCTCTTTACTGGCTGGGCATCATACAGAACGCCATGGGATTGTATCTTTTACACTACGTGATATTCATTATAATCTTGCAGTTCAACTACTGAATGATCGCTTTGGTATACAAGCCCGGGGTGGTTGCTCTTGTGCAGGTCCTTATGGGCATTACTTACTTGAATTGGGGTGGGCGCAATCTGCTCAGATCGCTAAGGCAATTACTGTAGGAGACCAGTCGCTTAGACCGGGTTGGATCCGCATCTCTCTACACCCCATTATGACGAATCAGGAGGTAGAGAGAATTGTATCCGCTATACGAAATATCGTGATCCATTTCCAACAATGGAAACAGGACTATTTTTATGATGCTTCTACGAACAGTTGGACCCATATCTACAATGAGGATCCCGCTGAGGCGAAGGTCAAAGCGCTTTTTTCGGTATAGTCTCCAACCTATTGCGCAGTATCCTTCACCATGTCCAGATCAGCAGCACTGGCGTTGGAAATGACCTGTTCTACATTCTTACAACCTGGAATCACACTGGTTACTGCGGGATGCTGAAGGCACCACGCCAAAGCCCACTGCGCCATATCGAGACCCGAAGGCACTTCGTTGGCAGCAATTTCAGCTACAGCCCGCAGCTGCTTTTGTCTTACATCCTCTTTATGGTTAGCACGCACATCACCCTGATCAAATACCGCATCCGGCTTGTACTTGCCGCTTAAATAACCACTCGCTAACGGAACACGCGCCAACACACCTAATTGATTCTCGATGCAGAGTGGAAGAATCTCTTCCTCCGGTTGACGATCCAGCCGATTATATACTACTTGTATGGCCTCTGCCTGCACATCCGCTGCCGCAGAGGTCTGATGTACACCCGAGCCCGATGCGCTGATCGAGACACCAAGGTGACGGATTTTGCCTGCCTGCTTCTGTCTGTCGAGCATACTCCACAGCTTGTCATTATCGAATTGCTCATCGGTTCCGGAATGGAATTGATAGAGGTCGATATACTCGGTCTGGAGTGCACGCAGTGAATCATCCAGCTGCTTCAGCACATCCTCAGCACGCCATAGCTGTTCCCGCTTCAAATGACCCTGAAAATGATGCCCGAACTTCGTAGCCACAATCCAGTCCTCACGCTTCCGGCGAGCCAGATAGCCCCCGATGAACTTCTCAGACAAATGATCTCCATAACACTCTGCCGTATCAATCAGGTTAATGCCCAGTTCTCCAGCCTTATCCAGCATAGCGTCAACTTCCGCTTGAGTGAAATCCTTGCCCCATTCTCCACCGAACTGCCAAGTACCCAAGCCGATCACCGATACATTCATCCCTGTACTGCCAAGTTTACGATATTTCATCATCATTTCCTCCTTTGTTCTATCAAAATAATTCATTCACAGGACTAAGCGACCTTATTTCCATCTTGCACCGTTCTAGCGAATCGCGCCTCAATAGCTTTAACTCCCCATAACGACAGTCCAATAAACACTAAGACATAGATGATCTCCCATGGTTGGCGAATGAAGCGTTCCAAGTCATTGCCAATGTATGAAACCGCAAATACCATGATCGCTTTGCCCACAGTGAGCGCAAGAAGATACGATCGAAATCTCATCCCAGCAAGACCAGCAGCCATATTAATTACAACGAAGGGCCCTACCGGGAATATACTAAGCAGAAACACATAACTGAATCCGCTTTGCCGCACCCATGTCATACTTTTGGCTACCTTTGGCCGTTCTGCCCATTTTCGCAGATACCGATGCGAAGCTACTTTGCGAATAATCCAAAATGTTGTCACACAGCCCGCAACCAAGCCGAGCCAAGAATACAAAAAACCTAACCATAAACCATATACAGCCCCGTTTAATCCTACGATTGCAATAGTTGGTAGTGGTGGTATAAATGATTTCATAAACGTTAATGCGATGCCCGGAAAGGGCCCAAACGAACGATATTGTTCAAGCAGATGCCGCAGATTATCCTCTGTCAGCCAAGACATAATATCAAGATAGTACATAACCAGCTGATCTCCTCATCCGATTGGAATTCTTAACTCCTGGTCTCAATTATACACGAAGTTTCGATCATTCCTACAGCCCTTCCAATATAAAGAAAACAAGCTAGAACTACATGAATGACAGCAAGCTAATCATCCGTTACCATAGATAGAAAATACATATGAGACAGGGGCGCATGGTTATGATTCTCCATTCAGAAGCCTTGGATCTACAACGCACCACTAAGCAGGATTTAGCGTTCGTTCTAGCCATTGAACAAAGTGAACTAAACCGCGTCTACATCGGTCAATGGAGTAAGGAGGAGCACACTACAGCTCTCCAAGATCCAGATATTCTACACCTTACAATTTGGGACAGCACAGGGAAAAGAGTCGGCTATATGATCGTAACAGGGCTTCAAGACACCCATCTTACCGTTTGCATTAAAAGAATAGTCATCCATTCCAAGGGGTTTGGGTATGGCAAGTTGTCGCTTCGTCTCGTGACCGACTGGATCTTTCGCAGCACTGAAACGCATCGTCTATGGTTAGATGTTAGAGACCACAACACCAGGGCACGGCATGTCTATGAAAGCTGCGGCTTTACACTGGAAGGCACTCTACGTGATTGCATAAAAGTAGGTGAACGCTTTGAATCTCTGCATATCATGTCCATATTACGGCATGAGTATATAACGCGTACAGAGCGTGAGCAGAAGGATAAATAGATTAGGGAAACCCTCCCTAATTATTGGTCTTTTAAACGATAAAAATTGCACTTTGGGGAACCCCCCCCTAATTTTTAGCGGTTTGGAACAAAATCGGCCTTGTTTTAGTGATTTTTAGGGAGATTTTCCCTAAAACATCTAGTTTGGGGCCGTAATCGGCTAATTTTGGGGAGAATCTCCCTAAAAAGTATATTACGCGCCGCTAATCAGCTACGGACACACAAAAAGCCGTGCACCAAGCCTCCCGATCTAGAAGCTTACTACTCGGCTTTCAATTCTTTCACCTCAAACCTCTCCACTGTAACAACTGGCCTGCTCACCAGCCGCCATCAGACCCGCAACCACAACGGTGGTCACATACTTACGGGCATCTGCCGTCAGCAACAATAGCTCTATCGAGCTCTTGGCCGGTTCCCCTCTAACAAACTTTATTCGAGCGCCGTCCAAGTCCTCTTGGATACTGGCAATTGTATATCCTTTAAAGAGCAGCCCGTCGATCTCTTGCTGTTCTTTGGCATATTCCGCATAGGCAGACATTAGACTACACCTCCGCTAATTTCCGCCTTAGACGGAAGAGCGGCCTCCGCTGCAAAACGCTTGCGTTTTAAATATTTTCCCGAACCGGCCTTGCCGACAAATTGCTTATCTCGAATTACAAACTCACCTCGACTGAGGACGGAAACAGGCTCTCCCTTTACATCAAAGCCCTCAAACGCATTATAATCGACGTTCATATGATGCGTGTCCGCAGAAAGTGTTCTTTCTACAGAAGGATCAAAAATAACCAAGTCAGCATCGCTACCTACCGCTACTGTGCCTTTTTGCGGATACAATCCAAACAGCTTGGCACTGGAGGTCGAAATGATGTCTACGAATTTGTTCAACGAGATCCGGCCCTTCTGTACACCTTCGGAATAGAGAATCGTAAACCGATCCTCGATGGTCGGGCCACCATTCGGGATTTTTGAGAAATCACCAAGTCCAAGATCCTTTTGTCCTTTGAAATCAAAGGAGCACTGATCCGAGCCAATTGTCTGCAAGCTGCCGCTCCACAGCGCATCCCATAGCACATCCTGATTCCACTGCTCACGCAGCGGCGGAGACCACACGTATTTGGCGCCTTCGAAATTAGGCTTTTCCAGCGCCGTCTGATCCAGCACTAAATACTGTGGACAAGTCTCGCCGTAGACACGCAGTCCCTTTTTACGCGCTTCAGCAATCTTCCAAGCGGCTTCCGCACAGGTCACATGTACAACATACAGCTGTGAATCCGTCAGTTCTGTTAAATAAGCCGCGCGTCCTGTGGCTTCACCTTCCAGCTCCGGCGGGCGGGTCAGCGCATGAAAGATCGGGTCGGTATTTCCAGCGGCTAAAGCCTGCTCCACCAGGTATTCAATGACATCCCCATTCTCCGCATGCACCATCACAAGTGCACCTTCTTTTTTCGCGGCTTGCAGCGTCTTAAAAAGTGTGCCGTCATCTGCCTGAAAAGTATTCTTATATGCCATAAATACCTTAAGTGAGGTAATGCCTTCATTCTCAATAATCTCCGGAAGCTCGCCCAGTACTTTATCGTTTAATTCCGAAACCATAAGGTGGAAGCTATAATCAATAACCGCTTTATCCTGCGACTTATGATGCCATGTATCTACGGCTTGCTGTAGCGGTTGTCCTTTGGTCGTTAAGCAAAAATCAATAACTGTAGTCGTACCGCCATATGCAGCCGCAATGGTTCCCGTCTCGAAATCATCCGCTGTAACTGTACCGCCAAAAGGCATATCCAAATGCGTATGCGGATCAATACCGCCAGGAAATACATAACACCCAGAGGCATCTATAATCTCCGCACCTGGAGACTCCAAATGGAGACCAATCGCTGTAATAACACCATTTTCAATAGCCACATCGCCTGTATAAGTATCTGCTGCGGTAACGATGATTCCATTCTTAATAATTTTCTTCATCCTTACACCACCTCCGCTTCCGAATAGGAGCCGTTCAAACTACTGATCACTTTCTGGCGTTCATTCCAGGTTAAAGGCGCAGCCCCAGTGTCCACTGGAACCATATCAATCGCCCCGTCTGCTGGACAGACAATAGAACAAAGATTACAGCCTACACAGTCTTCCTCGCGCACCTGTAGAATAGCTTTCCCATCTGCATTCGTTAACATATCAATACATTGATGTGAAGCATCCTCGCAGGCAATATGGCATTTATTACAGTTAATACAATTCTCTTCATTAATGCGTGCAACGACCTTATAATTGAGATCCAGATCTCCCCAGTTGGAGTATCTGGATACCGATTTTCCGATTAGCTCTGTTACGGAAGCCAACCCTTTGTCATCTAAATAGTTGTTCAGCCCATCGATCATTTCTTCCACAATCCGGAAGCCATGATGCATGACCGCTGTACACACTTGAATGCCCGTAGCGCCCATTAGCATAAATTCAACAACATCCTGCCAGGTTGAGATCCCCCCAATGCCTGAAATAGGAATACCTACCCCACGGTCACGAGCGCA
This sequence comes from Paenibacillus sp. FSL E2-0201, assembly GCF_037963325.1. Taxonomy (NCBI): domain Bacteria; kingdom Bacillati; phylum Bacillota; class Bacilli; order Caryophanales; family Paenibacillaceae; genus Paenibacillus; species Paenibacillus sp. FSL E2-0201. Next base: position 6,475,006 of record NZ_CP150154.1, read on the forward strand.
CTCAGCCACCATACTAAGCGCAATTGGCTTCACAGCCGGACCGCAATAGCCGCCATGCGCACCCTGACCCCCAACGTTCGGAATCGTATTCCAGCTATGAATATCTACCCCTGCAAGACTGTTGATGGTGTTGATCATACTAATCGCATCCGCCCCACCCTTAACCGCATGACGGGCAACGACAGTGATATCCGTAATGTTGGGCGTCAGCTTCACAATCACCGGAGTGGTCGCCACCTCTTTTACCCAAGTGGTCTGCGCCTGCACCAGATCAGGCTGCTGCCCCGAAGCCGCGCCCATCCCACGCTCAGCCATCCCATGTGGACAACCAAAGTTAAGCTCCAGACCGTCTACGCCGACATCTTCTACCCGCTTAACAATCTCATGCCACTTATACTGCGAAGGTTCTACCATCAGGGAGGCAATAATAGCGTGATTCGGAAATCTCTTCTTCGTTTCATAAATTTCCTTCAGATTGACCTCAAGCGGACGGTCGGTGATCAATTCGATATTATTAAAGCCCGCAACACGTTGCCCGTTGAAATTCACTGCCGCAAAACGCGATGAGGTATTAATAATCGGATCACCGAGCGTCTTCCACACTGCCCCGCCCCAACCTGCTTCGAAGGCCCTTTGCACTTGATAGCCTGTATTCGTAGGCGGCGCAGAGGCCAGCCAGAACGGATTGGGTGATTGGATTCCTGCGAGATTAATACTTAAATCTGCCATTGATGTTCCCTCCCTGTCTTGTAAAATCCAATTTGATTTCTAAGCTCAACCCGCAGATCTAACGACAACCTCCTGCTGGCCTGAGAACTGTTTCACAATTGCATAGGCTGCGTCCTTCCCCTGCTGCGCTGCAGATACCACCATCGCCTCACCTTTACCTGAGCCAAATATGATATCTCCAGCGGCATAAATTTGCGGATCGGAGGTTTGGCAAGTAGCCTCATCTACCCTCACAACGCCGCGGTCATGCACAAGGCCTAAGGAATCTATTAGATCCAGGCGACGCTTTTGACCAATAGCAATTACAACCGCATCAACAGGAATCAAGAATTCAGAACCCGCTATAGGGATAGGCACTGGACGTCCATCCTTGCCTAGCTCATCCGTCAGCTTCATCTGCACACATTCCAGTGCGGTTACATTCCCAAGCTCATCCCCCACGATACGTTTTGGTAAGGTAAGCCAACTAAACTCCACACCTTCTTGTTTCGCGAATTCATATTCAAAGTCGTAAGCCGTAATCTCTTCACGAGTCCGGCGGTAGACCATTTTTACATTAGCGGCTCCAAGTCGTACTGAGCATGTAGCTGCATCAATAGCTGTATTGCCTGCACCAATGACAGCAACCCGCTGACCCATCAGCTCTAGCAGAGGGATGCCGGTCTTAGTCGATTCTACAAGTGCAATGGCATCATATACGCCAGCCAATTTTTCACCTTCAATCCCTATCGGAGGTACATAACCCATACCCGCTGCCAAAACGATGGCATCATAGTTCGACTTCAACTCTTCTACAGAGACATCTACTCCAACTTTTACACCTGTACGTATTTCCACACCCAGCTTCTCTACCTGCTCCACTTCCCAGAGCGATATAGCCTGCGGAAGCCGAAATGACACAATCCCATGCGTATCCAATCCACCTGCCAGCTCTTTCGCCTCGTAAATCACTACAGCACAACCTTCACGAGCGAGCTCCCTAGCCGCTGACAATCCGGCAGGACCACCGCCGATTACAGCTACCTTTTTTCCATTAGGAATACCTGCTTTAAATAATTGAACTCCGCTATTCATCGCCCAATCTGTCGCATAACGCTGCAACAGTCCAATTTGGATCGGTGCCGAAGCATCATTTAACACACAAGCTCCTTCGCACAGTTCATCCGTAGGACAAACACGAGCACAGCTGGCACCCACAGGATTGGAATCCATAATCGTCTGTGCTGAGCCCTTCAAATTATCAGTAGCGATCCGTTTAATAAAAGAGGGAATATTTATACTGGTCGGACAAGCTTTTATACAAGGGGCATCGTAGCAATATAGACAGCGATTGGCCTCATCCATGGCACCCTTATGGGTCAGAGGCGGCTCAGCCTCGGCGAAATTGCGCATGAACATATCAGGTGTAAATGCTGTTAACGGAGAAGAATGCTCCATCACTAGTCCCTCCTTATGGATAATTTTTCTTATTTGTGTTATATAATATAACATTAATTCAACTTTTGTCTGAATATTTTACTTACATCCTAGAATTAATGTAGTAATATAAGCATTAACAGAAAAAAACCTTCATTTTCTCCCTAATCGAGTTATATATACTAACATCCGTTAATCAAACTATAGTCATTTCGAATTTTTGTTGCATTAGACACTTTGTCTAATTTCAAAACCTTATTTTTTACGTGTGAGAACAGGCTGAGAATAGCAAGACCTAAACAGAGGGTGGCGCACAGAACCGCGAGGGGGAATAACTATGGATTGGGAGCTTGTATTAACCATTCGTGACGCTTTAAAAAGACCACTATTCACAGAAGCCGAAGTCATCGGCGGTAAGAGCGGCTTAAGCCGTGCGATTCGTTGGGTACATGTACTGGAAAGTGCCAATTTCGATACCCTGATTCATGGAGAAGAAATGATTTTGACTACGGGGATTGGCGCAAGTGTCGATCTGTCCTCCTCCTTGGAATTTATGCAGAATTTAATTGATAAGAATGCAGCTTGCCTATGTATTGAACTAGGCACATACTTCAGCACCATCCCGCAAGAAATGATCGACTTAGCCAACACAAATGACTTCCCGCTGATCATTTTCACCCGAACGGTCCGCTTCGTAGATATCACTCTGGACCTCCACTCCATCATCATCAATCGGCATCACCGGATGCTGCAAGAACTCGAAAGCATCTCTCGTGAATTTCACCGTCTGACATTGACCTCACAAGGAACAGTGAAGGTGCTGCAATTATTATGCAAAAGCACCCGCACACAAATCGTCTATATGCAGCTGCAAGGCAAACCCTTATTCTTCCCGGCCCTTTCTCCCGAAGAGCAAGCACCTCTGCTGGATTTCTTCACCGCCTTCAGTGACGAGATGGAAGGCATTCAACCAGACACCGCTCCTTACACCCGAGAATACGGGCAAAAGACGATCGCCGTTAAACCTGTGGGCGCACTGGATCAGACCTGGGCTTACATCCTGATGGTATGCAATCACAAGCCACAGGAATTTGACTGCCTGCTGCTGGATTCCGCCTCTCTGTCCATCGCTCAGGAGCTGCTGCGTACTCGGTATATGGAGGAGCGTAAGCTTTTTTCAGAAAATCTATGGGTCGACGAGCTAATCAACGGACGCATAGAGGATGATAACCGCCTAAAGGGACTGATCGGAACGAGCTTCAACGTAGTCAATGAGCTCCCTTACCGCGTATGCCTTATCGAGATCAAGAACCCCAGAGACGTAAAATGGAACAGCTCAGAGAACGAATGGGAATCCATCACCTTCCACCTTTCGCTCATCCTGCGTTCCATTTTCGAAAAATATTCCCTACGTCCGCTGATCACACTCAAGAACAATCGCCTCACCGTCATCGCACTCGACATTCAATCGAAAATGCCTGGAAAAATGCGACTTCAACAAGCACTCGAATCCCTTCAACACATCCGCTCCGACGAGAAGCTAAAGGATTTACAGCTGGTCATCGGAGTCAGCAAATCGCATAAGCGCCTAAAACAAGCCTTTACCGGATATCAAGAAGCGCTGCAGGCTTTGTCGTTATACTCTTGTTACCAAAAGTCACTGCTCTTCTACGAAGAACTTGGCGTATTCCAGCTACTGCTTAGCCTAAATGACGGAAAGACATTACAAAATTTCATCCGCAGCTATCTGGGTCCGCTGATTGACCACGACCAAACTAAGGGCAGTGAACTACTCCTCACTCTGCGTGTCTATCTGGATCACGATGGTTCCAAACAGATTGCCGCGCGAAATTTATTTATCGTCAGGCAGTCACTGTATTATCGTCTCGACAAAATAACAGAGTTGTTAGGGGAGGACTTCATGCAGCCAGAGAACCGAATCTCCATTCAGGTCGCTCTACGCGCCTATCAATTCCTGTACCCGGACAAAATTACTTTGCCCAGCCCCCGTTCAGTACAGATTTAAACGTATCGATAATGAACGCTACATCTTCATCCGTCGAGGATAACGGAGGAGCGAAGGTAAGCACATTATTGAACCCGGCTACTGTATCGCCATTCTTACCGATAATAAGTCCCTTGGATTTGCATTCAGCAATGATGCCTTTAACGATATTCAGCTCAACCGGCTTCTTGCTAATTTTGTCTTCAACCAGTTCAATCCCTGTCACCAAACCAAAACTGCGGACATCACCCACAAGCTTGTGATCCAGCAAATCGCTGAATGCAGCGTTAAGTCTTTTGCCCAAAAGCTCTGCACGCTCCACCAGCATCTCCTGCTCAATAATCTCTAGATTACGAAGCGCCAGTGCGCAAGAGGCAGGATTGCCACCAAAGGTATTCACATGGCGAAAATGACCGTAATCATCACTATTATCTTTGAACGCCTCGTAGATCTCTTTACGCACAGCAGTGGCAGACAAGGGAAGGTAAGCACTAGTCAGCCCCTTAGCCATCGTAACAATATCAGGCTTCACGTTGTAATTGTGGTGTCCAAATTTCTGTCCGGAACGACCAAATCCGCATATGACCTCATCGATAATGAGCAGCACTCCATGCTCACGACAGATTTCCTGCACTCGATCCAGATAGACCTGATGCGGCACAATTACACCGCCACCAGTAATCACTGGCTCCATGATTACCGCCGCTACCGTCTCCACACCTTCCCAAATAATCATGTCCTCAATGGACTGTGCACACTGGAGGTTAAATTCTTCTACAGACATCCCTGCCGGGCGGCGGTAGCTGTCCGGGGGAGCTACATGTAAGAACCCACCCGTCAGCGGTTCATATTTATATTTGCGCTGCGCCTGACCTGTTGCGGACAACGCGCCAAGCGAACTGCCATGATATCCACGATAACGCGCAATGAATTTATGGCGATAATGCTGGCCGATTTGCTGCTGATATTGGCGGGCCATTTTGAAAGCAGCCTCGTTGGCCTCTGACCCACTATTGGAAAAGAAGATCACGTACTCGTCTCCAAGCCACTCATTTAGCTTCTCCGCCAGCGCAATCGCTGGGAGATGACTTTGTGTCAGAGGAAAATAGGGCAGGGTCAGCAATTGGTTGTATGCAGCTTCTGCCAATTCCTTGCGGCCATACCCAACATTTACGCACCATAGACCAGACATTCCATCCAAAAATCGATTGCCCTGAATATCCGTAATCCATGATCCACTCGCCGAGGCGGCTATCATAGGCGGGTTCTTCTCACTATAAGGTGTAATATTGTGCCACAAATATTTCTGATCCTTGTTCACCACAAGCTCGCTATCATTCCCCAGACTCTGCATAACTCTTCTCCTCTCAACTTTCCATTCTCATTAATAACGGGCAGTAATCATCTTTTTGCGCGTATAGAATTCCACCCCATCACACCCATTGGCATGCAGGTCTCCATAGAACGATTTCTTATAACCTGAGAAGGGGAAAAAGGCCATCGGCGCAGGCACACCCAGATTGACGCCCAGCATCCCTGCATCAATTTCTTCCCGGAACTCGCGGATCGCTTTTGCACTATCTGTGTAAATACATGCCCCGTTCGCAAACGGAGATTGATTCGTTACTGAAATAGCCTCACTTAGACTCTTCACACGGATCACTGACAATACCGGTGCAAAAATTTCATCCTTCCAGATGGTCATTCCCGGCTGCACATGATCAAATATTGTCGGTCCGATAAAATAACCAGCAGCGCCGGTCGCAGCATCTTTCCGCCCATCCCGCACAAGCTCAGCTTGTTCAGCCTCGCCAGTCTCAATATAATGCAGCGTTCGATCCTTATTGGATTGACGGATCACAGGACCTAGAAACACTCCAGCCTCGGCGCCATTGCCGATCTTTAATTCATCCGAAGCTGCCACTAGACGACTAACCAGTTCTTCAGCGATATCCTCATGAACTACCACAACCGAGCAAGCCATACACCGCTCACCCGCAGAACCAAAGGCTGCCGCGATAATATTCTTCACCGCATTGCCCAGCTCCGCATCAGGTAGCACAATCGAATGATTCTTGGCTCCAGCCAGTGCCTGCACCCGCTTTCCCTGCGCCGTCCCAGTTTTGTACACATATTCCGCTACCGGCTGGGAACCCACGAACGAAATCGCCTTCACTTCTTCATGCGCCAGCAGCCCGTTCACAACCTCATGCGCCCCATGAACGACATTCAGAACGCCTGGCGGAAAGCCCGCTTCAGCAAACAGTTCAGCTAACCGATTAACCAGCAGCGGCGTACGCTCAGAAGGCTTCATCACAAAGGTATTGCCGCAAGCAATGGCGAGCGGGAACATCCAGCAAGGGACCATCATCGGAAAATTGAAAGGAGCAATCCCACCGATAACGCCTAGCGGATAGCGGTACATCCCGGATTCAATTCCCGTAGCGATATCCGGAAGCTGGCTGCCCATCATCAACGTGGGGATGCCTGCGGCAAATTCGACACATTCAATGCCGCGCTGCACCTCGCCTTGCGCTTCTTCCAGACTCTTGCCGTTCTCCAGCGTAATCAGCTCCGCCAGCTCATTCCAATGTTTTACCAATAGCTGTTGATATTGAAAAAAGTAACGCGCACGACGCGGCACAGCGACTCTTTTCCACGATTGAAATGCCGTAGCCGCAGCCTCGACCGCCATACTAAGCTCTTCTTTGCTTGATATAGGCACATAGGCAATCACTTCACCAGTCGCGGGATTGTATACCTCTTCTTCCAGTCCGGATAAAGATTCTACCCAAGCTCCATTCACATAATTCTTAACTCTTTCAACCTGCGTTACTAGGAGAGACATAGCTCGCACCTCTTTCTCTGTTTCAGATGCACTGATGGACTGCTGATTACAATAGATGACCGCCAAATCAGGCGGTCATCTACTATAACACTTGAGCTCAACTGGTTATTTTCCTGCCATTTCTACGATTTCATTCGTGTAAGCTTCATCCACTTTAGCAGGCTCTTTAATGACACCGAACTTTTGCGAAATATCAGCCGTTTGCTGGAATGCAACCGCATCGGTATACCCCATCTTGGAGCTGTCGAAGCCCTCAGGGAGAATCAGTTTGGCAACCTCAGTCATCATCGTCAACTGATGCTCCTTCGTTGTACTGCCGTCTTCCGCTTGCTTCATTACGCTGTCTACTGCCGCCGCAGGATCGGCAATGGCATCCTTCCAACCTTTCAATGAGGCACGAACAAACTTCGCCGCAGTCTCTTTGTTCTCCGCAAGCCATTCTTTGTTGGCGAACAAGTTATCCTCAAGCATCGCAACACCTTCCGTGTTCATATCGATGACATTCAGATCTTCCGCTTTTATGCCCGACTCCAGCACAACTTGATACTCGTTGTAAGTCATTGCCGAGGCTGCATCGATTTGGTCACCTAAGAACTGATCCATTGTGAACCCTTGCTTCGTAAAGCTTAGATCTTTGTTCGGATCGAACTTGTATTTATCGAATAGGGCCAATAATCCAAATTCGTTCCCCCCCATCCAGTTGCCGACCTTCTTACCCTTAAGATCAGCCGGGGAGTTGATGCCTGCAGATTTCTTGGAGACTAGGACAAGTCCACTCTTTTGGTAGATCTGAGCGATTTGCACAAGTGGCATCCCCTGTTCAAGGCTCGGAAGCAAGCTGGCTACCCAGCCAACACCGATATCCGCAGAGCCACCTGCCACTTGCTGCTCCGGAACAATGTCCGGGCCACCAGGCATGATCTCTACGTCCAGTCCTTCCTCCTTGTAATATCCTTTATCCTGCGCCACAAAATACCCTGCAAACTGTGCCTGCGGCACCCATTTCAACTGCAATTTCACTGTAACCGGATCAGCCGCCGGTTCGGTAGTTGCACTTGCCTCAGGAGCTGTCGAAGCCTCAGGTGCAGTAGTTGCCTCAGTGGCCGAATTATTATTGTTGCCCCCACACCCTGCCATTAAAGAAACTACCAACATCATCACTACCGCCAACAATCCACCACGAAATTTGCGTTTTTTCCCGTTCATCAATCGAACTCCCCCTACCGTATTTTTTGTTTGTAACAAGCACAAATGCCTTCGGCGTCCTTACAAGGACGATGAGCGTTTATGCGAGAAATATAAGGAAGATGTATAGTGTGAAACTTATAGCTCCTTATATTTCAAGACGGCACAGTATGGACAATCATCGTGGTGCGTTTTATGCATACAGCCGTGGGCGGTTTCTCTTTTTCCTTCCCACTAGGACTGGATGTAATGATGTTATAGAGCTCATTTACGTTGCGAAGGATGCCACTTAATGAACACTTTCTCAAGCCGCTCAACCACTAAATAGAAAAGCACGCCGGCAATTGCGGCCAGAACGATACACGACCAGCCCAGCGGCATTTTGGCGACTTTAATGGAATTGGAGAGCAAATACCCAAGCCCTTTGGAGGAGAAAAAGAATTCTCCAACAATCGCCCCAATCATACTAGCCGTTGCGTTGATCTTCAGCGCCGTAAATACATAAGGTAGACTGTTCTGAATCCGCAGATAACGGAACACTGCAGGTTTACCAGCCGCATAGGAATGCATCAGATCCAGCGCCAGCGGATCAATCGCAGCCATGCCCTTATAGGCGTTAATTGCCATCGCAGCCATCGTCGTTGCCGTAACAATGGCAATTCTTGAACCAATCCCATCTCCGAACCAAAGATTCATAATGGGCGCGAGGGCGACGATAGGCACAGCGTTCAGTGCAGCAACTAGCGTTAAGCTTCCACTACCCCAACGCGGCCAAGCTGTAGCTGCTAAAGCAATCAAGAAACCGATAGCCGAACCAACCAACATTCCCAGCACAGCCTCAGCAAGGGTGTATCCGGTATAGGACAACAACAAGCTGAAATTATCCTTCATCGTCTCGGCAATTGCTGTGGGTAGCGGCAGCTGATATTTTTTCAAATCAAAGATCTTATGGAAAAATTCAAACTCCCATAGCCCAAGAAACAACACACCCGCCAATACAGGCAGTAGCACCCCTGCACTAAACGCCTTCTTTAGCCCACGAGAACCGCCTTTATGTTTCGCAACCACCATAGGGTGCGAGCTTGTCGCAGCATTTTTCTGTGTAGCCGTTAATGCCGGCTGGGTTATCTCTGTACTAGTAGAGCCAATAAATGAAGCCTCCCGAACGGAGCCCGTTTCCATTAGCGGTCCCCCCCTTTCGGTCGAAATTCAGGTTGCCACGGCGCCACCAAACGCTCGATCAGACTGATCAACCAGTAGCTCACGATTCCAAGCATGGCGCCTACAATCACCGTAGACCAGAACATGTAGGTATGAGAGCTTCCATAATAGAGATTACGTAGCATAATCACGCCAATGCCATGCTGAGCACCCATAAGCTCCACAAGAATCGCACCCGTAACAGCAAGTGGAGCAGCAATCTTGAGTCCTCCGAACAACCCAGGCAAAGCTGCTGGAAATTTTAGCTTCCAGTACACAGCCCAAGGCTTCGCAGCATAAGAATGCATTAATTCCAGCGCGGAAGGGTCTACACTTCGCAAGCCACGCAGCATATTAAGAGCCACCGGAAAGAATGTAATATAACCCGAGATAATAATCCGCGAAGTCTGCTCATCTCTCACAATCCCATATATGATTGGTGCCAACCCCAGAATCGGAATCATCTGCGAGGCGATAGCGTAAGGAAATGTTAACTGCTCTATCGTCTTCGATAAGCTCATCAGAACTGCCAGCGAGGCACCAGCCACCGCACCTATCAGGAAGCCAACACCCGCATTTCCAAAGGTGGCAGCCCCCTCCTTCAGAAGTGTGCCACTATACTTCCATAGCGTGGACAGCACCTCATGAACGTAAGGCAACTTGGACTGAGCTAGCGGCGTCTCCACCACATGGAGCAACATCCATGATGTTCCTTCCCAGACCAGCAGCAAACCAAATATCCAGACAAACAACGGCAGCAGGCGACCTCGTACAAAGATACTGCCCCCTTTCATCCCTACACCCCTTCGAAGCTGTCGCGAATACGCGCGATCAGTTCGAAAAATTCGGGGCTGTTTCTCATTTCCGCTGTACGCGGACGCGGCAGGGGAATATCAACCACGGCGGACAAGCGACCCGGATGTGGGGACAGAACGAACACCCGATCAGAGAGGAATATCGATTCAGGAATACTATGGGTTACGAAGACAATTGTGTTCTGCACCTTGCTCCAGACGGATAACAGCTCTTCGTTCAGACGCTCACGTGTAAACTCATCCAGTGCAGAGAACGGTTCATCCATAAGCAGAATTTCCGGCTCCATCGATAGGGCTCTGGCAATCGCTACACGTTGCTGCATCCCCCCACTAAGCTGCCAAGGGTATTTATCTGCGAAGCTCTGTAAGCCCACTAGGTCAAGAAGCTCTAACGCCTTCTCCTCACGGATCGACTTTTTGACTCCCATCAACTCCAGCGGCAATGTGATGTTATGCTTCACCTTCCGCCAGTCATATAGCACAGGACTTTGAAAAACAATCCCATATTTCTGCGCCAACCTTGCTTCTCTAGCGCTTTTCCCAGCTACTACAATATTCCCACCTGTTGGCGCGATCAGATCGGCCATCAGTCTTAAAAGCGTTGTTTTACCGCATCCGGAAGGTCCGAGCAGTGAGACGAATTCCCCCTTTGCAATATCAAGACTCACCTGATGCAGCGCAAGCACTTCCGCAGCTTCCGTCCTATAACGCATTTCAACATTTTCCAGCTGAATCTCAGGAATATTTGTCGCGAGCAATGACATCCCCAGCCCCCCTTATCAAAATAAGCTATGCACTGAATGTTAATTAACCTTACTCATAACAGAGATTTTTGAGTCTAAATCTTCTCTCACGTAGTATTAACTAACATGTTACACGCTGTTCAATGGACTCACACTAGACAATTAGTAAAATAGCTCCCGCTAAATTACGTCATTTTGTCTAGGGGACATTTTTTAAAGTTTTGCATTAAAGTGATTTTTAAATATTTGTAGATATGTGGTAATATTTATCCATATCTTTCCTCAGTAGGAGACAATAGACCCATGGGATCTGTAATTTCGAATTATATTGTTATTGTGGCTATATCAGGTGTTCTGAGTGTCTTACTAGCCCTTTTCGCCTATTATAAGAAAACTGATTTCTTAGGAATCAGAGCCTTTGTTATAAGCTCCTGCACTTCCGCAATTTATACCTTCGGCTTCGCGCTAGAGCTGTCGGGAAAAACACTGGAGGAAATGAGCTTTTGGATTAAGGTAGAGTATCTGGGGATGCCTTTTATAGCGCCGGCGAGCCTTATCATGGTAATGCATTTCGTGGGACTGGAAAGTCTATTTAAAAAGGGCATGCGAGCAGCGCTGTACATCATACCGTTCATCACAACACTGATGGTGTGGACCAATGATTATCACCATCTCTTCTATAAGTCCATTTATTTGCGAGACAACACCCCCTCCCCACTCGTTGATGTAGTAATGGGTCCTTGGTATATCGTTCACGGCAGCTTTACCTTTGGCTGTCTACTGGCAGCCATCTGCCTCATGTTATGGCAGTGGAATCGGATGAAACGGGTATACCGCAGACAAATCGTTACCATTCTAATTGGACTAAGCCTCCCAACGTTAGGCTCTTTTTTATATTTGATGGGCCTGACTCCTTACGGCATGGATCCCGTTCCGATCATTATGAGTGTTACCTCTACCCTATATATCTGGGCCATCCTATCAAGAGGCATGTTAACAGCCGCACCTATCGCTCGTGAGAATTTGTTCGAAAGTATGCGAGACGGGGTGCTTGTCACCGATCGTTCGGACATGCTCGTCGATTACAATCGCGCAGCCGCGGATATGATAGAAGGACTTAATTCCTCGGCGATTGGCAAACCGCTGGCACAACTGTTTCTCAATGCAGGTAAAGACGCCTTGTCCTATGTTATGGATGCAGAGCCGCTGCTACGCGAAGAACGGGAAGTGGCTTGGAACAAAGGAGACGAGATTTGTTACTATCAAATTCGATCCTCTCCCGTACAGAAACAAGGGGGATACTTAGCAGGACAAATGATCATGCTGATTGACGTAACTGAACGAATACTGCTTCAAGATAAGCTGCGACAATTGGCAACGATGGACAGTCTTACGGGGATTTATAACCGTACCTATTTTTTGGAGCTGAGCCGAGGGCTTCTAATTCAGTCCGCAAGCGATCGGAGTTCATTATCAATTATTCTGCTGGATGTGGACTTCTTCAAAAGTATTAATGATCGATTCGGACATCAATATGGAGATCAAGCCCTTCAGCACATTGTTGAGGTATGCAGCAGACATCTGCGGGAAGGTGACATCTTCGGCCGTTATGGCGGTGAGGAATTTGTGATCTGTCTTCCGGGCACATTCTTAAAGCAAGCCGCATTGCTCTGTGATACCATCCGTGCGGATATCGAGCATAGTACATTACATACCATGATCGGCCCTATTCATGTGACCGCCAGTTTCGGAGTCGTAGAGGCCTTAAGCCCAGAAGATACTCTGGAAGAGCTGCTGTCAGAGGCTGACCATGCCCTGTACAGTGCCAAACGAAACGGGCGTAACGCCGTCCACCTTTCCCAGAGATCAGAAATTACACTTTTTAAGCCTATATAAATCGCATCTTTGTACCTCCCCACCGCATTCATCAGCCTGCCTTATTTTTCATAGTCTGTTTTTAAGTTTAATAAGAGTTATCTGAAAATCTAATCAGAGTGAAGAAAAAATTCGCTTTATGGATATGGAGGCGCAAGAAATAATGAGGAACCATACAATGATGCAATTTTTTGAATGGCATGTTGCTGCGGATGGGAAACACTGGGATCGCCTGAAAGAAACAGCTTCCGCACTAAAAGCCGTGGGCATTGATTCTGTTTGGGTACCTCCTGTGACAAAGACCGTCTCCGCCGACGATACAGGCTATGGCGTGTATGATCTATACGATCTGGGCGAATATGACCAAAAAGGCACGGTACGCACCAAATATGGCACCAAACAAGCCCTAATTGAAGCCATTTCAGAATGTCAAAAAAATGGGATTTCCGTGTACGTTGATTTGGTCATGAATCACAAGGCAGGAGCGGACGAAAAGGAAGTCTTCCAGGTGATCGAGGTCGACCCTAATGACCGGATGAAAGAAATCTCCAAGCCTTTCGAGATAGAAGGCTGGACTAAATTCACCTTCCCCGGCCGCGGTGATGAACACTCTTCCTTTAAATGGAATCACAATCATTTTAACGGCACTGACTTTGACGCCAAATCGGGGCGAACAGGTGTATTCCGTATCGTAGGCGAGAATAAAACATGGAACCAGAATGTTGACGACGAGTTCGGCAACTACGATTATCTAATGTTCGCAAATATTGATTACAGTCATCCAGAAGTCAAAAAAGAAATGATCCAATGGGGAAAATGGCTGGTGGACACGCTCCACTGCAGCGGCTTTCGTTTAGATGCCATCAAGCATATCAATCATGAGTTTGTGAAAGAATTCGCGGTCGAAATGTTTAATAAATGTGAGAAGGATTTCTATATCGTGGGTGAATTCTGGAATTCGGATTTAGAATCCTGCCGGCAATTTCTAAATACCGTCGACTATAAGATCGACCTCTTCGATGTCTCCCTTCACTACAAGCTGCATTCAGCTTCCTTGGGGGGTAGAAACTTTGATTTAACCAAAATCCTCGACGACACACTGGTGCAGACCCATCCTACCAATGCCGTAACGTTCGTGGACAATCATGATTCTCAGCCCCATGAGGCTCTTGAATCGTGGGTAGATGATTGGTTCAAGCAAAGTGCTTATGCGCTTATCCTGCTGCGACGCGATGGATATCCTGTGGTCTTTTATGGAGATTATTATGGGATCGAGGGACCTACACCTGTGGCAGGCAAAAAAGCGGCGATTGATCCACTACTATATACCCGCTACCACAAGGCTTACGGTGAACAGAAGGATTACTTCGATCACCCGAACACGATTGGTTGGACCCGCCTCGGCGTGAAGGAGATTGAACACTCTGGATGTGCGGTTGTGATCAGTAACGGTGAGAACGGTCAGAAGAGAATGTTCGTAGGGGAACAACGCGCCGGTGAAGCATGGGTAGACTTTACTCATAATCACAAGGCGACTATAACGATTGAAAAAGAGGGCTGGGCGACCTTCCCAGTCAACGGTGGCAGCGTATCTGTCTGGGCCCTGCCTGATGCAGAAGTCGACGAAAAATAAAGGTTGTGCTGCTCAAAATAGATGAGGCTGCTCTCGAAAGTAGTGAATGCTGCTTACGGGGCAGCCTCATCTATTTTATGGAATAGTCCAAGTAAGGATCTCACTTAGCCATTAACCCTTTTCAGATTGGGTGATGATGGCAGACGATGATGAGGATATGGAGCAGGAAAGTGCGTTGGAAATGAGCTGCGGGGACGTAAAATGACCGCGGGGATGTGCAGTAGGCGTTTTTGCGGTGAGCGGAGTGGGTTTAGCCACTAATTAGGGAAAAGCTCCCTGATAATATTCGATATTCGCTTATAATTAACGAAATTAGGGAATTCCTCCCTGAAAATTAGGGTGATTGCTTGAAATTCCACCAAATCAGATGAATTTTAGGTATATTTTCCCTAATTGTAAATCTAATGACCAGTAATCTAAGAATTTCAGGGAGAAATTCCCTAATTATTGAATTGGTGTTTCACTCAAACCATCATTTGAAACTTCAATTAACCTTCAACACGAAAAAGGGCCGTCCCCAAGTAGCTAAAACTACTTTGAGACGCCCTCCTCTTCTTTAGTGGCTTCAATGTACACAGAGACTTCACCCTCGTCTCCCTCTATTCCTCCGCCTTTGGATGGCGGGATACTAATCTCACCAGATCCAGCGTCAAGATCGGCAACGCAATGGAAGCCGGATAAGCCAGGTAACGCGGTTCCCACTCCGGACTGAACTTTTCTTTGTATCGGCGAAGTCCGACAAAGCCGTACCAATGCCCCCCTCTTTTAAATACGAGATGAGCCAGCTTCTCTTCTTTCAAGGCCCCAGCATTCTCGCCTACACTGGACAGAGGCGCATTACCTAGATTAAATCGATGATATCCCTTAGATTTCGCCCATTCTAGTAAACGGACAAATAAGTAATCCATCGTTCCGTTCGGCACATTCTTTCGATGGCGCATCAGATCAATCGATAGGGTCATGCCCTGATCATACCCATATGCAATAGAAGCAAATGCCAGTATCGTCCCTTTGGCATTCCGCAGCAGCGCGATCGGAGCCAGCTGTAGATAGGGCTTGTTAAACCAGCCCAGCGAATACCCTTTTTCGGTACGCCCATTCAGCCATTCATCTGAAACGGATCTCAGCTCTTTAAATAGATCTTCATTGTGCGGTGCCTCTGCAACTCCAAAGGTATATCCTTCCCGTTCAAACCGGTTGCATACGCTACGCAGATCACTGTTCTTCTTGCCACTGAGCGTGAAGGTATCGAGCGTTACCAACGCCTCTTCCCCCAGCTTGAAAAAGTGATATCCCTGCTCATGATAGATCGATAAAAATTCAGGTGTAGCCTGATAAAAAACTACTACCAGACCGTATTTATCCGCAGCTTGCCTAAATTCACTGATCGCCTCATTAATGAGGCCTCTATTACCCAGTGGATCACCAAGGACGACAAGTTTATCCCTAACTCTGGCGAAAGCGAGCAACACTTTTCCGTCTTGCGCCCAGAAGAAGCTTTTATCACCCAAAAACAACATATGAGTTAAGGTATTGCCTTGAAACTCCCCTAGAAAACGTTCTAGCCTTGCCATATCAAAGTTTCCGAATAGCTCCTCTGGCTTACGGTGAGGTCTGAGAGTGATCAGTAAAGTAAGAATGATCCAAGAGAAAGCTAGTCCCCCTACAGCCGTAAATGCAACATCACTATGACGTTGCAGCCACTCTGGCTGCACACCGGGTGGGAGATGCTTCAGAAAGCCACGATGTACATGGCTTCCCAATAGATAGTAGCTTAGGGCAATTACCGAAGTAAGCGCAAGCCACCAGATCGTACTCTGTCTGCTAACGGGAGCACTAATCCGGTAGAACCGGGATCTGGAGATCCACAGAATGAGTGCAACGAGAAGCAGAAACAGCGCCTCTTCATAATCAAAGCCTTTAGCTACCGCAAATATAGACCCAGAAAATAGTAGAGCACTGGTCCAAATGTATGCGCTACGGACCCTTAATGTAATGCCTCGCGACAACAAAATGAGCATAAAACCAATAAGTACAGATAAATGATGTGAAAGCTGCATGATCGGGAATGATAATATTTCCTCTGTAATCTTCAGCCTATACAACAATCCAGGTGTAGCTGTTGATAGTAAGAGAATAAGCCCGCTAGCTAGTACAAGCTTGCCTAGAGCCCACACACCAAGATCGCTCAGAAAAGTATACTGCCCTGGCCAACCCCATATCTTTTGCCATATGTTAAGAGAGGGTTCAAACCCGGGGGCTGAACGATCTTGTCCCTTTTTTCCTTGCAAACCAAACTCCAATGCAGCAAGCACCAATCCGATCAACCACGGAATGAGATAATAGAACAATCTAAAAACGACAAGCACTGCCATAGCCTGATCACTTTTGAATCCAAGCTGCGTAAGACCCAGCAATGCGATAAGGTCAAAAGCACCGATACCGCCAGGTGCCATACTCAAGATGCCCGCAATAGCCGCTATTGTAAAGATGCCGAATATGACTGGAAAATGCACATCTTGCAAGAGATGGCTACTGATTGTCCAAAAGGTTACCCCGGCAAAACTCCATTCTAGAAAGGAAGCACCCACAGAGGCAACAACTGTAAGCCATGGCGTTCTGCCCTTTCCCCGGTTAATCCACTTTGCATAAAGCGACGAGCGCTGTACAAACACGAAAAACGGCAAATAAAGCGCCATACCCCATACCGCAAATACTAACCAATGATGCTCTTCGAGCAATGCCGTTGCCGGCAGCAGGCCAAAGATATTTGCCCAAGAAAGTAAAGATAACCCGGTTATCATTAGCGGTGAAAGAAATACGATTGCCGGCGTTAGGACGGAAGTTGGCACACCGCTTTTTTTATACATCAACGTCCGTAAACCTACTCCAGCCAGACCCGCAAAACCAATCAAATTATTAAACGTATTAGCAATCCAGCCATAACGGAAGGTGTCCCAGAGCCCTACTTTTAAACGGAAATGTGCCCGAATCAAATAATCATAGGCACTCATGACAGCTACTGCGAGAAGTGCGAATCCGATCATTTGCAAGACAGCGGACGTAGGTACTCTTCTTAATTCACGCATGATAAGTCCTAAATGAACCTGCTTCAGCTCATGCTGTCCCTCCCAATACACCAGCGCTATGATAGCCACTGGAAAGAGAGCTCTCACCGCCCGTATCCGGTATATGGATAAGAACAGCCTTACAATTTTAAATCTTTCTAATGTCTGTTGTTTTGAATGCATGAGGCACCTGCCTTTACCGCTGACACACGTTGTGCTAGACAAATTTTCAACCATTTCATTATAACAATTATTGGAATAAAAAACCCATGATAATCAACACCTATTCAATTAGACTCCCAGTACAGCCCCAATCCCTGCAATAGTTAAAGATTGTTATTGGAATTCTATACCGCTAAAGGGCATTGAAACTGTAGTTTACACATAAAAATACATAACAAAAAGGACATCCCTCACGGCAAAGGATGCCCTCTCTGTTATGTAACACAGGTCTAACTAGCGTTTACACTCGAATATCAAATCTGCCTTTACTATCCGTTGTTGCGGTAGCGATCTCTTGCGGACTTGCTGCAGCAAGCGCATTGTTCGCTGGTTTGGCAGGTGCCTCTACTCCACTACCTGCGGTGGAAGCGCTGCTCTGAGACTTTTGTGAAATTTGTGCCTCGATGGTTTTGATCTGTTGCTCAATTTGCTTCGTCTTCGTTTCTTTGGTCTTTTCATCGTCCGAGCTGGCATCAATCTTGTCTAGTTCAGCTTCCAGCTTCGCTTTTTGTTTCTCAAGCGCACTGGTATCTGTAGTGCTTGATGTCGAGGTGGTATACGATGCGGAACCTGAAACTGCTGATATACTCATGGTCATCCCTCCCTTCCTTACCTCCAATATAATCCTTTTGCAGATAAGGAACGTTAAGACCCGCTGAAAGTTTGCTGAAAGTACTACTTGCTAGGTTACAATGATAGACTGCTAGGTGCTGGCTTTTCCCCGTCTAACAAGCAGCAGATAAGACAAAATGGAGAGAACTCCAGTACATGCTATCACTATGGCCATCGGAAGTGCTGACTCAACTCCCCCAAGACCGACAAGTGGCGCTACACAGCTACCTAACAGTAGAGGAATCAAACCGATTAACGCCGAGGCACTGCCTGCAGTTTCGCCTTGATCTTGCATCGCCAATGAGAAGCTGGTCGCTCCGACAATCCCCACACTGGAGACAACTGCAAATAGACAGATCAGAATTGGGATTAATCCTCCTCCTACTAGAATCGTCAGCAGCAGCAAGATACCTCCCATCGTACAGAGCAATAGTCCACTAAGCAGCAGCTTAGTCTCACTTACCTTACCAGCAAGTCTGCCGGCAATTTGACCCGTAATAATAATCCCGAGACCATTCATAGCAAAAATCAGACTATATACCTGCGGAGTAACCGCAAAAATATTTTGCAATACAAAAGAAGAACCTGAAATATAAGCGAACATAGATGCCGTTACAAAACCTTGAGACAAGGCATAACCCATAAACTTACGGTTGCCCAGCAATACTCGGAAAGTAAGCAGCGTACCCTTCAGTCCGCTCTTAGAGCGTCGCTCCTTCGGCAGTGTCTCCGGCAATCGCAATAAAATCGTTAAACAAATAATAATTCCGGCAGCAAATAATACGAGGAATATCCCTTGCCATGTGGTCACTCTTAACAGCTGCCCCCCAATAACCGGAGCTAATATCGGTCCGAGACCATTCACAATCATCAATAGCGAGAAGAACTTCGTGAGCTCAGAGCCACTATATAAATCACGAACAGCCGCTCTGGAGACAACCACACCTACTGAGCCAGCAAGACCTTGAATAAACCGCAAACCGATCAGCAGTCCGATCGAAGGACTAAAGGCACATAATACTGAGGAAACGGCATAAATGAACATCCCTATAAGCAGCGGACGGCGGCGGCCATATACATCACTCAGCGGTCCGGCTACCAACTGACCCGAAGCTAGTCCCAACAAAAAAAAGGTCAGACTAAGCTGCACTAAAGCAGCAGTCGTACCGAAATCCGCGACAAGCGTAGGCAGTGCCGGCAAATACATATCAATCGACAGCGGGCCGATCGTTGTAATGGAGCCAAGAATCACAGCGAGCTGCAATCTCTGCTTCCTTGACGGTCCATCAGCGGTAAGCTTATTACCCTTTTGAATTCCAATCATGATTCTTATTTCAACCTTTCTACAGCAACCCTTGGGCCTTTTTTTGTATTCCTCATACTAACGTAAAGGAAGTGAATTGATCAATCCTTTTATGGAGGGTTATAGGTGGCTGTATAACAAGAATAACCGCCATTCGGCGGTTATTCTGATCGTTTTATGCATTTGTGGATGTACTGCGCATCTGCAACCAATCTCTGGCGGCTTCAGCCTCAGCAACACTCAGACGATGACCTTGATTACCCCAATGTGTTGTAACCTCTGCGCCTGCCTTCTGCAAAATAATCTCCAAATCCTCAGTCTCCGAAGAAGCAATGAGTGGATCATTCGTGCCTGCTCCAATGAAGATAGACACGCCTTCCAACGAAGGAAGTGTAATATTGCGGAGCGGCACCATTGGATGCAGTAGAATGGCAGCGCGGAAAATATCCTTATAATGAAACAGCAAGCTACCCGCAATGTTCGCACCGTTAGAGTAACCCACGGCTACCAGATTGTCAGCATCGAATCCGTACTGTGCGGCGGCATCATCCAGAAACTGCTTGAGCTCATGCGTACGGAAGATTAGATCTGCCTCATCGAATACCCCTTCAGCCAGCCGTCGGAAGAACCTCGGCATTCCGTTCTCCAGTACATTCCCTCTGATGCCCAACACTGATGACTCGGGAGATAGTAACCCGGCGAGCGGCAACAAGTCTTGCTCATTGCCTCCAGTACCATGGAATAATACAAGCGTGGGTTTCGTTACATCTTTACCTTTATGGAATACATGAATCATCCCTGCTTCACCTCAATTTCTCTTATTTGAATAGGACTTAAATTTTCTTCGATGACTGCACGATGCGGTTCATACCAAGATGGCAGCATCAGCTTCTCACCCAGCGCATCTGCGGCTTCATCACGGGCAAAGCCCGGAGGGTCCGTAGCAATCTCGAAGAGGATTCCACCTCTTTCGCGGAAATAGATCGCATTAAAGTATTGGCGGTCTTGAACCGGTGTCGGATGATGTCCATGACTCTGTACATGATGCGCCCATTCCAGCTGCTCAGCATCATCTTGTGCACGCCAAGCGATATGGTGAACGGTACCAGTACCTCCTGCTCCTTGCGGAACCGGCGTTGTCTTTAGATCAATAATATTACCCAAATTGCCAGTAGTTCTATAACGACTGTATCCATCTCCATCAGCGATATGCTCCATTCCCATCGTATGGACAAGCGTTTCTGCAGTTTGTAGCGGATCGTTGCTATAGAGTACAGCGCCTCCAAACCCTTTGATCGCATGCTCGGTAGGAACCCCACCGAAAGACCATTTACTAAGCGGCCCTTCCTCACGTTCCACCAGTTCAATGCGCAAACCGTCATAATCAGCAAAGGATAGATAAGATTCCGAGATTCTATTTTTAAGGGTAACTGAAATTTGATATGCGGCAAGACGCTGTTCCCAGAATGCCAGAGAGCCCACCGGTACCGCGTAAGTCGTTACACCAACCTGACCACTGCCGATTCTTCCTTTACGCCCTACAGGTGAAGGGAAAAAAGTAATAATCGTTCCCGGAGCACCTGCCTCATTTCCAAAATATAAATGATAGACTTCCGGAGCGTCAAAATTAATCGTCTTCTTCACAAGCCGTAGTCCCAGAATGCCTGCGTAGAAGTCAACATTACGCTGAGCATCTCCAACAAAAGCGGTAATATGATGGATTCCTGCAGTTTGAAGTGTCATAATAATAAACCCCCTTCTTAGTTAAAAATCAATGCATCCAGAGAAATCGAACCTGGTCCTGTAAGTGCTATACCTGCAGCAACTACCAGTACCGTAAGCGGAAACTCAATTCCGTTCGAAGTAGACCAGAAGCCATTTGGAGCATGAACCTTAATGATAGCCCCCAGCATAGTTGCAACAATCAACACTGCTGCAACAGGTGTCAGAAGACCAGCCGCGAACATGAATCCGCCTGCCAGCTCCATTATTCCTGCCAGTACTGCCATAGTAACCCCCGGTTTAATGCCGATGGACTCCATCCACCCACCTGTACCCTTCGGGCCGTATCCCCCAAACCATCCAAATAACTTTTGTGCACCATGTCCTATGAATGCAATCCCGATCACTAATCTCATCAATAATATTCCTACACTTATCATTGTTAATCCACTCCAATTTTCTTCGATTTAATTATCTTAACATTAAGATATATGATAAAAATTTTTGTCTTTCAGCGGTAAGAAGCAGCGAACTGCTTCCGACCTTATAGATGTGCCCTTAATTACGCTATTTCAGCGCTCCTATACACCTTTGCCTAGCTTCTTCAGTAATTCGATAGCCTGCCCCTTCTCATCCTTATCCAGTCCACGCATCAAATCATGAATCGAAGCCACATGACGCGGAAAAATCTGATCGAACAGCTCACGCCCTGCATCCGTAATCTCCGCATAGGTCACGCGTCTGTCCTCGCTACACGGCACACGTTTCAGCAGACCTTTCTTCTCCAGCTTATCGATATTATAGGTGATGCTTCCACTCGTAACGAGAATTTTCTCCCCGATCTGTTGCAGTGGAATACGGGTCCGGTGATACAGCACCTCAAGCACCATGAACTCGGCAGATGCCAGCCCATAACTCTTCATATCCTTCACAGCTTGATCCATCAAGCTTCTATAAGCCTTAGATAATACAACAAATAACTTTAAAGAAGACGCCTGATCCATCTCCGTAGTATTCTCTGCATTACGTACGTTCTCTTCGGTACTACTCATCATTTCCACCTCCACTCGGACAGCCTTGTTGTTCAATACAATGTAAATGTCTTTACATTAAATATCTTTAAGTTAAGATAACTATACTTCTTCACACTATCTTTGTCAACCTCGCCGCTAAAAAAGATTAACTAAGCGGCCTAACGAACTGCTTATGTTTTATTTGCGATCTTTTACGAACGTGATGAAAATCACTCTAAGTTTGACCTGACCCCTAAAACGGCGTATTCTTGTCTTTACGAATGACTATTTAGGAAGCGATTTCACAACCCTTAAAGGAGGCAGCCTGATGGTGGAGCAACAAGCTGGAACGCGGCGCGTGCTGATCGTAACAGCCGTAGCCGCAGAGCGTGACGCGGTCCTGCGCGGCCTGCAAGGCAGCGACAGGTTCCATGTGATTGCTGCCGGCGCAGGTACGGCAGCAGCGGCGGCGGGAACCGCCGCGGCACTCGCAGCCGGGTCTTACGGCTGCGTAATCAGCGCTGGGATCGGCGGCGGGTTCCCCGGGGTGGCACCTTTTGGCTCGCTGGTCGTTGCCAGCGAGATGATTGCCGCCGACCTCGGGGCCGAGACGCCGGAGGGCTTCCGCAGCGCTGCCGAGCTCGGCTTCGGCAGCGTGTCCGTGCCGGCTGACCGCGGCACGGTGCAGGCGGTTTCGGCCGCGCTGACAGCGGCCGGACTGACCGTAAGCACGGGGACCGTGCTTACGGTCTCAACGGCGACCGGCACCGCGGAGACGGCCGCCGCTCTCATCGCGCGGCATCCCGGTGCCGTCGCGGAGGCGATGGAAGGCCACGGAGTTGCCGTGGCCGCTGAGGCGCTGGGGCTCCCGGTACTGGAGCTCCGCGCTATTTCGAACCCGGTCGGTCCCCGCGACCGGGCTGCTTGGAAGATCGGCGATGCAATGGAAGCATTAACGGCGGCAGCCGCTATACTACTGGAGGTGCTGTAATGACAACTGAGCTTAATATCGCTTTTTCCCCTTGCCCTAACGATACCTTTGTATTTCATGCCTGGGCACACGGGCTTGTCCCGGATGCACCACAACTTAATGTAACCTATGCCGACATTGATATTACTAACACACTCGCTGCTAACGGAGAAGGACCTGAGGTCCTTAAAATCTCCTATGCCGCTCTACCTTGGGTTCTTGATCGCTACAAACTGCTGCCATGCGGCGGTGCACTGGGTCGTGGTTGCGGCCCGCTGCTTCTTACAGCAAGTGGCCCAACAGCGATCAAACGTCCCGAGAAGCTGGCCGGGCGCCGGATTGCAGTGCCTAGCGAACGCTCTACAGCATATTTACTCTTCAGATTATGGGCAGCACAGCATGTGACGGGAGGCATTGGCGAAATCATTGTCATGCCTTTCGATGAGATCATGCCTGCCGTTCGCGATGGACATATCGATGCCGGGCTGGTGATTCACGAAGCCCGCTTTACTTACGCGTCTTATGGTCTTAATATGCTGACTGACCTTGGCAGCTGGTGGGAAAGCGATACCGGATTGCCAATTCCACTGGGTGCGATCATTGCTCGCCGCGATCTGGATGCCGATGCCATTACTGGCTGGATTCGCAGCTCTCTTCAATATGCGTGGGATCATCCTACCGATTCTAGAGACTATGTGCTTAGTCATGCTCAAGAGCTGGCTCCAGAAGTGGCCAAATCTCATATTGATCTCTATGTGAACGACTTCTCGATGAACCTAGGCGATGACGGTTACGCTGCAATTTCCGCCTTACTAAATCGCGCTGCAGCAGAAGGACTTGTCCCTGCGATCGATCCTGCATTACTTCGGTAGCATGTACTAGACGTTCTTAGCGTACTATAAAATTAAATATTACCTAGATCCCCGATTACACCCATAAGGTGTCCTCCGGGGATTTTGTTTATTCTAAGTAGCATTATCTGCGATTGCCTGGTGACCATTATTTGGCATGTTGGAGCAATGGCTATACAATAGACCTATAAATAGGTTCTATGAAGGAGGATCACATGATACCTGAAAACAATAGCAAGCAGAATATCGACCGATTCCTAGGCTTTCAAGATGACTATGACCGCTACCGCCCCGAAGCTCCTGCCATGATTATCAAACTGCTGACCGATTACTTAGGCACCTCACCTTCACTCATCGCAGATATAGGCTGTGGTACGGGCTTATCTACTTTTCTGTGGAAGGGTGTCGCGGACAACATCATCGGCATTGAACCAAATCGAGATATGCTAGGAAAAGCAATCGATAAATTAAGCCAAATAGAAGATCCCCAATCCATCACATTTGTACAAGGTTATTCTAACCAGCTTCCACTTGCAGCGGACAGCGTAGACATTGTGACCTGCTCACAGTCATTCCACTGGATGGATCCTCAAAGTACACTTCGAGAAATATCCCGGGTCTTAAGAACGGGTGGCGTCTTCGCAGCCTACGATTGCGACTGGCCTCTCCCCCTTCATCAGAAAGTAGAAGAACGTTACAACCAACTAATCTCCAAATCAGAGGAACTGCTCGCCTCACTCTTACCTGATGCAGAGAGAGCTTACAAATGGGACAAAGAAGGGCATTTGTCACAGATTCAGGCTAGTGGCGCATTCTCTTTTGCTAGAGAAATCGTATTTCATAATCTAGAGTCCTGCGATTCAGAGCGCTATGTAGGACTCGCTCTAAGCCAAGGTGGAATACGAACCGTGCTGAAGCAAGACGCTGCCTTACTCGATCAAGACATTGCTGATTTCAGCGCTGCCGTCGAAGATCATTTCCAAGGACGCACCTTAGAGGTTCTGATCAGCTACCGAATGAGAATCGGCATCAAATAATCTCTACCCATAACGCAAAAACGCCCCGATTCTCCCCTTAGGACGGAGCGTTTTCTTATTTTATTTGACTTCTTCCATGAACAAATTTAGGTTCTCAACGATTTCCTTAGATCTGGAATGGTGTAAATAATGTCCGCCTTCGAATGTCATCACTTTTCCATGCACAGATTCCTTAACTTGCCCTTCATGCAGAGGAATCCAATCTTTCACGGTTGTATTATTCGCTTGTATAAAGAATATAATGGGAAGATTCTTGTCGAATTTCAACCCTCTGGCTGCGACAAAGTTAGGATATATATGTTCCATTTCATTTAAGGTAGTGGAATTATTCATATTTTTGAGCGATATCAATTTCATTTGTTTTTTGGTCTCATCATCAAATGGAAGTCCATCATAAGGGTCACCGCTTAATTGCAATCCCAATCTAATGATACCTAAGTCTTTGAGCAGCTTTAATTTTTTTATCGGGAATTTAACATCCATACCGCCTTGTTCAGGAACACTACTATCAACCCCTACAAATGCACTCACTTCGTTTGGATATTTCTTCGCATATTCCAATCCGTAAATACCTCCAATGGAGTGACCCATTAGAATATATTGGTCAATGTTTAGATTCTGTACGGCTTCATGAACTTCACTTACGATATTCTCTGTGGTTCGTTCTTTTTTAGTTTCATCGCTGAGTCCATACCCAAACGGTTCAACCGCCACTACTTTGTAAAATGGTGATAACTCATCAATCAACGGCTTAAAATCAAGTGCTGGCGCTCCAGTCCCAAAGCCCGGGATAAGCACAATAGTCTGCTCCCCTTGTCCTTGGATCAAAACATTCATACTTTTTCCGTCAACAGGAACTAATTGACCATATTGATGTATTTTTTTCTGATCTGTTTTGTTGCTAATCACATTAACTGTATAAACAACGGCTAGAAAAAGCACGATCAAAATCACTATTGCTCCTAATATTTTTAGCAGCAGGTTACGTACTTTATGCTTCTTCTTTCCGTTCCCCGTTTTTATTACCTCTGTTTGTGTCACCCTCATCTTCTCCTGTTCTAATCTGTTTCTAAAGTCGCCCTAACGTTTGCGCTAATGAGAGCTTAACCAAAGAAGATGTACTCCTAATGACGACAACATGAACGGAATATGAACAGGTGAAAAAAACTCCGGCATCACATGCAAGGAGGTTTGCATGTAACGCCGGAGCATGAAGAATAGCCCTTGCAATCAAATTTAAGCTGTCGGTGTTGTGATAGGTAAAGTCACGATGAAAGTCGTTCCGTTTCCAGGTTCGCTTTCCACTCGAATGTCACCTTGATGAAGCGAGACGATCTGTTTGACAATCGCCAGTCCCATACCGCTACCGCCATACTTGCGACTATGGGAACGATCTGCCTTGAAGAATCGTTCAAATATGCGCTCTTGGTCCTCAGGAGAAATGCCAATACCAGTGTCGGATATTCGGACGGTCACGTTGTTTAACTCTTGGGTGATACTGACGGTTATCACACTGTCATCTTTGGAGAATTTGATGCTATTGCCAAGGAGATTCGTCCACACCTGACTTAACAGGTCATGGTCAGCCCATACAATTACCGGTTTCAAATCAAGTTCAAAGCTAATGTTGCGTGCCGACCATTGAGGCTGTATCGCCACAATTACCCGTCTGATCTGTTCATCAAGACTGAACGTGATAAGCCGCAGTTGTTGCGATTGCGATTCAAGCAGACTCAGCTTTAACAGACTATCGCTCATCTTGGACATCCGCTCCGCTTCGGCAATTATAATGTCGAGATAACGATTTCGTTCATCCTCTGTGAGTGCTACTTTCTTGAGCGCAATAGCATAACCAGATATCGAGGTAAGCGGAGACTGAACCTCATGCGACACATTCGTTACGAACTCCCTGCGCATTTGCTCAAGATGCTGCAGATCGTGCATCATTTCCTCGAAGCTATTAGCCAAGGTACCTAGCTCACCCATCTGCTTAATATTTAATTCGACATTGAAATCCCCAGTTGCTATACGCCTAGTTGCCTTTGTAAGCCTTTTGATCGGTCTCACTAAGAACATAGAAGCGACCAATATCAATACGCTTCCCGTTATTAATGAATACGCCAAAAAATTAAATAGCAGATTCCTCGTAGAAGACAAAGTAGGAGGCACAAGCGGCTCCACAAACATCGCCTTCGTTCCCATTTCAGTTTTCAAAGGTAGTCCTAAGAGGTTGGAAGAACCTATACTCGGTTTAACTTGAACAGCTTCACCACCCAATACTTTCTTTAGTTGCTCCCTAGTCACGGTAACAGGGCTCTCTCCATTAAGCACTCCGTAAGACTGGAACTGGCCGTTCTCATCGTAAATTCGAATATGGTAGGAATCAAGCTGCTTCATTCCACTTATAAGAGCATCCGCTTCACGTGATGGTAAGGTTTCGTATATCCGGGCGATGTCCTGACCAAAGCGAAGTAAGGGAATTCGCAGGTTTTCGTTTAATTTATCTTGAAATACCCAGGTTGTCACAAATAGAGAAATCAATGTGCCTCCGATCACGGAGACCAGAAAGGTCAGAACAACACGTGTATATAACGATTTGATCATTCGTAAACCTCAAGCCGATACCCAAGTCCCCGCACGGTCTCGATTCGAAAATCAGGTGTAGTCGCAAACCGTTCGCGCAGCCGTTTAATATGTACGTCTATCGTTCGATCATCCCCAGCGTAATCAATCCCCCAAATCTGATCAATTAACTGCTCGCGCGTATAGACTTGCCCGGGCGTTCCAGCGAGCTTATACAACAATTCGAACTCCTTGAGTGGCAACGTCAGTGACTCAGTTCCTCTCATCACCTTATAGGTCTGCCGATCAAGGATGACATCGCCGAACTGGATCGTCTGTGTGGAACCAATCTTGTATCGCTTCAGTAAGGATCTAACACGAACCGTCAACTCCAGTGGATCGAATGGCTTCGTCAAATAATCGTCTGTCCCCAGTTCGAAGCCCTTCACCTTTTCCCAGGTCTCCCCCCTCGCAGTGAGCATAAGTAAGGGAAGATCAGGATCGGCTCTTCGGAGCTCCTTGCAGAGCGTCCAACCATCCATAATCGGCATCATAATATCGAGTACAACAAGATCAATATGCTTAGAGCCATAAACGGCTAGCGCTTCCTTGCCGTCTGCAGCTTCAGCTGTATCGAATCCGTCGTTACGTAGAAATAAACAGACAAGTTCGCGAATGTTCGCATCGTCGTCAGCAACTAGTATAGTAGGCATTCGTACCCTCTTTTCCTGTTATCCATCCTAGCCATTATACTACAATATTCTTCCGGCCAAGAAGGAGCGCCTTGCCCTCGGCATTCTTTCAGGACGTTGATTGTTTCTGCGAAAAATATAAGGATAATATATAGCGTGAAACTTATCCTTCTTAAGCTTCAAAAAAAGAGCGTCTAACACGGGAATCCGCATGTAGACGCTCTTGGAGTCGTTTGACTTTACCTCCAAACGACTTACTTCTTATTCATCTTAAACTTCAGGAAGAGCTCATTATAATGAGCAAGCATCCGTTTCCCAAGGTTATCATACACCTCAAGCCGATCCGTAATCTCGGCAGGCGGGTAGAACCGGGTATCCTCGGAGGTTTCCTTCGGCAGTAGCTCCAGCGCAGGAATGTTAGGTGTGGAATAACCTACGTATTCTGCATTCTTAGCCGCAACATCTGGGCGAAGCATAAAGTTAATGAACTTATGCGCTCCATCCACATTATCCGCAGTTCGTGGAATGACCATGTTATCAAACCACTTGTTCGAGCCTTCCTCAGGCACTACATAATCCAGCTTATCATTCTCGTCCATGATCTCAGAAGCATCACCGGACCACACAATCCCGACCGCTGCTTCTTCATTTGCAAGCAGCATTTTGATTTCATCTCCGACAATTGCTTTTACGTTAGGGGACAGTTTATTCAGCTTGGTCAGCGCCTCTTGAAGATGCCCTTCATCCCGGTCATTTACGGAATAGTGCAAGCTGTTCAAAGCCATCCCCATCACTTCACGCGCTCCATCGACCAAGAAAATATTGTTCTTCAGTCTGCTGTCCCAGAGAGAATCCCAGCTGGTGAAGTCCATCCCTTGGGTCATGTCCGGGTTGAAGATAATCCCGACCGTTCCCCAGAAATAAGGTACGGAATACTTGTTGCCAGGATCGAAAGAAAGGTCCATAAAACGTGAATCAATATTCTTTAGATTCGGAATCTTGTTATGATCTAGCGGTATGAGCAGATTTTCTTCTTTCATCTTAGCAATGGCGTAATCAGAAGGAATTACGACATCAAAAGTAGTTCCACCCTGCTCCACTTTCGTTAGCATGGCCTCATTAGAGTCAAAGGTTTGGTAAATGACCGTTAATCCAGTCTCTTTTTCAAATTCCTTCAACAGATCAGGATCGACATAGTCGCCCCAGTTATAGATAGTCAGCGTATTTCCTCCGGAATAGCCCTCTCTCGAGTTCATCCAGGAGCCCAAGTACATTAGCGCAAATGCCGTGATCACGATCGCCAGAAAAGCATTTACCAGCTGTTTCATCTAGGCACCCCCGCTTCCGCTACCGGCTCCGCCACAGCTTCCGAGGTATTCTGACGGTTCTTCTTAAGAGTCAAGAAGTAATAACCGACAACAAGTAGTATCGTGAACAGGAAGATCAGCGTCGACAAAGCATTAATGGATAACGATACCCCTTGCCGAGCTCTGGAATAAATCTCAACAGATAGCGTCGAATAACCGTTACCCGTTACGAAGAACGTAACTGCAAAGTCATCTAGTGAATACGTAAGCGCCATGAAGAATCCACTAAAGATCCCCGGTTTGATAATCGGCAGAATCACCTTAGTCAGAACATCCTTGCGGCTTGCCCCAAGGTCACGCGCTGCATCCGTCAATGAAGGACTCATATCCTGTAAATGCGGCAGAATCATCAACACGGCAATCGGCACACTGAACGCGACATGCGAGAGCAGGACGGACACGAAGCCAAGCTTGATGCCAGCAATGGTGAACAGGATCAGGAACGATGCACCGATAATGACATCCGGACTAACGATCAGTACGTTGTTCAGAGATAACAAGGTGTTTTTAGCACGGCGGTTCTGTACACTCTTAATGGCCAGTGCACCAATAATAGCGATAAGCGTGGCGATAGCCGAGGACAGAAGCGCGATTACAAGCGTGTTGATCATGATAATAATCAAACGTGTATCCTGAAGAACCTCACGATAATAATCCAGCGTAAAGCCCTCGAATTTATGCATCGTTCCCCCGCTGTTGAACGAATAGTACATCAAATAAAAGATTGGCGCATACAGAACAGCGAACACTAGCACTAGGTACAGATTGGAGAACCCGTTTTTATTTCTCATTCCGCACCCCTCTCCGCGATCCGCCTGTAATAATCATGAACAGCGCCATAATAGCAATCAGAAATACTGCAACCGTGGAGCCCATGCCCCAGTCCTGTGTGACCAGAAAATGCTGCTCAATCGCAGTACCGAGTGTAATGACCCTGTTGCCTGCAATCAGACGAGTAATCATAAACAGGGACAGCGCTGGTATGAATACCGCCATACATCCGGAACGTACACCCGAAATGGTCAATGGAAAAATAACGCGCCGGAACGTTGTCCAGCCCGAAGCACCCAAATCACGTGCCGCATCCAGCAAGGATAAATTGAGATCCTCCAAAGCACTGTAGATCGGCAGGATCATGAATGGGATAAAGATATACACGGATACAAATACAAAGCTAAAGCCCGTAAACAAAATTTGCTGTTCTCCGATTCCCAGCAGATCAAAGAAATTGTTAATCGGCCCGAACGTACCGAATATGCCGATAAAAGCGTAAGTTTTCAGCAGCAAATTAATCCATGTCGGTAAAATAATCAGCAGTAACCATAGCTGCTTATGCTTCGTTCTCGTCAACAGATAAGCCGCCGGATAGGCGACCAGCAAAGAGAATGCTGTAATTAGAAACGCGTACCAGAATGAGGTCAGCGTCATTTTTAAATACACAGGTGTAAAAAAGTTCACGTAGTTATCTAGCGTAAGATGCCCGTCCAGATCAAATAGAGAATAATAGATGACAAGTAGCACCGGTGCGATTACAAACAAGGCGATCCACAGGTAATAAGGGATGAGATAATACGATCTGCCCTTATTCTTCATGACTCTCCACCTCGGCGTAAGCTTCCAGACGTTTGTCGAATTCTTCCTCCGTTTCACCGAAACGCATAACATGAATCGCTTCAGGGTCAAAATAAAGGCCAATTTCACTGCCTACAGTCGCCTTACGTGTAGAATGCACAAGCCATTCATGTCCGGATTCATCATAACAGCTGATTTCATAGTGCACGCCCCGGAACAACTGGGAATCCACTCGCACACGTAGTTTACCCTGCTCCAGTGTTGAAATCTCCAAATCTTCGGGACGAATAACTATTTCCACAGCTTCGTTTGGTTTAAGCCCGGCATCGAAACATTCAAAGCGCCGACCGTTAAACTCCACCAGATAGTCTTCAATCATAACCCCCGGCACAATGTTGGACTCGCCAATAAAATCAGCCACAAAACGGTTGATCGGCTCATCATAGATATCGTTAGGCGTACCGCTTTGCTCGATTTTCCCTTTGTTCATGACAAAAATCCAGTCGGACATCGCAAGTGCCTCTTCCTGGTCATGGGTAACGAAAATAAAGGTAATGCCTAGCCGTTGCTGCATTTCACGCAGTATGTACTGCATCTCTGTACGCAGCTTCAGATCGAGCGCAGATAGAGGCTCGTCCAGCAATAGAACCTGCGGCTCATTCACAATCGCACGGGCAATGGCCACGCGCTGCCGTTGACCACCAGACATTTCGTTAATGGCACGCTGCTCGTAGCCCACAAGGTTAACGAAACTTAGTGCTTCCTGCACCTTCTTCGCGATGACGTCTTTCTTAAGCTTCTTAATGCGCAGTCCGAAAGCCACATTCTCGAATACGTTCAGGTGTGGAAATAATGCGTAATCCTGAAAGACCGTATTGACCTGCCGCTCATTGGCTGGAATGTGGTTAATCACTTTACCGTTTAAATAGATTGAACCGCTTGTTGGCTCTGCGAACCCAGCAATCAATCGTAGAATAGTCGTTTTACCACAGCCTGATGGACCAAGTAGTGTATAGAATTTGCCTCGCTCTATCTCGAAGCTAACTCCTTTCAACACCGGATCTTCGTCGTCATATTGCTTGGTAACCTCTTCAAATGAAATAATGGTGCCTTCCTGAATAGCTATAGCTAACAACCTCCCTTACCTTAAGTATTACAATACTATTTTACCCGCATCTCGCGGAGAACAATCGAATGGGCATGCTCAGCGCTAATAAGCGACAATTCCTCCTTTCATTTGACACTCCAATAGATATAGCATATTAGATTGTACCATTATATACGATAGCGTACATATTAAAGGAATGCGTAAACTTAACAACTTTGTAAAATATCCAGTCTTCCAAGGCTTTTTTTGGATGCTATAATGAAAACGTACTGAAAGACCAGACAGTTTTTTCATTTTTTTCCGAAAGAAGATGAATGATAATGAACGAGGGGTTACAAGACCGCCTTGAAAAATATGGTTTCTCACTTTACATGATACGAATTACGCTGGCTGCTTCACTTTCATGGGTCGCCGTACACAGCATATATGGTAGCCAATATTTATATTTTGCACCCCTTGCGGCTATCCTCATCACTCAAGCCAGCGTTAAAGCATCGCTTGAAAAAGGAATCTACCGCCTGCTCGGCATTATTCTTGGCGGGATCGTTAGCCTAGTTGTTGGCCAGTTTTTTGATGTAGGTGGACTTTCTATCCTGCTCATTCTACTCATCGGGATTGGTATCGCTACTGCTTGTAAGATGAACATTCAAGCTGTCTCACAGGTAGGTGTTACTTCCGTTCTAGCTCTTACTTTTTACCAGAATGACTACGTGCTTTGGAGAATAGGGGAAACATTTATTGGTGTGCTGATCGCCCTGGCCATCAATATGATTATCGTGCCGCCGAACAGGTTCGTCAAGGTAAAAGCATTGGCATTCGAAGGAAGTCTTCTGCTTGCGGATGCATTAAAAGATCTCGTAGGCGTAAGACGTGATTCTCCGAAAGATAATTTACTGGAAGAAGCAGGTAAACTCCTGTCAAATAGCAGCCGGGAACAGAAAGAAATGTTCTATACCCTCACACATTATCAGTGCCGTGGTAAACTGAAGGGGCTCATAGAGGCTACCTCACATCTAAAAAGCATTCATTCCTATGTCAAAGAGATTGCAGACGATATTCGTCTTCTGCCCGCGCATCATGCCTCTTCAGACTGGATGAAGGATGTGCTGGAGGCAACCGCAGATTGTATTGCTCTTTATGGAACCAAAACTTTATCGGATGCCGAGTGCCAACGTTCTCTTGCGGATTGTATCCAACACGCTCGTGATCTGCAATTGGCTAGTTTCTCTGAACTGCAAGGGAATTGTTCGCTAGCAAGTATTCGTGATCTTGGCGCAGTCTTCAGTCACCTAAACCGGGTGCTGGAAGAAGTAGAACGTGCTAAATCTGCTACTTATGTCGTAGCCACTCGGCCCTCAACGGTTGAAGTCGCACGCGCTTTACGCTTTATTAAAAAGGGACTCTCCCAGAAGCTATAAGCTTCGGGGGTGTCCCTTTTGTTCAAATATAAGAAAGTATAAGTTATACACTATACTTTATCCTTATATTTCTCGCTTAAACGCTTACCGTCCTTATAAGGACGCCGAAGCCGTTTATGCTTCCCTATTCATCAATATGCCCTCTTAGAACCCTGATTACTACTTATACTTTATATTTGAACTAAACCGACTGCTTCGCGGCACGCCCGATCCTCACATTCACCAGAACGATGCTGCTAACAATAAGCAACAGGCCAATCACAAGATTCAAGGTAATCTGCTCATTTAAAAAGACTACGCTTGTCCCTATTGAGATCAGTGGGATTAAAAAGGTGAATGATCCAACCTTCCCTGCCTCTCCCTCGTTAATCAGCTTGAAGTAAATCAGCCATCCTAGCGCGATCACAAAAATTGCGATAAACAATGTATCCATGATAAACGTTCCGCTCCAAGTGATATCCGACCACTTCTCTGTAGTAGATCCCGAAAGCAGCAAAATGATACCGCCGATCGAAATTTGCATAGCGGTCATCCATAGCATATCCACGCGCACAGCATTTCGTTTCATATATACTGTTCCTAACGCCCAGCTCAATGCACTGGCTAAAGCAAGTATAATTCCCCAGATAGAGATGCTTCCATTAAGTCCTCCAATACTGAGGGAGGCTACGCCGAGGAACCCTAGCAATAGACCCGCCATTTTAAGCCCATACATGTTCTCTCCTAACCACAGCCAAGAAAAAATGCCGAGCAATACCGGCTGCAGAAACACAATAGATGAGAACAATCCTGCGGGTACATACTGCAAGCCAATCGTCTGAAAGCCATAATAGAACACAATACTTAATATAGCCGAGGTCAGATAGATCGGCCAGAGCTGCTTGAAGCGGAGCTCCTTCACCTTAGGAAGTGCAATTAGAATCAGAATAAATCCGCCGATGACGGTTCGGATACCTGCAAATAATAAGGGCGGAGCGTAGTCTAAGGCGATTTTAGATATAGGCCAATTAATGCCCCATACAATCACCAAAAATATAAGAAGGATGATGCTTTTCTTCTGCTGATTCATGTATTCACTCCTTGGTGTAGATTCATCACAAATGATACAATAATTAAGAATATAAATGAAATGAATAATACTCATAAGGGGCATATCATATTTGTTATGAACAATACTCAAATTCGCTTGTTCGTCAAAATCGCCGAGAGCGGTAGTTTTACCAAAGCTGGTGTAGAACTGAATATGACCCAGCCTGCTGTCAGTCGAGCGATCTCGTCTCTAGAAGCCGAACTGGATGTTAAGCTATTACTTCGGGATCGGCGTAACGGTCTTATGCTTACTGACATTGGCAAGCGTATCCTTGTTATTTTTCGTGAAATTCTAATGGGCTTTGATAAGGTCAATCAGGAGATTTACGCGGAGCGGGGACTTGAGAAAGGAAGCATTCGGATTGGCGCTTTTCCCGTGGCTTCTGCCTATTTTTTACCGAAGATTATTAGCTCTATCACTGCACGATATCCGAATATCACGATCAGCCTGCAAGAAGGCTCTATCGCCGAAGTCAGAGAATGGCTGGAATCCAAAGAAATTGATGTTGGCTTGTTGCTTGCTCCCTGCGAATCGTTCGAAACTATCCCATTATATAGAGAAAAGTTGTACGCCGTAATCAGAGATGACCATCCCTTGCATAAACAATCTGTCATAGGTGTGAGAGAATTAGCGGGAGAGCCCATGCTGATCTGCAAAGCAGGCTATGAACCGCCGGTGGTGGATTTATTCCGCAGAAGTAGCAGCCATTTGAATGTAAAATACGTGGTAAATAACTATGCAACAGCTCTTAATATGGTTCAAGAGGGGCTGGCTGTTGGTGTCATGTCTGAGTTGTCCTTGTTATCTTTACCTCCAAATGTAGTTACCCGCGAACTACAGCCCGACGCCTTCAGAGATATACATATCGCGGTTAGTTCGCTTACCGATACTTCCATAGCTGTGAAGATGTTCATGGAGACAGCTCTGGATCTTTTTGCTCAAGAGTAGATCATTTTATTATGAGGAGTGCTGAGTATGAACTTTAAAAGACTTGGGAATAGCGGCTTACAAGTATCCACATTGGGACTGGGGACGAACGCTTTTGGCAAAAGGGCAGATCAAGAGACCTCCATTCAGATTGTACATGCTGCGCTGAATCACGGAATTAACTTTATTGATACCGCTAATATTTACGCTGGAACAGAATCCGAGCGAATCATCGGCCTGGCCTTGGAAGGTAGAAGACATGAGGCTGTTCTCGCCACTAAAGCAGGCTTAGTTAAGCATGACGGACCTAACGGAAGCGGCTCCTCAAGGCGCCATTTGATGCAGGAATTAGAAGATAGTCTTCGCCGTCTACAAACGGACTATGTCGATCTATACCAGATTCACACCTTTGATCCCTATACGCCACTTGAAGAGACGTTACGGACCTTGGACGATATGGTGTCTTCGGGAAAAGTGCGCTATATCGGGGCTTCCAACTATACAGCATGGCAATTGATGAAGGCGATTGGAATCAGTGAGGCTCGGAGCTTCGCCAAGTATATTTCGATTCAGTGCAGCTATTCCTTAGCGGATCGGACGCCGGAGAATGAGCTTCTCTCCCTTTGTCTTGATCAAGGTGTAGGAATCATTCCTTATTTTCCACTGGCGGGCGGAATTCTCACAGGCAAATATAATTCAAGCGGTTCCGCACCTTCAGGGTCCAGAGCAGATACCGATCCTAATTTCAAAAGATTCCTTGATCATGACCGAATCGAACTGGGGCAGAAAGTAGTGCAAATTGCTGAAGAACTGGGAACCTCTTCTACTGCGCTTTCCTTAGCTTGGCTCATGAATCGTCCTGCCGTCTCGACAGTTATTGTTGGGGCTACACGCGTGGAGCAGCTGGAACAGAATTTGCAAAGCACGTCCATTCAACTTAATGAAGAAACGGTTTGCAAGCTAGATGAGGCAAGTGCTTCCTTTCGTTTTGGCGAGCCCTTTGCCTTTTACCGGCTCCCATAAATCGGGCCTATTACAAAGAAGGAGGGGAGTATTATGACTCCACAGACAACGGCTAGCATCCAAGTGATGCTTGAAGAGCATAAGGACTTTTTTAATCGTGGCGTAACGAAAGAGGTTGCTTTTCGACTGAGTCAGCTGCAGAAACTTAAAGACAGTATTAAACGATATGAGAGTCGGATTATGGCTGCTTTACATCAAGATTTAGGAAAAAGTGAGTTCGAGGCTTATGCCACAGAAATCGGCTTCACCTTGGACAGCCTCGGTTACATGATGAAGCATCTCAAACGTTGGTCGAAACCCGTAAAGGTTAGATCACCACTCCATTTATTTCCTGCAAAGAGTTATATCTTAAGTGAACCTTACGGTACTGCACTCATTATTGGCCCATTTAATTATCCGTTTCAGTTGCTGATTGAGCCGCTGATCGGTGCCATTGCCGCCGGCAACTGCGCTGTCCTCAAGCCATCGGAGAGCACACCTGCTATCACGGCAGTGATAGAGCAGCTTATTCAGGAAACCTTCGAATCGCAGTATATCCGCGTAGTTCAGGGGGAGAAAGAGACAACGAATTTACTGATCCATGCCAGGTTTGATTATATTTTCTTTACGGGTAGTGTTCCGGTCGGCAAAATCGTTATGGAAGCCGCTGCGAAAAATCTAGTACCTGTAACTTTGGAGCTCGGCGGGAAAAGTCCGGTCATTGTCGACAAATCAGCCAATCTGGATATTGCAGCGAAGCGAATCGTATGGGGCAAATTATTAAATGCCGGTCAAACCTGTATTGCGCCCGATTATTTGCTTGTACAAAAGGACATTGCTAATGAATTGATCACCAAAATCAAACATCAAATCACTGAATTCTACGGTCAAAATGCACAGCCGAATACTGACTATGGCCGGATCGTGAATGAGCGCCAGCTGCAAAGACTTTCCGACCTCATTGAGCGGGATCGGGAAAAGGTGGTAATGGGCGGAACCGTCATTTCAGAAGAACGTTATATTGAACCTACACTAATCTATCCTGCGGTTTGGACTGATGCTTCTATGGAGGATGAGATCTTCGGTCCGATCCTACCCATATTGGAATATCATCAATTGGATGATGCGATCCGGAGTATTAACGAGCATCCAAAACCGCTTGCGCTTTATCTGTTCACAGAGGATAAACATGTTGAACAAGAGGTACTTTCCCGAGTCTCATTTGGTGGTGGCTGCATCAATGATACGATCTCTCATGTGGCGAACACTAACCTGCCATTTGGTGGAGTCGGCAATTCTGGAATTGGCAGTTATCACGGTAAACACAGCTTTGAAGTCTTTTCCCATCGCAAAAGCATCGTCAAGAGAGGTACACGAATCGACCTCGGGATTGTATACCCACCCTATGGGAATAAGGTCAAGCTGGTGCGGAAAGTATTGAAATAGACAAAACAGCAAGCCTCCCATGATCGGGAGGCTTGCTGTTTATCAGACTTTTCAGGAGCAAGACTTTTCACTACTGAAACAACTGTACCAAATTCTCTACCTGTAACTCCGAGGTAGAAGGAACCCATAGTTCAGCACTATCTCTCATAGACATATCTCCAACTCCAACAGACCTCAGACCAGCGGCTTTAACGGCAGCTATCCCCTCCTCTGTATCCTCGACACCTACGCAGCAGTCAGGTGAGATGCCCAGCATCTCAGTAACCTGCAAATAAATTTCCGGATCTGGTTTGCCCCTACGAATGTTTTTGGGATCAGCAATAGCCTGAAACAAACGCCCAATCTTCAAGTGTTCAAGAATCAACATCGCATTCTCATTGGTTGAAGCCAGACCAACGGGGATTCGCTTTTCTTTCAAACTGGTCAGCAGACTATGGATACCCGGGAGCAAATCATCCGGTGTCATTTGTTGAATTAGCTGTTTATACTTTTCGTTCTTTTTGTTGCAGAGCATTCCCTTTACCGGTTGGGGTAAATTCAGGCCGCTTCCCTCCAGTAGGATTTCTAAACATTCCATTCGGCTATGGCCCTTCAGACGTACATGCTTCTCTCTATCAAAAGAAATCGCCAGCTCATCGGCTAAGGCTTTCCAGGCCAGATAATGATGCTCTCCAGAATCGGTAATAACCCCGTCCAGTTCGAAAATAACAGCCTCAAGCTGCTTTGTAATTGAAAGGGACAACGGCTTCTTTGCAGTCAGCTGCACCAGATTTCCCTTATGCAGAATCTCAATCATATCACCTACTAATAGGGTATAGACGACTACCTTATCATCCACATAAATATCCAATAGCTGTCCGCCGCTTGTTACTTTAAACCGATAGCTGTCCCATTGTGCCGGCAAGACAGGATTAAAGGATAGCATACCGCCACATAAGCGCATCCC
The DNA here is from genome assembly GCF_037963325.1 of Paenibacillus sp. FSL E2-0201. Classification (NCBI taxonomy): domain Bacteria; kingdom Bacillati; phylum Bacillota; class Bacilli; order Caryophanales; family Paenibacillaceae; genus Paenibacillus; species Paenibacillus sp. FSL E2-0201. The sequence continues at coordinate 6,514,383 of NZ_CP150154.1, forward strand.
ACCAAAACCATTTACAATCGACAGCCAAGAACCCGCCATAGCAGCAGTGTGTAGCCCGTCCTTCACATTGCGGTTAATATCATCCAAGTCCATCCGTACCGTACGATCAAAATAGGAATAAGCCCCCGCTAAATCACCAATCTCAGCAGAAATAATACTGTGAATGCACGGAGACAAAGAAGAATCATGTGTCGTCAGCGGTTCATAGTAATTGTAATTGCGGATCTTGTCCGCCAAGCTAAACTGATCACCCAGCAGGAACATGGCCATCACCAAATCTGCCTGTTTGAGCACCTGATGACGGTAAATTACCAGCGGATGGTAATGGAGCAGTAGCGGATATTTATCCTCTGGCGTATGTTCGAAATCCCACTTCTTCTTAGTCAAAAAAGTATCATCCTGAGCATAGATGCCCAGCCCCTCATCAAAAGGGATATACATCTTCTCCGCTGCAAGTATCCAATCACCTGGCTCTTTCTCAGTCAGACCAATCTTTCGCTTCAGACGTTCAAAATACTCCGGATACTGCTTGCCTAGCAGTTTGGCTGTCTCATATGCATAATAGAGTTGATCTCGTACCATTAGATTAGTGTACGCATTATTGTTAACGATAGCTGTATACTCATCGGGACCCGTTACCGCATCAATACAGAACGCACCCTCCCTGGCCGGATTAAAATGACCCAGATCTACCCAAAAACGGGAGGTCTCGAATATCATCTCGGCTCCCTTCAGAACTAAAAACTCATCATCTCCAGTAGCCCGCACATACTGTTTAATGGCATAGGCAATATCCGCGTTAATATGCATTTGTGCTGTTCCTGCCGGAAAATAAGAAGAGTTCTCAGCGCCATCTATGGTACGCCAAGGATATAATGCTCCCCTCTGAGACATCACCGCTGCTCGCTCCCGCGCCTTATCTAACGTGGCATAACGAAATTCGAGTAGCTTCCGGCTAATCTCCGGCTGTGTGAATGTAAAGAAGGGGATCATGTACATCTCGGTATCCCAGAAATAGTGACCTTCGTATCCTTCTCCCGTCAGGCCCTTGGCCCCGATGTTCGTAACCCCGTCACGTCCTACGGATTGCAGCAATTGAAACGCATTAAAGCGGATACCCTGTTGAAGCGCAAGATCCCCCTGAATCTCCACATCAGTATGTGCCCAGAAATGATCCAAAAAAGCCCGTTGTTCTTGAACCAGAGCTTTAAACCCACCATTCTCCGCCAAGCTCAGCACTCCCAAGCACTTGCTTAACAGCTCATCTTCTATGTAATCCTTAGAGGTATGATATGAAATGTACTTGGTCAAGGAGATCCTTTCCCCCATCACCACCGGAACAATCCATTGCATGGATAATCGCTGACCTTCTAGCTGCACGGCCCTTTCATATCCAGAGCTACAATTCAGACTATGGCTCACCCCTGTTAGTAGCGCAAACCGGGTATGCCGAGTCCTATGCTTCATCCACAAAAAGTTCTGTTCGAGCTCATGACCGGTATCCACCAGCAGCAAACTAGGTTCTTTACTCCCCGAGCCCAGCCGGGGGTCATCCGTAACCCCCGGCCTTTGAATCTCACCATCGATCGATGAAGTGAGCATTAGGGGCCCTTCAAAATTCAAGGCCGTGACCTCGTAATCGATGGCGGCTAAATGTTTATGCTGCAAAGCCACCATCCGCCGAATGTTCAGCTCTACCCTGTGTCCGGCAGGAGATTCCCATTCTAACTGTCGATGTAGGATTCCATTTCGCATATCCAGCTGCCGTTCATACCGATGCACTTTTCCACTGTTTAACTGAAAGGCATGCCCCTCAATGCTCAGCTCAATAATCTTGGCGTCCGGCACGTTAAGCATAGCTTGATTGCGGGAAGGATAACCATAAGCTCCCTCTGGGTATACAATAGGCTCGGAATCAAAAAATCCATTCAAATAGTTCCCTGTTACAGATGAGCCCGAGTGGCCATGGTAGCCTTCCTCGAAATTACCGCGCATGCCAATATATCCATTACCAAGAGCAAATACACTTTCGCTTCTTTGATTGTTCTCTTCATTATAATTTTCTTCATCTAGGCTCCACTCCCGGTAAGGATATACTGCAGCTGGATGTACGTATGGTTTCATCTTCATCTCTCTAAGTCCCCCCCTGACACAGTTTTGTTCAGTTATAAGAAAGTATAAATTTGACGCTATACTTTAGCCTTGTAATTCCCGCGAAGGTGTTTGCTTACGTTTCCACAATGTTCAAATCAGCCTTTTATCGATCCACCCATAAGTCCTCTGACGAAATACTTTTGCAGCAGGAAAAAAATAGCGAGCGGCATCAGCATGGAGATAAATGCAGCCGAGGTGAGTAAATGCCAGTCGTTGCCCCGTGAGCCTACTAAGTCGGCAATTTTCATCGACATGACCTGAACAGAAGGTTGATTGCCGATAAAAATCAGCGAGACTAAATAATCATTCCACACCCATAAGAATTGAAAGATTCCGATAGAAGCCAGTGCAGGCACAGATAACGGTAGTATCAATCTACTGAAAATAGTGAAATGGCTCGCCCCATCCATAAAAGCCGACTCAAACAAGTCCTTAGGTAGCTGACTGATAAAGTTATACATAAAGTACGTAACTAGCGGTAGCCCAAAAGCTGTATGCGCCAGCCAAATGCCCAAATAGCTTCCGTTCAGTCCAAGCGCGGTATAATCTTTAAGCACTGGAATAAGTGCCACTTGGATTGGAATAACGAGCATAGCGATAATGATGACAAAGAGTGTTCGCCGTCCAGGAAAACGCAGCCAAGCAAATGCATAAGCAGCAAAAGAAGCAATCAACACCGGAATAACCGTCGCCGGAACAGCAATCGTCAGTGTATTCCAGAAGGCTTGCGACAATCCGGTACCTTTTTGCACCGTTTCACTGCCATCAGCTTGCTTGAGCTTATATTCCTTACCCGAGAGCACATTATTATAGTTATCCAATGTAAGATCCGGTGTCATTTTCCAGCCTTGTTCCTGTTGATTTATGGTACGTGCTCTACGGTTCTCCCACATCAAACGACTGCCATCGGCCTTCACGCCTGCCTTCAGTTGATCATCGGTATAGGTTTTGCCGTTTACCTCAATCGGCTCCCACAGATCCACATCCTTCGATAACTGAAGGGTCTCTCCAGCCTTCCACTCCTGATGGGGAAAAGCTTTCCACCATCCAGTCTGCAAAATATCGGCAGCCGGACGAAAGGAGGAAATAAACAGCCCCAGCGTCGGAAGTAGCCAAATGAAGCAAATCACACCCAGCACGATATTTACAATCGTCTTGCTGCCTTTTCTCTTCTTTTTCCCGGCCATTAGAATCCCCCTTGCTTACGGAACTGACGTAGATTGATTATGATCACTGGCAACACCGCGATCAGCAGAACAATAGCCAGCGTGGAGCCGTAACCGAAGTTTCGGTACATAAAGAATTGCCGGTAAAACTGCGTAGCCACTACCTCTGTATCGTATTGACCTCCTGTCATCACCATGACGACGTCAAATATTTTCAACGTAAAGACGATAATGGTCGTTGTCACAGTCAGAATAGTTGCTGAAATATAAGGGATCATGATTCCAAAGAAGATCTTCACCTCATTAGCACCATCCACCCGTGCAGCTTCCAGAATGTCGTCAGGAACTCCCTTGATAGCTGCAGAGAATATTACCATCGCAAACCCAGTCTGCATCCAGATCAGAATAATAATGAGGAAAAAGTTATTCCACGGCTGAAGCATACTCGTCCATGCCTGTGGTTCTCCCCCAAAATAAGTAACGATGGCGTTCAATAGTCCAATTTGTTCATCACCGGGTTGATAGTAATATACAAACTTCCAGATGACCCCTGCTGCGACAAAAGAAATAGCCATCGGCATAAAAATGATCGATTTGGCCATTTTCTCGTAGCTGCTTCGATCTGCAAGAATTGCAATTAGGAGTCCAAAAGCTACACATGCCAGTGTACCTATGAACACCCAAAGTAAATTGTTACGCAGTGCCGTCGCCATCAGATGGTCGCTAAAGATCGCAGCATAGTTGCTCAGGCCTACAAATTTCTCTGAAGAAGCATTAAAAAAGCTCAAATAGAGTGTTCGCAGTGCAGGCAGCACCAATAGCCACCCCAATAAAATCACTGCCGGACCTATAAAAATATAGGGCAACACCTTTCGGCGTATATGATCAGGATATTGTTCAACTGCCCAGGTAAGTGTGTAGTAGATCAGATAGACGCCCAGAACTCCCCAAAGAACGGCTAGAACTGCTGTTAGTAGTGGGTTTAACGTCGAATCCCGAAAGAATAAAAAGATCAAGCCATTCACAACAACGTTAGCAATCAATACTAGAAGAGACAGTAATACCGCCCTAAGCCTGACAGCTTGCTTAGCTTGTGATTGCGGCTCCCTCTGTGGCTGTGGTTGTGTTTGTGTTTGTGCACCCATATTAGCTCCAGCTCCTCCTATACTCGCGCTTTGGAAAACAAAAAGAGGGGCAGAGTACTCTCAATTCCCGCTGCCCCTCTTTTAACTGTGTGCTTTCAATATTAGGTTAGTTGTTCCAGCCAGACTGGATTTGTTCCAACGCTTGATCCAGCGTCGCTGTACCACTTACATAGTCGGTCATGCCTTTCCAGAAGGTACCTGCACCTACTTTACCCGGCATCAAGTCAGAGCCATCAAAGCGCAGTGTGGAAGCATCCTGAACCAGCTTCGCCATCCGGCGGTCGGATTCTGAGGTATACCAATCGAGGGAAGCATCGTTCATTGGCGCAATTACGCCGCCCGACTGTACCCAGCTCTTAATGGACTCACCTGTAGTGAAGAATTCCATAACCGCACGTACTTCAGGACGATCGTTGAACATAGCGTAAATATCGCCAGCAACTAGCACCGGTTTGCCATATTGAGGATCAATAGGCGGCAAGTAGAACCAATCGTAATCTACATCAACCTTTGCCGTTTCAGGGAAAAAGCTTGTAATAAAGTTACCGAGCATATTAAACCAAGCTTTAGGCGGATTATTGAACATTGGTGCCGGTGCATCCCCGAACGATGTCGTCACAATGGATTTAGCACCACCATAGACATAATCCTTGTTGAGCCAGATTTTAGACATTACTTCTACTGCATTCTTCACTTCTGGAGAAGTGAATGGCAGCTCACCTTTTACCCATTTATCGTAATTCTCAGGTGTAGTTGTGCGCAGCATTATATTTTCTACCCAGTCTGTTGCTGGCCAGCCTGTTGCAGCACCACTCTCGATTCCAATTGCCCAAGCAGGATCGCCGTCTTTAGCAATTTGTTCCGTCAGAGCTATCATCTCATCCCAAGTCTCAGGAACCTTGTAGCCCGCTTCATCAAATTGTTTCTTCGGATACCAGACTAAGCTCTTTACGTTACTGCGGTTCCAAATCCCCGCCATGATCTTGCCGTCTTTCCCGTCCATGTTAGACATATCGAGCCAGCTCTTGTTGTAATTAGCCGTCAATTTAGCTTGATCCAGCACGTTGGTCAAATCGATAACCTTACCAGTCTTAGCAATCGAGGCTAACAGACCCGGCTGTGGAAAGTCCGCGATATCCGGCGCATTTCCACCGTCTACTCGAATGTTTATCGTAGCTTCGAACTCTTTGGAGCCCTCGTATTGAATATCAATTCCGGTCTTCTCTTCAAACTCTTTGATACTATTCTCAAATTTCACTTGGTCAGCATCCACGAAGGGGCCGAACATCGTTACTTTAGTTCCTTTATAGTCGCCTTTCATGGCTAGCTCTAGTGGAGACCCCGTAGGCTCGGTGCTTGGAGCAGCCGTTGCTTTCTCGGTGTTATCTGCTGTTGGGCTGGTAGTCGCCGCAGGCGGATCTGTAGGCGCTGCATTGTTGTTATTGCCCCCGCCGCATGCGCTCAGCATCATAGTGAAGGATAAACACAGTACTAAAGCCAATGACTTCTTACGTCCTGAGGTCTTCTTCATCTTTGTACATCCCCTTTAATGGATTTAGAGATTGCTTCTGACTCAATCATCCGGTACCCTGGCATGTAAAAGCAGCTTGTAGCAGATCACCTCCTTGCAAAGCTTTTCAGAATCTAAGGATCTATACTAAATAAGAATCGAATCACAAGTTCCAATTAATTGTAGCGCTTACATTTGTTATAGTATCATATAAAGTAAGCGTTTCCAATCCATATCTGAAATGTTTTGGTAAAAATTATTTTTATTGTCCAAGCAGATATTCAATTATTAATTAAAATTAGTCCGAAATTCTGAAAAGCTTTTCAGAGGGTGGTACAAAAGTGAACTACCCTTATTTCTCCCGTGTAGATTCTCGCACAATCAGCTTATGCTCCATCTTCTCATTCAATACCTGCACTTCTCCTGTTGTAAGTAATTCATGCAGCTTCCCGGCAGCACGATACCCTAACTCGTAAATCGGTTGGGCAATTGTAGTTAACTTCGGAATGAACATCCCTGACATTCTTAAATTATCAAACCCAATCACAGATACCTGACCTGGAACAAGAATGTTACGATCCTTCAGATAAGAAATCGTCCCCATCGCGAATTCATCAGCAACACAGAACACAGCAGTTATCTCGGGGTAATCCGTAAATAATTCATGCGCAGCTTGGTAAGCATGTTCAAACCGGTGGCTGGCATATTTGCTCTTCACGATATTTTGCTGTAGCCCTGACTCTGTTAGCGCCCTTACAAACCCTTCATAGCGTGGTGGGCCTGATACAGAATTATCATGGTTAAAGCCAATCATACCAATATCTTTATGACCTAAATCAATCAGGAACTTCACCGCATCATAAGCAGCTGCTTCATCATCCACCTCCACATTTGGAATGTCGAACTCATCAGAATGCGAGGACACTAGCACAAACGGAATTCTACAACCGACCAATTTGTCATGATATTCAGGATAAAGGACATCACTGGCAAATACGATTCCATCTACCTGTTTCTCATGGAAGTTATCAATATAGGACAGTAGCCGTTCTTTATCGCGGTCTGTATTGCAGATCATTAGACTGTACCCAAGCTTGATGCATGCATCCTGCATTCCCCGAATCACCCCAGCGAAGTATAGGTTCTCAATATCGGGAATAAGCAGCCCCAGTGTAAAAGACTTCTTGTAAATCAGACCACGTGCAAATGAATTAGGTTGATACCGTAATCGTTCTACAGCCTCCATCACTCGATTCCGTTTGCTCTCCACTACCGAATTCGGTGCATTCATAACACGTGATACCGTGCTAATTGACACCTCGGCCATTCTGGCAACATCTCTTATGGTTGGCTTCATTATGATAACTTCCTTTTTTAGGGGACTTTTCGAAGTGATTATAGCAAGCCCGTTTGGAAATAACAACAGAATTTTTGAAGCGCTTACATTATTTTTATTAATTAATCTTGTCCTTCTCTTTCCTCATTCTGTGAACATACAACTTACTTAAAGTGTGTATATAGTTTTATTTCATGATATACTAGCCGAGTAGCGATATTCATAGCTGCAAATACTGCTCTAGGAGCATAGAGCATTTATTATAGGAGGGATAACATTGAAACAACCTCGGGACATTCGATTCTCCGTGCTGGACTTAGCTTCTATTGTGGAAGGAGGGACAGCAGCAGACTCTTTCCATAACTCTCTAGATTTAGCCCGACATGCTGAGAAGTGGGGCTATCATCGGTATTGGTTTGCTGAGCATCATAATATGATCGGAGTGGCCAGCTCTGCTACCTCACTCTTGATCGGACATATCGCGGGTGGCACTCAAAGCATACGTGTTGGCTCTGGTGGTATTATGTTATCCAACCATGCACCACTAGTCATTGCCGAACAATTCGGCACACTCGAATCTCTATATCCGGGACGGATCGATCTTGGACTGGGCAGAGCACCCGGATCTGATCAACCAGCTTCCCGTGCGCTGCGTCGTGGCCTCGGAAGCGATGGCAGTGAATTCCCTGATCAGCTAAGTGAGTTAAGAGCTTACTTCGACCCTGCAGGCGCAGGATCCCGTCCAGCTGGCGTGCGTGCGGTTCCTGGAGAAGGCCTAAATGTTCCAATCTGGCTCTTAGGCTCCAGTGGCTTTAGTGCTGAGCTAGCAGCCAAGCTAGGTTTGCCTTTTGCCTTTGCCAGCCATTTTGCACCTGAGTATTTACTTCAGGCCCTGCACATATACCACAGTAATTTCCGTCCATCAGAAGCACTAGACAAGCCTTATGTTATGATCGGACTAGGGGTTACAGCGGCCGACACCGTAGATGAGGCAAGAAAGCTGGCTACCTCGCAGCAGCAGCAGTTCCTCAATATCATCCGTGGGCGTACCGGAAAGCTACAACCTCCCGTTGAAAGTATGGATGGGTTATGGTCGATACAAGAAAAGGCAATCATGCTCGATAAGCAGCGTTATTCTTTCTCTGGCGATAAAGCGGCGATTAAAGAAAGACTTCAAGCCATTCTGAAAGAGACCCAAGCAGATGAACTGATTATCTCTGCAGGAATTTATGATCATGAGGCTCGTCTTCGTTCTTATGAAATTGTAGCTGAGGCTATGAAAGAACTGTAAGATTGCAAACTTAACAAGGCAGGACATTTTATCTGACTATCGGGAATTCTTCCGTTTCAGATTAACGTCCTGCCTTTTTTTGTTTTATTTCCAAAGCCGTTCTTAATAAAACACTATTAAGATATGAATAAACATAAAAATAAAGAGATATAGAGAGAAATCAACAGATAAATAGATAATATACTTGTTATTTAACCAAATATGACCTAATTGGTTGTAATACATCGTTTTTCTTTAGATATCATTTTGATTATACTTTATGTATTCGCTATAACGAACGAATTATGTTTTAGCTATCCCCCTCTTCCTTCGTTCTTTCGGAAAGATTCCGTATGCAATTGCAAGAGTGGTACCTTTCGAAACTACTTATTTCGACATTGTAGGATGGAATAATCGTTTAAAACGAAGGATTTTGCCGGAAGCCCGCAGATTTTGTTTTTCAACAGCTACAGTGGGCTCAGGAGAAAGGAGCAACGAAAATGAAGAAAAAATACCACTCGGTCTTCATAGCTGCTTACGTTCTGATTATTCTGGTAGGAGTAATATGGCAGGCTGGAGGGGTAAGCGCTCAGGATACCATTAAACTTACTGTGAATTCTCACACTACGAGCACAGCAACCATGAACAATATGAAGCCCGGTGACGAAATGAGCTCAGAGTACACGATAATTAACGACGGCACAGAAGGCTTTGATTATTTTGTGGACTTTAAATTCATCTCTGGGGACGTAGAGTTGTACAATATTCTCCAAATGACTCTCGAAAAAGAGGGAGTAATCATCTATTCGGGAGTGATGAGTGAAGCTGCTGGCAGAGTGACCATTGGTTCACTTGCTGGAGGGGAAAAGAGTGTAATTCAAATGGCTGTAACTTTCCCTTGGGAAGCCGGCAACGAATATCAAGGGAAGGCCACGACCGTAGCTTTTGAATTCTCCGCTTCCGGAGAACCAGGCCCATCTGCGGAGCCTACTTCAACACCAACGCCGACAGCAACAGTTACACCTACACCTGATCCATCACCTACAGCAACCGCAACGGCGACAGCTACAACTGAACCGACTACAACACCTGCTGAAACACCTACAGCAACCACAACACCAACAGCTACACCAGAAGCTTCACCGACACCAACAGTTGCACCAACCACAACACCTACAGATTCACCAACAACTACAACTTCACCAACAACTACAACTTCACCAACTACGACACCTACAGATTCACCAACGAATACAGCTTCACCTACAGCTGTCGTAACACCAGGTCAATCAGTGCCACCAACAACAGTTACACCAACACCAACACCATTGCCTACACCTACACCGCCTGCAGATGAAATTAGCGTTACTGAAGAACCGATCCCAATGGGCGGAATCAGTAATAATCCAACATCGTCACCAAGTGCTGGTAATCAAACTACCAATGTAACGCCTCAGCCAAGTGATGAAATAGCCTTACCTGACGGCGACATTCCTTTGGGCGCACCAGAGGCAGGTGACAAGCTCCCAAATACCGCGGAGCCTTGGTATAACTTAATTCTTGCCAGCTTAGCTATCGCAGTGCTCAGTGTGATTGTTATGCGCAGATTGAAATCGAAGAAATAATAACATTTAGTAACATAAGTCTGGAGGAGAGAGTATGAAGAAGCGTAATGGTGTCTTACTAGCCGTGAAGCTAATCTTTATACTCTCTTTAGTTGTGCTGATTTATTCGATCGTTCAAGTCGTCAAAGCACCGATTGAGGCCAAACAGGCCCTAAATGATTGGGCAAAAAAGAGGGAGGAAGCTATCGCCCGCCCCCTTCCAAACGAAGAGAACCCTCTTCCTAAAGGAATGGTCAGTTCTCCAAAAGAACAACCCATTTCTCCTCCGTCCTATACAGAGGGAGAGGTGATTGGGGAGATCCGCTTCCCTACCTTAAATAAGAAGGTGGCTGTTCTGGAGGGTACGGATAGCCCTGAGTTAAAAAAAGGGGCCGGACACTATATAGGTAGCGCAGCTATCGGTGCCGCCGGCAATAGTGTGCTTGCTGGACACCGTGATACCGTATTCCGCAATCTAGGAGAACTCGTCGCAGGGGATCTGATCGAACTGGAAAGCACGGACGGTACGTTCATCTATGAGGTGACAGGCAGTAAGATTGTAGACGGAAATGAACGCGGAGCTATAAAATCAAGCGATAAGGCCATTCTTACTTTGATCACCTGTTATCCTTTTTCATACGTTGGATCAGCACCCGACCGGTATTTACTTTCAGCGAAGCTAGTGAAGCAAGAGACATTGCCTCAATAATGCTAATCTCAACTCTTAATCTTCTTTCTCAGGGATGAGACCGGATATGGAAAGTGATACTATATAGATACAACAGTAATGAGGAGATGACCCATAGTGAAAAAAGAGGTTATAGAACGGTTTATTTCGTATGCTCAAATGGATACCCAATCAAACGAGGATAATGAGACTTGTCCATCCACTCCGGGGCAGATGGTGCTTGCTCACAAGCTGGTTGAAGAGCTCAAGGAAATCGGCATGGAGGATGTCCAGGTGGACGAGCATGGCTATGTTATGGCGACACTCCCTGCGAATACGGACAAGGATGTTCCGACCATTGGTTTTTTAGCCCATTTGGATACGGCGACTGATTTTACTGGAACGAATGTGAAGCCACAGATTATCGAGAACTACGATGGCCAAGATATTCTTTTGAACAAAGAGTTGAATGTTGTATTGTCCACAGTGAGCTTCCCAGAGCTGGCAGAATATAAAGGCCACACATTAATAACAACCGATGGTACCACTCTGCTTGGCGCAGACAACAAGGCTGGTATTGCTGAGATTATGACAGCGATGAATTACCTCCTTCAGCACCCTGAAATCAAGCATGGCAAGATTAGAGTCGCCTTCACACCGGACGAAGAAATCGGCCGCGGCCCTCATAAATTTGACGTTGCTGCTTTTAATGCTTCTTATGCTTACACTGTGGACGGAGGCCCTCTCGGTGAACTAGAGTATGAAAGCTTTAATGCCGCATCTGCAAAAATCTCTGTATACGGCGTCAACGTACATCCTGGTACCGCGAAGGGAAAAATGATTCATTCCGCAAAAATCGCCATGGCTCTACACCTCAGACTCCCTTCTGAGGAAGCCCCAGAATTCACGGACGGTTATGAAGGCTTTTACCATCTTAGCTCCATTGAAGGTACCCCCGAGTTCAGCAAGCTCCAATATATTATCCGTGACTTCGACCGCGAGAAATTCGAGGCACGTAAAGCCTATCTCTCGGCCATCGTAGATGAATTCAAGAGCATTCACGGTGAAGAGAACATCGTACTCGAAATGAAAGACCAATATTACAACATGCGTGAAAAAATCGAACCCGTGCGTCATATCGTCGATATTGCCCATGAGGCGATGGAGAATCTGGACATCACACCGGTCATCCGTCCGATTCGCGGGGGGACAGACGGCTCACAGCTTTCCTACATGGGCTTGCCTACACCTAATATTTTCACCGGGGGCGAGAATTTCCATGGTAAATTCGAATACGCCTCTGCTGACAACATGGTAAAAGCGGTAAACGTCATCGTAGAGATCACCAAACTATTCGAACAAAAAGCTTAATTGGTTATCCGAGTTACTCCATAATTGACACAATAAAATCCCTGTAGAAGGTCTATTCAGACCTCTCAGGGATTTTTAATGATCAGAGACTATTTGATTAGCATCTTTCGTCTGGCGGTGTGTCTTTCCAGATCACATTTTCTCCGTAATTTTTGCCCCAATCATACATCAGTCGAAGGACGGGAAGCAGACTCTGACCATATGAAGTCAGGGAATACTCTACTTTTGGCGGAACCTCGGCATACACTTTCCGAAGAACCAACTGATCTTCTTCAAGCTCGCGAAGTTGATTGGTTAACATTTTTTGCGTAATATGAGGAATTAGCTTCTTCAGCTCACTGAACCGTTTGGTCCCTTCAAGCCCTAGATGCCACAGGATAATCAGCTTCCATTTGCCTCCAATTACCGCAAGCGTTAATTCCTTCTCGCAATTAATTTCCTTCAAGTTGATGCGATCCTTAATCTCGGTTGCCATACCTAAAGCGCCTCCTCTCTTCTGTTATCATACTAACACAAAAACGAATATCCTCCTTATAGGAAGGCATTCGTTTCTGTAAGCTCACTCTAAATTAGCATGCTTGCCAAACATCTGCTTAGTCGTCTGCCCCGTCTTCTCCATCATCCGCAGAATCACCGCATCGTAAAAGACTAACATCGTCTGTTCAAATAAAGAAGCCATTGGCTGAATTGTGTTGTAGCTTCCACTAGCCTGATCTTTTGGAGATCCTGGCAGCTTCACTACATAGCTCGCTAAACGTCCGACGGTTGAATCAGGCGCAATTGTAACAGCAATAACCTCTGCACCCACTCCTTTGGCCTTCTCAGCCATAGAGATCAGCCCCTTCGTCTCTCCTGAACCGGAACCGAGCACAAGCACATCACCAGGCTCAATACCCGGGGTTACCGTTTCTCCTACGACGTACACTTCTTTACCGACATGCATGAGTCGCATTGCAAAAGCTCGTCCCATCAATCCCGATCTACCAGCCCCGGCCACAAATACCTTATTCGACTGAAGAAGAAGCTCAGCCATTCGTTCAGCCTCTTGATGATCAAGCTGAGAAATGGAGCGCTGAAGCTCCTCAATAATTCGCTGCGCATATTTCATTGTGTCCATTGTAATCTTAAGCCTGGCTTACTAAACGCTTCATTTCTGCTGCAGCGGCCTTTTGATCAGCTTCAGCTGTGATGCCTCCGCCAACGATAACAAGATCAGGATTCGCGGCGATGACCTCTGGAAGCGTGCTAAGTTTGATCCCTCCGGCGATAGCGGTTTTAGCCTGTTTAACCACACTCTTAATTGCATTCAAATCCGCAAAAGAATTTTTACCTTCTGCTTGATGGTCATACCCAGAGTGTACGCAGACATAGTCTACGCCAAGCGCGTCTACTTCAGCAGCTCTTGTCTTGATATCCTTCACATTGATCAGGTCAACCAGAATCTCTTTATTGGTTTTCTTAGCTTCCTCCACTGCACCTCTAATGGTAGCATCATCAGAAACACCAAGTACCGTAACAATATCCGCTCCTGCTTCCACGGCCTTCATGACTTCATATCCACCTGCATCCATGATTTTCAGATCAGCCAACACGGTCAAAGAAGGAAAAGCTTCCTTAATAGCTTTCACTGCGTGCAAGCCTTCATTTATAACGATAGGTGTTCCAATTTCAACGATATCTATATATTCGGCAACCTCTGATACAATCTCTTTCGCTCCCGTAATGTCCACTAGATCCAGCGCTAATTGTAATTTCATATTTATTTGCACTCCTTGTTAATATATTTTAGTAAGTCATGTACAAATTCTAGATCCTTACACCCCTTAAGGGAAGTAGGCACTTTATTGTGATGTAGTTACCTGGAGGATACTAATGTGCTGCTACCGGCTTTATCTTTGCAGTAATTAAGAAACGCCTTGTCATATTTTTGTAAAAGTACTGCATTTTCATGAAAGCTATGCTAATATTACAGTTTGTTTATGGAATATCAGGAAATTTATCATGATGTAAGAAGGTGTACAATGAAGCAAAATAACCACCAAGAATTTAACCTCGTAAAGCTGACTTGGCCGATATTTCTGGAACTGTTCCTTTTTATGCTCATGGGCAGTGTGGATACTTTTATGATTAGCTCTGTGTCGGACGATGCTGTATCGGGTGTCGGTGCAGCGAATCAGATCATTGCGATAGCCATTTTAGTTCTAAGTGTAATTGGCAACGGTGCGGCAATTGTGGTCTCCCAATACCTCGGTTCCAAAAAACCTCTGGAAGCGGCTCAAGTGACCGGAAATGCCATTACCCTCAATCTGTTAGTAGGAATTCTCTTAAGTACGTTTTTGCTGATATTCGGAGGGACGCTACTGACTGCCTTAAATGTTAAAGGGGATATTCTCGTTTATGCCAAATCGTATATACATATCGTCGGGGGCGGAATTTTTCTTCAAGCATTAATCAATGCTCTGGCGACCACAATCCGTACACACGGCTTCACTAAACAGACGATGGTCGTATCCTTGCTGATGAATATCATCCATGTGGTGGGTAACTACCTGCTCATCTATGGTCATTTCGGTCTTCCAGCGTTAGGTGTCGAAGGAGCGGCTATCTCAACGGTGGCCAGTCGTTTTATCTGTCTAATCGTCTTCTTCCTGCTACTCTACAGAGTGATGGAGATACGAGTGAAGTTCACCTACTACATTCATCTTTCCAAAAAATACGTGCTGCAAATTCTCAAAATCGGCATCCCGTCCGCTTTTGAATCGATTACCTATCAGTCCTGTCAGCTTGTATTCACACTGTATATTACTTATTTGGGTGCTGAAGCTATGGCTACTCGCCAATACGCGCTCAATATTTCCAACTATATTTATTTATTCAGCGTAGCTGTTTCTATGGGAACCTCCATTGTCGTAGGGCATCTGGTGGGAGCTAGGCGTCCCGATGAGGCCTATAAGCGTGTGTTCTCCAGTGTGAAGTGGGCGTTGCTGGTTACAGTAATAATAGACGCTCTGGTGATTATTTTCCGAGTACCGCTATTTGGCCTCTTCACTGAAAATGAGAACATTATCACGATGGGGGCTCAGGTTATACTGCTTAGCTTCTTCCTAGAAACTGGACGTACAACTAATTTGGTCATTATCAACTCACTACGGGCCTCTGGCGATGCGAAGTTCCCTGTATATATGGGACTGATCTCCATGGTCTGCATGAGCTTGCCCCTTGGCTATTTTCTGGTGTTCCAGCTTAATCTAGGGTTAGCCGGTGTGTGGATTGCCACTGCGGCCGATGAGTGGCTAAGAGCTGTCATTATGTATTTCCGTTGGAAGAGTCGGGCTTGGGAGAAACACGGACTTATTCAGCACGATGATGCAGAACACAGCACACCTTCCACTACCCCTGCAGCTGTAAATTAACGCATACCCTTAGCGGTTCTTTAAGGTCATACCAGACCTTAAGGGGCTGCTTTTTTATGGCATCATGATTACATAAAATTTTAGAATGAATGGAGTATTCTAAGTTACAATAGATAGAACCTTATCAGCATATACGCCTTCGGCGTCCTAATAAGGACGGCAAGCGTTTAAACGAGAAATATAAGACATAAAGTATGGTGTGAATCTTATGATTTTTTATACTTTAATTAACCTAAAGGGGAGAACCTCATGCCGGAAGAAACCGGAATCCACGAGTTACTGACGCTCAAGACAATTGCGGAGACCTTAAATAGTTCCAATGAGCTCAAACCGATGCTCGATACAGTTATGGGCAAGCTGTTAGACCTAACGGGAAATACAGCAGGCTGGATCTTCCTGAGCGAAGAGAATATGGAATATGAATGCGCCGTAGATCGAGGTTTGCCGCCAGCGCTGCAACGGGATAATAAACAGCCGATGCAGTGTGGAACCTGCTGGTGCTTAGAGCGCCTATGGGACGGACGGTTAGAACAAGCTGTCAACATTCTAAACTGCAAGCGGCTGAGTAATGCCAGGCAGTATAACTGGGGGGATACTTTGGGGATCACCCACCACGCCACCATCCCGCTCCATTCAGGCGATCGCTACTTAGGGCTTATGAATGTAGCAGCACCGGGCAAAGCGCATTACGCCGACAGCGAGCTTGCTCTACTGCAATCGGTGGCCTTGCAAATTGGCAGTGCCATTGAACGCATGCAGCTATACAGCACCGAGCAGCGCCGGGCCAATCTGTACGCCAAATTAGGTGAATTCAGCGCAGCTTTAAATCTCACGGCTAGTGAATGCATCTCTCCAAGCATTCTGGTAGAGAAAACTACCGCCCTGATTGTCCAATATTTTGATTGGCCTTTTGCAACGATTATCGGACAACGAGAGGAGAAATTCGAAGTACACGCAGCCGCTTATGCAGCTAATATAACACCTGAAATAGCCCCTTTTGAGCTCTCAGATTCCTTTAAGAATCGTCTAGTAGATATCTCGCAAGGACACCGCTTTGCAACATTAACCTCTGACGAGGAACAGGAAATTACGAAATCTTGCTGCTCTGAACAGCCTGATAGAGAGCGAGTTGTAATGCTTGCCGTCCCCTTTCGGCAGATTACCGTGCAAAGCTCAGCCATTCTACTCATCGCCTCGCCTAAAGCACTCGCCTCGGCGACCGCAGATGGAGAAGTACTCGAAGCGATCGCTGAGCATATTTCAGCTACGCTGGAAAGCGTACAGCTCGGAGAGAAGCGCCGAGAAATCGCTCGTCTAGACGAGCGGAATCGACTGGCCCGTGACCTGCATGACTCAGTGAATCAGATCCTGTTCTCCCTTTCAATGACAGCCAAAGGTGTGGAAAGTATGCTGAAGCAAGAGCACACCTCCCATCCGGCTACTGAGGCTGTCCGTGATATACAAGAGCTCTCGCAATCTGCACTCAAAGAAATGCGCGCTTTAATCATGCAGCTTCGTCCTGCAGGGCTGGAAGCCGGGTTGTTGACCGCGCTTCAGGCCCACGGTCAGCAACTAGGGCTGCTGATACAGACTGGGCGAAGCGGCGTTCTCGAGCTCCCTCGCAATATTGAAGAGGGTCTACTACGCATTGGTCAAGAAGCACTCAATAATGTGCGCAAGCACTCCGGAGCTTCTAAAGCTGAAGTATCTCTGCATTTGAACGCTACCGAGGTGATACTGAGTATCATCGATCAGGGTAAGGGCGGCGCCAAACGGCGCTGTAGCACAGACACCAATGAATCTATCGGGCTGCATATTATGAAGGAAAGAGCCGAGGCGCTTGATGGCCATTTTTCTATTCACAGTGAGGAGCATCAAGGTACAACGGTTGAGGTAACCATCCCTTTACCATCAAATTAACATGAAGTCGGGTGATCAATAAATGACGATAAACTTATTATTAGTAGACGACCATGCAATGGTACGCCGTGGGCTGCAGGTGTTTCTCTCCACACAACCTGATATCAAGGTTATAGGTGAAGCCTCCAACGGCCGTGAGGCGTTAGAAAGAACCGCCGAATTGAATCCGGATGTTATATTAATGGATTTGCATATGCCCATTATGGACGGCATTGAGACCGCTCAAGCACTGCGGATCTCCCATCCGCAGGTCAAGGTCATTGTGTTGACCTCATTTTCGGATCAGGATCATGTACTGCCAGCAGTCCGCGTAGGGATTAAAGGCTATTTACTTAAAGATATAGAACCAGAAGCACTGGTAGTCGCTATCCGCAAAGTACATAACGGGCAAGTCGAGCTACATTCCGAGGCTGCCAGTCAGCTGATGAATCTAATGGCAACTTCTACACTAGAGCAATTGGAAGTCCGTACTTCAGATCCAAACGATCCAAATACAACACTAGCTGCTATCACCGGATTAGAGCTCCTTACTCCACGCGAGCAAGAAGTATTAGATCTAATTGCACTCGGCATGAGTAACAAAGAGATTGCCAGCAAGCTGGTCATCACCGAAAAGACCGTTAAAACACATGTCAGCCATGTACTCGGAAAGCTAAACTTATCAGATCGGACTCAGGCTGCTATTTTTGCATTAAAAAACGGCTACAGCTCATAGCGACTCAGCTCATCTACAACTTTAGTCTTAGACGTTCAGCACAATGGCTGAGCGTCTTTGCTATGCAGGTTCATTCCATGTGCTGATTTCAATAAATCCCGATTCAGCTATCATTGGTGTATAGCAATCACCTTATAGGAGTGGATACAGATGAAAGTGATGATCCTGACAGGCAGTAATCGAAAAGAGGCGACCAGCACAAAGCTGGCAGAGCATGCCGCACACTTTATTAATCAGCAAGGTGAAAAAGTCACCCTGTTCGATCTCCACAAACGCCCGCTTCCCTTTTATTCACCAGATGAGTCCCACCCAGAGCATGAGCATTTAAGCACCCTCCATCAAGAGATGCTAAGCGCGAACGCAATCATCCTAATTACCCCGGAATACCACGGCTCCATGAGTGGTGTGATGAAAAATGCGCTGGACCATCTAGGCCAGACCCATTTCAACGGCAAAGTGGTACTGTCCGCCAGTTCTGCAGGCGGAGCTGTAGGTGTAAGCTCATTGCTTCAATTACAGGCGGTTGTACGCAACCTACATGGGATTAATACACCTGATTGGATTTCCATCGGCGGGATGCAGCGTAAGCGCTTCGAGGTTGGATACGATGGGTACGAGGGCGGCCAAGAGATTGAAGATCGCATTCGTCTAGTCTTAGAATCATTCCTAAATTTAGCTCGCAAAATCAATAGCCCGGCAGGTGCCGCCCTATGATCAAAGGACTGTTTGAAACCCATCTGAACGTGACTAACCTTGAACAATCTTCTCATTTCTATGAACATGTTCTGGGACTACCCTTAGCCCATTCGGAGAATACTAAAGGCCGCAAGCGGCGATTTTACTGGATTGGAGAAGATCGTAATCAGGCCATGCTCGGAATTTGGGAGAAGGCACCTTCCGAGGTCGTGCGTCAGCACTTTGCTTTTCAAGTAACGCTTGAGGATTTGAAGCAGTCGGTATCCTATCTGAAGGCCAAGGGGATTGAAACCTCCAACTTCCTGGATGATGAGAAGGAGCAGTTATATGTATTTGGCTGGATGCCAGCCGTATCCGTGTATTTCAAAGATCCAGATGGTCATTCCTTAGAGTTTCTAGCCGTACTGCCTGATCTGCCCAGACCTGAGCTAGGAATCGTACCATGGAATGAATGGGAAATCGCGCACGAAAGAACCTGGTAGTTATAAATAAGATACAGGCTAAGCCTGCAAAAGGAGACAAGAACATGATTAAAGGACTATATGAAGCACATTTACCAGTGAGTAATCTTGAGGTATCTATCGAATTTTATGAGAAATTGGGATTAAAAATGGCTTGGCGAGATGAAGAAACTGCATTTTTCTGGATTGAGGAAGGTCGGAGCTGGATTGGCATTTGGGAAGGAAAGGAAGTAGAAACGCCATACCATCCATCCTTACGGCATATTGCCTTTCGCGTAACTTATGAGGATTTGAAGCAATCCCTGCAGTGGCTGCAATCCATTGGAGTAGATGCTGTGCCGTTCCGTAATCGAACTTCCGTTGAGCCTTTTATCCGAGCTTATCAAGGAAATGCCTCTGTATACTTCAACGACCCGGACGGCAACAGCTTAGAATTCATGTGCCACGTAGAGGTTCCTGAACATTTGAAGCATATCTCAGAGAATATCACCTTAACAGAGTGGGAGAAATTGCTCGATCAGAAATAAAATACTCCAACAAAAAAACAGCTGCCCACCATCAAGGGTCCAGCTGTTTGAGTATGTTAGCTGCTTCTATTTAACCATCTCTAGCATGGTTTTAGTAAAGGCTGTTACTTAATCGTGATGCCTTTCTTCATAGCCTTCATATCTGAATTCGTGTTCACAAGCATTGGCAATATCTTCATACTTCTAGTCATGGGAGAGTTACATTGCCAGCAGGTAGGTACATACTGAAATGCAAAATTATCGCGCATCCAACCGGTGCAACCTTCCTTGGTACAAGACCAAATGGCTGTGTCTTCCTGTGGAAGATCCTCCAGTGCTTTTTTACGAAAATACATAAATACCCCTCCTTGGATCGAATCGAGACGATTTCGCCACCCTATTAGGGGCAGATTCATATGTTCAAAAAATAAAAAAGCTGCCCTCAACTTGTGTTAAGGGCAGCCTAATTTTCGAATTACAGTTTTACAACGTTTTCGGCTTGTGGTCCACGAGCGCCTTGAGTTACGTTGAACTCAACGCGTTGGCCTTCGTCCAAAGATTTAAATCCGTCGCCTGTGATTGCGGAGAAGTGTACGAATACGTCGCTTCCACCTTCAACCTCGATAAAACCAAATCCTTTGTCTGCATTAAACCATTTAACTGTACCTGTTTGCATGATATTACCTCCAATATTTTATTTAACACATGTCCTTTTATTCCTACGTAGTGTACGAACAAATAAAAATTCACACATTGGAAAAGGACTCATACGCACAAATGATAACCTTTTACAATATGTGAATTAAGGGTTAAATTTATGATTAATTTCATTGTACCACACTAAATCACTAAACGCAATGCAAATGCCTATTTTTTTCATTCCGGCTCTATATCCTCTTGAACAAAAGGCTTTAAAGCCGGACATATGCAAAGCCTTAATCGATATATCCTGCCAAACCTTTATCCATTAAGTAATCCATCTCCGCATCAAGAATCGTCTCAACTGTGATTTCATCCAGCTTCACATCGCGCTGGGAAACAACATAGTCAACCAGATCATCATTGTCGATGTCTACCTCACCTTTGGCATTGGCCTTCGCGTTATTGATAAAGGTCTGTTCATGCTTTAATACTAAACGTATTAATTTAGGATCTACTTTAGTTTTGGCAGATAATACGGTTACTAATTCCTGCTCGTTTAATTTGTCACTCATTTTTTAAATTTCATCTCCCTACAATTATTACACATCATTTTAGCATATTTCGCGCTTTAACGCGTCATTACACGAAGTACAGCAAGCTTTTTTAACATATTTCATAACACCATAGTCTAAAAAACGTTCCACTTCAAGTAAGTTATTTAATAAAAACAGTTGTGAGGAACATTGACTTGTGCCAAAATATAAAAAAAGTGTTGGACCAAATTGAATACTAGAAAAGGCGGTTGAATTCATGAGCTCAGTATCTACCCAGCAATTAGACACAAACAGCAACAAGGCACATCGTTATATCGAAGACGTGTACGCACAGGTTGTTGCACGCAATCCTTTTGAGCCCGAATTCCATCAGGCTGTAAAGGAAATCCTCGAATCTTTGCTTCCGATCCTCGCTGCTGAACCTAAGTATCAGGAAAATGCCATTCTGGAAAGATTGGTCGAACCAGAACGTTTGATTATGTTCCGCGTACCTTGGACGGATGATCAAGGCAAAGTAAGAGTGAACCGTGGGTATCGTGTACAGTTCAGTAGTGCAATCGGACCTTACAAAGGCGGACTTCGTTTTCACCCATCCGTTAATGCTAGTATCATCAAATTCCTCGGCTTCGAGCAAATCTTCAAAAACGCTCTTACCGGCCAACACATCGGCGGAGGTAAAGGCGGATCCGACTTTGATCCTAAAGGGAAATCCGAAGGCGAAATCATGCGTTTTGCACAAAGCTTCATGACTGAATTGCAAAATTACATCGGTCCTGACCAAGATGTTCCTGCAGGAGATATCGGTGTAGGTGGTCGTGAGATTGGCTACATGTACGGACAATACAAGCGGATCCGCGGAGGATATCCGGCTGGCGTATTGACTGGTAAAGGTATTGGTTACGGCGGAAGTCAGGCTCGGACAGAGGCTACTGGTTACGGAACAGTTTATTTCGTAAACGAGATGCTGAAAGCAAAAGGCCTTTCCTTTGAAGGAAGCCGCGTTGTTGTTTCCGGTTCTGGTAACGTAGCGATCTATGCGATTGAAAAAGCAGTTCAGCTAGGTGCAACAGTCGTAGCTTGTAGTGACTCCGCTGGATATATCTATGACGAAAACGGCATTAACCTCGAAACTGTCCGCCGCCTGAAAGAAGTGGAAAGAAAACGGATTAGCGAGTATGTGAATGAACACCCTAACGCTGTGTATACCGAAGACTCCACGCAAATTTGGACTATTCCTTGTGATATCGCCCTTCCGAGTGCTACTCAGAATGAGATTGATGAAACCATGGCATTGAAACTAATTGAGAACGGTGTTAAAGCAGTAGGCGAAGGTGCCAACATGCCATCCACCCTCGAAGCTATTCATCAGTTCCAACAAGCTGGAGTGCTATTCGCACCTGCCAAAGCTGCTAATGCTGGCGGCGTAGCTGTATCTGCGCTTGAAATGGCACAAAACAGCATGCGTATGTCTTGGAGCTTTGAAGAAGTTGATACGAAGCTGCATGAGATCATGGTTTCCATCTATCAACAATCTGTAGATGCATCCGAGCAGTATGGACAGTCCGGCAATCTCGTTGCAGGAGCGAACATCGCTGGATTCAAAAAAGTAGCCGATGCTATGTTGGCTGAAGGCGTAATCTAATCAAGCATAAACAAACGGCGTTGCAATCCTAAACGTCCGATATACGAAGTCCCCGTAACCGGTGAGTAAGCAGCCGGGTACGGGGACTTTTTTTGTACAACTATGATTTCCAACCTGGGATTAGCCGCAAATCGCCATCCCATATAGAATACGTACTCTTCACAACCATATTAGAAGGCGAAGAAGCCGTGTGTATATAGCAGGAATCTATGCCTACCTTTAGAGCACCCTCAATATCCGTACGAGGATCATTTCCAATCATAATAGCTGAGCTCAAATCCGCTTCATATTTGTCGACTAAGTAGCTGTAAAATAGCGGATCAGGCTTACTCACCCCTGCTTCCGAAGAGATCGCAATGCCATCGAATAGATGGATGATTCCGAGGATAGTTAATTCTGCTTCAATGAAAGTCTTCTGCCCGTTGGAGAGCAGGAATACTTTTTTGCCACGTTCTCTTAGCGTTTGTAGAATTTCATCCACACCGTCATATAGAGAGATATGAACCATCGATAATGTCCGCAGCCATCTAACGGTTTCATATAACCATGCTTGATCCGGTTCTCCGCCTAGTTGACGGGCCACAGACCGAAACACCTCCTCCATCACGAAATCCGGATACTCACAGCTCCGTGCGGCTTCACTTAGCTGAAGATCCCGCTCCTGTAGAAACCGTTCTTGCAGTTCTCCCCCTGATATAGAGAGTCCCTGGTATCCAAAATGGAGAGCCAGCCGTCCCCAGACCTCAGAATGCTCCTCATCTGTCTTAATATCAATTAGTGTACCGTACAGATCGAAAATATAAGTCTGATACATCCCCGTCTTCCTTCCTATGGTTCACTTGGTAGTCTACCCCTTAGTCACATTCTCCGTTGCTGCCTGCCCCTCCTCCATTTTGTTCGATACCTTTTGATAAAGATAGGAGATGCCAAGCAGGCAAATTCCAAAGCTGGCATAAGCGATGATTTTACTTCCGGTATTTAGTAGTCCCAGATCGTATAGCAGCAGCTTACCTGTTGCCATTAATGTTAATCCAAGACCGAAGCGTCGGATGTACACATATCTTTTGCGGAAGCCGTACATGATGAACAGAACTGCTATTAATAGATAAACGAGACTAAATATTAATCCCGCATCACTCAATTGCAGCTGTACCCCTAGAAAAGCGGTGATGATTCCGAGTAGATACACTCCCATGAAGACAGGATAGATCTCCATACTTTTATACTCACGTTTAAGTACTGCGATCAGCAGATCACGTCCGCTAAACCATACGAAGATATTAAAAATGATAAGTACACTCAGCGCAATATAATCAGCCCCAGTATTACGTGCAATATCATTCTGCAGACTTGGCAGGCCCACTGTAATCACCAAGCAAATAGCATAACCTATCCCAAAGAGAAGTCTCACAAAATATTTAACGATGGTGTCATACAACACCTTCACCTTCGGCAATACATAGGCTAGAACAATAGTTAACAGAGCAGACAGCAGCAAATTATAGAAGGTTCTATGTGAGAAATCCTCCGGTACAGCCAGACGATACAATCTTCTCGATTCATACAATCCATAGATCCAGAAATTCAATAACGCTGCGTATTTAAACCATAGGGCTAAGGTGATTTCGTATGGCTCACTGCGCTGCAGAGCATCCTTGCGGTTATGTTGAACGGCATACCATACGGCGATAATCAGCATGCCTGCAGTAATGAAGAAATATTTTAGCGGAAAATAAGCGTCTGCAGAATTCATCCATTCATTGGCTATATCCAACTGCATCGGTACATTTAGTCCGAAGAACACCACAAGGCACAGCGTCAAAATACCCCAGCCTGCCTTTTCCATCCCCTTAAACCGATTCAGATTACCAAACAGGGTAAGCACGACGCCTTCAATCAACCAGCCAATGGACCACCAAGCCGCTCCGAATTGGAAAGGAATCATTAGAATACCGAAGGTCAACGAAGTAGCGTAGAACAGCAACATGCTTTCTTTTTCCTGTGGCATTAGCTTCTGGATTCCTCGTCCAAGCCCTAGATACAGCAGACAGAAGACCAGCGCCAGCGCTCCGTTGTAATCCTTCAGCCCTGCATCCAGAAATAGAAGATACAAGGTGAGACAGCTAATAAACGTATTGCATCCTAATAGAGAGAAATCCCACCAAGACAGCTTGGAGCGATACTTGAACGGGTACCATAACGTAATGCCCAAATACATGGCAAAAGTCAGCACCGCATAAATCATATTCACTCCGTTGCTATCTGATAACGCAATTAATATCAGCATGGAAGGTGTATTAAATAAGTAACTGATATAATTGACAACGTTCCAACGTTTGCGGAAGGAGATCAATAGAATGAACAAGTTTAAAAGAAACAAGTAACCCATCGCCACGTAAACCGCATTGCCCGAAAGACCGAATGCCCCCAAATAAGAGTATAGTGGCAAATACCCTCCGATTAAGCCCAAAGCACAAATACTTCGTGATTCATACCTTAGAGACAGAAGTACAGCAGTTAAAGTGATGAGTACGGATAAGGATAGCCCTACATAAATACTGATAATATCCAGTAAAAAATAGCTATAGAACACAGAGCCGTACAGCACTGAAATTCCGCCGCCAAGCAGCCCTAAAGCGAACGTCCCTTTTCCTTTGCGATACAGCCACTCCCCGCCCCCTAACATCAGTAATCCTAATAGAAAAAAGGCGCTCCCCTTCATATAACCTGTGAACCAGTTGGAATAGGAATATCTGAATGCCGCTCCCACAGCCAAAATCAGCAGCAGGATCCCAAGTTTATTAATCCAGCCAAGTCCAATCTTCATTTCGATCTGATTTTGTTTTCTTCGACGCTCCAATACTTCTTCACTGATCTCTTCTGAGGCAAAATCATGTAATCCGTTATCCATGCTAGCGTTCTGATGAATTTCGGATTCCCTCAGCTTTTGTCGCTGCGCTAGTACACGCTCATTCAACTCCGCCGACAACGCTCCAATCCGGCTGGATAACTCTACTTTATCCTCCCCGAGCTGCCTCGCAGCTGTTTGGTACAGCTGCTGAATGCGACGTTTCGTCTCCATTTCAAAAGCCGTCAGCCGGTCTGTATGGGCAAGGCTTTTAGAGGCAAAATAAGTCTGCAGCTTCTGTCTCGACAAGCTAAGAATGCCAAGCTTCTCATTTAAGATTTGTTCCGTTAGTGTAATTTTTAGCTCGGTATTCTCTTCTTGAAGCTTCCCTACCTGAGTCTTTAACTCAACTAAAGCAAGCTTATGTTTCTCATGTTGCTTCTTCAAGTGTTCATTCTCATTGACCAGATCGTGACTTTCATATTCCGCAATCAGAGCTTCATATTCTTTAATAAGCCCGTCCTGCTGGACCTTCATAAATCTAAGTCGATCTTTGAATGACTCCATAGCGCCTCCTAATGTGAGCGATTGTTAATATTTCCATTTTACTACAAACGGAAAGGTCTCTTGCTCTTTTTATACAAAAAAACTGCAACATATTGGAGAGATGCCCCGTCTAGATAATAACAACACTAACAAATCAACTTAAAAAGGAGCTCACAACTATGAACAACACCTTAAAAACAAGTATGGTTCTCTTAACTTTGTCCCTAGCACTTTCAACAGGAGCAGCTTATGCCGCACCAACCACAACTTCTGCAAAAAATGATGCTACTCAAACCTCTGTTAACGCTAATCAAAAGACGTTTGCAATTGAAATCAACGGTTCCACTCTGAAGGAAACTGGCTTCCAGACTACAAATGGAAAAGAGCCTATGGTGCCACTTCGTTCGGTTAGTGAAGCACTCGGCTTCGAATTAACTTGGAATGGACAAACTAAATCCGTTGATCTTATCAATGGTGCTGTATTCACTACAGTAAAAGCCGGAGAAGATCGCTATAGCATCAATAAAATGAACACTACGCTTGGAACTGCACCACAATTGGTTAACTCCATTTTGTATGTTCCAGCTTCCTTTGTAAGTGAAATTATCCACCACAACATGACAGTGAAGGGAGATTCCATCGTGATCACTGATGCTAATCAGCAAGAGCACATGACCAAGACTGGCGTGATTACAGCTGTCAATAATGAGGGTAAATTCCAATCCGTTCAGATTCAAGGTGTTGGCACAGATGGCATCGTACTGAATGTAGGTGAAGATACGACTATCGAAATGGCAGACGGTACTAAGCTTGCACTGAAAGATCTTCAGATCGGTATGACCGTAAAGGCTGAGCATTCCATGATCATGACCATGAGCTTGCCGCCGCAAACTCCAACTTACAAAATCACTGTTCTAGATGAGCAGAAACAAAATGATCTTCTGGGCACTGCTGGTGCCATTGAAGAAGTTCAAAAAGACGATGAAGGAAACATCAGCATCACCGTTAAAGGCAATGGTCTTAGCGAACAGTCACAAAAAGAAGTAGTCCTTCGTATTAGTAAAGATACTGTGCTAATGAACCCTGATGGCAAAGCTGTAAACAGCAGTGAGCTTGTAAAAGGTGCAAAAGTTATAGGATTCTACAGCCCTATGCTGACTAAGAGCCTGCCACCGATTGGCACTGCTGTTAAAGTCGTAGTAGATTCCGCTCAACAATAAGACTATATAAAAAGGGCCAGTTCTCAGATTAAGTGAACTGGCCTTTTTGACGATTCGATTGTATCTTGCTTTCTTATATTTTAACAAATACAAGTCTTCTTCTTCACACCAAGCTTTCCAGCCTGTTCAACCTTAGCAATATAGTCTACAGCGAGTGGTACTTTACATACAGTTGGTCCCATATGCACTTGGACCTTTCCAATGCTTGCAGCAATCTGCGTGGCCTCATCATACAGTTCGGTTACGCTGCTGCCAGCAATAATTACAAACATATTCATCGTGTAACGAACTCGATTCCGTTCCTGATGAATGGTTGTTTGTATTTGCTGTAATAGCTCTCTGATCTCAGCGATGTCCAGCAGATCATCCGGCGTAACTGAAATGTAATTTCCATAAGTACTCCAGCCGCAAGTAGCCACCATTTCATCCGAGGAACGAATCCACTCTCTGGCGAGCTCCAATGCGAATGGACTCTCTGCGGCGACAGAGGCTACCGTATATTCCGCTAAAGCAGAGCAGTAAGCTGCCTCTACCCAGCTTTGAAGCTCTTCCTTCGTAAGCGTCTTGGGGTCAATTGTAAGTCCTGCTAAATACATCGCATCATAATTACCCGTCTGATACAATGCGCGAGCCAGACTTTGGTCTTTCTTGATATCCTTCACCAGCTTCTTCATGTCCCCAATTCTTACTCCGAATAAAGGCTCCTTAGCACCATGTCGTATAAAGGTACGCTTCGTCTGCTCTGTACCCATTTCCTCAAGCTTACTCATCACTTCATTAATTGTCAGATTCATTAGGACACCCCTTCTTCTTCGTTGCTCAGCACGCAGATCTGGCTTCTCGATGTTCCCTAGCCCTTCACCGCTTCTCTTAAGACAGGTTCACGACCCAGCGTCACTCTATTCTTGCCCGTATTCTTAGAACGATATAACGCTTCATCTGCTTCTCGATATAAATCTTCAAAGGTCACTTCTCTACGCTCTGTAAAAGAAATGCCAATACTTGCGGTAAGGTGAACACTATCATATTCGTTCAAAATTATGGTGTAACCACTCATCGTCGTACGAAAATCTTCGGCTTCCTTCAGTGCTGCGCGTTTATCCTCAGCAAAAAAACATACGGCAAATTCCTCGCCGCCGACCCTTCCGGCAATGCCTTTATCTTGGTATACCAGAAGTATTTTATTCGAAAAGTCAACCAAAGCTTGATC
The DNA here is from genome assembly GCF_037963325.1 of Paenibacillus sp. FSL E2-0201. Lineage (NCBI taxonomy): Bacteria > Bacillati > Bacillota > Bacilli > Caryophanales > Paenibacillaceae > Paenibacillus > Paenibacillus sp. FSL E2-0201. Next base: position 6,542,979 of record NZ_CP150154.1, read on the forward strand.
TCCCGCCAGATGACCATAAGTATCATTAATTAATTTAAAATCATCGATGTCGAATAACAACAGTGCCAGTCCTAATCCGTCTGGAATCGTTTGATTTTGCACCATTTGCATAAAATGCCTGCGATTATAAAGTCCAGTCAAATCATCTACTGTAGCTTGATAGAGCAGTTCACGTTCATACCGCTTCTTTTCACTATGGTCACTAAAAACGATCAGCATCCCCTTGTTCTCTGTTGCCCGATGCTCCGTCGCAATCAAAGAAACGCCATAACAAATCTCTCTCATTCCAGTACATTCAATCTCAAACTGCCCTTCGGTTCTTTGGCTATAATGAGCGCTGATGTCCTCGTGATCCCTCATAAAAAGATCAATATCCTTCCCCATCCAGGTCTCATGCAATATCCCGGTAATCTCCAATAATATGGAGGTCGCAGCCTCATTTATACCAATGATTCTATCCTTCTGATCTGTTAGAACTACGCCGTCTTTCATATGCTCTAAGATTTTAATTTTAGTTAAAGGGTAGACCGTAGATTTGGGGTCAATGAACAGACACAAATAAGCCGCTATAATTGCGGGTAAATAAGTGAAGGCTGTAAAGCCTGTAAGCGTGATCTTCAAAAGAGGAAGTAAAAAAACGGAAACAACCGGAACAAGCAGCCCAGCCAGCAGCAGGAAAGAACGCCGCAAAAAGGCTCTCGGTCTATTGATCAAGGAAAGAGCCAGCAAGCAGACCGCATATAGACCAAAAAGCTGATCATAAGCAATAAAAGCCATGCTAAGGAGCGTAGGCTTTACAGTAATTCCACTAACACCCGCAACAGTGGCAATGCCCACTTCACTACGCATTAGATGATGATAGGTATCCGTAAAAATAAGCAGTATATCCAAAGCAATAGGAATCGAAAAAATAGCAAGCTTAATAGGTAGGCGTTCCGTGGATGGGGACAAATATTCTTTGACTACAGCATAAGTAAATAGCGCACTTAAAAAAAGCGGAGCCTGCTGCATATTCTTCCACCACAGCTTAGCCTGAAAAGAGGATGACATAATCTCCCCCGCCGTCGCAATAAACATGAGGCTAACCAGCAGCATTAAGATCCACAGATAGCGTCTTCCTGCCGACTTCCGATGTCGATAGGAGCTTATAGCCATGTAAAAGCTTAGAACACTGCCCATTAATAAGTAATACGGATATCCTTGAATCCACGGCATGCCATATTTCTCCTATTTTTCAAGTCGCTTCTATCATTATATCCTAATCGAACCTACAAATGAATCGACAAAAAACAGTAATTCTACGATTTGAACTTCACTCGATGAGAGAACATATACTTTCTGGCCAAATCCTTAAATGTTGTTTTATCTTGTTCTGACTGAAAATATCGCTTAGGGATAATCAGCGCTCTATTAGAAGACACAAAAAACACGAACAAGCTCATCGTTTCGCCTATTTTATGTATCTCCTCCCATTTCACTTGCCCGGAGCCCGCCTCGGATACGTACTTTATACCTTCGTCTGATATGGAATAGCTCTGAGGCTGCTGGGCTAAGCTGTCTGTAGCGAAAGCTTTTTTAGATTTTTTGACTAAACTTGATTTGGTCATATACCATAAAACAGCAGCAAGAATCACCGCAGTCCCAGCAAGGACTGAAATATTCGTAGTACTGTAATTCTTAGTAATTAACAGTAAAATCACAAAATAAGCAACCACACTGAAAGAGTTAAGTATAATTCGACTATTCAAGCTAAACCATAGGTTAAACTCCTGAACGTCCTCACTCTTAAGAACTGTATCTACTTTTATTTCATTTTCCATTACCGATCGCTCCCCTGCCACTATCGAAATTTATCAATTCCATTCATTTTAACATGTCTGAACACAAAAAAGGGACATCCCTGAAGCGATCGCTTCTAAATGGGTTGTCCCTTTTTAAGAATATAAGAATTTGCTGTCCGTAAGGATTCTTATTTCTTTTGTGCAAGACGTTGTTTGAACTTGTCAACACGGCCGCCTTGTTCTGTATCTCTTTGTTTACCAGTGTAAAACGGGTGGGATGCGGAACTTGCGTCCACGCGGATAACAGGATAAGTGTTACCATCTTCCCATTCCATTGTTTCATTGGATGATTTTGTAGATGCACTCAGGAATTTGAAGCCTACGCTTGCATCCATGAAAATAACCTTGTTGTACTTAGGATGTATGCCTTCTCTCATTCTGATCGTCCTCCTTCTGAACAAATTAGTGGAGCCTTTATGGTAAATTAACCAAATGATCTGTAGGTTTATATATAAGCATAACCTAATAAACGTAGGAAAATTCGTAAATCTTACGATTTAGACCACCACTCCATCATACGTGAAATCGACATATAAAGTCAACTAATATCCCATATTCCTTATATTCCCTCGAAGTCAAGCAGCTTATACATCATACTCCAGCTGTTTTTTAGCCTGAACAATGAAATCCAGCGGATTCTCAATAGTGCACGATTGATACTCTACGGCACCGATTTTAAGACCGAGGCTGACTTTATACTTTTTGACAAATTCAGTGTCATTAAGCTCTTGAAGCTTCAATTTAATCCGATCAATCACAATCTTTGCTCCATCGCTATCAGTGAACAGCAGCAGGCCCCATGTTGCGTCATCTTTGTCTAGTAAATACAGTGCATCATTGGTACGAATGCTCGCCTGACTGAGCTGAGACACGTCGTGAATAGCCTCAGCCAGCTTATCTTCGGGAATGATACGTCTAATCTCATTCCAGTATTTCACTTTCACTACAAGCAGTGTGAGTGGAATCTGATATCGAGTCGAAATGCCTGTAAATAAGGTGGCATCCTTCTGAAAAGAAATGCTGTTTCGCAGATCTGTGTTCTCGTCGATGATAGCCATATTGGCAGTCTTTTTCTCCAAACGTTGATTCTCAGCCTGTAGCTCTCGGTTGCTTAATGTAAATATCCATAGCACCACCGTTAACAATGGGGTCATAATTAGCCAGAAGTACGTGTTCATTCCAATGGTTTCACCCAGAGATATCGTCTGATACATGGTGTAGAATCCGTAAGCAAATATAAACACTAGATTCAAGACTAACCCTGCGGTCACCGTAGTAAAGTACGTAACGATCGCCAGAATAAAAGCTACATTTAAAATGATAATATTCTGGATATAATCATCGGGTGCCCCTGAAATAAAGACAATACAAATATATAGAAGCACCAGGAACGATAAGAGCGCAATATCTGAAATTAAACCGCTGCGATTACGTCTCACGCTTATCACCACGTTTCTTCATATGTTTACGAAGCAGCAGGATCAGCGATAGAATCACCAGCGTCAGCACTAGTACAATTACGATAATGAAGCTCAGTACGTCTGTCCGTTCCGCTATTTTCTTAACCACGGAATCCTCTGCTGCTCCAGTAATGATCTTGAAACGGTGCGCGTTGACATTACCGTCTTTATCCACGATAACCCCATCGCCAAACACCTTCCATTTGTCCCGCTCTGTTGCGATCAGCTTCGTCGCCAAGTAGTACTCTTCAGAGTCAACTGCCGTAACAGCAAGCAACCCTCGTCCAGCCTCAAATGGTGATTCAATCAACTGCAATGTTCCGATTTGCGCTCCATATTGCTCTTCAATACTCATCTTCTCGTTGGAACGGATCGCTGATCCGCTCCCGTTATATTGAAAATAGAGCTTATCATTATGATCACGGATAATCTTATTATTCTTGTACGCGCCTATCGCGATGATATTATTATTCTTCAAATGATCTGCGCTAACGCTATCCGTGTAGAACTGAATGTTCCCTGTATTACCGCTTGCGTATTTTCCAAGCAGATTAAACACATTAGATAAACTCAGATATGCATAATCATCCATTTCTTGTGGCAGAACAACTGCCACTTGATTGTAAATGCCGTCACGTATGAACGGATACGGATAGTTATTAAACAAGAGCTCCGTCCGATCTTTAGTATTAAGACGCATTACAGAATCCTTACTGATATAAGCCCACGGCGTTTGATCCTTATCCAGGGTACACCCGGCACCCTTCAGCTCCAAATCAAAAGCTACTGTCACCGTAAAATTACCGGAAATATTCAAGTTTTGAGGAACTGGAAGCTCCAGCTTATCGCCATTCGCCAGCTCTTTGGTCAGCTTCTTGCTGCCAATGGGTGTGTTGTTGATGCTGACCGTCATTAATGAACGGTCGAAATCTAAATTCTGTGCATAACGGAAATCGAATCTGATTCTGCCTGAATCTGCAATCGAGCGGTTAGAGGGCAGTGAAACAAAGTAGGTCTGCTCCTGATGACGTGCCCCAGTGAGTTTATCACCCGTTTCTGTAAACGTAATATTGGAGCTAATCGAAAGGGGTGGTGCAGATACTTCTGTAGCATCATCGACCACCTTTAAATCACTGCTGATTTGACCCAATAACTCTTGATTCGCAACAAAACGGCCTGCTTTAATCAGTAAGTTCTCATCCTTCGAGGTTACGACTAGTGTGGGCTGAGTATCCTTATTCACTAACTGCAGTAATGCATGTGTACTTAAATCTTCAGAGGTGCTTAGCTGAGCCTTTAGCGCATTTGGTACTCGGTCATACATAGCTACCAGCACAACCGCAGCTTTATTCTTCACCGCATCTGACCGGTAGGGAAGCATTGGAATCGTTCTATTGTCCAATGTATTCCCCTTCACAAGCCCGGAGAGCGCATAAGTAGCCGACTCCAATTCTGCCCCTGTGCTTTTATCCGGTACGGTCAGAATACTCTGATTCTTCGTTAAGGTATCTATTCCAGAGAAACGATCGCTAAAGTCACTGATCCCACCAGTCAAAGGCTTTGGCGTATACAATACGTTAATGCTGGATGTATTAAACAGACGAAGCCAATTATCATAATCATAATCGACAGTACAAGATAACTCATCTGTATTGCTCGACTGTAAATAGCCCTGAATACCAAGCGTATTGGTCCCCTTTTTCAGAAGCTCTTTGGGGGCTTGAAGGACCAGCTGTTGTTCACCGTTGTTCTTTAGAGAGGGTCTAAATGTATAGAATGGGCTGCCATTTAGCGTTAAGGTAACGCTAGAAATCTGCTCCTTGGTAATTTGCGAAATTTGAAAGTGCAGGTTAATTCTGATCTCATCCACATTCCAATAATCCATAACCTCAAAATATTGCTGCTTAGTACTCGAACCCTTTAGCGCAGTATCCGTCCCCGTGAAAGAGGTTGTGTATGTTAATCTTGTATCCTTAGGCGGGGCCTCGGCGGCTGCAATATTCATTTGAATTAGAAAAAGAGAGAGGCAGGTCAACAGTATAACCATTTGTTTTTTCATCATCATGTTCTGTTTCTCCTGTGATCACATATTTCTCATATTACTTCTTTGTTCGTTATTAATAGCGCTCAGTCTTATACCACTTTGCTTCTCTTTTGAAGATGAGGTCTTTGGCATAAAGATATAATCCGTAAGCAGCGACAACCATCCACAGCTGACAATAGGAGATGTACATCAACATTACGATCCATAAATTGGACAAGCTCATCTCGCCCTTCTCTGTCGTCAACGTTATAAAAGTACCTACAACGAACAGAATAATGGCGAGCAACCATAGAAAGTTACTAAGCCCAGCAATAGTAGTATGTACATAGCCCAAAGCATGCAGGATGAGCAGCACATCGGAGGTGATTAACGACAGCAGCAATAAGAAGTAAATGGCTAGAAAGTAAAGAATATCGAATCGGACTTTAGCAGCGGATTTATCGAAAAGCAGGGGGATATTTTTGACAATGACATAGATATTGCCCTTGGCCCAGCGCGTTCGCTGCTTGAACCAGACTTTTAAGGTCTGAGGCTCCTGCTCCCAGGTGACGGATTTCGGCTGGAACTTGATCCGATAACCCATCATATAAATTCTGAAGCTGATTTCTGTATCCTCGGCTATTGCTTTAACATCCCAGCCGCCGATACTTTCTACAATAGACCTGCGCATAATAAAATTAGTGCCGGGGATGGTGCATAGCTTGAACAACTTCCAGCGTCCTGCTTGCGCCATCCATTGAAAAGATAACGTCTCAATATTAATAAACCGGGTAAGTAGGCTTGCATTACGGTTACGGGTTCTAAATTTACCAATTACCGCTCCGAGGCTAGAATCATTCATGATCTCAGCAACCAGATAGCGTAGAGCCGTTTTTTCCGGAGTGTTGTCTGCATCATAAATCGCAATTAACTGCCCTTTGCAATGAGTGAAGCCTATATTCAGCGCATTCGATTTGCCTTTGCCACCCGTAATCGAATCTGTATTAATAACGATCAGCTGGCGACCCGGATTTCGATTTTGGATACCCGCCAGTAGTTCAGCACTGTTATCAGAAGAATTATCATTAATCACAATAATCTCATATCGATCATCCGGATAATCAAGCGCTAGCAGAGACTCCACTGTCTTACAGATTACTACCCCCTCATTGTGAGCAGGAACCATAATTGAAACCAAAGGATATTCGCCCGCTATCTCTGGTATTTCCTCATTTTCAGATTTAATGTAATATAAATAGCCTGCGATAATGAGGGTCACATTTACCAGCAGCAGAGACCAGATACAGATCACTGCAATCACCATCAGTATGTCTGAAATCGTCATAGGATCCTCCAAATCACGATTAGTTGTCTCATTTCAAATACTTTTTCCTATACATTCGGTATCCGATGATCATTAATCCGCCAAATAGCAGCAGAGAGATCATTATGGCAACTATAAAGAATTGATTCTGTATATTAAAAAGCGTAGTAAAGCTCTTCTTCTGCTCTTCTGTATATCGATAATCGCTATCCACCGTTTCTGGCGTATAGTTTAGACTTAAGGGCTGTCCATTAATAGATATCGTCCCTTCTGATGAAGTGATCATATTGACGTCAGTAACAACCTGATGCCTCTCTTGCTTATAATCTGCAAAAGAAACCCAGTATTGTTCCAACGTCTTCAGCAGTTCCTCAAGCTCTTCCTTATCCTTAGGCATATCCACAGTGATTACCGTGTCCATCGGCAGTTCTGGCATCACATTATTGGATGTCTGCAGACCCTGCAAAAAATCAACCGGCACACTATACAAAGAGGATGGAAAGGACTTAGAGGTGTCGCTCTGCTCCATATAGTCAACATTTTCATCCGGATACAGTATCACGGAATCGAAAAACCCCATCCCCGCCTCCGAGTATTCCTTGTCATACGCCCAGTGCATCTGTGCTCCGATTCCAAGCGGCCCAATTTTGTTGTGCACCAACAGATTAATAAACGCGTTCATTTTCGCCTGAAGTGAATGATCCATATTACTAGTACTCGTTGAATGCATCGCAACAGGGGCATTAACCAGAATGCTGCCATTATTCGATTGCACTCTTTTGATAGCTACCAAATAACGCTGCATTGCCGGATAATCAGTATTGCTGAACACGGGTCGTATACTTGCGAGAAAAGGAATCCCCACTTGATACAGCCGCTCCGCAGTCTCTGTCAGCAGTTCCAGATCAGAGAAGGGATAGATCTCCTTGATCGCCAAATACACTTTAGGCGTTGACGTGATATGAAGCCAGTCTTTCAGAACATACGCCATTGCCAACGCACTGACATTCCCTTGTTCAAAATACGGAACATACGCATCATCCCCTTTACTCACAGCATAGGGTGCTTGCAGGCCATCTTCCTGGAAGGATAGCTTTCCGAGTGACTCTGTCCCCTGACTCCCGGCAATATAGAGCATATCCTGTACCTGAATTGGAATTTCCGAAAACTCCCCGATCTGGAGATCCGCATTCCCGTCATATATCACATCAGTGGTTAACTGTAGCTTCTTTTTCAGCGAGGCTGGAGGGCTGTATCCGATATGTAAATACTGTCCCTGATAATGCTCCCAATCCTCTACATAAAATTTATTAGTAATCAAAATATCCGCTGCGTTACGGACCATGATCACTTTGGAGTAATGATCCAGCATCCCTTGTTCATATTGATCCAGACCCTTAAGCGTTACCTTGATAGAATAGGACGCCAGCAGTCGCTGAAGTTCAGTCACGTTACCTTCCTTCGTTGTGCCCTTAGCGAGGCTGTCATAGAGCAGTAGAACCTGCTGTGGCGTAGCTGCAGATTGAACAGGTGTAACGGGAACCAGCAGGGCTGTCAGGGTCAACGTCAGTAGCAATATACTGTTTAAGACTCCTCTGATGCTCACATACTCACATCCTTTTGAGGCTTTGTATACGGGCTAGAAGGGATGTTCTTGCTAACCTGCTTAACCTGATTGCTGTTTTTAGAAACTCTGCGCCCAATCACACTGGATAGGGTCAGAAAAGTGACTAAATCAAAGGATAATGTAAATAAGAACTCATGCTTGGAAATATCGGCATCGCCTGCCCCGATAATCGATACAAAAATACCTGAAAGCCCAATGCCCATCGAAGCGACTATCAATACCAATCGTTGCATACCTCTGAAATCACGGGACTTGATCGCTTTTACAAAGGAAGGCATATAGAGACCGATAACAAGCACCATCCACAGGAAAATAAACCCAAAGGTTCGCGGGGCCAGCGTTAATTTCAGTTGACTATATCCGGTGAAAAAGTGGCTCTGTGCTCGAAATTCCTTTCCAACGGATTGCTCGTAGTTCCCCATGGCTGCTGGTTTGATTGAGAATGCACTTTGAGCGGCCACATTAAGAATCGAGTTAAGCTGGTCCGGATTCGTTAAATAATATTTAAGAATGGATACAAATCCATACCGACTGTAGAAATTCTCTTCGAGAAGTGGTGAATTTACGTCTATGGTCACGTACTTCTCATAATGAATGCTGTTCTTCAGAATGGCGTATTGCTCATCCATCCCTAACGCTTTTAAAGCAGCCTCTGGATCTGGTGATTCCTTCAGCACCCCTCGGGTCATAGCATGGAATTGGTTAATGTTTACGAACTCGTTTGAAATATTCAAATACGTGAACACACCTGCGAACAGCATCAGAGCAAGAGACGCCATCGTAAGGATGCGGAAGATCTTATCTCTGCGAATCCAAAGAAGTGAACAGCCCAGTAGAGCAATGATCATACCCACTGGAGCATTCTGCTGCTTAGAAGTAGTCAGGATCAACGTACTAATTACGAATAAGGCCAGCATCGCGTAGTCATTGAATCTTTTTTGATATAACATCAGCCATGAAGCGAACATGAAGATCATCGTGATCATCACAACGCTTTCGCCGTAAAAGGAGTTAAAATAAGCCGTATAACCGGTATCTCCGAATATAAAAATAGCAATACCTGCGATGATGAATCCCTGTTTTCGGGACATCTTCCATGTAATAGCCTCTATTAATAAGTAAATTGCGACTACATATAGAATCGTATAAATCGCCGCTTGAAAGCGGATGTCGAATACCTCACTGCTGAAGAACAACTTGTTAAGTCCTATAGCCAGCTTGATAAATAAGGACTGAGAGGAAAATAACATTGCACCATTCTCATTAAAATATTGAAAGATCCCGTATTGCTTCACAAAATAACCAAAGTACTGACTATCATAATCCGGCAGATTGAAATAGAGGCCATTACTATAAATGCTACGGAAAAAGTCACCGTTATCCGCCATTCCGACATACGGAGCTGTGAACAGCGCGATGACGGTAATAAGCAGCACTCCAAATGCAGCAAGAAATGCAGGAGAAACCGAAAAATTAGCAAGTGTTATGCTTTGCCTTAGAGGTGTTTTCACCGTGTTGTCCATCATGCAGGTTCACCTTCAATACATTAGGTTTAAGTTAATAGACATAGGCCAGTAGTGCCATCAGGTTGTCAAAGGAGTAGGCTTGGCCGCTAGCCACATCGCCGAATCCTCCGTACAGTGGGCTACCCACATCTGTTACTCTGAACTCGTTCATTCTTTCGATACTTTTATGGTAGAGCGATTCATCGCCGATTTCTGCGCCAATCATAGCTGTTATGGCATAAATGGCTGTAGAACGGATATCATTCAGCGGCTTACCTTCTCTCGAATATTGCCCATACAACGTTCCAGCTTCGACCTGTTGCTTGATAAAATCAATGCTGGTGGATTTCTCCTGATCTACCTCTACTAAGGCTAGAATGGATAAAAGCGACTCTACTGTATTGATGTTTTCTGAGCTATATTTTCCGGTCTCATAATTAAACCGTGTCTCATAAAAGGGGAATTGATCCGATAAATATCCGTTTTCCAATATTACGTTCATATCATTCGTCAGCTTCTTGCTAAATTGGCTAGGAATCGACAATTTTCGCAAAGTGCCCAAATTAATATAACACAAAGTGACGAATGTGTTTGTTGAAGAATATTCCATATCGTAGAAATCATAAAGCTTCTCATTTTTTACATTATAATCGTAGAATCTTTCGCCATATTTATCCGCTTCAGCTGTATATTGTGTATCACTAAACTTTTCGCCCGCCTCATAAAGAGCTCGAATCATGCGCAAATCATCAACGGCAGCATTCAAGGGGTATAGCTTCTGCTGTTTGGGACTGTAACGGTAGCTGAAACCGCTGTTCATATCAAAGGTTTGCTTAGCCAGTTGCCATTGCTCTGCAAATCTCTCTTGTTGGCCGCTACGCACAGCTGCCAGCATCCGGAGAGATGCCGATTCACTCAGAACCTCGTGTCCACTCGCCGCTTCCGCCGACTGATCTGTTTCAATAAAATTAGTATATACACCGTACTCACCTGTGAGTTTTGAGGTAATAAACTGCTCTAAGTTAGTTACTTCCTGTGTCTGGGTTACCTTAGTATCATTTTCCGAATCTACTGGAGCTGGAGAATTAGTATGAACACTATTGGACGGATTCGGTACTGCCGTTTTTTCGCATGCCGTTAACCCTAAAATGCCTGCAAATATCGCTAGTGCAGCAATAATTTTTTTCCTCAAGTGATCACCTCCCTTTAATATTCTCCTATTCTGCTTACTGCCTAGTATTATCTATAACGGTAATATACAACAAAATGTTAAATCAAACTGTGAGCGTTATGTATCTATCCTTAGACAAAAAAGAGATATCCTTACGCCTTTGGCGAGCGGGATATCCCCTCTGTATCAGTTATTTATTCATTCATACGTTCCCAAAAACGATGGGCAGTAATTGCCGCGACAAGGCTGGCAGCGAACACCTCTCCGCCATCTCCAATGATTACACCCGGACTGCTTCTATGCTCGGCCGTTTCAAGTAGTTTAGCATTTTCAGTAGTCACCGCGATGGGCTTAAAGTGAGAATAGGCTTGGTTCAGGAATTGCGCTGTATCTTTATGGAATTTCTTATGTTCCGAATTTCCACCAGCTGCATAGATTGCATCAAAGAGCACCGAATCTGTAGTGGATAAGGTATGAATAACTTCAAGCTCTGTCCCTTTCGAGCCTTTAATAAATCCAAGCTTATCACTGATTATTTCCGGCTGGATCCCGGCTCTCATAAGCGTATCCAGAACAGGCATCACCAAGTCTTCATCAAATCTGCCGCCTATAATCACACCTATTTTACGTGTGTTTGGGTGCTTCTTCGTATTTGCCTGACTTAGTGCCGGGGAGATTTGAGCTACCTCGGAACCGCTTGTTTTTGGTGGCGTCGCCCCAATAGCTTCTGCTACAGGCACAGCAAGCTCTAACGTAACGTTCGCGAGCATATCTACAACCTGCTGCCGGACAGACTTACTCTTTACCTTCCCGAGCTCGAATGAATAGGCTTCAATAATATGCGTTTTTTCTGGAGCACTCATGCTGTTCCAGAACAGCTTAGCTTGTGAAAAATGGTCTTCAAAGCTTTTGCTCCGGCTACGCACCTTACGGCCCTCAACCTTCTCCTGATAATGTACATAACCACCTTCAGCCTCTGTTGCAGGTGCAGGCGTATTGTTAGCAAGCGAATTATTATGATAGCTCACTGAACCCTGATTAATCGTCTGCCGTCCATACCCGTCACGCTGATTGTTATGGAAAGGACATACCGGTCTATTGATCGGCAACTCATGGAAGTTAGGACCGCCAAGCCGAATTAGCTGAGTATCCGTATAAGAGAACAATCTGCCCTGAAGCAGTGGATCATTGGTGAAATCGATGCCTGGAACCACATGTCCAGGGTGGAAAGCTACCTGCTCCGTTTCGGCGAAGACATTATCCACGTTGCGGTTCAAGGTCATTTTCCCAACAATCTGTACAGGTACATCTTCCTCTGGCCATAGCTTTGTAGGATCCAGCACGTCAAAATCAAACTTAAATTCATCTTCTTCACTTAGAAGCTGAATGCCCAACTCGTATTCCGGAAAGTTGCCGGCTTCAATCGATTCCCATAAATCACGGCGATGAAAGTCAGGGTCCGCACCTGATATTTTCTGAGCTTCGTCCCACACCAAAGAGTGTACACCGAGCACCGGTTTCCAGTGGAATTTAACAAAATGGGCTTTTCCTTGCTCATTAATCAACCTGAAAGTATGCACCCCAAACCCTTCCATCATTCTGAAGCTACGTGGAATAGCACGGTCCGACATCAGCCACATTGCCATATGGGCCGATTCTTGGTTATTGGCTATAAAATCCCAAAAGGTATCGTGAGCCGATGCCGCCTGAGGCATTTCATTGTGCGGCTCAGGCTTAAGCGCATGTACTAAATCTGGGAACTTGATCGCATCCTGGATAAAAAAGACGGGCATATTATTTCCTACTAAATCGTAATTCCCTTCCTCAGTATAGAATTTGGTAGAGAATCCGCGGGCATCCCGCACTGTCTCAGCTGATCCCCGTGATCCGGCTACCGTCGAGAATCGGACAAACACCGGTGTCTTCACGGAAGGATCTTGAAGGAATTTCGCCTTCGTATATTCTTTCAGTGATTTATATACTTCAAACTCACCATGAGCAGCAAATCCACGTGCATGCACAATTCTCTCAGGGATTCGCTCATGATCGAAATGCGTCATTTTTTCCCGGAAATGAAAGTCTTCCAGTAAGGTTGGGCCCCGATCACCCGCCTTTAAGGAGAACTCGTCCTCTGATACTTTTAAACCCTGGTTCGTTGTTAAGGTGTGACCTTCATCCTTACTGCGAAACTGTTCCAGTTGCTCATTCTTGCTGTTTTCGTTCACTTTTTGATGTTCACTCATTAACAATGGCTCCTTCCGAAGGTAAAGTAAATATTGTCATGTATCTCTTACCCTTAAGGAAAGATTGGCAAACAAAAAAAGGTCGTATCTAGCACCCACTTGGCACTAAACACGACCTTGTCTCAGTGAATCAGCTTATTTCCTATTTTTGTACTTCTTATTTCACACCATCACTAAGGGCCCGAAGCCATTTCTCACTTCCATCTCCATTACGAACCGCTTCATGAGAGAACGTAGCTTCCTGTACATCACCGAAGCCCCAATGGTCTTCTGCAACATCCGGGAATAGCAGTGCCAAACCTTTCAACGGTCCGCGATACAGCATACGATTAATCAGGGTTACCGCTTCGACACGAGTGATTGCATTCTTCGGCTTGAAGGTTCCATCCGGATAACCCGTTAGAAACTTTCCGTTATACAATGCTTCAATCGCATTGCCTGACCAATGACCAGAAGTATCCGTGAAATGTGTCACCGCCGGTGCGCCTGTCTCAAGTTTCAGGAAACGAGCCATAACCGAAGCTAACTCTCCTCTGGTTACAAGTGCGTCCGGACGGAACAACCCGCTCGGATCTCCTGTGAAATACCCGTTCTTCACAGCAATGCGGATATAATTGGTTGCCCAATGCCCCACACGGATATCGCTGTAAGGAAGAGCATAAGTAATAGTCTCATTCTCCGTTAGTCTAGCTACAATTGCAGCCAGTTCTGCCCGTGTTAGAGAGCCATTTAGCTTAAACTCCTTATCCGGGTATCCTAAAATATAACGGTAATGCTTCAGTTCTCCAAAACGATCGGAGTAGATATTTACCTTCACCAATGCCTTAGCAGAGGATTGCCCGGAGATAAACTCTCCCGGTACCGTTAAGGCGACCTCTGCAGCATCGATCAATGGCCACTTTACAACAGGAGTAAAGCTACCGCCCTTGCCCACACCTATATTCGTTACTTTCCATACGATTACGTTACCCGTAACCGTTCCGCCAGCAGCATCTACAACAACTACGCCGTCAGGAAGAGTAATCTTAACCTCACCTGTTGCCGATACAGCGGACGAATCGTTCTTGTAAACTACTGTAATCGGTGACTGCTCATTTTCCTTCACTGTGTTCTTCTCTACAGAGAGAGTAAGTGCTACTTTTACTGCCAGATCGTTCGAAGTCGATGGAGTAACACCAGAAGTGTTAGGCACTGGCTGAAGCTGTACATCATGCCGCACAATATCTGTACCCACAGAAAGAACAGGACTCTTATAATTAATATATCCCTCATTCGTCACCATCAAGTAATAATCGGTATCTGGATAGACCATGTAAGCATAGAAACCATTACTATCGCTCAACTGTTTCGGACTCGCATTATCATTCGGTGCAAATCCTGCAATCACAGGCAATGTAACCTCCGCATTCGGAGTCAAACCTTTACTAACATTCCGTGGAGTATCCGCGTAATGCAGCATCACTTTTGCGCCCTCAATGACATGACCAGTTACAGCGTCAGTGATCGTACCATAAGGATCAACCAGAGACTGTGAAATATTCAATTCACCAGCGGCGGTTACAGCTATTGTATTACGGCTGACTACAATAGATTTTCCAGATTCCAGTTCGTATCGCACTTCAAGCTCATACTGACCTACAGCAAGGCCCTCTGCATTAAATACGCCCTGCGCCTGTAGTGGGAAAGCCTTAGGTTTACCATTCTCCGATACATAGCTGCCATCTTGCTGTTTTAAAAATACACTAGCATGTCCAAGCCATTCGGAGTTCAGCAAGGAAGATTGACCGTTCGTCTGTTTGAAGAGCACCAGACCTGTCAGCGTCTTCTCCGATTCGAAGTTCTCGTCTCCTGAACCCGTTACTTGTCCCACTTTTGCATACTGTTTATACGTAACTGCCGTAGGTACACCGCCCACGTCAACCGTTTGTGTAATCTCCAGCTCATATTTGGCATCGCCTTTAGGCACGACTAGATAATACGCACCCTTCTCATCGGTCACGATATTCTCAATGAAGTCCACACCAGGCTCAATTTTGCCATCACCGTTCAAATCAAGGGTAGCTCGTACTTGAGCACTTGCTACAGGAGTGTTAGATCCCCCCGTTGTAATAAAGCCCTGAATCGAAGCTGGCAAGAATGTAATAGTAATCTCACTCTTAGCTAATAGACCATGCTCGGCATTGTTCACATTAGCCTGAACAGGTATATTCTGCTCGCTAACCCCTGTGATTTGTGCAGAATGATAAGTTACCTTCGCAATACCGTTGTCATCGGTCACTGCGCGATCACTACCTACAAATCCACCAACAGCTGCAGTAAAGACCACTTCAATCCCCTTGATTGGGTTTCCATTACTGTCTTTGAGGACGGCAGTCAACTCTGTTGTAGCCTTACCGTCACCCAAAATGCGTTCTGGATTTGCACTCAATATCAATTCCGTTTGAACCACCTGATAGTTGTTGTCTATCAGCTTATCCGCCCCTTCACCAGCTAACGGAGCATCACCTGCACCCCAAGCGCTAAATGAAACTGCATAGCTATTCGCTGGGGTATTCAAAGGCAATACAAACGTGGTGTATTCCCATTGCTTAAATCCGTCAGTCTCGTAAGTAAGCGGATTAGCTAAAGTCAAAGTCACGGAAGTATCAGCAACATTCGCCGTTACCTTCTCAGCCGCAAGCGAGCTCACTGCCGACAGTTTAAGCGGTTGACCTTGTATCGCTTTTACGATAGTTGGATCACCTTGTTTCTTATTACCAACCCATCCATTCAGTGCTTTATGAAGTTCAATCTTCACGGTTGCTTCAACAGGACTTGTCTGTCCGTCAGCATCGGTCACAACATAAGTGAAGCTGTCTTTACCCGAAATGAAATCAGAGTTTGGCGTGTAAATCCATGTATCTCCTGCCGGATTGCCTGGATCAGCAGGTGTTAATATTCCCTTCAGTGGAGGTGTAGCAATGCCGTACGTAAGACCTGTAACCGTTTCGCGGTCAGTCCCCTTCAGTACAACAGTAAGGGAAGGCACACCCTCGTTTCCTTCTACGCTCAGTGCATTAGCCACCGGCAGTCCATTATAAGTAATGATGACCTCGGCAAGATTCTCAGAGTATACCTGACCATCATACCCTTCCCACTTGAATTTCACTTCTGTACCTTCAGCCAGTTTAGTATCTGGAACAAAGGTAAGACTGCCCAGATCAGCTTTACTCAGAACCGCTGGAATACCTGGCTCAAGATAGACTGCTTCTGTCACCGTATTGTTATAATACAACTGCCCATTAGCAGCAAAGTCTGCTGGAAGAGTGATCCTTACCGTGCTCAGATTACTATTATCATCCTTATAGACATTTGCGAAATCATCTGTTGTAAAAGGAATAGCAGCTCCATGAGCACCTGTCTTATGAATATCTGCGACTACTGGTGGCGCATTGATGGTGATTGTAACATTCTTACTTTCCTTCGCGTATTGCTTGCCATCTGTGCCATTCCATTGGAAAGCCACTGTACCCGTGGTCTCCGCTGTCGGAATAAAGGACAGACTGGCCAGATCTGCCGCGCTGATCTCAACTCCCGGAGTCACCGTCTGTTCAGGTCCATTACCTACACGGTAAACAAGCTTACCTTGACCTTCCGCTGGAACAGTAATGATCTTGACCTTAGTAAGCGGATCGTTCTTGCTGTTTACCAATTTATCCGTGAAGTCTTTGGCAATAAAAGGAACAATATTTCCTTTCTGACTCGACTTCTCAATATGACCCACTGTTGGTGCTGCCGTTGCTGTAAGCGTAACTACAGCATCCACCGCCCCGTATTTCGAGCCATCATACCCATTCCATTTAAAATCAATATTCCCAGTAAAACCGGTAGTCACTGGAACAAAGGTTAATTGCCCAAGATCATTCACCGAAATTTCATCACCGGCTTTTACTGCCGTTTCATTTAATACTAATTGGCCTTTTTCAGCATCCGGCAGTGTAACAATCCTTACCTTCTGCAGCTTAGAACCATAGGCATTACCATTAATTTGATAGTATTTGCCGGAAAATTCATTGGCATTAAAGGCTGTTGGCTCATATTGCAACCCTGCCTTGGTAATATCCTTCGCCACCGGATCGAAGGTTGAAAAAGTATAAATATGCTGAGCTTCGCCCGGATTTGTATATTTTTCTCCGCTAGTTCCACCTCCACGGTCATCAAAGAGAATCACATTTACCGTGTATTCTTTAGACGGACTAAACGTACTGTCCGTAAATTCAGTTTTCCAAGTCTGCTCTTGTCCAGCAGTTGGCTCTTCAAACAGCTTTTTATCGAGCCCTACGTTCTTATCGATTAACTCGCCGTCAAACTCTCTCTTCTCAACAACGCTTACTTCCATGGAATAATCTTTACCCGGTAGCTTAGGAATAAAGCTGGTATCCAGAGTGATCTTTCCATTCTCTACCTTAATCCCTACATTTTCGATCTCTCCGGTCTGCCGTTCACCACCATCAATAACAAGCTGGGCCCAATCCACCTTCATGGTCCAGTTGGTATTAGGGACCACTGAATCCCGGCTCTCTTTATCATTAAAATAATGATGAATCGACAAGCCCACATAATTATCGCCTAGGCCAATTTTGCCAAGATCCTCTTTTTTGAAAGGCAATACCGTTGTATTCCATTTCGAATCTTGCCCTGAAAGCGTTCCTAAATAAGCGCTTTGAGTTATCTCTTTTAGATAACCCTGTCCACCAGTACCTACACCGGAAGCGGCGACAGATGTTTTCCATTTACCAGAAGTTTGCCAAGCTGTATAAGGGTTTACAAGTGCAATATCAGCAGGATTTTTGGAGAAATATACTCTATCCCATTCACCATTTGAACCCGTTTTTGTTAGTGATGCGATCTCATCCACATCGTAAGCCCGAATCAGCATATTAGCGCTCTGCGTCGGAAGCTTAGCAACATCCTTGATCTTAAACTCAATCGGATACTTACTATAGTTATCCGCGGTTGTTTTGTTCTGATTCTTAATATCCACGTCCATGTCACCATCGGCTGCTTCCGTGCCTAACGGACCCCCACCCCAATTATCGGTGTCCGTAAAATAAGTTTTACCAGATGATGCATCGGCAGCTTGTACTATGCCGAAAGTCTGTAGCATTGGGCCTGCCAACAGCACTACAGACAACAAAATACCAACTATTTTCTTAAATATTTTTCCATCCATTCTGTATTTATCCTCCCTAGTATAGTTCTTAGGACATAATAAACCATAATAAGGAGGGTATCTGAACAAAATCTGAACAGAAAACAATTTTAACAGTGAAATAAGTCACATTTTATCAAAAAAGGCGGAATCCCGCGAAGCCTCAGCTTCCGAAAATCCGCCTAATCCGTTTATTTCTGGTCTAACCCTTAATCCTACGATACGTCTCTTCATCGGAAACAACATACAATCTAGCATCCTTAGGAATAGCCTGATCCAGCTTTCGATTAATACTTAGGTCGCTACGATCCGCTAATAAGGTTGCGCCTTGCAAGAGCAGGTTCTGAAACGCGTCCCCATAAGTCTTCCATGAATTATTCAATGGAATCTCATAAATATCATCACCATATTTACGGCTCAGCAGCTGCGTTATCACCTCAGAGTTGCCCTCTTGGAGCGCAGAACGAACAGCCAGTCTAGAAATGGCATCATGTGAAAGCACGAACTCGTTTACCTTGACATGCCTGAAATTCTGTATATTCTTCTCTTGCATTATTTCTACAGTCGTATGTACTTGTGGCGCAATTCGCTCAATACTAGAGGCAATTAACAAAGATTTGCCGTCGATCAGCGATGCTTCATCAATCCTTGTGTCCCCGAACACAATGGCTGCTCTTGCTTCATGGATGTTAGCCTTAAGAAGAATCTCATCACTGGAGGCATCACCGCTTATAAAGTGAACTTGATCCATATGCTCCAGAGGATGACTTCCTGTCTCATCAATGATGACAATATGGCATTTTGGCGAATAGCATAGAATCTCCTCTACGGCAGCTTGTGCTTTCTTACTCCAATTAATTAGAATCACATGATCCTTTCCACGAAAGCTCAACGTTCCCGCTCCTCTCCTTCTCTGCACCTCCGCAATGGAGTCAATGACCTTACCAATAACCAAGCTGAGGAGGCCGATACCAAAGATATATAGAAACATGGTAAATAGCTTTCCAACTACGGTCTCTGCAAAATAATCCCCGTACCCTACGGTCGCCATCGTTGTCATAACCCAATAAAATGCATTAAACCAACTGTGAAACGTACCCGGCTCGATCAGGTAAGCAATCGACGCACTAAGAATTATAAAGATCAGAATGATTAACCCTATCGTCCGTTTACGTAACCGCATCATCTTGGTGGAAATTCTCAGAAACAAATGCATCTGCCCACCCCTTCTTCACATCAAGCTAACACGCCTTCGGTGTCCTTTAAGAACAGTAAGCGTTTATGAGAGAAATATAGGCTGCCACTCGACGGATGGATCGGGGCAACCTTTGTCCTTAGCCTATTTCAAGTTCGAACTAAACAATTAAACTGCTGACCGCAAATGCAGTCCCAATAAACACCAAGCAAAGCATAGTGCCTACAGCCACATTCCCTTTCTCCAGATGCTCTGAAATCTTAAAGGTTGGGGTTGCCAATTCAAAGATCCAATAAGCCGCTATCAAGCACACATAACCTACCGCAAACCAAATGATCATGTGCAGAATGGAGGTATTCGTATACGCCGCTACGCCAATAATAATAGCCGTTGCCAGAAACTTGCCGCCTAAAGCCAAGGCTACAGCCACATTGCCTTTCTTCAGCTCCTCCATATCTTTAAACGGAGTCATCAAACCAAAAATCACCATGCCTAACACTTGCAAAAGAATAATCACAAACACACTCACAACCAAATTAACCACCATCGTCACTTTGCCCACCCCCGAAATTTCGCATACGCCGAATCATAATCGGCAAAATCATGTACTTCCTCAAGGACTACGGAAGCGGTTTTCTGTTTCTCTAATGCTGTATAACGTTCATCATCAATCGGCTGCTTAATCCGATTACCTGAAGGGAGTTCAAGCACCGCAAAGTTTCTTGTCTTATCGTTATATTTAGTCTTGTATACCCCTACAAGATCAACATCAGTCGTTACCGATACTTTTAGATTGGTAAGATCCTCTGCCGCTGTTTTTTCATCTGCATAAGACTTAATCGTGCTCCATGAAGATAGACGAACTTCGTTCTTTTGATCAGCGTCCGTGATTAGCTCGGCGTCCATGAACTGAAGCGTCCAAATTTTATCGCCAGTTGCATAATTCCCATCATTCGGAAGCAGTTCATTATCAGGCAAAACCGTCATGTCACTCCCAATTAAATCCCCTACGGTACTCTCTACCACCCGGTAGTCCCACGGTACCCTTGCTACACTATCTGAAGTTGTAGCTGTTCCTGAATCAAATACACTGCCCTGATTACTGGAACATGCGCTAAGCAGCAGTACCGTCAAAAGCATCATACATAAGACTCCGATTCGGGTTTTCTTGCTCTTATCCAATTATCTCACTCCCAACGCAATAAAATGACTGGCATTGCCTGTAATCAATCCACCCGCTCGGCCGAGCATACCACAAGGCTTCCCGTTAATCACGAACATGCCTGTCAGCAGATGAAATTCACCCTCTGAAGTCGTTATCTGTGCTAAATCGGCTCTTTTTTGATACACAGTAGGGAAAAGCTGACTACTGTCATAACCGTCTTCATCTTCAAGCTCTAGCGCACCACTATCATCAAACATGCGCACCGAACCTCCTTCACGGCCAAAAACAGATTTGGACACAAAGTTTCCAGAGAATACAGGCTTATTATAAGTAGGCAAAATATAGCGCGAGATCGTCTCTCGCTCTTCCTTATCGAATAGCAGACCCAGCTCATACATTCCCCACACCGCTGCAACCAGCCCCTTGGACTGGAGCAATATACTGTGAGGGCCGTTAAAGAGTTGAAGATTCCCTTGCTCTACGGCATAAGCGAGGGCATCCCCACCTTCATCAACAGCCATCCACTCTTTAGGATATAGGGCGAACATCCGCTCAATCACACGGTCCTCCCCATCCTTGAGAATTCCGTTGTCGACCCACAGATCAAGGCAATCCACACACCGAATATCGAGACCACTGTGCTTTACTAATGCTTCAATCGTACCTGAATCTTCGAGATGAGATCCATAAGCGACACATGCTGCGGTATCCGGACGTTCTACCTGCCAAGCTGCCGCAACTTGTTCCTTCATCCCTTGATTTGGACTCTGCACACCAGCTTGCTCACAAATCCATGGTGTAGCTATCGAGGCTTCCACATAACCTGTCGGGGTATCCGCATTTAATTCAAGTAGCTTAATCGTCCCATCATGGGCTATGGCAAAGTCGAATCTGGAATACCGACTAATAAAGCCTTCTTCTGGCATAGGACATCCATCAAGCATCTCCCAAAGTACAGGGGGAATCCCAAGCAGTTCATATAAATCGCGCTTTAGATGTACATAGCGAACGGCCTTATCGAGGATGATCCAGAGTTTTGACGAGGCTTCTTCAAGCTCCTTATAAGTGTCCCTGCGCATTACAGCAATTGCATCTAACCAATACTCTTCATCCTCAAGATCCGCCCAAGTGAACCCAAGCTCATACAACGCTTTGACCCGCGGACCTCTTTCAAGCTCAGACTGATCTAGAATTTCAAATACACTCTGCTGCTCACTCATCCGCCAAAACCACTCTTGCTTGAGCCTGATCTCGAAGAGGACTTTGAGCCTGAGCTAGATTTAGAGTTCTTCGATGAATTTAATCCGCTGGAAGTGCCACCGATTCCATTCTTTGATGAAGAACCTCTTCTCGTAATGGAGCCTGTAGAGGAAGTCGATGTTTTGGGCTTCACAACAGATCCGGGAACCTTCTTATTCTGGAACTTCTCACTACTATAGGTAGGCGGCTTATAAGTTGTTCTCGTCCCACCATAATAAGTTGGACGGTCCTTAGACCACCCTCTGGAAGAGTAGTTACCACCACTATTAAACAACATGTGATACAACAGTAAATCATCCCAGCCAAAACCTGAATGATAACCGCCATAGTTATTCACTACCGTCGTCCCATTATTGGTAACAACACCCTGACCTTCCTGTTCTACCTCTTGTTCACCTTCTGGATATGGAATATTCCAATCCACATTTTTGTCAAAATAGGCTTTAACCTCTTCGGTAGACCAAGACACTAGCTGCGGTTCATCTCCAGAAGTATTTGCGCTAGCCCCTGCGCCGCCAGGAATAAACATAGCATTCGCTAACAACGCTATGCCTAGCGAAGTAGATAATACTCGAATGGGCTTACCATCAGAGGTGAATAGTTTGGATACAGCAAGTTCCTTATCCTTTTCATCTTTAGACATCGCAAGGTTCTCCTTCCTTTATCTCAATCATTCAGTGTGCATCGGAACAAGCAGAAGCTCCAGCTTGCCTTCATCTACATTCAGCCGTCCTTCAACCGTTTCATATTCAACACTGCCCACCACAATATAATTGACATGCTCTAGCGCTGCGATCATATTCATGCTCCACGTGCGTTCCTCAATGACTCGCAGCCCGCCTTCCGGCATTTTTTCAAATAAGATAACATTCATCCCATTGTCCATTATTACCATTCCTTCCTAAGTTCTGCTATAGCATCTGATACGTCTTTATTACCTTTTCGTTTCAGTTCTAAGCGTGTGTAGACTGCCCAGCTTTGTTCTTGGCATTAGAACGTCTATATAAAAGAAGAATTCCTAACGAGCACAAGCTAACGAGGAGCAACACGCCGTATACATGCTGATATGCTTTTGCTGGAGAGATATCACGCTGAGCATGCAGCAAAATCCCGCAGACTGCAACAGATACAGAGCCTCCGAAGAATTGAACCAGTTGTAAAAGCCCCATGCCCGAACCGATCCAAGTCCTCGGAAGAACGATAGAAGCTTCATTGTTTAAGGATGCCATCGTAGCGGAGAAAGCGGGAGAGAAGCATAGATAACCTAGCAGTAGCACTACAGGTGATACAGAAAGATTCAGAGCAAACACAGCCATAACGGCTGCAAGTATACAATGTCCGATCACTAGGAAGCGTATATTACCGTATCGATCAATAAACCGTCCCACATAACGGGTCAGAAATGCAGATACTAACGCGCCCGGTGCGATAAACAAACCAATCATCAACGCTGACTTATCGAACAGATTAGCGAGCGCAAGCGGCATCAGAAACAAGTTTCCTAAGTTCAATACCAGAATACAAAAGCCTACGGCAACCAGTTTCAAGTAACCTGGCATGGTAAGCAGCTGCGGATTAATGAACGATTCCTTGGCTTTCTTCAGATGTAAGGCATGCACGGTAATAGACACTACACCCACCGCTAGCCATACAAGCGACTGGGTAGTTACGGCTACCAGCAGACTTGCCGCATTTACAACGGTCAGCGCCGCTCCCAGGATGTCAAAGCTTGCAGGCTGTGGCTGCTCCTTAGGCAATAACCGCAGCAGTACCGGCAGCACGATAAGCACAAGGCAAGTAATGCCGAACAATCCATTCCAGCCAAAGTACTGGCTGATGACGCCTCCGACAATAGGACCCAAACCAAAGGCCATTGCACTACCCGCCGAGATCATCGCAATTGCAGCACCCCGTCTTTCAATCGGAACGTAGCGGCTAGCGAGTACAAGACCCAATCCAGCCATGGATCCGGCACCCGCAGATTGCACGATTCTCGTGATTAATAGTAACTTAAAGTCATGTGCGAACAATCCAAACACGGATGCCAGTCCAAGCGTAATTAAGCCAATGGTCAAGAGCTTACGAATCGGCATCAAGTCGGATAATCGGCTATAAATAACTGTCGATAATGCATATCCAATCGAGTAGCTGGAAATGACCCATGAGCCTAGGTCAGCAGAAATTTGGAGATCCTTAATAATGGTTGGAAGCGATACATTAAACATCGTTGTATTCATCACTACAATAAAGAGGCACATCGTCCATAATGGCATGACAATTTTATCATTCATTACAACTTTCTCATTCATTCTTATTCCATCCCTGTCCTAATTTATCTAATACGTTCCAAACTAATTTTATGCCTATAAAAAGAGGTTGGCAATTAGAATAGGGATTACTTACGCCACATCAATCCACACACTAGTTCGAACAGATCTATATAGTTGCGCGGATTTTTACCCGTCAATGTATGAATGCGGTTAAGTCGGTAATTCAGTGTATTTCGGTGAATATTCAACTTCTGGACTGTTCGATTATGATCTCCATTCTCCGCAATAAATACTTGCAGTGTTTCAATCAGACCCGTCTTATCTCCCGACTGATCTAGAGGAGCATAAATCGTCCCGGTCCGCTCATCCCCATCATAAGATAAGTGTATTAGAAACTTGAGTTCCGCATAGTTGTAGAGCTTCTTAAATGGATCGACTCTACTGCCAATATTAATGGCCGCCTGTGCCTGTTCAAGGGAATAAGCAGCTAGCTCTTCTGCCTCACCAGAGCCAATGCGTCTTACATCACCGCACACACTAAGTTTTCCTATCAGCTCTTTGTAGAGAAACCCATCCGTGATAAAAAACACAGCCTTATCATTCTCCAAATTCCAGTAATGCGGATAGGATCTAGAAACATTTCTGAACTCTTTCCCGTTTACGTCTCCATCCACTAGGATTGCCCAGCATTTCTTCTTGAGATCGAGTCCATAGCTACTCGCCCGCTCTAGAAACTCAAGATCATACGCCTCTTTACGATAAGATAATTCATGATAAAATTTCACACGCCTTACTCTGTCATCCTGCTCCTGCTTATTCCTTGCTTCCTGTTCTATAAGTAATATAGTAGTAACTCTGACCAGCTTGCTAAACGGTCTAACCTCATCCGGATGTCCCGTAATGCCCACGACACCCAAAACTTTATGATCTATAATAATGGGTTCATTCACCCCCGGCTTCATTCCAACGCCGTCTTCGTATACTTCAAAGACATGCCCACTTTGAATAGCTATTCTCGCTCCCTCATGTAAGGTCCCGACCCGTTTTAGATCTCCACTCCCTACAATAAAGCCGTTCTCATCCATAACATTAATGTTATAAGGAACTACACTCATCATTTCCTGTGCGATTTGTCCTGCCAGTGATTTCGATATCTTCATGTCTGTCCCTCCTGTTCCCGTATATTCTACTCAGAAAACCTCTACTTTAAAAAGAAACAAGAAGAAACGGTTGTCGTCCTCAAAAGACGATAACCGTTTCTCGTAGTAATATAAGGTTGTGAAATCTCTCCGCAGCTTTTTATAATGATCTGCCTTGTTTCAGCATGATTAACCGTGCCACGTTCTCAGCGGTTCTTTCCAGATTCTCTTGCCCTTGCTTCAGGGCATCCTCCAATGAAGCTGCACCGGGCATGATGCCAAAAATAGCATCGATTCCTTTATCATACAGCACTTCCGTCTGATCACCGATCCTTCCAGCGAAGGCCAACACAGGTTTATTATATTTCTTAGCGACCTGTGCAACGCCTAGCGGTGTCTTGCCATATTGGGTCTGGAAATCGATGCTTCCTTCCCCGGTCCACACCATATCGGCCTGCTGTACCTTTTCTTCAAGTCCGGTGTAGTCAATAACAAGCTCAATTCCCTTTTTTAACACTCCGTTTAAGAATACCACCAGTCCTGCGCCAAGTCCGCCCGCTGCACCAGCTCCAGGCATTTCCTTAATATCGATTCCTAGATGTTCCTTGATAACACTCGCATAATGATGAAGGTTGCTGTCGAGCTGTTTGATCATCTCTGAAGTTGCACCCTTTTGCGGGCCAAACACGCTCGAAGCACCCGTCGGGCCACATAAGGGATTCGTAACATCACAAGCTACTTCAACCTGTACATCCTTCAGACGAGGGTCAAACCCAGTCAGATCAATATTGGCTAATCTGCCGAGCTCACCACCGCCGAATAACAGCTCATTCCCCTCTTCATCCAGTAGTCTGCCGCCCAACGCTTGAACCATACCGGCGCCTCCATCATTAGTGGCACTGCCACCGATACCAATCAGCAGCTTACGGACCCCACGGTCGAGACAAGCTTTAATTAATTGACCTGTGCCGTAGGTTGTTGTAATCAGAGGGTTTCGTGTCTCAGGAGACACCAGCTGAATGCCGCTCGCACTGGCCATTTCCAGAACCCCCGTCAATCCATCACCTGTAATTCCGTAGGATGCGCTAACTTCATTGCCGAGCGGGCCTTTAACTTTAGTAATATAAACGGTACCTTCGGTTGCATCGACCAAGGACTGCATTGTTCCTTCACCGCCGTCAGCCATGGGTACATGAATACAATTTATATTAGAATTCACTTTATGAATGCCTCTTTCCATGGCTTCACAAGCTTCTTTAGCTGTCATGCTTTCTTTGAAAGAATCGGGTGCCAGAACGATAACCAAATCTTTTTTCATAGAATATCCATCCCTTCTAGTTCGAAATAATCGTTATAGGATAAAGCCATATAGTATAGTAGCGACGATAGCCATCGTCAGACCCACGAGACTTTCATAAGGAATCAGTGACATCCGGTCCTTGATGTTCATCTTAACGGAATCAGCAGTGACGTGGAAGAAGTTACCGTGCGGCAGATGGTCAATCACTGTAGCCCCGGTGTGCACCATAATCGCCGCATTAAGCGGTGCTGTGCCCATAGATAGAATAGCGGGACCGAACGATCCGGCAGCCACAATCGAAGCCGTTGATGTGGACGCTGTAGCGGCCGCCATCAAGATACCTGCAATCGGAGCCAGGAAGGTTCCGGAGATGCCCATAGCTGTAATTGCATCAACAACCGTAGCGCTCAAGTCAGACTTTGAGATAATACCAGCGATGGCACCGGCACCAATCAGGATAATAGCTGTACCAGTCATTTTATTCAAACCGGATGTTGTAAAGGAAATGATGTTCTTCGTCTGTTTCATAGCAATCAGTCCAATGATACCGGCAAGAGGCAAGATGATCATAGAGTCAACTTTAAAGGATTTCAGCAATTCGATATTCAGAATGTTTCCGACCGGATTAATGGCCAGAAGCAAAATAGCGACAACTGGAGCGACGATAGCACGGCCGAAGCTTGGTTTAACCTTAGTATTATCTTCCTCTTTTGTGACAACATCGCCGTCTGCAATTTTCACACCTTTATTGACCAAGAGATTAGCAATAATAACAGTAACAATCAGACCTGCAACGGCTGGAATAAATCCATGGATCATAACCTGAGCTAAATCCACATCAAAGCCCTTCGCTACGGCAATGGTGTTTGGGTTTGGAGAAATAATATTACCTGCTTTACCGCCACCGACCAGTGCGAGTAGCAAAGCTGTTTTGGAAATGCCGATTTTCTTGCCTACGGACAAAGCAATTGGAGCGACGATAATGATCGCTACCGTGATGAATACACCAACTGCTGTAATAATCATAGTTGCTAGTGCTATAGACAATAAGGCTTTCTTTTCACCAAGCTTGTCTACGATGGTCTCGGCCATTCGTTCGGCTGCACCTGATTCAATCAGTACCCCCGCCAGCACACCTGCTGCGAGTACACGCACAACTGCACCCATTACACTATTCGTTCCATCGATAATATACTGTACCGTTTCCGCAATAGAAGCGCCGCCCAATATCCCTCCGGCAATTGCACCTAAAAAGAGTGCGTAAACCGGATTAACCTTTTTGAAAATCAATACGACGGCTAATATCAATCCTGCAACAGCGCCCATCCAGTTAATTACTGTGCCTTCCATCTCTAGTTGCCCCCTTAATATAAAAGTATGACACTGTAAAGTGTGTGTTTTGATAACGCTTTCTAAACTGAGTATACTGCGCTTACAAACCCAATTATATTGACGGGACAACCTATTTTTTTGTGCAAATGCACAAGTCCGGAACACAAAAAAAGACCAAGCTTAGGTTTCAGTACACCAGAGCTTGGTCTTTTATCATGAATCAAATAAGTTTAGGAGACTTGAGATTCCTTAGCGAGAACAGGTATGGTGTTATCCTCTAACTGCACATCATCCTTTGTCTTGGAGAGGAAAATGTTCAGTACAATCGCTGTAAGCGAACCGGATACGATACCGTTCTGCAGCAACATCCGAGCAAATTCAGGCAGCTCTGCGAACATTGCAGGAAGTGTTGCTGAACCTAATCCAACAGCGATACTGCAGGCAGCAATCAGTAGATTACCATCCTTACGGAGATCCACATCGGATAGAATGGATATCCCGGAAACGGCAACCGATCCGAACATGACAATCATGGCTCCACCAAGTACGGCATTCGGTACAATCGTCGTCAAGGCAGCCAGCTTAGGCAAAAGACCCAGTACAATCATGATCCCGCCAGCGGCAAAAATAACATTACGGGTCTTAATGCGAGACAGCGAAATCAAACCCACATTTTGAGAAAAAGCGGTGTATGGGAAAGCATTAAAGATTCCGCCCAGCATAATAGCTACACCCTCGGAACGCAGTCCGTTTACGATCTGCTTCTGTTCAACTTTCTGATCAATTACCTTACCTACTGCAAAATAAACCCCAGTAGATTCCACCATACTAACAATATTAACGATGATCATAGTGAAGATTGCAGTAAGACTGAACTCAGGCCATCCGAAGTAGAACGGCTGTGCGATGCTCACCCAAGAAGCGTCACCTACCGTAGAAAAGTTAACGATACCCATTCCATAAGCAATCGCAGTACCTACCACTAAGCCCACCAGAACAGATATCGAGCGTAGGAACCCTGTGGCGAAACGGTTAACCGCTAAAATGACAAGCAATGTAATCAGTGCAAGCAGCAAATTGCGAGGTTGTCCAAAATCAGCGCTGCCTTCTCCGCCAGCAACATTATTCATAGCTACCGGAATAAGAGATAGCCCGATAATAGTCACGACAGAACCCGTTACAATGGTCGGGAAGAACTTCAGCAGCTTCCCATAAAGCGGGGCCGCAAGTACAACGAACAACCCGGAAATGATGATGGCACCGTACGCAGTCGCCAGATTATGGGTCGAAGCAATGGCGATAATTGGGCCAACTGCTGTAAAGGTACATCCAAGAATAACGGGGAGTCTGCTACCAAAATACTTGGTGCCCATAATTTGCAGCAACGTAGCCAATCCGCAAGTGAACAAATCGGCTGCGATGAGGTAGGCCATCTGAGTTCCATTCAGCTTCAAGGCTCCCCCAACAATCAGCGGTACGATAACTGCTCCTGCATACATGGCTAGTACATGCTGAAGGCCTAACGTAAATACCTTTTGCTTGCTTAACATCCCGCACTCTCCTTGATTTTCTCTAATGAGCTTTCATTATCAATGAAGTGAATTTCACCTGGTGACATAGATGCAATACGGGCCAAGGCATGAACTTCTATGCCTCTCTTCTCCAGAAGGCTCCGACCTTCTTGGAAGCTCTTTTCAATGACACATCCGACGCCAAGGAGCTCTGCTCCTGCCTCTTTCACGATATCAACCAGTCCTACAAGTGCAGCACCAGTAGCGAGGAAATCATCCACAATAAGCACTTTGTCATCGGGTCCAAGATATTTCTGGGAGACGCTAACCAGATAATCCTCTTGGCGAGTAAAGGAATGTACAGGTGCTGAGTAGACCGCCTCTGAGAGCGTTACTGCTTTCTTTTTCTTCGCATAAATAAACGGTACACCTAATGCAATCGCAGTAGCCATGGCGAACTGAATTCCACTAGCTTCAATGGTAATCACTTTGGTAATCGGTTGATGACCGAACAATTTTTTGAACTCCTGACCGATTTGCAGCGCTAGCTCCGTATCGACCTGATGATTCAGAAATGAATCTACCTTCAGTACCGTATCTGATAAAATGAGACCCTCTTGTCTAATGCGCTCTTGAAGTACTTTCATCGTGAACTAATCTCTCCTCTTCATTAAAAAAACAAAAAAAGGACAAATCCCTTGAGTCGTTTCTCTCAAGTGAATCTGTCCTTCTGGGCTTTTGTCCCTTAGTGGTGTAACACTGCATAGTGTCCGCATCGCTCGGTCCAGACCTTTCCTCCAAAGAAGAAAGCGGAACCCTAGATGCGCTATTTCACTCATAGTCGGATAATTGCGATGGTTATCCGGTAGAAACTTATGGGCCATATCCCCAAGATTATATGAGTTTTATTAATGTTCGATATGAATACCTTGTATATCTTACACGCTCTGTCTGGTGCTTACAAGCAAAATTTTTAGTATTTTGCATACCATTTTCAGGTTATTTTCACTAAATTCAATTGTTTACATTTAGTAGTGGTTACTCCAAGATCTTCTGCGCCGTTTCCTCAGTTGTTACGAGGACATTCATGTACCCGCCGTTTAGCGCTCCTAAGATCCCCGAAACCTTCTCCAGCGATTCCGCTACACCAATCGAGTACCTCGCTCGCTTGATCTGCTCCAGCTCAATGGTCAGCGTTCGGTCCGATATTGCTGTGCGTACAGGCACTCCATTGCCATCATAAAAACGTGAGCAAATATCGCCTGCTACTTTCCCGTCCTCCAGCTCATCAATCACAGCATCGCCATAAAACCCACGCCATGCCTCTTCGCCTTTAATTTCCGGTGATCCAATGCCGAATATAGCGATATCCAGCTGATCCCATGCCTTGGCAATGGTCTGGTAATACTGCGAACGCATTAGCTGATCTCTGGTTTCCTTTTGCTCCGTGATCGCTGGCACGTCAATCATTAATGAGCGCGCACCCCACTTTAAGGCAGCTTGGTAGCAGATATTATTGACATGGTATCCGCTCTCCATCTTTCCAGATGGACCACCCACCGTAGGAACACAAGTTACAAAAGGCCTCTGTGCGACGGTCAGATTGTCTACAACAGCAGCTAAGCTGCTTCCCCAAGAGAACCCAATCGTATCTTTCGGCTGAACCACTTGCTCCAGCCATTTCGCGCAAGCTTGTCCAATAGCTTTACGTTTGACCACTCCGGACTGAGCCGGATCTACCTCTACAACAATAGCTTCCTTCAGCCCGAACCGTTCTTTCAGCTCCTGCTCCAGTGTACAATGATCTCCAATATCGTAATTGATGGTGATCGTAACGATGCCTTCTTCACGGACTCTCTTCAGCATCCTGCTAATGGTTGTGCGATATATACCAAGTTCATTCGAAATTTCATTTTGCGTTAAATTCTGCTCATAATACATTTGTGCAATCTTAATGAGCAACTTCTTGTCTTCTTTTCGATCCATGATGAACTCCTCGCTTTTTTCAAGGATTTGACGGATTCAGAACCCCTCGTTATACTGTAGACGATTATTTTGCACATTTTTTATTATATTGCACAAATGTGCTTACTATCAATTTTTTAACGGAGATGATCGGCTTTGAATATGGACTTTAGGAAGAAAAGTTGCGCCGCAGAAGCTCTGAAGTATATTAAGAACGACACAACCATTGGTCTTGGCGGGGGTAGTACGATTTCCTATTTAATCGGGAATATTAAAGAAGCAGATCTTCGGGTAAAGGTAGTTACCCCCTCCTTCACTACAGCTTCACTCTGTGTCCAGAATGGATTACAGGTCGTCCCAACTTGGTCTGTTGAGCGAATAGCTGTTGCTTTTGACGGCTGTGATGAGGTGGATGAGCAACTGCATGCGCTTAAGAGCGGCGGCGGCATTCATACGAAAGAAAAACTGATTGCCAGTATGGCCGATCAATATATATTGCTGGTAGATGAAACAAAGCTTGTGAATAAGCTAACCTACAAGCATCCCGTAGTCTTGGAAGTTCTTAAGGATGCTCTTAGTTATGTTCAACATTCTGTGAAATCGCTGGGCGGCAAGCCTGAGATCCGAACAAGCACAAGTAAAGATGGGTATACGGTCAGTGATCACGGCAATGTGCTGCTGGATGTCTTTTTTGACAAGGTAGAGGATAGCACTGCCCTTCAAACTAAACTCAAAGCCATTAACGGGGTCATTGAGACCTCCCTATTCACAAAAGAAGTTACCGCAGCACTTGTAGCTGGTTCAGATGGAATCAAAATTATCTCTAAGTAGAATCAAACAATCTAAACAGGCGAGGTGCTAACAATGAGCAATCTAAAGTGGGCAATCATCGGCCCGGGAAGTATCGCTACTGAATTTGCGGCTGCCCTTAATGACATCGGCGGGACCTTATATGCAATAGGATCACGGACCTTAGCGAAAGCCCAGGCGTTCGCGAGTCAATATGGAGCGGAAAAGGCCTATGGGAATTACAGCGAAATGCTGCAAGACCCGGAAATCGATGTCGTCTATATCTCTACACCACATAGCAATCATTACGAATACATCATGGAGAGCTTGCAGAATAACAAACATGTCCTCTGTGAAAAAGCAATCACCGTAAATAGCAGACAGCTACAGGAAATCGCCGAGCTTGCTAAGCAAAAAAGCTTAGTCGTCGCAGAAGCTATGACCATCTACCATATGCCACTGTACAAAAAGCTACGGCAGATCGTGGAGAAAGGACAGATCGGGCGCCTAAAAATGGTGCAGGTCTCCTTCGGCAGCCATAAGGAATATGATGTGAACAACCGCTTCTTCAACAAAGATCTGGCGGGTGGAGCACTGCTGGATATCGGAACGTATGCCTTATCCTTCACAAGATTTTTCCTGTCCAAACAACCACATGAAATTCTAACGACGGTGAAACGTTTTGAGACAGGCGTTGATGAACAATCCGGAATCATTCTGAACAACGATGCGGATGAAATGGCGGTCATTTCCCTTACAATGCGCTCCAAAATGCCTAAACGCGGCGTCGTTGCTGGAGAACTTGGCTTTATTACTGTTGATAATTTTCCGCGGGCCTCTAAAGCTACAATTCAATATTTAGATGGCACCTTAGAAACGATTGAAATCGGCGATTCTTCTAAAGCGCTGCAATACGAAATAGAGGATATCCAGCGCTATATCGCGGAAAAAGGCAACCAGGAAACCCTTAATCTTTCCTTAGATGTTATGGACATTATGAGTAATGTTAGGGAACAATGGGGAATCAAATACAGCTTCGAATAACATCCTGAACACAATAGATCAATCATCAAAGCGTTGGCATTCCCATGAGTTCATGGGGCCCAACGTTTTTTTTGGCGGATAATATTCTAGAAATGGCTGACAATATCCTTAGGCGATAACTAATAGGTACTTTTTAGTACCTATAGCACTTTAAAGTACGTACTATACTTAATGGATACATGGCTTCATAATTGCACTTACCGGCCGGTGAATTAACAGAGTGTAGGAGTGAAAGACATGTTGCTAGACCAAAAAAGAAGTACCCTGGCCCTCTTGGCTTTAGCCATTAGTGCCTTTGCGATCGGAACCACCGAGTTTATCAGCGTGGGGCTACTGCCACTTATCGCCGATGACCTGCATATACCGCTAACCACAGCTGGATTAACTGTTACTTTGTACGCCTTAGGGGTTACTTTTGGCGCCCCTATCTTAACATCCCTGACTACGGCAATATCGCGCAAAGCATTATTGCTGATCATCATGATTGTTTTTATCATTGGCAATAGCCTTGCCGCGGCTGCGGACGGTATTACTATTCTGCTAATAGCAAGAATAATATCCGCCCTTTCACACGGTCTGTTCATGTCGATTGCTTCGACCATTGCCGCCGACCTCGTGCCTGAGAATCGTAAAGCCAGTGCTATTGCGATTATGTTCACAGGACTAACCGTAGCTACCGTAACCGGTGTTCCACTGGGTACCTTTCTAGGGCAACAGTTAGGCTGGCGAGCGGCATTCATCGCCATTATTGTTATCGGGCTTATAGCGCTCATCAGTAATCTCATCTTGGTCCCTGCTACAGGGCTGCGCAAAGGTACCCGAACACCGCTTCGTGAACAAGTCAAGCTCGTGACGAACGGACGGCTACTGCTGGCGTTTGCAATCACCGCTTTAGGGTATGGAGGTACCTTTGTAGTCTTTACTTATTTATCTCCACTTCTTCATGAAATCAGCGGCTTCAAAGAGAGCACCGTTGCCATTATCCTTCTTGTATATGGCATAGCTATTGCCATTGGCAATGTCATTGGAGGCAAAGTAGCTAACCGTAAACCTATGAATGCCCTGTTCTACATGTTTGCTGTACAAGCTGTTGTACTGTTCGTCTTAACCTTTACTGCACCCTATAAAGTGGCTGCATTACTCACGATCTTCTTTATGGGATTGTTAGCCTTCATGAACGTACCCGGTCTACAGGTACATGTAGTTACACTTGCAGATCGATATGCTCCGAGTGCGAGAGACGTCGCTTCTGCGCTAAATATTGCTGCTTTTAACGCTGGTATCGCCATTGGCGCCTATCTTGGCGGTATTGTGACGGATCATATGGGACTGATTCATACCACTTGGGTGGGTGCTATAATGGTTCTCTTCGCAGTATTCTTAACCGCCTGGAGTCGTGCGCTGGAGAAGAAAGACGAGACTCTTCTCCAGTCCGAAGCTGCTTAATCAGCTGTGCATTTACAAACCAATCAAACTTTTAAATATCTTAGGAGGTAATTTTATTATGGCTCAACATTTACAAGATACAACTGCATTACACAACGGGGTAAACATGCCTTGGCTTGGGCTCGGTGTATTTCAAGTCGAAGAAGGCTCTGAGCTGATCCAAGCGATCAAATCTGCTATTGCACACGGCTACCGCAGCATCGACACAGCAGCCATTTATCAGAATGAGACGGGTGTAGGTCAAGCAATCAAAGAAGCTTTGCAGGACAACAACCTGTCCAGAGAAGAGCTCTTCGTAACTTCAAAGGTCTGGACTGCAGATATGGGCTACGAAGAAACCATTGCCGCCTACAAGACTAGCTTGGCTAAGCTTGGACTTGAATACCTTGATCTATATCTCATCCACTGGCCTGTAAAAGGAAAATATAAAGAGACTTGGAGAGCACTTGAAACCTTGTATAAAGAGGGACGCGTAAAAGCGATTGGGGTCAGCAATTTCCAGATCCATCATCTTGAAGATGTGATGAAGGATGCGGAAATTAAGCCGATGGTAAACCAAGTTGAACTTCATCCTTATTTAAGCCAGCAACCACTGCTTAGTTTCTGTAAGGAACAAGGAATCCAATTGGAGGCTTGGTCACCATTAATGCAAGGGCAACTGTTGGATCAGCCAGTACTGAAACAAATTGCAGCTAAATACGGCAAATCCGTAGCTCAAGTGATTATCCGTTGGGACCTGCAGCGTGGAATTATTACCATTCCGAAATCTACTAAAGAGCACCGGATCATCGAAAACGTAGATGTGTTTGATTTTCAGTTAACAGAAGAGGATATGACTCTAATTAACGACCTGAATCAAGATCAACGGGTTGGCCCTGACCCTGATAATTTCGACTTCTAAGAAATTAACCACTAGGTTAAGTAACAGTAAAAAAAGACCCTATCTTTCAGAAATGAAAGAGGGTCCTTTTTGTCTTTACGCACCTTGTACTAGCACAATAAGGATCGGCAACACAAGAAAGGAAGCAAGCGTCGTCCATAAAATACATTTGGAGACCAGCTCTGGAGAGGCGTCAAATCGCTCCGCTAATACCACCGCATTGACGGCAACTGGCATGGAGGCCAGAATCAGCAGCACAGAGAATAAAATACCATCAATATGCAGAATAGATAATCCGAGGTATGCCACTAGTGGAGCTAAAATTAATCGAATGATCATCCCTGTCCAAAAAGTAGATTGGCCCTTGCGTTCGGATGGTTTGGTTCGTACTTTGACCATCTGTGCACCCAGAATCGCCAGTACGACTGGTGAATAACCTCCGGCAACCATGGAGACCCCTGTAGCAAGCTCAGAAGGTAAATGCAGGTCAAATATTCTAAGAAAAAGTGCTAGCATAGCTGCATAGATGGCAGGAAGAGAGAACACGGACTTTACCGCATTTTTCACCGAGAACTGCGATCTAGCCGCAAAATAAACGCCCACAGTGTTCACGATAATCATCTGGCCAATCACATACACAGAAGCCTTATCGAGCCCAAGCTGTCCGAAAGCCAGCAACACCAAGGGAAGTCCATAATTCACACTATTCGTAAATGTCGAGACCAGAGTCAATCCCGATATTTCAGAGGGGCCGAGCTTCAATAACTTTCCGATGATATTTGCAATCGCCCATAAAAAGCACAGATTTAGCAGCGAAAAAGCGAGCGTCTTGTAAATATCATCCATAGAAATCTCGGCCGTAGCCAGTGTATTAAGAATAATAGCGGGCGTTAAAAAGTATAAATAGAGCGTCAATAACGGCTTGGTATCCAAATTCTTAAACCGTCCAAGCAGTGCACCGACGATCACCGGAATGGATAATGGCACGATGACTTGATACAACGTTGATAACACGCTCTGGATCATGAACAGTACTCCTCTGCTCTAAGTTACTCTAAACTATAAGCGCAACAGAGCAAGACGTCTAAGATATGAAATCAATATACACAATAGCCATTACCTATAATTAAAAAAGGTCTCAACCCCTATAATGAACTGTGACCCGTAAGATGGAAACTTTGAAAAAAGTGACCCTCTTACGGGTCATTTTGTGTTTTAATCGAAATATCGAAATAACGGAGGAAGCCTTCATGAATAACAAAACAAGAGGAAGCTCAAGGATATTCAACGAAAATGAGATCAAACAACTAGAGAACAATCCAAATGTAGAGAACGTGACGGAAAAGAGTATTACCTATTCACCAACGTTTAAGTTGGCTGCGGTTAAGGCCTATAAGGAAGGCCAAGCCCCAATGGAGATCTTCCTTAGCGCGGGATTTAACCTAGATATTATCGGTCGCAAGAAGCCTAAGCATTGCCTAACCCGTTGGCGTAATACGTATAATGCTCTGGGAGAGGCTGGACTACTAGAGGAACAACGAGGAAAAGGATCCCCGGGCAGACGACCGGCAGGGGAACTTTCTACCGAGGAAAAGTTAAAACGTGCAGAAGCACGAATCAAGCTTCTGGAGATGGAGAACGACTTCTTAAAAAAGCTGGAGGCGCTCGAAAAGCAGAAGATGCAGAGGAAACGTTGACCCCCTCCGAGCGCTACGAAATTATTAACCAAACGATACGTAAGCACGGTCTGCAGCGAATGACGCGTTATTTGTGTAAGCTAGCTTGTGTGAGCTTAAGCGGATATTACCGTTGGCAAGTCGCTGAGGAAGCAAGACAGTTGCGAGAGAAGGCAGACGAACGAGACGCTTTCCTTATCAAGAAACACTATGACGCTTTGAATGGTAAAGCTGGAGCATTGGTCGTGAAGATGTGGCTGGAACGGGAGAATGGTATCATCATGAATCATAAAAAGATTCGAAGATTAATGCGAAAATATAAGCTTGTTGCTACGATCCGGCAAGCAAATCCCTATCGCAAGATGGCAAAAGCCACACAAGAGCACCAAACGTGTCCCAACCTACTCAAGCGCCAGTTTGACCAAGGAGAGCCTGAGAAAGTTCTGCTGACGGATATTACCTATATGCATTATGGTAATGGACAATGTGCTTATTTATCCGTGGTGAAAGACGGGGCTACGAGACAAATTTTAGCTCACTACCTCTCTTCTTCATTGGCTATGCCAATTGTAGAACGAACACTGGAGAAACTACTTGAACGACTGGATGGCAATATTCATCCAGAAGCCCTTTTACATTCGGATCAAGGAATGCACTATACTCACCCTAGATTCCGCCTTCTCGTACGCGAAGCTGGGTTTACACAGTCCATGTCACGGAAAGGGAACTGCTGGGATAACGCCGCCATGGAGAGCTTTTTTGGCCATATGAAGGATGATTTGGAGTACAAGACATGTATGACTCTCTTGGAATTACGAACAAAGGTTGATGACTATATCGCCTACTATAACTCCGAGCGATATCAATGGACATTAAAAAAGATGACTCCCGATGAATTCAGGAGTCACCTATTAATTGCTTCTTAAAGGTCTTCTTTTTTCAACTTTCCACAAATACGGTCACAGTTCATAACGGGGTTGAGACCTTTTTATCATGTATTACATCATTTTGATTTCAAGCAATTCATATTTGATGATACCCATTGGTGCGTTTACGCTAACGATATCCCCGATTTTTTTACCCAACAATTCCTTGCCCAGCGGGCTTTCATAGGAAATCTTGTTGTTCAGGACATCTGCTTCAGCAGCCCCTACAATTCTATATTCAATCTTCTCGGAGTATTCGATATCATTCAGAGTAACGATACAACCCATACTAACCTTCGAAAGATCCATCTGGCTCTCATCTACGATCTTCGCTTTGGTCAGCATTTTCTCCAAAATCATAATACGAGTCTCCATGAACGATTGATCGTCCTTGGCCGAATGGTACTCACTATTTTCCTTCAAGTCTCCATAGCTAATCGCCAATTTAAGCCGAGCTGCCAACTCCTTGCGCCCTGGACCCTTCAATTCCTTCAGTTCTTCCTCTAATTGAGCTAATCCTTCTTTGGTCAAGAACACTTCTTCATTAGACATGTATACAACTCCTATTTTGGATGCTTTATAATATTTTAACCTATATTTCACATTCGTGCGACAAGCATAAACGCCTTCGGCGTCCTTGTAAGGACGGCAAGCGTTTATGCGAGAAATATAAAAATTAAAGTATAGGTGCAAAACCTATACTTTCTTATATTTAAAGAAAAATCCCTGCCACAATTGAACCTTGGGCAAGGATGTCAATGCTGCATCATTATTCTGGCAAATGCTCTTTACAGAAAAGGAGCAATGCTGCTTCCTCGTCATCTTCCATATCGAAATCAAGCAATTGGCCTGTTGTTGTTTCTTGTAGGTCATAACTTACGATGCTAACCTGATCTTCATCCACTTTAATAATCGCTCTAGCGGAAACTCCGTTTTCTACATAGAGCTCATCATCTTCTGGAACATCCAGTTGAACCACGAATTCATACCGTTTACCGGTTAGTATACCAAAAGGATCTTTAACATTCTCCACGCTGTAGCTAGTAAATGTCAACATTGCTCAATCAACCTCTTTTCCTAATACCTGCCACGTCATTGTATCACAAAAAGCTGCATGAAGGGGTCAGCCCGTCCTCAAGCCATAGCTTTAGATTTCTTGATCTGTTTGCTTCGCAATTGTCCGCATGCAGCATCAATATCTACACCATGCTCCAGCCGAGTACTTACACTCACGCCCTGCTTCTTCAAAGTATCAAAAAAGGCCCGCACGGTCTCCCGCTCGCTTCTTTGATATTGGCTGTGCTCATCGACCGGATTATAAGGAATCAAGTTCACATTGACGAGCTGACGCCGATCGCCGATTAGTTCAGTCAGCTCAAGCGCATGCTCCTTGCCGTCATTTACATCCTTCATCAGAATGTACTCCAGCGTAATTCTGCGATTTGTTTTTTCCAAATAATAATCTATGGACTCCATTAGCTTCTCTATTGGAATTGCCTTGTTAATCTTCATAATCTTCGTCCGCAGCTCATTATTAGGCGCGTGAAGTGAAACTGCCAAGTTGACTTGTGTATTCGCATCAGCAAATTCAACGATCTTGTTAGCAAGCCCACTCGTCGATACAGTAATCCCTCTTCCTGCGATGGCTAGTCCCTTGTGATCCTTGATAATCGATAAGAAATCGAGCAAGTTATTAAAGTTGTCGAACGGTTCGCCAATCCCCATGACTACAACGTGACTAACCTTTTGTTCGAGATTTGCTGCATCCAAATGCTGTTGAACCTTCATAATTTGCTCTACAATCTCACCGCTGGAAAGATCGCGACTCTTCGCTAACAATCCGCTTGCGCAAAAGCTGCAGCCGATATTACATCCAACCTGCGTAGTGACACATACGGACAAGCCGTATTTCTGTCTCATGAGCACCGTCTCGATCAGGTTGCCATCCTTCAAACGGAACAGGAACTTAATCGTCCCATCCGCAGACTCCTGCTTCACATGTTCCTCCAACGTATGGATCACATAGTGCTGCTCCAATAATTCTACACAATCTTTATTTACATCGAGCATTTCTGAGAATTCTGTAATCCGCTTACGATAAAGCCAATCCCAGACCTGCGTAGCTCGAAATTTTTTATGTCCTCGTTCTAACAGCCATGCCGCCAGTTGATCAAAAGTTAATCCATAAATGGATTCCATATTCATTCGTTATCCTCTTTTCAAAACATTAAAGTTCAGTCCATCACTACTCATTGTCTCAAATTTTTTTTATTTAAACAAGGGGAGTTATAGCGTAGCGTCGAAGTTTACACCATTAGAAGTCCGTTCTATGAAATTACATCTGAGGAGAGATCGAATCAAATGAGCTCAACCACAATAAAAATCATCGGTTTTACCCTTCTAGCTGCCGTTCTAATCTTTGGCGGTTTTTTACTGTATATTACCATTACTGATTATAAGCCAAAGGAGACTACTCCGCTAACGGTAAACCATAATCAGGAACAAATGATGAAGCAGGGAGAACCTTTTGCGATAACCACCTTTAATATTGGCTATGCTGGACTGGATAAGGATCAGGACTTCTTTATGGATGGCGGCACCAAATCACGTTCAAGCAGCGAGGAACAAACGAAGACAAATTTGGAGGCAATAGCTTCTGTAATGACCACTTCAGGCTCGGATCTATTCATGTTGCAGGAGGTAGACATCGATTCTTCTCGTAGCAACCATATCGATGAGGTCTCCTTGCTATCTAATATTTTCTCTAATTACAGCAACGTATTCGCAACGAACTACAAGGTACCTTGGGTACCGATTCCTGTTCTTGATCCGATGGGCTCAGTGAATAGCGGTTTATTAACCTTATCTAAATTCGGCAGCACAAGTAACGTTAGATATGATCTTCCGGGAAAAGAAAGCTGGCCTCGTCAACTGTTTGAACTTGACCGCGCCTTTATGGAGAGCAGATTCCCCGTCGATAACGGGAAAGAACTGATCCTAATCAATCTTCATTTATCAGCCTTTGACCAAGGCGGAACGATTCGTAAGCAGCAGCTAGAATATCTTTCTACTTATATTCAGAGAGAGAATGATAAAGGCAATTACCTCATCTTAGGCGGGGACTGGAATCATTCTTTACCGGGCACAACCCCTGATGTTTTTGAGACCACACAAGCTTGGCCAGAATGGCTGCAGCAGTTCCCTGAAGATTTCAAACCGGAGGGCTTTCAGTGGGCTGTCGATGCTAAAATCCCGTCCGTCCGGACACTGGATGTAGCTTATTCAGAAGGTGTCAATTTCCGTGCTGTCATTGATGGCTTTCTAGTCTCTCCGAATATCACAATAAGTGGCGTACAGGGCCATGATCTATCCTTTGAACACAGCGATCATAATCCTGTAACAGCCACTCTTATTCTGCAGTAAGATTACAGCAATGATGTTATTTAAAAATGACGAACTTCATGTTCTTCCCTTTTAGATATTCTATGATAGCGGGCAACGCTTCTACGGTAATCTTCTTTTCGTGAAAAAGATATACGCCACCGGACGGATCAGTATGATGAACAAATTGAAGGACGTCTTCTGGGGTTTTGCGTCTCCAATCCTCAGAATCACGATTCCATAACAATACCTTCATCTGCTGTTCTGTTACTTTGGCTGCTAACTTATCATTAATCGCACCATATGGCGGCCGAAAAACAGTAATCGACATTTGCGTGATTTGCTCCAATGCCTTATTAGTATTCGCCAAATTATTCTGATTCCGCTTATCCCCATTGTCAGTCATCTTGCTGTGATCCCACGAATGACTTCCAATTGACATCTGATGCTCACTCGCATACTTAACCGCTTCCACATTATGAGCGACCTTATTCCCTATAAAAAAAAAGGTGGCTGCCACCTCATGCTCCACTAAGATATCTACGATTTCTTTCGTATACTTTGACGGGCCGTCATCAAATGACAAAGCCACGTAACCCTTTGGCAAACTATATGCATATTTATTCCCGGTTATTTCAATCTCCTCATATTGCTTTATTTGTTCTCGAGGAGGTTCCAAAGGTTCTGGCGTAGTCTCGGAAGGTTCAGAGGTAGGCTTATCTTGCTGATTGGGGGTCGCCTCTGTCTTACCAACACCAACAGGAGGGGTGAACGGTAGAGAGACAATTTGCTCGATCTTCTCAGCCCCGGCACCTAAAGCAGGTCCTTCCAACCCTTCTGCACGGTCCATATCTTGACCACCCATTCGAAGAGACAACAATACAAATACTAAACAAGCGAACAGGATACTCTGCAGTACCAGTCTTCCAATCCGTTTTTTGCTCTTCCTTCTTCTTGGCCTACGGGCTGGAGGTATAGAGGGTTGCGTCGTTTCAACAGCAATCTCTTCATGTACATGGGGATTGTCTACTTCCTTTAATTGAAGAAGCTGTGACACATAATATTCAGAACAAGCAAAATACAGGGTTTCGCTGAAGGTCTGGTTTATAATGACCAGTGTGCTGTAATAACTATTTCGAAAGGGATCCCATTTCGGATACAATGACAATCTCATTCTTTCCCCGAAATAGGGAGCCAGCGCGTTTAATTGTTCATATGTAAATTCATCTATGGTTAGCCTGCGTCTGGCATACCCGATATCACGGGTTAAACCTATCTCGATCTGATAACCGGTCTGTTCATGCTCAAGCGACAGCAACTCAATCATTAGAACAGCGCTCGGTTCATTCATTGCCATGAATCTTATGTATCTCCGTTGTCGTCATTTCTTCCCGCCAGCGTGCTTCCATTCCCAAAAGGGACGGTCATACGATTGGTAAAATCGCTGATCATACCGGAGAGATAGGCTTTTTCTTGGCGGATCGTATCGTATTTCTGTCTTAAATGCGCGTTCTCAGTTTCAATCCGTCCGAGTTTCTCTTCCAGATCATTCATCTTTTTAAGCTTCTCCGCATGAGCTTCGTTATGTTTTTGGATCAGATTTACATACTTTTGATGCTCTAAGTCGATAGTACTCTTTAATTCTTCAATCTCTGCAGTGAGGGTAGTCTGAAGCTCCCGATAATCCTCCAGCACTTGATCGACCTTCAAATTCTTCTCAATCAATTTATGCTCAAGCTCTCGTACGTTCTTCTCTCTTTCCTCAATCACTTTATTGAGGTTCTTCATGTCCCGGTTCAAACGTTCAACATGGCTGCTGGAATGCGTTAACCGATCCTGAAGTTCATTAATATTCGTCTCGGCATGCTGTCTGGCCTGAATAATCTGCTCCACGGAGAAGATCAAATCAAGTGATTTTTTATCAAGCGGAGCTTTTCCCGTAGTAACCACTCCTGCTAAAGTCTCGCCAGTGATCTGGTCCTCTACTTCCTCACCCTGCTCTTCTGATAATTGCACCTTTTGAACCATACCCGGTTTGGACTGCTTATCCACTGAGTCTTTCTTTTTAAAAAAGGGAGAAATCATTGATCTTATCACCTCAATTATAAAAAAATGTCAAAAAATGTCGAGTGCCCACGAGTCTATTATAGTTTACTTATCTTGTCTGTAAGTGAGCCTTTATATCTAACTTTTTGAATTGGATCAAAAGACCTAAATTGTTGCCATTAACAAGAAAAAAGCACCCTTGCGGGTGCTCTGGTTTCAATTAAATTTATCAGGGAATTGTTTAACAATCCCTTCGGTTAGTATATCTCCAAACATAATCATATGCTCCAGCCCTTTATCGAAAGCAACGATTTCGGCATCCCAATCCTTTTTAACCCTAGCTGTCACATCATCTGTAATTAGCTCCAGATGCTCATGAAGCATCTCTTTCAATTGTTCATACGAATATTTGGGATTCTGTGCGCTAAGAAACTTAGCAATGTCGTCGGCGTTGTTATACCATTCTTTATTGTATTTTTCCAAATCTGCCTGATTACCTGCCAGTACAGCGGCAACTACCTTTCCGGCAATCAGGATATGCTCCCTCAATAATTGGGCTAGCTTATCTCCTACCGCCTCACCGTAATACGGCTTATACACATTCCCTATCTCCTGCTGATTCTGCAGCAGCCTTGCCAGTACCTTCTCTTTGTCCTCGGAATTTGCAAAGGCGCTAACTATGTAATTTTTCGTCCAAATCACATGGTCACTCCATAATTTCCTAAGGTTATCTTTAAGCTCTATTACGGAGGGTGTAAAGCATTGCTTATGTGAGCTCTTTTTTTCTTTGGCTGCAGCATCGGCAGTTGCGGGCATTACACTCACAACAAGGAACATACACAACAAAGTTAGCTTCGCAATCAAAAACTTAGACTTCAATATGACCTATCTCCTTTAAATATCTATTAACTATCTTGTATAGTGTGTACCGATGTTCTTATTTCATTCCTATCTTCTTTTACATAAAAAAAAGCACCGTCATTGGACGGCGCCTCTTCTTTATGTTTATCTAAACATCACTTTATCTACATTGTATTTAGACTTAAATTCATTAATGATATACGTTTCATAAATTTCTCTATGAACAGGGCTTTCGATCAAACATACATCAATTCTGGTGACCTCGTCCCGGTGCAGCTTGATATCAGATACGGTATCTTCGAAATGTTTTTTGATTCTTGGTCTTAGCTTTCTCGCTTTACCTACAAACAACAACTCATCTTGGTCATTGTAGAACATAAAGA
Organism: Paenibacillus sp. FSL E2-0201; assembly: GCF_037963325.1. Lineage (NCBI taxonomy): Bacteria > Bacillati > Bacillota > Bacilli > Caryophanales > Paenibacillaceae > Paenibacillus > Paenibacillus sp. FSL E2-0201. Next base: position 6,587,933 of record NZ_CP150154.1, read on the forward strand.
TACCGCCGTAGTCTCTTGGAATCAGGTGAAAATCAGTGAATCCGTAAATGTTGCTTAACTGCGGGTTAATTTGTTTAGTAATACTAACATCCACATTGGGCATAGTTATGTTGATCATTTTAGCTCACGTCCTCTTTCTATATAGGAGTAAATAGTATCATAAGTTAGCCTTTTATTCTATCTTTCACAATGAACCTTGCTCAAAAGGAGTAGTGGGAATTGGACCCATTAACACACTCGTATTTTACCACTGCTTGAAACCACAAGTTCTTTGGTTAAATTCAACATTTCATTCTGGATGAAAAATACAATATAAGTTAATTATAAAGTTCTGCTGGAAATATTACTAAAAAATATGACATTATTCAGAACCTTCTCATCAAAGGGTTGTGATTTTCCTCATGAGGGTATTATAAATATTAAGGTAGTGTAGTGTGGTATTAGCATCATGAAAAGAGCAATTAGCATCTAGGAGGATTTGATTCATGTCAGCAACAGACAGGCAAAAAATTGTAGATAGTGTCCCGCAAACCGGATTTTTTGGACATCCAAAGGGACTGTTCACGCTTTTCTTTACTGAATTTTGGGAACGTTTTTCTTATTATGGCATGAGAGCAATCCTTGTTTACTACATGTATTATGAAGTAAGCAAAGGCGGACTCGGATTTCCAGAGGATATGGCCCTTTCGATTATGTCTATCTACGGCTCACTCGTATATATGTCCGGAATTATAGGCGGATGGCTTGCCGATCGGATTTTCGGTACTTCGAAGGCTGTCTTTTACGGTGGCGTTCTAATTATGTTCGGGCATATTTTACTGGCGATACCGGGAAATGCCACGTTATTCTTTGCTTCGATGATTATGATCGTGCTTGGAACCGGACTTCTTAAGCCCAATGTATCAAGTATTGTAGGGGAGATCTATAGCGAACAAGATAACCGCCGCGACGCTGCTTTCAGCATTTTTTATATGGGTATTAACCTTGGCGGATTCCTCTCTCCACTGATTGTAGGCGCTGTGGGTATGAATAATTTCCATCTAGGCTTCTCGATTGCCGCAGTCGGGATGTTTATCGGGTTAGTTGTTTACGTATTGACTCGCACCAAAAACCTAGGTCTGGCGGGTACGATTGTACAAAACCCGATTCCAGCCGAACAAAAGAAAAAATTATTTACTTGGATCGGTATTGGATTAGTTGTGCTTGCTGTAGTAGTTACGGTCGGCATACTTACTGGAATACTCACCTTTGAGACATTTATTAAGATCGTAGGGGTGTTAGGGCTTCTTATTCCTACAATGTACTTCATTGTGATGTACCGTAGTCCCAAGACAACCGCTGTAGAGCGATCACGGATTCTCGCGTACATCCCTTTGTTTATCGCCTCGATTATGTTCTGGGCCATTCAGGAACAAACTTCAACAGTTCTAGCAAGCTTTGCGGATAAGCGCACCCAATTGGACTTTGCGGGTATACACATTTCTCCGGCTTGGTTCCAGTCGCTTAACCCGCTGTTTATTATCGCCCTTGCACCTGTATTTGCCTGGATTTGGTTAAAGCTCGGTAACCGTCAACCAACGATTCCTCAAAAGTTCTCGCTTGGATTATTGTTTGCCGGTCTGTCTTTCCTGGTCATTCTGGTACCTGCATATTTCGGTGGAACTAATTCACTTGTAAATCCATTATGGCTAGTGCTAAGCTATTTCATCGTCGTCATTGGGGAGCTATGCTTGTCACCCGTTGGCCTCTCGGCAACGACCAAACTGGCACCCGCTGCTTTTACTGCTCAGATGATGAGCATGTGGTTCTTGTCCAATGCTGCTGCGCAAGCTATTAATGCTCAGATTGTGAAGTTCTATACTCCGGATACCGAAATGCTGTACTTTGGAGTTATTGGTGGAGTTGCCATTGTGCTCGCGGTAATTCTCTTCCTGTTCTCTTCTAAGATTCAGAATTTCATGAAGGGGATAAGATAAACATATAAGGCTGCCGAGATATCTCGGCAGCCTTTTTTGAATCAATATCCAGGTCTACACCAGAAACATAGCAACGATCGTTGTAACTATCAGCCCAATCAGTACTGGTTTAACGTTACGTCTGGCAAGCTCAAATGGACTTACGCCACAGATGGCGGCGGCTGGAATCAATGCCCATGGGATTAACGTCCCTCCACCAACCCAAATGGCAGATACTTGACCGAGGGCAGTTAAAGTAGCTGCGTCGGAGTGTGTAGCAACAGCGAATAATTTTCCGATGGACCCCGCCAGTGAAATTCCCGAGAACCCTGAACCATCAAGACCCGTAATGGCTCCTGTTATGGTGGCAGTCACAGCACCTACAGCACCATTTAGAGGAACATTATGCGCGAGAGCAACTCCTAGATCATTTACAATCCCCTGCGATGCAGCAGGTAAAACTTTGCCGAACAATTCAGCAAAGGCCGAATCCCCCAGATAGAAGAATGCAGCAATCGGAATCACCGGACCGAATACTTTGAAACCGAATGTAAGCCCATCGATCAAATATGAGGTGACTTGCTCCAGTCCTTTATTACGATGTGCAAGCAATGTTACTACGACCAAGATGAACACAGCAGTCCCACCCACTAAGGCAGTTGCGTCTCCACCCTGTAAATCCAGTAGAAACATACCTGCTACATCAGCTAAAAATAGAAGAGGGATAACGATAGCCAGCCATTTCTTCAGTGTGGGAGAAATCACCGTCTGACCTTCTACTTTATCATTCTCCGCAGCTAGCGCACTCGCGGCATTCTTCCCGGATATCAGTCCGTCTCGCCAAGTACCGTTCTTCTGATCTCTTCGCATCATCCAATAAGCTGTTACCGTAGTGACAACACCCATCACTATGACAAGTGGGATACTTGCTTCCATGACACTACTTACCGGAAGTCCTGCCGCATCTGCCGTTAATTTGGGTGCACCTTGAATGATATAGTCTCCCGATAGCGCAATTCCGTGACCGAATAAGTTCATCGCCATCGCTGCTCCGAGTGCAGGCAGTCCTACACGAATCGCTACGGGCAGCAGCACAACCCCAATCAAAGCCACAGCTGGCGAAGGCCAGAAGAACCAAGATGTCACCATCATAATGAGGCCAATTCCCCAAAAGGCTATAAACGGTGTACGTAAAAACCGGGTAAGCGGCGCTACCATCGTCTCGTTAATTCCGGTTTGGGTTAATACTCGGCTCATGGCTACAATGATGGAAATAATCATAATCGTACCCATTAGCTCCTTGGTTGCATATACAAAAGAGTTGAATACGCCTGTGACCGAGCCACTAATCGTTTCTGTTGCGAGCCAGCCAAGTACAAAGATGCCTGCAATACAGATCATCGTTGTATCCCGCCGCCTAATCAGAAGTGCCATAATGAACACGATGAATGCCAGATATACATAATGTAGCGCTGTTAATTGGATGCCCATCTCTGAACCACACCCTTCTCCTGCTTACAAGTGCTATATGTTATGCAGGGAAGTAGGCTAATGTTCGGTAGAGATGGACGCTTAAAAAAACCGCCCTACGTGTAGAGAGAATCTACGCATGAGACGGCTTTCTTAGTATTTCTTATTTAGAAATTTATTATTTAGCCACGACTCCGCCATCAACTGGCAGCTCAACGCCTGTAATGTATGAAGCTTCATCAGAAGCCAAGAACAATACAGCTTTAGCTACTTCAGAAGCACGTCCAACGCGTGGCAATGCAGTCTGGGACATAAAGAAGCTATGCATTTTTTCGTTATTTACAAATTCAGCACTCATTGGGGTTTCGATAAATCCAGGGTGAACAGAGTTCACGCGAATGTTGTCTTTACCAAAATCTACAGCCGCTGCTTTACTCAGCATACGAACGGCACCTTTTGAAGCTGTATAAGCGCCGGCACCGCTGCTGCCAGTCAAACCTGCGATGGAGGAGATATTGACGATGGAACCACCTTTATTGTTCTTCATTTGAGGAACAACATGTTTCATGCCAAGAAATACACTGCTCACGTTAATGTTCATTACTTTGTTCCATTGATCAACAGTGGATTCAAGCAATTGAACTGGGAACGAGATCCCTGCGTTATTTACTAGGATGTCAATTTTCCCAAATTTGCTAATCACATCTTCTACAACTTTGATCCAGTCTTCTTCAGAAGCTACATTATGTGCATAAGCTGCTGCTTGTCCACCATTGGCTTCGATTTCTTTTACAACTGCTTGTACAGCAGCTTCGTTAATATCAGTTGCTACAACTGTAGCACCTTCTTTGGACAATAAAAGGGCTTCTTCACGACCCATGCCACTGCCTGCACCTGTAATTATTGCTACTTTATTAGTTAGACGATTCATAATTAAGTCTCCTCTATAATCGTATTGTGATATAATAATTCGAGTGATGATAGTCACACTATCACTGTGATATTTATCATATCATTTTTACGAAATAACTACAACCTCTCCTTGCTTAATCCAATAAACGGTGGATATAATACTAATAATTAAAAAACCTAATCAAAAATGGAAGGGTCTATCCCTCATGAATCCTAAAGCACGCTATGAAAAAGAACGATCCGACGGTAAACAGCAGCGATTATGTACAATTCTTGAATCCGCAGAACGAATATTTTCGCAAAAAGGAATCGAAAAGTCGACGATGCAAGATGTCGCAACTGAAGCGAATATCGGTATTGCGACTCTCTTTCGATATTTTCCTAGAAAAGAAAAACTCATCGTGGCTGTGGCCACCCGAATGCTCGAGCCGATGCTCGATTATTTTAAGTACGTAGCTGACTTGCCACTTAACTGTCTTGAAAAGATCGAGATGTTGTTTGATTTCTTTATTCAGGATCAAAATCATTTAAGCATTATCTTTATGGTCAATTTTGAAAGCTACGCCTCTCACTTAAATGAGCCTGTTGAGGATGTTCTTGATTTCAATGCATTGAACCGCAAGATTTGGCATGAGTACTCCAGAATCATTCAAAACGGGGTAGAAGACGGTTCTATTCGAGCTGATCTCCCCGTGAAAGAGACCTTAATCACGCTGATGAACAGCTTTGCTCTCTTTTCCAGAAAGCTGACGATGAAGAAGAACATCCTCCTGTTGGAATCGGATTTAGACTCCGACAAGCAGCTTGAGCTTCTTAAACAAATCTTTCTGGATCATTTAAAAGCCTAAAAAGCGCCAGTTTCCTTATGAGGGAAACTTGGCGCTTTTTAAGTTGAATCGTTCGCCATACCTCACCAGTTCTTCGAAAGGGAGCGTATATAAAACGAGATGATTCACGATGGACTTCGATGCACCCGGCAAAGAAGCGAATTTAGAGAATAAGCGATCCAGATCCGCTTGATCCGAAGGTGCCCAGAACTGAATCTGCAGCACATCAGGATTATTTTCTTTGATCAGGTGGTTGAGCGCCCTTAACCCCTTGATAAACAAGGTGGTTGCTCTATATTCTTGCTGGATAAAGGCCACTTCAATCTGACAAATATGCTTATCTTCATAATCAGCAGCCCCTGTTCCATAAACAAAACCAACAGCGGCAGCGATTTCATAAGAATCTTCATCAATAATGACCATAGCCTTACCCAATACAAGCGGACTACTTATAAAACTAAGCTTCATAGCAAATGAATAAGGCAGGTTTAGTTCATCATGGTGCCTAATCAGAAACGTAATATACGTTTCATAATCCATTTCAAGATTACAGGTACGAAATAGAAAGGGCATAATTACGCTCCAGCTCTTACTGCATCATTAACTGCGACGATTTTGACAATTTTACCGCCACTTTTTTCAATTCCAGTTTTTGGAGGGATCATTGTATAAACCTCCTTTCTTACAAATAATGTGATTATTTTCCTAGTATACCCTTCCAAATTGTGCTAGTAAAGCTCTAATTGATGAGATTTCGGTGCTGTAAATATTCTCTTTGCCGAGTTCTCCTTCACGCGTGTAGCTTAGCTTTGCGAATTTAGAATACAACTTTTGCAAGTAGGCATTATCGTTGAGAGCCGCGAAGCGAAACTCCTCTGTTTCTGGATGATCCTGAATAATTTGCTCAATCAAACCGTTAAAGCCTCGAATAAAGACTCGAGTGTTGCGATGAGCTCTATCGAGAATAACATTATCCACATAGGCCACATGCTTATCCTCGAAATGAAGATCAGGTGTACCCTGATAATAGGCAGCAATAGCAATAACTTGTCCGTTTATATCCATTATATTAAGAATTTGTCCCTCAGATAGGTAAGAGTAGATCAATGCAATCATATCAACTGTCGTAAATCCGGGATGCAAATCACGCCTGTTGTTCAGAATAAAAAGACTTGCCTTGGCGTAATCCGCATCATTCTCACAGCGTTTAGTAACTATAGACACTTGCATCCCTCATCCCCTCATATTCGATTTACTAGCGTCTGTCCAACCGTTTCTAGAATATGCGGGTACCTCGTGGTCAATTCCAAGAAGGCCTCTCTGCGTAAGGATAGTAAAAGCGAGGGCTCTAAGGCCTGTACACTCGCTGTTCGCAGAACGTCTGCTAATAAAGCAATTTCGCCAAAATGATCTCCATCCTCCAAAACGGCTACTCGATGATTCTCTGCACCCGAGATTTGCTTCAAGATCTCAAATCTACCACGAATGATAATATAGAACTTATCTCCATGATCTCCTTCTTGTACGATGGTATCCCCTTCTTTGCAGGTCTCACTGGAGAAAAGCTTCGCGATACTTTCCAGTTCAGAAAACTCAACTCCCGCAAAGAATGGAAACTTAGCCAAACGATTGACATCAATCGTTGCATGAAGCCCATCTGGTGATAGCCTAAACCCATGCTGCTTCTCCCACATTTCAAGATAAAGGCCCTCTCGTTGCATAAGCTCTTGGTGTGTACCTGTATCTAGGATCTTACCGTCCTTAAAGACGAAAATAACATCTGCATCAACAATCGACGATAATCTGTGGGTCACAGATATAATAGTTTTCTGCTTTCTGAGCTGCTCAATGGACTGATTGATATCCGCTTCAGTCGAAGGATCTAAGGCTGAGGTGATCTCATCGAGCAGCAGAATCTTTGGATTTCTTAATAAAGCTCGTGCTATCGAGATGCGCTGACGTTGACCTCCCGATAAGGAGGAGCCTTCGCTATGTATGAGCGTATCGTAGCCTTCCGGCCAGCTAACAATGGTCTCGTGAATTCTTGCCAACTGAGCGGCTTCAAACAACTCTTCTTCTGTAGCCTCACGATTATCCAGTAAAAGATTATCTCGTACGCTTGCCTCAAATAAATATGTATTCTGTGAAACAATACCCACTTGTTCTCTTAGAGAGGCTTCGCTTACCAGACGCAAATCGGTGTGATCAATCGTCACATAGCCACTCTTCGGATCATAAAAACGAGATAACAGCTGTAAGGCCGTACTCTTACCCGATCCACTTGGTCCTACGAAGGCGGCAAAGCTCCCAGCTGTAATACTCAAGGTTATCTCTGTTAACTGATTTGTCTCTTCGGTATACCCGAAGGTCACCTTGTTCATCTGGATCTCTTGTTCAAAGGGGCCGAGGGCTATCGGTGAAGCGGCCTCCGGAACATCCGGCTGATAATCAAACAATTCGCTAATCCGTTTGATGCTTATACTGGATTCTATAATATCCGGAATGATAAATGATAGATTCGCACCTGACTGCCCGACACTCATAAACAGAGTAAAGAAAGCAATGAAACCACCCACGCTCATCTCACCTTGAAAGATCAGATAGCCTCCAAAGCCAATCATAGTCCCGTTTAAGATCAACAAAGCTGTCAAAGGCAGTCTTTCCATTAAAGAACCCGTAACATCCACTTTTAATCCAAACGTAAATAATTGACTGATCTGCTTCTCGGCACGTTGACGAAACCGATTCTGTTGATGAAGCGCTCTTATCGTCTGATGCCCTTTCACGGCTTCATCCATTGTGTTCGCAAATTGCTCCTGTGCTTCTTTATAACGAGTATTTGCCGCTTCCGCACGCCCTTGCAAAAGTTTGGGGCCGACAAACATTAAGACTGAGCCGAGCAGCATTGCAAAAGCAAGCTTCCATTGGATGGAGAATAGTACGATTAGACCGAGCAGTGTGCTGAGACCTTCTTTGAGGCTATAGGGGACAGAGCTGTAAATGATTTTTTCAATAGAGGACATATCGGATGAGAATCGAGTGACTAGATCGCCTACCCGATAACGTTGAAAGAAAGGAAAGGTTTGTTTCTGAATATGGTTGAATAGTTGACTACGAAGTCTCTGCACCACTCGCCCACTTAGCTTGGAAAGCGCATAATCGCCTCCCAATCCTGCAGCAATACTAAGCGAGCCCCCCATCACCAAAATACCTAATATGATAAAAAAAACTTGAACATCTCTAGGTGTGAAAGCTAAGTCGACCAAATATTGTAGACTAAGCGGTGCAGCTACTGCATAGGCAACTTCAATGAATAAGCCGAGTAAAAAAACTGTAGCTAAAGTCTTGTATGAGCTGAAATACCGCCAAATTGTACGCACAAACTGCAATCCTACCCCCCGCCTTTCAGTAGGTCTAGATTACAATAGATGGTACATACTGTAAACGAATTTCGACTTAAAATTCAAATTATGCTAGTGAAAAGGACAGATAGCCACAGGTGATCGCTGATAAAGGAAACGAGGGCTGTAATCATATTCTTTCAGCTTACTGTCATGCCAAATCGGTGTGGACGACGGAGACATAGGGGGAATCAGCCATGACCAGCGTCCCGAAACCTGACGTCCATGTCCCTGCTCCTGCTCTTGAAATCTCACAAATTGATCAGCTGCTGTATGGTGATCAACGATACTGACCCCAGCTTGCTTAAAGGAATACAGTACTGCACGATTCAACTCAAGAAGCGCCCGATCCTTCCAAAGCGTAGTGTTACTGGAACGGTCCAGTCCCATCAGATCAGCTACAGCCGGCAAAGCGTTATATCGTCCAGTATCGCCCAGATTACGCGAGCCAATTTCGGTTTCCATATACCAGCCGTTAAAAGGAGCCGCGGGGTATAGAATCCCGCCAATCTCCAACTGCATGTCTGAAATGATCGGTACAGAATACCAGCGAAGCTGAAGCTCTGCAAAACGTTCAATTTCGGGATGAGTTAACGGCACCTCCTGAATGAGCTGTTGAGGAATAGGAAATACATGGGGATGCCCATTGCCTATGCTGATTACTAGCGGCAATACATCATAATTGCCCCTTGTTCCCTGCCAGCCTAGTTGTTGGCACACTTTCGTAAATTCATCCGATGCCGGATCACCAGCGCGTTCATGTTCAGCATCACCAGGATATCCCGCGTAACGAATCAATTGATGGTTCCAAATCCGGATTCTCCGATCAGGAGCTTCCCCGCTGCGGAAGACCGTGATAAGCGAACGAATACGTCCTCCATTATTCGCCTTTTCCAGATGTCGCAGCAAAGCTTCAGCAACATCCTCCTCGGTCTCTGCCAGACGTTCATCCATCAGCTCAATGGATTGCCAAAAGAGGCGGCCGATGCAGCGGCTATTATGTCGCCAAGCCATTCTTGCCCCATGAGCCAGCTCTTCCGTTGTATGTGTGTAACTCCCGGATTGATTAATTTCTTCTCGTACGGCTTGGATGCGTTGATCCATCTCAGCTTCAGTCTTATCAAGTTCAGCGTAACATTGTCGAATGAAAGCCTCCGCCTGCCGGGTTAACTCTTCAATGTCCTTACCATTCATATCGTTTATCTCCCATCCAAGCTCTTGCCAGAACCTTCAATCCAGTATACCATCCTCAATCCTAAGCTACATCCTTAAGGAGATAGTACATGAGAGTGCATGAGAACAACCCGTGAAGCTTAGTCGCTTCACGGGTTGTAGCAGGAACATCTAGCGTTCTGAAAGTTTCCCTTGCGTCTTCAATGCAGCAAGCCTGCTCTTATCCTCGGCCAGCAGTTCTTCAGCCAACTCCACACCTTGGGGGCCTAATGAGGCCTGAGCTTGTTCTACCGCCTGTTCGGTATGCGCCAAACGGTTCTCAGCCTGTGCCAAAGTCTGTTCTGTTGGATGACTAAGCGCCTGAGAGACAGAGAAATGAAGCTTGCCTAAAGCATTTTTGGCTTGAGTTACATTGTCGTTCGCTTGCAGACTGGAATCGGGTTGTTTCATAAATGAAATTCGCTCCCTTCTGAAATGCGCCTGTTCCCTTCTAGCATGGTTTAGGATAAGTAACTTTATGCATTACACCTTATTGGATAATGGATTGCATGAAAGTAGTCATTTCTTTGCTGGCCTTATTTAAGCGTTCAATCACCCCGCTGAATTCAGTGACCAGCTCTGCTTGTGCGTGTGAAGATGCGGAGATCGATTCAATTTCCAGCTCCATCTGTTTAATGGACTTTTGAACATCACTGAGTGATTTTTCAATATTATGGGTTGCTTCTTTGGTATTTACGGATAGTTTTCGTACTTCCTTAGCCACAACGCCAAAGCCCGCCCCCTGCTCTCCTACACGCGCAGCTTCAATGGCAGCATTTAGTCCTAGCAGGTTCGTCTGCTCAGAAATCTCACGAATGAAGCTGGTAACCTTATTCACTTCTTGAGACTCTGTTACCGCTCTACGTGTATTATCTAATATTTGCTGCGAGGTGGCCGATAATTCTTGAGATTGTGCGGCTACGCTCTGAACCATATCCATTAGGTGATTGCTTATCCCATTAATCTCATTTGTAAATACTTCAAGCTTATTCTCGTTCTCCAGTGTGTAGGCAATTGCGAACACGCCTACTACCTCGTTGTCTGTTCCATATATAGGCACACATGTTGAAATTACAGGAGATCCATAAATTTCTGCTGGAATCCGGTTAAAGCTAACCTCACCTTTCAATCCATTTGAAAGCGTTAGGTCTTCAGGCGGAATAGGACTTCCTTTGGCCAGTCCAAAATCAATGGCATTACTGGGAGTATAATACTGGAAGATTTCCCTGTCCGTAATACCGATCATAATATCTTGCGAGTGAATCTTTTTGAAATAAGGTGCTGCGAGGACTAAGGCATCGATAATACTCATCTGTTCATCTCCCATTAAGTAAATGTATATGTAAGTTTATCGACACAATGAGTGACATAATGAATATTGTCATATTAAAGTAACAATCCTATCGTAGGATGGATTCATGAACACTAAACCTATTAGCAGACGTCAATTTTTAAAGAAAAGTGCTCAAATCTCGCTGGGGTTACTTGGAACAGCCAGTGCATCCGGCATTTATTCACACTGGGTTGAGCCGTACTGGCTTGAAGTAAAATCTATAGATATAACAATTCCTATACTCCCTCCTACATTCGATAGATTTCGTATCGTTCATTTCAGTGATTTACATTTAGGCGTATACTCGAGGCCAGAAGCTTTAACAGAGTTAGTGCAGCAAATTCAACAGGTCAGTCCGGATCTGATTTGCTTCACTGGGGATCTGTTAGATCATTCTGTGGATTATATTTCAGAGGCTGTAGACTTCTGTTCGGAGTTGCGGGCTCCTTTTGGGCAATATGCAGTGTTAGGTAACCATGACGCTTTTGGCACTCGGAGAGCTGTAACGAAAGGGTTAGCGCAAGCTGGCTTTCATGTACTTCACAATGAACATGCTGTCTTAAAAAAAGATAGAAAAGAGCTCTATCTTGCTGGGGTGGATGATCCGTGGGTTGGCAAAGCAGATATCCAACAGGCGCTGCTCCATATCCCCGACAAGGCATGTACCCTGCTCCTTGCCCACGAGCCTGATTTCGCCGATGAATATAGTGATCTCCCCATAGACCTGCAATTGTCCGGCCATAGTCACGGAGGGCAAGTGCGCCTCCCACTCGTTGGCGCTTTGTATACCCCGCCTCACGGCAGTAAATATTCAAATGGATTATACCAGCTCCCGAACAGCCGACTTCAGGTCTACACGACACGTGGGATTGGAGTAACTCGTATGCCCATACGTTTTAATTGTCGTCCCGAGCTTACCGTAATTACTTTGAGATCACCTATTGATTCATAAATTCAATAATGGTTAAAGAAAATAGACCTGGAAGTTAAAAAATCGTTAGAATCTCTGTGATTTTTCGTATTCAATGCAACAACACTGTAACCCCAGATGTAACCAAATCTATTAGAGGCTTAAGTATAATCGTAAGAGTGATAGCGGAAAACAACACCTATCGAACTACATAAGCCCATTAATGGGAAGGAGAAATATAACCATGAATAAAACAATGAAATGGACGTCTGCTGTATTAGCTGCTGGAGTATTACTTGGAGGATCGGGACTAGTAGGAGGAACTTTTGTTAATGCCGCAGCTACCGGAGGAAATACCGTAAAACAAGCCACTCAACAGCCTTCTGTAGTGCTTAAATATAAAGGCCAAGTCTTAACACAGCAAGGGAAAATCGTAGACGGAAATACCATGATTCCTTTAACTGTATTGCGTGATGCCTTTGGTCTTGCCATTGATTATAATTCAACCACTAGAACTTACAGTGTGGGCAGCGACTCGATGAAGCTTAACCTAGAGGTTTCTGACTATGGCGTCAGCACAGATTTGAACGGATACTATATTTATAGTATGACCGGAAATCATGAAGCGAAGATGATCAATGACCGCCTATATGTCCCATTCAAGCTGTTAAATGATTATTTAGGGATTCAAGGCGTATATAATCCAGTCCAGAAATCACTAGAACTTAGCAAGCTGGTGATGAATGATATCAAGATTACCTCTGTTACCTTGGATAAGAGCAATAAAAATGCTACTATTCAGATTCAGTATCCAAAAATCAGTGGTCTAACAGATGAAGTGCAAAACACGATTAACACAGCCTTCAAAAAAGAAGCTGAACGATTCGCTTCAGAGGCTGAGAAAGAAGCCAGCCGTAGAGATGGCACGATAGAGCATAAATATGACTACTCTCAAACTTATGTAGTCACCTTTAATCGTGAAGGCGTACTTAGTATTGTAGTCGATCAATATGGATATAGCGGTGGAGCACACGGCGGTACTATTCGCGAGGGACATACCTACTCACTGAAGGATGGTAAGAAGATAGAACTTAAAGACCTGTTAAAGGCAGAACCAAACTACAAACAAAAACTAGATAAAATGTTGAAGCAAAGCACTAAGGATGTAGCTTTTCCGGAGTCAACTGGTGGTCTAACAGAGAAGCCTGCCTTCTTCGTCAGTGAAAGTGGCTTAGCTATCTTCTATCAACAATATGAAATCGCACCTTATGCAGCTGGAATCCCTACCTATACCTTTAATTTTAGTTCAATACTGCCTAAAGGCACTAATCCATTTGCTTCTTTCAAATAAATCACCACTAACGCAAAGCAAAAAGCACCTCAGCCAATCAGCTGCGGTGCTTTTTGTTATCTTTATTATTCTTCTAAACTGCCAGCTGGTCCAAAGAATTCAAAATGAATTCTCTCCTCCGGTACCTGCCATTCCTTGAGAGCCTTATAAATGGCCTTCATAAAAGGAGTCGGCCCACAGAAATAGAATTCAGCGTTCACGTCTGCTATTTCTTGAAGCCAAGAAAGATCAATATAACCAGATCTATTGCACTTGTCTCCTTCTCCTGGAGATTCATAACATACATAAGAACTTAGAGCAGGATGAGATTGCGCTAAATCTGCCACCCTATCCTTCATAGCATGCAAGCTTCCATTGATGGCTGCATGAATATAGGTTACCTCGCGTTCTGGCTGTGCAGCAATGATTGTCTCCAGCATACTTACCATTGGAGTTAGCCCCACACCCCCGCTGATTAGAACCACCGGAGTGTCACTAGTCTGATCCAGTACGAAATCGCCCGCTGGAGAGCCCACTTCTAATATAGATCCCACTTGGACGACATCATGGAGATAAGTAGATACGACGCCAGCAGGTTTATCTAGCCCTTCGCTCTCCCGTTTAACAGTGATACGGTAATACGCCTGATCCGGAGCACTGGACAAACTATAGTGGCGAACATGGGTATATTCCTCACCCTCTGGCTGAACACGAACCGTGATATACTGACCCGGGGAATAAGAGGCGATCGCCCCTCCGTCCTCAGGAGACAGGTAAAAGGAAGTAATAAGCTCACTTTCTCTAACCTTCCGAGTGACGATAAAGTTTCTGAATCCACTCCAGCCCCCCAGCGCTTCGGCAGCTTCACGATATTTTTCTGCTTCCACTCCTATGAAAGCATCTGCGATTACCCCATAAGCCTTAGCCCATGCATCTATAATTTCCGGTGTTGCCGCATCACCAAGCACTTTCCCAATCGCAGCTAACAAGGTCTCACCCACGATCGGATAATGCTCAGGCAATACACCCAGTGCTCGATGCTTCTCTGCAATCTGTTTTACCACCGGCAAGATATTTTCTAGCTGATCAATATTCATGGCCGCTGCAAGAACTGCATTAGCAAGTGCTGTCTGCTGTCTGCCTTGCCGCTGATTGGCATGATTAAATATATTCAATAGCTCTGGATGATTTTCAAATAACATGCCATAAAAGGTCGTAGTAATGGTTGTTCCATGAACCTGTAATACAGGAACTGTTGATTTTATAATAGCAATCGTTTGTTGATCTAACATATGAATACCCCTCTCTCCTGCAATACAATAAGATAATTCCTCTATAAAAAGCATATAGAAGCTGCAAATGAGCGAGTGTGCGTTGAATCACTTTAGAATTTAATAAAATGTGAACAAACAAAAAATGCAATGATATCCATCACAATCGAATGCCCAATCCAAAAAAAAGCTGCCCAAGCAGCTCACGTAGCTACCGGACAGCACTTTATCTCTTATTTTGCCAGCTCCACAAAACCTTCTCCGAACACATCTCTTACATCGTGAATGGCGATAAAAGCCTCTTTATCAATCGATCTTACGATCTTCTTAAGCATGGTCACTTCCTGCTTGCTAATGACAATATAGAGCAGCTCTTTGGGTTCTTTAGTATAATACCCTCGGCCATAAATAACTGTGACCCCTCTATCCATGATTCGATTAACTTGTTCAGCAATTTTATCCTGCTCCTTGGATACAATTGTAACGGCCTTCTTAGGATTCACTCCCTCAATAATGAAGTCCATCACCTTAGTCGCTATATAGAGCATCACGATCGTAAACATCAGACTTTGCACACCAATGATGAAATACGAAGCAAATACCACAACTAAATCGACCAAGAGAAGAGCGTAGCTAACGTTCCAATCCAAAAATTTATGCAGAATTCTGGCGATAATGGTTGACCCTGCGGTCGTCCCACCCACGCGTATGATCATTCCGATACCCACACCAGACAAGATGCCTCCAAATATTGCATTGATGATCAACTCATCGCTGGCGATATGCCAATTCTTTGTAAGAATCAAGAATAACGAATTAAAAAACACCGCAATAATTGTATATACCGTCGTCGTTTTGTCTAAAAATTTATAACCCACAATCAATAATAAAGCATTAAGAATCAAGCTAACAATACCTGGCGACCACTGATACAAATAGTATGTAATCATAGTCAATCCCGTTACCCCGCCTTCACCGAACTCGTTCGGAATCACAAACAAGTTAACGGCCAAAGAGAACAACAATGCTCCTACAATGATGGAAACAATATCCGAAATACGCTTTTTCATACCATGCCCCTTCTATCCTCTGTCTATATCTACCATCCACAAATACTAACACCGCTTCGATATAGTTGTAAACAATCCAGAAGAAACCAGCATTCTATATAAGGCGTAACCGACTACCCCACCGCAAGTGTTTAAGATCAGATCATCCACATCAAAGGTGCCGATATACAATACCAATTGTGTAACTTCAAAGCTCAGACTCAGCGCAAAAGAGAGCATGAGGACTTTTCGGAATAACTTTTCTTTTTGTGAAAATAGCATAGGGACCATGCTCCCAAACGGAATAAATGCCAGAAGATTGCCCACCAAATTAAGCGATGAAAACGGATCTGAAAATGACAGTTGCTCTATCCCTCGCGAGATCTCTTTAAAGGGTATATAGTTGCCCTGTCGATGAAAAATTCTGTCAGGATGCTCAAGCATACGCCCCGCCTGTTCCCAAAGTGATTGCAAGCTAAAAGGTGCCCCTTTAAATAAAATGATTCGGATCAAGAAATACATATAGACGATAAATATGGCTGCCAGCAATAATTTCATAGTAGACATGCTTTTAGGCTCTGTACTCATTGAACTGTAGTCACAATTACGCCATCCATATTGTCACCCGACGTTTTATATTGCCCTTTCTTTGGAATCTTAATACTTGTATATCCCGATATTGGATAATAGCTTACTGTATATGTTTTACCATCTACAACCGTTGAAATTTCACTATTCTCCTTCAAAAGATCTAAATATTGTTCCAGCACAATCCCCTTCTCATGAATGATTGCACTGTGCGGCAACCCGACATAACGGAAATGCCAAGGTTCATATTTAATCCCCGTAATCTCCGTTTTGTCTTTAGGATAGCGTAGAATAAAGCCATATTTCCAAGCATTGTTTTGCAGCCATTTGCCCTCAGGCGCTTTGCTCATTTCTGCTTGAGACGATCCGATGTCCAGCGATAAGCCTAAATTATGTTCACTATATTGTGCCGGTAAAGCATAATCTGAACCTTTTTCCTCATACAATTTCTCTTGCTCATCAAAGTCCCTGTACCCACTGCTAATCAAAAAATGATTCACGCCGTCTTTCTCCGCAGCCTTGATCATCTTATTGAATTTAAGTGCTACACTTTCAGACAAACGAATAGAGGTATCTAGTAAACCATACCCTTGAACCAGATCCTTCTGATCATATAAGGTCACAATATCAGACTTCACGCTGTCCTCATGTACCGGATATTGTTTGTTCACCAGCAATAAATCTCCTTGATATACCTGATCTTGCGTAACCACCTCTATACTATCGCTATCTCTAATCGATCCTTTCCCGATCTTATCATTCTTATCAGCCAGATTACCCGTATCCGGTAAATAACGAGCGGCCGCATAACCAAGCAACAACACAATGATCATCAAAAAGCCCCACTTTTTCATCCGTAATGTCCTCCCATTTCCTCGATAGGAATAGAATAACGAAGACACTTTAAAGAAAAAGCAGGGCAATTATAAAGTTTTTCTTAAAATATACAAATCTCACTGCCTATCCAGTAAAGGTATATCCTACGCCCCAGATTGTCTTAATAAATTTATTCTTATTCATGTCTTCTCCAAGTTTTTTGCGCAAAGTACGGATATGCACCATGACCGTGTTGCCACTCTCATAATAAGCTTCTCCCCACACCTGTTGAAAAATGCTCTCTGCGCTAAACACCTGCTTGGGATGACTGGCTAATAAATGCAGAATATCAAACTCTTTCGGAGTTAAATCTATCACCTCGCCGTAAAGGGTGACGGTATGCTCCTCCGGTGAGATCATCAAGCCACCTACTTCAAGCACCGATTTTGGAATGGCTGCGGGCTGACTGAATTGTATAGAGCGCCGAAGTTGAGAATTAACGCGGGCGACTAACTCCATTGGATTGAATGGTTTGGTCATATAATCATCTGCGCCCATGACAAGTCCCGTAATCTTATCGAGATCAGAAGTCTTCGCACTTAAAAAAATAATCGGCAGATGATACTGCTCCCGAATGTGACGGGTTACCTCATAGCCATCCAGACCTGGCATCATAATATCCAGAATTGCCAAATCTACCGTTTGAGACTCAATGGCTTGTACCGCTGCCCGCCCATCGGATACCTTAATGATATGATACCCCTCTTTTTGCAAATGTAAGGCCACCAAATCCGCAATCTCTGCCTCATCATCCGCAATTAAAATCGTGATGCGCTTCATCTATATTTCACCCCTGTAGGTTTGTGCTATATGATCTACATCCATTATACCCCAAACTTAAAAACCACTCCTAGGATGAAGTGGTTTTGATGAAATCTATGATGAATAAATAGTAATGTTGCAATATTATTTATTTTTATGATAACTCTCTAGCAGAGCCTCTAATGAAATGCCATTAACTGTGACGCCTGAAAGATTGCAATCTTTTATCTCTACATTCGAAAGATCACACTCTACAAAAGATGTGCCGTTAAGCTGGCATCGTTCAAACTTATTGCCTTTACCATACAAGTGAATATCATGGAAATAGGCTTCTCCTAATTCACTATCGCTAACCTCGATTTCCCACAATCCGACTTCATTAAACTTAACAAGATGCATATTGATATCGTTAAAAGTAGTACTGCTCATATTAATATTGTCAAACTTGGTACCCGCCATATTTACATTAGAAAAGTTCGTCTTAGGCATATCAATATCATCGAATTCACTTTGGCCCATGGCCACACGACGAAAGTTGGTTTCAGGCATTCTTTCATCCTGAAAAACTCTCTTTTTAAATTCGTCCTGCAATTTGTTTTTACTTAGATTGTTATTCACTGTACGCAACATCTCCCTTTTTAAGATCGTTCTTGATCTGCGGAGTCTACTCTCGACAGCTTCAATAGATAAATCAAGGAAATCAGCGATTTCCCTAACCTTGTAGTTGTCGATATAGAATAGAATGGTGACTATACGGTTAGCTTCGGATAAGGTGTTTAATGCCTTCCACACATCTTGCTGGAGTTCTTTTCGGAGGAGCTGATCTTCAGTAGTCTCCAGCTGAGAAACCTCGATTTGCTCCATGAATTCATATACAGCTTTCTTCTTATTCGCCCTAAACCAATCCATACATTCCCGTGAAGTAACTGCATATAACCAACTGGCGAGTTTCTCTGGCTCCTTTAAATTGGATAAATTACGATAGGTCTTAACAAAAACCTCTTGTGTAATGTCTTGCGCAGTGTGGAAATCACCCAATTTACCGTAAGCTACTCCGTATACTGCATTGGAATATTTGCCGATAAGCCCACTGAATGCATCCATATCCCCTTTACACACCTTATCTACCAGTTCTGCATCCGTACAAGTCACTATCTGCCTCCTTAACAATCAAGTTCATAACATAAGACGGAAAAGGAGTTCAAAAACCGTCTTTATGCCTGCAAATGATCTTTTTAATAAAGAAAGGTCGATTTAAGATTCAGTACTACTGGCTTGTCGATACAGCTCACGGCTCTTATAACCCGCCCGTAGAATCATCTTCATTTCCTCTTTACGCTTAGCTCTTGTTGCCTCTTGTTTGGCACTATAGACATATCGAGCCCAATCTTTACGATAGCCCGGGGTAAGCGATTGATAGATGGTAAGAAGCTCCAGTGTACCTTTCAGATCTTCTTCCACATTTGGAATAAAAGAAATATAGTCATCCACAGATTGACTTGGGGTATTGGAAAGCTGACCTTTACCCTTAACATCCTCTTTTAACCCCACAACTGTAAAGACATCGTCTAATCCAACCATGCGTGCAAATTTAATATTACTGGTCCCGATATAGCCGTTCTCATCACTGCCCAGACCCTCTAGCAAGTCGTCACGATGAATAAAGGTCGGATACACTTTGTTTCCCTTTTTAGGATATGCCACAAAGAGATAGCCATTCTTATGAAGATGCGGATGTTCTATCACACGGTTCACTAGTTCTTGTAAAGACGACATATCTAGTACAAAAGCAAATATAAGATCATATGCTTCATTTAGCGAAGTATCATAATCGGACAATTCAGCTAAATAATCAGAGCCCTCCGGTTTATTCAATATCGCTACTTGGTTGTATTTTTGTAAGTTCAGCTTTTCTACGATTGTTTTAGTCACTATGCTTCATCCCCCAAATATATTCGGACGCTTCTTCATCGTGATCATTATAGCCTAACCGCTACCTAATCTAAAACATTCTACGCGCCGTCACAAAACGCTTCTTCCACTTCTCACTCAGGGCTTCATAATGAACGCCTTTCTCTTTGGAATACGTATGCAATATCTGATTATTTCCCGCATACATGGCAACATGACCAATTTCGAGACCACGTGCACTAAAGAACAATAAATCTCCTTTACGCAGCTCGTTGATCCCAACTTCCTTCCCTTCTTTGGCTTGATTATAGGAGGTGCGCGGCAGATCCACCGACAATACATCCTCAAATAAATGCCCTACGAAAGAAGAGCAGTCGAATGTAGAAGTCTGGTTCGTTGCTGCACCAAATTCATAAGGGGTTCCCAGATACTTCTCGCCGTAAGCAAGCAGTGCGCTTCCCTGTTTCTCAGCGAGCGACTCACTAGTATAATTGCTATATTTGGGTTTAGCAGATATGTATCCCGTCTTGTTGTCTTGCGTTCGCACTTCTAACCAGAAAGCATCCACTTCCCTAATCACATGTACCTTCTCACCTGCAGACAACATTTGCTGAACACCTGATTGGTCCGATGAATTTGGCGAACTGCGCAGGTTAACCCCATAAAGAATCGTTGTATCGTAATTCATCGCTGAGTAGATGCGGACTGTCCGAGTACTAGCCTCCCATTTCACGGTGCTACCTAGAGCCTCGCTGACAAAACGCAGCGGCATCATCGTATTACCACCGACGACCTGACCCGGAACGGTTAAGCTTAAGGCTTGTCCATTTTTGTTCGCGGTTAAATCTCCTATTTGATAAGTCAGTACCAGCGTTCCCTTAGTGGCCTTCACTGTTTTGGTATCGTTGTTCCATGAGATTGTTGCTCCCTGTTCTTCAAACAGCTTGCGCATGGGAACCAGCGTTGTACCGTTTATGAGCAAGGGCTGAACCTCTAATTCAAGCTGTCGATCGTCCAGAAAAACACCCGTAACCTGATTCTGAGGCGTTACCGCCGCATGGGCTGGAGCTGTATAGAGTATAGATGTGAGTAGTACAAGTAGTGTGGCTTTCTTATGAATCTTCATGATGTCATCACCTCGTTGATTGATACGTTCATATACTATTACTAAAATTAGGATCATTAGTTTTGTTACAATTTTTGGGGTTGGCGTCTAACTACAGTTCAAACCATGTAAAAAAAGAGGACTGCGGTCACCTTTCGGTGCCACAGCCCTCTTGTTAATCCACTTCAAAAATGGAATCAATGATGATCGGAAGATTATCTCTTACAGAAACAGCGCCCAATACCGAACGTGCATGACTGCCTTTGTCTCCGAATACCTCCAGCATTAAATCAGAACAACCATTGAGTACTTTATGATGTTCTTCGAATAAGGGATCGGCATTCACAAATCCTTGAATTTTGATCACTCGCTTCACTTTATCCAAGGAGCCTAAAGCTGACTCAAGGACGGCAAGAATCTCAACCCCTGTCTGACGTGCATAATGATAGCCTTCTTCGGTAGTGAAATCTTGGCCCAGCTTCCCTTTGGGATCTCCGGCTGGTCCTTTGCCCGATACAAAACATAATCCATTAACAATGACGTAGTTAGCATACTTTGCCGCCGGTTCACTAGCACTTGGCAGGACAATACCTAATTCTTCAAGTCTGTCCGCTATGATTCGATCCGTCACTTCAGTACCCCCTCCAATTCACAACAGCTTCAATAAATTGGTAAGATCATACTAGTTAATCTAAATGGGGTCAATCCTCTTTTGCTTCAACCTCTGCTTCCCATCTCGATATCTCAGCTCGAACAATGGGTGCTACTTCAGTACCCAATAGCTCAATAGCTTTCATTACATCCTTATGAGGCATCGTACCTAGCGGTACATGCAGCATAAAGCGTGTAATCCCTACGTGTTTGCGTAGGTGAATGATTTTTTCAGCAACAGTATCTGGATCTCCCACATATAAAGCGCCTTCGAATCTGCGAGCCGCATCATAGCTCGCCCGACTATAATGACCCCAGCCGCGTTCCCGGCCAATCACGTTCATGCTGGCCTGTGTAGAAGGAAAGAACATATCGGCAGCAAGCTGATTATCTTCTGCGATAAAGCCGTGTGAGTGTGAGGCAACCGGGAGCTTCGATACATCATGTCCTGCTTGGGCTGCCGCTTTCTTATAGAGCTTCACCAGTGGAGCAAACTGCAGCGGACTGCCTCCGATAATCGCGAGCACAAGTGGTAACCCGAGCAGGCCAGCACGAATCACAGATTCTGTATTGCCTCCACTGCCAATCCATACGGGCAGAGGATTCTGAACGGGGCGCGGATAAATCCCCAGATTATTAATGGATGGACGATGATTTCCACTCCAGGTTACTTTTTCGGATGCCGTTAACTTTAACAACAGGTCCAGCTTCTCATCGAATAACTCATCGTAGTCATTTAAATCGTATCCAAAGAGCGGGAAAGATTCGATAAAGGAAC
This sequence comes from Paenibacillus sp. FSL E2-0201, assembly GCF_037963325.1. Lineage (NCBI taxonomy): Bacteria > Bacillati > Bacillota > Bacilli > Caryophanales > Paenibacillaceae > Paenibacillus > Paenibacillus sp. FSL E2-0201. The sequence goes on from NZ_CP150154.1 coordinate 6,610,274, forward strand.
CCCGGCCTGCCATGATTTCCGCTCGTCCATTTGAGATTCCATCGAGTGTTGCGAAATCCTGAAATACACGTACTGGATCAGCAGAGGACAGCACGGTTACCGCACTGGTCAACCGAATTCGTGTCGTCTGTGAGGCAGCCGCAGCCAGCAAAACTGCTGGAGAAGATGCGGCATAATCTTTTCGATGATGCTCACCCACACCAAATATATCTAAGCCCACCTTATCCGCAAGAACAATCTCCTCTACTACCTCGCGCAATCGCTCCGCATGACTTATTAATTCACCCGTTTGAACATCCGGTGTTGTTTCTACGAACGTACTGATTCCTATTTCCACTTACAAATCCCCCTTAACTATAATTTTCTCTTCGAGTTGTTTGTTTGATTATAACACAAGTTACGGTCAAGTATAGCTAGGCATTAATGCCTAGCTCCAGCTTGTCCAAAAACCTATTCTTAAAATTTGCAGAACATCACTGACAAATAGAGGATTTTGATGAAATATGTTGAAATGATCTAAAACAAGTAGCTTTCATGCTTGATATAGGAGGGACATATGCTTCAAAGAAACAAACACAAAAATTCCATAACGAAACAAACCTTCAACCCTGTTCGGGGCTCCTTAAAAATCGCCGTAATATATTTTATTGTAGGGTGCTTATGGATCCCCCTAACAGATAAGGCCGTTTCCGCTTTTACGCGAGATCCGGAGTGGATAAGACTTATTAATATAATTAAAGGCTGGTTCTTTGTCCTCATAACAGCTTTGCTTATCTTTGCATTAATTCTAGGTACTCTGAAGCGGATTAAAAGGATCGAGAAGAAACTGGATCTTGCCTATAGGGATAGGGTGAGCGCCCACGAAAATTTAGAAGCCGCCTATGAGGAAATCACAGCTACGGAAGAAGAACTCAGACAGCAATATGATCAGCTTATTGAGAATCAAGAGAAGCTAACCCTGAATGAAGAAAGAATGCATTACCTGGCGTATCATGATCTATTAACCGGCCTGCCTAATAAATTAGCTTTTTATGAGAATGGGCCTCGCATTTTGAAACTGAACAACATTGCAGCCTTAATGTTCATCGACATTGATTACTTCAAATATGTTAATGATACGATGGGCCATGAATTTGGCGATAGGCTAATTGTTAAGGTTAGTAAGAGGTTGGTGTCCCTGGTTGGGAGCAGTGGTGAAGTGTATCGTTTCGCCGGGGATGAATTTATCGTTCTTTTATATTCTATTGAGAACAGTCAGTGCATAACTAGCGTAGCCTCCCACATTATTGCCGGTTTTAAAGATGCGATTGAGATGGACGACAGTCTGTTGCATGTTAGCCTAAGCATCGGAATCAGTACTCACCCTGATCATGGCAGTAATATTATGGAGCTCCTTAAATCCGCAGACATTGCTATGTATAAAGCTAAAGACGCCGGCAAGGGCCAAATTATTGTGTTCGATCAACCGTTGAATGATACCTTCACTGAGCGAATGAACATTGAGAAGCAGTTATACAGTGCTTTAGAGAACAATGAGCTGGAAGTTTTCTATCAACCCCAGATTGATCTGACTCAGAATAGGGTGACCGGACTAGAGGCTCTTATGCGCTGGAACAATCCTATACTAGGCATGGTACCTCCAGACAAGTTTATCAAAATAGCAGAGGATTCCCATCTCATCATTCCTCTTGGAGCGTGGGTGCTCAGAACAGCCTGTACCTTTTTGAAAAACCTTCATGAACAAGGATTATCACATCTAACGATGTCTGTTAACATTTCAATGCTGCAGCTACTGCAAAGCGACTTCAATGAGCTAGTTCTTGACACCTTGCAAGCTTCCGGGCTAGAGCCTGAATACTTAGAGCTAGAGATTACAGAGAGTGTTCTGGTTGAATCCTACGAATATGTGAGCAGTAAGCTGACTGAACTCAGAGCCCACAATATCAAAATTGCATTGGACGACTTTGGTACCGGGTATTCCTCCTTAAGTTATCTTACACACATGCCGATCTCTACTTTGAAAATAGACAAGTCCTTTATTGATTCCATTCGAACAGGGACACATCAAGCCGTTCTCGTTGAACAAATTATTATGATTGGTAAACGCATGAATATGTGTGTGATTGCAGAAGGTGTGGAGCAAACCGTACAACTCGATTATCTACAAGAGCAAGGCTGCGATAAAATTCAAGGTTACTTGTTCAGTAAGCCACAGTCCGCACAGAGTGTAAAAGAGCTGCTAACCGAGTGGGAGAAGGTTTCGAGCTTAAATGAATAAAGATGAACCTATTTTTTTATATAAGAAGGTGTTACCTAATTGAATGTCATGACATGGATTGACCTATCATTATTCTTCGTTCTGTTCGCTCTATTCATCTACATATTTATTTCCGTAACAATCACTAACTTACATAAGGTGTACTTGATTTTTCATTTTACTATGATGCTATGGCCTTTCTGTCAATTTGCTCTCAAAACTACAGCGGATCCCGATGTTCAATTATTTTATGTGAAGCTCGCTTTTATTGACTCGATCCTGTTAACGATTGGATGGCTTCTTTTTACGATATTCCTCACTGGTAAATCATACCTCCTTCGAAAAAAGAAAACTCTGATCCTATACATTGTGGCAGCATTCATCTTAATAGGCGTGATCGTCAATCCGAAGCAAAGCTTTGTACTGCCTATGCATGGTGGATATGTTGAAAGATCCTATGGACCGCTTTTTTGGCTGTTTATTCTCTTTTTAATCACCACCATTATTTTTTCTCTGTATATCATCTATTCAGCGCTTATATCAAACGCCACCCAGCGGATCAAAAAACAGGTTACTCATGTACTCAAGGGTGTACTAGTGTTGACTGTATTTGTATTACTGGATGTCTTTCTTAATGTGGTGCTGTTTAAATCTCAGCCGGTGATTCCAGGGATGACCTCACTAGGGATACTAATTTCTGCTATCTTTTTCGTCATTGCCATTCATCGTGATAAAATATTTGATCTCGTAACCATCGCCCATCAGGATATCATTGACACACTCACACAAGGAATTCTTGTACTGGATGATAATGAAACTGTGGTAGAGATTAATCGATCACTTTTGCCAAAAATCAACCTACAGATTGGTGATCCCTTCGACTTATCGACGCTAACACCTATGGAGCAGACTGCCAGCGCTTTCCGATTGTTTCAACATACATATTTTAAACAGCCCATGGAGAGAACCGAAGTTGAAGTATTCTACACCTCGCTCCAAGCATACATCAATATTACAGCGGCACCCATTGTCGTAGGCGAGATCATGGTTGGACGGATTCTCACTTTTCAGGATAGAAGCGAGCTGCATCGCCTCATTGCTGAGACTAATCATCAGAACGAGATCTTGCAAGAGCGCAATCTGGCATTAATTCAAATCCAAAATGAGCTTTCTCAGACCAACCAAAAACTCAAGCAGATGGCCATAACCGACAGCTTAACAGGTTGTTATAACCGTCATTACTTAACACAGCACTTAGAGCATGAGATCATAGAAAACATGATATTGAAGCAGCCTTTTGCCATCATTCTACTGGATATCGACTTTTTCAAAACGGTGAATGACAATTACGGCCATTTAGTCGGCGATGTTGTAATTTGCAGTACGGTAGAGGTCATTAAGCAATCGCTGAGGGAGACGGATATCCTGGCACGGTATGGCGGAGAAGAGTTTATCGTTTATTTACCAAATACGAACCATACACAAGCAAACCGCTGGGCAGAGCATATTAAGTTTATGATAGAGGCCAATAAAGTACATGTGGATGAGGTAGCTCATTCTGTATCCATTACTGTAAGCATGGGGCTATTGTCTATTAATAATTTTGCGGAGCAGTATACAGAAAGCCCGACCAATCAACTAAATGATTTATTCGAATCTGTGGACAAAGCCTTATATCAAGCCAAAAATGCAGGACGAAACCAAATTGTTGAGATCATAAGATGACGCGTGTTCAAATACTGTCACAAAAAAAGAATCAGCCTACTTCTATCGAAGGTAAGCTGATTCTTTCTTTTTATATCTTTTTAACAAATTCAGATTTTAATTTCATAGCTCCAAATCCGTCAATTTTGCAATCAATATCATGATCTCCGTCCACTAAACGGATATTTTTAACTTTGGTACCAATCTTCAGAACGGATGAGCTTCCTTTTACCTTAAGGTCTTTGATTACAGTTACTGAGTCACCGTCGTTTAATACATTGCCGTTGGCATCTTTGATAACCTTTTGATCTTCACTATTCTCAGACTCTGATTCTAATGTCCACTCATGTGCACATTCCGGGCAAACTAGTAGACTTCCATCTTCATAAGTGTACTCAGAATTACATTTCGGGCAGTTTGGTAAATTAGACATCGTTTCATTTTCTCCAATCGTAGTTCAAATTCTAGCTGTCTTACGGCTAACCTATAAAAGTATATTTCATATCCAGTAAGGATTCCACTATTTCGAAACAGTAATGTAATTTTGCTCTACACTTCCTAATTCCCGCATACAATAGACTACTAAATATTATCTTGTATATATTTTCGCAATTGACTATGATAATAATGTCAAATTTTCATGTAAATACATAGGAGAGTGAACAATGATTAGTCAAAGAAGTGTCGCATTTTCCATTATATTGTCATTAATTACATGTGGAATATACGGAATATTTTGGTTTATTGCTCTAACCAATGACGTAGGGAAGCTAAGCGGAGACTACACATTTACAGGAGGAAAGCATTTCCTTCTGACATTGATTACTTGCGGGATATGGAGCCTTGTTTGGGCCTATCAGATCGGTAAACATGTTGCAGAAGCTCAAAGACAACGTGGCCAACTCGTATCCGATAATTCAGCTCTTTATGTGATCCTTACAATCTTTAGTTTTGGTATTGTAACATACGCTTTGGTGCAATCAGATGTTAATAAATTGGTCTAATTTAACTAATTATAAGAGGACACACCCTAAACTATTTTGGAGTGTGTCCTTAAGTCTCCTAGGCTTACTATATTTCACCGTATGGATGCCCTTAACCAATATGGGTATACCTTGTTTATTTCATGAGTGGACTGGATTTTATTGTCCGGGATGTGGAATCACAAGAGTTATTCTATCGTTGTTGAGATTCGACTTCGTTCAAGCGTTCAGATTTAACCCGTTGCTATTTGTTCTAGCACCTCTGTATATGCTGTACTTGTTCACTGAGAAAAAGCGTATCCAGCCTCTTAGCCATGTAATTATGGCTGCGATGTTGATCCTGACTGTTACATTTGGAGTACTGAGAAATTTCCCGCTATTTGATTATTTGGCCCCTACAGTAATTCGTTAGCATCTACAACGGATACATCATAGCTTGAAGCCGCACAATCGCCTGAGCCCGGTCAACCACCTCTAATTTGCTATAAAGATTGCTAATATAATTACGCGCTGTTCCCTCCGCGATATGCAGTGTATCGGCAATTTCGCGGTTATTGAGTCCCCGGATAATGAGCTGCGCCAGCTCCTCTTCTCGTTCTGTCAGACTCATACCACCCACATTGGATCTTTGCCGGTGTTCATACTCTTCCGTCAATCTATTCATCCTCGTCGCCAATTTGGCCGCTACCGGGGCTGGCAGAATAAATTGCCCTGATATCGTATCACGGATCGAGGCAATCATTTTGTCTGCATCCATATCCTTCAGCATATAGCCGCTTGCTCCGAATGCCATGCCCTCAACAATATAATCGGTCTCTATAAAAGTGGTCAAAATCAGAATGAATATATCCGGACGAATCTGCTTGATTCGTTTTAATGCACTGATCCCGTTCATAATTGGCATTTGAACATCAAGCAGTACCAGGTCGGGCTGGAATACTTCCACCATCTCACAGGCCTCTTCCCCGTTCTTGGCAGCACCGACTACCTCCATATCATCCTCCAGATCCAGAATGGTGCGGAGTCCTTCACGCGTCAACAATTGATCATCGGCAATTACAATCTTTATCTTATTCATTTTCTATTCCCAACCCTTCGCATGGGCAGATCAATCTCCAGTAGACAGCCCTCATTCATTTCTGAATCGATGGATAAGCTGCCTCCCAGTTGCTCAACCCGTTCTTTCATCGTCCTTAGTCCAAAACCCATCACTATTTGACTATCTCCTGACCCACGATCTTTGAGCCTAAACTGTAAATTCGCTCCGACAGATTCCAGACTAAAATGGAACTCTGTACTCTTACCATGTCTGATTCCATTCGTTAGGCCCTCCTGCAAAGCATGATAAATGGCCTTTTTATAGGCTGTTGACATGGCGTCCGGCAGATCATAAATAATGGCATGAATGACAACGCCTGCATTACGCTCTGTATCACGGATCAGTTGCTTCAACATGACCGTTAGATCGGAATACTTGTCCTCCTTCAGCATATGGACAGATCCGCGGATTTCATTCAAGCTATGACGGACAAGATCCTGTGCCTCAACCAGTCGCTGAACGCCGCTATCTATATCTTTCTTCTGGAGCAGACGCTTTCCAGCCTCAATTTGAAGAATCGTTGATGTGAGTGTATGCCCAACAATGTCATGAATCTCCTGAGCGATACGATTTCGTTCCTCATAGACTGTGGCTTCAGCCAAAGCTGCGGACGTCTCACGCATCGAACGCTCCAGGTCACGGGTTCTTTCTGTCACTTGATCCTCTAAATTTTTCTTAAGATATTGAATCCCCGAATATAGCTTGGCATTGGCAATAGAGATGGCACATTGAGAGCCAAGCAGCTTGAGCACGTCAAGCCTACTCGGTGTAAATACACCTGGTGATAGGTTATTCTCCAAATAGAGCAAGCACACTAATTTATTCTGATTCATGATAGGAAGACAAAGAACCGATTTCAGTCTATTCTTCCTAACGTAAGCGTTACGTGCAAATATTCCCTCACTGAGCGCATCATGTAATACAACCTGCTCCTGTGTTCTTGCCGCGTAGGCTATAATCGCTGCCGGAACAAGATCTGACTCTTCCCCGAGAGGAACGGATTCGATATGCAGGGCTTCCGATGTCCCGTGGGCCTCAACCATCCATCTTCCTTCATGATCAAAAATAACCGCCCCATATTCGGCTCCAGCATTGTGGAGCATAATCCGCATCAGCGTGCCCAATAATCGGCTCATTTCCATCTCACCCGACAAAGCTTGTGCAGACATCACCACAGAAAGGGAATCGACCCGGTCGAGTCCGGGCTCACGTTTAATATGCAGCAGATTGCTGTGCTGCTGCTCAAGGTCAGCCGCTTTAGCCTTTGCGCCCCATTGCAGATAAGCCTCGTAGGCTTCAGTCATATAGATTCTTGCTAGATGCAATTTGCCATGACGAAGTCCATACTTGCCGTAGCACTCCGCCGCCATAGCTAAATCGTGAATATGGCCGTTGATACGAGCAACCTCAATAGATTGCTCATACAAGGCTTCAGCTTGTCGTGGATCTCGCGATAGGCGAATCAGCTCAGCCTTCATCAACAGATATTTATGCTCATAATTTACCGGGCAACGCTTAGCAAGCTTTTTCATTTTCTTCAGGCAACTGCGCATTTTTGCCCGATATATACGTTGCTCTTCAGCGTTATATTCCTCATACAACTGAGCCCAGACTAAACATTCATACATGATCTGCATGGGACTGTCTAAACCATCTTCACGTGATTTTATAATGGCAGCTGATTTCGCTAATGCCTCACTAGCTTCGCGGTAATCCCCAAATATATAACCTGTTAAATATTGATATATCCAGACCATTTCTTGTATAAAATTAAAGGTATCTCCATGAACCGACTGTGCAAAATCAGGTTCGCTAATCTCTGCAATGTTAAATGGATCATCTACAGAGCGATAACCTGTCAATCGAACTAGAGTAGCTACAGCTATGATAGCCTGCTTACAATGAAGACTGTTGTTATGGCGCAACAAATCTCCGGAATGCGCAATTAATCGATCATAGATATCGTCTAACGGATGTCCAAATTGTAAGAGGGAGGCACAGTTGATTAACACACTTTGGTTACCCTTCCATAAGTCACCTGATTCCAGTCCCACTTTTCCTGCTTTCTCGGTAAACGTACGGAGCATAGCTGGATCATAATGCCGCCAGCTATCGTAGCACATAGCGAACGCAGCTAAGGTTGTCATATGCACTTTCGGATAGGGTTCTGAAAAGCTGCACGCCAACATGGCCCATTTAAATGTTTCTTCATCATTCCGGAAGTAATAGTATTGAAACATTGCATAGCCTATGAATCCAATGGAAGCCTGCGGAGTCATCCCATAATCGAGTGTCAATTCAATCATGGTGAAGGAAGAAGCGAGCCACCCATCCCGGTTGACATAGAAACAGGCATTGCTCGTATGTTCTAAAGTGGACATTGCGACTCTACGAGCCTCGTCCGTCATCGGCGGTAAGAGGTTCAGCGATTCGAGTGAGACCTTCTGTAGTCTGCGACGCAATCTTAACCATTGAAGCGTCAATTGAACATAGCTAGGATCAAATTGATGGCTCACTTTCAATAACGATAATGTATGTCGACCTAAGGAGATAACTTCTTCATGGTTATCATTACTTGCTTCCAATTGAACCTTCATCGCGTAGATGTAAGCCTTATCTGTATTTGTCGCAGCTTTATGGATTAACAGATGAAATAATTCATTCGCCTTATCAAAATGTGAACATAAGTATTCAAGCTCGGCCCTCTCCCGAAATACCCGGAAGGTTAGTCCATAATGCTCCTCCCAGCTCTGCTCCTCTAACATCGCTGTCGCCTGAAGCATATATTGTAAGGCTGTCTCATGTGCGGTGGTTTGCTTTGCACTTATCCCTGCCCTTAAGTTCAGTTCTACCAGTTGAAGCCTCTGCTCCGGGCGATCTATCCACACAATCGCCTGATTCAAATGATGGACAGCTTCAAATAGGACTGTTCCTTCATTAAGAGAGCTGCGGTCTAGCAATAACATCCCAATCCTCCAATGCAGCTCTGGGCGCTCCTCTTCGGGAACAAGCGCATAAGCCGCCCGATGAATACGGTTGTGTTGGAATTTAAAATGCGTATGTGCCTCTCCGTTAACAGGTTGTAGCAAGCGTCCATTTACCGCAACTGCCAATGCTTCAGTCAATATCTCTATCGGAATCTCCATAATTTCGGCAAGCATTCCCACATCGAACAGGCTGCCCAGTAAAGCGGCTCTACTAAGTGCATGTACCGTCTGATCGGGAAATTGCTGTAATTTACTTGAAAGATAGGCTGCTGCATTATCGGGAACATTCAATTCAGTAATACGCTGGAGGTCCCATTTCCAGCTTCGAATATCCTCGTCAAATACCACTCGCTGATCATCAATCAAATCCTGAAGGAATTGCTTAATAAATAATGGATTCCCATCTGTCTTATGCAGAAGTACCCGCGCTAGCTCCTCCAAGTCAGCAGCCTCGTAACGCATAACATCCAATAGCAGTTGTTTTATATCGGTGAGTTCAAGCGCCTGTAGAGAAATTTTACTCATCACTACGTTGCGGTCTATCAAGTGCTTTTCCAGACTACTGAGTGGGTGCAGCCTCGTAATTTCCCGATCACGATAAGAAAGAACGATTAGCAGATGACTCGTGGCCGTGTCCTCTATAAGTGAAGTGAGATATTGCAGCGATGTTTCATCGGCCCATTGCATATTGTCCAATATCAAGATCAAAGGATGATCCTCATGAGGAAAGAGTTGAATAAATCGGCTCATGATTAATTGAAATCGATGCTGAGCTTCCAGCGGCGGCAACGGAGGCACGGAAGGTTGCGGGCCAATCAAAAGCTCAAGCTTAGGGACAAGTTCGATCAGCAGTTGCCCGTAACCATCTACAGCTTGTAAAATACGCAGCTTCCAAACCTCCACCTGCAGCTTCGTTTCCATCAGCAGTTGACTGACCAATTCTTCTATCACTTGATGCCAGATGCCATAAGGGAGTGAGGTATGTAGTGATTCGAATTTGCCTCTGGCGAAAAAACCATCCGAAGAAATCGAATTTCTAAGCGTTTCTTTTAAAAAGGTTGTTTTACCGATACCACTCTCACCACTAAGCCAGACCGTCTTTACAGCACCTTGTGATGCTCGTTTCAGTGCTTCTCGTAAGCTTAGTTTCTCAAAATGTCTCCCGTAGAATCGTTCTGGTACCATCCAGCGTTCCGGAATATCCCAGCTTCCTAACAGGAAGGGCTCGAGGTACCCGAATTGTTGTAGGTGGGATAGACATTCCTCAAGATCTGACTTGATTCCAAAAGCACTGGCATATCTCGCATCAGGCATTTTCTCCATGCATTTACCAACAATGTCAGAGACAGTTAGAGGGATAGTGGAAACCCTGCGATGTAAAGGCTCAGGTGTATCTGCAAGATGACGATATACAATATCAACAACATCATGAAGCTCAAAGGGGCGGCTGCCTGAGAGACACTCATACATAAGGACTCCAAGCGAATAAAAGTCAGATCGATAGTCCGGGTTCAACCCAGTTCGACCCGTTTGTTCTGGCGATATATAAGGAAGCAAGGCATCCGGTCGCCCGCTTAAGGGTGATAATGGACTGGTGTCACTTTCCGTGGAGCACATTCGTATATCGATAAATTTCACTTCAAAAGTAACAGGATTGACGATTAGATGAGCGGGGGTTAGTTCATTTAGTGTTATTTTCTCACGATGAATTTGCATAAGGCAATCAGCAACACCGATAGCGATCCGAAGCAGCACTGGAAGCTCCAGTGATTCAGGTGTACGTAGTATCTGATCCAGCATACGCCCCTCTATATCTTGTAAGAGAAGGACTGGTCGATCCGGCGTGATCTCCAGACTATACGCCTCGATTGCTCCACGACCGCTAAGTCGCTTAAGCATGTCATACTCATAACGAAAAGCATCGACCATAGCAGATCCTGGATACTCACCTGTAGTTGTCTTGGCGATAACCCTATGGCCATCTTCTTGACGTTGGAGTCTGTACAGCCTGATATCTGAGATAGTCTCTATCAGATCTAACGTTTGGTATCCTGGAAACTCAAACATGAACAGCACTCCCTAGTTACAATTAGGTAGACAGAATACACAATATCGCAAAGTATTTATACTCATTATATCATCTGATCTCGCCGTACTACTCTATGTTATATTTAGTTCTACCATTAGTTGTTTGATATAACCTCCTAGAACTTTAGGAGGTGTCCCAAGAGCTATGATCTGGCTGCTGGGACACCTCCTCGTATTTAAGACTATGGTTATATTTCTACTCATAAGACATTTCATATTTCGTCAGCCCTATCGCGTTTGCATACAGTGCTGCCTGTGTCCGGTCATTAACCTGTAGCTTCGCTAAAATCTGGCTGACATGCTTCTTTACTGTAAATTCACTGATAAAGAGATGTGTAGCAATCGTTCTGTTGCAAGCACCTTGTCCAAGTTCAATCAGTACTTCCTTCTCTTTCGGTGTCAATTCATCCGTCGGACTGCTGCCGCTAATACGCATCTTTTCTTCCATTAAGCCAGGATCGTAATACTTTCGCCCTTTATGCACCAACTGGATAGCAAAGAGTAATTCCTCCGGCAATGCCTCTTTTAGGACATATCCATCTACCAGCACTTCTTCAGCCCTCAAAAAATTCTCTCTGCTCGCAGAGGAAGTCAACAGAATGAACTTACTGACAATGCCACGGGCACGTGCTGTCTTGATGACATCCAATCCCGATTCATCAACAAGCTTAAGATCAATGAGAACAATATCCGGATTTGTCGCTTCAATCACATCAAATGCTTCTTGACCATTTGTAGCTTCACCAGCAAATTGCACATCTGGCTGCATTGAAATGACAGATGCCAGCCCTCTTCTAACTAAAGGATGATCATCTACAATAACGATTTTCATAGATACGCCTCCCTCTAAACCTCATGACATTCTTAATTCTCCGTATCAAATCTACTTAGGATACCGTCCAATTAACGTCTGCTCGTTTGGCCCCTTCCATCTTGAGCAAGATTTCCGGCTTAAATCCAATAGCCCCTGCAAGTAAAAGCGTAGGAAGGGTACTTATCATCGTGTTATAGCTTGTCACATTTTCGTTATAGATACGTCTGCTGGCAGATAGGTTTTCCTCTAAGATATAGATCCTTTGTTGCAATTTGATAAACGGATCGCTTTCCTTAAGCTCTGGATAATAGTCTGCCTGAACATTGATCGAATGAATATACTTTTCCATTTCCACATATCTAATCAGCTTCTCAACCGGAAGATGATCATCACTTAAACCAGCACGCATTCTATGTACAAGCGCCAATGTTTCGTGTTCATGTTTAGCATAAGAAATAACCATCTTCGCAACTTCTGTTAATGCCTCAACCCGATTTTGTAAATAACCTTCTATGGTAGCAAAAGATTCTCTCACACGATTACGCATGCTTAACAATCGAGTATACGCAGCCATTAAATAAGCCCCGATTATAACAACGATGGTCAATCCGATTCCTAACATCTGCATCACCTCTAGTATATTTGATTGAATGGGCTGGAAGAGTTGGACCATCGGATTCATTATAATTAAAAGACATGTTCGGTTATAGTGAGCGTTGTCATCACTTCTGTCATATTACAAAATGGATAATTTTATAATATAAGGATTTAAAAGGGGTTTCCAAATCTTGCCCACCCCACTTTTGCCACACAGCAGAGCAGAAGCTATAGCGTGAAACTTATACATTTTTATATCTCAATAAAAAACAGGCGAATCATGGTTGAACACACCACAATTCGCCTGTTTTCTTTTGCCTATGGGATTTATTTGTTATCAATAAAAGAAATCAATTGCACAAGATTACCTGCAACTTGGTAAGTTAACCCCAACATGTAAGTTCCCTTCTCCTCGTTCGATAGGTCTATAGTGAACACATCCGGATTAGCTGCCCATTCATTCACATCAAACATGATTTCTTTAAATGTTCCAGTGTTTCTGACACCAGCCGAACTAGGGATCACTTTGCTGCCATCGATCCCTTTCACCGGATTGATAAATTCAACTACAGGTCCCTTTAATTGTCCTACCTCTACCATTTGAGGATCGGCCAATAAGCTCGTAAGTTTAGTTAGTCCTTGTAGCGGGGAGAAATCAGTGATTTCATTTCCAGTGATATCTAGCGTCTCAAGATTCTTAGCATACTGTAGACCTTCCAAAGATCTGGCTCTTCTGGTTTCGCTGGTTAACGTCGTAAGGTTATACATGTCACCTAGCGTTAGGTCTCCAGATACGCCTAATGTGGTCTTGATCGAAGTACTTAGATAAGGATCTGCAATAGTAATGACTTGCGTAAGGTCTATTTCGGTCAGACCTTCTATTGCTAGTTGTAACGCCGCTACTGCTGCATCTACTTCACTTTGTGTGACAGCAGAATTAGCCAAAGCCACTTCTGCACCCGTGAGGCTGGCCGTAAATACCGCTATACTCTCAGCCGTGAAGCCATCTAGAGAGATTGCTTTAGCCGCTGCAATCGCTTGTTCCAGATCTCCAGTGAACAGGTGATCTCCATTCGCGAAATGTAGTTTGGTTCCCCCCCATGTGGCATGGTCAGATCCGTTTCCATTTCCGCCGTCCGTAACGACTAATTTCAGCTCCTTGGCTCCGTTAATATCCAACTCGATGAATTTCTGTGGATCTCTGGAGCCCATGACACCACTATCGAATTTCTTCTCTCCATCCACAAATACTTCAAAGCTCACCGAACCGACAGAACCGTACATTTGTCGATCTACACCCACATAGGAAGTGAAGTAGTCCGCGTTCTTATCGCTTAGATCGTATACAATCGTCGAGTTAGAGTGCGCTCCAATCCCTCTTTCGTAGGACACTATTTGATTGCCCTCGCCTGTTAATCTCAGTGCATTGGCACTAATTGATTTATCCTTCAAAGGTGCAGTATAGCTGTTCTGAGTAGAATTCCAATCATAATCCGTCAGATACGTAAAGTCCGTCATGTCTACTACGGCTATTGTTCTAGTCTTGGTAGTCGTATTTCCATCACTATCGGTTACTGTGTAAGTGATCGGATACTTTCCAGCTCTGCCCCATTTAACTTGATCTTCACCCGTAACCTTTACTTGAGCCGTCAAGTCACCATCTTCTGAATCCGTTGCCGAATAATCTGCACTTACTGCTATTTCCTGTCCTACTTTAGTGGATACAGATTTAGCTATGGTAAGCTCCGGCGTACTGTTCAGAATCATAAACTTCGCATCCGCGAAATCGCCGTGATCTGAAGCATTTCCGTTACCTGCATTATCTAACACCAATTTCAATTCACTTACACCCTTTACAGGGATTCGAGCTAATTTAGCTTCCGTGCCAAATTTCATCAGTCCGCTATTATACACTTCTACCCCATCAGCGAAGATTTTGAAGATCACACTAGAGTTGCTTTGCTCTGGGATATTTCGATCAACCCCTACATACGTTTCAAAATATTCGAAATTAGCACCCGCCAGATTATACACGATTTCAGAGTTAGCATGCGTTCCTAAGCCCTTCGCAAACTCTTTGGTTACACCATTTACAAGTAGCTTAATCGGGTTGTTAGTACTTGCCTTATCCTTACGAACTACATTATAATCCGTTCTTGCCGACTGCCAAGCTATATCACTCAGGTATTTATTAGCGCTGTACACAACAATTGTTCTAGTCTTTACAGCTGTATTCCCATCCCGATCTGTAACTGACAGTTCGACGTTGTAGGTGCCTGTTTTGCTTGAATTAAACCCGTTCGGTTTTACTTCAACCGCTCCAATCAAGTTACCATCTTCCGTATCAAAGGCAGTCACATCGGTCAAAACATCAAATTCACTGTTCAACTTCACGAAAGTTGTCTCTTCCGGCACTGTGATAATCGGTTTGCTTGAAGTATTCGTAAACTTTGCATCCGCCCATACCGTATGATCTGAAGCATTACCGTCTGTAGCATCTGTGGTAACCAGCTTCACTTCGCGCGCGCCTGTCACTGGTATTTTCACGAATCCATGCTCCGTTCCTGCCCGGAAAACATCGCTCGCGAATTTCTTCTCACCATCTACATACACCTCAAAGGTTGCAGAAGATGGCTTTCCTTTCATCGCTTGATCGATTCCGATATAGCTTTCAAAGAAGTCATATCCTTTGCCCTCAATATCATAAACAACTTCAGAGTTGGCATGAACACCAATTCCTTTGGCATAAGTCGCAGCTAGCCCTTGTCGAACAAGGGTGATGATTCCACCAGAAACGGCTTTATCTTTCTTTAATTCACCCCAACCAACAACGACTGATTTGGCATTAAGGTCCGAGATATAAGCATAGTCACTCGTTACCGTAACCTGTGTAGTTTTAGTTTCTGTAACCCCTTCGTTCTTAACTTCATATACAACTTCGTAGTCACCTTTTTGTGTTACATCAACGGTATTTGATTTCAGGGTGACATCAGCAGTAATATCGTTCCCTTGATAGTTAGCCGCTTTTACATAGTTCATCGGATCAAAGGCTTGATTAAGCTTTAATGTAATTTGATCTTCAACAGACAGGGCTGGCTTGAAGGCTTTAACCTGTACCGGTTTCATTGCGTTCAGCTTCTTATCATAACCCACGATCTTGTACGTATAATTGATGCTGCTATCTACGTTCGTGTCCACGAACTGGTCAGTCCCGGTAAAACCAACCAACACATCATTTCGATACACCTCATAACCTAAGAAATCTTTCTTCAGATCCTTATTCATACTAAAGCTTAATGTGTTCGATTTAGCTGTAGCGTTAGGTGTGATATTAACCTTTATGGCAACATTCTTATCTGCTATTCCTGTGCCCTCATAATGAACCACCGAGTTATTTAAATACCATAGCTTTTTCGGTGCTGGATATTTAGCCAGCTTCTCTTTCGTTTCTGGATTCACAGTGAAGCCATGTCTGGCAAAATAGCTGCTTAAATCCAGCCCCAGCACTTCGGAGGAGAACTCTACTAAATACTGTTGCTTGGAATTGTCACCGTTAGGAAGGGATACCTTTCGCTCGCGGTACAGCTTGGTCAGTTCGGTCCAGTAACCCGGGTGCGCCAATTCCAACTGCCAGTAGGCACCGAGCTGTGCAAATAAGCCCTGCTGATTCATAACCACTTTATTTTCTTCGAGGACATATTTATAAATATCACTCTCAAAAGGAATACGAGTATCAATAGAATCCGCATAGACTGACATCAACATAGACACCATATTATTTGTTACTTCACCATATTCCCGTTCACCCATAGCCAAGCGATGCCCAATTTCATGATTCAATCCCCAACCTGGATAGACTTTGTTAAAATCACCTAACATCGTCGCTACGGTCCCAATTTGTATCCCAGTATGATCTCCCGCGGCATACATCGCCCCATAAGGCTGCATCAATCGAATATTCTCACGAATTAGCTTGGCATCATGAATCTCGCTGCTGCCATCCAAGCCATAGAAGTCAAAGATCGTCTTCATCCAAGTATCATAGCCGGTTACGGTATTCAGTGGATTGTTTTCTTGTGTAATAAACTTGTTATACGCTTCTGTAGCCGTTCCTGTAAAAATAACATGATCGCTGACCATTTCTACTACATCAATAAGTTTGCGATCTTGAACATTCGGATGTGCTGCCTTATCTTCATCTAATTTTTGTTTGTAGGTGGTTAGGAAAGCTTTGAATTGTTCTGGATCTGTGGTCTTTGTCATCATAGGGATCTTCGTAAGCCCCTCGAACCGGATCAAAGGTGCTTTCCCTTGTTCCTCAGCTGTATATGGATTGACGATATACACTGTACCGCCCTTAGTCACATCATGTGCATAATAACTATTCGTCGCGAACTCAGGAACGGTTATAGTGTTTTTACCAGGACGTAATTGCACGCTTCTAGCCCAAACATTCCAAGCAGCCTCTTGTTGCGAAAATACTATTGCAGGCAATTTATCAGTAGAAGCTGCGTCTACATAAACATTGATCGTATCTCCAGGCATTGCAACGAGTCCCGTAGGTTGGTTGTTCGTACCGAAACCAATTCTCAGGTTTTGCTGTGCATGCTTTTTCATATCTCCACGCTGTTCAGCCTCAATAATGGTGCCTTCGGTTTGAACTTCACCATTTACTAGCTTCTTAGCCAAATCCAATGAGTCTTTAAGGATTGGATAGAGCGGATGTACTTTTGCCGATTCTTCTAATTCATTGATTGCATTGGCGCTATTATAAGCAGGAACAACCGCACTCATCGTTCCATCTGTGAAAATACCATTCACAGCTTCGCTTACTTTATCCTCTGTATAAAATCTAAATTCAGCCGCAAAAGGTCTGTTAATATTGGCTTTTGTGAACTTGAATTTCAATCTTTTAAACTTCGTAGGCTCGAATTTAAACTCCAGAAAGTCGTTCGTACTAGTCGCGGTTCCGCTAGATACGAGCTGAAAGGTCTCTCCCTTACTCGTCTCTGATGCATAGATTTCAAAAGCTTCTGGGAACCCTTTGCGATTATCTCTAGCCAAGAAAGCCACTCTGTCTAATACTTTGGCCTGTGCTAATTCAAACACGACTTCATTCGTGAAGCTGTCGTCATTATTTTTGTTCGTTTCCCAATGTGTATTAGGCAGATCATCGAGCATGTATTCCGGTTTCGTACCTGGGTAGCTTCCACCATTCACCGTTACTTTTGATACGTTTGCGTTTGGCATTCTATAAGCTTCGCTATAGGCATTTTCGTATGCTGTACCATAGCCTTTTAGCTTCGAAACCTTAGCCGCTGTTGCCTCTATTTGATGATTCTCCAGAAGTACTTTTGCATTCTCTATATCTGCTTGAAACTGCGCGTACAGTGGATGTGTCTGCACTTCTTGTTCTAAAGCCGTTAATTTCTCCATCGTATTAAATGCTGCGCTAACTTGACTCAAGGTATCATCTGTAAATAAATTTTTCATTTTAGTGGATACGGTATCTTCTTTGTAAAAAGAAAACTCAGCCGCACTCGCCCAATCTTGGTTAGCTTTTTTGAAGACAAATTTAAGTCTCTTGAAGGCTGTAGGTGCAAACTGAATCTCTACTACGTCACCTGCTCCGCCTTTATATTCTCCAGAGGATACTAGCGTATAATCGCCTGCATCCGTAGTTGAGCCATAAATATCAAATTCCTGAGCAAACCCCTTCCCCTTTGCACTGGATTGTCTTGCAGCGTATACGATTCTATTTAATTCAGTGGACTCATTGAAAACAAAGACAACCTCATTCGTAAACGTTGAACTATTCGGTTTGCCCGTTTCCCAATGCGTACTCATATCGCCATCCATAGCCTTAGCTATAGGTGAACCTGAGTAGTTACCACCGTTATTGGTAATGGATTTAATATTCGCAGGATTCATTCTAAAAACATCATTATAAGCGCCTAGGATAGCCTTGCCGTACAGATCAAACGGAATAACTGACGCATTGCTGAATAGGTCAGCCTTGCTTTGTACTACAGTGTTCACTACACTTACCTTGCTTACATCACTTGCTAAAGCATAACCTGCCTCACTCGAAAAACTAGCTAACATGGCTGCCGATGTAGCGATCGCAATCATTTTTTTCATCTTTTCTACCCCCCAGATGTAATATGAATCTCTTCTATGCCTAAAAATGGGCACAAAAAAAACTACCCCAAAAGAGTAGCTTGATTGCATATAAAGTTGCATAAAAATTAAGACTTAATTTTTATTAAACCTTAACAAGCATAAACGCCTTCGGCGTCCTTATAAGGACGGTAAGCGTTTAAGCGAGAAATATAAGATATTAAGTATAGGAGTATAACTTATACTTTCTTATATTTTAACAAAAAGCGTAATACACTCTTTGGCAGCTGGCTGACAATAGTTATGATAACCTTAGTCCCTATAGCTTTGCGTCCCTACATTTCCATAGGTTTGCCTATGAAGTTTCGAATACATTACAAAGAGTAACATAACGCTACATCTGATCGCATGATTAAATGGTATGAAATACGAATAGGTAATTGCAATTAGTTTTTCTGTTCTGATAGATATTTTTTATTAACTATCCCAGACTATGAATGATACTTTAGAACTGCTTAGCGGCTTAATCCCCTAGCCCAAACAAACGCCGGAACCAATTCCACACATCACCCGTGATCGGAATTAACCCGAAACCATGCTCTCCAACAGCGATTACACCATATGCCCATTGTCCAATAGCTATCGCACCTCCAGCGATTCGCCCTATGGCTATCGCCCCAAACGCCGTATCGCCTATGGCTATCGCTCCCAATGCTTTTTCGGCTATCGCGATCGCTCCCACAGCCACTCCTGCAATTGCAATTGCTCCCGCGGCAAAGCCAAGCCAACTAAGTGCTATCGCTCCGAGCGCTAACCACATCCCCAGTGATATAGCACCTACGGATAGTACACCGACGCTTATTGCACCTATGGATATCAAGCCTATAGCTACATCTCCAATAGCAATTAAACCAACAGCCGTCTTCACTTGTGGCTTGCTTCCGTGACCATACCCCTGACCTGAGTATCGACCTAAATTGCTGCGGATACTTACCACCGGAAATGATGGAGACGGCCATTGATAATCAATTTCCCGTCCACCTAACCCTCTAGATTCCGCCCAGCGCGTGATGTACTTATGCCATTTCATATCCATCCCGTCCCCCTTCTCAATTACCTTAATTATACAACCCCGGGGTTTGCCTGTACTCAGACTCTGACCTGAAATCCATCTCATCCTCTAGACGGAGATATCCTCATTAGGATCACTGTTTGGGAATAGGATCAGGCTTTCCAAATAAACATCCCTGAAACAACTGATAACCACTCTGCTTAAGCCATTCAAAGTCCTCTCTAAACTCCACACCTTCTGCTAAAGGAACGGATTGTATTTCTAAAGCTTTTTGTAAAAATTGTTTAGCTATTTTCTGTTTGTTCAGATCGCTGGACACACCCTGCACATATTTCATATCCAGCTTCATGTAATGGGGTTTAAGCTCCCATAACATCTCGATTGTGCTGAAGCCCTCGCCAACATCATCTAAAGCGTATTCAAATCCCCGATCCTTGTAATATGTCAAAATAGCTTTCAAATGAGCGAGATCATCCACTTTCTCCGTCTCAACAACTTCAAAGACAAAAAGAGACGGATCGACGCCTAATTGATTGGCCAGTTCAACGGTTGATCTTAAGCAGAATTCTGGAGCGTAGATCGACGTTGGGATAAAATTAATAAACGTTTTTTTATTTAAGGGTGCAGCATATTTTACAGCAGTCATTCTACATAACCGGTCTAAAGCATATAAACGCCCACGATTCCGTGCCGCCGCAAATATCTCATTAGGATAGATTAGGGACCCATCTTCTTTTTTAAATCTGGATAGGAGCTCGTATGCAAAAATCTCTTCCCGTACGTTCACAATCGGTTGGAAGTGACAAGTAACTAAGCCCTTAGTTATAACCTCATCAATCCACTTCATATCAAGTACAGTGGGTAATTCGGATAGAGGTCTCCATGTTTGGTCATCTATACGGAATTCAGCCTGCTCCGACTCCATATGGTCATTACAGAAATCTAGAAAATCCCGCACCCCAGCCTCCTTAATCGTAATCACATTTTCTTCTACCTTATGTATCGTATTACTTCTACTCAAGTGATGAATAACCTCAGGTAAAATCCTTAGATTAAGCTCACCATGAGCCTTGATTTCAAAATTCAGCTCTCTTACTACACAATGATTACAAGCCACGTATACAACTCCTCTGATAATATGTTCTATAAAAAAAGATCCTTATTCTTATCCATTCAATCAACTTCGGTATATTCGATTAGAGCAAAGAGGATGTATCGTTTATAAATAACAAAAAAGCCCCCTGTTAAAGAAGCTTTTCATTCAAATCTATGCTATGCGTGACTCGGTTTCTCCCCTGTTCTTTAGAGGTATAGAGCGCTTGATCAGCTTTTTGCAGTAGGGTGGTTTCTGAATCGGTGGGAATAAATGTAGCTACACCAATGCTCACCGTAATCTGGCCCATTTCCCAAGTTGAATACGCGATAGATTGCCGTAAATTCTCAGCTATGGTCTTTGACTCCGAGACATCTGTATTAGGTAAAAGAAGTACGAATTCTTCACCGCCATATCTAGCCGCAATATCCTCTTTACGAGATTGCACTTTCAAGATACTTGACAATTTCTCCAGCACATAATCACCTGTCTGATGCCCATAGGTATCGTTCACTTTTTTAAAATGATCAATATCTATAATACACAGCGAAAATGCGGCTTGAACTTGGCCATACCCTGCAATCTGCTCTTCCAGCTTCTCTTGAAGAAACCTTCTATTCTTCAGTCCAGTAAGCTTATCTGTATTAGATAGCTCTACCAAAACGGCATTCATCTCCAACAGCTCGGCCTGCTTCTGTTCAATTTCCAAATGAATTCGCTTGAGCTCGGCAAGCGCCTGATCCTTTTCCCAGTAAGCTACTTCTATTTGCTTCTTGGCAGACCGAAGCTCCAGCTCATAGTCAATGCGTTTTCCCATCTGTACCAAGATACAATCAATGATCTCTACGCCTTCACACTCAAACCGTCTGCCATTTAGTAAATATGGAATCGATTTCCCTTCACTGTCTTTCAAATTTATAAATAACTCTTCCACTTGTCCATTTAGATTAATAAAAGGATAGAAGTATGAATGAAAAATAAGCTTGTTTGCCGTAGACATGATAGATTCAAAATGCTTATGCACCAAATCAACCTGTTTATACCCCATACGGTCCAAGAAAGTCTGATTCACGTCCTTGATTATTCCTTCATGGGTAATAGAAACATAGCCACAAGGCGCATATCTTAATCGGTCATCCATGATCTAAATATCCTTTCAACACAGCATAATCTCGTCCAGCTTACGTAAGATATTCATTAATTAAAGTGATGGTCTCGTTAGGATGGCTAATATGCGGGTAATGACCTTTAGCCTCCATCAACCGGAAGGTACTATTATTCAAGTGTTTATGTAGATATTCTCCGGCCGCTATAGGTACGATACTGTCATCCGAGCATTGCAGAATAAGTGTAGGGATTGTAGCCTTAGGTAGATCTTTCCGATGATCCGAAAAGAACGTAACCTCTGCAAATTCTCTTGCGATCACAGGATCTGCCGAAATAAAGCTGCGTTCCAGCTCTTTCGTTAACATCGGGTCAGGGTTGTTCATGGCAAGAGGAGCCATAAAGCTAGCCCAGCCAGCGAAATTCATCTCCATCATCTCCAGAAGCTCAGTAATATCGCTCTTCTCGAAGCCTCCAAAATAAGTATCTCCCTCATTTAAATAACATGAAGAAGGACCAATCATAATCATTTTATCAAAATAATCCGGCCGCTCAATCGAAGCAAGCATCCCGATCATAGAGCTAATCGAATGACCTATAAAAATAATATCTTTAAGTTCCAACGTTTCGATGACATCCAATACATCCTGTACATAGCCGTGGAGCGTATGATATTTATCTGTTGTATATGCACTTAAATCTGAGTTACCCGAACCTACATAGTCAAATAGAACGATTCGATATTTCTTCTCAAAAGAAGGCGTAATAAACTGCCACATGCTCTGGTCACACCCAAATCCATGCGCAAAAAGGATGGTTCTTTCTCCTTCTCCAATCACTTTCACGTGATTCCGCGCCTTAACATCGTTCATTTCATATAACTCCCTCTATAGTTAGCATTCTCTCTATTTTGAAGGGTTAACCTGGAAATATCAAGAGCATAAAAAACTCCGCTAGAACAATCTCTAGCGGAGTTTTTATGGTCGATTAGTTTAGAATGCTGAAGTCCAACCCGCATCGGCAGCGATGATAGCTCCGTTTACAAAACTCGAGTCATCCGAAGCCAGGAATAACGCAACTTGTGCGATTTCTTCAGGTGAACCTACACGAGGAATTACAGCCTGTGTTAGTTGAGTGCGGCTCATGCCGAACTCATTCATATTTTTCATAGAAGCACTAATGTTAGTGGCAGTAGCTCCTGGTGCGATGGCATTACAACGAATGCCTTTGTTGGCGTACATAAAAGCTGTATTTTTCGTCAAGCCTACTACTGCATGTTTGGAGGCAGTATAAGTTGCTCCAGCATGAGCACCACTTACGCCACCGGTAGAAGCGGTATTCACAATAACGCCCTTTCCTTTTTCGAGGAAAATAGGTAGCGCTTTACGTGTGGACCGCATTACACTTTTAGTATTTATATCAAAAATAAGATCCCATCGTTCATCCGTAATATCACCAACAGGTTCGAATCCATCCATAATACCTGCATTATTCACTAGTATATCTAGCGTTCCATATTCATTTACTGCGGTATCAATCATGTTATTGATATCTTCGACTAGAGCAACATTTACTTTCAACGCCTTAGCTACTCCACCATTACTAACGATTCCTGCTGCGATTTGTTCTGCACCTTCGAGGTTAAGGTCGGCTACAATCACTTTTGCACCTTCTTTAGCGTACAACTCTGCGATCGATTTCCCCATACCTGATGCTGCTCCAGTAACAACTGCAACTCTGTCTTGAAGTTTCATGTTGGAAGTCTCCTTTACGTTTATCTATAATGTAAGTATCAATTTATAAAATCTCTAAATCACTTAAAATTTATTCTACTCAAGTTTAATCTTCTGCAATTTAACTATCAATATACAAATGAGACACCAAATGTTCATAAATATATATAACTTGGAATTGTGTTGAAATAGGAATAGAAAATAGACAGTTAGGTGGTCTTCTGTTGCTTAAAAATCGAAGAACAAGTAAATCGAGGAAAGAATTAAAAAATGCATCGATTTTACTCATGGAAAAAAAGAATTTCCGCACCATTACGATAACCGATATTGTTACCCTTGCCGATTTAAACCGTGGAACCTTCTATAAGCATTATCAAACCAAAGAAGAACTTCTGAATGAGCTGATTGATGATGTGCTGGAGGATTTAATTAAGGCTTATAAAGACCCCTATCTCCATACTGATAAATTCGTGGTGAGTGAGCTTACTACCTCTAGCATCAAAATTTTTGAGCATGTCGTTTCCTACTCTAATTTTTATACCATCATTGTAAATTCCAATGTTCTGCCTGGGTTTCAAAATAAGATTTGCGACATCTTAAAGGAGCTAACTAAGCAGGACTTAGTCGCGGTTAATAACACTAACAACAATATAAATATCGAATTATTTTCTAGTTATACGGCCTATGCTCTATTTGGATTAATCATGGAATGGGTAAAGGGAGGATTCAAATATACTGCGAACCATATGGCAGAGCAGCTGATTCAAATTCTGTCTTTTAATTCTCACAATGTGATCATAAAGACTTCAAATCAACCCATTAAGCAGAATTTCATCTCTATTAATAGCGACTAATTATCTGTACCACCAAAAAGCCACTCCAATGTGCTGGAGTGGCTTTTAATATGCAATTTATAGCTTATGGTCTCCTTTTTCCACCACCACCACCGCCACCTGGACCTGAATTGGTGTTCGCGGTGGTTACTCCGGATTCATTCAGCCAAGTTACACTACTTGTGATTTCAAACGATACTACTTTCGCTCCTCCAGTATATTCGCCATCCGTATACAATCCATTTGCTTCACTGCCAGACGAGGTGCCTCCCGAATAGAGGGTGTATGATCCACCGTCCTTCAAATCCGGTGAACTGATCACGAGCGACTGATAATCCTTTGATGGAGCAAAGGTCAGGATCGCGTTGCCTTCGCTATCCTTTAGTTGAACCACTGTTCCAGCCTTTTGAGTCTGAGGGAACGTCATGCTGACTGCATGTTGGCCGGAGGTGTCAGATGTTGCCTGAGCCATACCCGAGCTTCCCGCGGCTATTAGAGTTCCGCCACTCTGATCAAAGCTGCCATCGTAATCCAGAGAACCGTTACCACCATTGGTAGGTCCATTTACAATTACCGTACCACCTGACATCACGATAGAGCCATTCGAATCCAATCCGTCACCTGTAGCATCGACCGTTAATGTTCCTCCACTAATTGTGAGCACATTAGCTGCAGCATCGCTGAATTGATCCTGCTCCTGAGGGCCACCTCCTACAGTCGCTTCGTCATTACCTCCTGCTACATTCACTCCATCATCAGAAGAGACTACATTAGCTTCGCCTCCGGATATCGCGATGTTGGCTCCTTCAATGCCTTCATAGCTCTTCGTTATATCAATCTTTCCACCCGATATCGCCACCAAGGCATCGGCATGGATTCCATCATCACCAGATTGGATTTGGAGTTCTCCATCTGTTAAGGCAATGTTGCTGTTGCTGTGTACTGCATCATCCGCAGAATCGATCGTAAATGTTCCGTTGTTGATACTGATATCTCCTCCAGCCTTCAACCCTTTTGTACTTGCTGTTTCGGATTCTGCCGTTGTCGTTGTTGATGTAGTTGATGCTTCCTGTGTTGGTGTCTCCGGCATTATTTCTGGTTTTGTTGCTGGTGTCGATGTTTCTGAGGTTCCTGGTGCTTGGCCACCTGTTCCTTGACCCCGGTCACCTCTCATGCCCATGCCTGCCCCTTGATCACCAGTCTTCACTTCGCCATTCTCGCTGCCTCCGCCCGTAACCACGGTGTACGTTCCGCCATCGATTACAAGTGTAGTTTCCGCCTGAATTCCGTCATTGCCGGCCTTAATATCGAACGTTCCTGCTGCGATACCAATAAAGCCTTTATCCGTTTCGGTATCATTGGTCGATTTGATTCCATCGCCTTCTGCCGTTATGCTGATATTTCCGTCTTGCATAGCGACAAGATCTTTACCTACAATCCCGTCATCGGCAGCCTTAATTTCAATAGTGCCACCCATAATTTTCAGATCGCCCTTGCTCGTAATTCCGTCATTATAGTTAGCGGAAACAGACAGCTTCCCGGTACCATTAATCGTTAAATCCGCTTTACTGAAGATAGCCGCACTCGGTTCATCTGTGGTTTCATCGGCATACACATAAGTTGCTCCGTCAGATACGGAGTTCTCGGTCCCGTCTTCCAAGGTGATGATCACTTTGCCCGCTTCTTTAATATCAATTGCTGCACTATCGCTGTTCGTAATGTTCACACCGTTCAGTATAAAATGCACAGTTCCTTCATCCTGATTATTAACTACAATCTGCCCATCACTCAACTTACCTGAAAGCACATAGGTTCCTGCTGCAGTAATCGTCACTGACCCATCCTTGGATTCAGCTCCCGTACCATCGACAACAGCGCTCGTACCAGCTAGGGCAATATCCGTCGATTGGTCCGCCGTCCAACTTGTATTTGAATCGTCTTCATCGAACGTAACCAGATCGGATAATTTGACACTTGCCAGTTGTACTCCAGTAGCAGCTCCGTTCTGAGTTATCGTTGTTCCCGAGGCTGCTGCTGTACCCGCCGCTTCAGACTGTGTTGTTGTGGAATTGGTGCTGCAAGCCGACATAAGTAATGCACACAATAGCAAGATTCCTACTTTACTTCCGGTTATATATTTATCCATTTTTCATCCATCCTTTCGTTATCTTAATAGTCATTAGCAGTTGGAGTCATGGTCAGAGACAGGTCTAAATTACCGTTCCGGGTACGAATCGCATCCAAAAATTCCTTCTGGTTCACAGCCTCGCCCAGCGTAACGGCATAGACTAGTTCATATAAACTACCAAGCTCAGTCGTTCTAATCTTCTTAAGCTCATACCCCACATTAAATTTGTTGAAAACTTCAGCGAATGCCTCCTCATAGCCCAGACTCTCTGGAATAGTCACTTTTAGTGTTTTTTGCGAAGTTGTTCTAACCCCAAAGTTAGTCCGATTCAGAATAAACATCAGAGCGCATAGGATAAGGGTGAACAAGACCGCGTATCCAAAGGAACCTACTCCACAGGCCAGTCCTGATGCCATGGTAAACAATACAAATGTGATATCCTTCGGATCACCAGGCGCACTTCTGAACCGAATGATGGAGAATGCTCCGGCAAGACTGAAAGCTCTGGCAACATTACTGCCAATAAGCAGAATGATGATGGCTACAATTACGGGCAGCAGTACCATCGTAAGTGTGAAGCTTTGCGAATACCCGCCGGAATTTGTCTTCATATAGGTGTAGCTAATGATCCCGCCAAGGGCGATAGCTATAAAAATAGTTAGGATTGCGTTGGTAAACGTCAACTCTGTACTCGTAGCTACGGTAAATAATGAATCAAGCATAGAGGGCACTCTCCCGTTCTGTTTTACTGTTCTTCAGCATTTTTTTATATTCGTTACCGTACTTGGAGAAGCTTGTACGGTACATTTGATGCTCTGAGAGCATTTTGGCCAGCCAGACCGGAATCGTGTTCTCAGCCTTTACTTCCATAAGCCACTGCCCCAGCTCCAGCAAAGGTTCGCCATAGACGCCGTGCTCCATCTTCAGATCGTACCGCCGACTTCGGATGTTCGTATCGAACGTGATTCTTAAATCGCGATTTTTTTTACAGAACAATGCTTTTCGGTCATACGACAGATACACCTTAGGCTCCAATTCATACCGCGTTAAAAAGTATTTAATCTCTTCAATCACCTGTTTGTTCATATAATCCTTAAATTCTGGCTCTCTACCGGTGGCAATAAAAGCATAAGCCTCGTTCAATTTGAGCGATGTTCTTCGTTTATTAACCAGCCCGAATACCTTTTTCTTGATTTCCAGATACACCTTTGTATCTTGATTCGGAACACCGTAAGCTCTTAAACGAAGCTTCTCTTTGTACTTGGGCTTCGCAAGACTGTTACGAATCAGGGTGTTGTGCTCGGTGTCATAATATAAGTTGGTGATGGAGTAAAACTCATGTTGTTTGTTGAAGTCGTCTAGTTCCATATATTCAAGCAATTGGTTATAAAATCTATAATAGGCTTCGTTGTCTAACAAATATTTGTTCTCATAACGGTTGAATACCTCAATCGCCATATCGGATCATTCCTTTCTGTTTATCGTTGTCTCATGTGCTTATGAATGTATCTTAGATCCCAAACCTTTAATGAATCTTAAATGGTTATACAAACTACCCCACTACAGGTGTAAATCGTAACTCCGGTGAATGTTGGACTTCCGGCCGCTGTTGTCTGCAGATTTCTTGATTTAAACTGCTATTCGCAGTGGAAATCCGCAGACAAAGGCGGACGCTATCGCTCCTACAGTTCCAAAATCCCCCTCCGTTACTTGCCACCTATTCAATTTTCACACTACACTTTTATACCAACCTTCATTAAGGTTCAATAAAGGTAATACTGATATAATGACCTCAATAACAAATACTGGTTCTATGTAGGGGATGGCAAAACCATGAGAATATTAATCGTAGAAGACGAGCTTCATCTCGCTGAAGCCTTAACTCAAATAATAAAAAAACATAATTATTCAGTAGACGCAGTCCATGACGGTAGATCGGGTCTGGATTACGCACTGAGCGGAATTTATGATTTGCTGCTGCTCGACATTATGCTGCCTGAGATGGATGGGGTTAGCGTCCTCAAGACGCTGCGCAAGAAAGGGGTATCCACTCCTGTTATCCTGCTTACTGCAAAGGGGGAGATAACAGATATGGTCACTGGCCTGGACTACGGGGCTGATGATTATATCGCCAAACCTTTTTCCTCGGAGATCTTACTGGCACGAATAAGGGCTGTACTAAGACGTAAAAGCGAGGTTATTCCAGATGATACTTTAAAGTTCGGGGATATTGAATTGAATACATCGACTCTGAAGCTTACCGTGGGTGGCAAAGAGATCAAGCTGAACCTAAAGGAAAGTGAATTATTGGAGCTTCTGATCTTGAGGAAACAAGCCGTAACCTCCAAAGAACAAATTATTGAGAAGTTATGGGGCTTCGATTCTGACGCTGAGCACAACAATGTGGAGGTGTACATTTCTTTTTTGAGAAAAAAACTGACCTTCTTAAGTTCGACTGTACGCATTAGTACAATCAGAAATGTAGGGTATGTATTAGAGGTGACGGCCTAATGTTCACGAAGCTCAGAAATCGATTTCTTATTGTTAACCTAGTAACTATATCCGTAATAATGCTGGTGGCTTTCATCTCGATTTATGTCATTACGTACCAAGATGTCCAAAACAATATTCAGATGGATCTTCACAGAATTATGGAGAACTACAAGTCTCCTGGTGGTGATACAGGACGAATGGGCTCAACTAAGGGAAGTTCCCAGTTACCCCATGCTGATAATAAACGTATGGATAACGGAACTCCGCCTCCAGAACGGTCCGTCTCATTTATGCTGAAGATAGATACAGCGTCGAACCTCATAGAGAAAGATTCCAAATTTACGATGGATGATGAATTTTATAATACGGCTCTGCAAGAAGCGCTAAGTGCCAATAAAGATACCGGAAGGTTCACCTTGGATAGCAGCAAATGGATCTTCAACATCCAGCATACGAATGATGGGGCGATGCTTGTATTTCTGGATATCACTGCAGAGCAAAAAATCCTCACCAATCTAATCTATACCTTCTCTGTAGTTGGCTCGGTGATGCTGATTATCTTATACTTCGCAAGCCGATTTTTTGCTAATCGTTCCATTGCACCGGTGAAGGAGGCTTTTGATAAACAGAAGCAGTTTATTGCTGATGCTTCCCATGAGCTGAAGACGCCATTGACCATAATTAATACCAATACAGATGTTCTTCTGTCCAACAGTGACGACACCATTCACAATCAGTCGAAGTGGCTGCAGTATATTAAATCAGAAACAGAGAGAATGACCAATCTGACCAATGATCTACTGTACCTGACTGAGATTGACAATTCCAGATCGACCATGATGTATTCAAAGTTTAATCTGAGCGATGCGGTTGAAAATATTATTTTGACGATGGAAGCCGTAATCTTCGAGAAGCATATCTCGCTTGAATATGACATTGAGCCTAACCTGACCGTGCTAGGGAACAGTGAACAGATCAAACAAGTGATTATGATCCTTTTGGACAACGCTGTAAAATATTCGAATCCAAAAGGCTCAGTCACCTTATCCCTTAAAAAGCAACATAATGACATGGTATTAGCAGTCACCAATACGGGTGAGGGTATTGCATCGGAGCACTTAGCAAGAATCTTTGACCGATTCTACCGTACGAATGCTTCCCGAGCGCGTAAACAAGGGGGTTATGGCCTGGGGCTGGCGATTGCCAAATCCATCGTTGAACAACATAAAGGAAAAATTTACGCCAAAAGCACGGTCGGCGAATCCACCACCTTTTACGTTCATCTTTCGTAACTAAAAGTAAAAAAAGACTCATTCCCTGTTATCACTAGGATTTGAGTCTTTTTAATATACTGATAATTTTCTATACTTCGCCCCAATAGACCTCTGTCTCATATTCAAATATTACTTTATCATCCTGTTTATTTCGTTCAAATAGGCTCCGCAGCTCCGTCATCATATTCTCGTAACGTGGATCTCCAGGGGCCGGAATGTAGGAAGACGATCTCGCCCGCCCGCTTAATCCTTCGAAATCAAACACCTGCTGATTGCTAAAGTGCGCTACTTGCATCTGTCCTGTCTTAAAAAAGGAACTAAGGATCTCAGGTGTAATGTTCTTATGATTAACTTGAGTGTAGTCCGTGCCGAAGGTTTGCACCAGCTGCTCATATTCCTCCAGAAATGGGGTACCGTAAGTACGCCGAGAATTCCATATCAGAACCGCCTTTCCGCCCGGTTTAAGAATCCGTCTGAACTCCAATTGCGCTGCGTCCCTATCAAACCAGTGAAACGCTTGGGCACACACGATAAAGTCTATGGAATGGTCCGAAAGTTCTGTCTTTTCGGCAGACCCTGGCGATACGCGGAAATGATTATCCTTTGCGAACTTCTCTTCCGCAGCTGTGCGCATTTCCGGATTTGGTTCAACGGCAGTCACGCGACTCCCGCGCTCCAGAAGCAATGCTGAGAATATTCCCGTTCCTGCGCCAATATCAGCAATATCACAATTCGGTTTTAGCCCAATCGTATGATACAAATAATCAATGGCTTCTTTAGGATAACTGGGGCGATATTTCACATACGAATCTACCCGATTTGAAAACCGTTCTTTGTTATTCATCTAAATACTCTCCCTTAGCTTTTAGGTTCGTACTCACTTAATTTGCCTTGATAGATCAGCTTCAGCCGATCGCTTTGCCGAAAATCATCCGGCGTTACGAGCGCAGGCAGCTTGTTCCATAGCTTAATGCCGGACCTCTCCAGAATTTCTGCTACAAATTGTGAGCAGAAGTAGGAGTTGCTGAATTCGACGGGTTCCTTTAGTGCGATACCAATCACGCCGAGAATATTATAAAGATACTTTTGACGACTTCGGATAAAGACTTTGAGTACCCGCTCCATTTTCTCCACTTCACGGGCTGTTACTTGAAGTTCGTAAAGAACACATGTTGTATTGGGATACTTACTGAACGTGCCTGTCTTAATATCCTCCTTCACGAATCCTCCATTCAGAGGGTTGCTTGGATGCTTTCTGCCAAAGCTATATAACTCGGAGAGCTCCCGATTAAAGGAGATCGAGGCATGATTATAAGGAGCTCTCGTGTAGCCTTGAATAAGCTTCGTAAAGAGCGTTCCGGTATTCGTAAGTAAGATAAAGACCGATGGATCATCTGCCATTTACAATTTTCCCCTTATCAAGATTGGACGTTTCCTTCATAATAACATATGAACCCATTAATGGAATCTACTCTACGACAAGTTGGTGATTAGCTATCGACCGCTCTCTATTAACGGTAATCCTGATTTTTGCAGCCTTATCGGCCATTCACTTGATGTATGCAGTTATAGGCAAATTACAGCCCAGTAAAGATTATACAGGGATCGGCTTCCGCATCAAAACCTGGTGGGGAATGCTTTTTATCTTTTGTTTGGCTACTCTCTTTAATCCAGTCGTCTCACTACTGGCACTAATGGTGCTGACCTTCTTCGCACTCAAAGAATATTTCTCCATGATAAAGTCGCGAAAGTCCGACCGCAGACTATTTCTGTGGGCGTATTTATCTATTCCACTACAGTTCTACTGGATTTATATCGAGTGGTACGGGATGTTTATTGTGTTTATTCCGGTCTATGTATTCCTGCTCCTACCGCTCCCTAGGTTGATCAATAAAGGAACAGTCGGTTTTCTACGCAGCGTTAGTTCAACGCAATGGGGACTTATGCTAATGGTTTTTGGGCTTAGTCATTTGGCATACTTTCAATTTGCTACACCGGAGTATGGAGCGGGGCTTGTATTATTCCTAGTAGTGCTGACACAGCTGAATGATGTGATCCACTATCTCGCATCCCTCTATCTGGGAAAGCGCAAAGTGGTCCCAACCGCCAACCCGTATTTAACCTGGGAAGGTTTTGCCTGTGCGTTTGTCGTAACAACCGGGGTCTCCTATTTGATCTATCCCTACCTGACGCCGCTCAACCCGATCTTCGGTTTCCTGTCAGGCATGCTAATCAGTTTGAGCGGCTTCTTGGGTAGCTTAACGGTTTCCGTGCTGAAGCGAGATTTGCTCATCGGTGATGGGGATAAATTCGTAGCTTTAAAAGAAAGCTATTTAAGCCGTGTGGATAGCTTGACCTACACCTCGCCGGTCTTTTTCCATGTCATCCGTTATTTCTTCGATTTCATGTAAATTAGTTTTCTACAACGATTTTGGTCGCTTGGCCGATAGGTTCTCCACTGCCTTGCTCCTTAGAATTAATCGTATCTTAACGTGAGGTTCAGGAAAAATGTCGCAATAGATAGCCGTTCAGGCGTTCCATAAATGATCTTGGAGCGTCTTTGTCATGTCCTCTCGATGGCTGGCAAACTGCTTAAATCTATGTCCGTTCGCCCCAGATGGATGAGGAAATCCCCATAAACAGCGGTGATCATCGAGCTTACCCTCAGAAACCAAAAGCTGGAGCATTTCCTCCACCGTTTTTCCTAAAGGAATAATTAAAGCTTGGCTCAGGATGCCCAGCTCCTGCTCTAACGACAATAGCGCACATTCACTAAGGAACGGATCTGAACGTAGCTTAGGATGTGCCCCATTATAATTTTTCTTCTCTACGAATACAGGAAAACGCAATAAAGAGGTGGTATGCAGGTTCGTTTGCTGCTTCTGAAACAATTGGTCACAAGAGGTAAGGTTCAAGTACTGATGAAGCCCAAGTGTATCTAGCATGTGAATTAACGTACTCCTCATGGAGCCTGCGAATCTCGCCGCTTCTTTTGCTTTTCTGCATACCTCTTCATCTGAAAGCCCGGCTTTCAACCCAATGACTGCTTCTTGTATGGCTATTCTCATTTGTGTAAAACCGGGTGTTAGTCCGATAATAATCACCTTTGCAGAAGGATTAATGTATTCATTGTGCGGTGCATAGTACATTTCAAGCTTCCCGCTTCGCTTCATTAGAAGCTTATCCACCTGCAGATCATCTTTCGATAGCGCGGTCCCCTTCGGAAGAGAGAGCATCGCTGCTTTATACTGTTGTAAATGGTTAGAGATGAGCATGTCATCCACCTCTCATATCCCTATAATGATCCACTCACGAGACACCCTTCGAACCATACCGCTTGACGGTCCGCTCTTCTTGCTACTGCTTCGGCCGAGCAGCTGGCATGCAGCAGCACAAAGCTTGCCGTGTCTCCTACTTTTGGCCATACCTGTTCACCTTTTAGATTAAGAGGCGTTATCCCTCCTGTTATGAATCTAAGGGATTGCGATAATGACCGTTCATCACTACACCCATATAACTCTGCGTACCGTCCCGCCTTCTCCAATTGATCTCCATTTCCAAAAGGAGACCAGTGATCCGTAAGGCTGTCTGTTGCCAGTTTCACTTGTACACCTTGGCTGTGCAGCATCGGTAGTGGCATCATCATTCTTCCAATAGGTACTGTGGATGCAATACCCATACTAAGTGATGCCATCCGTGCAGCCATTTCTTCTGCTTCCTGCTGCGGAGCACCTGCGAACCAGAATGCGTGACTAACGGTCACCTTGCCCTGTAAGCCAGCTTCTTCTGTGAGATCAGCCAAACGCGACAGCGTCTGCTTTCCTGCTTCTTTTCCATCATGTAAGTGAAGATCAATACCAGCATTATTCATTACTGCTAGCTCGACCATGGTCTGAAGTGACTTCTCGATATCTCCATCCACTGAGTATGGATCGACACCACCTACATAGGTTGCCCCCTCTGCCAGGGATTGCTTTACTAATTCAACAGAATTAGAGCGAAGCAGACCATGCTGCGGGAAGGCTACAATTTCAGATGATATCTTGCCGGAAAAGGTCTCCAAGGCTTGCATTGTTGCCTCTAAACGCTTCAGACCGCTGACAGGCTCAATATTACAATGACTACGCACATGTGTAGCACCAAACCGCTGTATAAGCGTCAAGATGCTCTCCGCTTGTTGTCTCGCCATGGGCAGCAGCTTAGGCAATAATATCTTCTCTTCCTCAATCCGTTCAAAGACACTGGACGCAGGCTTTACTGCCTTCCATGGTCCAGCAAAATATGTTTTATCTAAATGGATATGCGCCTCCTCAAAAGAAGGAAGCATTAATAACCCCTTGCAGTCATATTTAGGTAGATGACTCTGAAGCTCCACGTCCGCTCCAACCACTTCTGAAATCTTATCCCCGTCAATTCGGATATGACAAACCTTCGTATCCGTACCAACCACTTGTCCATCCTCAAAAACATAACCCTGCTCTAAACTTATATGGGTTAACCAGTAAGAAGCATTTAACATGCTACCCCATCCTTTTCTCAACAATTTAATATAGGTGCGAACCACATTCTAAATGTACTGTTATGGTACCATAGCCCTCACCATATAAAAAATGATTGAAAGGTTTTTAGCATAAGACTATATCGTAAACATCCCAACCTCTAACTTTAAAAATACAGATAACTCACTGAGTTCTCTAAGTTTGGTCGTCATCTCATCGATAGTCGCAAGCTGCTCCTCCGTGGAAGCCGCCACTTCCTGTGAGGAGGACGCCGACTGATCAATGAGCTATGAAGATTGTACCAGAGCCTTCAATGATTGCTGTGACATTGTAGACAACTCACCAAATATGCCTTGAATTCGCAGCGTGCTTTGGGTCGTTAGATTAACTTTCCGAACGATTTCCTCCAGGGATTGTTGCCCTTGTAACACTAAACCATTCTGTTGATTGACCACTTGTTGACTCGATTCCATCGTTTTGACCGCTGCATTCGTATCCGCTTGAATCGCGCCAACAAGCTCGGCAATCTGCTCGGCCGCTCTTTCGGAGCCTTCAGCAAGCTTACGGATCTCTCCTGCAACTACAGCAAAACCTTTCCCTTGTTCTCCAGCGCGGGCCGCTTCAATGGCTGCATTAAGCGCGAGTAGATTCGTCTGACTGGCTAATTCAGAGATCACGGTAATAATCTCACCAATTTGGTTGGATCGGTTGTTCAGCTGTGCAATAGTCTCTGTTGAGCGCTCAATGGAACTAACCATAGTTTCCAAGTGATCAACAGATGCCTGGTTTGCACGCTGGCCAGTTTGCACGGCTTGTATTAAATGATTGGAATCGTGAACTGTCTTTACCGTCTCCTGCATAATTCCCTCGGAGATTTCACCTGTCCGTTCCATCATCGTGAGTACTTGCCGCACATGCTCTGCTTGCTCCGCGGACCTCTCAGCCATGTCCGTAATAATCGTTGTGATTTGCTTAGATGTTTCATTCGTCTGCTCTGCTGAAACTTGCAGCAGCCCTGCATTTTCATTCAGATGATTGGCCTGTGAAGTGACATTCCCAACGATGGCCCGAATGTTATCCAGAAACTGATTCATGGAATACGCCAACATCCCAATCTCATCATTTCGCTTCATGTCCAGCTTCTTGGTCAGATCGCCTCCGTGTTCCACAAGCTCCATTACATGCTCATTGATCCTGCGCAGCGGTCGTACAATAAGTCGGGTTAAGATAATGAAGAGCACAACAATAAAAATAATCAAAGCGATAATAAAACCGCCTATAATTAAAAATTGGTTATCCATCATAGGCTCCAAAATCTGTTTTACAGGCATCGCCAGCACTAACTTATAATCTGTATCGCCAATCCTTGTAAAGGCATACACATTCTTCGAATCCTCCGTACCGCTAGTTCCCATAGATCGTGCTATGACCTCACCAACTTTTTGCAGTTGTATGTCCGGTTCATCAGATATAGCTTTACCTATAACGTGCTTAGGGTTCTGGCTTGCTACGTATCGTCCAGCTTTATCTATGACAAAATAATAACCTGCACCCTCCTCCTTCATTCCAGCCAAGCTCTTCTCGAAATCATTCGAGAATTGACTATTTAGTTTAGTAGAAGTAAGTTCCACCTTATAGTTAAGCTTTTGTTCAACTTCATGACTGAGAATTTCATTAAACTTAGAAAATGTGTACATACATAGACCTGCAAAAATCAACACCATGTATACTACAGAAACGGTCATAACGATGGTTCGAACAGTTTTCTTTTTCAATGTCAGAATTCCCTTCCAATCTAGTGACATCATGTCATCCATATCTACAGATTAATCTGACCGTGATGTTTGACTCTCGACCTAGCTTCTCCAATACGACTAGCTTCCTTGTTCAACAGCTCATCCACCCGCAGGCCCGTTAACCCCCTTCTAGGAATCTCCTTTAAGACTTCTTCCAGTCATGTGATCATGTTCAATGGCGCTTCTCGATCTGCCCCCGGTGTATCACCATTGTCGTGCAGAACGATGATAGAACCGGGTTTTATCTTTTTCAATAAGTCATGCTTTATTTGCGCTGCGCTAACTGACGCTTTCCAGTCCCCCACCATTACAGACCACAACACTACCCGATAAGAACGTCTAAGAAAGATAAGATCGCCTAAATTAAGGAGCCCCCACGGTGGGCGATACAAGATAGGCCGCTCTCCTGTAATCCGCTCCACAATATCAGCTGTTCGATCTACTTGCTTCCGTCTATTCGTCCATGGGGTGTAAATCCAGTTAGGCGTATGCGTATAATTATGAATGCCGATCTGATGTCCTTCCCGGTGCATTCGCTGGATTAAATCCGGGAATTGCTCAGCCTTTTTGCCTAATACGAAGAAGGTTGCCTTAAGGTCATGTTCATGTAACAAGTCCAGTAGTTCAGGGGTATAGCATGGATCTGGTCCGTCATCGAAAGTAAAAGCCACTTCCTTCGCAGCATTTCCTCTGGATACAACACCCCATCCTAATATTCGAGTAATCACAAACGGAACAATCATATAAAGAATAATCGCATCTATAGCTAAAACAAGGAGCGTCCACATTAGGAAACCGCCTCTTTCCTTCGAGGAGCAAACCGCGCTTTCAAAGACTGCTTACTAAGCACGAGCATCTTAGGAGACAACTTCTCCGTGCTGTCCTCAACGCGATGTTTCCCCTCCGGATGCAGCATCCGAAGTAAGAACCGAAGATAGATTCCGAACCATCGCCGCTGCCATTTGGACTTGATAGGATGCTGCTCAAACCCTATTCCATGAATGATCCCGCGGTGAAGTAGCGTAATCCCCGTTAACGCCTGCACTTTGCTTAGTTCTGGATTGCTATCCAGTTCACGACTAATCTCCTTCATGGCCTCGCGAAGCATACGTGCAATACGGATTCCGGCCCGGTCAGCGCCGAGTGTGCGCGTTAGCTGCACTACCTGACGATTATCCAGATGAAGCTCACCCACCCAATCTCCGGGAAGTATCTGATGCCCATCTTGGCAGACTATACTTTCACCGTGATACTTCAACACTACCAATTTACATATCCCGTATCTCCACACGGACTGGCTGCGGAATTTGGTGACAACAGCAAATAGGTTCTCCCACATCATCCAAAGGGATTGAGAGAATATTTTTATTAATGAAACTGAAGCTACCATTATTCTTCCTTCTTTCCTGTTTAAGATTATCTTCTAGCAAAATCTTTCACTAAACGCCGCGTATACCTGCCGATCATCTTTACCAGCCTGTTTCCGAGATAAGCACCTATCCATAGAAACAATGCACCTAACAGCATGAAAAAAAGTGAAATGTTCAGCGTATTATTTTCAATCCCGAATAACGATATAGAAGAGATGCCGAGTAAGTACAAGACAGGTGCGAACAAGAGAATAATAGGGGCCAAGTAAAAAAGAGTTGCACAGATAAGGCTGAGCATTCCAATTCCAAGTTGCAGCATCAACCCTATAATCGCTCTCCAATTATGTTCATTCAGAAACTCTGCCTTAACTTTTTCCCACAAGCTTCCTTCTTCTTGAGATCGGGTTGGGAGCGTGCGAACGGAGATATCCGTATAGACTTTCGTTCGAATTCGCTCATGCTGTAAAAAAGTCTCGGTAGAACGTAAAACATAATAAAGGATCGGAATCCCTACTAAGGTAAAGGACATCGCAACTCCAAAGGTGATGCCTACCAAATAAAAGCAGAAGTAAAATAGCCCTGTGGCAAAAGTAATTAATAAGAAACAGAAATTCCTCACATGTTTCCGGATCATTTGATTCATTTTCTTTTCTCCCTCTCTGCACTAAAAATTTGTTCATCTATGCAGCTCTTATGCTAATGCTCCTGATGTAAAATCGACCAGTGCCATAATGTCATATGACAGTTTTTCATACAAAGAAGCACCTTTCGCCTACTCCCACAAGGGAAAATAGACAACAAGGTGCTCGCTCTACAATTTCAGATCATTCGGTTTTAGTTATTCCGAAGTGCCAAAGGCTTTCTCTACAGCCTCTTCGCGTTTCCGGACACCTAGCTTAGCATAGATGGTAGAAGCATAATTCCTCACCGTTCCATCGGACAAATACAATTTGGCAGCAATGGACTTATAACGCATGCCCTTTGACAGACATTCTAGAATCTCCAGCTCACGCGGCGTCAGCCCATATTCATTACTCTGCTCAGTCGGCGCTTCAGAAGATGGATGCATCTCATAATGATCAATTAATACATTCGTAATATCTGGTGTGATCATCTTTACCCCCCGATGTACAAGACGTATTCCTTCGAATAGTTCTTGCGGCTCGGTAGACTTTAATAAGTAGCCATCTGCCCCGTTTTGCAGTGCTTCGACTGCCATATCTGTTTCTTGAAAAGTGGTCAGGATCAATACTCGTACCCCTGGCCATTTTTGCTTAATAAGCTTGGTTGCTTCTGCACCGTCCATACCCGGCATATTTAAGTCCATCAGCACCACATGAGGTTGATCTTGCTCGCAGAAGCTTATTGCTTGTTCACCATTCTCTGCTAACCCTAGGATCTCAAAATCGGGTTCCTGCTCTAAAATAATTCGCAGACTATCCCGGATATAAGGCTGATCATCTACCAGTAGTAAGCGAACCGTTTCCTCCTGTATCTCTTCAAGCCTTGGTAAACTGCAGGTCACTAGGGTTCCTTCCCCTGGCTTAGAGTAGAGATACACTTGGCCTTGCAGGTTAGAAGCACGTTCCTTCATCGCGTTCACACCAAATCCTGCTTTTAAATCTTTAGTGCCTAATCCATTATCCTGCACTTCCAGTCGAATTAACTTCTCTTCGTAATGCAGGGTGATGACAATTTCACTGGCTTGACCATGACGAACAGCGTTGGTTATCGACTCTTGCAAACATCTATATAAGGTCATTTTAGCCTGCTTGGATATTGTATAAGCCTCTCCGAAAGTTCTTAGACGAACCTTAACCTTCGAAAAGGTTTGGAAATCATCCACTAATTTCTGCAGGGACTGCATAAGCGTCAATGAATCCTGCGAAGAGCCGACATGGTGCAAATATCGACGGACATCATCTAGGCCATTACGAGTTAGCTTTAACAAGGTATCTATCTTTTGCTCCCCATCCGGGGTGTCCACCTCAGAACGTAAAGTTTCTAGTCCCATAATAATTGAAGTATATGAGTGACCCACCGTATCATGCAGATCTTTGGACAACCGATCTCGTTCTTCCAGAAGCGTCATACGCTCGACTTGTGAGATATACTGCTCCAAGACCGCATTCTGATCCTTAATGATTCCGCTCTGCTTGTGATTCACCACCAGTAAATGAAAAGCAAAACCAAGCGTATACACCAAACCAATATTCAGGATCATCGATACAGCATCCATTTGTTGTGACAATCTAGATAACATAATTGGAATCAGAATAACCGTGATCGGAGCTGACCAACGATAGGACTTCTGTGCACTATTGCTGGCAATCATAAAAGCGATAGGCAGGAAAGTTACATACGATTCAGGGAACAGAGCAGCCAAATATAAGCATAGACCACCCGAAAGGAGGATCTCCGCAATCAGATAATACTTGTAATGCAACTGCAAACAAAACCAAGGCACTGAAAAAGAGAGCACGCCCCATACAAACGCGATCCAGAAAGGAATCGTAAAATCCTCCGAGAGATAACACATGGTGATCATAAAAGAAGTAGAAAAACAAATCCGAAACAGGAGGACGAGCCAATCGTACCAGAACCACTGTTTGACCAGATTAAACAAGACATTTCCCCCTATAAATTCTGCTGACTAGACCCTTATTATAGTGTAACCCCCTGAGGCCTTACTAGTTACAAAAGGTCATGATATGGGATGACATTTCCGCTAAGGGTGTAATTACTGAATAAGAAAAAGGACGCCATCCCTTTAGGGGCAGCATCCTTGATCCATCCTCTATAGATTTCTGGAATTAAAACTTAATTCGTGAAAATCCATTATTCGTCATTACATACCCCACGCCGTTACCCACATAGTTGAAATTAATATCATCCTTCAGCTTAAAAGTATAATCTACTGCGAGCGTTTTAGGATTTAAAACATATGTGGCGGAACCCGGGAAGCCAAGCTCAATATTACCATCCTGTAATCGGTCCAACGATACAAAAAATTCTGTCTCATCTTTAAGCGCTACCGACTTAACCAATCCTTTGACATTATATAGAGACAGCTTGCCATTGGCATAAACCCCATAAACTTCACCAAGTGAGGATACGACAGCATCACCTGCGATATCTCTTCCCCACAGTAGATTACCTTTAGTGTTGAATCCGAATAACCGATTCCCTGTCTTTGGTATATTAGTACGGATTAGTACTGTTCCATCGGAAAGCACCTGATTGTAAGACACTTCAGTGTACGAATCGGCTGGCATTTGATATGTAAACACTGAATTTAAGGAAGAATCGAGTGCCTGGATACGTGAGCCTTTCCCACCACCGTAATTCGTTTGAATTAAGACACGATTTCCTTGCGCCAATACCGTTCCTTTATAAGAAATTTTTTTTACTTTGGTACCACTTTTATTAATTAAAGTTAGTGACCCGTTATAATTCCCATTGTTATCAAAATTACCTTGGGATGCAAAGACTAAACTCCCGTTATCAAGTCTATATAAGTATCCCTCTGTCTGAGACAAATTCACTTTCCATTTCCGTTTTCCGTCTGGTCCCACCGCATAGATCTGAGTTGCGTCAGGTGAAAGATTATCTGTAAAGGTTATGTATACCGTTCCATCTGGCGCCACTATATAATCTTTCGATTCACGAAACATCGCTGTGCCAGGGTCTGCAAAATTAACTGACCACTTTAGCTTCCCTGTCTGTATATCATAAGATTTCAGCGTATCAACCAACCATACCTTAGTTTGGGTAGCATGCTCTTCCTTAGTGTGGAGATACACTGTATTTAATGATGGAACCTCCACGGAACCCCCTTCTATGCTTTCTAATGCTCCCACAACATTCAGCTGACTCCATTGGGGGCTAGGTAATTTCGTTACTGTTCCAGCGGCCTCTACAACATTAAAAGATAGCGTACTGGCGGTAATCAGCAAGAGCGCAAGAAGACCTGTAAATATTCCTTTTTTCAAAAAATATCAACCTTTCTTTCCATAAATAGTATATATCATGTTACTTTACTACCTTTTTTAAGGGACAACAAGATTATATTAATCATCTTTTTTTATAAAGGCATAAATTGTATGATAGTACATATTATTTAGCCAGAAATTATAGATGAAGGGGTTGATAACCAATGGGCGAGAATATCCAGATACAAAATGTAATGGATCAATTAAACAAATGGCTCATTAAATTACCTCAAGAGTTCAACCTTATGTCAGAAGCAGAAGTGTCAGAACGCCCCCAGCCTCATAAATGGTCACGAAAAGAAATATTAGGCCATCTATGTGACTCCGCGATCAATAATCTTGAACGATTCATCAAAATTCAATATGAGGAGCAGCCATACATCCTGCAGAAATATAATCAAGAGAAGTGGGTTGATCTACAGGATTATCAGAATGCCTCTATCGAAGAAATCGTGCTTTTATGGAGCAGCTTAAATAAACGAATCGTCAAAGTCATTGCCACGATTCCTAATGACAAGCTGAGCTACCTCTGTGATTTAGGAAATCACCAACTAATGACTTTTGAATGGTTGATTCAAGACTATCTCGAACATATGGAACACCATATTCATCATCAAATTTTATAATGTATTAATCATCATCGGAGGAATCATCTATGTTAGCCGCACTACTTCACGGGATCGCCCTAGCCTTTGGATTAATTCTTCCGCTTGGCGCACAAAATGTTTTTGTATTTAACCAAGGGGCCTCACAGCCACAGTTTAAAAAAGCCATCCCAGTTATTATTACGGCCGCTTTATGTGACACCCTTCTTATTTTATTAGCCGTATTAGGTGTTTCCGTTCTTGTGTTTGCCATCCCTGTTCTGCAGACCGCTTTATTTGCTGTGGGACTTGTATTTCTTTTGTATATGGGATGGTCCATCTGGAGAAGCACACCTACCTCTTCATCCCAAGACGCAGCACCTCTATCTTCAAGAAAACAAATTCTGTTTGCGATGTCCGTTTCTTTATTAAATCCACACGCGATCATGGATACCATTGGGGTTATAGGCACCAGCTCCCTTAGTTATACTGGCATAGACAAAGTTACATTTGCCGTTTCGACTATCCTTGTTTCTTGGATTTGGTTCTTTGGGCTAGCTATAGCAGGAAAGTCCGTAGGACAAATAGATTCGAGCGGCAAAATCATGTTGATCATTAATAAGATCTCCGCGATTATCATTTGGATCGTTGCAGCATATATTGCTTACAAACTTTTTCAGATGTAATAGAACAAAGGTCAGCCCTATAGGGATGACCTTTTGTTAATATCTATACATATTCTTGTCCCTTCATTCAGTTCACTATATGAATCATTACCCGTACACCAAATCGTCGTATAATTAAGCCCAATTTACACCATAATGTACTAGAATTTTGACTTCTTGTTCGGAATGCTGTACATTACAAAGTGGACGAACAATCTACAAAGCAAAATACTATAATGTTCGCATTTAGAGGTGTATATAATGAAAAAAGTATTCGATTATGAAGATATTCAGTTAATTCCTGCAAAATGTATCGTAAATAGCCGTTCCGAATGTGATACAACAGTCTCCTTAGGTGGTCATACTTTTAGATTACCTGTGGTACCCGCAAATATGCAAACCATCATAGATGAGAAGATCGCCAGCTTCTTAGCCCAAAATGGCTACTTTTACATTATGCATCGTTTTGAACCGGAGAAGCGTACGTCTTTCATCAAGGACATGCACTCCCGCGGATTAATTGCATCCATTAGTGTCGGAGTCAAAGAAGAAGAGTACGATTTCGTTGAACAATTAGCTAACGATCAGTTGATTCCAGAATTCATTACTATTGATATTGCACATGGTCATTCCGAGGCTGTCATTCGAATGATCAAGCATATTAAACAGTACCTACCTGCTAGTTTCGTTATTGCTGGAAACGTGGGAACGCCTGAAGGCGTTAGAGAATTAGAGAACGCTGGGGCCGACGCTACTAAAGTAG
The DNA here is from genome assembly GCF_037963325.1 of Paenibacillus sp. FSL E2-0201. Taxonomy (NCBI): domain Bacteria; kingdom Bacillati; phylum Bacillota; class Bacilli; order Caryophanales; family Paenibacillaceae; genus Paenibacillus; species Paenibacillus sp. FSL E2-0201. The sequence goes on from NZ_CP150154.1 coordinate 6,654,322, forward strand.
GAATTGGACCAGGGAAAGTATGTATCACGAAGATTAAGACTGGATTCGGTACAGGGGGCTGGCAATTGGCTGCACTGCGCTTGTGTGCCAAGGCTGCAAGTAAGCCTATCATCGCTGACGGAGGCATTCGGACGCACGGGGATATCGCCAAATCCATTAGATTTGGTGCTTCCATGGTCATGATTGGTTCCCTGTTTGCAGGACATGAAGAATCTCCTGGTGATACCATCGAGATCGATGGAAAGCTGTATAAAGAGTACTTTGGCTCCGCTTCTGAATACCAAAAAGGTGAAAAGAAGAATGTTGAGGGCAAAAAAATAGTTGTCGAACACAAAGGCGCTTTAGCAGAAACGTTGAGAGAGATGGAGCAAGATCTTCAGTCCTCGATTTCTTATGCTGGAGGCAATAAATTAGAAGCCATTCGTAAAGTAGATTATGTTATCGTTAAGAATTCCATTTTTAATGGTGACAAGGTCTATTAACAAGCGTTTAAGCGAGAAATATAAGACATAAAGTATCGTGTGAAACTTATACTTTCTTATATTTTCAAAAAGAGGTGAGTAAGACGACTTAGGTCGCTCTTGCTCACCTTTTTTTAGGTTGTTATGATTTCCGCCATACCACTTTGGGGTAATCATCTAATAGGCTATTAGATTGAACAAGAGAGGATAATCCCTATGCGGCAAGCTATGATTATTATTAACCCCTCATCCGGTAAAGAAGAAGCTGGCGAATATGTCAGATATGCAGAAAGAGTTCTAGCTGATCAAGGCTACTTGGTTACGATCAAGGAGACGGAAAAAGAACTAGATGCAACTCGTTATTGTATCACTGCTTGCGAGGAGTGTTACGATCTAGTCGTCTCCATTGGCGGGGATGGCACGCTTCACGAGACCATTAATGGTCTTATGGATCAGAAACAACACCCAAAGTTAGGTGTAGTCCCTTTAGGAACGGTTAATGATTTTGCCCGCGCGTTACAGATTCCGCTGAATCCCGAAATAGCCATTCAAACCCTTGCCTCCTCTAACGTAAAGACAGTAGATATTGGTTGCTTGAATGACCGCTTATTCGGTAACGTTGTTGCTGTAGGTTCAATCGCCGGATCGTTATCCTCCGTATCAACCGAAGAGAAAACCAAGCTCGGCTCATTGGCATATCTAAAAGAAGGGCTAAAACAGCTTACAAGCACTTCCCCCCACCCTCTTGTCATTCATTATGACGAGAAGACATGGCAAGGCGATTCCCCGCTTTTTCTCGCCGTGTTAACCAACTCCGTTGGCGGATTCGAGAATCTGATACCTGATGCTGCGGTTGACGATGGTCTGCTTCACTGTTTTATTATTCAAGACCTCAGTATACTCAATACCATTACAGCCAGTATTTCTTTACTACTTGGCAACCTTAAGGATCATAAAGACGTTGTCTATTTCACGGCCCAAAATGTGACTGTGAGCTCTCCAGAAGCCGTAAGAACCAATGTGGATGGTGAAGAAGGTCCGATTTTACCAATTACGCTAAGTGTTCTCCCTCGTCATATCCAAGTCATTGTGCCGGAAGTAGACTAACAAATAAAAAGCAGTCCGGAACTCAAAAAGTTCCAGACTGCCATTAATCTAATCTATGGATGCCCCGTTCCATATCTTCTTTTTACAAATGACTTATAAAATTCTATTCCGCTACAATAAACTTTTTACTTAATAACCACATTCCGCCGCTGATCCCTAAGAAATAGATGGGCATTGTCAGTAATGAACCATTATGCAGAGCGCTCATTCCCCATGTCGCCAAGCTAACCAGCAAATAATACCCCAAGCTGAAGATCGCACCTGCTGTCCCCACAACATCCTGGAAATTGACAAGCGCAAGACTAAGACAATTAGGTAAGGCAATACCGGCCCCCATTAACATGACAAAAAGGGTTATTAGAATGCTTACCATCACTATCATATCCGGCAACGAGACAAGGCTGCCTGCGATTGTTAATAGGAAAGCTCCGCTGGTCATCACTAGACAACCGATGTGAATTATTTTTTCCGGAGCATAGACAGTTAATAATCTTTTGGAGATCATCGCTCCTATAATCGATGCCAGGGCTACAATAATGCCTAAGAAACCATAGACTCCCGGCGAAATGTTAAAGTGTTCAATGAATATAAAGGGTGCTTCAGCATAGTAACTAAATAAAACTCCATTGATGCCCCCGATTAGTAATCCAAACACCAGTACACGTGGCAACGCGAGCATTCTTTTAAATATAGGTAAAATGGCTACCTTTTTTCTCGCGGAAACATCAGTTGTTTCTGGCAGCTTCCAAAAAGCATACATAAATAACAACATACTTATCATTACTAATGTAAAGAAAACCGCTCGAAAGCCAAAAGCTTGATCCACGAATCCGCCAATAAGCGGCCCTAATGCTGGAGTAAAAGCAATCACAGCCGAGATTTGGGCAAACATGGCATGCCGCTTATTCCCGGAGACACTCTCCCGAAGAATCGTTTGGGTAATAATTGAGCCTGTTGCTGCTCCAAACGCTTGAATGAAACGGCTGACTAACAGTAGATCAATGGATTCCGAGTAAAAACACATCAAGCTTCCAATACCATATACAATGAGGCCACCCAGCATGGCTGGTCTCCGTCCGATGAAATCAGAGAGCCACCCCCAACAGAAAACACCTAAAGCAAATCCAATAAAATATATACTTAATGTTAATTGTACAGAACTATTGGAGACCCCAAGTGCTACGGCAATATCCGGCAAGGATGGAGTGTAGATCGTCTCACTAATTTGCGGAAAAGCCACAAGAGCAATCATTAGTAGTAAAGATGGTGCTGCGTATTTTTTCATATTAAATTCGCCCTCCTACAAGCTTATATCCTAGAACAACAAGAATATGAGCCTAGCTAGGGAAATGGGGGCATCATTATGGCAAGACGACTATAGATCATCATGTTCGATATTACCTTTCATGGTTAATCTTTCTTTGTTATATAGGAGGGTTTCAATTATTCAACCAAGATATCATTATATACGGTAATTGAAAAGCTCTCAAACGAATCGCTTCGCTTGAGAGCTTATTTATGTTACGAATTTTGTTCCGATAACCCATGTATAGTTACGCCAACAGTGCTCGATTTCTTTTTGTCCTGAGAAGCATGTAGCTTTACCATCACAAATCTTGCAAATGGCTGTATCAATATACTTTCTGCGAACAGTGCAATCAGGAAATTTCTTGGCCAATTCGCTAAGAAGTGATTAAACGTTTGCGAACTCAAACCGTTTCCGATAATGTCTCCAATAAACGTCATACAAAGTGACATTCCTAATACAGTAAACAAGATGCGGAATAGAATTTTGGCGTTGAAGCTATCGGTGGATTGTGTGAATTTAGCTGTCAGCTTTTCTGCAATACGACCAATAACAACAGGTTCAATAATCATGACAATTACCCAAATGATCGGAAACATTTTAAGAATCGTTAAGGCAACTTCACCATTGAATTCTCCAACCCCTAAAATGATATTTATTGAAGACATAAACAGTACAGTCAATGTACAGATGATTGCGCCGTATATTGCACCCTCTTTGCCGTTTCTTGGTAATCTTACTTCTTGATTCATGATGTTCATCCTTTCAATATTGTCGGTAATAGTTTGGAGATAGTCTTTAGGGGCGCTGTAGATTGTTGTGTCTGACACAGCATGATCGCACCCTCAATCGAAGTTGTCATCAATATAGCAACATCAGAAGCCGCTTCATTCGAGAAGCCTTCAGTTACAAGCTTCGTGTAGTAAACAGTCTGAATGTTCTCATAAAGTGAGTTACATGCTTGGCGGACAGGTTCACTGACCGTAGCCATTTCACTGACAATACTGCTAAATGTATAGCCTGTAAGCTTGCCCACGGTTTCTAAGTTGCGAATAAATTTATTAAGCATGAATTGCGTGGCCTCTTGCGTAGAAGAATGCCCTTTGAAAATGTCCTCCATATCTATTGTTATTGCTTCATTTAATCCCTTTAAACAAGCAATTAATAGTTCTTCTTTTCCATTTGGAAAATGATGATAGAGCGCTCCTTTTGTAACATCACAAGCTTTTAAAATTTCACTAACGCCTACACTCTTATAACCTTTTTCTTGAAAAAGGATTGTTGCCTTCTCAATTATTAGTGATTTCGTATCCACAATTACGTATCCCTCCTAACATACCAACCGGTCTGTTTGCTATTATAACAATATAGTATCCGTTAATGTAAGTGTTTTTTGCTTTATTTCAAAAAAATCATTGAAATTTTCATTTAATAGAGCAAAAAAAGTCCCTACTCATGTTGTGCCGGTGGAGGCAAAGTTGCCGTCTCACGTGGATTAATGTTATCATTCTGATGAAGTTATCTTACTTTAAATATGAAGGAGGAATACCTGATGAAAAAGAGATCCCTTAAATATTTATCTTTTGGTATTGGGTATTCTACTGCTGTTTTTTTCTAGAATTAATGATTGATAGGATAAGTCTGTCAAAAATTAAAACTAAAAAACAGTGGAGATATATAACCTAGCTATCGTTATGTATCTTCTATTTAAAGGAGACTTCATAAAAATGAATTTAAATAATAATGTGATCACAAGATATAATCCAGAAAATATTGCGAAACCCGTTGGTAACTACAGTCATGTAACAAAAATAAGCAGAAACGCGGAAATGTATGTATTTTCTGGTCAAATTGGAATCGATCAAAACAGTAATATCCCTACAGATTTTAATCAACAAGTAACAAACACGATGAGTAATATTGTGGAAGTCCTCTCTTCTCAAAAGTTGACTCCCGATAACGTAATCAAAATCAACATTTGGGCCACAGAAGAAATCGATTGGGATCATTTCTATGGAATTTGGAATAAAGTATTCGGGATGACGCCTCCTTCAATGACCATTGCTTATGTTAAAGGATTAGGTTTACCTGAATTGAAAATTGAATTAGATGTTTGGGCTGCAGGATAAACTATATTAAGCAGGACTAATTTAAAATACTGTACGCAAAACGAGCCTTAGAAGCAATTCTAAAGGCTCGTTTTTGTAATCTGACAGCAAAAAGAGCTCAGTCTCCTGAGCCCTTCAAATACATTTCTATCTTTTTATATCTGAAGAATTGCCCCAACCTTCAACGTTCTCGAGCCCCGGAATGCTGTCTTTATAGAAAACAGGATCCTTTCCTTCACGTTTCTGCTTTTTATAATCCTTCAAGGCGGCAAAGGCCACTTTAGATAATAGCAGGATGGCAATCAAATTCACGATAACCATGAAGCCCATAAATAAGTCGGCCAAATCCCATACCAATTGAACCTTTGCTACGGAACCAAAAATAATCATCGCCAAAACACTGTATCTATAGAATAGTAATACTTTTTTATTGGAATTCAAAAATTCTATATTAGTCTCACCGTAATAATAATTTCCAATTAACGTGCTGAACGCAAACAAAAAAATCATAATCGCTAGTGATCCGGATGCCCAAGAACCAATATGCTCGCTTAATGCGGCTTGTGTCAGCTTGATTCCATCCAGCCCTGGCTGCTTATAGGCATCAGACAACAAGATAATGAACGCCGTACTCGAACAAATGAGTAACGTATCTGTGAGTACGCCTAGCGCTTGCATTAGCCCTTGCTTCACCGGATGACTCGTGGTTGCCGTTGCCGCAGCATTAGGCGCACTACCCATACCCGCTTCGTTAGAGAACAAGCCACGCTTCACACCCTGTAGAACTACTGCACCAAGAGAGCCACCAGCGACTTGTTCAAATCCGAAGGCACTTTTCACAATGAGTGCGATAACTCCCGGGAGCTCCGTAATATTAATCAGCATTATAATAAGAGCAGCCCCAATGTAGAGCCCTGCCATTACCACTACAATGTATTCAGACATTCTTGCGATACGCTTAACACCGCCGAAGATAACCACCGCAAAGGCAGCAGCCATTACAAGCCCAAGAATGGCCCGGTTGGTGCCAAACGAATTTTCAAAAGCCACTGTGACCGTATTCGATTGGACCGCGTTAAATACAAGGCCGAAGGATAATGTAATCAGAACCGCGAATATCGCTCCCATCCAGCGCTTGTTCAGGCCTTTCTCCATATAATAGGCAGGGCCACCGCGAAATCCGGTCTTATCCTTCACTTTATATACCTGTGCCAAGGTGCTTTCTATAAAGCCGGATGCTGATCCAATAATGGCAATCACCCACATCCAGAAGATAGCCCCTGGACCACCTATGGCAATAGCAATTGCGATCCCCGTTATATTACCTGTCCCTACCCTCGCCGCCATACTAATGCAGAAGGCCTGGAAGGATGAAATACTATCTTTTGACCTTTCATTGGATCCTTTAAGAACCCGAAACATTTCTTTGAACATACCAAACTGTACAAATTTCGATCTTACGGTGAAATAAAGTCCACAAGCAATAAGAAGGATCACCAATATTTTTGACCACAAAAAATCATTTGTTACGCTAATCATACTATCTAAAAATTGTTGCATGTAATTCCGCCTCTCCATTCTGTCGATACCAAGTTGCTAAGCTTATAACGCATAGTATTTTCAAATATAACAGTCATTATTTCAAATGCCAATAAAAATTGTAACTTTCATAACATCTCTTGTCAGTGGGTTTCGCATACTTTTCAGAATTATGGTAGAAAATACTATTCATATCTGAATAGAGGTGGAGCTTTGTCATATGGATAAGGAAAAAGAAGATATGATTTTAACGGATCGACAGGGACATCCGATTACAGATAATCAAAATATACGAACGGTAGGAAATCGCGGGCCATCGACGCTCGAAAACTACCACTTCATCGAGAAGATATCACATTTTGATCGAGAGCGTATTCCAGAAAGAGTTGTGCATGCTAGGGGTGCAGGCGCTCACGGGTATTTTGAAGCTTATGGAAAAGTAGGCGATGAACCCGTCTCGAAGTATACGCGTGCTAAGCTATTTCAAGAAGCAGGCAAAAAAACACCTGTATTCGTACGATTTTCTACGGTAGTTCATGGTCTTTACTCTCCGGAGACCTTTCGTGATCCACGCGGCTTCGCCACAAAGTTCTATACAGAGGATGGCAACTGGGACTTGGTCGGTAACAATCTGAAGATCTTCTTTATCCGTGATCCGCTAAAGTTCCCTGACATGGTTCATGCTTTCAAGCCAGATCCTGTGACCAATCTGCAAAATCCAGAGCGGATGTTTGATTTCGTATCGAACTCACCTGAAGCTACTCACATGATTACGTTTCTGTTCTCTCCTTGGGGGATTCCAGCCAACTATCGGCAAATGCAGGGGTCTGGGGTCAATACCTACAAATGGGTGAATGAACAGGGTGAAGCCGTCTTAATCAAATACCATTGGGAACCACTGAAACATGGCATAAAGAATCTAACTCAGCAGGCTGCAGAAGATATACAAGCTAAAAATGTCAGTCACGCTACGCAGGACTTATATGAGGCGATTGCACGCAAGGATTACCCCGAATGGGAACTTTGTGTGCAAATCCTGAGTGACGATGAGCATCCTGAGCTCGATTTTGATCCACTCGATCCTACTAAGCTTTGGGATCATGAACGTTTTCCATTTTTACCTGTCGGAAAGATGGTTCTGGATCGGAATCCAGACAATTATTTTGCCGAGGTGGAACAGGTCGCTTTCGGGACTGGAGTTCTAGTAGACGGTCTGGATTTCTCGGATGACAAGTTGCTGCAAGGCCGGACGTTCTCCTATTCGGATACTCAGCGGCACCGGGTGGGCGCGAACTACATTCAATTACCGATCAACGCTCCAAAGACAAGGGTAGCAACCAATCAGCGGGATGGGCAAATGACTTATCATGTGGATAAGGCGCCTGAGCAAAACCCGCATGTCAATTACGAACCTTCCTCGCTTGGCGGGTTAAAGGAGGCAGCTCCTTCTGGCAAAGAACATCAACCGATGTATAATGATCGACTAGTTCGCGACAAAATTAGTCGGACAAATGACTACGGGCAAGCTGGAGATACCTATCGCAAGTTCGAGAATTGGGAACGGGATGAATTGATTCATAACTTGGTCGATGCCCTAAAAATTTGTGCGCCGGTTATTCAGAACAATATGATCGAGCATTTCACAAAGGCTGATCCCGACTACGGCCGCCGAGTGGCTGAAGGTCTTGCTCAAGCCAAAGCCGACCACAAACATCTAGGTACCTCAGATAATCGAGAGGGCGCGGAAATTGCAGAGCAATCTGGTACACAAACGGACGGATATTAAAGATCTAAAAAAGGGTTAAGGGGCCGATTGTAAAGGCTTCTTAACCCTTTGCCATATTCACGTAACATACCAACACTATGATTATTCTATAGCTAAGATCATAGGAGGAACAAATCGTGCAGAATACAACCATATTAATTACCGGAGGAACCGGATCTTGGGGACGGCAGCTAGTAAAACGTTTATTGGAAAGAGAACCTAAAGAAATCAGAATATTTTCCCGTAATGAATCTCTTCAAGTAGAACTACAACAGGAATTTCTTCATAATCCCAAACTAACCTTCATCATTGGTGATGTTCGTGATAAGCATGAACTGATGCAGGCTTGCTATCAAGTAGATTATATCTATCACTTAGCAGCCTTGAAGCATGTGCCGATCTGTGAACAACAGCCGGACAGTGCGATGAAGACTAATGTACTCGGAACTCAGCATGTGATTCAAGCCGCTATTAAACATGGCGTAAAAAAAGTAGTCTATGTCTCAACCGATAAAGCAGCGCAACCATCGAGCACCTACGGAATGACAAAATCACTCGGCGAAAAGCTAATGGTGCATGCCAATCTCAGACAAACCAAAACTCAGTTTGTTTGTGTGAGAAGTGGCAACGTCCTGGGCTCAACAGGCAGTGTGGTTCCTATTTTCAAACAAAGTATTGCAAATGGAAAAGACATTTCTCTTACAGTGAACTGTGACCCGTAAGATGGAAACTTTGAAAAAAGTGACCCTCTTACGGGTCATTTTGTGTTTTAATCGAAATATCGAAATAACGGAGGAAGCCTTCATGAATAACAAAACAAGAGGAAGCTCAAGGATATTCAACGAAAATGAGATCAAACAACTAGAGAACAATCCAAATGTAGAGAACGTGACGGAAAAGAGTATTACCTATTCACCAACGTTTAAGTTGGCTGCGGTTAAGGCCTATAAGGAAGGCCAAGCCCCAATGGAGATCTTCCTTAGCGCGGGATTTAACCTAGATATTATCGGTCGCAAGAAGCCTAAGCATTGCCTAACCCGTTGGCGTAATACGTATAATGCTCTGGGAGAGGCTGGACTACTAGAGGAACAACGAGGAAAAGGATCCCCGGGCAGACGACCGGCAGGGGAACTTTCTACCGAGGAAAAGTTAAAACGTGCAGAAGCACGAATCAAGCTTCTGGAGATGGAGAACGACTTCTTAAAAAAGCTGGAGGCGCTCGAAAAGCAGAAGATGCAGAGGAAACGTTGACCCCCTCCGAGCGCTACGAAATTATTAACCAAACGATACGTAAGCACGGTCTGCAGCGAATGACGCGTTATTTGTGTAAGCTAGCTTGTGTGAGCTTAAGCGGATATTACCGTTGGCAAGTCGCTGAGGAAGCAAGACAGTTGCGAGAGAAGGCAGACGAACGAGACGCTTTCCTTATCAAGAAACACTATGACGCTTTGAATGGTAAAGCTGGAGCATTGGTCGTGAAGATGTGGCTGGAACGGGAGAATGGTATCATCATGAATCATAAAAAGATTCGAAGATTAATGCGAAAATATAAGCTTGTTGCTACGATCCGGCAAGCAAATCCCTATCGCAAGATGGCAAAAGCCACACAAGAGCACCAAACGTGTCCCAACCTACTCAAGCGCCAGTTTGACCAAGGAGAGCCTGAGAAAGTTCTGCTGACGGATATTACCTATATGCATTATGGTAATGGACAATGTGCTTATTTATCCGTGGTGAAAGACGGGGCTACGAGACAAATTTTAGCTCACTACCTCTCTTCTTCATTGGCTATGCCAATTGTAGAACGAACACTGGAGAAACTACTTGAACGACTGGATGGCAATATTCATCCAGAAGCCCTTTTACATTCGGATCAAGGAATGCACTATACTCACCCTAGATTCCGCCTTCTCGTACGCGAAGCTGGGTTTACACAGTCCATGTCACGGAAAGGGAACTGCTGGGATAACGCCGCCATGGAGAGCTTTTTTGGCCATATGAAGGATGATTTGGAGTACAAGACATGTATGACTCTCTTGGAATTACGAACAAAGGTTGATGACTATATCGCCTACTATAACTCCGAGCGATATCAATGGACATTAAAAAAGATGACTCCCGATGAATTCAGGAGTCACCTATTAATTGCTTCTTAAAGGTCTTCTTTTTTCAACTTTCCACAAATACGGTCACAGTTCACAGATGCTAGAATGACTCGTTTTTTCTTAACCATAGATGATGCAATTACCTTACTCCTTAAGGCGACAGAAGACAGCAAAGGCGGAGAAATTTTTGTGACCAAGATGCCTGCATGTCGCATTAAGGATCTTGCCCAAGTCTTAATTGATAACTTATCAACTGGCCCGATCCAAATCAAGGAATCAGGAATCCGCCCCGGAGAGAGCTTAAGTGAGGCTCTAATTTCGGAATTCGAGAGCACATCTTCTATTCATCTGGATGATCACTATTATGTGATTCTCCCTCCTTTTCCTATAGAAGGGTTACAAAAAGTTTATGCCTCTTGCCCGCCCGTGGACTTCCAAAGCTATGATTCCGATCATGTGTTGATGAGCAAACCTGCGATAAAAGAAATGTTACAACAAGGTGGGTTTCTAGTATGAGTACCTCGATCGTATTTACAGGTGGAGGCTCCGCTGGCCATGTATCCGGCAACCTCGTGTTGATCCCTAAGTGTTTAGCAGAGGATTGGGACGTTCATTATATAGGTTCCGAACAAGGGATTGAGCGTAAGCTTTTGTCTGATTACAAGGAGGGTGTGACCTATCATCCTATTTCCACAGGAAAATTGAGACGCTACTTCGATTGGAACAATGTAACTGATGTATTCAAAATCATGAAGGGCATCTTTCAATCCTACAGGCTCCTACGAACCATCAAACCAAGTGTAATTTTTTCTAAAGGTGGATTTGTTTCTGTACCCGTCGTGATTGGGGCTAAACTTAACAAAGTGCCTATCATTATTTATGAACCGGACCTAAATCTTGGACTAGCTAATAAAATATCACTTCCGTTTGCCACTCATCTGTGTACAAATTTTCTGGATACTGTAACCCAGTCCGCTTCCCTCAAAGCCGTTCATGTGGGACCTCTCTTGAAGGAGCAATTCAAATTAGCTGATAAACAACGTGGTTTAGCCTTTTGCGGATTCACCTCTGCTAAGCCTGTTCTTCTTATTATGGGAGGAAGCCAAGGGGCACATAGCATTAACCAAATGGTGAACAATGTACTCGCTGAGTTGATAAATAAATTTCAAGTGGTTCATATTTGCGGGGAGGGAAAAGTTGATTATCACCTCTCGATGTCAGGCTACAAATCGTATGAATTCATTACAAGCTGTGAGTTGCCGCATTTATTAGCTATGGCGGATGTTGTCGTATCCCGTGCAGGCTCAAATTCTATGATGGAGCTTCTTTCTATGCAAAAGCCAATGTTATTAATTCCGCACACGAATGGTGGCAGCCGCTCTGGTCAACTTGCCCAAGCGCAGTATTTTCAACAAACTGGACTCGCTGAAATGTTACTTGAAGAAGAGATGACCACTCAAACCTTTGTTCATTCGATTATGACGCTATACGAGAACCGCTCTACTTACAAAGATAAGATGAAGCCTTATGAGAACGGCAGAGGAGCCTATAAGGTAATGAATTTAATCAAACAAGTAAGTGGTGAGAACTTAACAATGATCAAGGCAGGTACGGTTTAGATGGGAATGAAGCTAGCGGATTGGTTACTCCTCTGCTTTATCGCTGTCGTCTGTATTCTGGTTTATTTTGGACAAAAGATCCTGTAATAAACATTTCTAAATTGTACCGGGCTTTCTGGGGATGGGTATAATTAAAGCATCCATAATTTTAGGGGGAGAAACTCATGAAAAAGCATCCCGCGTTAGAAATGTATGATTATAATGTATGGGCCAATCAAACGATCATCCATCGCTTAAAGGAGTTGCCTAAAGACATTTATCATAAGGATATTCAGAGTGGTTTTTCTTCGGTAGCAAAGGTTGTGACGCATATTTATGTCGTGGAGAATATTTGGTTTGACTTGATTTCAGGACGAACTAGGAATGAAGCTAAAGCATCAGCTGCCCAATTAGAGCCCTTGTTAGCAATAAAAGATATTGAAGAAATGGATGTCCTCTATCGTGAGCTAACCAGCAAAAATAAAATGGTGTTGGCTAGTCAAATAGATAAGGATCCCACCGTTGTGTTAGATCATCCAACGATGGGATCGCTTGAGACATCCATTTCTGGCGCTATCTTTCACGTTGCGAACCATGGCAGCTATCACCGTGGGAATATCGGTACAATGCTACGACAAATGGGCCATACTTCAGTACTGCAGGATTATGTTGCTTATCTATACAACGAGCCGAAAAAATCATAGTGCTGCTGAGTCTATCTTATTAATTAGCTACAGATTTAAAATATTGATACACCTGATTTAGCTTCTTTTCATGTTTACCTTTCGGGCTCTCCATATTCCCAAACTCGAAAAACTTCACTTTCTTGATCCCACAATATTGAAATAATGCTTTTCTCATCAGCACTTTATGGGAGTTATTTAACCAGTATAAAGGATACAGGGTTGGCCCCTTCATACTGGAAATACAAACTACTGACTTCCCTTTCAGCAGCCCTTCAGGTATAAGCCCGCCCTTTTCTCTGTAAGCGAAATTAGAAGCGAACATTTGATCAATATACCCGAGTAGCATAGCGGGAGGCCGGCCCCACCAGATCGGGTACACGAACACAATTTTGTCGGCCTGACGAATCTGCTCACGATATTTCTCTAGCTTGGGATCGATATGCATGTCTCTTCTACGTTTGTTTTCATTAAAGACCAGCACCGGATCAAATTGCTCTTCATATAGATCAAGCACCTCGATCTTCGAGATCTTAGCATTCTCATTACTTCCTTGAATGACTTTATTGAAAAAAGCATAACTTAAACTTTTATGATTCGGATGTGTATAGATAACTAAAACGTTCATTGCTCCACCTCTTTAATTATCATTTGATAACAAAATCGTATCATAACCTTTATTTAGTTGTCAAATGATAATTGTATTATGATAATTAATTTGTTAAAGTTTAAACTAAGAGGTGATCGTTATGGACAAAGAAGCGTTTTTTCATAAATTTGTGACCTTTACGACGGCAGTCCATGAAGTAACATTCGACTTAACCAAAGATGTTAGACCGGAAGGTATTACGCCCGTTCAATATAGTATTCTGGAGTATATAGCGGTCAGTCAGCCTGTGACTCTCAGTCAAATCAGTGATTGTAAGAATATCTCTATGCCGAACACGAGCCGTGAGCTCAAGAAATTAACAGAAAAGAATCTTTGCGAAAAGCTGGATGTCGCAGAAGATCGGCGTAAGCAATTCATCCGACTGTCCGAAGAGGGACAAGCGATGATGAATGCAGCTTTTGAGCGGATCGGCGAACGTTTCCTGGACCGGATTAAGGATTCTTCTGTTGAAGAACTAGAAGAAATCAACCGAGCGCTGGATGTGCTTCAATCTAAGGTATTCCATAGCGACAAGTGATAAAGAAAGGCACTCCTGTTAAGGAGTGCCTCGGTAATCATATTCTTAGCCAGCGAAACCCACTATTTCACCAGTCCGCCGATAAAGGTCTCAAAATTGTCAGCCAAGCGTGTGATCTTGTATTTGTTATCTCGATCTACATGAATAACCTCGGGTTCGCCATCATTTCCAAACTCGCGGTAATCCAGCATGATTACTTCATTCTCAGAAGGACAATCACAAATCACCACGCCAACCTCAGGATAACGTCCATTCTCAATCACAGTCCGGCTGCCTGAAGCTCCACACAGCGACTTATTCTTATCTCGTCCAATCCCGAGGATCCCTGAGATCGTAATAAACTCTCCTGTGCCCGGAATCGGGTAGCGATTGTTATGAGGAATCCCCCCATTATGTAACTTCATCATTTCAACGTAATATTTTGGCAGCTTAAATACCAGCTCTTCTTCCACTGAAGCAATCAATGCATCTGTAGGCGGTTCAGAGATATATTCTGAGAACGCATACTCGCTGTCATCCCAAAAATTGGTGGTGTCGATCGCTACTACAGGCTTCTTTGCAGGTTTGCTCACAGGCTTCTTCGCAGCTTTCTTAGCCAATTTGCGTTTGATCCAACCCAAAAACTCCAAGGTGTCCTCATCATCAGGCTCTAGCTCATCTGCAATTGTAAATGCTTTTAAAGCTTCATCATACCGCTTAAGATAATAATAGGAAACTCCGATACGGTAATGCCAGAGTGGGTCTCCTTCGCCCTCTTCTTCAATGCTCAAATACTGCTCTAAGGCCTCTTCATATTGCCCGAGATTATTAAGCGCTCTTCCCAAGTGACTAGTTAAAACATAATCTCTTTCCTCTTCAGGAATTTCTGTTATTGCATCCACGATTTCCTGAAATTCATCTTCCTCATGCCACTCATCCAGTTTTGCCAATAGTTCATCACTCATCATTAATACCTCCTATTAACGATCACTCAAAATACCTATTAGAAATTATACCATTTATAGCCTATGACCTTCCAATCATGCATGCCCTCCTGCATATCCATACCCTTGAGGCGGTTATACCTAGGAATAGTATGTCGTAATAGGAATACAATCATCAAAAAAAAGCGCCGTGTCATCCACAGTCGCTCTTTGTTTACTATTCTTTTCACTATGAGAGCAGCCTTTAACAAAAGATTCAAACACAGCAACTGACTCGAACTGGTTGAGTACACCCTCTGATCTTAAATGATCCTCTAATTTCTCAATTAGATCTAGAACGGCTAATCTTAGCGGCTCTAAATCCGCCTGGGTTAATAGTACGAAGGCATAATTTATTTATAAACATCTTTTAGAGGAAACAAAGATAACTTACCATCCTCCATCCGGTATACTTTATCACAATATTCAAGCATACGCTCATCATGAGTAACCATAATCGCTGCTTTCTGGCGTGACTTCACCTCTTGCGCAATTAGACTAACTACTTCATGGGCCCGTTTAGTATCCAAACTTGCTGTAGGCTCGTCCGCCAAGATGACATTAGGATTATTTATTAATGCCCGAGCGATGGCTGTCCGTTGCTTTTCCCCACCTGATAACTCTTCTGGAAGACTTGTTAGCTTCGCGCCAAGACCCAGCTCTTCGAGCAGCTTAGCCGCCAATTGCTTATCCTCTCTAGTTACTTTACTCGACATCCTTTTTACTATTAGCAATTGATCCAAAACATTTAAATAAGGAACCAAATTTGAAGATTGCATAATAAATCCGATTTCTTGTAGTCTTATATTCGACAGTTCTTTGGCAGAAAGCGTAGAAATAGAATGCCCATTCAGCTTAACTTCCCCTTCTGAAGCTTCAAGCATCGCTCCAGCAATAGACAAGAACGTACTTTTACCTGAACCCGACGGTCCAACTACAGCCACGAACTCACCCGGCTCGACCGACAGCCTTACATGATCAAGTGCGGCGATACGATTACTTCCTTCAGCATAGTATTTTGTAACATCATTCATTTGTAATCCCTTAGTCATTATTCAATCCTCCCCAATGCCTGTAGCGGATCAATCTTTGTAATCTTTCGAACGGATACCATCGAACTTAACACAGCGATAATTAGTAAGATTACAGAATAAGTTACGACAAGATTCGTTTCCAGCTTGAAAGGCATACCCTTCGGCATAATGGCGGCTGTCCCATAAGTCAGTAAGATTCCAATTACAATACTAGTCAAAGAAATTATAAATACTTGCGATACAATGGCTTTTCCAAGGAATTTGTTACTAGCACCTATAGCTTTCATAATGCCAAACTGGTTGGTCTTCTGCATCGTAATTACATAGAAGAACACTCCAAGCACGAATGCTGAGATCGCCAGCAAAAATGCTAGCATCATTAAAATCGTACCATTCTCTTCCTTGTAGCCTGGCATCCCTTGAACAGCTCCTGCCCGGGTAACCGTATCCGTACCTGATAATTTGCTATTTATTACTTCTGGATCGATATCCTTGCCTTGCAGCATAATTGCATTAACCGGACCTGGAACTCCTTTATCTGAACCCGGAGCAGCAAAATTAATCTTCCGCCACTCCTCCATCGGAGTAAATACGGAAGCAACGTGGTTATAGGTCTGATCCTTCACAAACCCGACAATCGTCAATGATTCCGTTGTACCGTCTAACTGAAAAGTATCACCGAGGCTATAGCCCTCATCCTTCATGGTCGAGTTCACCAGTACACCAGTAGAATTCTCAGAAGTTAAGCTCTCCCCTTCCACGATAGCCGGCTCCAAGAAACTTCCTGGATTAATTCCTATAATTGCGATGTCTACCTTGTCCTCGTTCTTAGCACCTTGCCCTTTCAGCGCTGTTGCCATTGTACTTCCCATCGGTGCTGCAGCACTAACATTTGGCAATAGCTCCACTTTGGCCAATAACTGCTCAGACAGAAGGGACTTGCTCATCGAAGACTGCGACCCTTCTTCAAAAACTACATAATCAGCCTTCATAGTCTTGAATGTGGATGCAGCTAGTGTAGATAATCCAGTACCTAAACCTGATAAAATGAATACCAACCAAGCAATTAATACAAAAATAACGGTAATCATTGAAAACTTCATTTTACTATGCATCAATTCCTTCATAGCTAAGAACATTATCTTTTTCAGCTCCCTTTACATTTAATTTGACACATGTGTCAAATTAAATGGCACTGACACACGTCTAATTTATTAAACAACATAAATGACACATGTGTCAAATTTTATTCAAAATTAAATTAGCTCTTTGCGCCCCCAATCCACATTTCAAATAACACCTTACCCCAATCAGGCGTTGGGATATTTAACATATTAGGTGTATTAATTAGGTTAAAAAAAACGCCAATAAGTACAGGAAGTGGGATATCCTTCCGAAGGCTATTTTCCTGCTGTGCGCGTGCGAACAAGCCAGATAACTGAATCTTAAGAGTCTTATGTGCTTCCTCAATAAATTCAAGGTCTCTCGCCGCTGCAGCAGAATTCGCTGTGTTTATTTTACTGGCATCTCCCAGGAGCTGATGGAGCGAAGATTCTTCTACGTAAATAAGAAGTAACTGCTCAAGAGCGTCCATGGGATTTGCCTCATTAATTGTTAATGCCTTATCTAATACCGCTGCGATTACGCGCTTCATACAAGCGGCAACGATCTCTTCTTTATTAGAATAATATTGATAAATGGTACTTCGGGCGCCGGACAGATGCTGCGAGAGCAACTTGAGATGAAAGCCATCATAGCCATGATCCAATACTAATTTTTTTGTCATATCAAGCAGCTCGGCTTCAGTAAAAGATTGTTTTCTACCCATGATTCATCCCCTTTTCATTATTATCAGTTTAGCACACACAAAAAGTAATGCGTAGGTCATAATAAATAGACAGACTGTCCATAAGCAGTACTCTCACCTGCGGACAGTCCTTTCAAAAATACTAGGATATTCTATTTATTGATATGTTTTACCTTCACGACTACATCCCGTTTTCAATCCTCTGCATAAACTCTTCAACAGCGCTATAGCCAAGCTGCTTCAGATACCAGTTGTTAGCGGCAGCTTCGATTAGACCAGCTACGTCACGGCCGGGCTGAAGCTGGATTTCAATATGCGGAATTTGAACACCGAGATAATCTGTGAACTTCGGCTCCAGTTCGAGCTCATTGTTCAAGGAATTCTCTCGCCAAGGAGACAACTCGATGTCGAGTACAATTCGCGTCTCATCCTGAAAAGCTCTACGCCCGTACTGGCGTACAACGTTGATCAGACCAATACTGCGCAGCGCTAGGAATTCGCGGGTCGTCTCGTTATGTGTGCCGAGAAGCGTCGCTGGTCCCAGCTTCTTCAGCACCACGATATCATCCGCCACAAACCGATGGCCTCTTCTAATAAGCGTATGCGCGGTTTCGCTTTTTCCAATTCCTGACTTGCCCCTGAGTAGGACACCTATACCAGACACGTTTACACATACCCCATGAATTGAAAGCTCTGGCGCTAGCGCCTTCACTAGATAGGTATCAATCTTTGCAATGATCTCTGTCGTCGTCTCCTGCGTCCGAAGCAGCGGGATGCCCTCTTCTTCGCAGAATAGAGTTAAATAAGGAATCTCCTGCTGACCTGTCGTCACAATAAAGCAGGGTGGATGATACTTGACGATATTACCAATATGTAACTTGCGTTCTTCAACGCTTAGGGTTAACAGATAATTGATTTCCTTGCAGCCCAATACTTGTACCCGCTTCGTTGGGAAAAAATCAAAGTAACCCACGAACTCCAGACCAGGTCTATGCGCCTTTGAACGAGTGATTTCACGATCCATACAGCTAGCACCTGCAAGCACTTCCAGCTTAAACGTCTCCGTAAGGCTTTGAACGGTAGTCGATTTCAATGTTGTTCCCTCCTGTGGCTGCGTATCTTGAATACGCAATACGGTTAACGGGATATATTCAACGACAAATGGGATGATTCCTGCAAAATAAACAAAAGGCGCTCCATCACCGTTGAATGATTGAGCGCCTATCGATTAGAACGTTCTATTTACTCGTTAATGTAAGTGTTGACTCGATTTTGAATCAGCTTGCTGACGTCTTCAGCGGATTTCTGACCATTCATATATGAATCAAACTCTTCAATTGCAATTGAAACGACCTTATGATCACTAGATAAATTCCTACTTGCTCCATCTAGAAGCTGATGTAATTCTTGGATTTTAGTTTCTACAGTCTCAGCATCAAACTTCTGTTCTAGAAGAGGTAGTGTTCCCGCTACTGCCTGCTGCTTAGCATCATTAAGCTGTTTCTCCACAGTTCCCTTATGCAGCGGAAAGCCCTGTACCACTGGTGAAGATTGCATATCTTCGGAAAGCATGAACTTAATAAAGTTCCAAGCTTCATCTTGAACCTTGGACTTGCTGTTAATGCCTAAAGTAAAGTATGACTTAAATGGAGTTCCGTTATATTTTCCATTGACTGTTGGATTTTGATATAGTTTAAGCTTTGGATCAAGAACTTGAGAGAGGCCTGACATTGGATCGAAAAGGTTAGCTTTGCTGAACAAAGTTTTGGAATAATCGTACGAAAATTCCTCTTTAAGTACGCCTTCATCATACATCAATTTGATTTGCTTCATCATGTCTCGAAACAGATCAGAATCAAAATTAGCTTGACCTTGATCAATGAGCTTATCATAATTCGCTTCTATATACTCCGCTAACATTTGGATCGGAAATAGATTAACAAATGCTACATAATCCTCACCAACTTGTTCCTTAAGCTTTTTAGAAATTTTTTTAAATCCATCCCATGTCCAGGTCTTATCATCGATTTTAATATTAGCTTTTTCTAACAACTCTGTATTCCCAGTAAGCGCGTCGATGACAAATGAGAATGGCATTGCATACAATCCGTCCCCATCCTGGGAGTTCTTAAAGATATTTTGATAGTAATGATTTCGATCAAATTCTGAGTCCTGATCCATCAGATCATAGAAATTAGTCAGCATGTTCTTGGCGACATATTTGTCCTGCGGCAGATCGTTCATTACGATGATGTCTGCCCCTTTGCCGGACATCATCTGTGTGCTAACCGTTTGTATATATTTCTCAACATCGCTCTTTGAGAATGATTCGCTCGATGTCATTTCCTCCGTTTGAGGTCTGGCTAGATACTCTTTGATTTCAATTTGTATATCTGGGCGAATTTTTTTATATTGCTTAACCGCCTCATCTAAATAAGGAGTTACCGCCATGGTCGCAATCTCAATCTTATTGCCATTCTGGCCTGATTTTTCATTAGATGATCCTTCTGTACCTGATCCCACGCTGCTGCTAGAGCATCCCGATAATACGACTATCATTGCTAATAAGGACAAAACCCATCTTCTTTTCAAATTCATTCATTCCCTTCAATATACTCGGATTCGATTACCTTCCTGAAGTGGTTCACTTGATTCAATAATGATCTCATCATCAGGACTTAAGCCGCTCACAGTTACAATCTCATCTTCGGTTGAATCACCCGTTACAATATAAGCCTTGCGTGCAATAAACGTATTGCCGAGTGAGCTTTTCTTCTCCTCAACTACAAAGACATAGCTCCCTGTTGTATCTTTGTGAACCCATTTCTTTGGTAACACATAACCTTTTTCATTTGACTCCTTCTTTATATCCAGACTGACTTGTTCGCCGCCTTTAATACCATCATCGGAGACAGAAACGACAATCTGATAACTCGATTTATCGAATGATTCTTCTTCACTGCTCTCTTGGGATGCAGCTTTAATCTCTTCAATTACACCGTTAACCAGTGTATTGTCTTTCTGCAATCGAACAGAAACCTTAGATCCAATCTCGAATAATGCCGTATTATCCGACTCGACAGCAAATGAAAATTCGAAGCCCTTACCACTATCCATTAAGGTCAGGATTGTCCCCCCTTGTGAAGCATTTATACTATCCTCTGCTGTAATCTTTGTGACTTTTCCATCAAAGGGGGCAGTCAGTGTCTGTTTATCCGCTTTATCTTTGCGCAGCTTATTCATCTTTCTTTGCGCCAGTTCAAGATCCATATTATCCAGTTCAAGAGCTCGCTCTGCCTTGGCAATCACCTGCTCATCACCATCTATCAAAGCATTAAGCATATCCTCCTCCAGAATCTCCCGATTTAACTGTTGTTTCTTTAGCGTCGTTTCCTCTTGATAAATCTGCTCATCCAGATCAAAGCTATCAAATGTCACGAGCTTTTGCCCCTTCTTAACCTCATCATTCTCTTTTACATGTACCTTCACAATTTTTGAGCCAGTCTCATTCAACAAATCTACCTGCTTTCGAGGTGTTAAGACTCCACTCCCTTTAACCTGATGAACTAATGATTTCGAGGTAAGTTTCTCCGTAACTACTTTGGGCAGCGTCATCGTTTCGAGTGTTCTGCTAAAGAAAGTCAGGCCAGCCAATATCGCAAAGAACAATACAAACAAAGCAGCCGTTAATCGTTGTCGCTTAGATGTGCTTGTCATCTCATTTCCCCTATCCTTTAATTCCAGAAAGCTCTATGCCCTCAATAAAATATCGTTCCGCCAAAAGAAACAAGAGAATCATAGGCGTCATATACAAGACCGCGGCCGCAAAGGATACCCCAAGCGCATCTTCCTGTAGACGAGATAGAAAAATGGACAAGGGCTGCAAATTGGCATCCTGCAGAAAGATCAGGGGCTGCTCCACCATATTCCAGTAATCTGCAAACAGCAGAACAACAAGCGCTGCCATTCCAGGTTTAACCATAGGCAGGACAATCCTGATAAAAGATCGAAAATAACCCGCCCCATCCATTTGGGCTGCTTCCATATATGCCGTTGGAATTTGGAGCATAAATTGTCTGAGCAGGAACACACCAAACGCCGCAAATACCCCTGGTAAAATAATGGAGCTTGGACTATTAATCAGCCCTAGCCGATCGGACATGATATAGTTCGGCACAAGCGTGACCTGGAACGGCATGAGCATCGTGATCAGATACATAATAAATAATGGCTCTCTGCCAGGAAAACGCAGCTTGGCAAATGCAAATGCCGCTAATGTTGCCACCACGACCTGGCCTATAATAATTGGAAACACCATAAATACAGAGTTCCAGAACATACGAAGAAATTGCGAGGTTGAAATAAGCACCTTATAAAATTGCCCCAGCGAAACCCAATCTGGAACCAGCTTCAAATTCACAAAATCGTTCATCTGTGTGTTACCTAACATGCCGTAATTCAGCATAATTTCCTTCTCCGTCATCAAGGAGCTTACCATTGTAAGTACAACTGGAAATAGCATTACCAGCGCGATTACGGCTAAGAAAATAGTAAGTAGCATGGTTCTTATCTGTTTCTTGTTCATCTACACCCCTCCCTTTACTCCATAAATGAACGGAACTTATGTTCAACTCGGAAGAGCATCAACACAATGACTAAAATGCAGAGCACCATTAAGAAAGCTGCAGCCGACAGCTTTTGAATATCGAGCGATAAGAACATATTGTTCATATAGTGCTGAAGCATATAGATACTGTCATGAGGATAGTCACCCGCAACTAAATAAATTTCCCGAAATACCTTGAATGAGTTCAGAATCGACATCAGCATCACTAAAAATCCTGTCGGTATTAAATAAATCAAGGTGATCTGGTGCTTACGAGCCCAGCTTGCACCTTCCAGGTTTGCTATCTCATAATATTGATCTGGGATATTTTGCAGTCCAGCCAAGAATAGAACCACATTATAGCCAATGTTTTTCCATACATAGATAAAAATAATGACCCCTTGCGCCCACTCTGATTTCATCCAATCGATCCGCTCAATTCCAATCCACTCTAATGCATGATTGAAAAAACCATTCCAGTCAAATAGGATCTGCCATACGAGCACAATTGACGCTACTGGAACAACCAGTGGCAGTACATAAGAGGTACGCAGCCAATTCCGAAGGTAGACTCGTTTGTTAAGCAGCATGGCAAGAGAAAGTGACAACAGCATAAGGATCGGAACACCAATTATTGTGAACCAGAATGTATTCCCTGCCGCCTTTTGAAAGGACGAGCTAGCTAATAGGCTCTGATAATTGGCAAGCGATAACCCTGCCTCACCACTCGGATTCTCAAATGAAAATACAACACTCTGACCAAACGGAATCAAATAAAATAGCGCAAACCCGATCAAACTCGGAGCAAGAAAGCAGAACGCCACAAGAATCTCCTTGCGAGCCAAATATGAAATTCTCACAGCCTCAACCTCCTTTCGAGCTTGTTCCATACAAGCAACATGTTTACCGTACAAATAACTATTCTATAGATCAGCTTCGGTATTAATTTGGAGCAATTGTGGAAAAAGTATGGAAAAGCCCGCTTGAAAGGACAACTTTGTTAGAATAATAGATGTATTGGTTAGGGGGGCTGTTGATGAAGAACTATCAAATCGCAATCGTTGAAGATGATTGTCATATAAGAGATATCGTTGAGAATTTTTTACAGAAGGAAGGCTATAGCACCATATCGTTAGGTGCAGCAGAAGAAGCGCTCATGTTATGGAACACAGAGCGGCCGGATATGTGGATTCTAGACATCATGCTTCCAGGTATGAATGGCTACGAATTCTGCAAACAAATTCGCAAGGAAGCCGAAGTTCCTATTATTATGATCTCTGCTCGTGATGAGGAAGTTGATAAGATACTTGGACTTGAGCTTGGAAGCGATGATTATTTAACTAAGCCTTTCAGCCCACGTGAGCTGGTCGCACGAGTAAATCGTTTATTCCATCGGCTTAACTCCCTTACAGAAAGATCAGAACAGAGTATAGTCTCTTCTAAATCAAACGACCTCATCATCGATGAGCTTCGTCTAGTATTAGATAGTCGTCTGGTTTACTGGAGGTCTAAAGAAATTGAAATGACGGTGAAGGAATTTTCATTGCTTCATACCTTAGCAGCGCAACCGAATCGTGCTTTTTCTCGCAATGAGTTGTTAACTTTAGTGTGGGGGGATGACTATTTCGGTAGCGATCGGGCAATTGACGATTTAGTCAAAAGACTTCGTCGTAAAATGGAAGACCTGCCTCTTGAAACCGTTTGGGGCTATGGTTATCGAATGCGCGTGGATGGAGTGAAGACCTAACATGAAACTAATCTATAAGCTTCATTTATCATTTGGAATATTACTGGTATGCGTACTCGTACTTACAGCTACATTCGTTTATCCTCTACTAATGGACACACTAATCAATAATCAAAGAGAAGAGCTAAGATCACAAGGCAGTGCAATGATGGAGTTGGTCAATTCGTTACCTGTTCAAGACCAAACACCTTCTCAGTCAGCAGCAGCTATCGTACAGCCGGCTCAAGAAATTAATAGATCCGTCGATGCGTTACTCATAGAGCCGAATCGTAATATATTATTTAGTACAATGACTGAAGCGCAGACACAGACATGGCTACCGCTCATTGAACAGCATTCAAGTCACAATCAGCAGGATTTATGGGAAAATGGACAGGAGAAATATATTGTTGAGACCTTAACTTCTAATCCACAGAATCTTGATCCAGCTAGTGCTGTAACCCCAGCCACCCTTGTCTTGTCTACACCGCTGAGCAAAGTGAAATCATATCAATCAGAGCTTTTTACAAGAATGATGTTCATTATGGTGATTGGGGGCATTATTGCCTTTGGCCTAAGTTTATTTATTACCAAACGTCTCGTTACTCCTCTTGAGAAATTAAAGCTTGAGCTCAAAAAAGTTGAAAAACGCCAATTCGATGAGGTGCAGCTCATTCAAACTGGCGGGGAAATTGGTGAGGTAGCCCAAAGTGTCCATCATCTCGCAGGAGAACTTAAACAATACCATCATGCTCAAAGACAATTTTTCCAGAATGCTTCTCATGAACTTAAGACCCCACTAATGACGATTCAAGGTTATGCAGAGGGAATACGAGATGGTATTTTCACCGGGGATCGTGCTGACAATGGTCTTGATGTCATCTCAAGTGAATGTGAACGACTTAAGGGAATTGTTACAGAGATGATCTTGTTAGCCAAGCTTGAAAGTGAAGATGGTATTTTTGATCAAGAAGAAGTGTCAGTAGAACAATTAATCGATAAAACCGCCGATCGAATACGTCCATTAGCTATAAATGAGAGAGTTGACATCAAAGTAAAGTACGAGGTGGATAACCCGAGAAAACTTCATATTCATGGAGATTCGGAAAAACTCTTACAAGCAGTACTAAATATTATGAGCAATGCGATCAGACATGCATCACAAGCCGTGGATATAGAAATTTCGGAGCAGGATGGACAAGTGCAGATCGATGTCATTGATGATGGTCAAGGTATTCCTGATCAATTACTGCCTCAGCTATTTCAGCGTTTTATTAAAGGTAAGAATGGAGAAACGGGACTTGGACTCGCCATTTCACGTGCAATTGTTGAACGGTGCGACGGTACTATATCCGCTCATAACGGAGAGCAGGGTGGAGCTATCTTTCGAATGAGTTTCCCTTCAAAATAAATGCATTCTGATGCTCAAAGATTGTCATCGAATCGAATACGAACTCTTTCTATGATGCCGCCAGACAGCTCTATACTTTGCATGACTTTTTTGGCAAAGAGCCATACTAACCCTCACAGACTATGACTATCCCGAAGGAGAGTACTGATGAGCGAACAACAATGGCTGATTCCAGCAACCAAGGGATTGGGCTTCAAGTTGGACAAAGGACAGATTGTCCGGGTAACCGATGTAGAGGGTGAGCAGGTAGCCGATTTCGCTGCTTATAACGCCGTTCGCCCTAATGAACGGATTGACCCCGGTGTAACGATAGATGCTCTAGGCAAGATGAATGTGCTCCCGGGGGACATCCTCTATTCCAACCAATACAGACCACTGCTTACGATTATTAAGGATACTGTGAGGCGCCATGATTTCATTAATTCTGCCTGCCGTCCCGAGATGTATGAGGTGCTGTATAACAAAAAGGATCACGCCAGCTGCTACAATAACCTGAATGAGGCACTGGCGGAGTTTGGCCTGCCCGCTCCCGATCAGCATTATCCGTTTAATCTTTTTATGAATACTGTCATTGATCCTTCTGGAAAAGTCAGCGTGGAGCGACCGCTTTCTAAAGCTGGGGATTATATTGAGCTGCGGGCTGAGATGGATCTGATCATTGCCATATCGGCTTGTCCCTGCTCCGAAAGTGTCTGCAATGGGTATAAATGTACACCGATTGCCGTAGAGATCCTTTAGAGTATGTCGCAAAGAGGTTAGTGCCAAAAGGCTCGTCTTCTAACTTACCTACTTCTTGAATAGAATGACTTGTACAAGTTAACATCTCATTCAAGGAGCGATGACCATGAATAGCTTTTTAACCTATATCGTACTCGGAATATCGTTATCTGCACCGATTGGTCCCATCAATGCAGCCCAGCTCGACCGGGGAGCGCGGATGGGATTTTTCCAATCCTGGATGATTGGACTGGGAGCCATGTGTGCAGATTTAGTGTATATGCTACTCATTTACTTTGGACTAGCCCACTTTCTGAATACCCCGTTTATGAAAACCTTCCTGTGGACATTCGGCAGCTTCGTTCTCCTTTATACCGGAATTGACACTTTGAAAAATATCAATGCCGTGCCTGGATCCGCCTCGCGTGGTGCACAGACCGGTACTAGCGCCTTCCGTACTGGCTTTTTGATGGCACTGATGAACCCACTCAGCATTCTCTTCTGGTTAGGCATCTACGGCTCCATTCTGGCCAAAAGCATAGAAAATCAACATTTGGATCAGGTGCTGTGGAATAGCATGGGTATTTTTGTTGGTATTCTACTCTGGGATGTAGTGATGGCGATGTTGTCTAGCTTCCTTCATCGGTTCACCGGCCCTTCTATGCTCCGATTCATTTCCCTTACCGCGGGGATTTGCCTTCTTGGTTTTGGCATCTACTTCGGTTTTCAGGCTTTTACACAGTTGTTTGGCTAATATGTTTAACAAGCAGGAGCTTTTCTAGGCCTTCACCCATCTCCCTCCCTTCGCATAGGATGTTTTGAACTTAATGAGGAGGGTGTTTTTGGATGGCCCATTTGAACACAAAGGTCTGGCTCGATGAGCATCTAGCTGAGCTGACATACTGGCAGCAGGATGCTTTTCGTCAATTTACATCTATGATTGCAGATCCCGAAGGTAAATACCCCTGTATTCCGGGACGTCAGGGGTTTCTGTCCAATCATTTGCGTTTTGGTTTCGTAGCTGATCCACGAAGTGAGGAATCTGCAATAGAGGTCGCTCAATTACTTCGTCAATATGGGGAATGCTCACGGGATACCGGCAAATATGCGTCCCTTGTTCTTTTTTTCGAAACACCGGAAGATTTGGCCAAAGGTTTCACCATTGAGGAATATGAGGATTTGTTCTGGTCGGTTCTGGACCGCGTCAGCGCGGTGG
The DNA here is from genome assembly GCF_037963325.1 of Paenibacillus sp. FSL E2-0201. Classification (NCBI taxonomy): domain Bacteria; kingdom Bacillati; phylum Bacillota; class Bacilli; order Caryophanales; family Paenibacillaceae; genus Paenibacillus; species Paenibacillus sp. FSL E2-0201. Next base: position 6,681,660 of record NZ_CP150154.1, read on the forward strand.
ACACGGTGCCCTGGCCGGATGAAATTTCTACAGATCCCTCCCATCCTTCGTGGGAGTTCTGCTTTGGTGGGCATCCGTATTTTGCGTTCTGCGCAACCCCGGCGCATGAGCTGCGGAGAAGCCGCCATACCCCTTATTTTGTCATTGCCTTTCAGCCGCGTTGGGTATTTGAGAATATTAACGATTCTACCGCATTTGGGCGCAATATGAAGAAGCAGATCCGCAAGAAGCTCGCTGACTACGATAGTGTTCCCGCACATCCTTCCCTTCAATGGTATGGGCAGGAGAGCAATTTAGAATGGAAGCAATATTTTCTACGAGATGACGAGAGTGCACCGTCTAAATGTCCATATACTTATATGAAGAACAAGTTCAAAGCAATAGGAATGAAATTTCACTCTTAAGCGCTTATGAAGTTTGTCCGCGTTTTTTCAAAAGGTGCTCCCTAAACCAGGTAATCAACGCAATGACACAGATGATCAGAAGGCTGGACCAGAAGCCGGGACGGCCCCCTTTTTCAAAAAGTGTACCTGCCACGGCAGCAATGATCAGCGCCATAGCGACCATGGATCTAATCCAACCGCCCATCTTTGGTTTCAGTAACTTAAGGAAAGAGGCAAGGATGAATAGCCATGTGTACAAAATAACTAGACCGGCCGCTGTGGTAATATGCTCAAAAATTTGCTTTGGCAGAAACAAGCTCAGTACAATTGTCACGCACAGGCCCAGCATATTGATACCAAGCGCGTAGAGCGGCATCTCCCTTTTTCCTTTAGTCACCGCCAGCCAAGAAGGAGCATCTTTATCCTCAGCCAAGGTCACCAGCATAGTCGAGACCGCATACAATGAAGCCACTAGAATGGAGAATCCGGCCACGATCATTACCCCATTCAGCACATATACAAGAATAGGTAGTTCCATCGCTTCAAGTGCAGCAATAATTGAGCTTTGATCAGGTCTCACTTTCTCAGGGCTCACGAATAATAGGGCGAGTCCTATCGATAGTACATACAGCAAGGTCACGCCCAGCAGCATAAACCTGCCTGCTTTCGGAGCTTCTTTGGAGTCCCGGAGATCCGACGCCATAAAGCCCATGACCTCAATGCCGCCAAAAGCATAGAACGCATAAAGTAATCCTTTCCAGGCACCCATCCAGCCTTTATTCAGCCATGCTGCCGAACTGTGAAGCGTATCCCAATTCCCCCTCCCTCTCAAAAGGGCAACCGCAGCGACCACGATAAACATCAGTACCGCGGCGATTTTAATCATGGCGAATAGATTTTCCGCTTTGTTAATCCCCTGGCTGCCTAGAATAATGACCAGCAGACCCATCACAGCATAAATTGCGGTAAAAATCCAAAGCGGCCAGCTCGGAAACCAGACCCGCGAGAACAGGCCCAAGGCAGTTAAGGTGCTGCCAAGTATTAGAATTTCTGAACACCAATAGATCCAACCCATGCCAAAGCCTGCCCAGCGGCCAAAAGCCTCCTTGGCATAACTACGAAAAGAACCTTTTTGAGGATCCTGCATAGTCATTTGGGCTAGCGCCTCATAGACGAACAAAGTTGCCACAGCCGCCAACACAAAAATAACCAACACCAATAATCCGCTTTTACGGATAGCGATGCTGGAACCAAGAAAGAATCCCGTGCCAATCGTGCAACCTACACCAAATAGAGTAAGCTGCCACCAAGGTAGCTTGCCAGTTGGAGTACCCATATGTATATCCCCTCCGTCTGGTTTTACTATGCGTTATCGGGTGCTATTTTATTCTGGTACAAGCTTAGGCAGGCACAAGAAAACCCGGCCTCTGTTCAATAACGAACGAAGCCGGGTAATTTACAATTTAGAGATCGGTAGTGCTCTAGTTGCTTGTCGGCATCTGAGGAGATCCGGCAGCAGGAACATAGGCATCCAGCATCTGCTGTATTACTGAAACCTGAAGCTGCGGAACCTGATAATAGGCATGTTTGTTCTGATAAAGAAACAACTCATAACCCATTTCAATAAATTGCTGCACCTGTGAAGCCAATACCCGGCGTAGCGCTGGGTTCGTCACTTCAGGTGATGACATGGCCAGCAAAGAGGCATGGGATTTGATTAGACCAAGCATATACCCGCTGACCCCTGCATCTTTCACATCTGTCAGTGACGTGTTAGGCTTCTTCGGCTGGGCAGGTTGGAGGCCGTAAACTGGCTGTGTCATATTCGGGATGAGATAGGTAGCCGTTTCCTGGCTCGGCTTTTGCCCTGTCTTAAAACATTGGCAGGTCAAGTTGTACTGATCCAGCATGAAATTGTACTGACGATCCAAGATGGACAGAAGCTCCTGATCCTGAACAAAAGTTCTGAATATCATGAACTGGTCCAGTACATTGATCTGGCAGGACAATACCTCGTGCACATCGAACATTTCGTGGGCGCCGTGACCTAGCTGCTGTCCGCCCATCGTCACGCTTCCTGACTGTAGTTGCTGCTGCAAAGTATATTCTCCTTTGTTCTTAGATGAGTACCCTCTATAATATGAAGGAGAAGATAGCCAATTATGCATGCTGTAGCCGCTTGAGTGCTTTATGAATCTTATTTGTGCTCCAACCACCGACATTCTGTTATTTCTAATTCTGTGAATGTTGCTGTAAATGACGAATCCTCTGGACTACAAGCATATAAACCAAAGTTTATATGCTCACTCCCTTCAAACAAATGGAATATACGCATCTGCTTAAATGTAATTCCATCAAGAGAATTTTCAACACAGAAGTCACTCTCACGCCGACTTAATCTGTAATACATTGTTTTTATTGTTGCATCGATATCTGTTGTTGCCCAATCTGAATATCCGTGATTCGTAACTACGCTACCCAATCTTTGATATTCTTCATTCTCATATTCAATCGATGCCTTGAACCAATTGTCACTGTCCTGATAAATAATTACTCCACACTGGTCAAATCTATGAGCGCTGTCAAAATCAGTTTTTACTATAAAAGAAAAGTATTTCTCGTCCGTCTTCATTAGCAGCGCAGGTGCATTATCATTTCTAAACCCATAATAGGTGCGTTGCCAAAAATCAGTATTAGGCTCAGTTACAATTTCAATCCTGTCATCTGTAATAGAAAAAGTGCTCGTTGGATGTTGCCAAAAGAGATTTTCTTTTATAAATTTCATTTCACTGCTCCTTATCTAACATGTCTTATGATCACTTTAACGGAGTAACTTTAGCTTTACAACTCTCCCTCAAGAAAGTTAATAAGCTGAAAATGCTCCAACTCACGTTGAATATTGCATACACATTCAAACAAAGGGAGATGTTCCGACAATGAGTGCTTATGATGTGCATATCGGCAAGCTAATCAGTGGAAGACGGGAATTGGATGGCAGTGGAAGCTATATCCTCTGTACCCCCGATAAGAAAATCATCGAGATGGATTCGATCAGCTCGACTGATGGTATCGTTGTGAGTTCCAAAGACGTTGAAGAAGCCTTATATGAGTTTTGTAAATCTGCTTTGAGGAATTATATCGCAGAGGGGAACAACAAGGATGTCTACACCTTTTCCATTTATACGGATACGTATCACGGAGACTATCTAATTTACATCAACAATCTGGAGTGTTTGAACCAAAGTGTGGAGGACGCCCTTGAACATAATCGTCAGCGGTATCTTGAAAGAAAAAACGACCACTATAACTTGGCCCGCGAGCAACTTTATCAGGAATTCAAATACGCAGAAGGTGACTACACATTCATGTATGAAGAAATACCTGAGCGGCTTCAGAAGTGGCTGAGTATTCTCTACTGCATCAACATGGACGAGCCCCGATATCTCGCAATCGAAGAAAACTATATGTTGGAGAAAACACTTGGAGATTCCCAGCTCTTCCTGATAGCCATTGATGTGATTCATCGTTTGGAGCATGACCTTCAGCAGCTCAATCGTACCGATGATTTCATCGCCTACGTCTCTGCGGCGGATGGGGTCGGAGGGGATTTTCTCACCACCAGTCAGTTGCTTCGAAAATGCGTTAGCGAGGAGCAGCTATATAAGGCGATGCCTAATGTAAACGAGAAGGACAAAGCCTTCCAGGTAGCCGTCAACGCAGTTCAGCAGAAACCGCTTAAAGGGCAGGTTCTTCATTGGGTTACTGTCATCGAGCAGGGTGAATTCGGTGAGGGCAGCCCTTACAGCTTCTGGAAAACCGACTACGAAGCGTACGAACAAATGATTGGACTCGGCGAACCGGCTGTCTCTTATATCAGAGAGCATTTGAATGGCGAACTGAAACAGGATACGAGGATGATTCTGGAAATGGTGCTGGAGGATTTGGATAAGAGATTTTAAAATAAAAAGGAGCTTCGTCACTACTCACGAAGCTCTTCTTTATAATCTATGATAATTGTCCCTCTTTATCCTTGAATGTCCCTCCTGGCATCTTGCTCGGCGAGAATCTCTTTGTCCTCGGCGTTATCTCTCGTCACTTTCTGAACGCCAACGGCGCTATATGAAATCAACAGAATAACAGCTATATAATACCCCTTTACATTCAATTGAAACGGAGCATTGTAAAGGCCAATAAAGAACATTGCATACCCAATCGCCAAACCCGCAAAAGCCATAATTGTGAAAGCCGCTGTATTTCTCATCCTGTGTTTCGGATTTTCCAGCTTCATTTCTTTATCCTCCGAATTGTCTCTAACGACCTTTTGCACAACGATACAGGTAATCGTAATTAACACCATACATAGCAAATAATACCCTTTTACATTCAATTCCCAATCGTCGTTGTACACCCCCAAGCAGAATAGAAAAAGACCTGCAGCCAATGCAAAATACGATACCCCCGTGAAAGCAGCCGTGTTACGTTTACGATATCTCTGATTCATCCGACGATTCCTCTCCCAATACAGAATTGAATGGCGTTATATCCTTCTTCACTATACCGTGGAACATCGGTAAAATTCTACCATTAATTAGGTTGTTTTGGGAAAACGCAAAGAAGACGGTCTCCGTCCCAGGCAAATTAGGACTAAAGCCGCCTCCCATGATTACTGCAACATTATGATTAGAAAAATGCTATTCCCTCTCCTGGTCCACCAATTGCTGCTGTGCTAGACGAATCATTTCGCGAACCATCGATCCACCAATTTTACCGCCGATCTGACCCACCGATTCTGTACTCAAATGTCCATTCTCACCGTGTTCCAATGGGATACCAAGTTCTTTTGCGACTTCGTATTTCACATCATCAGGCCGTTCCGGATCTACATCATAACCCTCGCGCCGCATTACCTCGGCTTTAAACATTTGCATTCCGCGATTGACTCCCGGTACTGCATATTTCCTGTTTCTTCTGGACATCCCTTATCCCCTCCTAAACATGTTTTAAGTAACATGCCCGGAAAGCGGAACCTCCACCCCTGTTGATTTGCTCCGATTATTTCCAAGCAGGGCGCTGAAAGGCCAACTGCCAGCTGTCCAATAGCGACTTGACTTCATATTCGGACGATCCTCAAAAACAGGAAGACCCGGCAGCCATTTCATGACCGTTGGGTCTTCCTTATCCTGCATCTTATTTATTCGCTAAGAAAGCATCGATTTGAGCTTGCAGCTCGGTTTGAATTTTATCAATACCAGCTGATTTCAGCTGCTTGTTCAGATCTGCAAGACCTTTGTCGATATCTTTAATTACGCCGTACTCCAGCGGAATGGCATAACGTAACATCACGTTGCCCACATTGGCAATTTCCGTCTTCACTTTGCTATTGTCGAATACAAAGGTTTCAAGCGCATAGTGGTAGACGTTGGCTTCCCAGCCCTTGGCCAGATCGTTAGCTTCTTGCGGGAATGCTTCATTGTCAAGGTTGAGCGGCGAATTGAAGTTCCAATTAGAGAAGCCGGTAAAGTTCGGATTTTTGTCGAGTGCTTTATATTTGGTGTCGCCAACCGGTTCATAGTGCACGCCGCTAATGCCGTACATCATCAAGTCGTGCAGTTCTTTATCATTCTGCATCAGATCGATCAGCATTAAGGAGCGTTCTACATTTTTGGAAGTCGCATGGATCGACGTACCGTTTTGTGTAGAAATAGCCACTGATTTTTTCTTGCCTTGGTTGATGTCAGCCAGTGCCACTTCATAGGGAGAATTTTCTTGGCGCATCAAAGCCATGAGTGATCCAAGCGTACCATTATTGTGCGTAATCGAGGCAGTTTTACCTGCTTTAAAATCCGCCTGATGATCGTTTTTGCTATTTAGAACGTTTTTCGACCAAGCATTGTTATCGGCAAGATCTTTGTAATACACGAGCAGATCTTTAAACTCTTGCGTTTCATAGACGTTAAAGACTTTGCCCGTTTCATCGGTTAATTTGAAGGCAAACGGAAGGTCGAGGTCAAACATATTCCATTCAGTTTGCTGCTTCAGTAATACACGGTCCAAATTATGATACTTCCAGTCTCCTGTTTCCGGAGTGAAAGGTGTTATTCCTTTTTCCTTTTCTGCTATCGTTTTCAAATAAGTAGCATATGCTTCTGGACTATTGATTTCAGGAAGATTGTATTTCTTACGCAAATCTTCACGATACAGAATCAGCTTTTCAACAGACTCCCCTCTATTTTGCGGAACCATGTACAGCTTTCCGTTTACTTTTGCCTGATCCCAACTCACATCAGACATAGCTGCTTTAGTTTGCGGCATATATTTGGTGAGCAGCTCATCGGTCAATTCCAGAAATCCGCCCTTAAGCGCCTGGTCATTATAGCCGGCCCAGTTTGCCGAATAGATAAGGTCAAAATCTTCATTTGCTGCCAGCTTCAGTGGGTATTTTTGAGCCCAGTCAGACCAGTCTAAGAACTCGCCTTCAAGGGTCGCATTAATTTTTTCTTTCAGCTTTTTGTTAATCTCAGCAAACACGCTATCATAGTCTATGGGTTTAGGCCCAACAAAAATCATTTTTAGCTTTACTTCTTTAGAGGTGTCGATGGTATCTGAAGCTTCGGCTGCATTTGTTGCACTCGCCGTTTCTGTAGGTTCACTTGTTACCTCAGAGGCATTATTTGTAGCCTTAGCGGGCGCATTGGCATTGTTGTTGCCGCCACATGCGCTCAAAATCATTACGAAGGTTAAAACGAGTGCGAGCATAATGAATCTATTTTTTCTCAGCATTTCAAGCCTTCCCCCTTGTATTCATTATATTGATAAACCGGATTTCCCCGGATTCATCCTTTCACAGCGCCAATCGTCAAGCCTTGAACAAAATACCTCTGAACGAATGGATAAGCTAACAAAATCGGACCAGTGGCCACAACCGTCATTGCCATCTTCAAGCTCTCGCTTGGGATTGATGTGGTTACGACTGCCCCTGCACCCATCATGGCTTTTCGCATGCCGTCCATATTACCAAGCATTTTGTACAAATAATATTGCAGCGGCATCAGCTTCTCATCAGAAATAAATAGAAGGGCATTATACCAGTCGTTCCAATAGGCAAGGGCCAGAAACAAACCAATAGTAGCTAGCGCCGGCTTGGAAAGAGGCAAGATTAGACGAGCGTAGATCTTAAAATCGCCTGCACCGTCAATTTTAGCCGATTCTACGATTGCTTCCGGAATGCTGCCCATAAAAGACTTCATAACAATGATGTAGAAGACGTTGAGCATCATCGGAATTACTAAAGCCATTAGTGTATCTTTTATATGGAGGTAGTTGACCATAAGCAGATACCACGGAACCAGACCGCCATTAAATAAAGTTGTAAAGAAGAAGAAGAACGAGAATTTATTACGCCACTTGAAATCTTTTCTGGATAGCGCATAAGCCGTCATCGAAGTCAGAAACAAGCCAAACAATGTGCCTATTAAAGTAACGCCTATGGTCACCATATAGGCTTGAATCATCTGGTCGGGATACTTGAATAAAATGCTGTAGGCTTCTGTTGAAAAGGCTGTAGGTATAAATTGATAGCCATCTGTTAATATTTTTGACTCTTCCGTCAGCGATGAAGATACGACAAGTATAAACGGGAATATACATAAAATTGCGAGAAAGATTAGGGATACATAACCAATACCCGAGAATATTTTACGATCGAGCTGCTTCATATCGTTACCTCCATTATGAAAACTGTACCTCTGATGCGGTTAGAATAAGGCGCGGTCTTTATCGTATTTACGAACAGCATAGTTCACAGTCATGATCGTTGCGAAGCCAAGAACGGACTGGAAAACGCCAGCCGCAGCCGACATGCCGATATCATTCGAAGTAATCAGCGATCTGAACACGAAAGTATCGATAACGTCCGTCGAAGAGAACAACAAACCGTTATTGCCGATCATGTTATAAAACATCCCGAAATCACCGCGGAAAATATTCCCGACCGCCAGCAGCACCAGAATAATAATCGTCGGGTAAAGATTTGGAATCGTCACTTTCCGGATCCGCTGAAAAATATTGGCGCCATCGATTTCAGCTGCCTCATACTGTTCAGTATCTATGCCCGTAATCGCGGCCAAGTACATTACCGTTCCGTATCCAAGGCCTTTCCAGGCGGAAACGAGAACTAGGATATACGGCCAATAGGCAGGCGTATTGTAAATATCAATAGGTTCTAGCCCGAGTCCTCTAAGGAGTGCGTTCACAGTACCAATATCATAATTGAGCAGGTTATAGGCAATCGCGCCGACAACTACCCATGAAATAAAGTAGGGAAGAAACAACGCCGATTGCGTAATTTTGCGGAACCATTTGCCGCCAACCTCAAACAACATAATCGCTGCAAAAATTTGCAAAGAGTTATTCACAACGATGAATGCAATATTGTACAATGCTGTATTTCGTGTTACCCGCCAGGCATCCCCTGATTCAAAGAAAAAGCGGAAGTTATCGAGTCCGTTCCAGGCGCTCCCAAAAATACCGCCCGCGTAATCATAATGCTTGAAGGCAATAATAATACCCGCCATTGGGACATAGGCAAACAAAAGAAAAAAAGCAACCGCCGGAGCCAGCATCAGCAACAGAACCCTATAGTTTTTTAAATCGCTCCAAAATGTATGCCCTTTCATCTTTGCACCCCTTTCTTCTCTATATCTCTCATTATAAAAGGACGCCAGCGGTGAGATAATTCAGCGAAACAACTAAACATAATACTAATTCAACGATTCATAAAGAATTTCGATAAAAAAGAAGCCCCTGTTCCATATAGAACATGAGCCTCCTCAATAAGAAATCGATTCAGATTTTATTTTTCTTCCGGTATTCGCCGGGCGACATGCCCATATATTGCTTGAACTGCCTATTGAAATAAATAATGTTCTTATATCCGGCTTGTTCCGCAATCTCATATACTTTCTTCGTCGGGTCCTCAAGCAGCTCGCATACCCGTTTCATACGCAATTCACTTAGAAAATCGCTAAATAAACTATTGGTTTCCACCTTGAACAAATGCCCCAGATAGTTAGGTGTAAAATCGAAATGTGCCGCGACTTCGTTCAGTGTTATTTTTTGATCTAATCTTTCTTTCACATACTCCGTGATTTCATCAATTAACTTGCGCTTTTGCCTTTGGCGTTTCAAATATAGCAGTTCAGACAGTTCAAAGAATCTTCTTCTCAGCCACGAAAGGATATCATGCACCGTTTCGAACTGAAACAGCACAAAAGGATGATGAGAATCCCAGTTCAAAATCTCGTACAAATGCTCATTCATTTGCTGCAGATCAGCATGAAGCTTAGAGGTAATCCGGATAATGATATCGTAGATGTCATTTTTCTGGGAGATCGGGCTGTCTCCGGCAAACAGCTGAAGCAAGCAATCATCAATAGTGGTAAGGTCGTAGTCGAGCATAGCCTTAAGCATCCGATCCACAATAACCTCTAAATCCGAAGCCATCTTTTCCTTTGGAGACCATTCCGAGGCATCTTGGATCAGCCTATTCTTCCCTACGATCCATTTAATGCTTAAAGCGGCCTGCGCCTGCCGATAGGAGTCATGTAGCTTCTCCGGGTCGGTCGTGTACATTCCTCTTCCGATCGTAATCGAACAAGAAAACTCCTGATAGAACGCCCGAATCAACCCTTCCAGCAAAGCTGTAAAATATTGTTCCTGAACCGCAGCAAGGATCACAAAGCGATAGTCATAAGTCGTAATCACCATGCCCAAACTTTGATCCTGAGCAAACTTTCGGATAAACTGATTGGCAGTGCTGCTCCATAAACTCCGCTCTTCTTCCGTCCAGGTTTGGATTCTCCGCGCCATGTCGTCGATCTCAATGATGGCAACCGCCGATGCACCTTGTAAGTATGGCTTGAGAACGTTGTGAATGTGCGTTTCAACCTGTCCCGGTGCAGCCTCGTTAAACCAACGCAGCAGCAGCTCCTGATTAACAAGCGTCAGCGTTTCCGACAAGGAAGTACGCTGCTTCCTCTCTTTATCAATTTTGGTACAGAGTTCGGTCAGCGTCTTGTTCAGCTCGTCATCATCAACCGGCTTAAGCAAATAACTGTATGCGTTCAATTGAATCGCTTCTTTGGCATAATTAAAATCCTGGTGTCCGCTAATAAAAAGAATTTGGACCTCAGGGTTGATCTCCTTCGCTTTTCGCGCAAATTCCACGCCGGACATAATCGGCATGCCGATATCAGAGAGAATGATATCAATAGGATATTGCTCCATCATTTTCAGAGCGGCAAATCCACTCGTGGCCGTTCTCACGCTATGCAAAGGCAAATGATCACTGCCAGCCACACGCCGTCTGAGCCATTCCAAATCGATTACTTCATCATCCACCAGCAGAACATTGATCTCCACCGCCATAATTCTCACTCCCCCATAACTTCCCTGATTTCCGCATTATCCACCGGCAAAATAATTTGGACTGTCGTTCCCGCTCCAAAGTAGCTACCGATTCGAATACCGAAATCGCTGCCGTACCTCAGCTTAATTCGTTCCTCCACGTTTCTCAGGCCGTAGCTGCCTGGTTGGTATGCGCTTGATCGCATTTTTCGAAGTGTCTCCGGTCGCATGCCAATCCCGTTATCAATAACTTTGAGTTCGATGCGGTCACCCAGCCGCTTTCCGGTAATACGAATCGCAATGGTCTCCCCGAACCAGGCGTGCTTGAATATATTCTCCACAAACGGCTGCAAAATCAGCTTGATAATAGGAACCTGTAAAATTTCCGGATCGACATCATAATAAACCTCAAAGGCATCCGCATATTTTACTCTCTGGATTTCCAGATACATCCTCACCTGCTCCAGCTCATTTTCAAGGGAGATATATACATGCCCATCGTTCAATGTGAGCCGATAAAATTTGGAAAGGCCTTGTACCATCTGCGTAACCTTCTCCACTTCCCCCAAATTAGCCAGACTGCCAATGGTCGAAAGCGTATTGTACAAGAAATGTGGACTGATCTGGGCTTGGAGTACATCCAGCTCTGCTTGCTTTTTCTGAATGCCCTGCACATAGACGTTCCGGATGAGCTCCTGAATGCTGGTCGCCATTTGATTAAAGCTATTCGCAATATATACAAATTCATCGTTGCCCGGAAATCCGATTCTTTTATAAAAATTACCCTCCTGAAACGATCGGACCAAATACACAATCCGCTTGATTTTCTTACCAGATATACGTGCAACTAGAAAGCCGATAATAGCCATCACCAAAAAACTGATGGAACAAACAGTGCTGATCACTTTCCGCATTCTACTAGCGTCTTTGTTCAAATAAGAGTGGGGTACACGCGCCTCAATGACATAGCTTGATACCGGAATATCTTCACTAATAATTAAATATGCGTCTTGTTTCGTATTTTCGGCAGCAGCACCCTGTTCATACATAGTCATTCCTGTAGCCCTGTCCAACAGACGAAGTTCAATCCCCTGTTCAATCGGAAAGGTATCAAAATTACCAAAAAGCTCATCAATCCTCGCCGTAACGCGAATATATCCGATAATAGCAGGTGCTGCCTTGGAAGAAACAAGCTTGCGAAAATATGAAATATTGCCTAGTTCACGGTCGATGTCCGCTTGAAGCCACAAGCTGTCTTTGTTATTCGCAACGATCGACTTAAACCACTCCGTATTCTTGATCACCTGATCAGAAAGAACATAATAATCACTTCTGCCAATGGGCGTCGACATATCATCACCGGTAATTTCAAGCATCGTCTCATTGACGGTAAAAAGCGCAAGTCTCAGCTTGTTTCCATACAATTGCAGAGGAGCCTTCATATAAGGAACGATATCATCTCTCATTTTGAGCATATTTTCCAAGGGATCTCCCCTGAATTGAAGAGCATTCTGAAAATTCGTATTTAGAAACAGCGAGTTGGTCATACGCTTGATTTCGTCTGTCTGGTATTCGATGTTGTTCCTCGTCTGCTTTAATGCGGTCCGGACATTGGTTTCCGCCATTTCAGTCCTGGACTCTACGAGCATTGTATAGGCTATATAGCCAACCAGCACATCTGTCAGCAATACAAGAATGAGATACGGAATCATCATCTTGTATGTGAATGGAATATACTTTTTACTAGACAGTTTCCTCTCCATGCGCATGCTCCCTTATATACGTATCAACACGACTGCTATTTTGACTCATTCAAACGAAAAGAAAGCGGTTACTATATCTTGTAATTGGAAACTTAGCTTTAGAGCAGCAATCTGTTTTCCAAAATATTTTTCAAGCTGATATGAGATTTGGAGGGTCCGAACTTTATAAGGTGATCTTGAAATTCAGCAACCGCTTCAATTGATGAGGTCTGTACCTTAATCAGATAATTATATTCTCCACTAATGCGGAACAAATCGGTAACTTCCATAGCATTGTTACAAAAATCGGTGAGCTCTTGGCAATGTTCTGTTTTGATTAGAATAAAAGTAGTCGTACCCCGGTTCAAATCCCGCAAATTAAAAGCTGTATGATACCCCGAAATGATGTTCTTTTCCTCCAACTTAATGATTCTTTCTTTAACGGATGGTTGTGACATCGAAACCTCTTTGCTGATTTGTGAAATGGGCATTCGGGCATTGTATTGCAATAATTGCATAATCTTTTTATCAATATCATCCATAAGATGCTCCATATCAAGCGCCTCCTAACGTTATTTAATAAAATAAACTCTTTCGTCTAAAATACCTTATATTCAATAACCATGTCAGTATAAAACACTTATCTTATATATGTATCACCTATTTTAATCCAACTATAATAAATAGTACATTAGATATAGGAGCGATTAAAGATGAGCGTAAAAAGCCTTGCACATATAGCGATTCAAGCTAAAGATTATAAAGCAACCCTATCATTTTATATTGACGTTTTGGGATTTAAGTTAGGTCATCATTGGAGTCTGCCATCCTTTCAAATCAAAGAAGCATGCATGCTGATTTCACCTGACCAGAAGACCTGCATTGAGATTTTTGATAACGATGCAGTGATCGCCGCTCAAGGAAAAAGAGCCTTATCTGAAGACGAAGTAGCTCACGGAGCGTTATTACATTTCGCCTTTTACGTGGATAATGTTGATGAAATGTACCAAAAAGCCCTTGCTCATGGAGCAAAGGCTTTTATAGAACCAGCTTCTCTTTCTCTTGGCGAGCCGTCTCTCCTGATCAAGAACGCGATCATCCACAGTCCGAATGGAGAAGTTATCGAATTTCTTGAAGAGGTTGATTTTGATATGTCTAATTACACTTCCTCATACAAAGAGGGATCCAAGGCTTGAATAAAGTAAGACCAGTCGCTTGTCGTGTACAGCAAAAGGCGATGCATCGCGCGCGTACAAGCTGTATAAAAGAGTTTACGCTCGCTCTCCCGATGATACGTCTGCGTAGAAGCATCGTAGATTAGCACCGCGTCGAATTCTACTCCCTTAGCAAGATATGCGGGAATAACCAACGTACCCTTCTCAAAGGTGAGCGTCTCCTTCGTAACAAGCCGCAGATTTTCGCAACCCTGTGCAGCCAATGCCTCATAGGCCTCGCGGCTTTCCGCAGCAGTCTTAGTAATAATGGCAATGGAGTCGAGACCTTCAGCTATAAGCGCAGTAAGATCCTCTTTTATTTGTGCCGCCCGCTGCACGTCGTTGCTAGCCTTCACAAGGTGCGGCTTTTCGCCGCCCCTTTCAAAAGGCACGATCTTTTCATTAGGTAGAAGCGCCTTCGTAAACTCTACAATTTCGCGAGTAGAACGATAGCTTCGAATTAGACGAAATAGACTCGTTTCCTCTTCACCATAGAGCCGTATCAAGGGAGAATCTACCTCTTGCAGATTCGTCGCTTGCGGGAATATCGCTTGGCTGAAATCACCCAGTACCGTCATGCTGGCGCGGGGAAACAATTGTTTGAGAAACGCGAATTGGAACGGCGAATAATCCTGTCCTTCGTCAATAAATAAATGCCGCACCATTGTATTCGTGCGAGAACCCTCAATAAGCTCTTTTAAATACAGGAATGGGGTCTCATCTTCATAAAACAGTTCGATACGGGTCAGCTTTTCCTTCGTTTGCTTACAGATTTCTAGCCATTGATCAGGCACTTCGGTCGCACCCGTCATTTTCTGATAAGTGGCTTCATCACTAAATAACTGCTCGTATAATCCAATTGTATCTATGAATTTTAACCGTTTGGCATCCCGTCTCAGCGGTTTGAAGTGCTCCTTCACGATCATACGGCGCAGCAGCTCTTCTTCCTGCGCACTAAAATCAAAGACGTTCTCTTCCCCGTCCTTCTGAATACGAAAATCGCCATAGATTTCAAGATACTGTTCCGTAAAATCGAAGACAGCTTCTTCTCGCCGGTACTTCTTAAGCACCTCACTGTAAGCTTCGGCATATTGATCGTTGTCGAGGTAATCGACTTCATCTTGAACCCAGGGCGCTCCCATTTCCTGACGCTCTAGCTTAGTCAGCTCACGCAGCAGCCATTCACGTAGTAAAGCGACGCGATTAGCCAATCGTATAGAGCTGTCGTAGCTGTAAAATTGCGATTTCATTTGCTCCGCAGTAATCAACTCGCGGTCCCGGAAACAGATATTGTGGAAGAGGATACCTTCTTTTCCTAACCATAACGCGTAGCTTTGAAGAGCATGCAAGAAAGCCTCAGAAGCCTTATATTGCATCCCCGTTAACCGTGCTTCATAGCCCTGCGAGGATTGTGACGTTAGTACATATTCAATTTGCTCGAAGGGGTCCTCTAGATGAACCGTGGCTCCAAGCCAATAAGCAAGATACTCCTGAAAGGTAGTTTGCTGCATATTCTCCTCACCGAGCTCAGGAAGCACCGTCGATACATAACTGTTAAACATCGGATTTGGCGAAAAAAGAACAATCTGGTCCGCCTTGAGCCTATCGCGGTGTTTGTATAATAAATAGGCTACCCGTTGCAGCGCTGCGGACGTCTTTCCGCTGCCAGCCGCCCCCTGCACAATAAGCATACGGCTCTTGTCATTGCGGATGATGGCGTTCTGTTCCTTCTGGATGGTCGCCACAATGCTCTTCATTTGTGAATCTGCGCCTTTGCCAAGCACCTGCTGAAGCAATTCGTCACCGATCGTTAAGCTCGTATCGAACACGTTCTGGAGCTGACCATAACGGATCTGATATTGCCGCTTCAGCATCATCTCACCTGTAATCTGTCCTCCCGGTGTTTCATAAGCGGATGGCCCCGGGGAATGGTCATAGTACATGCTTGCAATAGGAGTTCGCCAGTCATACACCAGAAAGTCCACACCGTCTGCATCGACGAAAGAAGCCACTCCGATATAAATTTTCTCACTTGCGCTCAAGCCGTCTTCTTGGAAATCCATTCGCCCAAAATAGGGGGACGGCAGTAGCCGTTTCATATTTTTAAAACGCTGTACCCGTTGCCGGTGACTGCGTTCCCGCTCGGAGAGCAACGCTTCTTGCTGCTTTATGCTGTAAAAGGTCTCCTCGAAATCTTCGTCTGTGCTCGTATTGACCGTGACTTCTTCCCAAAACCGCTTGCGAATGTCCACCACTTGATCACGTAGCCCAGTCACTTCTGGTTCTAGTTCTGCGATTCTTAATCGCAGCTTTTCCGTAACCAAACCAAGCCGCTCTTGTTCTTGCTGCCAATCCTTTACGTCTACCATCTTCACGAACACGCTCCTTTTCATTCTGGTTATAAAGAAGCAAAAATTAAAATTTGACAAACTGTTAATCCACATGGTATTATAATAGTGTAGATAAGATGTTACATTTATGTGTAAATACGTGAAATAAACAGTGATTATCTTATAATATCATGAACTTTGTTTGCATGCAAATTATTTATATAAGTAAGAGGAACCGGCTGGGTTTGCCGGTTCTTTTTTTATGTGATCAGCATGGTTGCACATAGCAAATAGACCGTCCTCGGACGGTCTATTTGCTTACTCAAGTAAGTTTACTATTTAGTTTGTAGCAGATTCATAATGATGGTTACTGCCTCTGCTCTTGTTGCGGTCTCATTTGGTGCAAATACATTACCGTTACGTCCGCTCACAATGCCTGATTTCTTCACGGCTGCAACCGCATCCTTTGCCCATGCAGGAATTTGGCTATCATCAGTAAAGCCTGTTGATGCCGCCGTTGTTAAATCTGCTCCTGCTGCTCTAGCGATCATAACTGCCAGCTCCGAACGTGTTATGCTCGCTGCCGGACGGAAGGTAACATCCTCATATCCGCGTATAATCTTCGCCTCTAAGGCTTGTGCAATGGACTTCTCGGCCCAAGCAGGAATTGTATCTGTGAAGCCCAGTTCTACACCATTTCCAGTAGGCTTCAGCGCATTCATCAGCATCACCGCAAATTCAGTGCGTGTCACCGTAGCATTCGGCTTGAACGTTCCGTCGGCATAACCCTTAACGATCCCTTCGCCCACCGCTCGCTTAATATTAGCCTCTGCCCAATGTCCCGAGATATCGCTAAATTGAGTCTCTGTTGTCAGTTCAGTAGATGTATTTGTTACCGGTAAACCAGTCGCTTGATCCACTACGAGTACAGCAAACTTCGTAAAGTGATCCACATCTGCAGCAATACGATTTCCATCTATTTTACCGCCATTAACTTTCACCCAGCTCTTCTTTACTTCATCATAATAAAAGATTGCTACAGTTTGGCCGCTCTTCACTTGTCCTGAATCGAACACAAAGGTTAGCGTGACTGGATTACTAAAGTTCTCCGCGAAGTTTTTTAGAACTTCATAGATCGGACTTACGAGAATCTCATGATTGCTAAGAAGACTCTGCGAATCGAGCACTTTCTCAATCGTTAATGTCAACTGCTTGCCTGAAGCATTAGCTGGAATAGAGATTACAAGCCCATTATCCAATCTGACCTCACCTGATTGACCTACCGGAAGCGTCAGCTTCCCATTGGAGGAGATAACCGGAAGTACGACATTAGAGGTACTAGCACCATCATTACCACCGTCTCCATTGCCATCAGAACCGTTATCTTGCGCAGCTCTCGTTATTGTTGCTGTGTATCTCGTACCTGTGCCATCTTGGGCAATTACGAATAACTCCACTCGGTTACTGCCTACTTCAAGGGGAAGCTCTATGCTTGTTGCCCCACTTGCCAAACTTATTGGACCAGCCACAAGTGTATTGGCACTATTGTACATACTTACTGTCAGGGTACCATAAACAGCATCGCTGGCCGTTGCCGTCACTGTGAAGTTAGATAAGGAATACGGTACACTCGCAGTATAATCGTATACACTTCCGCTCACCGTTTGATCCAATGTTATACCGCTCAAATTCAAGCTATTCAAGCTTGCACTAGAACTTAATGTTGTAAAAGTAATCTCCTGCCCATAGCTTACTCCGGTTGCATTTACTGCATAGGCACGTACATGATAGGTAGATCCAGATTGAAGTCCTGCAAGACTTACCGAAAAGGCTCCTGTTCCACCTGATTCAGCTATAGCTTTACCATCCTCAATTGTCGGAATGGCATTAGTAGAATATACGATTCCTCGCTCTGTAACCTTAGCGCCACCGTCCGAGGTGATGTTTCCTCCAACCGTAGCTGTCATAGAAGTGATATTTTGTACTTCTGCATCTGTATTAACAATAGCAGGTTCCTCAATGCCTTTGACAAAGCTTAGATAGAAATCATCAATGGTTCCCCATGCGCCGCCATCGGCTTTGATATTTGCTCCGATCGTTAGCGTTCCATCGGTAACGAGAATATCCCGAATCTCAGGATTATTCCACTGTGTCCATCCCTTCACACCAGTGTCTATTTTTACTTCTTTACCATCCGTTACAGCAAACAGATTCATGTTGGGGTTTACAGCATCTCCCCCTTGAATAAACATTGAAAGATTATAATATCCCGGCTTCAGCCCAGAAATGGTCTGCTCCACTCTAAAGTCCACTGCTTTCGCCGAGTAGAAATGTAGAGAGTAGTTGCCCGTCTTGGCATCTGAGACTTTGTTTTGGAAGTCTGTGTGTGGTTCTTTAGCGTTAGCATAGGTGATTTTCCACATGCTTCTATCGCTATTTTCAAAGCCAGCATTGACGATAAAGTTCTCTTTTTTAATGACTAGAAAAGCCTTAACCGTTTGACCGCCTTCTACCGTTCCACCGATCACATAGCTGCCCGCTCCCTGGCTAATAGCTTGCTCAAGCGCAACCTGATCCCACGTTACTGGAATCATTGCCGAACTTCCATCATTGTAAATAACACTTACGTCTTTCGGCAGATGGATTGGCTCCCCAGCAATCGCTGTGACGGTTACATCTTTTACTTCATCTACAGCAATCGGAGCAACAGCACCTGTATTAACGTATTTAAATACATTCAGTGAAGCAAGCGGATGTCCGTTAAAATCAAACAAAGCCTGATTGTCAACAGCACTTCCTCCGTACCATTCCCCTGCATCTTTTGGATCATATTCCTTGGCGTAGCTAGATGCCCAGCCTGAACCGTATTTTTCCCAAATCGACTTATTCTGCTCCAGATTATCTTTCGGACCTACCGGAAGCCATGCAGGTTCCCAATAAAATACACCTATTCCCGCTTCACCCACATTCGCAACAGCTTCGATCACGTCTCTAACCGAGTTGGCCTGACCTTGAACGCTGATAGGATAGTTTAGAGTTTGACCCGAGCTTTGAGGCGCTGTATTTCCGTGTCCATCTCCATCCTCAGCGGTATACGCGTACGAGGTTTCGGCTACCATTACTTTTTTTCCATAAGTATCAGCCACTTGCGTCAACACGGATGTCAAATTGCTTAAAGTGCCGTGCCAGAACGGATAATAAGAACTTGCAAATACATCATAGTCTACATTATTATTCTGCAAGGTTTTCGCATAGGAAGCATATCTGCCTGCCCCCTCAGGATTTGTAAAATGCAGAGCGATCAGAATATTAGAATCGATCTCTCGAATCGCTTTACTTCCCGCACTAAACAATTGGCTAATCTTCGTCCAATCAGATTCACCGACGAATTGTCCATTCGTTTCATTACCAACCTGAACCATGCCAACATCGATATCTGCATCAAGCAGGGCTTCCAGACTTACTTTGGTATATTCGTAAAGTGCAGTCTTCTTATCTTCAAAACTCAAGTTTGCCCACGCCTTAGGCGTATGCTGCTTGGCGGGATCGGCCCAAAAGTCTGAATAATGGAAGTCGACCAGTAGCTTCAGACCGTTTGCAGTCGCTCTTTTCCCGATTTCGATAGCGGTTGCCAGGTCATTATTACCACCGCCATAACCATTACCAGTTGTATCAAAAGGATCATTCCATATCCGTACCCGAACGTAGTTAACCCCGGCTTCATGTACGGTTGTAAATATATCCTGCACTTCTCCGTTTTCATTATAAAACTCGACTCCGCTATTCTCTAAAGAAATAATACTGGAGATGTCCACGCCCTTAATAAAATCAGGCTGAAGTCCTTCTACCTTCTTCACAAAAATATCTGCCGGCACCGGCTGGGTCGTATTCGTACTCAGCTGTTTCAACTCAAAGCTGTCAAGGAATCCATAAGCACTTGGAGCGCCACTTATGTTCGCACCAACCTCAAGGCTCGGGGTATCCTGCTTCAAGATAAATTTCAGGCTGAGCGTTCCCCAAGCATTATAGCCAGTGGTAGCAACAGCGGATGCCTTCTCGTCACCCGCAAACAATTCAACATTCCCTGTTTCCTTGTCAGTACCGCCCATCGACTTGACTGAGAGCTCATAGCTTCCCGCAGGGAGATTCGTTATGGTCTGCTTAAGCGCGATCGTCTGGTTTCCAGTAGCGGCTTTGTTCATCCAATATTTGAAAGCATGAGCTCCTTCATCTGGATTTAGCCAAGTATCATCGGCATATGCAAAATGCTTAATTTCTACTTGATCCCAATCTGCCGTATTTATAATCCATGATCCATCTTCCCAAAAATTCTCCTCGAAACCGCCATTTACTATTAACGAACTATTCGAATCTGCAGCCAAAGCACTCCTCATGTTGAATGAGAATGAACTTAACATCAACAACACTGCTAAAAAGATTGAGATACCCTTTTGATTAACTCGCATGTTCTGATCACCTTCCATTCTAAATTTTCAAATGCATATGTGTGCGTTCTAAGTTATGTAAGCACTTACAAACCAATATACCAATAGTTAAAATATTTAGTAACGGATGAAAAGAAAACATTTTGTATGCTTAGGCAAGCTTTATAGGCTTTAATCTTCATTTTCCACTATTCTGGAATAGATGATATTAAATAGATTTTAATCTCCATCTAATTATACAAGGGCCCTCAAGGAGGAAAAATCATTTGCTGGAAAACGAACTGGATATCAAAAAAGCGCAGAAAGACAACCCATTTGAAATCAAAACCACTCGCGTTGCTGTGGGAGAGACTTCTGTGCGTATTGCTTTAGCAGTTAAAGGCACTGCCGGGGCTTACAAAATAGATGCCAAAGGTAAAGTAGTTAAAAATTACAACAAACAACTGGAGATCAAAATTCCTCTAAAAAAATAATTGTTATCGCTGCAACAGAAGGGGATTACCTGTTGGCCGTTAGGCCTGAGGTAATCCCCTTTTGCATGGATGAAGTGTAATTGTACTACTAATCATGCATAGACAAATCCAGTGTATTCCCTTTACTAATGAAGGATTTATAATTGGTAATTTTGTCGTTTAGCATCTTCTCTGTCTCTGTTAAATGCCTGATTTGATCCTGAACTGAGCTTCTATGATCTTCGAGAAGATCCAAACGGGCTTGGCTTGTATGCTCGCCCTCTAGGTATAACTGGGCATATTGCCTGATCTGTGCGATAGGCATTTGGGTTTGTTTCAACCTCAGTACAAATCGCAGCCAAGCAAGATGAGTATCCTCATATACCCTTTCTCCATTGGCATTGCGAATCGGAGCAACGATCCCTTCTTTTTCATAATATCTCAGTGTATATGTAGTTATCTCCAATAACTTGGATACCTCGCTAATCGTGTACATACGAGTCCTCGAATCTAATATGTTTTGAAAGTCACCCTGATTATAAAAAACATTTGCCTTAGAGTAAACTCTAACCTATATAATCAAATCGCTGTAGGATAAAATTACAAGCTCGCTTAAAAATGGGAGGAAATCACATGAAGTACACTGTAATTACCGGCGCTAGTTCAGGGATAGGTTATGAAACTGCTCTAGCTTTTGCAGCGCGTGGAAAAAACTTAATTCTTGTTGCCCGCAGAAAGGAACAGCTGGAGGAGTTACAGTCTGAAATTACCCGTATTCAGCCTGATGTAGAGGTTATCATTCGAACGACTGACTTATCCGTTATTGAGAATGCTTATTCACTTTACGAAAGCTTGCAAGAGTATCCACTCGAAACCTGGATCAACAATGCCGGATTTGGGAACTTTGCTTCAGTGGCCGAGCAAGATTTAAATAAAATAACTACAATGCTACATCTGAACATAGAAGCGTTAACTATACTCTCCTCTCTATTCGTTCGAGACTACTCCACTATTGAAGGCACCCAATTAATTAACGTTTCATCTGGTGGCGGTTATACGATTGTGGGCAATGCTATAACGTACTGTGCGAGCAAGTTTTATGTAAGTGCATTTACTGAAGGACTGTCTCATGAGTTGAAGAGTCAAGGTGCACCTATGCAGGCTAAAGTGTTGGCACCTGCCGCAACAGAAACAGAATTCGCGAAGCATGCTTTTGATATCACGGATTTCGAATATCACGGTACTGTGCCTAAATTCCATACCGCAAAGGAGATGGCTGGATTCATGCTTGATCTGTATGACAGCAATCATGTGGTGGGATTAGTGGATGGTTTGACGTACGAATTTGAGTTGAAAGATGCTATTTTTAATTATGTGGAGCGTACGCGATAGACTTGTCTTGTAAGTTAAGGCATGAAGAGGGCCATCCTTCAATGGATGACCCTGCAAACTAACCAAGATATTGAAGCCTCCATTCGAGAATCTCATCCACAGCTTGATGTGACCCACCGGATGTCCGAAAAGAATCTTTAATCGTTGCAACAGCTTTTTGGAATGATGGAAGAGTCAGCACACGCTCTACAGCTTCACGTAGTTCAGTTGCAGTTAATCCTTGCATTTGTAATTTAATACCCGCTCCTGCATTGGCGACTTGCTCAGCAATGATCGGTTGATCCGCGCTTTGTGGGATTACAAT
The DNA here is from genome assembly GCF_037963325.1 of Paenibacillus sp. FSL E2-0201. Taxonomy (NCBI): domain Bacteria; kingdom Bacillati; phylum Bacillota; class Bacilli; order Caryophanales; family Paenibacillaceae; genus Paenibacillus; species Paenibacillus sp. FSL E2-0201. Next base: position 6,704,326 of record NZ_CP150154.1, read on the forward strand.
TAGAGGAACCCCGTAATAGAGACCCTCATGCACACTGTTCATTCCACCATGAGTAATGAATACTCTCGAGTTTTGCAATACATTCATTTGTGGAACATAATTTTTCACAATGAAGTTTTGCGGAATTTCTCCCAAATCATAGATTTGGACTTTATTCCCAATGGACATCACAATCGTATGATCCATATTCCCGAATGCCTTAAAACAGAGCTTATAGAAATCTATGGCTTGGTTGAAAACTGTGCCCATTGAGATGTAAATTAATTCTTTTCCCTTAATTGCAGAAAGGCCAAAATCATCTGGAGTTGATCGTGAGGAGATAGATGGACCCACGAACTTATACGATTGATCCAGGGCTTCACCATAAGGTTGAAACTCCCTTGTCGTATAAACGATTGTAAGTGGTGCAGGATTACAGAACACTTCATAAGGAGAATGGATTCCCACGCCGTATTCTTCTTTTGTTTTTGCCGTCAGGCTTTGAAATCTATCGTCCACAGCTTTTACTATTTCTGCAGGAGCTTCCATGTAAAACTGCTCCATAAGTTGATCAAATGATGCCTTTGTCTGTACAAAAGAAGTACAAGAGTTGATTGCAGGAAGCTTGAGGATTTGAGCAATTAAACGTCCGCAACCAAACATGGAATCATGAATGATGTAATCGAAATGCTCCCCTTTGATCTGCTCAAGAACGCCCGGAATAACTATATCCGCTGTAAGTAAAAGCCCATTCACTCTTTCGAGTAAATAATCTCTTCCACCTGAAATAAAAGCCTTTATATATTGTTGATCGTCCAATGTACGAACTATAGCGCCCGTCTCCTCAATACGTTCCCGAAAAGCTTCTATAGAGAAGTACACTACCTCTTCTCCACGAGAAATAAGCTCCTGTACAATACCAATCGTTGGATTGATATGTCCCTCTGATCCTGCATTAATAAATAAGACACGAGCCATCCCTTCCACTCCTCAGTTATGACCTAAATTATGATGTATGTAGCTCCAATTCTGTCCTTTTCAATGTACCCATTATACGTTCATCAACAGCCGACTTCTACTTCTCAAATGGATGATCGCAAAAACCATTCTACAGCGTTGCATCGGCCTCTCAATCTTCAAAGAAATTGTAGAATTATACCATGGCAGCGTGCGATTGCTCGAGGGAACAACGACAGAAACTATTTTTCAGATTACAATTCTCAAAAATCCTCCTAGTGATCGTTTGAATCAACGTTAGTCATATTTACTTGTTCTGCGCGCTTTATTGTACAAATAAACGGCTGTGACGGCTGCGCTCAATGTCCCGCAGATCATATCCATCATCGTGTCGCTCAAACTACCGTTTTGTGAATGTAATCCGAATAGATGATCTACCATAAACTCATAAATCTCCCACATCCCAGCCATGGCAACAGCAAACAGGAAAGCGAACCAGATGATGATGGAAGGTAAACCGCCCAGCTCTTTACGCTTAGCCATCTTGATCAAAATGAATTGTCCTACGAAGAATAGAATAACTCCGGACAGCAGATGTTCAATCTTGTCTAGATAAGGGATGAACGCATACATATTGAATAAATTGGCGAGCATCATCGTAATCGTGATAAAGATTAGCACTGAGAACCGCAGTGCAGGAGGCAATTCGCTTCTAGTCCATGTGATTAAGCCCCTAAAGAGTAATAGGACGACAATGATAAGACCCGCTTGAAAGGTTTTACCATAGTTCCCAATCACGCTAAAATAAACAAATGATACACCGCATACGATGTACAAAATCATTTCAAAAACATCATTGAACCTATACCTTCTAGAGGTTTCTCGCATAGCAGTTCCTTTCTGACTAGATCCGTTTAACTAATTATCACCCATTCAAAGCCACCCCATACGACAATCAAATCGGTAGCAACAAAAAGACCCCTGAGATATTCCCATAAGCGGGAATACACGGGGTCTTAAGCCAACCAATCAGCCCAGATAGTTGCAGAGTTTTATGTAACCTTAACCTCTACATCGCTTTTTCAGCCAAATCGCTAACTAAATTTCTCATCCACTTGCGGGAGTAAATCCGGGCATAGCCAAAACCGAAGCGGACAAGCTCCTCCAGTGAGATGACAAGGTACACGAGGTAGACTGGCTGCTTCCAGACGTATGACAGCAGCAGTCCAGATGGGACCCCAATCAGCCACGTTGCTGTCGATTCCATGCTGAATACGAACTTGCTATCTCCCCCGCTGTTTAGAATGCCACCCGCTATAATCATATTAGATACTTTGACCCAAAGAAATCCAGCGAATACGATAACGATATACACACCCATTTGTTTGGCATCCTCGGAGATATTAAATGCGGATACATACAGCTTCGAACCTGCCGCAATGATAGCCCCTACAATCAGAGAGATAATGATACCAAGCCGAATGAATTTTTTCGCGTGATCGAGTGCGATATCTGTTTCGTTCGCACCCAAACGGTTGCCAACGAGCACCCCGGCTGCACTAGCCAGACCGGATAATAAGCCGATACAAAGCCCTTGCAACGGGAAGGTAATGGTCATTGCTGTCATTTCCGTCGTTCCCATGCGGCTATAGATGATTGCATATGCCGTTTCACCCAACACCCAGATCAATTCCGTTAGCAACAGCGGATAAGTCGTTCCAAAAAACTTGCGGACGAGCGGTTTAGGAATGATGAACAAGTTCTTTAACCCGACAGCTCCCGGTAACCGATACCGGTACACGGCGCCAATGATCAATAAACATTCGATTACTCTGGAAACAAGCGTAGCGATAGCCGAACCCTTCAAGCCGAGTGCAGGAGCGCCGAAGTGGCCGAAGATAAGCACGTAGTTCAGTATAAGATTCAATCCAACTGCAATTAAGCTAACATACATCGGCCATTTGGCATGCCCGGTACTGCGCAAAATCGCAGAATACATCATCGTGAGCATGACAGGCACAAAACCGATCGACATAATCTGTAGAAAAATGTACCCGTCATTTATTACATTCGCATCTGTAGTGAACATACTCAGAAAGAACGGCGAATCGATGAATACAGCCGCAGAGAACAGGAACGAGAACGCGAAGCCGACGATCAGACCGAGACCCAGCACCTGGGAGACACTTTTGGAATCTTTGTTCCCCCAAAATTGGGCAGCAAAAATAGATACACCTGTCGATAAACCGGCTAAGACAACCGCGATAATTCCGTATATTTTGGTGGACATCCCCACCGAGGCAATCGCCACATCTCCAAGCTGACCGACCATCAATTGATCCGTCAAATTGAGCAATGCCATCAGTAAGCTCTGAAGTGTGACGGGCACAGCTATTTTATACACACTTTTGTAGAAATTCTCTTTGTCTGACATGTATTGTTTACAACCCCCATATTCTTAGTTTTTCCACAATCCATAGCCTTTTGCAGTCTATGACCTTGTGAGAGGTCATACTACTTTTTTGTAGCGCATGAGCGTGTAATTATCTTTTGGCTGAATTTCTACAACTTTGAACTTTTTTGCAAAGCTCAATTGCTGGTACCCGTCTCCATCCACTAAAGTAATGTTCGTGGAGCCGCCTATAATGATCGGTAGCTGCATCAGAATAATTTCATCAACGATATCCTGATTGAAAATATGCCAGTTCAAAAATCCGCCGCCCTCGACCATCAGGCTAGTAATCCCATAATTTTTCTCAAGCTGACGTTCAAGCTCAACGAAATCGACTTTATCCTCGCCGCAAATGAGGCATTCCTTGCCTCTTTCCCGAATCTGCTTGATTTTTTCTTCATCCCGTCCTTTCTCGGTTGTGACAATAATCGTCTTCCCCTGATCCGAGAGAACATTGCAGTCTAGCGGAATATCCAAGGTAGTTGTCGGAATGATACGAATTGGATTTTTGTTCTCCTCATATCGATTAGTAAGAAACGGATTGTCTGTCAGGATCGTATTTTTTCCAACCATAATGCCCTGCACGTTCCCCCGAAATAGATGGATGAATTCCATATCCTCATTGGAAAACAAAGAAAAAAGCTCTTTACTCGAATTACCGGCTCCCATCGTGAGCTTTCCGTCAATCGAAATTTGGCTGAATATCGTTGTTTTCATTTGTTTTCTCCCCGTCTCTTATTAGCTTTTAAATGCGCCCCAAGATACTTGGAGACTTTGCTCTATTTTTTTAAGCGCTTGTTCAGGATTACTCAAGGGCAACTCGATAAGACCTGCATTCAGTGCCTCCCATACGTGGATCATGAAGGGGAAAGTCGGCATCGGCCTTGCTTGATCCAATAATGATAAAATCATTTTTTTGTTAGGTGCCGCAATATCAGTTAACCGTTTAAGTGTTCCTTCCTGTGCCGGAATCCGCTGCACATCCAGCGTCCACATAGTTTGGCATTCATCACTCAGCATAAAACGCGTGAATGATAAAATATCTTCCCGCTCCTCTGATGTTAACGAATGATTGGGATAGATCAGGCCGATGGAAGAAGTCATGGATTGCGATTGCCTCCCCTCGATAACCGGAAGCTGGCAAACCGCAAGTCTATGATTCATATGCTTATCCAGATGATTATAAATCCACTCGCCACAAATAATGGCGCCGATCTTACCATCAATGAACTGCTCTAGCAGTCCTGTAGAACCATCAAGACTTACAAGTACACCTTGATCCATCTTGTCGCGGATAAATTGTAGTGCCTGCTTCATTTCAGCGGTGATGATATTCGGCTTTCCATTCTGTACAGGCCAACCACCAAAAGCCGTAAGGAACGGAATAAACCAATAGCCCTGTTGTAAATCTGCGCCAATCGGCACGATACCTTGTGCGGATAACCTCTCAGCTTCCTGTTCGAACACATCCCATGTCGTCGGCGCACTAGTGAAAATTTCCGGGTTGTAGTATAGGACCAGATGATTGCCCCTCAATACCGGAATACCATACTGAACGCCATCCATTTGCATCGTTGAAAGGGTCCCTTCAGTCAACACATCATCGAGCAGCCCGCCAGGCACCTCGGAGTAGAGGCCATTTTCGACATAAGAGGACATGTCGGCGGGAACCATCGCCAGGTGCGGACCTTGGTGGGTATCCTTAATTCGGTTCAGGCGCGCAGTCAGCTCTGTAATATTCATCACTTGAGGTGTAACTTGTACGTCAAAGCGCTCCGTATACAGCTTGCAAATTCCCTCTAACACCTCAATCGAGGTATCTCCCGGACCATCAAACTCATGCCATAACACGATTTCCTTGTTTTTCTTTTCCATTGCAACCTCTCTCCCTTAACTAACTTGTCTATGATTGTTTACTAGCACTAGTGCCTGATTAGGCGCAAGCAGTAAGCTTTCGAACACCTGACCTACGCTGCTGTCCGTTAAGGAACTATCCAGTGTCACGGACATTGGGTATCGACCAGGTACGGCAGCCTTTAAATCGACTTGGCAGGAAGTATCAGCACTCAAGTTAAAGCAGCATAACAGCGTCCGATCCCCGTGCATATATCCGTACAGAACAGTACCCTCCGGGGACTGAGCCACGAAAAAATTCTCTGGCTGAACTAGCTGGCGCCAGTCTTTCTTGAATTCACTTAGCTCCGTCAGCAGCGGCAGCATCGGTGCAGGATTGGTCCAATTAATCTGCATGACGTTAAAAAAAGCACGAGAAATCTCTTCTCCGTTCGTGTTGTCTCCAAGACCGCAGTTGAGGGGCTGCTCTTCATTCATTTCATAGCCCGTCGTCACATACGGAATGGCGTTCGGAAGAAATTGATTAAACACCGCGATCATTCGAGCAACGTCTATACCGCCACGGCTCGTGATCCGGGGAGTATCCGCCGTCTCTGCACAGGCAAACACATGAATGTTCAACTCCGGCAGCTCCTCTAAGAATGAAACGAGATTCTCCTTAGTAATCTGCGTCATAACGTTCCATCCGCTGCCTAGCATAATGTTGTAACCGGTGCTCGCTGCCTTCTTGTGGTTACGATTGAACAAATCTTCGCTGATCAAGATTGCATTCGGATTCAGCTGTTTAATCGTATTAAAAATTCGAGTCAGCAACGGTGTTGGAAGCACATGTCCGATGTCGATGCGAAAGCCGTCAATTCCATATTTTTCGAGATTAAACCGTACGGCCTCCTCCAGAACATCCCAGAGCTCCAAATTCGGCTCCTCTCCAGGATAGTCATTGCATTTAATCGTATCAAAAAGGACATATGGCGCCTGATCCGGACTTATAAGATGTCTCACTTGTGGAGAAAAGTCCTTGTATAAGCGTAAAAACGTAATGTCTGTCCAAATCGGCTGCACATCATTTATCCAATCCGAATGCGCTGGAGCAGTCGTTATCCCCATCTCTCGCTCCACCAAAGTTAATATCTCCTCCCCAGTTCTATCAGCCCTCTCTTTTAATTGCTGCCAAAGGATTGGATGAAGTTCATTGGGCGGCAGTGAGAACTTCCGCAGAAATGCTGCGGTCTCCTGGCTTTGATAGACCATCTCCAATTTATCAGGCGTACACTCCTCAAAAAACCCAAGCTCAGGGATCGGTGGCGGCGCAAAGCCTTCTAATTCATCCATCTTGATCCAATACACCCATTCAGGATGTTCATTAATGAACGCGCTGTTTTTCGCCGTTACACGGGGAATGAAATCAACAACCGTCTTAATATCAAGCAAATGACAAGCTTCTACCAAAGCGCTAAGCTCATCGTGGATCGTGAACTCTTCCATACCATCCAACAAGCTATCATGCAGGTTCTGGTCCAAGTGAAATAACGACTGCACCGCGTAAGGTGATCCGATATCCCCCTTCAGATTTAACTTGCTGTACTGGTTCACAGGAAGCATGTATAGAATATTAATGCCCATTTTTTTTAGCAGCGGCAGAAGAATAAGGAATCTTAAAAAAGTACCAGATTCGATTGTTCCATCATGGTTGTAATCCCAAGCCGTCGAATAGCGAATAAGCGAGGAATAGATCGCGCTGTCGTCCAGATTTGTGCGTTCCTTAAGCAAATACCTCCACGAAAGCTTGTCCACATACTTCAAATGCTCCGTCAAAAAATCATACGGATGTACACAGATTTCACCGTCTTTTTCAAAGAGAACACGCTCATACTGGCACTCATTCCACACTGCAGGGATCCAAATGGGCTCCACGTCTTTATCCTTGTGTGTAGACAAGTAGTCCTGAACTAGCCTAAATTTGCTATCGTTGCTCATTATCAGTGCCACCTCTCATTGATTGTAGGATTTCGTTTAGGGAACAAAAACCGTCTTTACGGTTTCACTCCTAACCACCTTCAAAGAGTTCAACTCATAGCCGATCAACTCGTCTATCGCTGCTTCATGCTGACTGAGCCTAACTTTTCTAGTTACCAGCTTCTCCAGTTCAGGTGTTTCAGCGGCAAACCGCAAAGCCTCCTCGAACATGTAGCGGTATTCGCCTGCTGCAATAATTTTGATTGCAAGCTGTACGAATTTGGTAGGAGAAAAGGTATACCGGTACTTTGCATTAATACCAAAAGGAACGATGCGCCCCCCGCGCTCAATCCACTTCTCTGCCATTTCGAGCTGTGTCCCCACTGTGTCGATAATCAGATCAAACTTATGTCCCTCGCAGATTTCATCCACAGTAGCTTGATTTAATTGGGAAGGTGTCAGAGCGAAATCTGAAATCTCTCTGGCAAAAGCCAACCGATAGGGATTAATTTCTGTCGCTACCGTGAGCGCGGATTTGGATTTACTCACAATTTGACTTAACAATCCCATCGGACCCGATCCAAGAATGAGCACCTTATCCTCTGCTGAGACGTTAGCCTCTTTGAAATTGTGCAGCACACAGGCAAGTGGCTCGATCAAGACTGCCGTCTCCCAGCTCATATGATCAGGAAGGAGGTGTGCAAACGTTTGTGCAGTAGCATAAAAAAAAGTGAATGTCCCGTTTCGATTCAATCCAGCAATAGGCATTCCATTTCCATCCTGACCCGTACATAGGTGCGGCTGTTCCTTCAAACAAAAATAACATTCATTGCAGCTTTGATTCGGATCGATAACTACGCGGTCCCCCACCTTAACACGGTCAACGTTACTGCCGATTTCGACTACAGTCCCTACAGCCTCATGACCGCGAATGACCCCTGATATTCCTTCCTCTTTACCGGTTACGACTGCTAGATCTGTTCCACAAATACCTGTCATCTCAATCCGGATCTTAACTTCATCCGGGGCTGTGATCTGTGGCTCTTCCCATTCGCATAGCTCCAGCCTATGATTGGATGTCCACACCAGCGCTTTCATACGCATACTTCCTTTCTGTTTGTGTTATCCATATTCGCCCAGAATATATCATACCCACCATGTAAAAGTAAGGTGAATATTGTCGTAAAATGCTATAGCTTACATTTTTATATAAATTTCATATAAGTAAGCGCTTTAAAATATATTCAAACCGTTTCGATTCTTCTTATTCAAAATCAACTCTCTCCTCTTCCAACATGAAAAAATATGTTACTCTTACTGAGTACATGACTATTTATTCATTCTTATTGATAATAATTGTTTACTCTCAGAAATCTAAAGAAAAAGGGTGGTACATCATATGATATTTGCATTTCTGTGTATATTCGCTTTGTACGCGGCAACTAACTATTATATCGCGAGAAAGATTTTTAAATGGCTGCAACATATATTTCCAAATGTAAACGGGATTCTATATGGAGTCATCTACAGCTTATGTGCGTTAACAATCATAATTAATTTACTATTGTCCTCTTCAGCTATGACGACCGATTTAAGCATCGTTAACTTTTTGGGTCAATTCGGGGACTATTGGATGGGGATCTATTTCTATTTGCTCTTACTATTGATCCTTTCAGATATAATCTTACTGGTTAGTAAGTGGGTTAAAATCATCCCCTCTCCTACACCAGCGCGTGTTATTTTTCATACAAGATCAGTAGTGTTAGTTCTAGTCATAGGGTTAGTGTCTTATGGGATTTATAATGCGAATCAGTTAAAAGAAGTCACTTATCCGATCCAAATTCATAAAAACACCTCATTAGATCATTTAAATATTGTTCTGATCAGCGACTTACATTTGGGCTACATAAATGATGTGAAATTTATTGAAGACGTTGTTGATCGTATTAATGGATTACAGCCGGATATTGTGTTAATGACAGGGGATATCTTTAATGGTAACTACTACGCGCTCTCTAATCCTTCCAAAGGTATGGAGTTATTAAGTACCATTCAGTCCACCTATGGAGTTTATGCTTGCTTAGGCAACCATGATGCAGGACGATCATACGATGAGATTGTGAACTTTATAGATAAGAGTAATATTAAACTTCTAAATGATGAGCATGTTGTTATAGACAATCAATTCGTTGTTGTTGGTAGGAGGGATTCATCACCGATTGGCAATCAAGGAAACCCAAGAGCAATTACTTCCGAAGTGATGAGTAAGATTGATACAAATATGCCCGTTATCGTAATGGACCATCAACCAACGAATATGATTCAATACGGAGATGACGTCGATCTAATCATTAGCGGACATACGCATCAAGGACAAGTATTCCCTGGAAACCTAATCACCAACGCTATGTTTACAGTAGATTATGGCCACTATCAGAAGAATTCGAACAGTCCTCACGTCATCGTTACATCTGGTGCAGGGACTTGGGGACCGCCATTACGCATTGGCACGAATAGTGAGATAGCACTGATTAAGGCTGAGTTTAAATAATATGATTTTTTGAAAAAAGCGGACAGCCTTTGGACGAGAATTAACGTCCTAGACTACCGCTTTTTATTGTTTCACTCACTTCATTCTGACTTAGAATAGCTATCGGTTCCCCAAATCCCCCTGCAGCGTAGTCTAGCGCTTATAAATACCTTCTTTTATACATCAAGGTAATCTGCCCCGCTATGTATTCCGCACTATATTGGCTGCCATCCTTAATCCACCACATAATAATTCCAAGTAGTGATGCTGCAATTATATCAACAGAGACTACTTCTTTATTGGGGTCTATGTTTCTGGCGTTTCTTCGTTTTTCGACAGTATTCTTTAACAGGTTGGTCAAGTGGTTTTTGAAGCCTTTGTGCTCCATCAATACAGCAAAAACTTTCCGGTATTCATAAAAATAATTTAAAAATGTGACCAGCTGCTCCTGTTCATTGTTGCTCTCCATTTGTAATAGCGGTTCAACCTTCATGGATAGGTCATCAAAGATTTCATGTACAATCTGGCGCAATAAATCGTTAATATCCTCATAATGCAAATAAAACGTTGCACGATTCAGTTCAGCACGGTTGGCGATTTTTTGGACAGTTAATTGAGAAATCTCCACATTGTCGGCCAACAATGAAAAAACAGCATTTTTCAGCATCTTTTTTGAGCGAATGGCTCGTGGATCAACTCTTTTATGTTCGGACATTTCATCCCTCTATTATCGTTTATATAGTATTTCATCAACTAATTTACCCATTCTGTCGATTAGTCGACATTTTCAATAAAATTGCAAATAGGAATACCGTTTAAATGCTGATATGATTTATTTTATCGACACTATGTCGAAAAAGCAATGAAGAGAGGCCTGCACCATGCAAGAAGACATTAAGAAAATTAATAAAGGGATCTTACTAACCATTTTAATTTTTGGTTGTTTCTTATCCACACTCAATCAGACACTTTTAAATGTCGCCTTAAGTAGTCTGATGGAAGTCTTTGATGTTACGGCAACAACCGTACAATGGATTTCCACGGGCTTTATGCTAATCAACGGGATATTGATTCCGATTACAGCCTATTTAATGAAACGTTTTACAACACGTCAATTATTTATAAGTGCCATGTCATTTTTATTAATCGGTTCGATTATTTGTGCAGCGGCGCCGAGCTTTAGTCTACTCTTAATCGGACGAATGATCCAAGCTGCGGGTGCTGGCATAATAATGCCGCTCATGATGAGTGTTGTGCTCGCCATCTTCCCCGTTGAGAAACGTGGCAGTGCTATGGGACTGCTCGGACTGGCAATGATATTTGCTCCTGCTATAGGGCCGACTCTTGCGGGATTTGTTGTCGAATACCATTCTTGGCGCTGGTTATTTATCGGCCTCATCCCACTTGTTATCCTTGTTATAGCGTTGGCATTCAAGTATTTAGTGAATGTATCTGAGACCTCTAAGTCGAAGCTTGATGTGGTAAGTGTTCTTTTATCAACCGTCGGATTCGGCCTGATCTTATACGGCTTCAGTAGTGCAGGCAGTAAAGGCTGGGACGATGCAATAGTGATTCTGACCTTAGGGATTGGGATCGCTGTAACGGCTGTATTCTGTATAAGACAAATCAAGTCTGATGATCCACTGCTAAACCTGTCTGTCTTCAAAAATAAAGTTTTTACGATGACGTCTCTTATTAACGTATTGATCACGATGATGATGTACGCAGATATGATTTTATTGCCTATTTATCTGCAGAATGGCCGTGGTTTCACAGCATTTGATGCAGGATTGCTCTTGTTGCCGGGGGCACTTGTAAATGCGTTCATGTCGCCCGTCACCGGAAAATTATACGACCGTTTTGGTGCCAAGCCGCTATTCATTATTGGTTTACTCTTTATTATTCCATCTATGTGGGCGGTAACCGATTTGTCTCAATCGACAACCTATATGTATCTAATGATTCGTACCATTGGTCTTCGAATTGGATTAAGCTTCATCACTATGCCACTCAATACAGCCGGACTAAATGCGTTGCCCAAACAACTAGGTACGCATGGTACAGCAGTGAACAATACCGTTCGTCAAATTGCTGGCGCCATTGGTACTGCTGTCGTAATTACAATTTATACCGTGCAGGCAACAAGTCATGCGGCCACAGTGATGCAGAGCAATCCCTCTACTACTCCTGAAATCCTTAAATCCCTAGCATCCATTCTAGGGGCGAGTGACGCCTATTACTTCATGATGATATTATCCATTGCCGCATTTGTTATAACATTATTTATGCCTATGAAGAGCAAGATCACGATTGAAAAGAAAGCAAACCTAGCTAGCGAAGAATAGACTCATAAAGTGGAACGTCAAAAGGACAGCTGCCCGTTGTCCTTTTGAATTATCCTCATAGCTATTTTCAGCTCACTAGCTTTGGTTTCAGCCCCGCATCCCTAGTAGCCGCTACTTAATGTCTGCCTCACACTAGCTTAATTACTTTTCCCCTTCTTACCTCTAATCGAATACAGGATGAATAATAAAATAAACCAGATCGGAGTACACAATAAAGCCGGGCGTGTCTCTCCAGCGAACAGCATAATGATCAGTATTCCAGCGAACAAGGTTAAGACAATATAATTAATAGCCGGTGTGAACGGTGCTTTGAATTTGGATTTCGCCTGTAAATCTGGCCGGTTTTTTTTGTACTTAATATGGCAGATGAGCACAATTCCCCACACCCATATAAAACAAATGGCGCTAATCGTTGTCACGATTCCAAAAGCCTGCTCCGGAATAAGTTTACTTAAAAGAGCTCCTACAGATATGACAATTGTAGAAATGAATAACGAGTTACCTGGTACATGGTTTTTATTCAGTTTGCCCAAATGAGATGACGCCTGGTTATTTCTACTCAAATTATAGAGAATTCGGCTTGTTGAGAACATCCCACTATTACAAGCGGAAGCCGCTGAGGTTAGTACAACAAAATTAATAATCCCTGCGGCAATTGGAATCCCTACTAAAGTAAAGGTTTTTACAAAAGGACTCTCTGCCGGACTAAGCTCCGTCCAAGGGTTAATGCATAGCAGGACGAAAAGCGCGCCGACATAGAAAAATAGAATCCGTAAAGGAATTTTATTAATTGCAGACGGGATATTTTTCTCCGGATCCGCTGTTTCCGCTGCTGACACACCCACCAACTCCACACCGACATAAGCAAATACAACCATTTGAAAAGAGAATAAGAAGCCTGATATGCCGTTCGGAAAAAAGCCCCCATGCTCCCATAGATTCCGTATCGTCACCGATCCTGCATCCGTCTTAAACCCTATGATCAGTAAAATGACCCCAAGACCAATCAAGGCGAGAATCGTAATTACCTTAATTAAAGCAAACCAAAATTCCAGTTCCCCAAAACTTTTTACAGTTAATAGATTAAGTCCTAATAACACGACTAGACAGGCTATGGCAGGAACCCATTGCGGGATATCAAACCAATATTGTACATATACGCCAACAGCGATGACATCAGCCATAGCCGTCATGATCCAGCAAAACCAATAGGTCCAACCGGTAATGAATGCGACCCGTGATCCAAGGTAGTCTTCAGCAATATCCGTAAACGATTGATAGCCCGCTTTAGATAATAGGAGCTCTCCCAGTGCTCTCATCACAAAAAACACAGCAATACCCACGATTAAATACGTGACCATAATGGATGGGCCTGCCTTCTCTATCGCCTTGCCTGATCCCAAGAATAATCCTGTACCGATGGTGCCGCCAATAGCAATAAGTTGAACATGCCGATTAGCCAGCTCTCTCTTTAATTCTGGTTGTGCCATACCTAGTTCCCCCTTGTGAGTACAATAAATTGGAATAAAAAAAGAGAGATTGGATGTCATCCAATCTCCCAGATCGTAAGAATATCAAATAATATTTGCCTACTGATGTCGATCAGCATGACAAATATATATTCGTACTCTTCTGTCCTTTTGCCTGAGATTGTGAACCCTTCGGCGCCGCGGAAATTCCGCAGTCTCTCCAGAAGCTGCTCCAGCTAAAGTGTAATCCTTAGCCATCATAGCTCGTGAATTATGAAGTTGATAAAGCGGTAACGCAGTAAAGCTGTTCTGATATTCTAACATATTACTTCTGATGTGAGTGTTAATCTGTGATAAAAGTCTCAAGAATTTAAAGTAAGCCTCATGAACATACTACTTTTTGAAAAACAAAAAGCTAAAGGAGTATGCTAATGAAAGCCGCTGTAGTAAAACAATTTAAAGAAAAGTTAGAACTACAAGACGTACCTAAACCAAAACCCGGACACAAAGAAATTCTTGTCCACATTCAGGCGTGCGGAGTGTGTCATACTGATTTGCATGCTGCTCATGGCGATTGGCCTGTCAAACCGAAACTCCCTCTTATTCCCGGACATGAAGGCGTTGGGATTATTGAAGAAATAGGTGAAGGAGTTACACACTTAAAGGTAGGGGACCGAGTAGGAATTCCGTGGCTGTATTCTGCTTGCGGTCATTGCGAATATTGTCTCACAGGAAGAGAGACCCTTTGTCTGGATCAGCAAAATTCCGGATATTCCGTAAATGGCGGATATGCAGAATATTGTGTAGCAGCTGCCGATTATGTAGTGAAGGTTCCTGATAATCTAAGTTTCATCGAAGCGGCACCTTTATTTTGCGCTGGCGTTACGACCTATAAAGCTTTGAAAGTATCAGGTGTAAAGCCAGGTGAATGGGTAGCCATTTTCGGCGTCGGAGGATTGGGTCATCTAGGTGTACAATATGCAAAAGTAATGGGAATGAATGTAGTGGCCATCGACACTTCAGATGAAAAGATGGAGCTTGCCAAACAGCTTGGCGCAGACAAAACCGTAAACGCATTAAAAGAAGATGCGGCAGTCTGGATTCAAAAAGAAATCGGCGGAGTGCATGGTGTCGTTTGTACGGCGGTTGCAAAAAAAGCATTCGACCAAGCCTACCGGGCCATTCGTCGCGGCGGTACCTGCGTCATGGTTGGGCTGCCCCCTGAATCCATGGATGTTCCGATCTTTGATACGGTATTAAACGGTACAAAGGTAGTCGGTTCGATTGTCGGCACTCGCAAAGATTTGCAAGAAACATTGCAATTCGCTGCAGAAGGAAAAATCAAAACCATTATTGAGACACGTAAATTAGAAGATATTAATGAGATCTACGATCTGATGTTAGAAGGCAAAATCAATGGTCGAATCGTCCTTGATATGACGAAATGATCAATATGAATTATTGTGTAAAAGGAACTGGGAAACCTATTTTGGTGATAGGCAGCAGTGTTTATTATCCTCAACTATTCTCAGAAGATTTATATGATACATTTAGGATTTGTGAAGCCGCCCCGAACTCTACAACCGGAAGATTATAGATTGGAGAAAGTACTAGGTGATATAGAGACGGCAAGGCAAGATCTTAACTTAACAAATTTCATCTTATTAGGGCATTCAGGACATGCTTTCATGGCTTTGGAATATGCTAAAAAATATCCTTACCATGTCCAAAAAGTTGCCTTATTGAATTCAGCACCTACAAATAGCGAGGAAAGACAGCATCATAGTTTTGCATTTTTTAATGAGACAGCAAGTCCGGAGAGAAAAAGACAGTTCGAGAAGGATATTTCTTTGTTAGAAAGTGACATTCAGAAAGATCCTGAACGGCGATTCGCTCACATGTGTATTCGGATGGGAGCCCAAAGCTTTTATGACTATACATTTGACGCAGCTTACATGTGGGAAGATGTATATACGAATATGCCAATTATCGATTATCTGTGGGGAGAAGCATTCGGAGAATTGAATCTTATACAATCACTCGCTAACTTCAACAAACCAGTATTTATCGGTTTAGGCAGGTATGATTATTTGGTAGCGCCTGTTTCACTTTGGAATTCTGTTAATGAAACCTATAAGCACGTCAAAAAAGTGATCTTTGAGCATAGTGGTCACAACCCGATGTTTGAAGAACCTCGAACCTTTGACAATGAGCTAAGCAACTGGATCCTTGAGGACAATTGAGGCTTTCCTTTGTATAACGAAAAACACTAAGTTGATTCTTAGTGTTTTTTTATTTCTTGCTCTTTTCAGTTAAACCATACCTAAGTCGAACAGAGGATTATGATAACGATTTAATATTTATCGTATTATTCCTCACATGCACTAAGATTTGACAATGATAAGCTTAACATTGTATACCTTATGATACTTTAGGAGGTAATATAATGAGCAAGTACGACGAAGCCATGAAGCTCCTGGAAGAACAAGTGGGTAACAAGGATGGCCTGATCTCTCTGTCCACTATTGCGCTGGAACCAGGGACCGATGGCAAAAGCCGTCCCGCCGCCCGCATTGTGGACGCCTATTATGAGGACGGCGCGTTCTACACCGTCACCTACGCAACCTCAGGCAAGATGCAGCAGATCGCCCAAAACCCCGAAGTCGCCGTTTGTATCATCGTCGAAAACTTTACGGCCGATGGTATCGGTGAAAACCTGGGCTGGGTATGTGACGAGAAAAACGCTGAGATGATGACAAAGCTGCGCACAATATTCGCCGATTGGTATAACGAAGCCAATAACGACGAAGACCCTAACACATGCCTGCTGCGCATTCGCCTGACAAAGGGCCTGTGGAATGACGCCCATAAAGGGATCAGAAATGAGATTGATTTTGTCAATAAGACGGCAAGTTAAGTGGTCTATGTGGTTTCAATATTTTGAGGATATAAAAAGAGTTATGAGAAGGGCGAATGAAGTTTTGAAAGACTTGTACTGGAGAATGGAGATTTAGAAATGATCTATCGATAATGTACCTAAGCTTCTTAACTTGGAAGTTCGATATTTTGGACCTAGTCTATCGTCTACTTCGATCCTAAGATTTCTACAACTAACCAATGTAGAAACCAATGTAGATTCAACGATAGAGGGATTTCTGCTGAAAAGGGTCGGTCTCTCAAAAAGACTTTTCCTTACTTCTGACACGTTCCACTGCGATGGTTGAAGCGGCAAGTTTTAGAGCCGCCCAGTACTGGGCGGCTCTTTCTTATTCTTTTATGTTAAGCTGAACGATTAGCAAGGAAGACAGTGATATACTGGACAGCAATACAAAAATAATTTCCACGATTAACCAACATGCAAAACTTTATACGTGGAATACCCAATCGCAGAGTCTGCCGTCCCGGCATTTATGTACAACATAATCTGACCGCTGACGCTGTTGGATTCGCTCCCGCCATGATATCGCCAGAACCATCCCTTTGACTACCTACAAAATCTCTTTATTAAAATGTCCTCTTGTTTCTGTTTCCTGATTAAAGATTGCATTATTCATTGAGCCATTTAATTTACCTGACGCCATATTAATGACTTTCATAACCTGCTCTTTTGATTCAACTGTGAAGTTTAATCTGAGCGCCTCGATTCCTTTGATGTTTTGTAGCTCATCTAAAAGATTAAGCGTCTTCCCATTAAGGAGAGTCGTTGTACAATCATTATGGGAAATTATAGGGAACGTTCCGTGCTCATCTTTTAACTCATAGCTCTTCGTTTTGCAAATTCTGCATTGATTCATTTTTTTCATCGGACAATATTTTGTAAACATCAAAGGAACCTTACCATATACAATCATTTCCAGTGCAGGATAGCCGTCATTTTCTTCATAATAGGCATTCATTAAATCTTCAATTTGGCTCTTATTCAATTCATAAGATAAAGTGACTCGTTTTGCACCTAATTTATATAATTCATAGCAACTAGTAGCATTAACAACATTTAGAGAATAGTCCGTAACAAACGGATTAGTTTCTCTGTAGTGATAAATTCCACCATATCCTCCGATCAGCAGCTGCCCTTCTTTTTCCTTATAATCATTCTGATTTCTTCTAACAACGTTTTTAAAATAGATTTCCTTAATTCCACAGCTCACGCAAGCATCGTACTGCTCCCTAGTCGTTACAGAGGCCGTAAGGTATGGTTTTTCAGAGGCAAAGCTTATTTTTTCTTTTGCTTTCAAAGCCTTGGTTCTTTTCTTTTGGCTGTTAAGCTTTAAGTCATATAAGCCCAGTACAATATCTCTTCTTGCTGCATTTAACAGTTTAGCTGGTATAAATGCATTGCATTCCTCAAAATCCACATGATTAAGTTCGAATATAGTATCATTTAATCTTGAAAATTGCTTTATTACCTGGTCTTTTGTTGTTGGATTATTAATGGCTTCGCCTAGTATTTCCTCGCTTTCATATGAATAATTAAAGCCTAAGCCCTCCGCATCTATGAAAAGCTTTGAATCTGGACATGCATATACTCTAATATCGAGGTTAAACCGCTTAAATTCTTTTTCCAGTGATGATTCTAATTCTTTGCTATAGAAATAATCCTTCGTTTTATATACTAAATCTCCCTTAGACACCTTTTCTTTGATTTTGATATAGCAGACATCATCTGCTTTGTTGATTAATTCGCCATCTTTATCGTACAGTTTTACAACAGTTAAATTAACATCTTCATTGTTGTGACTTATTCGGATGGTATCGTTTTGATTTAAAGAACGTGTAAGTGTTATTTCATACATGTCTTTAACAATCTTGCTAATTGTTCCAATTTCATAACCAAAGTTATTAGGTCTTAAGATGTTTGTAATATTCCTCTTATCTTCGCGAAATAAATATCCTTTAGTAAATGTTCGATTGAATGTTTTTTTCAAATTTTCTTTATCTTCTTCGGTTATTTTATTATCTAAGGCCATGCGATATTTGGATACAACATTAGCAACATACGTAGGCACTTTCATTCGACCTTCTATTTTTAAAGAATCGATTTCTTTTAAATCATTGATATAATCGATTGTGTTTAAGTCCTTAGTAGATAGAATATGGTTTTTCCCTAAAGATGTATCTGATGTCTTGTCCATTAGTTCATACTCCTTACGGCACGAACCAACACATCTTCCGCGATTTGCGCATCGATAGCCGATTAATCCTGACATTAGACAGTTTCCCGAATAAGATACACATAAAGCACCGTGAACGAAAATTTCTAAAGGTATTTCAGCTATTTTTTTGATCTCTTTTACTTTTTCAATCTCAACCTCACGGGACAGAACAACTCTTTTAGCACCAAGTTCTTTAAATAATAAAGTTCCGTCTAAATCGTCTATTCCCATTTGAGTTGAACAATGTGCTTCCATATCAAGAAAGTTTTTAACGATATAATCGAAAGCAGTCAGGTCCTGAACGATAATGCCATCAACACCGATTTCATTTAATTCGTGTATCTGCTCTTTCATCTCTTCAACTTCGTTTTCAAAAACGATGGTATTCATTGCAACATAGATTTTAACATTCCTCAGGTGCGCATACGCAACAGCCTCTTTTAACGATTCTAAATCAAAATTAGATGAGTATGCACGTGCACCAAATTTTTGCATGCCTAGGTATACTGCATCACAACCATTAGATATTGCAGCTTTTAAAGCTTCCATATTTCCTGCTGGAGCTAGTAATTCAGTCATTTTTTCCTCCTTATGACCCATAAATTAAAAAAAATTTGTAGTACTTGTGATACGCTCTACGTAACATGGAGCTGCTGAAGGAGATTATCCAGAAGGGCTTCAAGACGCTTGGACTGATGGAAGTGATCAGTCCCGTCACCGCAATCAAGGCGATTGAGATGAAGCACAAGCTATTCAACGGGGGCACAGGTGCTATGCGCTCTACGGCCTGGAAAGAGATCAAGGTGCATGAGGCAGCGCGCGAACAGGCCATCACCATAGCTATTCTTGAGTTTATCCCGATGGAGCAGCATGATGCTGTGACCCAGCGCATGGAGGATGTGACGCGGCCTTACTATGATTCAATTGGCCTAGAGGTGAAGCATACCGGCAGATGGAGGCCATGAATTGATTGAGCATGCCAATAGACCAATACAATTTCAAAAACGGTGGTGAAAATAAGATGGAACAAATTTATGTGCGTCAGACTGTAAAGCGAATACAGAAGCGGTTGAGCCATAGTGAAAACGGAGCAGCTTTCAAAGAATCGATTAAGGAAGCCGTCACCGTTGGCGTTGGACAGCATGATGTAGTGATCGAGCTTATTGATACTTTGACGCGCGGGTATTACCAATCTATCAGCTCGGGTAAAGCCTATGCATAGCAAGTGGCAAGAGAGGCAATAGAATATCATGCGTAATGAAAAAGAGAACACCTACGATGGACATTCTCCTTTGTGTGGCTTGTTAAAGTGTGGGGTAAGGTGGTGTGTGAATATGGTCAGGTGTCGATACATCGCCCATCTCACATGTTTTTCTAGATTCGCCAGGGGCTCCAGGTCAAGCTGTGGCACTTCAGTTGCTAGACTTTGATTTCAAAATTCATGGCCGTAACTGCCCATGCCGGAATAACCTTGTCATCCACGAAGCTGGTTGTAACAGTCGCTTGAATGGACAGTCCTAGTGCGTTAGAGATTATGGCCGCGATTCAATCAGTGCATGCTCAGCAGTCCCATCTGAATAAGCGGTGAACTATCAGCCCTATTGGGCACTTGCGAGTCATTTGTACAAGCAAGTGAACCGACAAGAAGATGTCCATGCTGCTTATAGCCACGCCATTGGACTAAGCTCGGACGTTCTCGTTCGACAATTTCTAAGCCGCAAAATTTCTGAGATCGAGATTCGGCATCGATAAGGATTTTTGAGGGTTCCTGTTGAGAATGCCCAACTATCCTTAAAGTCGCCAGCTGCTAAATAACCCCGGGGTGTAGATTATTTCCCTCAAAAATCTACTTAAAATTGAATTAAATTCCGATATAAGCCTTTTGTCAGATTTACACTTTAAAAAAATAAATTAAGGAGCGTTTTTCTATGAAAAGGAAAGTTTCAAAATGGATTCTTCTATCGTTAGTAGCTTGCTTACTCATTCCAAGTGTAGTTGCCGCAACAGAAGATACTTCGCCACCTACAAAGACTTCTAAAGATTTCACAGATTTAGCAGGTCTGGACGCGGCTCTTCTTGCCAAAATTGATGCATTGCTGGCCAAAGGATACATGGAAGGTAATGGCACCGACAATTTTGATATTACGGGAAACATGACGCGTGCGGAATCTGCTAAACTTGTAGCTAAAATTTTTAACTTAACCGTCCCGTCAGGAGCCACTTCGTCCTTTAAAGATGTAGATGGTACGGATGCTTCTTCGGCTTGGGCAATTCCGTTTATTGAAGCGGCAAAAAAAGCTGGAATCATTGATGGCATGACAGACAACACATTTGCACCAAAAGATAACGTAACTACTGGGCAGCTTGCTACAATGCTAGTTAAGGGGTTTGGTAAAAAATCCGAGGTGCAAACGACGACTCCATGGTACCAGGGTTACTTAGATGTTGCCAAATTAAGTGGGATTGATTTAGGCACCGATGGAGCCAAGCTTGCTACTCGCGCCGATCTTGTAGTCGGATCTGAGTCTGTAAAATATATTGTGTAAACTCTCAAACCCATTAAAATGGAAGTAAGAGAAAGGTTGGGGAGAACACATGGGACTTTGGACAAAACAGCAGTTACGGGAATTTATTAAGGAAAACAATTTGGTAAGCGCACAGGATGCGCAGAATGCTCTAAAAGAGCTGTTTGCGGAGACGATTCAGGAGATGCTGGAAGCCGAAATGGATACTCATTTGGGCTATGGAAAGCATGAGGTGAAAGCGAAGCTCACGCCAAACAGCCGTAACGGAAAGAGCCGTAAAACCGTAGTCAGTGAGTATGGTGAGCAGGAAATCGCTATTCCTCGGGATCGGTTGGGCGAGTTTGAGCCCTTGGTCGTCAAGAAGCATCAGTCGAATGTAACGGGCATCGAAGAACAAATTATTGCGCTGTATGCGAAAGGGATTAGCACCCGAGAAATTCAGGACCATTTAGGGCAGATGTATGGTATTGAGGTATCTCCAACGCTCATTTCCAATGTCACGAACAAGATTGTGCCTCTCATTAAAGAATGGCAGAACCGGCCTCTGCAAGGGGTCTATGCCGTCGTCTATTTGGATGCGATCCACTTCAAAGTCAAGCAAGATGGGGCCATTATCAATAAGGCTGCCTACATGGTCATTGGCATTGATCTGGACGGAAACAAAGACGTGCTGGGGATGTGGATTGGTGAGAATGAGTCCTCCAAGTTCTGGCTGGTGTGCTGAATGAACTGAAGAATCGCGGGGTTCAGGACATTCTCATTATCTGCGTGGATAACCTGTCCGGATTCTCTCAAGCGATTGCCGCCTGCTATCCTCAAACGGAAATCCAGAAGTGTATTATTCACCAAATCCGCAGCTCCACACGGTACGTGTCGTACAAGGATATTAAGAAGGTAACAGCCGACTTAAAGCCTATTTACAAGGCAGCTACCGAGGAAGGTGCCTTGCTTGAACTCGACCGTTTCGAGGAAGTTTGGGGAGCGAAATATCCCCTCATTATCCGTTCCTGGCGGACCAATTGGGACGAACTCGCTACCTTTTTCAAGTACCCGCCTGAGATCCGCAAACTGATTTACACCACCAATATGATTGAGAGTTACCACCGTCAGCTTCGTAAAGTGACGAAGGGAAAAAGCATCTTTCCCACAGATGAGGCGCTACTAAAAATGCTCTATCTGGCCACCGTCGACGTCACTCGGAAATGGACAGGACGTGTCCAAAACTGGGGGCAAATGCTGCTCCAGCTGTCGGTCTTTTTCCCCGATCGGGTCGGTCAACACTTGCGTTAAATTCGCGACTTCCCCCTCGGGGGAATCTGTGCTTAAAAGAGTTTACACAAAATTATTGACAGACCCTCGGATCTTATGCAGCAACAGAAGCTATAGACAAAGCTAAAGCATCAGAAACAACACCAACACCAACATCAGCACCAGCACCAGCACCAGCACCAGCACCAACACCAACACCAACACCAACATCAGCACCAGCACCAGCACCAGCACCAGCACCAGCACCAACACCAACACCAACACCAACACCAACACCAACACCAACACCAACACCAACACCAACACCAACACCAACACCAACACCAACACCAACACCAGTACCAACACCAGTACCAACACCAACACCAGTACCAACACCAGTACCAACACCAACACCAGTACCAACACCAGCTCCATCCACTATCGCACTAAATAAGATTAATAATAGTGTTGGAACATGGATCAATGTTGATGAGACGACTTTCTCCACAGCAGGCATTGAGAGCGTTTCGTCACTCAATTTATCAGCTGTTCTAGCTGCACTCGAAGCTGATGGAGGCTCTCCATGGAATGTTCCAGAAATTCAAGCCATCGTCAATATGGTTATTAACGATATTACGACGAAGCAATCGGCACTTGAATTGATCAATGCTGCATCAGCTTCCCATTAATGGACCGATGTTACTGTGACGACTTTTACTAATGCAGGTATTACAGGCGTCACATTAGAAGACCTAGTAACTTTCCAAATCCAAATCGCATTGGAGACCGATTACACACTTCCAAGAATAGTCTCTCAAGTTCAAGAGATTGTTGTCGAGGCGCAAAAAGCAATTGTCGTAGATGCAGCGATAAATGTAATCTTTGATTATTTGAAATCAAATGATCTAGGAACTGCTCCTGACCTAGAAGTATTCCAACGTGCTGGATTAACCAGAGTAACAGATTCGAACTTACCAGATGTCTTATCTGCCCTTGTATCTGCCTATGAGTATGGTCTTTCCGGTCAAGATGGATTAACACCTCTGTCTCCTCATAAACAAGTTATCGAGGATGCTATTAATCGTTACTTAGACGGACCTAATGCTTAAGGAAGCTTATACTCGTAACACGACAAATAGTTTACTTATTCAACCGTGAATTGAAGGTAGCTCTCAAGCGAGAAAATAATTTATACGAGAAAAATAACGGTGCAAGGGAGGTTAACCCTTCACCGTTATTTTTTGTTTGTGGAAGCTAAGGAAAGTATAAAAGTAATTCAGAGCGAAGAAGATTTCGCCCTACTTATGATACGGTTCCCCCTAACAACTATAGAGCGAAATCAAAGAGCACACTATCAGATGCCCCTTGAAGAAAGTAGTATAAGTAATTTGATCAAATTTAAGGTAAATTTTCACTTCGGATAAATATTACTTTTAGCGAATAGTTAACACTCCATAAGCAAAAAAACTCCAAGTTTGTCTCTCCTATCTTACGACAGGATTTACTTTTCTTGAAAGTGTTTTGATGTATCTCATACTTTGGAGTCGGTTCTAATAGAACCTTGCTCTCTTTTATATTTCTGATTAATATCTTCAAAAACACACATGTTTAGTAAATTATCAAAAGTATAGTTATTGAAAATTTTTGAATTATACATTCTACCTAGTTTCTGAAGTTGTTCAATATTAGGATATTTTATATTTTCTTTTAGGTCAGTAGCATTTATTTGAGTGTTCCCACTAAAAGTTCTAAAGTAGAAATCCACAAAATTTGAATTCATATAGATCCATAGTCCTGTAGCTAGATTAATATCATTTATTTCTTTTCCATTCATATGAAAATAATTAATTTTATTATCAAAACCAACTTTATCACCAAAATATTTTTTTCCATCAAAAATTGCTGCTTTAATTCTGCTAGGCTCTTCCTTAGAACTCATTCTATTTACAAGAACATATAGACCTGAATCCCTTAAATAATTTGCACACTTTTCTGTACTAACTATATAAGGTGGTTTATTACTCTTATAATTAATATCAATATCCATATTTCTTATATTATGAGAGTAAATCATATGGTAACTATTTTCTTCTCTTTCTTTACGCAATGCATCTCTGTTCCGAAAATCTACAATTGGACCAGTCGATATATTCAATCCTAAATCAACTAAACTGAACTCTAAACTTTTCATTTTATTTTCAATTTCCTCATCGACTTCAGGAACAATTCTTATCACTTTCTGTTTATCAGTTGGGAAAACAATTTCCTCATACTTCTTTTCAGATGAAACTATTGTTGAAAAATCATTGTCTTTTGAGGTTAATATATTTACTTTTCCTTGTTTTCTATCTTTTACTACTTTCA
This sequence comes from Paenibacillus sp. FSL E2-0201, assembly GCF_037963325.1. Classification (NCBI taxonomy): domain Bacteria; kingdom Bacillati; phylum Bacillota; class Bacilli; order Caryophanales; family Paenibacillaceae; genus Paenibacillus; species Paenibacillus sp. FSL E2-0201. Next base: position 6,729,161 of record NZ_CP150154.1, read on the forward strand.
TTATCACGGTTTCTTGTAAAACATCATCATAGAAGATATCTGTTCTTTTTTCGAATAAGTGAAGAGTATCCAACGAACAAGTTTCTAATAAATCCAACCTAAATTTATTAAAATATGGACCATTACAAAAACTTCTAGGTGTTACAGATACCATTTGTCCATTTTTAACTAACAAAGATTTGCCTATGAATAAAAAAGCAGCATACTGATTTGGTACATAAATATCTAACTGTCTTAGTTCCAAATCATACTCACTATACGCTTCTAACTTTTTGTAAGGTGGATTCATAATAATGAAATCGTAGTAGGTTTTATTTTTTATATTTTTTTTAGCATCCCTTATAAAATCTTTATTAATTATATTAAAAGTAACCTCAATCTTATGTTTAGTACACACGGCTTTACACTCTTCCAACGTCTCATTTAATTTATCTATAAGATTAAGGTCAATTTCATACAAATCTACATGAACGCTTGTAGGTCTAATATTCCAATGAGACATTTTAATCATAAATGATAAGGTTAAATTTCCTGTGCCTGCACCTGGATCTAGTAATTTTATTTTTTTCTTTTTATTAGTATCAAAGAGACTTGCCATATATTCGCCTACTTCTAATGGCGTAAAATACTGTGCAAATCTTTCTTTATTTCGTTTACTTAAACCTTCTATAGAGGTTGTCATTGAGCGTTCATTATTACTTGCATGCAATAAGTTCATATAAAGACATCCTCCCTCTATTACATTATATATTGTCCATTAATAAAATGTAATTACTTTACCTAAATACCTAGCCAATTCACTAAACAATCATTCATAAATTAATGTTAATTCTAGAGTAAAGGACTGAATAATTTCAGGCCACTTCCAAAAAAAATCCCATACAGAGGAGGGTCTTCCCAATTCACTGCATTATCTTTCAACCCATGCCATTCCTATACGCCGGAGGATTCATCACTGTTGACCCAAGTTCTTTACAGTTTCCTTGGGCTTCATCTATATTCACGAGACCCGCCTCCCTCTTTTCCCTTCGTAGGGACTTTTTTACGACGTGGCAGGATTCACTTCATATTGCTGTCTGGGTTGTCGCTCGCCCTATCTCTGACAGGTACTTTTGTCGATGAGCTTTTTCACACAGATTTCGCTAGGTGCAAGCATCCTTGCTACAAAGATGGCTTGGTCCCTCCTTTGGTTGGACATTCACCAACTGGGTAATGCGTGCCTTTGGGCACGCAAAATAGTAAAAAGGGACAGTATACATGTGAATATACTGTCCCTTTTTACTATTTTTTAGTTTTTTTATTTAATATGTCTTTTTTCTTCCGCAGCATCAACAATCTGATTTTTAAAATCTTCCATAATCCATATTACCTGATTATAAAGTTCTTCATAATTATAGTCTTTTCTCCTATAATCTTCACCATGGACTATTTCATGCCTTTGCTTAAGCATTTCATAATCGATATATTTATCTCTAAGTTTATATCTAGAATAATCTAAGTTAAGACTAATTAAGATCTCTTTAAATAATTTAAAACTTAAATTAGATTCTGTGTTAATAATTCTATTAAAGGGCTCATCTGTGTATTCTAGTGTGAATTTTCTTGTAGAACTTCTATCTATGTAATCTAAAACACTGGTATATACTGATATCTTTTTAGTATCCTCTATTTTCGAAAAAGTCTCTCTCACGAAAAAAGCTACAAAATTATTTGTCAGTTCATTTACTTTAAATTTATTATCTATAATATATAAGACATAATAATTTGCTGCTGATCTAACAAACCCTTCCCAATGAGCACATAATAAAGAAATACCACTTCGAATTAGAGTACTCTTACCTAAAGATGTATTATTTTTTTTGATAGCCATTCGCAACTGAAGCAACTCTCTTTTTCTCCAACTAAGATCCTTTTCTATTGCATCTTCTAAGGACTCTAGTTCTTTAAGATTATTCCGTCTCATACATTTCCTTAGATAAATCAGTAAGTATTTTAAATCTTGTTATTGCTCTTTGTCCTTTTTTAGTTGCTTCAACAAATTGTTGGTGATTAGTAATCATTTCAACTTTTCTATTTAATTCATCCTTTTTAGTTTCCCAGTAATCAATATTTTGAGCTAAGCCTGTAATAATTGCCTCATACATTGAAAGGGAAAATTTAGCGTTAGACTTCTTAAATACCTCATCACCTAACACCTCATCTAGAATTTGAAGTGATTTTATCAATTCAGCTCCATATTTGTTTATATCAGATGTATTATCTTCCATCATATTAATTAATTCCTCAGTAAAATAATCTCTAATATTGATACTTAAATCAATATCACTAGTGTCAATATACCTGGATACTAGATACCTTACTACTAATTCCTTATCGAACTGTTCCTGTATTTGTTTCTTAGTTAATTTTATTATTTTTTTGAAAACAGTATTTGTCGAAACTGCATTAATAATATCTAAATAACTCGATCTAATCATTGCCATTAGGCAGTTTCTTAATTCTTGAGGCTTTAACTCAGATATATTAGTGTTCAACCTTTGAAACATTTCATATTTTGCTTTAGGATTCTCTGTACTATCAATAATAATAATATCTAGCTTACCTCTTTTAATTTTCCTTCTTATGTCTGAGGTCAATGACCCCCAATCTACACCTTCTAAGGACGGTAAGTATTTGGTAGATATTAATTTACTTTGTGGGAGTTTTTTCATATGTACCTCAGTTGATTCTATCACTAGAGTTTGTTCACTCTCACTAACTTCAACTGTAGCAGTAGTTCCTTCTTCACTTTCTTCTTCATTTTCTTCATCTTCATCAACAGCAAATTCAAAATCTTCTGGCACGCGGAGTTCTCCCATAAATTCTAGAATAGTACTGATCCTTTGTAATCCATCAATTACGTTCCATTTCCCATCACTCTCTTGTGCTACAAAAACCGGAGGAATTGGGATACCTAAAATAATCGATTCAATTAAATCTGATTTTTGTTTTAAATTCCATCTAAAATATCTTTGATAAGAAGGTGATATATTAATTTCGTCGTCATTATATATATTGGCTAACTCACCGATAGACATAGAATATGAATCTGTTTTAATTTCATTAATATTTCTTTGTATTTCTTCTTCTAATGCCATGCGTTCCTCACCCCTAATTTTATTAATATACCTAATTGTACCATAATTGTTTCTAGTATGATGTCTAAATAACTATCTATGAGATTCTATTAAATTATCCGGATTTCCTTGTAATTAATTATATAGTATTCACCTCACTGATACTAAAAATGCTGGTACGATAAAAATGGCTTCAGTAATATACGTAATAAACTGTTAGTAAATAGGGTAATCTCTTTGACTCATAATATAGATAAAGACTTGCTCAGCTCTTTAACTACAACTGTATCACTACTACATCGGGATGATTCTTCTTTAATCCCTTAACGATTGCTCCAATTTCTTCAAGTGTTCTACCTGTAAATCCTCCTCCGAAAAAATTTATTCTCAAAGTTTTCTTTCTTATAATCATCGAAAGCAGACTCTTTTCCCCAAATAATATTTATCTCACCAGTCTCACCGACAGTAATAATTCATCCTGAATATATGAAAAACTTCCCCTCTCAGCAGAATTATAAAAACCTCGCGTGTACCCTTCAGCTTCAGAAAACCAACGGATTTGGACTCCGCTTTGTAAATCAGTTCGCTGTCACTTGGCAGATACAGTTGAGGCTTTCTAAAATAATACTGTAATATTATGGTTTTCGTCAATGATATAGAGATATTACGATCATCTAATTTATCAAAATTTTCGCTCTACTTATGATACGGCTCCCCCCGATTTATCTTCACCGCGCGATAAATCTGCTCCACCAGCACCAGGCGCATGAGCTGATGGGGCAGCGTCATGCGCCCAAAGCTCATGCGCTGCTGCGCGCGGCGCATGACCTCATCGGAGAGCCCGTGGCTCCCTCCGATGACGAACACGACATGGCTCGTCCCGTAGGTGCCGAGCCTGTCAATTTCTGCGGCAAGCTCTTCCGAGCTCCATAGCTTGCCGTCAATCGCGAGCGCAATGACATGCGCCTCGCTCTTTATGTGCGCGAGGATGCGTTCGCCCTCGCGCGCCTTAACAATACCAACCTCTGCTTCGCTTAGAGAGTCGGGTGCTTTTTCATCTGCCACCTCAATCATCTGAAACTTCAGGTACGGTGTCAGCCGTTTAGCATACTCCGCGATGCCATTAATCAAGTACTTTTCCTTCAATTTTCCTACGCCAATAATTTGAATAAGCATAAGTTCCTCCTGTCAAAATCCTCTATAGAAATAGCAAAAGGACGCGCAATAGGCCGTCCCTTGAGTTTTAGCAAGTAGCTTCCTAATCTTTCGCATTCCTTAAATGTCCTATTCTTCAGACAATCCATCCCCTACTTACTCTCCTCCCGCTCTTCCATTGCAAAATCCGGCTTTTCCCCAGCTTCGTAAGCACCCAATATAGAATCCAGCAAGCCTGGGAACCTTGCGTTAAGATCCTCCGTCCGCAGCGACAGTATGCGCTGGGTTCCTTGCACCCGCGTAAACACAACCCCTGACTCGCGCAGCGTACGGGCATGATGAGACATGGTGGATTTGGCGATCGGAACGTTGAATCCGTTGCAAGCCTGTTCTCCATTTCTATGAATATCCGATACGATATGGAGGCGAATCGGATCGCTGAGCGCATACAATACGGAAGCAAGCTGAATGTCCTTGCGGTCCGGATGAAATAGTATTTTCATGGATGATTATCCCCTTTGTCCTACTTTTAATGCGAAAAAAATATTGGAGTTCCTAATTGCATTTTATATCAACGCATGCTATATTTCAATTGTTCGTAAGTAATCGAACTATTAAACAATAATAAAAGGAGTGCTTCGCACATGACTTCTGTAAATAACCTTTCCGCGAGTGCGGATCATGAAGCCTCCGCTCCGGAAGCGACTCTTCCACGGGAAGGCCTGCTGACTCTTCTGTTCAGCATCGCTGTGGTTCTCGTCATCATGAATACAGCCATGTTCAATCTGGCACTGCCTGATGTAACCGAAGCCTTCGGCATTACAGCTGCATCCGCTTCTTGGATTGTTACCGGGTATTCCATTATGTTTTCGATTGCCTCAATCACGTACAGCCGGCTCTCTGATTTTTTGCCGATCCGCCGCCTGCTGGTGATAGGTCTGTTGACGCTGGGCTTTGCGGCTGTAGCCGGCTTCTTCAGCACCAACTTTATCTTTCTGCTTATCGTGCGCATTCTACAGGCGTCGGGCGCGGGCGCAGTAATGTCCTTATCTCTTGTTCTGTTTACACGTTATGTCCCGCAAGCCCGTCGCGGCAAAGCGATGGCGACGATTATGTCAGCCGTTTCACTCGGCCTAGGCCTTGGTCCGGTCGCGGGCGGAGCCATCGTCGAATATCTCGGCTGGATCTGGTTGTTCGCTGTAACGGCAGCTATTTTGCTTCTTGTGCCGTTGTTCCTTATCCTGCTGCCTAAAGAGGTGCCCACCCGAGGCTCCTTCGATGTGCTTGGTGGGCTGCTCTTGGGCGTCGGCACCACCGGTCTGCTGTTGTTCCTGACTAGTGGGCTGTGGGTGGCCTTAGTCGCTGGACTTCTTGCCATCGCTTTATTTGTTGGCCGCATCCGCAGCACGCCCGACCCATTTGTAATGCCCGCACTATTCCGTAACCGCTCATATCTCGTGCTGGCGGTGGTCGGTATCGCCTCCTATCTGTGCAGCTTCGCCACCTTGTTCCTGCTGCCACAGATTTTGACTCATCGCTTTGGCTTCAGTGCAAGTCATGCCGGGCTTGTGATCTTTCCAGGATCGCTGCTCGCAATCTTCGTTTCCCGTTCCGTCGGACGAATCATCGACCGTTATGGCAATGCGGGGATATTACGTTTCGCTCCACTACTTGTGCTGACTGCTACCGTCCTGTTCGCTGTTTTTGCGGGGCGATCCTGGATTGCCGTCATGCTCATCTATATGATTATGAGTCTTGCCTTCACTACATTGTCCAGTAGTGTATCCAATGAAATCTCACGGATTCTGCCTTCCTCACAAATCGGCTCCGGGATGGGGCTGTTCCAGTTACTGCAATTCTTTAGTGGCGCCTTCAGCGTAGCTATGGCCGCAAGTGCACTGGAATGGCAGCGTGGGCTGCCGCTCCGGGCCGCTTACTCCAACATTTACTGGGGACTCTCTATTGCGGCGCTAATTGCCATCATCTCAGCCATTGTCTACCGCCGTAACAGCCGAGGTAGTTCACTGGCTAACATGACAGATGCGGCAGATGCATAAGACTAATGAGCCCTCCAATATAGTTTTCCACGCAAAAACACCTTGCGGCCCATTTCCGGGACTGCAAGGTGTTTTTTTATAAGTCTTAACGGTCCTTTAGACCACCAAATATTCAGCGTTCTTCTCACATTGGGTGCACTTTGCCGGCGGGTCCCAGTCAGAGAATTCCGTTTCCTTCAAATCCACTACATCTGGTGCATCTTCATACTCGTCCACAAACAAATCAATAGCTAATTCCACATGTTCTTTACATACTACATACATTCAACCAAGCATCCCTTTCTGTGCCGCTACGGCCTAATACTCCTTCTATTGTTCTACCATACTTCCCACGAAAATGGAACTCCTATCTATCCATTCCAGCGATCTGTTCATCCATTGTCTATATTCTTGCCCTTCAACAAAAAAAGATTCCTCCCACCCCGAAGGGCAAAAGGAATCTCATCACTTCTCTCTCTCTATTTTCTATAAATATTATTTTAAACTCTCCATCCTACCCTAGAAACTCCACCGGACGATCCAGCTCATATAATCTGCGGTAACGCGGTTCTTTTTTCATCAGCTCCGCATGGGTTCCACGCATTTCTACCGAGCCATTTTCCATAAAAATTACTTCATCCATCTGCTCCGCACCGACCAAATGATGCGTTACCCAAATTAGTGACTTACCCTTCATGGCTTCGAACATTGTCTTCAAAAGATCACGTTCCGTCCGCGGGTCCAACCCTACAGTCGGTTCGTCTAGTATGACGACAGGTGTATTTTGCAGCAAAATACGAGCTAATGCTATCCGCTGACGCTCTCCACCGGAGAAACGTTGTCCGGCTTCACGGACAAAGGTATCATATCCATCTGGCAACGAGGAGATCAACGTATCCATTTTGGCTAAGGCGCCAGCTTCTTTAATCGCTTGTTCGGAAGCCTTCGGATCACCCATACGAATATTGTTGGCTACCGTAGTGTCGAATAAGTGTGGGCTCTGATTAAGCACCGCTATAATAGAAGGAATATGCTCACCATAGGCATCTGCAGCGATACCATTAATCGTAACCGAGCCGTCAGAAGGCTCAATAACACCTTGAATAGCCTTTAATAACGTCGATTTACCCGCACCACTTCGGCCGATGATCGCAATCTTTTTACCTTGTGGAATGTCGAGGCTGAGATCGCGAACCGACCAGTTAGCCTCTGAACCATAGTAGTAACCTACATTTTCGAGCTTGATGTGAGCACTCTTCATGGCCTGAGGTAGAGCATCGACTACAGTTACTTTTTCAGAGACGATGTTCTGCTCAGTTCCATTTACACCAGACAATCGCTCTAAGGAGTTACGGTACTGCGGGATTTTCTCCACCGCTTCAGACACTGGCAGAAAGGCATCTGCTACAGGAAAAACAACCAGTACGAACGCCGCAATCAATGTGCCCGCAATAGCACCATCTGCAAACTCTCCAGCGGCCCAATACAGCATAGAAAGCACGCCAATCCCAATTACCGCTTGCCCAATGAACGTACGAAGGCGTGCCCAACTGCGCAGCGCTGCATCGGTTTGGGCTACCTTTCTCTCATCTGCTTCATAAGTGTCTACGAACTGGCTTTGCCGCCCACTAATGACCCAATCACCCATGCCAAGCACGGCGTCAGTCAGCTTTTGATAAAGACGATTACGCTCTACTTTCACTTCACGTTGGCGCTTCTGTGTGAAGAGCAGAGATAAGAACGGCAACACCACTACTAACACCAATATATACAGAGCCATCAATAGCGCAAAAGCGATATCAAAAGTACCCAGTGCAATCACAGCAGCCCCGTAAATCAGCAAAGCAATGACGCTTGGAAATACGGTGCGCAGATATACATTTTGTAAATATTCAATATCATCCGCAAGCATCCCGAGAATATCCCCAGTGCGGAAACGTGAGGACAGAAACAACGCTTGAGGCTCCAAAATATTGTACAAACGCACACGCATCTTAGATAGAATTCGCAAAATCGTGTCATGCCCAACTAGGCGTTCCACATAATGAATCACAGCCCGACTCGTCCCGAACGTCCGCACACCGACAATCGGTACATAGATCATTAGTATATTTTCGACAGGTGTAGATGCTTTTGAGATCAGAAATCCTGAGGTATACATTAATGATGAGGCTGTAAAAATCGTCAATGCCCCAAGCACGATAATAAGCACAAAACGCCAAAAATACGACGATACATACGGAGCAAACCATCCTTCACGTTTCAATGGATTCCCTCCAATTGCGACCCAATCAACTCATAATACGCACCCTTGCGGGCAAGCAACTCCTGATGGGTACCGATTTCTGCCACTTGTCCTTGCTTCATTACTACAATAATGTCCATATCCAGCATCCAGTGCAGGCGATGTGTTGCCAAAAAGACCAGCTTACCTTCAAAAAGAGGCACCATCGTCTCCTTCAGCTCATATTCGGTCTCAATATCCAGATGTGCCGTTGGCTCATCTAATAACATAATCGGACGACTGCTGAGTAAAGCTCGAGCCAGCGCAACCCGCTGCTCCTGCCCACCACTGAACGAACGACCTCCGCCGCCGATCATTTCATCCAAGCCATTCGGAAGGGTCGCCACCAGCTCCGATAATCCGGTAGCTTTCACAGCTGCAGCCACAGCTTCCATAGAAGCCTCTGGGTAATAAAAGCGAATATTATCAGCCAATGTACCGCTAAAAATATAAGGACGCTGTGGGATATATGAAGTCTGCTTTCTCCAAGCCTCATCCGTTAATGCGCTAACCGTTGTACCGTTAACCGTGATACTTCCTGAAGTAGGGTGCAAAAAGCCCCCTAATATATCCACTAACGTAGATTTACCGGCCCCGCTCTCTCCGATAATTCCAATTTTGCTTGCTCCTTTAAATTGCAGGTTCACCGCTTCCAGCGAAGAAAGACCGGCTTCCTCGTATTTCACACTGACATCCTTTAATGTAATTACGCTATTTTTATGCCAAGTGAATATCTCTTCTGATGTTTTTGATGCAGAATCTAAGGCTTGATTACCATTAGAACCTACTACTTCAGCTTTCACTTCATCCTGATCTATAATGCTTTTCATTGCCTCAGCGGCTTCCTTACCATCGAGAGTAGCATGGAAATCTGAACCCACCAATCTGACAGGCAAGAAATATTCCGGTGCCAAGATCAGAATGGTTAAGCCAGTAACAAGCGTCATCTGATCGTTGACCAGACGCAGACCGAGACTTACTGCAACGGAAGCAACGGATAACATCGTAAAGAAGTCCAGTGCAAATGAGGACAAAAAGGCTACTCGCAGTGTACGCATCGTCGCCGAGCGATATCGATCGCTGACGGTGGCAATACTCGTGCTATGACTACGGCTGCGGCCCAGAAATTTCAGCGTTTCTAGCCCACGGAGGGAGTCTACGAAATGATTAGATAAGGTGCGATAAGATTTTAGCTGACGGTCCATCTGCTTGCGAGCCGTCATCCCGATCAAGATCATAAAAACAATAATAATCGGCATGGTGATCGTAAGAATAATCCCACTCGCGGTATCCATCTTGTAGATATAAATAAGCACCAAAATCGGTGTAATTGACATCCCTACCATTCTAGGGATAATCGCTTCTAAATATGTGCGGAACTTTGTTACACCTTCCAGCACAAGTGTGACAAGATCCCCGGTTCCACGCCCGCCCACCATTCTGGGTCCAAGCTGGAAGAGCTTATCCATCATTTCCCTCCGCATGTTGCTGCCCGTTGCTTCCGCAAAGCGGTAAGAGATACGGCTCATCAGCATGGCGCAAGCATGGCGCACTAGAAATGCAAGAAGGAACAATAGCGAAGTAGCCCATTGTTCCTTCAGAGGTTCTCCCGCAAATAGCGCAGAGATGACTTCTGCCAGCCATTTGGCCAGCAGAAGTATGGGCATGCTTTGCACCAGGGTAAGGAGGCCAACGATCAGAAAGACCGGCTTAACTCCTTTATACCCAAGCAAATTTTTATCCATTAGTATTCAAGATGCTCCTTCTCGTGAACGCGTTTATGAAAGACAAAGTAACTCCAAATTTGATATCCCAATACGAATGGAAGGATGGTCAGTGCCACAATCGTCATTACCTTTAAAGAGTAATGTCCCGAAGCCGCATTGGTGATTGTCAAATTAAAGGCTTGATCGATTGAACTAATCATAACACGTGGGAATAGTCCTACAAAGACTGAAGTTACCGACAACGCCATTACTGCTCCTGTCATTCCAAAAGCGTAGCCATCCTTCTTCTTCTTCATAAAATAACCCGATAGCACAAAAGCGATAATTCCGAGCGCTACAATAATCATAAGAACCGTTCCGCGCTGCTCGAAGATATCAGTCATATTATAAGTCATAATCACAAAAGCAGTAAATAAAACTGCAAGTGGGATCAACAATCTTTGTGCCATCTTCCGAGCACGAGCCTGTAGATCACCCACTGTACGCAGTGTTGTGAACATGAGACCATGCACCAAACAGAGAAGAACTACCGTAAGACCTGCTACTACAGTATATACATTCACGATATCTGTAAAACCTGCGTACATTTGCATATCGCCATCAATAGGCAAACCTTTAATAAAGCTGGCGAACACTACCGCAAGGAGGAACGGTGGGAGGAAGCTGCCAATAAAGATACAAGCATCCCAAGTTCTTTTCCAAGCTACAGAATCTCGTTTACCTCTGAATTCAAAAGCGACACCACGCGCAATCAAGGCTAATAAAGCAAAGACAAAAGGAATATAGAATCCGCTAAACAACGTTGCATACCATTCCGGAAAAGCCGCGAACATTGCGCCCGCACCCGTTAGCAGCCATACCTCATTAGCATCCCAGAAAGGTCCGATAGAGTTAATCAGTACCCGGCGCTCTGTATCATTTTTAGCGAGAATCTGTGTTTCCATTCCTACGCCGAAATCAAAACCCTCCAGAAAGAAGAACCCTATAAACAGAACTGCAATCAGCACAAACCACAATTCATTAAGAGATATCATTGGGCGCCCTCCTCATTATATGGATCATGCGAATCCCCGTGATCGTTATCCATCGCATAAGGACCTTTTTTAATTACTTTTATAAACAAACCAATCAGTACTAATCCGAGAATTGCGTAAATCGTTGTAAAAGAAATAACAGAGAATAGAACCTGACCGCTCGTAATATTAGGCGACACACTGTCTTCCGTGGTCATCAGTCCGAATACCGTCCATGGCTGACGCCCGAATTCGGTCATGACCCAACCCGCTGTATTCGCGATTGGAGGAAGCAGTAATCCCCATAACATAAACCGCATAAACCAGGTGTTTGGACGGTCCATCTTTTTGCGCCACATTAAATACATAGCGTACATACCCAGTACAATCATTAACGTTCCTGCTAGAACCATGATCCGGAAACTCCAGAATGTCGTACGTACAGGTGGAATATAGTCACCGGGGCCATAGGTTTGCTCATACTCAGCTTGCAGTTCAAGCATACCTTTAACTTCACCGGAAAATTTACTGTATGAAAGGAAGCTCAGCATATACGGAATTTGAAATTCTCCAGTACTTTCTTGCTTCTCAGGATCAATATTTGCCCATACGGTCCAAGGTGCTGGGTCACCACTCTTACCCCATAGTCCTTCGGAAGCCGCCATCTTCATAGGTTGAGTCTCAACCAAATACTGTGCTTGCGCATGGCCTGCCACGGCTACACCGATAGAAGAAATAATACCTACGATAGCTGCAATTTGAAAAGATTTCTTAAAGAAAGATACATCTTGTTTCTTCAATATCTTGTACGCACTAATACCCGTTACTAGGAAGGCACCTGTTGCATACGCAGCAAGAACCGTGTGCGGGAATTCAACCAACAATTGTCCATTCGTAATAAGTGCGAAGAAATCATTCATTTCTGCACGACCATTATTAATCGCAAATCCTACTGGATGCTGCATAAAGGAGTTCGCTGCCAGGATCCAGAAAGCAGATAACATCGTACCGAATGCTACCAGCCAGATGGAGGCCAAGTGCACTCTCTTGGACACTTTGTCCCAGCCAAATATCCAGATTCCAATAAACGTAGACTCCAGAAAAAAGGCTGCCAATGCTTCTACTGCAAGCGGAGCCCCGAAGACATCACCCACAAAACGTGAATAATCAGACCAGTTCATCCCGAACTGAAATTCCTGTAAAATCCCTGTAACTACCCCTACTGCAAAATTGATGAGGAACAGCTTTCCCCAGAACTGCGCCATTCTTTTGTACTCTTCATTGCCTTTTCTAACGTACATGGTCTCCATAATGGCAATCAAGAGCGCTAGTCCGATTGATACCGGTACAAAGAAATAGTGGAATATTGTCGTCGACGCAAATTGTATACGCGACAGCATTACTGTATCCATATTTTTCCCTTCCTTCTCCCCTTTTCGTTAATTATATTGTGTCAAAAATTTAAACGTCTTTTTGTGATTAATGTCACACAAAGGGGTGTATTTAACGGTAAAATTCAAATGATTTGTGACAAAAATCACAATTTACCATAAAAAAAGCAAAAAAAATAAGACGGTTTAACCGTCTTGAAGTTGTTCACTGCTCTATAACAAGCTTGACTCATAAAGGCATTGGTTAGGTAATGGAAATACCCTTCTTCAGCGATTTGAGATCGCCATTCGAATTAAGCAATTGTGGTAGCATCTTCGTGCTGCGAACCATTGGAGAGTCACATAGACGGCAAGAAGGCGCATGTTCAAATGCGAAATTATCCCTCATCCATCCGTTGCATCCATCATTGGTACACGCCCAAATCGCGGTATTTTCTTCCGGTATTTCTTCCAAAGGTTTCTTCCGGTAGTTCATTGCCGTTCCTCCCATCCTGTAAGTCAATAGTGACTAACTAGATATAAAAAGACCGTCCCAACTTTCAAAAAGCTGGGACGGTTTCTTCTATTATTACAGTTTTACAACGTTTTCGGCTTGTGGTCCACGGTTGCCTTGAACAACGTTGAATTCAACGCGTTGGCCTTCGTCCAAAGTTTTGAAGCCGTCGCCAGTGATTGCGCTGAAGTGAACGAATACGTCGCTTCCGCCTTCAACTTCGATAAATCCGAATCCTTTTTCTGCGTTGAACCATTTAACTGTACCTGTTTGCATGTGTGTTACCTCCACAAATTTAAATTAATATGTTCTTTTTATCTTCAAACAAAGAAAAAATTCACACATTGAAAAAGGTTGTATTGCCAAATATAACAGCCCTTTTCAATGCGAAAATTAGGGACTAAATGTATGATTGATATCATATTACCACACCTGATTAGCAAAGGCAAGCTGGCATCCGGATTTATCCGGTTCTACCCTAATAAGTATTACCTTCCAATGTAAGGGTTGCCAGTCAGCCCAAAATTCATTAAATCAGCTTATAATTGCCATATTTATCAAATCTTTAGAAGAAACAAATCCCCGATAGCGATACAAAGTATCGCTATTTCAGGAAGGTCTACCTTCACAACTGAAGGGGTAGTCCGCTCTACTTGTCATTACTGCTATATCATTATATGCCGACTTTCAGTATATTATTCCTCTGGTTTTTCAAGAAGTTTAACTGTCGTCTGATTGACCTTCCCATTTCGGTAATAGGTGATCTTCAGATCCTCGCCAATCTTCGTTTGATTATATAAATACTTGCGAAGGGAAAGTGTGGATGTAATAGGCTCATCATTAAACTTTGTAATTACATCATTAAATTGTATTCCGGCTTCCTTTGCAGGTCCAACAGCATCCAGAACGACTACCCCATCCTTAACATTATTCGGTAGGTTCAGTTCCTTACGTTGATCCTCTGCAAGAGGAACGTAAGGATTATTTAAATCTACGGAATATACACCTAAGTAGGACCGGGCAATACGCCCTTTTTCAGCCAGTTCATTTGCGGTATCTATCACATGGTTAGCTGGAATTGCAAACCCTAGACCCTCTACACCTGCATCGGAGATTTTCATCGTGTTAATACCGATGACTTTACCATCCAGATCCACAAGTGCTCCGCCGCTATTACCTTCATTAATCGCCGCATCGGTCTGAATGACCTCTTGCTCCCAATCATATACGCCGTCCTGATTTAAGGATACAGGAACCTTCCGTTCAGTATAGCTGACAATCCCTGAGGTCAATGTGTCTCCAAGTCCTAAAGGGTTACCAATGGCAATCACTGTTTCACCTAGGCGAAGCTTGGAGGAATCTCCTAGCTGTGCGATCGTATTGATCCCCTTAGCATCAATAGAAAGAACTGCGATATCACTCACTTTATCCGTGCCAACAAGTGTAGCTTTACGTGTCTCACCATCTACTGTTACAACCTCAAGATTGCCGGAGTCTTCGATAACATGGTTATTAGTAATAATAAATGCTTTATTATCTACCTTTTTATAAATCACTCCAGAGCCTAATGCTGACTCATCCAGAATGTTCAATTCTTTATTATCTTCCTTATGATTGATAATACTTACTACTGCAGGACGAACCGTAGCAGCGGCTTGAATGATACGGTCAAACGGATCACTGCTTGGAGTAACCTCCCCAGTTGTTGCTACCGACTTCGGGGCAGTTTCATGACTCATTTGTCCAGTAAGCACACTGAATAAGAACACTGCCACCACAGCACTGATTAAGGAGCAGACGGCGGATATTTGCCAAGTGGATAAACCCTTGCGCGATCTTCGCACAGAATGCTTGCGGTTTGCAAATGATCCCTTTGATGCTTCATCCCCTCTGGACCGTGATACTTTAGTTGAATAGAAATCGTCATCAAACAATCCCACCGAAAATCTCCCCCTTCTATTGCCAAGCGTCCACAGTCTCTAAAACTTGAACCTAGCAATCACATCCCAAGCATAAACGCCTGTGCCGTCCTTAATAGAACGAAACGCATTTATGCGAGAATTACAAGACATACAAGAACCTTAGATGCAAAACACTTATGTTCTTATATTTCAGCACATATTACTGCATACTTTTAGACTCTCACAATCACTAAAAGGTTTCACTTTATCCATTAACCCCACAATAGTTTCAGTTAATCGAAAGAATATTAGAATCTTTCAATATATCTTCTCTATTAGGAATATTTTGCAACTTAAAAGACTACAATAATAGAAATGTTCCTTAAATTTAGGTTTTGCTCATTATGTCTACAATTGTATCACAGGCAACCCTCAATTCGTGATTTTCCTGAGGTAAAAGGTCTGCGAATTTTTTACAACTCCAATTTTGTTTTTACTATATAAGGAGGTATAATTATGAATTCTTTTTCTACAAGTATGGATCTGGTTGAGTTTATCGGTAAACTTGGTGATTTAAAGGATGAACACTATCATATGACCCTTGCCTTCAGTGCTATGATCGAATTAATGATCGATAAAGGCCTGATCTCCCGCCAAGAATTAGAACAAAAAACCGCCGAGCTTGATCAGCTTATGACAACTGGCTCAACTTATCCCATGGCGTAGGCTGATCATAATACGTATCACAAAGCTTAAACTCACTATCCTTGAAGAAACAACCCCGATCCTCCATTGCGCAACGTACCGACATTTTAGCCAAATCCATCATATTATGATCCCGGCTTAAATGCGCTAAATAGGTACGCTTGGTCCGTCCTGTGAGAATCTCACTAAGTGCTGCTCCGGCTGCTTCATTAGACAGGTGACCCATATCGCCAAGTATACGTCGTTTCGTATTCCACGGATAACGTCCCATCCTCAGCATTTCAATATCATGATTCGCTTCCAGTACCAATACGTCTGCATCTGAAATCGCATCTCTTACCTTGTCGCTAACATACCCAAGGTCCGTAGCTACACACAGCTTCTCTTTTCCATCATAAAAATTGTAACCTACCGGTTCCGCCGCATCATGAGAAATCGCAAACGACTCTACTCGCAGACTGCCAAAATCTCTATGCTGCCCCGACTCCATAATGATTCGGTTATAGTCCGGTATTTTGCCAATGCCTTTCTCTATAGCACCCCAGGTATTGGTGTTTGCATAAATCGGAAGATCGTATTTACGGGCCATTGCCCCGAGTCCCTTGATATGATCGGAATGCTCGTGCGTAACTAGAATCCCGTCTATATCATTACCCGTTAACTCGCGCATGGCTAACAGCTCATCGATCCGCTTGGCACTCAGACCTGCGTCAATCATAAGTGTTGTCTCCCCGTTCCGTACCACCGTAACATTTCCGGTAGAACCACTGGACAGTACTGTAAATGAAATCCCCATTTTCCTTACTCCTTCTAATCTGTTGTCTTCGGACTGATGATGTCCGCACTAATAGCATCCACATAATAGGCATTGCCGTTCTCCAGCATGAACCGCCACATCGGCGACGCTACCTGACTTTCGGAGTTGAACAGCTCACCATAATAACCAAGTTCAATCTCCTTCACTACAGAGTCTGCCGGAAAATATTTTTCAATCAAACTACTAAGCGCTTGTGATGCCGGCAGTACCTTCTGCTCCTTATCACTACTGCTTGCCCCAATCTCAATCTTCGGCGAGCGGTAAGCTACAATCTTCTGATCACTATTAATCAACTCTAGTCTAACTCGGAATAACGACCACTGATTCTGAACTAGCGGGTGAAGAACAAATTTCCCAACTTCACTTTCTTGTGAATCGAAGCGATAATTGGCGATGTCGGGAATTTGACTCTCAAGCGCCTTGCTAAGGTCAGAGAATGAAGAATAGATCAGCTTACTATCTATAGGAACATCTAATTTAATAGGTGGCTCATTCTGCTCTTCAGCAGAATATCGATAAGTTATATTAGGAAGCTGCGGGGTAGATGCTGGAATCGGACACAACACACGAATCCCTTTTTGCTCCATCACCGCTTGGGTTTCTTCAGATAGGGAAGTGAAATCGAGATTGGCACTAACCTGATCGCGCAAATCAATCCACAGCTGATAACAAAGCAGCAGATTCAGACCTAAAAAAGCGCAAATTAGTACATTTTTGGCTCTTCCCCAATCCATACCCTTACCTCCTAAATGTTATATGAACAACTTGTAATTAGTTTAAAGTAAGAACACTGCCATCAATAAGCGTAACCTTCCAGACTGGGAGCAGTTGCAGCTTCTCATCTTTCACTACAGGTACATACGCAGGCGTCAAATCCTTCACTCCCGAAGTTTTGCTGACTAACGACAATTGATTCTCCAGCTCCGCGCCTCCAGATAGCTCTACGATTTTCTTCTCTGCTTTACTCTCCTCAATATAGATTAATGAGCGTTCATAAGAGGATACGGTTCCCTGCTGCAATTCCAGATTAATTACGCCATACTGTAGCTGCGAATTACTCATGATCGGATAGGAGCCATATGGGTAGGAGCCATAGTATTGTTGAAAAGAGACCTTTCTCTCCTGTCTCCCCTCCTCGGTAGCTTCAAGACGATAGGTTCCGTTCCATCCACCATGCTGGTTCACAAATTCCACAGCTTCAAGCGCATCCTTGGCAGGTGTACTGTCTCCAGCTGGAAGTGCGGCTGGATCACTATAGCTCATCCAATTCCGTTCCTTATCGACCTGAAGACTGCGTTTGCTGTCCGTATAAATCTCCGATCCGTTTTTCTCGCGAATATATCTAGTACTTCCAACATCGAAGAAAAGATTACTCTGCATTTGTTCTATGGTATACATGCCTGAAGGCATCTCAACCTGAACTAGAGAAATCTTGCTGTCTGGCACATAATAATCACCGTCTACTGCCTTGTAAGGCGTCCAGTTTTTGCCGAAATCCACATGCTGCTGCACGTCTTGAACGGTTAAATCGGCTTTTGCCGCTTCATATATAATGTCGCCTCTCGTACTGAAGAAAATGGCATGCGCTTTGGAGTCATTCTTAATGTTATAGATCCAAATGCGATCGATGCTTTCTCCTTCAAACAGGGAATCAGGTGACAACTGCATAACCCGCTGTAGTAACGTTACCGGAATGCCGGATCCGAACGAAAGCTCAATCCCCGGATTCTCACTACGAATCTTATCCCAGTCATAATCCTGTACCGAGTGCCGCTGGAAGCTTTCAAATCCACGACCTTTTAACCGATTCATAATTAAGCTATAGAACGTTGAGTCTGGATAAAAAAGCGTATGCTTGTTATCGCCCATATGGATGATCATTTTGTCAGGGTACAATAGGTTCTCGACCTTTTCTTCTGGTCCCATATTATCCGTCTTCACATATAGATTCTCGGAGAGTACCGCAGAGTCTGCACCAGGCAGCCGGTAAATCAAATAATAACTCTCAACAAGACTTCCCACCACGAGCAAAGCTAGAATCCATGACTTCAATCTCTCCTTCATGCCTCACTCCCCCTTTGCTCATTCAGAGGTAGCGTAAAGGTTACCTTGGAGCCTTCATTAAGCTCGGATTGCAGGGAAATAGAGCCTCCATGAGCTTTCACAATTTCCCGGGCAATGGAAAGACCGAGTCCGGTGCCTCCCATATTCCGTGAACGTGCCTTATCCACCCGATAAAAGCGTTCGAAGATCCGCTCGATGTCTTTCTTCGGAATACCAATCCCGGAATCACGTACAGAAATGGAGAGCATTCCATCCTCATTCTTCAAGGCTTCCAATTCAATCGTACCGCCTTCTGGCGTATATTTTAACGCATTCGAGACTAGATTCCCCAGCACTTGATCAATTTGATCCCGATCAAGCCATGCTGTGCTGACATCCCTACGAACCCTTGTGCTAATATCGATACGTTTCTGCCGAATCTGAAAAGAAAAACGGTCTGCTACATCCTCTAGCATCTCAGTAATATCGGTCTGCTGAATTCTGAGAAGTTCCTCTTTAGAATCCAGTCGCGAAAGATGCAGTAGATCTGTAACCAGACGAATCATACGCTCGGTTTCGTTACGAATAACCCCAACAAATCGAACCGCTAACTGGGGATCCTCCAGCGCTCCATCATCGAGTGCCTCCACATAGCTCTTAATCGTTGTAAGTGGTGTTCTTAGCTCATGCGAAACGTTCGCCACGAATTCTCGGCGTGATTCTTCCAGGTTTTCTTGCTCAGTTACATCCTGTAACACAGCAATGGTACCAGCAATCCCACCTTCACGGCGATGAATGGGAGTAAACGTCACTCTCACGATATTAGAATCTTCTCCACCCATATGTGTTAGATGAAGCATTGCGGATTGTGCGTTTCCTTTCGCCAAGGCGCCACTCTGCTCATAGTCAAGACCTAGCAGCTTGTCCAATGGAGCACCTTCAGGCAATGGACCTTCTGTTCCCAGCATAAGTGCTGCCCGAAGGTTCATAAGAATCACTACGCCATTCTCATCCGTGGCTACCACGCCATCGCTCATGTTCGTCAGAATAGAGGTGAGCTTCTCCTTCTCCTCCTCATTCTGCGAGAGCGCCTCACGCAATCTTCCAGTCATATAATTGAATGCCTGACTGAGTTGTCCAATTTCATCGTTGCCCAGTACAGGCATTTTCCGATTGAAACGGCCCTCTGCAACAGCTGTTGCATGCCTGGTCATTTCTTTAATCGGTTGTGTAATGGTGTGTGCAAGAATAACACATAAGACAACTGTCAGTGATAAGGCTAACAGCAAACCAGAGATGAATACACTGTTGATCCTTCCCATGGTTGCATATAAATCTTTCATGTCAGCAGCAATATAGATTGCCCCAACCACCTTATCACCGGAGAGCACCGGCTTGGCCACAACCTTTTTACGCACATTATCATCAGCAATAATATATTCTTCATTATCGCTGATCCCCTGTAAAGCACGATTCACTACGGTCTGAGTATTGCGCTGTCCGACATAGTCATTCTGCGAGGGTACGGAGGTGGTAATAAT
Source organism: Paenibacillus sp. FSL E2-0201 (assembly GCF_037963325.1). NCBI lineage: Bacteria > Bacillati > Bacillota > Bacilli > Caryophanales > Paenibacillaceae > Paenibacillus > Paenibacillus sp. FSL E2-0201. Next base: position 6,749,383 of record NZ_CP150154.1, read on the forward strand.
TTTGCCGCTGGCGTCAAGCACCTGAATCTCGGCCCCGTTAATATACAGATTATTGACCATGCCACGCAGACTTTCTACAGCCGTTTCCTCGTCCGCCGTTCCAGCCTCACTGCCAAATTTATCAGCAGTCAGGATTGACAGCATCTCAGCACGTGCCTTAAGATCCTTCGTGAAATTATCCGTTAACGAGTTCTTCATCGAGCTGACAAAATAGACTCCGATTAACTGCATAGCTATCAGAATCAGCAGTACATAAATAATAATAAGCTTGGCCTGAATTGTCCGGAAAAAGGACCACCATTTCATCACAGTCCTCCGCTTTTAGGGCTATGCATCAAATAGCCAAGTCCGCGCCGGGTATAAATATATTCCGGCTTGCTGGGATTCTCCTCAATTTTCTCTCTTAGACGACGGATCGTCACGTCTACGGTCCGCACATCACCGAAATACTCGAATCCCCACACAGCCTGCAATAAATGCTCCCGGGTCATCACCTTACCCGCATGTTTGATCATATAATAGAGCAGCTCATATTCACGATGCGTCAAATCAAGCGGTTCTCCGCCCTTGTATACCATATACATATCTGTATCAATAAATAGATCAAAATGATAAATCCCCTGCTTGCTCTCTGCAGGCTCACTCGTCACTCCCGTTGGTGACGGTTTGTGCTGTCTCCGCATTTGGGCTTTAACTCTGGCGAGCAGTTCTCGTGTACTAAAAGGTTTAGTTACATAGTCATCCGCACCAAGCTCCAGGCCAAGCACCTTATCAATCTCTCCGTCTTTGGCAGTAAGCATAATGATAGGAATGTCCAAGTGCGCAGAACGAACCTCACGACAAACATCCATCCCGTCCTTACCAGGCAGCATAAGATCAAGCAGCATAAGATCAGGCTTTTTGGACAATGCCAGTTCCACTGCACTGTTACCGTCAAAAGCACAAATAACCTCGTAGCCTTCTTTTTCTAAATTAAACTTCAATATATCAGCAATAGGCTGTTCATCGTCTACTACCAGAATCGTTCCCATCTGCATGTCTCAGCTTCACCTTCCTATCCCTACTTAAAGATCATTCCTTTATTTTAACATACCTGTCTTACCGTCACATCCTACGAAATAAGGAATCGTCCACCTCAGCCAAAGAAATTCCTTTACCATCATTTACATATCGTAAAAAAAATAAAAACTGCTCGATTAACATCGAGCAGTTGAGGTTAACGTATGAATTATTGCAAATACTTCATCGGATTTACTGCAGTGCCATTCTTCCGAATTTCAAAATGCAGATGCGTACCCGTCGAACGGCCCGTGCTTCCCATTACGCCAATCTTGGCGCCTTGCTCCAAGCGCTGTCCCGTAGAGACTGAGATGCTATTTAAGTGACCGTAATAAGTCTCGTATCCGTTACGGTGATCCACGATAACCACATTTCCATATCCACTCTTCACACCTGCAAAGACTACAGTTCCAGCATCAGAGGCTTTTATGGTTCGATTGCCAGATACCATATCTATCCCCTTATGGGCACGGCTCCAGCGTTCGCCGAAACTACTAGTAAGGGTTGCTCCGCTTACTGGCCAACTGAACATGCCAGTTCCTTCTCCAACAACCTTCGTTCCTCGATAAACAACTTCAGGTAGTGATGCTTTTATAACGGTCTGGCCCAACCATTCTTCTTGTACAACCATTCCGTTTTTCTTTGTTAACCGATACTGCATTTCTTTAAGGCCTGTTTGTCCTGGACGAACGACCTTGCTTTTGCCAGCCGGTAACTGGTCGCTTTTACGCACGATCACTTCAGGTTCTGTAACTACCTGCTCTGACACTTGCTCTACAGTAACCACTGTAACATCTGGCTGTGGTACCTTCAGCTTCAGCGTATCACCAATCTTCAACGTTAGCTCTTTCACATCAGGATTGTTACTATAAATCTCTTTTTGTGTAATTTCAAACCGTTTGGCAATCCCCGAAATCGTATCGCCCTCTTGAACGGTGTAGAGAAGCGGTGCTTCTTTACCCTCGGTAAGCGTCTTGACTGCTTCCTCCACATCCAACACTTTATTAGGATCTGTTTTTACAGGAACAATAGAGACCTCTTCAGTAATCTTAACTGACTCCACTTGCTTGGCAGCTTTTGTCTTTGCAGCATTTGAACTTGAGGCCGCTGTTCTTGTGAGCTTACTAGCTGTTGCTACTTCAGTTTGTGGAACATAGTGATTCTTTACCCCTTCAAGCACCGCATTTGCGGTCTCTTGATCCTTAACAATACCAACAGCCTTGCCATCTACCATTAATTGTACACCTACAGCATAGGCCTTCAGCATACCATCCAATTTATTAAGTGTAGCCTCACTATCAACTTCAGGCTTATACGCTTTCTGCTGTTTAATTGTAATGCCTTCTGTCTGAAGTACCATTGTTTTATCAGGATACTTGTCCTGATATTCCTGTTGCTTCTTATCGTACAGCTGATTAAGCTGTGCCTGATCGTTAAGTTTCCCGATCTCCTCGCCCTTCACCAACACTTGATAGTAGGTTTCAGTATTGGCCGCTACATACTTTTTCTCTGCACCAACCAACACAGTGGTTAGAAGTACTAGGCCAACAGCTCCAATAATCCAAGAGCGCCGAAATCTACGAGTACCTTTTTCTTGATGAAAGTGCGTGGAGTCGTGATCGAAATTGTGGCTCTGCACATCTACCCCGGATTCTGCTTTGTGGCTATCCTGCAGTTTCCCCATCCGGCGCATGAACTTAAATCTCTTCATGAAACTCTCCCTTTCAGTCCGCTCTGTCATCCGAGACGAGCGGCCAAGCTAGTTATACGATCTCGATTATATAGATTACGACCATGAATATTTCTGCATATCCTAGTTCTAAGTTCCTGCTTCTAATGGACCGTTCAAAAGGTTACAATTGGTTACAAAAAATTAACCCTTTGACATCCTTGTCTAATGTACCATAGCTGAGCGAAAAATTTCAACTTTACACATATAAAAAAACCCACGAAATATGCGGGTTTTTTGCGCAAATATGAAAATTTAACCTATTTCTTGTGTCTATAAATTGACAATTACTAGAACTACTGAAGCGATTCTGTAGTTGGTGTAAGCATTTTCATTATGCTCTCGTATTCATCAGGATCAACATATCTGGCAATGACTTGTTGTAATTCCTTAACCTCATCCTCCGTTAGTCCATCCTCCATCGCCGTAGAGATTTTCTGCATCTCATCCTGCGGTAGTTTGGACATCAAAATATTGAATATATTTACCTTCTCCGCTGAAGGGAGATTATCTTTAAAGTCACCTAATGCCTCCGGTGTCATCACCAATTTCTGGTCCTCTGAACTTCCACTCTGGTTTTCATTAGTAGAGGACTCATTTGAGGCTTGTCCCATAACCGGTAAAGCATCTTCGGGTGCTTTTTCCTCCACAGGTTCTCCTTTTTCTTTTGCCGGTGTATCCTTACTATTATCTTTATCCTTATTTACCGTACTGCCTGTCGTCGCTTCTTTATTCGTTTTAGTGGTGTTCGTTTGGCTATCCATGCCAATAATACTCTTGATCATCCCGCCTAAACCTGGGCCTGGACTATCCACTTTAATATCGAAGCTTGCCAGCACCGATTGAATATAAGCATTTACAACCACGCCCGTGGTTAGAATTGAAAGTGTACTTGCGAGTACTACAATTAGGCATACACCCAGTGCACGCTTCACAATCTTCATCTTCGTCTCTCCTCTCACCTATGTTCAAGTCTATCCGGTAGATAATATCCATATTTTTCTATACCTCCAGTATTGACTAGAACCAGCTGCGGGAAACATACGAGTAACAGTAAACATAAAAAAAGAGACCTCTCTCGAGGCCTCTTATAAATGACTATGTTGCTTAGATATAAATTGGCATTACTTGATTCGTCTGCTCACGGTTACGGCCTACTGAGAAGATGGCAATCGGAATTCCTGTAAGCTCAGACACACGCTCAACATATCTGCGTGTATTGGCTGGCAGATCGTCCAATGTTTTTGCAGAAGTAATATCTTCACTCCAACCTGGAAGCTCCTCATATACCGCTTCACATTCTGCCAGCATTTTAAGGCTAGCTGGGTAATGCGTGATTACTTCACCACGGTATTTGTAGCCTGTACAGATCTTCACAGTCTCAAGTCCGCTGAGTACATCCAGCGAGTTAAGAGACAAGCCTGTAATTCCACTTACACGGCGAGCGTGACTTACAACAACACTGTCGAACCAACCTACACGGCGAGCACGTCCAGTAACTGTGCCATATTCATGACCCGTTTCGCGGATATAGTCTCCAGTTGCATCATTCAGTTCTGTAGGGAACGGGCCATCTCCAACACGAGTGGTGTAGGCTTTAGCAACCCCGATAACTTGTTTAATCTTGGAAGGTCCAACGCCAGAACCTATGCATACTCCACCTGCAGATGGGTTAGAAGAAGTTACAAACGGATACGTACCTTGATCGATATCAAGCATTACCCCTTGTGCACCTTCAAACAATACTTTGCGGTCTGCATCAATAGCTTCATTAAGAATAACCGACGTGTCTGTCACATAGTTACGCAGTACTTCCGCATATTCTAGGTACTGGGTCAGGATCTCTTCAACATTAAGAGCTTCCGCGCCATATACTTGAGTAATCACTTGGTTCTTCTCTTCCATTAAGTGACGGAGTCTCAATTCGAATTCCTCAGCGTCCATCAGGTCAGCAATACGGATACCGTTACGCGCAGCCTTATCCATGTAACAAGGACCGATACCTTTGCGTGTTGTACCAATCTTGTTCGGACCCTTGCGGTCTTCTTCTAGAGCATCCAGTACCATGTGATAAGGCATAATAACGTGAGCCCGGTCGCTGATCACTAAGTTCTTAGTGTCAAAACCGTTCTCGTGAATATAATTAATTTCTTGGATCAAGGCAGCTGGATTAATAACCATCCCGTTACCAATTACACAAGTCTTTTCTTTATAAAATACACCAGAAGGGATTAAGCTGAGCTTAAACTTCTCACCGTCAATCAGAATCGTGTGACCGGCATTATTGCCCCCTTGATAACGGGCAACCACATCTGCACTTTCCGCTAGAAAGTCAGTGATTTTCCCTTTACCTTCGTCTCCCCATTGTGTTCCCACGACGACTACCGTTGACATGTTCATTCCTCCGTAGGTGCTAGCCAGCACCATTATTTTTCATAATATGGGCCCTGTACGTCATTCTTATGTACGTAGCCCTCCGGACTCCAAGCGGATTTACCCACTAAAGGACAATACTCAGTGTAACAGCCGTTTTTTTCAAAGTCAAATAAAACGAACGATTACACAAAGAAATGTGCAATCGTTCGGATATCATACATGACAGGTTAACCAGCAAATGGTTCTGCATGTGCTCGCTCGTAGTTAACGAACTTGTTGAAATTTTTGAGGAAGACAAGCTCTACTGTCCCAACGGGACCATTACGCTGTTTAGCTATAATAATTTCAATAATATTTTTCTTCTCAGTGTCCTGATTGTAATAGTCGTCACGATACAGGAACGCAACAATGTCGGCATCCTGCTCGATAGAACCGGATTCACGCAAGTCACTCATCATTGGTCGTTTATCCTGACGCTGCTCTACACCCCGGCTAAGCTGTGACAGGGCGATAACCGGCACGTCCAATTCACGGGCAATCTGCTTCAGTGTACGGGATATATCCGATACTTCCTGTTGCCGGTTTTCCCCGCCTTTACCGCGGCCCTGAATGAGCTGCAAGTAGTCAATGACGATCATCCCGAGGCCCTTTTCCTTCTTGAGCCTTCGACATTTCGCACGAATATCCGTTACAGTAATCCCTGCTGTATCATCGATATAAATCTCCGCCTCCGATAGGGACTGAATGCCCATAGTCAGCTTCGACCAATCATCATCACTCTTAAAGTCACCGGTACGCATAGTATTCGCATCCAGATTAGCTTCGGCACAAATCATCCGTTGTACTAGCTGCGGTGCAGACATTTCCAGACTAAATATGGCAACCGTCTCTTTGGCACGCACTGCCACATTCTGAGCAATATTTAGCGCGAATGCTGTCTTACCTACAGAAGGACGGGCTGCAACAATGATCAAATCATTGCGCTGGAATCCATTAGTCATATGGTCTAAATCCACAAATCCCGTTGGAATACCTGACATGCCGCCCTTATCTTTATTCTGATGAAGGAGTTCAACCTTATCAAATACTTCCATCAAAACATCGCGGATTGCGATAAATCCACTGCCGCTGCGCCGGTTAGAGATTTCAAGAATTCGCCGTTCTGCATCACTCAGCATATCGGCAACATCTTCGCCACCCGTGTAACCCTCGCTCACGATCTGCGTCGCTGTACGAATCAAACGCCGTAGCATAGCCTTTTCTTCAATAATCTGCGCGTAGTATTCTACGTTGGCCGCAGTAGGCACAGCATGCGCCAGCTTAGCTAAGTAGCTAACACCGCCAATATCTTCAAGCTCTCCCTTGTCCTGCAGTCTTGAGGTAAGCGTAACAAGATCAATCGGCTGGCTCTCTTCTCCGAGCTGCACCATCGCCTCAAAAATCATTTGATGCGCTTTATCGTAGAAGTCTTCGGTATTCACCCGTTCCATTGCAGTAATGAGCGCTTCATCCTGCAACAGAACAGCACCGATTACCGCTTGCTCCGCCTCAAGATTCTGCGGGGGAACCCGATCGAAAAAGAGATCTCCACCCATTTTACTCCTCCGTTACCTGAACCTTAAGGGTAGCCTTTACTTCAGTGTGTAGTTTTATACTTACTTGGAAGACTCCCAAATGGCGAATCGGTTCACCTAGCTCAATCTTGCGCTTATCGATGGAAATGCCTTGAGTGGAAGATAGCGTTTCAGCAATTTGTTTGCTCGTGATTGCGCCGAATAGACGGCCGCCTTCACCTGCTTTTGCCTTCATAGTAAGGGTAAGCTCATCTATCTTCTTGCCCAGTTGCTGTGCTTCTTCTTTTTCGTTATCTTTACGGCGTTGTTCAGCTGCTGCTTGATTCTCAAGCGTCTTCACATTGCCTTCCGTTGCCGGACGAACTAATCCACGTGGTAATAGGAAGTTCGAAGCATAACCTTCGGATACCTCTTTAACCTGACCTTTTTTACCTTGACCCTTAACATCTTTTATGAAAATGACCTTCATTCGAATAAACCCTCTTTCGATTCGATTTCAGCCAGCACTTTCAGCAGTCTGGCTTCTGCTTCTTTACATGTTCCTTCTAGCTGTACCGCGGCGTTCGATAGATGCCCACCGCCACCCATTTTTTCCATCACGACCTGTACATTCATACGCCCAAGTGATCGAGCACTAATGCTTATCAGGCCGTCTGGTCGCTCACTAATGACAAATGAAGCGACTACGTTCGTCATTCCAAGCAGCGTATCCGCTGTCTGAGCGATAAGCAGCTGCGGAATCTTCATACCTGGTGCCGTAACCACCAATGCGATTTGATCATAAATCATACGCGCATGCTTGATAATTTCGGCTTTTGAAATATACTCCTGTAAGTCCTCCTTCAGCATACGCTGAATAAGAACGGTATCCGCACCATTTCGGCGCAGAAATCCTGCAGCTTCAAATGTACGGGAGCCTGTATGCAATGCAAAGTGCTTCGTATCTACAGTAATTCCCGCTAAGAGCATTGTAGCATCCAATGGACTAATCTTTACCTTCTCATGGATATATTGAAGCAACTCTGTCACTAGCTCACAGGTTGATGAAGCATAAGGCTCTAAATAGACTAATACAGCATCGTTGATGAACTCTTCACCTCTACGGTGATGATCCACCACAACAATTCTACTAGCATATTGCACAAGCCGCGGTTCCATTGTCATTGACGCCTTATGGGTGTCCACAACAATAAGCAATGTATGCTCCGTCATTACTTGTAAGGATTGCTCCGTTGTGATGAATGACTTAAACAACTCATCATCTTTCCGAATCTGCTCCATCATGTTCGTTATGGAAGGATTAGGAGTTTCCATCACAATGCTGGCCTCTACATTATACATCTGTGCGGCCCTTAGAAGGCCAATCGCAGCGCCAACAGCATCGATATCTGGAGTCCGGTGCCCAAGGATCAGCACACGGTCGCTCTCCTGCATCAGATCACGCAGCGCATGTGCAATGACTCTTGCACGCACTCGTGTGCGCTTCTCGGCGGCATTACTCTTTCCACCGTAGAAAGATAACCTCTGACCTGCTTTTACAGCAGCCTGATCTCCACCTCTGCCGAGCGCCATATCCAGACTGGATTGCGCCAGAGCGCCTAGCTCGCTTGCAGAGTCTGCTCCAAATGCCATGCCAATACTCAGTGTCATGGGAACCTTAAGGTCGGCGGTCATTTCCCTAATCTCATCGAGAATAACGAATCGACTTTCTTCCAGCGCTTGCAGGCTACGATGATTAAGCAGCATTAGATAACGTTCAGAAGACAGACGACGCAGGTAAACATCAAACTGTTTACTCCATTCGGTGATCTCACTTGCTACCTTAGCAATCAGAGAAGTACGCTGTTGATCATCCATTCCTTGAGCAGATTCATCTAGATTATCCATCATCACTATACCGATCGCCAGCTTCTCATCCTCATAACGTTCACGTAGCACCACAAGCTCAGTAATGTCATACATGTATAGAATACGTTCACTTGGAATAATTACGGCTTGATAATATCGTTCATCCACAGTGAGCTCAAGGCGAGTGTCGTGCAATACACCTTCTTTGAGGACATCCCGTTTTCCTGTTACATTCGTCGTAAAAAAAGACTGCATATCTGGCAGTAATTCCTGCAGTGGTTCACCAACTAAAGACTTGCGTGCAAAAACATCACCGGCATAGCGGTTATTCCATTCTACTGTTCGATCCTCGCTAAACAGAATGATTCCGAGGGGCAGCATGCTAACTGCTTCTCCCTCCACCCGCTTAATACGAAAAGTTAATCCATTTATATATTCCACCAAATTACGGCGGAACGTAATCTCCGTCTTCAGCATATAGAAGCATAATGTACCTGCCAGAAACAGGCTAACGACCCCTAGTGCCCAATTATAAATACTAACAATTATAATAAGGGCCAACAGCAGCATGAACGCCCATACGGTATGATAGCCGTGCCAGCGTCTTTGCAGAAATTTAGGCATGAACTCTCACCCTATCGTTTCGATTTCGTCACATACTCCCGCAGTGGGAAAGCAAGATCAATAATACCAATAATGCGTAGCGGCGGTAGTAAAATGACCGGAATTGCTAGCAGAATAGCAGCCATCTTGTTCCATTTGCGTTCATGCGCCAGGAAGAAGAAGAATCCAATCGCCTGAATCATAAAGCCAATTCGCAGCAACGGCAGCAGATTGGCAGAAATCATGAGGATGTAATTATTCTCCGATCCTGCGAAGAAGAGCTGAAGAACCACACCAATCAAATAATACCAAATAAACGATCTAGAAAGTCTCCACTCACGAGCAGGCTTCATCTTAGGCGCTGCATAATTCATACTGTTCAAAATCGGACGGACAATAGAATGCGTAATGACAGCTATCATGAAAGAGCTTACGATTAGAGTCATCGGGATCATTTGAACCGTCATATGACTTAGCTTGTTTACATCCTCAGTCGTAAACCCAAGATCAGTAAACAGTGGATTAGCGGTACCGAGATCAGACAGAGGTGAGTTAACCATCTGTAGCACATCGTTCACATAGTTAGACAGATCAAAATTAAATAACGCCGTACCGAGTAATAAGAGTAACAAGAATTCTCCAAGAATTGTAACTGTACCCGCAATCACGGTAGACATTGCTGAGGCATGTCTTTTATACCAACGTCCCATAACCAGAGCAGGTATTAAGAAATACGCCGCGATCAGCACATAAATAGGTGTAATCAGACCAACGATCAGCAACACCGGTAATACGTGTAGAACGAATTGTTTGGTGTTCAGCGTAGTGAATAACACTACTGCCGGAACAATCATAAATAAGGTAGTGATGATGAGCAGTGGAGTCGTTAAACTAAGCAGCAAAAGTAAGTATGCTACACTCCAAGCCACAGATGACCAGCGAAATTTCAACAGTATTCACCTCTTACGCATATGTTCTTCTAAAGCAGATATATCTTGATACCATTCTTCCAACTGATGCCCTTCCTGCTTATGCTTTCTGAGCTTCTCGAGTAGCAAGTCATCTAACTGACGATAAGGAATCCCTAGTCTGCGGCCCAATATATAAGAGCTCATAATCAAACTAGCCAGGCTGTCACCCACACGGGTAGTACTGCCTTCCCATAACGCTTTAAATAACCGTGAAACTTGGTCAATCACTTCTGTTTTTAACCATTCAATTACCTTAGCGCGTTTAGCTACATCTAGATCCTTCGGCACATTGGACACGTCTCTCTACCTCCGGCAAAAAGCTTTATTCTCCATTATAGCATAAAAAATTCCGTGTCACACAAGGCGCCCCGCGCACCTTAAGTATGCTTCAACAAGGGCCGAACTAATACTTCTAACCTTTTTAAAAAAAGACCTGTTTTCCGTTATCGCCGGAAATACAGGCCTTGTTCCGATTGCTTCTATTACCGCGAATAAATTGGGCTATAATGACTCTTGTGATTGTTTTGATACAAATTTCTCACAATATTCTATGACTTGACTCCGGCGAACAATACCAATAAACCGGTTCATATCATCGACTACAGGAACAAAGTTCTGTACCTTAGCCAAATTAATCAGATCTTCCATATCCGCATCAATCGAGACAGGTCTGTTATTCATCCTTAACGGCAAATCTTTAAGTAAGAATTTTGAAGCGTTCTCGAAAGTAACCTTGCCCTCGGATTCCTTCATATACCAGAGCAGATCACCCTCTGTAACCGTGCCAGCATATTCTCCATTTCGGTTCAGAATAGGGACAGCAGTGTAACGGTGGAACTCCATCCTCTCCAGCGTTTGGCGTAGCGTTGAATCGATCGTTACGCAAGCGACTTCCTGTTTCGGAAGTAAAAAAAATGCAATATTCATCTCTTGATCCTCCTCAAAGAGTTCCGAAGGAATTACGGTTCTTTAGCTTCCTCTTACTGCCATGCAAAATTATTAATACGTGACAGCTTAATAATAGTTCCAATACATTATAGCATGAAGACAGTAAGCAGCAGCCATGAGAATGTAAATGGCTGCTGCAATTATTTATATGAGTTTAATTTCCACTTTAGAATTATTGCGTAACTGCCGTTGCTTTAGGTTCCAGTGCATTACTTGCTTTTCCAGGTTCGATTAGTTGATCTATAGGTGTTGCTGCATTCATCCAGTTGTCAATCATCGCCTTAGCTTCACTCAGATCCTCTTCATCAACGATATCATAATAAATACCATCCATACGTTTACCTTCGCCCATAACTGTGAAGCTGGAGATATCCATCCCTTTTCCGCCCATGAATTTCTTAGCTAGGCTAATAATCATCGAAGGCTCTATATCGGTCTTGAAGTTATCCCCCATAATATCAAGCAGTTTTGGAATGTTGCCAATTTGGCTGATCGATAACATTTTATTAGCCACAACATCAATAAAAACTTGTTGGCGCTTGGTGCGGTTAAAGTCACTATCCTCACGATAACGCGTATAATTCAGCGCTTCTTGTCCGTTATAAAGCGATTTTCCAGCTTCAATTGTAAACTTTTCATGATCCTTACCTTTGTTCACAATGTCTTTCTTAATCGGCAGTGGAACGCCTCCAATAGCATCTACAGCATCCTTGAGTCCTTGGAAGTTGATTGTGGCATAATATTGAATATCATGACCAAGCAGCGCTTCTAGAGAATCCTTGGCCATTTGTTGCCCCCCAAAAGCATAGGCATGTGTAATCTTATCCTTTTTATTATCCTTATGGCCTATAATTTCCGTATACGTATCACGCGGAATAGAAATAAGCAGGATCTTATAATCCTCTGGGCGAACAACAGCGTACATCATGGTATCCGAACGTGCGGTTTCATTTTCGCGTTGATCGGTACCTAGCAGCATAATTGAGAACGGATCGCTTTTGTACACAACCGGTTCTGGCTTAACCTTGTTATCATCCTTAAGTGGCTGGTAAGATTCTTCCTTTAGCTTAGTTTCAACCCGATCAGACAAAAAGAGGTCGAAGGCTAATACAGCCAAGGAATTACGAAACAGAAAGCCTCCCGCTATAATAACAACAAGAACGATGAGGGCGATATATCTTTTCTTTATTTTTTTCATCTTTGATTCCTTCTTTATTGTAGAATAATTGCTTGCCTTATATATAATGCTCCCTGATCTTCATCAGGCAGTCATGTCTTTATTTCTCACAGCGATCGGCTATCCCTTATTCCATTATCTTATTGTCCCCCCATTCAGGAAATTCAGGTCATTCAAAATTATAGAAAAAAATTTTTTGCGGTCCTAAAAATAATGTGGAGTAAAACAATATTTCTATTGTAATCACTAAATGGATAAAAAGAAACAACAAATAACGACATGAATAGGGAAAAAGCCCCAAACCAAGTAATATATACTGGTATGGCGCTCCAACATTAATTCCTAATTTTGAGCGGTTGTATCATATGTTTAACCCTATCTCCAGATTGCAAACCGCGGAAGAACCCATAATCAAATAATTTTGCTGCCCCTTCAAAACGGCTCTCATAAGTTTTTGCCCCCATAACAACTGCAATAAGCCTATGGCCATCCCGCTGGGCTGAGCCTGCAATGCAGTATCCTGCCCGGTTATCATGCCCAGTCTTTAAGCCATCTGTTCCCTCATAAGCGTAGATACCACCCATAGCTGGAAGCATGAAATTACTGTTACTTACATATAGACCTTTATCCTTCAAATGCATTTGAGTACGGCTAGAAATATTGAGAATATCCGGATGATGATAGATTAGTGCGGCAGCCAATTTGGCGGTGTCCCGAGCTGTCATCATAGTCTCACCGCTGATATGCACATTCGGAGCAGTAAAACCAAGATCCTTACCCGATAGTCCCGTTGCGTTGGTAAATATTGTGTTGGAAGATAAGCCTAGACTACGTGCCTTTTCGTTCATCATTAGCACAAATGAAGCTTCTGAGCCAGCCATATACTCTGCCAATGCAACAGTAGCATCGTTAGCAGAATAAATGGTCATTCCCTCAAATAGTTCCCTTATGGTATAGAATTCTCCACGCTTCAATGAGAGACTTGTGCCACCCATTTTACTTGCGAAATCACTAATTGTAACCCTATCTTCCCATCTAATCATTCCAGAGGAGATTTGATCCAGCACAATCATTTCTGTCATTAATTTTGACACACTGGCCGGTGGCATGGGTACATCACCGTTTATATCCACCCATATATCTCCGGTATCCATATCTAAAAGCACTGCTGATTCCGCATCAATATTCGGTTTAAAGCCAAGCCCAGTTGGCCTCCACACCACAAGCAAGACAACGACTAAAACAGCTGCAATTGTCCCCACTATTATCCGTCTTTTCATCGTCGTCATCCTCCATACTATATATGACGAATGAAACTACAATTTGATTTCACTTTTCACAAAAAATTTTTATTTTATTTTTCGTCCTCTTCCTTAATCCACCATTTATAAGGATCAATAATTGTACTTATAGAGTTCACACGAACACCTTGTAGGCGCTTATTTACTGGAACAATAGCCTTTCGTTCAGCAAAAAAGATCATAGGCACTTCTTCATTAACTAGCTTCTGCCACTCATAATATATTTCTTTGCGATAATCCATATCATATGCCTTCATACTTACGCCTTCACGAATCAGCTCTTCATTACGCTCCGAAGACCAACGCGGATAGTTCCACAGATCATTTTCTCTCCATAGACCCGTAGGATCAGGATCACTCGCCAGCCCCCATACTCCGTAAAATAGTTCGATCGACGGATCGTCGGCTTCCACTGCGTCGTAGAAGGTGTGGAATTCCTTTAATGCTCCGCCGTTTAGCTGTACATCGAGTCCAACATCACGCCAATTTCTTAAAATGGCATTCGTACGCAGCTCTGCTGTTTGGCTGCCCAGCATAGAATCAAAATGAATCATCAGCTTTTGGCCCTTTGGATCTTCCCGTAATCCATCACCGTCTACATCCAAAAAACCAGCATCATCCAGGAGTTCCTTAGCCTTTGCAGGATTATATAGATAAGCATTAATCTGATTATCAGGAATCTTTGCCCAACTTGTACTAGATATTGGAGTCTCTACAGGTTCAGCCAGACCGTGGGAATATGCTTTTATAATCCCTTCACGATCTAGAGCATAGTACATAGCTTGGCGTAACCTTTTATCTTCAAATTTAGGGTTATCCATTACGATGGTCTCGGTTTCCGTATCCCAATGTCCGAATTTAAAACCTATATATTCATAGCCTAGCTCAGCAGTTTGCAAGATATTTACATTCTCCAATTTATTTAGCTCTTCATAAGCATCCCTAGGGGCTGACTCTATATCAATTTCTCCTGTTTGAAAACGTTCGGCCACTTCCCTATCGTCAAAAGCCTTATACACTACGCCTTCCAATAGCGCCTTACCTTTATAGTATTGATCAAAACGTTTCATTTCTACCCTCTCACCAGGCTGAATAAGTTCAACTTCAAAAGGGCCAATCCCAATAGGAGACTTTCGCATCTGGTCACTCTCGGGCATATCTTTAACAGCGATTCCAGTATAGTATTTCTTATTCATCGGATAAGGCCATAGACTATCGATAGTGTTTACCCGTGCAGCAGTTACAGTTATTTTCAAAGTATAGGGATCTATAACCTTCAAGCCGGATATAGCCTTCGCTTCTTTCTTATGATAGGCTTCTGCACCCTGAATCATCTCAACACTATAATAACGCGAGCCCGTATAATCTGGATCAGCGATAGTTTCAATCGCAAATTTCCAATCCTCGACCGTTAATTCATCACCGTTGTGCCAACGGATTCCCGGTTTGATTTTAAAGGTAAATACTTTATGATCGTCAGATTCTTGCCAAGAAGCGATATTAGGAACCGTTAATAGATCATCATTTACGCTAAACATCGGCTCAGTAATAAACTCTAACACATGAAAATCATCTTCACCTTCATAAAATGCAGGCTCAAACAAGCCCGTAAACGGTGAGGAGAATCCGTAAGTAATTACTCCACCAGCTTGCGGCTTATCCTCTACCAAATTATGTCGAAAAGATAATGAATTACTGCTGGAAGTTACTCTACTACATGCTGACAATAGGGTCGCCATCACAAGCAGCATAAACAACAACCTGCACATCTTCTTATTATTCATGTGTTTCTTCCCTTCTCTAGTTGAACGTATATCTACATATATCTACATATAAGACACGGTATATAAATATTTTTACTGTAACAAAGTTTTATGGCGGTTACAATAACTTCTAAGCTATAGACCTTTACTCCTGCTTGAATTTCATATTTTCGTTGTATTAATAAAAAAAGACCTGCCTCGCGGACAGATCTTCATTGCATTTATTCTTCATCCTTATGCGTAATTCTCAAGCCTTCAACATGTTTACGCTGCATCAATTTGCGCTTTTTACGTGTATCCTTACTCTCAAAAATAATATCAAAGTCATATTCCTCCGGATATAGCTCTTCTTTTGAAAGGTAAGGCTTCAACCGCTTATGATTAATTTTCATTTTTTGCTTCTGAATCATTACTCCAACCATACCTAAATGATCTCGCTTCTCGTATACGATTCCTGTCCGGCCCAGTGATGTTACAACAACTGCATCTCCAATTTCAAAATCGACCAGCTTCTCCTTACTGCGGATGGATGGAGTAGCCTCTTCTTCTGCGTTTTCATGTACCTCTACTGTTGCTACAGCGTTTCTCGGCTCTTCCTCTGTGCTGAACAGACTGTCCCATGCCTCGCCGCTGCCTTTCTGCAGCCTTTGTTGCTGCGCCTCTACAATTTCCCATGATCGTTTGATAACACTATCCTGTATACCTAGCTTTTTAGCGATTTGCAGAGCATAACTCTCCCCCGCTTCCCCGATAGTCAAGCGATACAACGGTTGCAGCGTCTCTTTGTCGAATTCCATTCGTGCATTTTGAAAGCCAGTCGTTGCGGCTGCGAAGGCTTTTAGCTCATTAAAATGTGTCGTAACGATAATATTCGCGCCTTTACGGCTCAGCTCTTCCAGAATCGCGATAGAGAGCGCAATGCCTTCTCCCGGGTCTGTACCAGCCGCCAGCTCATCAATGAGCAGCAGCACCCCTTTAGATGCATCTCTCAGCATTCCCTCAATACTCTTCATTTGCGCCGAGAACGTACTAAGTGATTGTGCCAGACTTTGTCCGTCGCCGATTACACTGATCACGTCCGAAAAAACAGTAAACTCGCTTCCCTCCTCAACCGGAATCAACAGCCCTGATTGAGCCATGATCGTCAGCAATCCCAGAGTCTTTAAAACCACAGTTTTCCCACCTGTATTTGGTCCTGTAATAATCAGTGATTTATAACCCCTCCCAATTTCTAGATTGATCGGAATCATATCCTTCAGCATGGGATGCCTACCACCGTTCATCTTTAAAAAGCCTTTGGCATTCAGCGTGACAGCAGATGCTCCCAGCGTTCGTGCGTATTTAGCTTTGGCAAAAATAAAATCATACGTGCCCGTAACCTCAATATTAAGGTTCAGAGCAGTCTGTTCCTGTTCGATCAAGCTAGTCAGCATGCTGAGGATAACAGCTTCTTCTCGCGCCTCTTCTCCTAATAGCAAATCAAGCTCAATCTGGAGGGTAGCGATCTCATCTGGTTCGATAAATACCGTCTGTCCACTTGTGGATTGATCAAGCACTGACCCTTTAATTTGTTTATGATATTCCCGTTTTACGGGGATAACGTAACGCCCGCCTCGCTGACTATAAATATTCTCCTGCAAAATCGATTGATGGCGTGACATAATCCCTTCGATTTTTTTATGAAGACGTTCTTTAGCCACTACGATCCGTTTACGAACCCGCTCAAGCCCCTTACTCGCTCCATCATCAATCGCACCATAACGGATGCAGCGGTCAATAGCCTCCCTCACATGATTTAATTCCATCAAAGAAGAAGCATACGCAGCAATTCGTGGAGCGCTTTGTTCTTTAGAGGCCATATATTTGCGTAATTGACTACAGCTCTTAAGAAATGTAGCAACTGCAGTGAAATCTTGCTCACTGTACAAATATCCAGTTCCCATTAAAGAAATGATCCACTCAATGCCCTCTAATGAAGGAATGGGTACACTCGATCCTCGTTCCAGCAGTTCTTTAGCTTCAGAAGTTTCCTCCATTGCTCTTTGAATTGTCGGCAAATAAGTCATTGGCATAAGCTCTTCTACAGCTTTTTTTCCCACATAAGATACTGCGTGGCGACCAAGCTCGGTTTTAATGATTTCGTATTCCAGTGTGTTTAGACTTTGTAAATTCACAGCAAATCCTCCTTCAAATCTCTATTAGTTTGGACCTAATTCTCCCTAACGCAAAGAAGGACAAAGAATGCCACTATGGCAGTCCTTGCCCTTCTTTTTATTCTGATGCCTCCTATCGTTCTAAGGCCCCGCAATACAGCAGATGCCAAAAAACAAAAAAACCGTGCAATAAGAGCACGGTTAATTACAAAGAGAACAACAGCCGTAAAGAGGCCATTTGACGCTTCGTGTGTTCTTAACTAAATCATCCACCCGTAAGGAACAACAGACTGCTGCGTAATACGAACTCAAATAGAGCACGTAATCGCCTCATGACGAGCCTGCTAAAGCCTTCCTAATCAAGTGTTATGAAATTGCTAGTTAAGAACGGTCACCAACATCAAAATTTCCCCTTTAGTTATAGGATAGCTGTAATTTAACACATAACCAATCGAACGTCAAACGGTTCAACGCCAAAATGACTCGATTTCATGCTCATCCATCCATCTGTACTCCATTTTCTATGCACAAAAAAAGCAGTCGGTTTCCCGACTGCTTTTATAAAACGTCCTATTCCGTTGTGTAAGGAAGCAACGCGATTTGACGCGAGCGTTTTACAGCAATGGTAAGAGCGCGTTGGTATTTTGCACTTGTACCTGTTACACGACGTGGCAAAATCTTTCCACGTTCGCTGATGAACTTCTTAAGAAGTTCGGTATCTTTATAATCAATGTGAGTAATCTTGTTCACAGTGAAAAAGCAAACTTTTTTACGCTTGTTGCGTCCACCACGACGTGCCGGTCTTTTGTCGTTGTCGGCGCCTTCTCTTGGTTTAAAAGCCATATTCTTTTCAGTCCTTCCTAATTAAAATGGCAAATCATCATCCGATATATCAATCGGTTTACCATCGCCCGAAAAAGGATCTTGAGTATTGTTGTTACGCGAGAAATTATTGTTGTTATTTCCACGTCCAGCGTTACCACCGCCACCATATGCTGGTTCTTCAGGCATACTACTTGCACCACTTGAAGTATTTCCACCTTCACGGCTCTGTGAAGATTCCAGGAAACGAACATTATCAGCAATAACTTCAGTTACGTATACACGTTTGCCTTCGTTATTCTCATAATTCCGCACTTGGATGCGTCCTTCCACTGCTGTCAGACGACCTTTGCGCAAGTAATTGGCACAGGTTTCTGCTAGCTGTCTCCAGGTTACAACCGGGATGAAGTCTGCCTCACGTTCACCGTTCTGGCCCGTAAAGTTACGATCTACGGCTAGCGTAAATTGCGTTACGGCAACACCAGCGGGAGTATAACGAAGTTCCGGGTCACGGGTCAACCGTCCGATCAAAATGATACGGTTCAACAATTCTGGTCCCCTCCTTTAGAGCGATTCATTACAAAGCTTGTCAAGATCTTAAGCAACGTCGTTCGTAATGAGATAACGAATAACTTCGTCAGAAATCTTCATAAGACGTTCTAATTCAGTAACTACTGCAGGTTCTGCATTGAAGTTAACCAAAACATAAACGCCATCACGGAATTTCTTGATCTCATACGCAAGACGGCGTTTACCTTGCACTTCGTGCTTTGTAATTTCCCCGCCATTGGAGATGATGCCTTGGAATTTATCGACTGCTGCTTGAACGGCTTCTTGTTCAATGTCAGGACGAATAATGTACATCACTTCATATTTGCGCATAATTTTCACCTCCTTATGGTCTGAGGCCCCTAATCACGTCAGGAGCAAGGAACGAGCACAAACATAGACTCGCACCTGATTAATATACCAAAATGAACAGCAGAGTGCAAGCAATATTAATACAGGACAACCGTTCAACCTCTTTTTACATGAAAAAATCACTACCTGCGCACAATAATTACGAATTCATCTACACTAAAAAAGGAGGAATAATGATGGGTGAGAAAACGGAATATGAAGAAGGCGACAAAGCCCCTAATCCAGGTATGTACACAGAGGTAGGCGAAGCGCGAAGCTTCCATACTGAAATTTCGAATCCACAACACATCAAGATGGAAAAAGGGGATACCTTCCCTGAGACCACCAACAAAAATCGGAAGTGGAAAAAGGTCGAGAAAGCACGCGTACATTAATTCAAGCCTAAACACCTTCGACTTATATTTTTAAAATCCATGTGTATAAAAAAAGCAACACTGCACATACTATTCTCAGGCAGTACAAAAGAGAGGTGTGGTTCCGTTGGCCGTCGTAGACGAACACAATCACAGGAGATCTGATTCAGCATCTAATGTAAGCTGGGAAGAGTAGTGGGTTATTGCCTTAAAAAAGCATTAGCCTCAGCAAAGCCTAAATCACTTTAGTCGCTATAAACAGAGAAATTCCAAACATCATTGATGTACTGCCTCCTGAAGAAGGACCCGAAAGGGCCCTTCTTTTTGCATTGCATTTTGGCTTATCATAGGACACAAAAAAACCTCCGTTACAGGAACGAAGGATTCATTAAATGTTATATTATGCTGAAGTGGCGGAGAGGGTGGGATTCGAACCCACGCACGCTGTGACACGCCTAACTGATTTCGAGTCAGCCCCCTTGGGCCTCTTGGGTACCTCTCCGCAGCAAAAATAATTGTATCATGCAGACATGCCATTTGCAAGCTTATTTATTGTCTGTATTTTCCTCCACAGAGCGTAGTACCTTCTTCATATTCTTCTCGAATTTGGCACGGGGAATCAGAACACTATGCTGACAGCCTGTACACTTAATTCGGATATCCATCCCCATACGAATAATTTCCATTTCATTTGATCCACAAGGATGTTGCTTCTTCATCTGCACTATATCCCCAAGCTGAAAAACTTTACGTTCCACTATTCTTCCCCCTCTTCTCCTTCTTGTGTAGCTGCGATTTGCCGTCTTGATCCAGTGTTTAGCGTTTCTGTTACTTCTCGTGCGTTTTCTGTCTTTGCAAGATCTATTTCAGCCTTCGCCTCTGCTTCTGCTTTCTTACGTGCTTCCTCTTCAGCTTTAGCCTGCTCCAGCATGCTCTGTTTCTCTAATGCTTGTTTTATATCGTTTTGAATCTGTCTTTCCGCCGCATCTCTTGCATTAGGTGCACAGCTGGCTGCTATGCGTATTACATATTCCGAAGTACTCATGGACTGTATACCGAGCACATTAGGGTAAGCAAGCACATTTGAGTTACGCTCATCTATGCCCTTTAGGGCCTCTCCAATTAATCCTAATGTGGCTTCCAAGCTTCGCTCCATTTTTACAGGAACATCGACTACAGCCAAAGCATTGGCAAGAGAATAGTTAGTCACATTCGTAATTAAGCCATTTGGGATAATAAATACCTCGCCGGTAGCGCTAAGTAATCTTGTTGTTCGTAAGCCGATTAATTCTACAGTTCCTTTATAAGTACCTGTCTGAATTACATCCCCTACCGCAAATTGGTCCTCCAAAATAATAAAGAACCCTGTAATAACATCCTTCACCAGACTTTGTGCTCCAAAACCTATTGCTAAACCAAGCACGCCCGCTCCAGCTAGCAAAGGCGCTAAATCAAAGTGGAATTCTGAAAGTACGAGCATGATCATCACAAAATTACAGATAACCGTTACTACATTTTTCATCAATTCCCCTACTGTAGTAAACCTTCGGGTGTTAGACAGGATTCTGCCCCCGGTTTTGCGTTCAAGCGAACGATCAATAATATTAGAAACAATTTTAATGATAACCCTGGTTAAGAGGAAAATAATAAGAATTCGCAGACCCGAGAATAAGACGTTGGCCCACATATCCGCATCGGTAAACCAGTTCCACACTTTATCTTTAAAACGCAAAGCATCTTTTACAGCTTCACCGGGAGTAGTAGCCTCCAATATCCACCTATTCATATCGTGTATTCCTCCCTACCTCTCTATCAGTATGTAATTCTCGTTGTGTTTTCCGTAAATACCGCGTATTTCAATATTCTGCTCAGCTACAATCTTCTGTACCTCTCCCAGCGCACTTTGAAAAAACTGAATCGATATTGCGCAACCTGCCGTGATCTCTTTCGGGGTTGGAAATATATCAATTTCAATCTCCGCATACTCAAGCAGCATTTCAGCACGAAGCGCCTGCTGGGTAGAGTCAAACGCGATCAGCATCTCTTCCTGCATATAGGTTACGCCTCCCATAGGATTATCGTCCTATCTCTTGCCGCTGTAGTATAAAACCCCTCTTCTATCCATATACTAGATACCATCAAATAGAATCAGCTTCAGAAAGGAAGATGGTATGAATTTTTCATCCAAAGCTACATCAGCGCAAGAAACGTCTTGTTTAAAAATATCACATACAGATCCGGATATCTATTCCGCGATTACCCACCGACTACTTTTTCACTTTGCACGTACGCGCCCGGAGACCCAAATTGTCGTCATTTGTGTGGGAACAGATCGATCCACAGGTGATTCTCTTGGTCCTCTTGTTGGTACTGCATTATCACGTTTTCATAGTCCGTTGTTTCATTTATATGGAACTCTTGAAGAGCCGGTTCATGCCGTTAACCTTGAAGAAACTCTATCCCTAATCAACGAAAGATATAGTAACCCCTTTATCATCGGAATAGATGCTTGTTTAGGCCATTCTACTAGTGTGGGCTGCATTCAAGTTGTTGAAGGTCCTTTGAGACCGGGTGCTGGCGTAAATAAACAATTGCCGCCGGTAGGCGATATCCACTTGACGGGAATCGTTAATGTCGGCGGCTTTATGGAGTATTTTGTATTGCAAAACACGCGGTTAAGTTTAGTTATGCGATTATCTGATATTATTGCTACGAGTCTATATTCCGCCTTAAAACAATGGAATCTACATGCTAGGTCCGCTGCAACGCGAGAGTAACAACTTCTTTTTCTTCAGGTGATAGGACATACTGTGACTCGCCATTCTGCATAGGTTTAGAGTAAATATAAGAATTCTCACGATTATGAAGACTCGTTAATACAATACCACTGCTGTTGTCATCCAGTATAGCCACGGAGAAGCTCAAATCATTGCCACGTTCACCGAAGGCATTATAACGCTTCAGTGCAATATTGGACTTCATGCCACGCATTTTAGTTTGAGTAGCTTCTAATACAGCTTTTTGTTCACGTTGTTCTTCTTCCAACATGTCGCTTTGGTTCTTCAGATCAACCAGAAGGCCTTCCAGATCCTCTACACCGCTCCCAGCCATCATGGCCTCATATTTACGCCGCATAGTACGTAACTTAGCCCCCTGAGCGATCACAGTGATTACCAGCACCAACATAATTACTGTAAAAGCAAACACAAACCACTGCAACTGCTCACTAATTAATTGATTCAATTCAGACATGAATGGACCATCCTTTTTATTCATCTGCTGCGGGCATTGCCATATAACTCATCCATAGCAGCCAGCATTCTGCTTATATTATGCTCTGTCGTATCTACACCTACACTCGCCCGAACAGCACCACTCTCTAGCGTGTCAACAGCCTTATGTGCCAAGGGGGTACAATGCATCCCCGCTCTGACTGCTATTTTATAATCACGATCTAGACGGTGAGCAATATTCGCCGATTCTTCTCCATCCACTACAAACGATATAATTCCGGTTCTAGGCGCTCCTAGTGAGGGTCCTAATAGTTTAATGCCTGGGATGTGGGACAACCCCTCCATCAGTCTCTGAGTTAATATCCACTCTCTCTCATGGATAATATTCGTCCCTAAAGATTGTACCTTTTGAACACCTGCTAGTAAACCGGCAATCCCTACCGTATTTTGAGTTCCTGCTTCATACCGATCTGGACGAACAGAGGGTTGATCACTATTTTCAGATTGACTCCCCGTTCCTCCATACATTAAAGGTTCAAGATCCAATTCAGGCGATATATAAAGTCCACCGGTCCCTTGTGGTCCGAGTAGTCCCTTATGCCCCGGAAATGCCAACAAGTCGATATTCATTTTTTTAACATCAATATCAATTGAGCCTGCGCTCTGAGCAGCATCCACCAGAAATACAGCGTTATGCGATTTAACAATATCACCAATATCACCAACAGGCAGTATGCTACCAAGTAAATTGGAACTGTGATTACAAATCACCATTTTGGTATTCAGTTGGAAAGCATTTTCGAGCTCCTGTAAATCCAATTGCCCTTCACGATCTACTTTCAGATAATCAACCGTCACCCCTAGTGTCTTACGCAAGTATTCTAGCGGTCGCCTCACAGAGTTGTGCTCTGTCATCGTAGAAATGACATGATCTCCAGCTTTTAGCATCCCTCTGATCGCCATATTCAAACTCATCGTAGTGTTATGAGTAAAGGCTATATCTTGTGCATTAGATACACCAAACAATCCAGCCAGCACACTCCGCGTCCTTACTAACACTCGCCCGCTACCCATCGCCAGCGAGTAATTACCTCTGCCAGCATTCGCTCCTGACTGTAGAGCATTCATCATCGCAGCTGCAACCTCCGGTGGTTTAGGCCACGAAGTAGCTGCATGATCCAGATATACGAAGTCTTCCATAACCTCGCCCCTCATCTAATACTCTTTTTGAAAGTCGTCTTATCCAAAAAAACATACCCCTAATTATCCGATGAAGGATATCTCAGGATATGTTCTTGGCATAGATACCCATTTAGTTACCCAATAATTCCAGCAATCTTTCTAAATCCTGAGCACTGTAGTAATTCAATTCAATCTTTCCTTTTTCCTTACCCTGTTTGATTTTCACTGTTGTTTTAAAACGTTCACGTAATACTTCCTCTACATTATCAATATAGGGGTCACGCTTAACCACCTTGGCTTTAACTCCGTTTGCTGGCTTTCGGTCCAAGTTCTTCACTGTTTCTTCTAGCTCTCTTACACTCCATTGTTGTTCTACGCATTGTTCAGCTAACTGTTTAATCACTTCCGGATCCTTCAAAGCAACAATTGCACGCGCATGCCCCATTGACATTGTTCCACGTGAAACATATTCTTTTACTTCTTCAGGTAAAGAAAGCAATCTTAGGAAATTTGCGATGTGCGATCTGGACTTACCTACCTTAAGCGATAGTTCTTCCTGTGTGAGTGAGAACTGATCCATTAGGCCTTGGTAAGCCACTGCGATTTCCATTGCATTTAAGTTTTCACGTTGCAAGTTTTCAATTAAGGCTATCTCCATGACCTGTTGATCACTAAGATTCCTAACGACTGCTGGAATTGTAGCTTTGCCACAATATTGCGAAGCTCGGAATCTGCGTTCGCCGGCAATGATCTCATATCCCTTCAATACGCTACGGACAATGATTGGCTGAATCACACCATGTTGTCTGATAGATTCTGCTAGTTCTTGGATTGCCTCTTCATTAAAATCTTTACGTGGTTGATATGGATTAGCCCGTAGTTGAGCTAAGGGAATCTCAACTACCTTATCATCCTCATTAATAGATAAAGATGGAATCAGCGCATCCAGACCTTTTCCTAAACGTTTACTCATAAGAAATCACTTCCTTTGCCAACTCTAAATACACTTCCGCTCCTTTAGAGCGAGGATCATAAGTAATTATGGATTGCCCATGTGAAGGTGCTTCACTTAACCGGACATTCCGAGGAATAATGGTTCTATATACTTTCTCTTGGAAATACTTTTTAACCTCTTCTATTACCTGAATTCCCAGATTGGTCCGGGCATCAAGCATAGTCAATAATACTCCCTCTATCTTCAGATGCGGGTTGAGATTTTTTTGCACCAGACGAACGGTGTTTAAAAGCTGACTTAACCCTTCAAGCGCATAATATTCACACTGGATCGGAATAATTACCGAATCTGCTGCAGTAAGAGAATTGATTGTTAAAATACCAAGTGAAGGAGGACAATCGATGATAATATAATCATAATTGCTTTTAACCGCATTCAGCGCCTTCTTTAGCTTTAGCTCTCTGGAAATCGTTGATACCAACTCAATCTCCGCGCCCGCCAATTGAATGGTCGCCGGAATAATGTGCAGTCCTTCATTTTGAGTTTCCAGTATGGTTTCTAGAGGGTTTACCTCATTTATAAGAATGTCATATATACAATTCGCCACGTCCGCCTTGTTGACGCCAACGCCGCTAGTAGTATTACCTTGAGGATCGATATCAACTAGAAGCACTCTTTTTCCTAATGTAGCCATACCGGCACCTAGGTTCACGGAGGTTGTTGTTTTACCGACACCGCCTTTTTGATTTGCTATGGCAATAATCTTGGACACTTATTTCACCTCGAATAGTTAGGAAGAATCTTCTCGTAGATCGCAAGTACAATGTTCCTGACGCTGATGTAGCTTCATACTTTATGAAGAATATAGACAACTATTTTATACTGGAACTTTAAATACAGGCTGGACCAACACATCTCAGTTCTAGCCACAACAAAGGCGGCCAATCACCTCAGGGCCGCCTTCAGCTTTTGAAACAATTTATCTTTTGGGGATTTGGATTACAATCTCGTAATGGTCGCCACGGTCATTTTCTGACGTTTTGATTTCCATTCCGGAGCCTGTCACCATATCAATAGATTGACGAATTGTATTAAGAGCTAGACGAACATCCTTGGTATAGGAGACCCGTTTCGATTTTTTAGTTTGTGAGACTTGTTTGTAGAAAGCAATACGAGCTTCTGTTTGTTTAACATTTAATCCTTTTGCTATGATCTCTGCTAACACCTTCAGCTGCATTTCCACACTATCGAGTGATAATAATGAACGTGCATGTCTTTCAGAAATCTGACGCTCCATTAATGCAGTCTTAACCTCTTCTGGCAGGTTGAGTAAGCGAATTTTATTTGCTATGGTAGACTGACTTTTACCTAATCGCTGTGCCAAGCTTTCTTGCGTCAATTGATGAAGATCAATTAACTTTTGATAAGCCACAGCTTCTTCAATGGAGGTCAAGCCTTCACGCTGTAAGTTTTCTATAAGCGCAATTGAAGCGGCCTGTGAATCATTGAATTCACGAACAATGGCTGGAATCGTCTCTAAACCAAGCTTTTTAACCGCGCGCCAGCGCCGTTCGCCTGCGATGATTTCGTATACGGAATCGCGCATGCGTACAACTATGGGTTGAATGACCCCATGAGTTTTAATCGTCTGGCATAACTCATCGATCTTATCGTCATCGAATATCGTCCGTGGTTGGTAAGGACTGCTAATGACCTCATGAACTGGTATTTGTTTGATTTCTTCTCCGCTGCTCCGCTCGTTAAATCCAAATAGCTTGGTAAATTGTTCTTTCATTCCGTTCATAACCACCTAATTTCGTTATAGTACGATCTTCTTGACCTTCTTCTCGGAAAGCGTATCGTACAGCAATAAAAAACATTCTGATATTATGAAATCACCTGCTGCTATCAGGCATCATAATCTCTCCTTCTTTCGAACAAGAGTACAGAGAAGGAGTTATATACAAAATTAAAAGTCTACTATGCTATTCTATCACTTTTTTCTACATAATCATATTCTCCGTAAAGACCTATTTTTCCTGCATTTTCATAGTTATACTCTCTCAAAATCATATTCATTTAGTTTATATTTAAATATACGTTCATTTCAGCTCATTCTCGCTATTATCCACAAAAAAAAGGTCATCCTCCTTAAAATGGAGAATGACCTTAAATATATTAATGAATCTATAATGTTTCACGTGAAACATTACTTAATTAGTGGTGTTTTGGCAGGAATTCCCGCTTTTCGTGGATACTTAGCAGGACTAGCTCCTGTCTTACGAATAATAACAATATGTCGCGCTGACTCTTCCACTGGTAAGCTGAATGACTCTACTTTGTCGAGCTGAGCACGAAGCTCTTTTAAGCTATACTTCGCCTCACTTAATTCCTCAGAAGGATCGTTTCCCTTCATGGCAGCGAAAACTCCATCCTTACGTGTAAAAGGAAGACAAAATTCATTCAACAAGGATAATCTTGCCACTGCACGCGCAGTCACCAAATCGTAGGCATCACGATGCTTGAATTGCCGGGCAACATCCTCCGCACGACCATGAATTAATTGCACATCAGATAATTTCAGTGTAGTACAGACATGTTGTAGAAAAGAAATTCTTTTACTTAATGAATCAATAATCGTCAGCTTCAAATGTGGAAAACAAATTTTAAGCGGAATTCCTGGGAACCCGGCTCCCGAACCGATATCTGCCAAATTGTTTATCTCATTGAGATTAAGGAAAAAAGCTAGAGAGATCGAATCATAAAAATGTTTCGTGTAAACCTGCTCACGCTCTGTTATGCCGGTGAGATTCATTTTTTCATTCCAGGATACGAGCTCTTTATAGTAGAGATCAAATTGCTCTAATTGTTCTGCTGTAAGTGTAATACCTCGTTCCTGTAAAAGCTGTGTGAATTGAATTTCCGTATTATCCATAAATTATCCTTTCGCCGCGGTTACCCGGTTGTAATGCTCCAGATATACGAGAAGAATGGAGATGTCAGCAGGTGTGACTCCCGCAATCCGAGAAGCCTGCCCGATAGAGATCGGACGGATCTTAGTCAGCTTCTGCCGTGCTTCCATCGCTAATCCATGGATCTCATTATAATTAATGTCATCTGGAATTTTCTTCTTTTCCATCTTTTGCAGGCGCTCCACATGTTGAAGCTGTTTTTCAATATAACCGGCATATTTAATTTGGATTTCAACTTGTTCCTTCATTTCTGCATCCAGCAGCTCCGGTGATGGTGAGACTTGATCTACGAAGCTATATACAAGCTCTGGACGACGCATCAGAACAAGCAAATTGCTACCGTCTACAATAGGTGCCGATTCATATTGTGCTAGTACATGATTTACCTCAACAGGTTTAACCTTTGTCTCTTGCAGACGAACAATTTCACGCTCCACCCGTTCTTTCTTATCCGTGAAGTTATCAAATCGTTCCTTTGTGATCAAACCAATATCGTAACCAATAGGTGTAAGTCTTAGATCTGCATTGTCATGGCGAAGCAACAACCGATATTCTGCACGTGAAGTAAGCAAACGGTAAGGTTCATTAGTACCCTTAGTCACAAGATCATCAATGAGTACGCCAATGTATCCCTGTGAACGATCTAAAATTACGGGTTCTTTCTCTTGCACTTTGCGCGCTGCATTAATTCCAGCCATTACACCTTGGCCAGCTGCTTCTTCATAACCGGAAGTACCATTGATTTGTCCAGCAGTGAAAAGACCTGGTAGACGTTTAGTTTCAAGAGATGGCCATAGCTGTGTAGGAACCATTGCATCATATTCAATAGCATAACCGTTACGCATCATTTCTACCTTTTCCATACCAGGGATGGAACGCAGAATGGCTAGCTGAACATCCTCAGGAAGACTAGTGGACAGACCTTGTACATAGTATTCCGATGTATTTTTTCCTTCTGGCTCTAAAAAGATCTGATGCTTAGATTTATCACTAAATCTTACAACTTTATCCTCAATAGATGGGCAATAACGTGGACCTGTTCCTTCAATAATACCCGTAAACATCGGTGCACGATGTAGGTTGTCATTAATAATCTGATGAGTAACCTCAGAGGTATAAGTTAACCAACAAGGAAGCTGTTCATTGTCCGATGATTTCGTTTCAAACGAAAAGAATTTAGGCTCCTCGTCGCCAGGTTGAATTTCTGTCTTCGAGAAGTCGATCGTATCACGATGTACACGTGGTGGTGTACCGGTTTTAAAACGCACCAATTCAAAACCAAGCTCCCGCAAATTCTCGGATAGCTTCACTGATGGCTGCTGATTGTTAGGTCCACTCTCATATGTCAGTTCACCCATGATCACTTTACCACGCAGGTAAGTACCTGTAGTCAGAATAACTGTCTTACTATGGTATTCCGTTCCAGTCTTCGTAACTACACCTGCACAACGTCCGTCCTCAACGATTAAACGTTCAACCATTCCTTGACGAAGTGTCAAATTAGGCGTTTTCTCCATCGTTTCCTTCATTGTATGTTGGTAAAGGAATTTATCCGCTTGTGCACGTAAAGCATGTACAGCAGGTCCCTTGCCCGTATTCAGCATACGAAGTTGAATAAATGTCTTATCTATATTGCGACCCATTTCTCCGCCAAGCGCATCAATCTCACGCACTACATGTCCTTTGGCAGGTCCGCCTATGGACGGATTGCAGGGCATGAATGCAACCATATCCAGGTTAATTGTGATCATCAACGTGCTGCAGCCCATCCGTGCTGACGCTAGAGCTGCCTCACAACCGGCATGACCGGCGCCAATGACGATTACGTCATAGCTACCTCCATCATAACTCATGTCCTGTTTCCCCCTAATTATTGTATTAAAATGTAAAACCTATTTTCCTAAACAAAATTGCGAGAATATTTGGTCTAATAACGAGTCTGCTGCTGTATCGCCAATAATCTCACCGAGCTGTTCCCATGCGAGCCGTACATCGATTTGAATCATATCAATCGGAATATACTGTTCCGCGGCATCGTATGCATCCTGTAGTGATTTATAGGCTTTTTTAAGCAGTGCTATATGTCTCACATTACTCACATATGTCAAGTCACCCGATTCCAGCTTTCCACCAAAAAAGAGTGTCGAAATGGCATCTTCAAGTTTGTCTAGACCTTCCTCTTCCAGAACGGACATTGGTATGATGTTGGACTCTTCAAAGAAAGAGAGCAACTTATCCTTATCCAGTTTGGACGGTAAGTCCATTTTATTCATGATTACTAGGCATTGTCTACCGTGGATTTGTTCCATCAATGCCAATTCATCCTCATGTAGCTCTTCATTAGCGTTTAGCACAAGTAGAATCAAATCCGCATCGCTAACTGCAGCCTTGGAGCGTTCTACACCAATCTTCTCCACTACATCGATCGTTTCACGAATTCCTGCCGTATCAAGCAGCTTAAGCGGAATGTTGTTTATCGTTATATACTCTTCAATAACATCACGTGTTGTTCCGGGAATATCCGTTACAATCGCTTTGTTATCACGCGCTAATGCGTTTAATAATGAGGATTTACCAACATTGGGACGTCCGACTATAGCTGTCGTTATACCCTCACGAAGTATTTTTCCTTCATTAGAAGTCTTGAGTAACTTTGTGATTCCTTCCATCACTTCACTGCTTTTATCTTTAATAAATTCAGCTGTCATGGATTCTACATCATGCTCTGGATAATCTATATTCACTTCGATATGCGCAAGCATCTCAATAAGTGTATGACGCAAGGCATGAATTCGATCCGACAAGGATCCGCTAACCTGCTTTAAAGCCACCGAAAAAGCGCGATCTGACTTCGAGCGAATGAGATCAATAACCGCTTCAGCCTGTGATAAATCAATACGTCCGCCCAAGAAAGCACGCTTGGTGAACTCACCCGGCTCGGCTAACCTTATCTCCTGTTGAAGAAGTAAATCCATCACCCTTCTTACAGAGATTACACCCCCATGAGCACTGATCTCTACTACATCTTCGGTCGTAAAAGAACGTGGGCCCTTCATGACGGTTACTAGTACTTCTTCCATCTTCTCTCCGTTATCCGGACTAACGATATGCCCATAATGAACGGTATGCGATTCCGCTTCAGTTAACGGAACTCGGCTACGAAACAAAGGCGCCACTTGGGAAATAGCCTGCGGGCCACTTACCCGAATAATAGCAATTCCTCCCTCGCCTAATGCCGTCGATACGGCAGCAATGGTGTCACTAAGCATGCTGTTTTTCACCCCAAAACCTATATTTTTTTGATCAGAAACGGTCTTATATTGTTAAAAAAGCAATGACCCCTTACATTGGTCAAGGAGTCATTGCATCCATATAGTCTTTACTTCAAAGTTATAACGACGCGGCGATTTGGCTCTTCGCCCTTACTAAGGGTATTCACTTGCCGATGATCCTGTAATCTGGAGTGAATAATTTTCCGCTCCTGAGGTGACATCGGCTCCAATACAACCTCTTTACGAGTCCGAATGACACGACCGGCTAAACGATCAGCCAGCTCTTCGAGAGTTTTTTTACGCCGCTCACGGAAGTTCTCCGCATCTAGCACAAGCCGTATAAAACTGTCGGAGTAACGATTAGCTACGATATTAGCCAAATACTGCAGAGCATCGAGAGTTTGTCCTCTTCTACCAATCAATAGTCCCAAATCTGGACCTGATATCTGCAGAATCGTGGATTCCTTGGTGTGGACGATTTCAACTTCCACTTCGAGCCCCATGCTCTTAGCGACATCCACAATGAAATGAACGGCTTCTTGGTAAGCTTCCTCCACCGGTTGTCCGGAATCTTGGCGCGGCACGCCGCCGTTAGCCTCCTGTTTGCTCTCTCTTGTTGACTGCTGAGGCAGTGACGGAGCACTCGCCGCTGATGCCGGTGCGGCTTCGGCTATCAAGGTTAATTCAACCTTGGCACCTTTCGCACCGATCAATCCCAGGAATCCTCTTGATGGCTGTTCAAGTACGTTGACCGTTACCCGGTCCTTTTGAACTCCAAGCTGGGTAAGTCCCCGTTCTACAGCTTCTTCAATGGTTTTCCCTGTTGCGACGACTTTGCTCATTTTGACTTTTTGGCTCCCTTCGATGCTTTACTGCCGCCTTTACTCTTCACAGCAGCTGAGTCATCTGTACTTTTCACAGCACTTGCGATTGCCAATTTGTGTTTATCGTTGTTGCGATATAAGAAATAGTTCTGAACAATAGTGTAAATGTTACTGTATACCCAGTATAGCGGCAATGCTGCTGGGAAGTTGTAGGACATAACGAAAATCAGAACTGGATAAATCATCATCATGAACTGCATTGGCCCTTGTTGTTGCATCGGGTTCATTTTAGTCATCATTCTAGTTTGTATAAATGTTGTTAATGCGGCTAGCACTGGCAAGATAAACAGATGATCGGGCTTACCTAGCTGCAGCCATAAGAAGTCGTGCTCCCGTAGATGTGGGTTATAGTATATCGAGTTGTAGAGAGCGATAAAGATAGGCATTTGTACGATCAGCGGTAAACAACCCGCCATTGGATTAACCTTATTCTCTTGGAACAAACGCATCGTTTCTTGCTGCACCTTTTCAGGTGTGTCTTTATATTTTTTCTGGATCTTTTGGAGTTCCGGTTGAATGGCTTGCATTGCTCGCGAGCTCTTCACCTGTTTAATCGTAAGCGGAAGAATCAGCGTGCGGACAATAATAACCATCACAAGTACGGCTAAACCATATTCTCCGTTAAACCAATCAGCAAACTTGTCCAAGGCAATGGCGAAATAATACACTACATTACTTTGCCAGAAGCCTCCATTCTTTAAATCCTCCGTAGTGTGCGTAACAGCAGTTGACGGAGCGCATCCCGACAGAACAGCTAACGACAACACCATCACTGTGATGAGGAGAAACCATTTTCCCCGTCTAGTCTTCATTAGAGACACTTCAAAACCCCTCTCTTGAACATTCCATTCCACCGTAAATCATACCATAATTATGAATACAAATAAACAAGCCTCTTATGCGTCCTTTATTTGCGGGAAGCCTTGAGTAGCTTGGCTTTGCGCAGTACATGCAGCACACTTTTTTCGAGCTCACTGTATTCCATGGAAAGCGCTCCTTTTCTTACAATAAACACTATATCGAGTCCACCTGCAATCTCAGGTTCATGGTGACGAACGATTTCCTTAACCAATCTTCTCATACGGTTACGGACAACCGCGTTTCCAACCTTCTTACTGACCGATATTCCTACTCTAAATCGCTCTACCTCTTTTTTGCTAAACCAATACACTACAAATTGATGATTCGCAAATGACTTCCCATGGCGATATACACGACTGAAGTCGGCACGGTTTCGTAAACGTAACTTTTTGTGCACGGGAATCTCCTTCATAAAAATCCGGTTAAAAGTGTCCTTCCGAATTTTTTTCTTCTAATAGTATAGTCATTTGGATGTCGCCATAAACGACTGCGACTACAACGCTGAAATTTCCCTTCTATATTATAGAAAGAAAAATATTCTCAACTTCTCACAAAATAATTCTGTATATACGATAAATAGCCCCGCAAAGTGTAGCTAGCGCATTAAGCGAGATCCTAGTCGTTTGCAGAGCAATAAGCATAAACCGCCTTCGGCGTCCTTATAAGAAGAACGGTAACATTTAAATTCTTTAGAATAATAAAAAGCAGTAAAAAAAGACCACCGGAGTGGTCCCTTAGTGGCCTAACTTACGCACTCAAAACTTTTCTGCCTTTCAAGCGGCGAGCTGCCAGCACTTTACGGCCGTTTTTCGTGCTCATTCTTTTACGGAAACCGTGAACCTTCTTGCGTTTGCTCACATTTGGTCTAAATGTCGGTCTCATAATTGCACCTCCCTTACAGGAACTTAATTACTGTCATATAAGCAGAAACGGTCTAAGCCGTCCTTATAGTAGGGACAGTATCTACATGAATCATCATTTAATTATCAAGACATATCCTTACAGAAAACACCTTTATATATTTAAACATATTTTATGCGCAAAAGTCAACCTACTACTGGCTCCAGCCCCTCCCTCTAATTCAAGCTGCTTATCCACAACTTCCATTAGAAAAAAAGTAATCCACAAGATATGACAGTTATCCACCTGTGATCAAAAAATAAAGTCGACTACTCACAAATGAGCACAACCTGTGTATAAAATTATCGAAGCTTTGACGTAAAGTGTCGAACCGTAAACAAATTATCAACAATATGTAGTGGTGTTCCTAATAATTGTACACAAGTGATTGAATTTGTGGATAAAATAGCCCTGCTCATTGAAAAATAAGGGGCGTTTTGCTATGATGGTATTACTTTTGAATGTGAATAGATTTGTTTGTTCTCTTAATTATCAACAAGCTGTGGATAAAGTTGTGAACAAATCAAATTTATCCATATTTTTTTGTCTCTTCATATTGCCTACTGGGGATAAATATCAGCACCAACCTATTTTCTTCGACATTTCCACTTCATGGCTGATGCCACATTTGGAAGATTTAAAGGAGTGACAGTCT